>JAKQNP010000018.1 GCA_029565675.1 bacterium
TACGTCCGCGCCTTGGCCAGGCCAGACAATGCCAACGTCTGCGTGATCGCCGCCGTCAACGTCGTCTTGCCGTGATCCACATGGCCTATCGTGCCTATATTCACATGCGGCTTTGTGCGTGCAAACTTTTCTTTCGCCATTTTAAATACCTCCGGACTGTTTTTTGGTCCAGCGAATGAATTGACGAGCCCACGACCAGGGTTGAACTGGTGACCTCATCCTTACCAAGGATGCGCTCTACCGACTGAGCTACGTGGGCCTGTGCGCTGAATTGGTGCCGCGAGCGGGAGACGGGACTCGAACCCGCGACTGACAGCTTGGAAGGCTGTTACTCTACCAACTGAGTTACTCCCGCAAAGTGCAATCACGGTTTCTAAACAAAAAAATATCGGCTCAGTTCTCGCGCCAAATCCCGTCCGAGTCCGATATTTTGCTTCACATCTCAAACAACTTCTCTTCGTGGGGAGAGGAGGATTCGAACCTCCGAAGGCATCCGCCGACAGATTTACAGTCTGTTCCCTTTGGCCTCTCGGGCATCTCCCCATGTAAAGAGCCACCAGCAGGAATCGAACCCGCGACAGCCTCATTACAAGTGAGGTGCTCTACCTACTGAGCTATGGTGGCATAAGCCATCCAGCCTAATGAGAGCCTTTAAAGATAATAATTTCTGTTAAAAAGTCAAGTAAAAATTTAGCCAAGTGATTTATATTTTCTCAAATCGCCATAAAGTGCTCTCTTTGCCATCCTCCAACACCACTCCTCGGCTCTGCAATTCATCGCGCACCCAATCGGACCGCGACCAGTTGCGCTCGTGCCGAAACGAGTTGCGCAGTTCGATCAACAGCTCGATAAACGGCGCCGCGCTCATGCCCCTCTCCGTCGCAGTCAAAGGCAAACCCAATACGGTGCCGGCCAAAGTCTCCAGCAACTCTTTTGCCTGCCGCAGAACCGAGACCGAAGCCGGTTCTTCGCTGTCGAGCAGTTTGTTGATCTCCCGCGAAAAATCGAACAACACCCCGATTGCCAATGAGGTGTTCAGATCGTCATCCATGGCCTCGATAAAACGCTGTCTGAATTGCGCCAGCCATTCGATCGGCGCATCGCCACTCTCTTTTACAGAATGGGCAAGGCGATCCTCTAATTTCTGCCGCGTGCCGCGCAACCGTTCCAGCCCCTGCGCCGCAGCCGACACAGCCGCATCGGTAAAGTCGACCGGGCTGCGATAATGGGTTTGCAGGATAAAAAAACGCAGCTGTTCGCCGGTAAATTTGTTCAGCGCTTCACTGATGGTGGTAAAATTGCCGAGCGATTTGCTCATTTTTACGCCATCGACCAATACCATGTTGTTGTGTATCCAGTATTTGGCAAAGGGCTTGCCGGTGGCCGCTTCGCTCTGCGCAATCTCACAATCGTGATGCGGAAACTTGTTCTCCATGCCGCCGCCATGAATGTCGATGGTTTCGCCGAGATATTTCATCGCCATGGTCGAACATTCGATGTGCCAGCCAGGAAAACCCCTGCCCCACGGGCTGTTCCACTGCATCAGATGTTCGGGTTCAGCTTTTTTCCACAGGGCAAAATCGGCTGGATGGCGTTTTTCCGGATTGACCTCCAACCGGGCACCGGCTTGCTGATCATCGATGCGCCGGCCCGACAGTTTACCATAAGCAGGCCATTTCTCGACATCAAAATAGACCGAACCGTTGACCACATAGGCAAAACCGCGTTCGAGCAGATTTTCCACCAGTTCGATCTGCTCCGGTACATGTGCGGCCGCATGCGGCGAAATATCGGGCCGCAAAACGTGCAGCGCATCCATTGCGCGAAAGTAAGCGGCGGTATAGCGCTCGACCAATTCCATAGGCTCGATCTTTTCGCGCTCTGCACCCCGCAAAATGCGGTCTTCGCCGCTGTCGAGAAGATGGCCGACGTCGGTGATGTTCTGGACATACCGCACCCGGTAACCGCTGAACCGCAAATAGCGATTGAGGATATCAAAGGCGATGTAGCTCTTGGCATGTCCGATATGCGGATAATCGTAAACAGTCGGACCACAGACATACATATGAACCCGGCCGGGTTCAATGGGCACGAATTTTTCCTTGTTTCGCGACAGGCTGTTGTAAAGAGTGAGAGCCATGATTCACCTTCTCCGTCTCGCGCTTGAACGCAATACTCTTTCGCAAAAAATTGATGGGCTATTGATCGATCAACACCACCGCCATCGCTGCTGCGCCTTCTCCGCGGCCGACCGCATCCATCCGCTCGCTGGTGGTGGCCTTAACCGAAACCGAATCAACCGGCAAACAGACCGCATCGGCGATATTCTGGCGCATCTGTGCGATATAGGGCGCGATTTTGGGGCGCTGCAGCACCACGGTGCTGTCGATATTGCACGGCCTCCAGCCGGCCTCAGCCAACTTTTCCACCACCCGGCGCAACAACTCGATGCTCGATGCCCCGCGGTAGGCGGCTTCACTGTCCGGGAAATGGACTCCGATATCGCCCAAAGCCGCTGCTCCCAGCAAGGCATCGCTGATGGCATGGCACAGCACATCGGCATCGCTGTGCCCCAAAAGTCCGAATTCACCCGCTATCTCGACGCCGCCGAGGATCAGTTTTCGCCCGGGTACCAGGCGATGAACATCATATCCCTGACCGATGCGCATCCTTCTTCTCCTGCAGCAGCCACCATTCAGCGATCGCCAAATCGGCACGCGTGGTGATTTTGATGTTCTGTTCTTCACCATCGACGATTGCGACCCGCACGCCGAGTTCTTCGACCAGAGCGGAGTCGTCCGTCGCAGACAGATTGCGGGCTTTGGCCTGTTCGTAGGCAGCGCGCAAAATATCGATGCGAAAACCCTGCGGTGTTTGAACGGCGACCAGGTTTTGCCGCATCAATGTTCTGTGCACCCATCCATCGCCAATCTCCTTGACCGTTTCGCGCACCGGCAGTCCAGGTACAGCGGCACCATTGATCCGCGCGCTTTCGATCACCCGGTCGATCAACTGTGCAGAAACCAGAGGTCGCACACCGTCGTGCACCAAAACCAGTCCGCCGTCCTGGGAAAGAGCGTGCAATCCGTTTTGCACAGATGTCTGTCGCTCTTCTCCACCGACGACGATTGCCAATGGTTTATGCATTCCCCATTGCCGGCGGATCTGTTGCTCCCTGGCAGCGTGTTCTTCTTTGGGCAGCACCACAACCAGCGCATGCACGCGCGGATGGCGATCGAACGCCTGCAGTGTGTGCTTCAGGATGGCTTCTCCATCCAGGAGCAGAAATTGTTTGCGCGTCGAACCGCCCATGCGTTGACCGGACCCGCCGGCCACAATCAAAGCGGAACAACCACTCGGATCATCCATGATGGTTTCTCGAATGACAGGTCGAGCTGTGGCGCAACAGAGGCCAGACATTCCCCCGATTCACCTCCGGCTCGAATCGCCGGCCAGGAGGGCTCTGGCGGAGCGGTGCGCAGCTCAGCAGTTGCGTAAATCTGCAGAAAATCGGGCACCGTCGGTGTGACCTTGCTTTTCTCTGGCGCAATAAGAACGTTGCGATCCGCCTTCTAGATGATCAACATTGCATCGCCATAGCCGAGAAATTGGTATTTCTCGCGCACCGCTTTGCGATACGCCTTAAAGACAAAGTCCCGCGGTGCAAAAGCGCAAATCAGCATCAGCAAGGTCGAGTTTGGCGCATGGAAATTGGTGATCAGGCGATCGACGATTTTAAAATCATATGGCGGGTAGATAAATTTATCTGTCCAGCCGCAACCAGCCTTGGCCCAGCCTTCCGATGTCACGCTGGTTTCGAGGGCGCGAACCACACTGGTGCCTACGGCCATGACTTTCTTTTTGCTCTTTTTGGTTGCGTTGATGGCAGTGGCGGCATCTTCCGAAATTTCATAATATTCGGAGTCCATTTTGTGCCGGCTGAGATCTTCGACCATGACCGAGCGAAAGGCTCCCAAACCGAGATGAAGCACGATCGGCACAATGCGGACTCCTTTTTGCTCGATTTTTTTCAACATTTTTTTGCTGAAATGGAGGCCGGCAGTAGGTGCGGCAACCGCCCCGCGATGTTTGGCATAGACGGTTTGATAGCGATCCTTATCCTCATTTTCTGGCAGCCTTTTGATATAAGGCGGCAACGGGGATTTGCCAATTTTATCCACGATCTCATAAAAATCACCCGAATAATGAAAGCGCACCACCCGGCCGCCGGAAACGGTGTTGTCGATCACATCACAGGCCAACTCCCGGCCGATCGAAAGGCGGTTGCCCACCCTTACCTTGCGCGCGGGTTTGACCTGCACTTCCCATAGTCCGCGTTCCAGTTCGCGCAATAAAAAAACCTCGACGCGGGCATCGGTCTTATCTTTGGTTCCTTCCAAACGGGCAGGGAAAACCTTGGTCTCATTGATCACCAGGCAATCCCCTGCTTCCAAATAATCGATGATGTCGGAAAAAATTCCTTCAGCGATAGACTGTTCCGCGCGATTCAGTATCATCAAACGACACTTTTCGCGTTCAGCAGATGGGTGTTGGGCAATCAGCTTTTCTGTCAGAGTATACTTGAAATCGGAAAGCTTCATCGCGCTTTTTCCTCCTGTCGATGGGATGATCTATTTTCATGGCCAAGAAGGACAGATACCTTTGGTCGGTTCGCCCCTCAAAAAAGATCCAGTTAAGTGCTGCGCCGCATTCTCAAGAAAAAAGCTGTCCTTGCCGCGGATCGTTGCGGCGGCGGCTAAAGTGGCGATAAGCCAAATCGGTTGCCACTCGACCTCGCGGGGTTCTGCTGAGAAAACCGTTCTGGATCAGATATGGCTCATACAGCTCTTCGATCGTATCGCTCTCTTCACCTATTGCCACAGCCAGGGTGTTCAGCCCTACCGGGCCGCCGCTGAATTTATCGATAACCGAAAGGACTATGCGCTTGTCCATCTCATCCAGACCCAGTTCATCCACGTCCAGTCGATGCAGCGCCTGACAGGCGGCTTCCTGTGATATTGTTTTTTGCCCATCGATCTGGGCAAAATCGCGCACCCGGCGCAACAAGCGGTTGGCAATTCGCGGTGTTCCGCGCGACCGTTTGGCGAGCTCCAAAGCGGCCTCGCGCTGGATGTCATAACCCAATATTCGAGCTGACCGCAACACGATTCGTTGCAGGTCAGCCGGATCGTAATAATCCATGCGGAAAGAAACGCCGAAACGCGCCCGCAACGGCGAGGTGATGAGACCGGCTCGCGTGGTGGCGCCGACCAATGTAAAATGAGGAAGGTTCAGCTGAATCGTTCGAGCGTTGGCACCCTTGTCGATGATGATGTCGAGCTTGAAATCCTCCATTGCCGGATACAGATACTCTTCTATCGAACGATTCAACCGGTGGATCTCGTCGATAAACAGAACATCTCGCTCGCCCAAATTGGTCAACAATCCCGCCAAATCGCCCGGCCGTTCCAGAGCAGGGCCTGATGTGTAGCGGATATGGCTGCCGAGTTCATTGGCAATAATGGTGGCCAGGGTCGTTTTGCCCAGCCCTGGCGGTCCGTGGAAAAGAACGTGATCAAGCGGTTCACCGCGTTCCAGAGTCGCCTGAATGAAAACACGCAAATTGCCGCGCAGCTTTTCCTGTCCGACAAAATCCTCCAGCCGGGCCGGCCGCAACGTCTGGTCAAGTTCGTTTTCACCGTTCAGCGGTTCTGGAACCGTCAATCGCTCATTTGTATCCACTTGACTGCCTGTAAATAGATGTCAGTCGCCTATTTTCGCAACGCAACCTGAATGAGTCTCGCCACGTCAGGCTCAGCCGCAAATTCAGCAAGAGCCGCATCCACTGCGCGTTGTGCTTCAGCCTGACTGTATCCCAGCGCCAGCATGGCGCTGAGAGCTTCGTCGACAACCGTCGTTGCTTTTCTTGTTGTCTGCGCCGACCAATCCGGCGACCCTTGCAGGCGGTTTGCGGCTTTGTCCTTCAGGTCGATCAGCAACCGCTGCGCTGTTTTTTTGCCCAATCCATGGATCCGGGTCAACTCCGCTTCACGGCCCTCGGCGATGGCGCGATAAAGATGGTCCACCGGCGCAGATGAAAGGATGGTCATCGCCAACTTGGGACCGATGCCGGTTACCAACAACAGATCGGTAAACAGCTCGCGTTCGGCAAAAGTTGCAAATCCAAACAGGGCCAGCGTGGATTCGCGGACATAGAGATAGGTTCGGATGACCGTCTCGGCACCAACATCCGCCAGGGTGGCAAAGGTTGTGGCAGGAATCTGCAAAAAATAACCGACTCCATTCACATCCAGTATTAAGGATTGCGGTGTTTTTTCCACCACTTTGCCGTGCAAAAAGGCAAGCATAACACGAAATCCCGACTTGGCAATTGAGGTCACTTGCTGGATTTGTCTGGCCGAAAGCGCAGCCCATGGCACAACGCGATAGCCAATGCATCGGAGATATCCAATGGCGCAGGAGCCTTGTCGAGATGCAAAACCGCCATAACCATCCTGCGCACCTGTTCCTTGGATGCTGCACCGTTGCCGGTCAACGCTTGTTTGATCTCTCTCGCTGCGTAGGTGTATAGGGGGCGATCACAGTTGAGCGCCGCCACCAAAGCTGCCCCGCGCGCCTGCCCCAACTGCAGCATGGATTTGATGTTCTGGCCATAAAAAACATCTTCAAAAACCACCTGATCAGGAGAATATCGACCGATTAGAGCGACTGTTTCGCTATAAATCGTTTTCAGACGATCAAAAAAAGAATCAGCCGCGGAAAATGACAAAACGCCGGAAGCAATATGAAACCATTGGTCCCCGTCTTGCCGGCCGATAATTCCGTAACCGGTCACACGGCTGCCCGGATCTACACCCAAAAGAATCATAACCCTCAGCCGAGTTCTTCGATCAGCGAATCATCGATATCAAAGTTGGAATAGACATTTTGCAGATCATCGTGCTCTTCCAGCACATCCATCAGCTTGAGCATGCTTTCTGCTTGTTTGCCCTCCAGTTTGATGGTGGAGTTGGGCTGCATGGCCACCTCAGCTGAATCATATTCGATATTTTTCTCTTCTAGTGCGCTTTTCACCGCTTCCAAATCGTTCGGTGCGCAGGTCAGGGTAAAATAATCGTTATCCATCTGGATGTCATCGACTCCAGCCTCGAGAGTCGCCTCCATCAGATTGTCCTCTGAAATGCCGGCCGCCGGCACGGTGATGATCCCTTTTTTGTTGAACATCCACGCGACACTGCCACTTTCCCCAAGACTGCCGCCATACCGGCTGAGCATATGTCGCATCTCGGCGACGGTGCGGTTTTTGTTGTCGGTCAGTGTTTCGATATAGAGCGCTGCGCCACCTGGACCATACCCTTCGTAGACGATTTCTTCATAGACCACCCCCGGCAACTCACCCGTTCCGCGTTTGACGGCACGGTCGATATTGGTTGCCGGCATATTCGCGGCTTTGGCCGCCAGAACGGCCGTGCGCAAACGCGGATTGGACTCTTCATCCCCGCCGCCGTTGCGCGCCGCTATGGTTATTTCCTTGATCAGACGCGTAAAGACTCGACCGCGTGCTGCATCAGTCTTTTCTTTTTTGCGCTTGATCGTGCTCCATTTGCTGTGTCCTGACATAGTGCCTCCCGAATATATCCTTTTTTTAAACCGCTTTTTCAGCGATCAGACTCAGTTGCGATGTTGCCTACCGAAACACAATGAACCTTTCCCCCACCGCTTTATTTTGGCGTGCAGTATACGGCATTTACGGAAATGGCGATTGAATGGAATGCCATTCCAGCATTCCATGCTCTCTAGTTTCAGCATTGAACATCGAATCCCTCGGTCTGGGGTTCAGGAGTGCACCACAAGCGTCTGCAGTTGCCGAACAACAGCCGTTCCAGCTGTTGAACCGAACAGCGAATTCAGCAAACAGACATCAACTGTATGGATCGGCTCAACCGGAAATTGGGCGATCCGGTTGGCACAGAATTTTCCAATTTATAATGCTAAATTTAAATATAATAAAAAAAAAGCCCGATTCCAAATAAAAAATCGGGTTTGACATCGGCAGGCTGCATTTAGGGAGCAGTGCGGCTGGAAGATTCGCTCTCGGTCTGGCTGTCGAGCTGCGGACGGATCAGGGTGCGCACAACCCAGGCATCGACAAATCCACGATTGATCGCCTCGGCCATTTCTTTTTCCGCATCTGAACGTCGGAGAAAGTTGCCGACACGAACTTTATAGTAGGGATTATCAAAGGTCATATAGACCGGCCAGTCCAACTGCATCAACGCATCGGTTCGGACGGCGCGCGCTTCTTGTTCATCCCTGGTCGAAATGAGTTGAATCCGAAACCCGCTGATCTCTTGTTGCGCGTTGGTAGCCGACGAAGAATCGCCGGCTTTCAGAAAGGAATGCAGATCAAAAGCCGGTGACAAACCGGGCTGATCAGGCTTTTCGAGCGCATATTCACCAAGTTTCGCTGGATCAAATGTTTCGTCAAATTCCGTCCCGGACGATCCCCTTGCCGGTGGTTGACCCACCTCGGCAGGACGGTCAGCCTGGTTGCCGGCACAGGACCACAGGATCAAAACCACCGTCAGCAAAAGCCATCCACAATTGTGTCGCATAGTTGTCCTCGATTGACAAATTCACATCCCGAAAGATCTTCATCATCAATTCGCTAAAAAATAACAAACCTGATCGCCAAAATCAATAGCTTTCCGCAGCCCAACCCGGTCTCCCCCGCAGTTTCGGCGCATGCTCCTGTTTGATGATCAGAAAATCCCGCGTCTTTCTCCCGAGGAAAAAATCGCTCATTTTGATCCGACAGTCCGCTTATTTGGTTGAATTATTGCTTCAGAAATCATAACTTGGCATGGCCCACTTTTGCCCGGCGGAACGATCGGCAAGGGCGGAGCTGCGATCGCTGTCGCCGATTCTTTTCTGATGCGCCCTATCTCGGTCGCCAACCATTACGATGCGGAGGATCACCTATGCCGATTACCATCGATCATGCTCGCTTGCTCGATTTTGTGCAAGCCGTTTTTGCCAGTTATGAACTCGATCCTGGCGATGCGCACCTCTGTGCCGATAACCTCGTGGCAGCGGACATGCGCGGCATCCCTTCACACGGCGTCGCCCGCCTTAAACGCTACACAGACGGCATCGCTGACGGTCTGATTTTTCCAATGAATCGCCCGCTGATCGTCACCCAGAGCGTCTCCTCGGCAGCAGTCGATGGTCAGGCTGGATTGGGACAGATTGTCGCCGCTTTTGCCACCCGTTTGGCGATCGAAAAAGCGCAACAAACGGGTGTCGGGGTGGTTACAGTGCGCAACAGCAACCACTATGGCATCGCCGGCTATTATGCACAGATGATGCTCGATCAGGGTTTGTTGGGCGTATCGATGACCAATTCGGCGCCGCTGGTGGTACCCACCTTTGGCAAAGAGATGGTGATCGGCACCAATCCCATCAGCCTGGCGGCGCCGGCGCGCCGGCATCGGCCGTTTTTTCTCGATATGGCCACATCCGTCGTTCCCCGCGGCAAACTGGAGGTCTATAACCGCGAAAACAAATCCCTGCCCACCGGCTGGGCAGTAGGTACCGACGGCAAGGAGTGCACCGATGCATCCGTGGTGCTCGACAACATGACCAAACGCGCCGGCGGCGGCATTCTGCCGCTCGGCGGTGAGGGAGAACTCTACAGCGGCTACAAAGGCTATGGACTGGCCGTGCTGGTGGATATCCTCAGCGGCGTGCTCTCCGGCGGCAGTTATACCGACCGAGTCTATGCGAAAAAAGACGGCAAGAACCTGCCGCCGGACGTGGGACACTTTTTCATGGCCCTCAAAATCGAGGCTTTTATCCCGCGCGACGTTTTTCTGGATAAAATGGACGATCTGATCGATTCTTTGACCCAATCAGCCAAAGCAGAGGGACAAAATCGCATCTATATCCACGGCGAAAAGGAATACGAACGCTTCGAGCGCTATAAAAAGGAAGGCATTCCCCTGCAGGAGAAAGTCTATGCCACGCTGAAAGAAATCGCCCGCGACCGCGGCCTGGCCTTTGAGTGATCCCGCTGTGATCTGCAGTTGTGCGCGAATGGAATCCGGGTTCGAACAGAAATGCGTTCCCGGCAAAAATCGAACACGATGCATTTTAAGCGGTACTTAGATGAGCACGAAAAACATGACCCTCTCTTTCCGATTGAAAAATCGCATTCGGGGATCGCGACTCGAGATTCACTGCATTCTTTTATTTTTTCTCCTATCGGCTCAGCTCTTTGCTCTGGAATCAGAGCAGGAAAACCGTCCGACAGTCGGACTCGTCCTGTCAGGCGGCGGAGCCAAGGGGTTCGCCCACGTCGGGGTGATCAAAACGCTCGATTCCCTGCAAATTCCGATCGACTATATCGCCGGCACCAGCATGGGCGGTATCATCGGCGCACTCCATGCAGTCGGTTATTCCGGAGTGGAATTGGAAAAAATCGCCCATCAGACCGATTGGCTGGAGATATTTTCCGATATGCCGTCCCGCCGCACTATGCCCTTTTTGCAAAAAAGGGACGTCGGTCGATATCAGGTCGAGTTCGGCCTGCAAGGCCTGCTGCCGCAGCCGCGCAGCGGTCTGATTTTTGGCCAAAAAATCGCTCTGCTCTTCAACAGCCTCACCTTTCCGTTCGAACGCACGAACCGCTTCGATGACCTGCCGATCCCTTTCCGCTGCGTTGCCGTGGATCTGGTCACCGGCAATGAGGTGGTGCTCGACTCTGGCTCTCTGGCGCTGGCCATGCGCGCCACCATGTCCATTCCCACCGTATTCAGTCCGGTGGAATGGGGTGACTCGCTCCTGGTGGACGGCGGACTGCTGAACAATCTGCCCGTCGACGTGATCAAAGCGATGGGTGCTGACATCGTCATCGCTGTGGACGTCGCTTCAGACCTCAAACCGCGGGAAAAGCTCAACAGCGGTTTCGTCGTGCTGCAGCAGACTTTAGCCATTTTCGACCGTATTCGATGGGCGCAAAACCGCGACCAGAGCGATCTTTACATTCATCCTGATCTTGCCGATTTCACGGTTGCGGATTTTAACGCCGAAAAAATTGAGCGAATGATGAAGCTCGGTGAAGAGGCGGCACAAAGCAAAATCCCCGAATTGTTGGAATTGCAAAGGCGCCACAACCTCTATCGCGCCGAGAGCAAAAATGAACGGCTGCAAATCTCGTCCGCCGCCGTGGTGCAGTCGATCGCCGTCAACGGCAACACCTCTATCCCAGCCGATTTGATCCTGCAAAACCTGGCCATCGCACCGGGTGACACCTTTTCCACGGCAGCCCTCAGCGATGCGGTGGCCGCCTTGAAAGCAGGAGGGCAATTTTCTGCAGTCCATTATGAGCTGACGCCTGTTGATGAAAATGGAATCAAGATTTCGCTGTACGTGCGCGAGGTCGAATCTCCGCAGATTTATGGGATTTCAATTTCGGGCAACCAATCCCTTCCGTTCAGTTTCATCTATCGGCTGATCGGCCTCTCTCCCGGCGAACGGTTGAATGTTCAGGAACTCAATGCCCGGCTGATGGAGGTCTATGCCCTCGGCTATTTCGAAACCCTGCTCTATGAAATATCGCCGATCGACACCAACCGCATCAACATGCATTTTTTCGTCAAGGAACTGCCGATTCGGCGTCTGCGAATGGGTATCCGCTACGATGACCACCACAAACTGGTGGGCAGCATCGGCTTGCTCGGCACCAATATTTTTCTGCCCGGTCTTCGCATGGAAAGCGATCTGCAGTTCGCCGGGTTGACCCGCATCAGCACACGGATTTCCTATCCCTCGCGATATATGGCCTGGCCGGTATATCCCTATCTCCACTCGCAATTTAAAGAGTTGCCTACCTATCTCTATGACCTTGGCGGGAATAAAATCGTCCGCTACGGCGATCGTTCGCTTCAGGCAGGCATTGGATTGGCGATCCAGGTGGGCCGAGGTGTGAACGGAGAGGCTGAAATCCGCCAGGAGTGGATGGATATCAAGACGGCAATCGGTCTTGATGACCCGTCGCTGTTGGGGTTGCGAAAAGCCAGATTGCGTCAGTTTCATGCACAAGTTGTCTGCGATAACCTCGACGACACCTGGAACCCCCGCGATGGCCTTCTGCTGACTGCGGTGCACGAACAAAGCTGGAAAAAATTGGGTTCAGACCTCGCCTATCGATTCAGCTCGGCCAGCTTCGACATCTACCGGACCCTGGGGCGGCGCCACACCTGGCACTTTGGGTTGCTGGTTGGAAACGGCAAAAATCAACCGGTCTACAAGTTTTTCAACCTCGGCCATCCGAGTTATTTTCTCGGCACCGACTACGATCAGCTCCTGGCCAGGAGCGTCTCCCTGGTGCGCCTTGATTACAAAGTTCGCGTTCGTCCCAACATCTTCATCACGTTGACCGGAAACACCTGTCCAGCGATGACCAGCAGCTTGCGAGGTTACGAGTACCGATCGCACTGGGTAAACGGCATCGGACTGAGCCTCAAACTGATCTCTCCGGTTGGGCCGATCGATCTCTATGTCGCCCGCGGCGAGGCATCGCCTTTTTCTCCCGGGCGCAAACAAAACAAATTCTTCCTGACCATCGGCCATCGCTTTTAATCGCCAACTCGGAAATGCGGCAAGTTGTTTACGCAAACCCGAATTATGACCGTACATTTAGCCAGCACCGCCATGGAACGGCAAATCCGGATCATCGGCTCAACTCTATCCATCGCGCCCTAGCGACAACCCTTTTTTTATTTGTTGCGGATATCCGGTTCCGTTCGATCACCTGTTGTCAACACCGACTTTCAGCCATCGTTTTGCCTGAAAGTCGATGGGTCGTTTTTTTATTGCAGTCGGTTAGTGCTTGAAGAGATGCAACTTTTGCCAAAGGGGCACCAAATGAGAAAATTTTTCCTTTCCGATGCCGCTGCTGTAGGTTTTATCTATTTGCTAATTCCCTATCTGTTGTTGGCGCCGATTGCAAACCTGACGGCTGCACCGATTATTTCGCACCGGCCGGTGAAAATGGCCAAAAAAGCGCAGCCGCTGAACATCATCGCCCACATCGCCAGCGACGCAGAAATTGAATCGACGTATCTGCATTTGCGCTACGACGGCCGTTCCACCAAGGGAAAATTGCCGCGCCTGCAGACCGCAGGTGATGTCCCCGTGCAGGTCAGGGTGACGGATGATCGGATCGCGCTTTTGAGTGCTGCCGACCGCAGCAGCCGCCAGACCGGCGTGGTCGAAGGCGGCACAATTGTCTATGTAACCGCTGTGCGCAACGGTTTTTATCGCGTCTATGTTCCAAACGGCGAAAGCGGCTATTTGCCTGCTTCCGGCGTGCAAATCCTCTCCAGCGGTCACCGCTTCGGTGCTGCAGTTCCTGCATCCATTACCGCGGCGCAGGAATTTGCTTATCGAATTCAAGTCATCGATCGCAATGGCCAGAGCGCGGAAACCGAGTGGACCCCTGTGCGTCTGGTCAGCGCCGAAGACATCGCCTTGATGCAAAGCGGCAAAACCCCCTCTGCTGCCCTCACTGCGGCGTCCCCCAGCGGTGCAGGAACGCCCTTTTACCGCAAGGCGCTGTTTTGGATCTTTCTCGCCGCGACCGCTGGCGGAATCATCTATTTTCTCAGCCAACAAGAGGAATCCGCCGAGCAATCCGATGTCGATGTCATCGTCGAATGGAATTGAAAACCGCCAATCCGAGAAGCGAGGATAACCTATGCAAAAGCATCTGTTGATTAGTGCATGCCTATTTTTGACAACCCTGGCCTGCCAATCCCTTGCGCCGACCGAACCGCACGGTGGAGATGTGATCACCGTGCAGACCGCACTGGATTTGACAGCAGCCGGATTGTCGACCACCGGCCTCTCGAGATTGGCGCTTGAGGTCAGCGCCAGCGACATGGACACCGTGCGCACCGATTTGACCCTCAGCGACGGATATGCCCGCGCCAGTCTCAAGGTGCCGGCCGGTAAAAACAGAACATTTACTGCCCTGGGTTACCGGCAGAGCGATTTGGTTCTGCGCGGTTCCACCACCAAAGATCTGCAAAAGGGCAAAGAAGTCAAGGTCGAAATCGAGTTTGACTATTTGTTGCCCACCGTGATCCTCTCCCCGCCCCGGTTAACCGTCGCCGCCGACTCGCAGTTTACCCTCTATCTGGCAGCGCGGCAGATGCAAAAATTGGCCGCCTTTGGCGCCCGCCTTACCTTTGATCCAACCCGATTGCGGGTGGAAGAGTTGGGACGTGAAAACGCGTTTTTAACCTCCCAGGGCGGCAGCATCACCCAGATGCAGTTCAGCCGCAACAATACGCTTGGCCAGGTCGACGTGGTTCTGGGTGTTTTCCCGGCAGCCAAAGCAGTCAGCGGCACCGGCAATATCGCCCGCGTTGTGTTCAAGGCGCTGCAAAACGGGCCGACCTCCATCGAATTGCATCTCGATAAAAACACCCATGCCGACCTGGGGCTGTATGACGACCAGGCGCATGTGATTGAGGTGCTGGCGCTCTCATGCGCAGTTACCGTCACCAGTGCACCCTAATTTCGTCGGAGCAAAAGATTGTTGACCTTATCCAGAGGATCACAGATGAATAAAGTCATTCACTTCGGACTTGCATTGGTACTGGCGCTGAGCGCTGAATTATCCGCGGCTTATCTGAATGCAATCGGTGCCGCGGATTCGCTCAATATGTGGGTAGCCGGCAACGGATCGACCCTTATCAAGACCAATGACGGCGGCAAAACGTGGCAACAGATCAAAACAGCCCCCGATAACAGCTATGAAGACATCTATGTCCGCAACGCCCAATCAATTGTCACTGCCGGGATGACCAAACACAACCCCAACGATCCCAATGCCACCCCCTATTCGATCTATTTTTTGGTCAACGAGACCACCGACGACGGTAAAAATTGGACGGAATCGATAGGCGGAGATGGCAAGTATGTCTATTGCAAAGCGATTTCCGGAACCTGGAATCAAGAGGAAAACAGGGAAGTTCTGGTCGCCGCCTTGAACGTCGGCAGCCTGGTCTATTCCGCAGGCACCAAAGGCGGATTCCAACAATGGACGCCAGCCTATGAAAAGATCGGTCACGCGATCCAGGATGTGCACCTGCTCGGCAACTACGGATGGGCAGTTGGAGATCGCGGCCTTTTGCTTAAATCCTATGATTATGGTAAAAATTGGTACGCCAAAAAAAGCCAGGTCACCAGTGATGTTGTGGCCCTGCATTTTGCTGATATCGATCACGGCTGGGCGGTCACTTTTGGCGGCGAAGTGATTTCGACCGTCGATGCGGGCGAAACCTGGAGCGTGCAAAAAATCGATGACGATCTGCTGACCGGGGTGCATTTTTGTGATGCGCAGAACGGTATCGTTGTCGGCGCCAACGGCCAGGTCTACCACACCGTCGACGGCGGACAGATCTGGCAGAAAATTGATCTCAACCTCACCACCTGGGTGGGTTTTTTCGATGTGGTGATGCTGCATCCGGGCAAAGCCTGGGCAGTGGGTCCCGATGATGTGGTGATGCCGATCTTTTTGGCTGGCAATTCGCTTCCTGCTGTCGATCCGCAAACCATTTCCGCAATTTGGGGACCGCCGGATCAGCTGAATGTCTGGCAAACCTTTACCGTTCCGCTTACCGCTTCAACTTTTGGCGTCGATGACGCCACCTTTGCCGGCGTGCTGGCCAACGTCAGCAAAATCCGTTTTCGCACCGAGATGATGGATGGCGCCGACACCGGCAAGCTCGACTCGGTGCGCATCGGCAACCGTTTTTTCAGCGATTTCCGCCTCGGCCAGGACGACTGGGCTGCCGAGGGCGACGGCACCATGACCTGGATCAACAGCGGCGGCGCGGACGGCAACGGCTTTATCCAGATCTCTGACTGGGCTTCCGGCGATTGGCATTGGGCTGTGGCTCCCCCGGCCTGGAGCGGCGACTGGACCGGGCTGATCGGCCAGAATATCACCTTTGCCTATCAAACCGACAACTGGTGCTGCGGCTATACCGGCGCCATCGAAATCAGCAACGAACCGATCAACCGGCTGCTGCTGACCACGCCGCGCTGGACCCTGCCGCCCGGATCGAGCGAGCAACTGACCCTCAGACTCTCCAACGCTTTGGCAGAGAATCTGGCCATTCAGCTCGATTCCTCCAATCCGGCCAGTTTCACCGTCGAGGCGAGTGCAACCATTCCCGCCGGGCAAACCAGCACCAACGTGACCGTTGCCACACCTTCTGACGCAGTGGACGGCAGCTTTTCGGTGATCACCGCCTCCGCCGCCGGTTTTCCGGCTGCTCGGCTCACGCTGACCATCGACCAGGCTGCTGCCGAGAATATCATTGCACCGAATGCCACCTATAACGGCACCCTCGCCGGTCAGGTCAGGGTTTATTATGCCGTACCCGTGACAGCCGATGGCAATCTCAGCGTCACCCTGACACCTACCCAGAGCGCCAATATCCAACTCATGCTCTGCACCCCGGAGAAAATTGAGATCATCAGATCCGACTCCTGGGGAAATCCGCTGACCTTGAACGTCAACGGCCTCAAACCCGACACCTACTTTATTTCCCTTTGGGGATATTATGCCGGAGACAGCAAAATCGCCTTTTCGTTAAAAACCCAATTTGCCGTCGCAGCTCTGCAAAACGACGTCGAGCCAAACGACACTTTTACCGCGGCTAAAATTTTGTCTCTAAACAATCAGGTGACAGGACACATCGGCTACGACGGACGCTGGACAGGCAATCCCGCCGACCTGGTCGATTGGTGGCAAATCACCACGGTCCAGGATGGGGCTTTGACCGTCACCCTCAGCCAGATCGAGGATGACAATCTGCAGCTCGCCATCTACCGACCGGACGGCAGCACGGAAATGATTCGACAGGATACGTGGGGCGATACCACCAGTCTGACCATCAACAACGTCAGAAACGGCACCTTTTTTGTGCGCGTCTATCGATATTCGACCAATTTTACACCGTATACCCTGCAGAATACCTTTGCACCTGCAGCCAGCGACAACGATCCGGAACCAAACGACTCTGTCGCGACGGCCTCCGAACTCGTCCTGGCGAAAACAGTCACCGGCCATCTCGGCTATGACGGATACAGAGAATTGCTAGGCAAGGATACGGTTGACTGGTGGCATTTCACCCTGTCAGAAACCAAAGACCTGAAAATCAAACTCACCCAGAATGCCGCGGCCAACCTGAGAATGCAGTTATATAAAGCCGACGGCGTCACGGTTGTTCACAACGGCAGCGACACCTGGGGCGCCGGCTACGAAATGAACGTCGCCAATGCCGCTGCGGCGAAATACTATCTGCGCATCATGACGTATGGGATTCATGATTCCTACTCGCTCACCATAGGGGCGCCCACCACCGAGCCGCAGACCCTTTCCGCGGACTGGGGACCGCCGGATCAGATGAACACCTGGCAGACCTTTACCATTCCGCTCACCGCTTCGACTTTTGGCGTTGACGACGCCACGTTTGCCGGCGTGCTGGCAGGTGTCAGCAAGATCCGTTTTCGCACCGAGATGCACAACGGATACGATACCGGTAAACTCGACGCCGTGCGAATCGGCAATCGATTTTACAGCGCTTTTCGCTATGGCCAGGAAGACTGGGCCGCCGAGGGCGACGGCACCATGAGCTGGATCAGCAGCGGCGGACCGGACGACAACGGTTATATCCAGATCGTCGATTGGGGCACAGGCGACTGGCATTATGCAGCGGCGCCGCCTTCCTGGAGCGGGAACTGGATCGATCTGATCGGCCAAAATATCACCTTTTCCTATCAGACCAACGTTGTCTGTTGCGGTTATCGCGGCAAAGTCGAAATCAGCAACGAACCGGTCAACCGGCTTTTGCTGACCACCCAGCGTTGGGTCATTCCGCCGGGTGAAAGCGAACAGCTCACCATCAAAGTGACCGAGCCCCTGGCACAGGATCTCAACGTTTCGCTCAGTTCTTCCAGCACCGCCAACTTTACCATCGCCGCGAGCGCCACCATTCCGGCCGGACAGACCAGCACCTTCGCCGCCGTGCAGGCAAAATCCGGTGCAGCCGAAGGCGGTTCTTCGGTCATCACCGCCAAGGCCGGCGGCTTTCCGGACGCGCGCCTCACGCTGACCATCGGCAAAACCGCCGAGCCCGACACCGGCATCGGGGTGCGCATCACCGCCATAGACACGCAAAATTTTCCCGCCATTTCCTGTTGGGTTACCGCGATCGACAGAAGCGACAACACACCGGTCGATGAGATCACGGCAGTCCAGGTCAGCGTCTCCGAAGACGGTGCGAGCCAGACTGCAACAACCGTGAAAAAAACCGGGCCGGGAATGGGCAGCAAAGCTGACATCGTCTTTGTCGTCGATCTCACTCTGGCCACCCAGGATCTGCTGGACAGGTTCGCCGGCTGGGCCGGCTGCATCGACGAGTGGGCCAGAGACGCGACCGTGGGCATCGACGCCCGCTATGGACTGGTCACCTTTGGCAGCGAAGTGGAAAACACAGCCGAGTTCAGCAGCGATTTCGCCGAGATCCAGGCCCAAATCAATGGATTGGTTGTTAAATCGAGCCCTGACGGCAAGGCCAATGCCCTGGAAGCGCTGGAAAAGGCAGCTGAATTTGACTATCGGCCCAATGCCGTCCGCCTGGTGGTTCTGATCACCGACAAGCCCTATTATCAAGCAGGACAGGCCGGTGCCGGGCAAACCGACTTGACAACTTATGAGATAGCGCTGAAGCTCTATCTGAAAGAAATCATCCCCATGGTCCTGGCGCCGGATCAACCCGATTTCCGCGGTCTGGTGGAGGAAGCAGGCGGATTGTTCTTCAAATTGGACATCGATCGATTGTCCACCACCCTCTGTCTGATCGGCCGCATCCTCGGCAGCCAGACCGTCATCACCTATGTGAGCAGCGACAAGCAGCCGGATGACGGTGTGCGCAAACTGAAGGTGACCATCACGCACAATGGGCAGACCCATGTCGCCGAAACCCTGTTCGTGGTCGGATCCGCCCGGGTGGCCGTCACCCCAGCCGATATCATCGGACGCGTCGGCGCCTCCTTTGAAGTCGCAGTCGAGACGACGAGCATGGTCGATCTCGGCATGGCGCACTTTTATCTGCAATACGATGCGGCCAAAATCAAGGCCGAACAGATCGTCGAAGGCGATTTTCTCTCCCAGGGCGGGGCATCGACCACCTTTGTGGCGGATATCGAACCGACCAATTCGCGCATCGACATCACCGCAACCCGCTTCGACAGCCAACAGATCGGCGCCAGCGGCAGCGGCGTCCTGTGCCGAGTCCGTTTCACGGTGCTCGTCGAGAATTGCGCCAGCACCCTGACCCTGTCGGCCGCGGAACGCGTCTTTAAAAAGCTCAACGATACCGTCATCCCGGTCACAACCGCCGGGGCGACCCTTCACCCCATATCCACCGGCGGCCAGTCCGATTTGCTGGGCGATTTCAATGAGGATCTGGATATCGACACCCACGACTTTGCGCTGCTGGCCACCTACTGGAAACCGGCCAACACCGCCACCGGCGACATCGGCCCGGCGACCGGCACGCCGCCGTTTCTCGCCGTTTCGCCCGACAATGTGGTCAATTTTGAAGATCTCTTTGTCTTTACCCGCATGTGGAACTGGTACCATGCCAATCTTTCCGCCTACCCAAACAACGCGCCTCTGCAAAAATCGCCGGTCATAACCAGCCAGTGGCAGCTGTTGAACGGCTCGACTGCGGCTGCGACGCTGGAATGCGCCCTGCTGGCGCAAAATGTGCAAGATGCGGCCATGGGGCATCTGGTGGTGCGCTATCCGGCTGAGGCCTGGAACCTCATCGAGGCCGCACCGGGAGAAGTGCTGGGCGAAGCGCCGGTCTGGCTCGTGGAGCACGACGAAAAAACCGGCACCATCGACATCGCCCTGGCGCAGCTGGCAGAAAGCGGCGAAACCACCACCTGGGCAGGCAGCGGCTCGCTCCTGCTTCTCACCCTCGCGCCAAAGAACTCGGCAACCGGCGAATTGCGTGCCGAAACCATCGATCTGCGCAATCCGGACGGGCAGCCGATAGCGGTGCTGCAAGCGGAGCATCTGTCCCTGGCAGTCGATTCTCAACCGCTGCAATTCCGCCTCGAGCCCAACTATCCCAACCCCTTCAACAACCGCACAAGGTTGGCGTTCAGCGTGCCGCAGCAGTCGCAGGTCACCATTCAAATCT
Source organism: bacterium (assembly GCA_029565675.1). GTDB lineage: Bacteria > Zhuqueibacterota > Zhuqueibacteria > Residuimicrobiales > Oceaniaggregativiventaceae > Sulfursilanivivens. The sequence goes on from JAKQNP010000018.1 coordinate 20,316, forward strand.
TCGATGTGCTGGGCAGACCGGTGAAGGAACTGGTCGATCAGACCTACCAGGCCGGTCAATATTCGGTGGATTGGCAGGGTATGGATGCGGAAGGCCGGGCAGTGGGCAGCGGCATCTACTGGATCCGCATGCGAAGCGGGACTTTTGAACAGAGCCGGCGGATTCTGTTGCTGAAGTAGATCATTCGGGTGGTGTCCCGCACGGGACACCACCCTTTTTTATTTTCAGAAGAGAAAATGTGCAGAACGGGCGCAACCGCGCGAATGCGGGTCTGCCTTATTCATAGCGAAGTTGATTCCATTGCTGATATTTGGCGACCTGGGGAATGTTTTGCGCCAGGAAAGAGATGATCTTTTTCCATTCGGCAAAATACGCCTGGCCGGTATTGCGGCAAACGTGCTGCTGATGAAAATGGAAAAGGTGCGCCAGCGGACCGGTCCTGCGCCTGCACCGCCGCTCAAACCAAATCCACAATCGAGCCAAAATCGGGATCAAAAAGTCGCTTATAGGTGCGGATGGCAAAGCCGTCGGTCATGGAAGCGAGATAGTCGCACAACCAGCGCGCCCTTTTTTGCCGGTCGGTTTCCTGGCGCACCAGTTGCTCATAGGAAGGCGGCAACAATTTTAACGGTGCGTTTGCCTGCTCCAGGTAGTTTTCCGCAAAGGCTGCGAACAGGCGGGTGAGGATGCGGTCTTCTTTGTACTCGAGTTGGTAGATTTGCGGGGCTTGAAAAACCAGGTCCCACGACAGCTTCTTGTACAATTCGGCTTGCGCCGCGATCTGCGGATCGATCTCCAGCACATAGCGATAGCGCTGCGTCAAATCATCCATAAACGTCGACCGCTTCGCCAAACGGCAGGCGCGGATAAACACGCCAATATGAAACGAGAAGGAGCGGTTGACCCGGCGCGCCCGGATGGCGTGCAGGAGCTGGTTCACGTGTTCGGCGTCACCTGCGCTCAGGTTATGCTCACTTCCCCACCGCTCGATATTCTCGATGGCCAAAAAACCGGCATTGATGCCGTCCACGATATCGTTGATCGAATAGGCGGTATCATCCGCCCAGTCCATGATCTGGCACTCGATGCTGCGAAATTGATCCCGCGTTTTGCCGGGCGGCAATTCCGCCGGGAAATCGCGGCCGGCAAAGACAAAATCGAGACAGCGCTGCTGGTCGTCGTAGATGAAATGGTTGACCGGGTGATCGAGAAAGCGAAACAGGGTCTTGTACTTGAGGATGCCGTCGAGAAAGCCGCGGGTGGGGTTCATACCCGATCGGCCCGAGGTCTCCGAATAGATGGTCTCGGTGAGAATGCGCAAAGTCTGGGCATTGCCCTCAAAGCCGCCATAGTCCTGCATCAGGAGGTTGAGGGTTTTTTCCCCGGCATGGCCAAAAGGCGGGTGGCCCAGATCATGCGACAGACAGATCGCTTCCACCAGGTCGGCATCGATGAAACGATCCGGACTCAACTCGGCGCTGCTCTGCTGCAAAAACTGGCAAATCGCGCGGCCGATCTGGGCGACTTCCAGGGAATGGGTCAAACGGGTGCGATAGAAATCATACTCGCCGGACATGAACACCTGGGTTTTTGCCTGCAAACGGCGAAAGGCAGAGGTATAGAGAATCCGGTCGCGATCTTTTTGGAACGGCGTGCGAATGTCATTCGTGCGCGGCCGATCGATGCACTCGAAATCGAAATCGCTGTAAAAGGTATTGGTCGGCATGGGTTCAGGTCCTGCTCGTCGTTTCTGCGCCCGCTTGTCCAGTCCATAAACGAAACAGGGCAACCATCTGTTGTTGATTGCCCTGTTTTAGCATTGATCAAAAGGCCAGCGATACACCCAGCCGGTAGTTGAGCAAATCGGTGGTCGATTCGCTCGGATGATAGATCACCTTGCCGTTCTCGGTGCGCTCGACATCGCCTTTTTTAAGATAGGCTGCTTTGCCGCCTTTGAGGTAATGAACGCCGAAATCGATGAAAACGCTGCTGAGCTTCTTTTCTTCAGTATCATCCAGAGTGATCGAGCGGTTCCAGACATTGACCATGATCCCGCCGCCGCCGCCATAGGAAAACGCCGAATCGTCATAATTGGTCGAGGTGGCGACATCGTCATCGAATTCAAAATCCTCACTGCGGATGCTCGTGTCGGTCCACAAATAATTTATCCCCACCAGGCCGTCCATATAGGGACGCAGAAAACCTTGTTGCGGTTGAATGCGCAAAAGCAGATGCGCCAGCAAGATGTTGTTGCTGGTGGTCACATCGACGGTAACATCGGGAATCGTAAGACTGAACGGCTCGTTGCGCGTCTCGCTGCCATAGACCAGAAAGCCGAGTGAACCGCCGACCAGAAACGGTGTCTGGCTGAAATTGTATAAAAAGTTGGCGTCCAGGCCGAATCCCGGGTTATCGACTTCATCGCCGAATTCACCCTGCGGAACTCCCAGCTGGAAATGGATCCCGGTTTGAAATGCGGCCTGGCCGAACAAAGGCAGCACCAGCGCAACCAACAGCAGAGCAACAAGATTTACCGATTTCATTGAATTGTTCCTTTCGTGTCAAATTTGCCTGTCAGAAAAAGATCAGGTATGGCTATCCAAAAATCGCCTTTGGGCTTGCTGGCGAGCCATTCGCTCGTTCGCCCGTTTATTTCACTCTTGACAGCAATACGTTTGCTTGGCGGTAAAGTTACACCGATTGCAACAAAAAAAACAACATCGCTCGATCTGTTTGCGGCGATCAGCCGATCGGCCAAAAAGCTGCGGCGCTGATGATCAGATAGGCGACAAAAAGTCCGACAAACATCCAGCCGTGCCAGCGGATGGAAAGCTCTGTTTTTCGCAAGCTGGGCAGGAATTGGAAGATCAGCAAAACCAGAACCGGCAGCAAGCTGGCAAGGTGATGGGCGAATGCAACGGGCATTTTGAGATTGTACGACATGACCAGGCCGCTCAGGTAGAGCAACAACATGGCAACGCGTGCGGCTTGCGCCAGCAAGGTTTCTGCCGGCGTAATCCGTTCCTTCGAGCGCCGCAACAGCCGCAGGCTCAGGATCAGAGTGAACAAAAGCGCTGCACCCGCCAGCAGCGGATGGCCGACCTGCAAGAGTTGGTTCATTTCGCTTTTCCTTTGATTTTTTTGCTCTCGATCCATGGCCGCAAAGCGTCGACCAGGGGAGCCGGTCCCCAGCGCAGCACGTCGGTGACTGCCAGGTCACAGCGATCCCGGATTTCAGCAAGCGCCTGGCGAGCCTGTTCCTCGGAAAGCCCCATGGTATTCAGGGCGATGCCGACAACCCGGGCCGGGAAAACCGGGGCGCTGATCTGTTCATACAGCGAAATCAGGTCGCGCAGATCGGCTACCGGCGTATCGACCGTGCCGCGCATGATTCGGCGGTTCACCTGGTGGCACAGAATCAGCACGTGCGGGGCAAATCCGTGCAGCATGCTGAGGGTCACACCTGAATAGAGGGGGTGGGTGATGGCGCCCTGGCCTTCGATCAACAGGATATCGCGATCGCGGTTTTCCAGCACCAACCTTTCGGCCGCACCGGCCACGTAATCGGCGATGACATGGTCCATGGCGATGCCGCGGCCGGAGATGGCGATGCCCGATTGACCGGTGGCCAGGAACTCGGTGGAATATCCCTGGCGGCGCAATTCCCGTTCGATCTCCAAAGCAGTGACCTTTTTCCCGCAGTTGCAGTCCGAGCCGACCGTATGGACCCGCAATCCGGCATGCTGAACAGCGCGACAGCCGTTGACGCCGATATCGGCCGGCGGCAACCGCAAATCGATCAGTTCGGCGCCGCTGGCTTTTGCCCGCGTAACCCAATCCTGACGATCGCACAACAAGCTGTGCATGCCGCTGATGACCGCCAAACCGCGATCGATGGCGCTCTCGATCAACGACTCCCATTCTTGCGGAACCAGGCCGCCCGCCGGGGTAATCCCCAACAACAGGGCATCAGCTCCCAGCCGGATACCGTCATCCAGAGCTGCAACGATGGGAACACCCTGGCCGCATCCCATGAATTCCCCGGCGTCGCCGCCGGCTTTGGTGCTGTCCAACAAGGCCACCACCTGCTCCGGACGGTATCGCAACACGCTGGCCGCCAACTTGGCGGGCGTGGGGTGGGTCTGGCCTTCCGTCAAAATGATGTAGCGCCGGTGCAATCCGGAATAGGTCTGATTATCCGTTTGGCTCATGCAATTGTCCCTGGCCGTCGAAACGGCCGCTGATCGATTAAAACCGGGGTCTGAATCCTTCACCCAACACTTCGTGGACATTGTTGACAATGATAAAGGCAGACGGATCAATTTGCTTGACCCGCTGGGTCAAAGTCGAGATCTCCTTGCGGCTGAGCACGGTATAGATGATCTCTTTGGGCTCCTTCGTATAGAGACCGCGACCTTGCATCACCGTGGCGCTGCGGCTCATGTCGTCGGTGATCAATCGGCTGACTTGCTCCACTTTTGAGGTGATGACCATGGCGGATTTGGCATAATCAAAACCATCGAGGATCAGATCGATCAACCGGCTCGAGATAATCAGGAGAAAGAACGCATAAAGGGTCAAAGCCAGAGCCGGTCGGTCGGTGCTGAGCTGCTTCGCATGGATCACCAGGCCTGCCAAAGCGATGACAAAAAAATCAACGGCCATAATCGCCGATCCGGGTTTGACGCCCCATCGTTTTTGCGCCACTGCCGCGATGATATCCGATCCCGCCGTCGATCCGCGAAACTTGAAAATAATCCCCAAACCCACGCCCAACAACACCGCACCGATCAGCACGGAAAAGAAAAAATCGGTTTGCTGCAAGTTGACAATGGCTGGATTGTCCTGCAACCGCAGGGAATGAAATCCCGGTATCGCGCCGCGCAACAAATCGATAAAAAATGAATTGGCGGTAAAGCCGACAAACGTCCGTTTGCCAAATGTTTTGCCCAGTTCGCGCACACCCCATATGTACAGCGGCACGTTCAGCACCCATATGGTCAGGCCCACGGGAATGCGATTGCCCGAAAGATAGTGAACGGCCATCGATAAACCGCTCACCCCGCCCGGCACAACCTTGGCATCGACCAGAAAGACTCCGATTCCCAATCCCATGAGAAAAGCACCCAGGACGATCGCCAGATAGTCAAGGAAAATTCCCCGCTCGTCAAGGCCCAGCTTTGCAGCGATTCTTTTTGCGAACCTCATCCTTCACCTTTTGCTTTCGGGTATCAATACACAATTGGTTTTGTAGGTAATCCGGTGATCTGCGCCGAATCCTGGTAGGAATGATACAAAAAAAGCGGATCTAATTCAAGAAAATATGTCGCAATACTGTTGTCCGGGCGTCAGCCCGGACAACCCTGCACAAAATAAATTGATAAAAAACGCACTACAGCTGCAATAAATTCGGATCGCTTTGCCACCAAAAGAGCAAAACAGGATCGATGCTATTCAAGCTGGCTGAATTGGTGTCCCTCGTTGGGACACCGCTGATGTCACATCAGATCAACAGGAAGCCATATCGGATTCGGTGCGCGGCACCGAATCCGGGGCTGCTTGGGGATAACAAAGGGCCGAAGGAACCGCCTGCCGATGCAGTTCCCTCGCTTGCTGGTCCTGGGTCACTGTTTTTGGATGCGCTGCCAGGTTTCCGTCAGGGTCATTTCAACCGTCTGCAGGCTGATATGCCAGACATCGCCCTTGACTTCTGAAGTGAATTCCAGGGTCTGGCCGACTTTGCTCGACACATTCGAAGCGGTATAGTTCTCGCGATAAACAGAGCCCTTGAGATCGTATTTCCCGACTGCAGCGAAAAAAAGCGAATCCGGATTGTGCGGAAACATCTCGATCACCGCAAAATGATCTTCGGACAGAATTTTGTAGCAGATGCGGGTATTCTCGTCCTGACTGACCTGCAACTCAGGTCCGCTGTATTTGCCCTGCACCATGCGCCAGGTGCCGCATAAATTCCGCGATTCAGGTGCCTGGCAGCCCAATGACAGCTGCAACAAAAGAGCAGCTGTAAAAAACAAGGCCTTTTTGTTCATTTCGCCCTCCTTTCGCGATTCTTTCGACTGCAACTCGCATCCGGCAGCCAACAGCCTGCGGATGCGAACAAGAATTCCACCGCCCACAAAAGATGGTCGGCCTTTGGCAGTCCCTGACACCTGCAAGATCGATGCACCGGGCAATCGGATAGAGGATCGGGTGGTGAGTTGAGGTCCACAGCCCAACAGGGGTCCGGGAAACCGGGCAAGTCGAGTGGATTAGGGATTTCGCGAGACGGCCTAATGGTAGTCTACACAAAATTACTAAAGATGTCAAGTGAATTGGCGAGAATTCGACCCAGATCGCGTTCGATTTCACTTTCGAACACTGTTTTGAGCTGCTGCAGGTCGATTGCATAGCCGCTGCGATGCAGCGAAGTCAGAAAATCGCGATGCGGTCGGCCGGCGCGATAGTCCGGTTCCCGCGACGGGTGCAGCAAGAGGCGGTCGATCCAATCCAATTTCGGATCGACCGACAACGAACCCTGATAAAAAACCAGGCGGCGGGATTTGAACAGCGAACAGCCGAGGATTTTTCGGTCACCAAGAGCGATATCGCTGATCCCCGCCTGTTGCAGCGAACGAACGGCAAAATTTCTCGCCAACACATCGATGATAAAAGTGTTGATCAGTTCGAAAATGCGCCGCGGCGCCACATCCGCGGCCGGCCGAAAGGCGAGCGAAAAACACAAGAATCCCGGCATCAGAACCACCGCACCGCCGCCGCCGCGCCTCTTGACCACCGGCACACCCGCCGCGGCACAGGCGACACCATCCACTTCATTCTCCGCTTGTTGGGCGTTGCCCAACACCACCAGCAGGCGCTCCGGCTGCCAAACCGACCAGACAAACGGATTGCTTTCCGAAACCTGATGCATCAGATCATCGCGGATCAACGCAGACGGGTTTTCGACTTGCATGCGGTTTTCCTTTCGTTATCGAACACTCGATGTAAAAACATAACAAGCGCAATCTCTCCATGCAACTCTTTTCCGCAAAAAAAGGCGAACTGCCGACAGCTGCTCGCCAACGACAAAAGTCCGGCCCGGACAAATCCAGCCAATCTTTCGCTTGAAAAAACCTCTAAAAGAGGCTATATTGATTGAAAACCATGCTGCCGGCGATTGTCAGGTTTTTCGCTTAAAGAGGAGCGCACAACTCTGCCCAGCAATCGCCATGGAATGGGTAGCGTCTCGGCAAGCCGAGCAACCCGTGGAGCCCGCATGACCGATCAAACCAACGAGCGCAAGCGTCAGCATATCGACATCATCCTGGCAGACGACCAGTCAGACCGGGACAAGCATTATTTCGATGCGATTCGCTTGAAACACCGCGCCTTGCCGGAACTCGATCTGGCCAGGATCGACACACAAACGCACATCCTGGGCAAAACCCTCTCCTTTCCCCTGCTGATCTCCGCCATGACCGGCGGCGACCATCAACTGCTGCAGCGCATCAACCGCAACCTCGCCCTGGCAGCGGAGAAAGCCGGCGTCGGGTTGGCCGTGGGTTCGCAACGCGTCCTTTTTACCCAACCCGCAGCCGCCAAAAGCTTTGCGCTCCGGCAAATTGCACCCACCGCTCTGTTGTTCGCCAATCTGGGTGCCGTGCAGCTCAACAACGGTTTTGGCATAAACGAAGCGCGCCAGGTCATAAAAGTTCTGGACGCCGATGCCCTCTGTTTTCACCTGAACCCGCTGCAGGAGGCGATTCAACCCGAGGGCAACACCGACTTTTCGCAGCTGGCGGAGAAAATCGGCCGGGTGGCGCAAAAACTCGATCGCCCGGTTGTGCTCAAAGAGGTCGGCTGCGGCTTCAGCGAACCGGATGCCGAGTTGGCGCTGCAGGCCGGAATCCGCTTTATCGACATCGCCGGCGCCGGAGGTCTTTCGTGGAGCCGGATCGAATATCAGCGCCGCTCGCCGAATGCCGATTGCGACCTTGGCCTGACCTTTCAGGACTGGGGAATACCCACGCCAACTTGCCTCAAACTGCTGCGCCCATACCTCGATCGCCTCACCCTGTTCGCCTCGGGCGGCATCCGCACAGGCATCGATATGGCCAGGGCGCTCATCCTCGGCGCCTCGCTCTGCGGCATGGCGTCGCCTTTTCTGCGGCCGGCAATGGAATCAGCCGATGCCGTGCTTGCCGCGATCGAAAAGATCAAACTCGAATTTCGCACCGCGCTGTTCTTGTTGGGTATCGGCAAAGCAGCGGATCTCCATCTCAACGACGCTTTGTTGCTCGATTGATCAATCCGGGGGATTTACCTCGGACCGGCGCTTATCCCTATGAACAACTGGCGGCAAAAATCAACGAAGCGCTTTGATCTGCAGTCAGTTGTGTCCCGTCTGAGGACGGGACACAACCAATTTCCGTGATCAAAACAACATACAAACGATTTTGCTCACCTGGTGTACCAATTTTCTTCAGTGGGCCAGGCACAGCGATTTCTAACTCAGGACAGGTGCGAATGAAAATGTCAATGGTTTTCCTGGCGGTGGTCCTGTTGACCGTCGCCTGTCGGGATGATCAACCCGGCTGGACGCTGGTGGCCGGCGGCTACGAGTTTCCCGAAGGTCCGGCCTGGGACGGTGAAAAGGCCCTCTATGTATCAAATTGTCGGGGCGACTGGATAGGCCGCATCGAAGGCGATGTTTCGCAAGTCTTTCTGCGACGCCAGGATCCGGCAACAGGATTTCACACCACCAACGGCTTGACCGTCGGCCGGCAGGGTTTTATCTATGCGTGCGATTTTGGCATCGGTGCGATCCTTCGCCTTGCGCCGACCGGTGAAAGCGAAATCATTGCCGGCGGTTTTCAGGGCGAGCGGTTCCGCCGCCCCAATGACCTGGCGTTCGATCCCCAGGGCAATCTCTATTTCAGCGACCCCAATCGCTACGGTGCAGAAGAACCGGACGGAGTGGTCTACCGCATCGATCGCCTCGACCGGCAGGTCACACCTGCGGCCACCGGCCTGGATTTTCCCAACGGCCTTGCCTTTTCAGCTGACGGCCGACAGCTCTTTGTCTGCGAATCGGGCAAGCAGCGCATTCTTGTCTTTGATCTCGGAGACGATGGCGAATTGACCAACCAGCGCGTCTTTGCCGAGCTGCCCGGCGGGGACCCGGACGGCATCAATTTCGACCTGCAGGGCAACCTATACGTCGCTCATTTCGGCGGCGGTGCGGTCATCGTATTGGCGCCGGACGGTTCGGTTCGCCGCGTTATCCCCGCACCCGGCAAAAAACCGTCGAACGTCGAGTTCGGCAACAGCGATCGCAAGACCCTCTATGTGACCGAAGTCGAAACCAACAGCGTTTACTCCATCCGGGTGCCGGTCGCCGGATTACCGCTCTTGCAAGGATTTTGATATGATTCCCGCTGACTTGTCTGCTCTTCATCTGCTCTTGCTCTTCGGCGCCGGCATAACCGCCGGTTTTCTCAACGTTATGGCCGGCGGCGGTTCAGCCTTGACCCTGCCGGCGCTGATCTTCATGGGCCTGGACAGCGCCGTGGCCAACGGCACCAACCGCCTGGCCCTGATCGCCCAGAACGCTTCAGCGGTCGGTTCCTTTCGCCACCACAAGCTGCACGACTTTCCCGCCAGCATCCGTATGGCCGTCTTTACCCTGCCCGGCGCCATCATCGGCGCACTCGTTGCCGTCCGCGTCGGTGACGAGCTTTTTCACCGTGTGCTCGGTGTGGTGATCATCTTCATCGTCATCTCGCTCTTTGTCTCGCCGGCAAATAAAAAACGCACCGTCGAAGGGCTTGCCGGCTCGACCTGGCTCTATCCAGCCTTGTTCGCGATCGGTTTCTACAGCGGGTTCATCCAGGCCGGGGTGGGATTTCTGCTGATCGCCGCGCTCTACCACCTGGGCAAGATGAACCTGGTGCGCGTCAACATGCACAAGGTCTTTATCATTTTTTTCAATATGGTGCCCACGCTGCTGGTGTTTGCCCTGAACGGCAAGGTGATGTGGTTCTATGGATTGGTGCTGGCGGCCGGCAATGCTATCGGCGCCTGGTGGGGTGCGCATGCAGCGGTGCGGGGCGGCGAAAAAATCATCCGCATTTCCATCAGCATTGCTCTCCTGCTCATGGTGGCCAAGCTGTTTGAACTTTTTTAACCGATCGACAGAGGGATAAAAAAACGGGGCTGCAGCATTCTTTCTGCCTGGCCCCGATTGAGATTTGCAGGACAAGCCTTCCGCTTTTGAGCGATCGCCCGATGCTAAAGTTTGTAGCCGATCCGGCGCAAAAACTCTTTACGCTCCGTCTTTTCTTTCTCGTTCTCCACTCCGAGCGGACTCTCGCCATCGACGACGCCGAGCACACCGCGGCCTTGCTCGGTCTCGGCGATCACCACCTGTACCGGATTGGCGGTTGCACAGAAAAACCGCACCATCTCCGGCACATCGCGCAAGACGCGCAGCACATTCAGCGGAAACGCATTGCCGAGGAAAAGGATAAAGACATGTCCGGCGGCAATCTTGAGGGCGTTTTTCTGCGCCAGCTCGACCAACCGGTCATCCGTGCCGCTGGTGCGCACCAGCCGCGGTCCCGATGATTCACAAAAAGCCAAACCGAATTTGATGCCGGGGACCGCATTCACCAGCGCCTCATGCACGTCTTCGACTGTTTTGATGAAATGCGATTGTCCCAGAACCAGATTCAGCTGATCCGGATTGTCGATTTGCACGATTTTGAGTTCCATTTTCACTCCTCAATCTGCATAATAGAGTCAAGACCAAATGCGCAAAAAAAATTGCTGAACCTAGCCGTTGCTTACGATCCACCACTCTGCTGAACTTTGCATCCTCAATAAGAATCCAGATCAGCGAATGACCGCGAATTTTCGCCCCCCCGATCCTGGTACGTCAATCAATCTGAGCTGCCGCTTGTTTTGCAATCGGACGTCGTCATCGATTCGTTCTCGCGGCAAATCAATGCAAAAGAGCCAGAAACCGCGGCAGATCTTGCAGACTGTCGAACAGATGATCCGGTTCGTACGCCTGCAGCTGCTCGGCGGTATAGTGCGCCGCCGCCACTGCCAGTGAGACCGCGCCGTGCGGTTTTGCGCACAGGATGTCCGACGGCGTATCGCCGATGACAATCACTTCATGCGGCTGCAAGCGTTGACCGGTTCTCGCTTCAAAGCGCTGCACCGCAAACGGCAAGAGCTCATCGCGCCTGGCCGAATCGTCGGCAAAAGCTCCGAAAGGAAAATAGCGATCCAGTCCGAAATGGGCCAGTTTGATCCGGCCGCTGGGTTCCCAGTTGCCGGTTAAAAGGGCCAAAAGGACGTTGTCCAATTGGCAGAGGTGATCGAGCAGCTGCTGCACTCCGGGCATGATGCGCTTGTCGCCCTCGGGTTTGGCGATTTCTTCGGGCAACAGTGCAAAATAGCGATCTTTAAAGCTTTCGACCGCTCCGTTGCAGTTCGAAATACCAAATTTTTCAAAGGCGTCGGTTAGAATCGATATATCGGTGCGGCCGGCCAGCTGCACGCCGCGAAAGGCATCGTCGTGGCCGAACAATTCGCTAAAGGCGCGGGTCATGGCGCGGAATCCGGCGCCGCCGCTGAGAATCAGGGTGCCGTCAATGTCGAACAAGAGAAGAACCATGTGTGGGACCTTTGCATCGGCCAACGCAACCAGGATTAACCATGCCGAAGCCGCGCGCCGAGTTGAATTGATTTGAGAATGTCAGTCTATTTGTGAATCTTGTAATTGGCGGTGCGGATCAGCTCTTCCGGATTCCAGGCGTTGGGCTGCCAGGCGCGCACATAGATCAGCGGATCTTCTTCGCGAAAATCGACCAGCAGAAAGAGATAGCCTTCATCTGCATAGATTGTCGAAGCATAGCTCTGCCGCATCTCCACTCCGTAGACGCTGTCCTGATTGTTCTTTTCGATAATGTTAAAGGTGCTGAAATCGAGAGCGATATCCTGATTGGCGGCAAAGATCTGCTTTTGCCGCTCGAGGTATTGCTTCTTGCTCAGGCGCAGATATTCATGGTCCGGTTGCGGTCCCAGCCTTTCATAGCGCACCGCATCATCCTGTAATTTTCGCCGCTCCAGTTTGCGGCCGATGATGATGATGGCGTCCTCGGCGAACATCAGATCAACAGTGGGCAAATCGCGCGTCAGGTAGGCAGTGCGGTATTTTTCCAAAAATTTGATGATCTGTTGCCGATTCGCCCAATCTGCGCCTGGTTCAGCCTTCGTCACAAAATGCTGATACTGATTCTCACCGACACAAACATTGAGGTCGCAGAGTTTGCCGTCTGCACTGAAATCGAGAGTCAGATATTCGGTGCTCTGTTTGTTGAGGGATGGATAGCGGTGCTGCACACAGATACGCCGCAGTTCCCAGCCAAACGGCGTCGGCGTCAAGGAAGCAGCGATGTTCTGATCGAGCAGCCGCGGCCGGTTGTATTGCACATAAGCGGTGAGCTTTTCCGCCAGAAAAGCGTCGTCGCGGTAGGCGCGCCGAAGAACAGCGATATCGCCGGCTGCCACCAGGGCGAGAAATTCGCGCACCTGCAGGAGGATCACCGGCGCAACCGGCACATCGGTGGAAAAATCAAGTTTGACGTTGAATGAGCCGGCAGGCCTGGCGTGAATTTGGCCGTTGACCGCGATGCTGGCCGGTGCACCGCCGGGTTGGAGTGGAGCGGAGGGCGGGCGATGCGGTCCTCTCCCTGTTTCGTCCAGGCGGATCTTGTACTCAACAGGGAATTCGGGTTTGACCACCAGCGGCCACAGGGTGGCGACGGTATGGATTTCGTTGCGCGCTTCGTAGTAGGCGGTTTTGGGCTGCACCTTGATTTCGTCCAGGTGCGTGCCGGCGCCCAGCAATTGAAAAACGGCGCGGCCGTCCCGGCTGCAGACCGTTACCTGGCGGCTGCCGTCCCAAAAGGTAAAATCAAGGGTTGCTGCGGACTGATCGCCATAGAAAATCTCCAGCATCACTTCGCGCTCCTGGTCCGACAGATCTTTGGCGGAGAGGCAACGAAAAGAGAGGCCGGAAAGGATGCGGTTGATGCGCGAAGGAATTTCGGTGGTATAGTTGATGCCGTTGTGCAGAACGAGTTGGTCGGGCAGCGAGTTGATCAAAATGGCGGCAAAATAATAGTATTTCAGCGCCTGAGCCAGATGCAGCTCTTGCGCCAAAAGATCGGCTTTGTCAGCCATTTCGGCGATCAGCTGTTTGCGCTCGGCAAAAATCAGCTCGACTTGCGATTTTTTCAGATAGGCAAAGACCTCGAAACGATTTCCGGCAAGGGGACGGGTGATTTGTTGGACGTTTTTAAGAGTGGCCAGGGCGTGGGTCTTGACGATGCCCTCGACCTTTTCCTGATAGTTCTGATCCTGCTCGGCCACAACGCGCTCGAACGAGCTGGACACCTGCACGGCGATCATGCTCGTCAGATTGGCGACGGCGCGATCCCTAGCTTCGTCGGCGTTTGCGGCAATACCCTCGCCGTAATAAAAGTCGCCTGACCGAATGATCGCTTCTTTATTCTCAGCTGCCAGTTGGCAACAGCCGAACAACAGCAGTGTCAAAATGACTCTTTGCATTCCGCTCCTCCGCCAATCGGTCATTTTTGTTGGCTCGCACCAAGATATTGAAAAGCGGGATAAAAAGCAAAAATAAAAGCGCTTCGAAGCAAAAAATTGATCTGGTCTGGCTTTAAATCACCATCCCGCAGGGACAAGCCCTGCGGTGATGGGGGTGGTCGGCTTTCGCGGTCTGGCTGACAATCATCGTCCCCCGGGGACAAGCCCCGGGGTGACGATCTGCGTTTCGAGATTGTGCATATAAACCGCCTTCGCG
>JAKQNP010000019.1 GCA_029565675.1 bacterium
ATTGGCAACCAATCCTGAACAGGTTGGAAGAGTGTAATTTCGAGAGTAAAAGGTAGGATGATAAAAAATGCAAAGGGAAAGTATATCTTACCTTATAGAGCAGCCTAACCATTAAATTTCTACATTCCTTGGCATAAGAACACCGAACATGAATCCCTAACAACAGGAGTTCTTATGCAAATCGGCTATGCACGCGTCTCAACAGACGATCAGAAACTTGATCTGCAGCTTGACGCCCTGCACCAGGTCGGGTGCGACCAGATTTACCAGGATATCGCATCGGTTGCACAATCCAACAGGGTTGGATTGGAAAATGCAACGCGCTATCTAAGGTCAGGCGATACATTGGTTGTCTGGAAGCTGGACCGGCTGGGAAGATCATTGAAGCATTTGATTGACGTTGTCAATCAGCTCAACCAAAAAGGAGTATTCTTCAAGTCCATCCGAGAAAACATCGACACTTCATCCTCAGGGGGAAAACTCACCTTTCATCTCTTCGGTGCATTGGCTGAATTCGAGCGGGACATCATTCGCGAACGAACAATGGCAGGTCTCGATGCTGCCAGGGCCAGAGGACGCATCGGAGGAAGGCCAAAAGCGATGAATGACACCCAGGTCAGCCTTGCCAGGCAGATGATGTCCAATGCCGATGCATCGGCTCAATTTGTATCAGATGCCCTTGGAGTATCCAGAGCCACATTGTACCGGTACCTGAAATCGAAATCATAGGTCAGATGACCGATGGCTTTGTTTTTTGGTATAAGAACGATGTGAGATAATTATCTCACCATTAACCCTAATCAAAGGAGAGTATCATGGACAAATTTAAAAACGGCAAGATGACGGACAAGGTCGAACTCGTAGCCCAGGTCGGCAGCCTCCTTTTCGGCGCAATTCTCACCACGATGCAGATTGTCAAGACCATCAAGGGTGACAATGAAATCCCGATGCCCGCATCGATGCGATGAGCACGAATCAACCAAGGCTCCCGCCTATGCAGGACAACAATGTCATCGAAGTCTCGCTCAAAGAAGTGATATTAGGCATCGGCAGCATCATTGTATTAATCATCGCCAGAGACTATGCCAAATTCAGAAGACAGAAAGCCATCGTAGATGCTGCCGGCCGGTTAATTACCTATGCAATAAACGGAGGTGATATCCCCTGCAAAGAATCAATGACGCCAGAATCCGAATCACGATGAACCCAAAGGCCGTTATTAAACTGGCCAAAACTAATTCAAGTTCACTGATCTTATCAGCCAACATCGTTCTGTTATCCAATAATATCAGGCATCGGGTGCAGAAAAAGAGGGCATTGGCACTTTCCCATCACCTACAATTGACGGCTGAAGTTGCCGATGCCACCGCAGGGCTGACCAATGTCATTGTAGAGGTAATCGATCAGCCGAACTAGCAATGGCGTCGTGGACGATGTGTTCACGTCGCCGCTGATATGATGGAGGACCAATGAGTGACTTTGAGGAGTAAAAGGTAACAACAAAAGCACCCGCAAATAGCACGAATCGAACGGGTAAAATCTTGCGCAGGAAATTTTGAAAGAGCAACGAAGAACGCAACTGTCTGCAAGTTTAAGTGGACAATGACCGTCGATCCGCGTTTCCGAGCTGTTTTGGCGACCGGTAATACTCCATTCTGAAAATGGCGGGGTTTTAAGGCCCGAGAGGATTCTTTTTACAGACTCTTTGACCGCATTCAAGCACGGCGTAAGCCAATTCAAGGAACCGAATGGCCGTCTCCATGGTCAGCGACTCGTTCAACATCGTCCTGAATCCCCCGTGCTTGCCGGAATGAATCTGGAATCCGGCGCTGCGTGCCATCTTTATCTGTTCCATCTTGACCCGGCGGATTTCCTCCGAGTCGGCTTGGATCGTGCTCCAATTCGTGTCCAGCCAGTCATTCGACACATAGATGCTCCCCCCGGTTTCGATCTTCCAGGAAATGCCCTTGGTTGTCGGCACTTTTTGCATTCCCCTGTCCGTGCACCACCGGTCAATCGTACCGATGATGTCCCGAATAAGGATTGTTTTTGATTGCAGATATTCGTCCTCTGAAATCATTTTGCGCGAAAACAACGAGCGGATATACTTGGCAGCCCACACGACGTTTGCATGGACATAGGTCTTTCCGCCCAAATCGTATTTGTTTACCTCGATCACTAGAAAGTTTAGCGTATCGCTCGTTTTTTCATCGAGAAAACTGAAAAGTCTTTGAATCTCAAAATTGATTCGATTGGTGATGACCGCGATACTCAACTGCCCTTCTTGCAGATTTCTTTGCAGTTGATCGACAAAGGCCGAGGCATCACTGCTGCCACCCGTCTCGCTAAGCTCGCTGGTAAAAAACTGTTGCACTGCCGCATCGAGAGGGCGGCGCAAATACTGCTCACAGCGTATTCTCCAGGTCGCAAACGGCATATCGCGCAGGTTGCTGCTGTATTCCATGATTTGGCCGATGACCATTCGTCGGAGTTCGGGATTCTCTGCCATTTTGGTTTCGATGAGAACCAGGTTTGCATCGACATCACAGGCGAGAAAATCGATTGCACCGGACTGAACACTGAACTCTCTGCCCAGGATCATGAGGGAACCTCCCGGCCGGTTCAGAACAACGATGGGATTCAGAATTTGCGGCTGTTTTTCGATCAGGTCTTGAAGCTCTTTCTCACTGGCAAAACCCTGGGCCTGACAAATTGCATCCAAGTCAATTCCAATGATCATGCGTTATCCCATATATTAAAGTTAATCTTGTTCCCAACCAGAAATTTGTGACTGAGAGCAATGAACCCTGATCGTTTCCGTTCATTTGTTCTGCTTCGCGGCATTTGGGGTTCATCTTTTGCCTGGCCAATCATCTGTGAACGATTGCAGCGGGATATTGAAACGAGCGATCAAACGTCAAGGGCACCAACTAGACAGGGTCTCTGTTTTCCCGTCTTCGAATACCATGACGATCCGCACATGCGGAATTGCGGACGGCAAATCCTCTCGCAGATACCACTCGCGAAAACGGTTGACCGGTCGTCTGTGTTCAGGGGCAGGAAAGTTAAAAATGACCTGCAACAACTCGGGGCGCTTGCCCTGTTGGGTAAAAAAATAATGCCCCAGCAGTTCGAGCTTGGCGGCGTCAGCAATCACTGTCTGGCGGGGCATGGTCGGGAATGGGAATAACCGTTTTCGCGAACCCGAAGACGGCCATACATCTGCGCAAATTCACTCAGGCACTGGATAAAACCTTTCATTTCCATCTCACCCCTGATGCAAAAATTCGCTCAACTCTCCGGTTCCGCTGATCCACACCGCTTTTCTCGCGCGGGTGACGGCCACATGCAACATCGATTTTTCCCGGGTCCATTGTTCGGGATCCTGATGACTTCCCCCCCGAGGTGAAACGCCCCGATTCGCACCCACGACAAAAATAAAATCGAACTCTTGCGCAAAGGACTCTAATCCCTGCACCACCAGCGCCTGGCCGGAAGCGGCGAAACAAAGGAGGAGAAAGTGGATGCAGAGTATCGGCTAAATATTGCGACTAAAGCGAGCCATCTCGGTCTGCCAGGTAAGAGGTTGAACAGAGACAACAGACAAGCCGCCTCAGCCAAGGCTGAAATTCTCTATTCCTTGGAATATGCATCGACAGCATCGAGCAGCTGTTTCTTCGCCGTCCGGTAGGCCGTGACATTCGTGCTGTATTGGTCGAATCCTTGCAACACCTGAGCGACAATCTCCTCGGCGCGCGGCGCATCGTGCACTTTTAACTGGGCCAAAAGTTCAAAATCTTCCATTCCGATTCGGTGGGCCTCAAATCTGTGACTCGAGAGGGGTCCCTCCTGAACAGGATAGAGAATATGCGAATCACCCGCCGGCAAGTATTGCCCCTCCATATGAAATCGCACCAGCTCGTCAAACGGTTTCGAGGTATGAAAGTTCAATCCCCAATGGAGAAATCCCTGCAGATTGTATTTAGCCAAAGCCCAGCCGATATAGACCTGGCGGAGCCGCTCTTGATCCAGCAAACGATTGAGCCATGGCCCTCCGGGTGACAGGCACGTGTAGACCCAGACCTGGTCTCCCATTTTTTTGCGCTCGTCAAAAAATTTCTGGTTCGCCTGATACTCCTGAACCTGCGGACACCAGACATCGACCAAACCGGCGACCTTCATCGTCATCGTGGCTTCCAAAATCCGGATGTCCGGTTTCAATCCCCTCAGCACGTTGATCAACTCCCGGTATCGATCGACATACGGGTCCTCGGGTTCATCAAAGAGCCCCTGCAGCCACTGGCCGTCCCACTCGTTTTCATCCATGACCCGGATGATCCGCTCGGCCATCTGCGCAAGCATTTGCTTTCCCTTCTCGGACACGGCGTCGACTTCCTTGCCGTCCGCTGCACGGGCCGAAAGAAGCATATCCAGAGAACCCGTCCAGTTGCGCCGGCCGACAAGCGGAGCGCCGTGAATCGTGGTCAGTCCGGCATCGAGGAAGGTCTTGATGTAGCGCTCTAGCCGGTCGCGACGAAACGAGGCGACGTTGCCCGTGCTGTCAAATGTGAAATAGTCAGGCCAGAGAAACCAGAAAGCATTCTGCCTTCCACGAGCCATCACCCGCGCGTACTCGGCCAGCATGTCCCAAAAGGGCTCACTCCATTTTTCCACGCTGTGACTGCGGCAAATATTATCCGGATTGAGCCAGTTGATGTATGAAACTGTAGAGCGGCTGATCGGCGGAATCCGGGCATGATGCACGATCACATCGAACTCCAGGGTCTCGGCGTGATCGCCAAAATCGAATTTCAGGTAATGAACAGTTTCTTTGACCGCCATCGTCGAATCGATCGGGATCTCGATACGCAAGGCCAGTGAAGTGGAATCAGCCGCTAATGGAGAGAGCACGGGTTTGAATGGATCGTAGACACGAAACGGCGCCCGACGAATGACATAGGGATTTTCCATCCCGCTGTATTTCTCGGTATTCCGGTCGAGTCCGGTGTTTTCCAGTACGGGTACATCGATCAATTGATACCATCGTGCGCCCGGTGTGGGCGTTCCCGCTGCGTCTGACTCGGCAAAGGCAATCGTCTCGGTGCCTTGCAGCCCCGTTACCAGGACGTGAACACTGGCGAGCGTGTTGCGCGCCGTATGGACGATGAGTTTCTTCACGGGTCGATCCAGCCGGGTATCCGGAAACAATTCCTGCACTTCATCGATAAGTCCGACAACTGGGGTGTTCCGGGGAGAAGGTTGATCCGCCATTTCGCGGGCGACGACTGGCGTCATGGCTGTGAAGCTGAGTGCGATAATCACCGTGCCGGTATATCCCATTCCCATGCAATACCTCTCAATCTGATTCAACACCCTGCATTTACTCGATGACAAACGTCATTGTGGTCAGTCGCCTCCGATCCCGGCGAGTCGATATGCAATCGCCGGGTTGCCGGAGCTGCTACTGACGAGTGCTAAAACGATAAACGCCACTGCCGACGCGATAGAGCCTGTTCTGGGCATCCTCGCCCAAATATTGAACCCCCACGGCCTCTGCCGCCGGTCTGCCGCTTTCGAATACCGCACCGGCGCGGGCTAGCGGAATGTGAACATCTGCTTGCGCTCCGACCGGAACCTCTACCTGCAGAGAAAAAGTCTTTCCCTGGCGCTGCCATTTGGACTGCAAGCGACCTCGCACGGTTTCGATAATGACCTGTACCCAGTCCAGAGAGTCGATCACCGCGGGTTTAACGATAAACCGGCGAAATCCCGCTTCCAGCGGTTGCACCCCACCGAATCGCGAAAACAAGGTCGCCATTGGGCCGCTGAACATGGCGTGATTATGGGAATTCATTTCCCCTTTGGCATACCACTGCTCCCAGGTGGTCGTGGCGCCGAGTTTGATCTGATGGCCGAAACCGGGATAGCTGTCTTGAGTAAAAATTTGCAGAGCCAGATCACCATATCCCTGATCGCAGAGGACATCGCAGATATACCGCGTTCCCGTGATGCCGGTATCGAGATGTCCGCCGTTATCGATCAAGATGGTATTAACCAGATGCTCGGCTATTTGTTCTCTTTTTTCGAGCGGCGCGATGTTCAACGCCAAAGGCAGGATGTCCTCGGTTTGAGAGCCGTTGCCGTAGGTATTCCGTTCGGGATGAAAAAAGGCAGCATTGTAAGCGAAACGGATCGAATCGGCCAGGGTGCGATATTTTTCGCAAGCTGTTTGGTCATTCAGGATCGATGCGGTATTCGCCACGGTTTCGGCGCACTGGAAGAACAGGGCCGTGTTCACGGCTGTCACATTGCTGAAATAGGATTCCCAGGTTCCCGAATTGGGCGCACACCAATCGCCGAAACCGTTGCGATAGATCAAATCGGGAGTCCGGTCAGCAACACCATCCACGTATTTCTTCATCGCATCATAATTTTCGCGCAAAATGGCGATGTCACCAGTGTAAAAATACAATCGCCAGGGCAGCAGCACCTGATCGCCATCCCAGTCCGGATTGCCGTTGCCGCCGCGAATGTCCCGCAACCACTTGCGGTAATACCGGTACAGGGGAAAGAGATAAATCGCTCCCTCCTCATAGACGCGTGAATCCATGGCGCACGGTGTCCGCTCGTCCCGCATGGGGCAATCGGTCGGAATCGACATAAAATTGCTGGTCATGCTCCAGCGAAAGTTTTGTGCCACCCGGTTGAGGGTCGCATCAGAGCAGGAAAACGAGCCTTCAGTGGCGAAATCCGCATGCACGACCCGGCCCTCGACCATTTCAGCCGTGGGCTTTTCCCGTAAACCGGTAATTTCCACATAGCGAAAACCGTGATAGGAAAACCGGGGTTCGTAGCTCTCGATTCCATTACCTTTGAAAATAGTGATATCCGTAGCCTGGGCCTGGCGATTGGTCCAGGGATCGATCATGCCGGTGGAATCGATCAGTTCGCTGTGGTGCAGCTTAACGCTGTCGCCCGGCTGGCCCTGCATGCGAATGCGCACCCAGCCGGCGAAATTCTGTCCGAAATCGACAACGAATACTCCCGGCCGGGGTTCGGTTATGCTTATTGGTGCAAGGGTCTGCGCAACTCGAATCGGCGGCATGGTGTTGGCGACCAGGTGCCCGCCCGGCGAGTCGGTTTGAATGACCGGGGACCAGTCCTCGTCAGCAAAGCCAAACGTGCTCCAACCGCTCTGCTCTTTGCGGGCATCGTACCTTTCACCGCTGTAAATGCCGCAAGCCGTGATCGGCCCTGCATGAGAACGCCACTGTTGATCCGAGACGATCTCCTGGTGTGAACCATCCGCCAGGTCGATTTGGATCTGCAGAATGAATCTTTTGGACCTTTCCCATTTCCAACCCCACCGGGAATAGGTGGAATCGTACCCACCGCCGAGCATTACGCCCACCGCATTGCCATTTTGCCGCAGCAATTCGGTTACATCATAGGTATCATAGAGATTGACACGATCATAGTGAGAGTTGGGCGGGGCCAATACCTGATCGCCGACTTTGCTCCCGTTCAGATAGAATTCATACCATCCCAGGCCGTATACATAGGCTGTGGCGCGTTCGATTTTGCCAGGCAGAGAAAATTCGCGCCGAAACAGCGGTGCGGCTGCCTTTTCACCCGGTGCGGCCGCAATCCATTGCGCATGCCAATCCGATTCTTCCAGCAAGCCGACCTGCCAATATCCCGGTTCGCTCCATGACGATGCCCGGTCGAGTTCATCCCACACGCGAACCTGCCAATAACACCGCTCGCCGGATCCTGGTGGTGTACCGCCATACACCAGATCAGTGAAATGATCAGATTCCACTTTGCCGCTGTCCCACAAATCGCCGATGCCGCGGCGGAGCGAATCCAGATCCCGGCTGACCAGAATCTGATAGGCGCTTTGGCGGCTGCCGCGTTGCGATGACCTCAGAATCCAACCCAGCACGGGATTGCGATGATCGACGGCGATGGGATTGACGGCATGGTCGCAGGAAAGGTCGGCAACCTGTATCGAACACGAGGATTCTGCTGCCAGGCCGGCCTCGGCGATCATCAATAAACCGAGCAAGACGCAGAAAACGAATTGACTATTCCATATCGATAGCATTAGAGTCCTGATCTGTGCTTTTTATCGTCGCTTGATTAGAGGCGGCAGGATAGGCGTTACCTAATTCACCACATGATTCACTGGCAATCTGAACAATCGGACAAATTGACGTACGAAATCTGAAAAGGTGACTGCAAATCGGTCAATCGCGACAGCTGTGGAACAGCATGATTTCCGATAACGCAAATGATTTCCATTCATCGCGAGCCGCTTCTTTCCAATATGCTGATTGAAGCACAATTTTAATAGTACTCGCATTTATTTCATCGAGATCAAAAACATCGGGTTTTTTATTATTTATAAATGCACATATATGTCCGCCGCCCTTCTGACTGAAACATACCTCCTTCGGCGCGGTCAAAGTAAATTCACCTATTGGTATAAATGACTTTTCGTTTGATTCGTTTGATATAAATAACTGAAATTGTTTTAGTGCGTTGTTGCCTCCTCCACTACCTCTTGCATCGGTATGGAGATTATAAACCACAAGTTTATTGAACTGCCGCTGAACCTGTAAATCAAAGATTATTTCGGTGTTCACCTGATAGTTGTTGCTTTTCCAGATTGTTAAAGGCAAACCATCGATTGCTTTATTCGCCGAATCAATGTTTTCTCCATCGGTAACATAGATTACTCTGGCGTCAGCAAGCAAATTATTTGACCAACCTTCTGGAACATCAAAAACAAGATCGGATTCTTGGGGATCGAGTTCGGCAAGCTTTTCAAAAATTTCTTCTCTGCTCAATTCACTCGTCGGGTTGCAGGCCAGGCTCGAGAAGGCACAACAAATAGCAGAGATGAAAACCATCTCTTTTCTCATAAGGATATCACCTTTCGTCAAGCAATATCAACTACTTGCTGCTGAATCTGGCACATCTTGAAACTATCGCTTGACCTGCGACGCAGCCTTGTCCCATCATTTTGGGAATCTGCGATGCTCACGGCAAATAGACTTAATCTCACTGGTGCCCCATCGTCAGATGGGACACCAGTGATCTAGGACATAAACAGCAATTTAAACCGTACAAGGAAAACTTGCTCTCATTTCTCCTCTATTTTTCCATGCTTGCAATACTTTTCTAATCGTTGATCGCCCAGGCGATGAGTTTCCAGTCGATTTTACCGCCATCCGTGACGGAAAATTCGAGCAACATATGGCCGAGGCGGTGGCCATCGTCAAAACTGGCAAGCACCCATTTCGTGGTCAACAACACAATCCCGTCAGGATCGTAAAAACCAAACGTGCCGCCCAACTCGCTTTTCAGTTCCGCAGGAAAAAGGTCTTTGCGGTGGCGCAGATCTTCGGCCAGATCGGCTTGCGGGTCCTCGAGCCCCATCTCTCGCAGCTCCTTAAGCTGATAGTTGCTGATCACCATCGGCCGATCGGCCTGTGGCAAATTCGCCAATTCTTCCGCTTGCATAGTCACGACCGACTTCAAGCTGTCGATTTGCGCCAAGAGTCGGTTCTGCTGTTCAGCAGGTTCGCGTTCGCATCCGGACGACAAGATCCACATGCCGACGAACAGCGCGATCACTCCTAAAGCCAGGTGAGCGCGCGCTTTGCGGTTGGCCATTGTGCGTTTCCTCCTTTCCCATTCCCGATAAAAAAACAGCTTATCCCCGCCAGGGCTCGATCCTGGAAACAGAAATTGGCTGCAGTTTCTCACTCGTGCTGCATCTCTTCCCACAGTTTCTGATTGAGTGGCGCTTGCCGCGAAGGACAATCCGCCCGATGGCAAACTTCACAGGTTCGAAAATCTTTGGCGCTGGAAAACATCAAAGCCGATATGGTTTTATTCGGAACCATTAAAAACGAATCGGTCAATCTGACGCCGATCGCCTGTTCGACATCGCCGAGAAGCGCGAACAGTCCTTTTTGCTGTTCGATCGGCCACACATCGACGTCGCCGGAACCCGGTGACATTTGCGCGGTCTTGCCGAGGCGAAACTTGTGGTGCAGATGCGCGTTGAGATGTTTAATTGCAGCCATGAGCAGGTGGGCCTTGATCGTGTCCCACCAGAATTCCTTGAGCATGTCATCCGGCGCTGAAAACGCCTCGTCCATCTCATGCCCGCAAGTCGCCAACAAAGGAAAAACGCGCCAGCTGTTAACCAGCTTTTTGCTCAAAGTTCGGCTGGTGAACGCCACGCCGTTGATTTCAACGGTGTCACCGTCTCTGCGGTCAACAAACGACTCTGCATAGGCGGCCTTGGGCTTGCCAACCTCCTGGGCAAGTTCGATCAACTCGCGCAACTCTTTCCGATCCACCGAGTCGGGATCGAGATGCAATTGCCTGAGCAACGCGGTTTCATCCAAAGTAAACGGGATATCCAACAAACACTCCATGCTATCTCCTCTGTTCATTCCCCTGCTCCATCTCCATTCTGTATTGCTCTGTTTAGTGGCTTCTGCAAAACCACCACATCATCGGCACCTGCCTTGCCTGCTCATCACTTTAAGATAAAATCGCTAGCAAAGCAACAGGAATTTTACCCCTGTCGGTTCTCTGCAGCAATTTGTTCTGTTTGTCCTGGTGCCTGCAGCAAAATCCGCGATTGCGACAATCACGACCCAATCCCGACTTTCCACGGCGGCAACAAGACTGAGAACAATTTGTTCTGCGAATCACTCTGCAGTCTTTGCCGGTCAAGATTGGTGCATATCGCTTCGAGTATCCTTCACACGGAAAATCCATTCAGTTTCATATTTCTGTATTCACTTGCATTTATTCTGTTATTTGTTAAATTTATCCACTGGCGTCCGGTTACAGGACACCAACCAATTTAACCTTATAATAAACAACATTGATGTTGTAACATTTGATTCAGGTCGATTCTGTTTTTCGACCAATATAATGAATTGATTTTAATAGAATTGTAGCGGGGTGTCCGTTCGTTCGACCGGACATTAGTGAAATTTATCAAGTTTTGCATCGGTGGTATCCCGTTTGATGACGGCAAATTGCTGCTTTTGCTTCGCCGCAAGAACAAGCGGCACGACAATCAGTCAACCGTAAAATCATGGACAAGGACGGCACCGGCCAAATCGCGATTCTTTGCCAGAAAAACGAACCAGCAGCCTAATTGTTCCGAAGCAAGAAAATTACCTCTCTTCCTTAATGGTCTGCAGCAGCGATCAACAGCTGTTGGGCTGCAAAAGGAGTCAGTGCAGGACTTCTCTGCCGTACCGCATTAAATGAAAATAGATCAAATCCACATAGTCCCTCTGTGAGGGAAACCAAAAAGGAGTTAGACCATGGCGCAGATGCAGGTCAAAACAACAGTTGAAGCAGGTGAAGGTTTGCAGGTAAAGTGCAAGTCGCGAAGTTTTTCTCTTATTATCGATGAGCCTGAGAGTTTAGGTGGCACCAACCTCGGCATGAATCCCATGGAGTGTTTTTTAAACGCAGTCGGTGCATGCCATATCATCGTCGCCAAAAGCTTTGCCCAAAAAAATCGCATCAAACTCAAATCGCTCAAGATCGAGGTCGAAGGCACTCTGGACATGGATGGTTTTATGGGTCGCAACAAAGACGCCAAAGTGGGATTCTCGGAGATCAAAACCAAATATTTTATCGAAGCCGACAACACTGAAGCAGAACTGGAAAAATTCGTCGAATTCATCAACGATCATTGTCCGGTAACGGATACGATTAAAAATCCGGCCAAATTGACACATGCGATCCACAGGGTTTGAGGCCTGGCGCCAGGACCAGCGCAGATATCATCCCGGCATTTAAGCCGCCGACTCATCCTATCGCCGGCAAATATGTTTTGCCAGACTGAAATTGTTCACTCTCGAGCTGATCCTGCGCTCTGCGCTCGATCAGCTTTCATTTTTTTAAGACGACGACAACGGCTGCAACCGATGCAGCTTGTTGATGCTCATGGGCTTTTATTGGTTGAAAAAGCAGTCGGCCGACGCAACCACCGACTGCTTTGACAGCAGGTCTTGTGCGCGTAACCAGCTTGGCAATAGATCCGGTCTATCCGGCCCAAATCAGCTGGCAGAAACCGCTTGACAGAAAACAATTAAGCTTCTACATTGATAGGTTGGTCAATAGGGGAAATCTTGTTTACCGGCGCAGCGCCGACACAGACGAAAATTTAAAAAAATGAAGCAAACCAGATGGCAACCCGGCTGCAAAAAGCACAGCAAGTGACCTGGATCGGTTTCCTGGTCAATTTTCTGTTGGTCGTCAGCAAACTGTTTGCCGGTTTTGTTGGCAAAAGTGCGGCCATGATTGCTGATGGGGTGCACTCGCTGTCCGACTTTATTACCGATATCATTGTTCTGGTCTTCATGCGGGTTTCTGACAAAGGCAGCGACTCCGATCATCGGTATGGGCACGGGAAATATGAAACTTTCTCCACCCTGTTGATCAGCACATTCCTGTTGGCGGTCGGCATCGGCATCTGCTGGCGCGGTATCCAGACGATTGCCGAATCGCTCGCCGGCCGACAACTTGGTCAACCATCGATCGTTGCCTTGCTGGCCGCTTTTGTATCGATCCTTGCCAAAGAAGGATTGTATCGCTACACCGCCCGGGTTGGTGAATCGATAAAAAGCCAGGCAGTACTTGCCAATGCCTGGCACCACCGTTCCGATGCGCTCTCGAGTGTTGGCACTTTTCTGGGAATCAGCGGCGCGATATTCCTGGGCAGCAACTGGCGTTTGCTCGACCCTCTTGCAAGCGTGGTGGTGAGCTTTTTCATCATGAAAGTAGCAATTCAGTTGGGCAAACCAACGGTCCAAGAGCTGCTCGAATCGGCCCTGCCCGAAACAGTCGAAAAGGACATCCTGCAGCTCGTCCATCAAACACCCGGGGTCAGATCTTCACACAAGCTGAAAACCCGAAGAGTCGGCAACGTCTATGCCATAGACATTCATGTACAGCTCGATCGCGATATCTCATTGGTCAAATCGCACGATATTGCTTCCGAGATCGAAAAAAGACTTCGCGATCGCTATGGTCCAGACACTCATATCGGCATTCACACCGAACCGATACATGAAGAGGGCACAGACAAACAGTGATGCGGTTCAAGAGCGGACTGTCTTTGATCGGTCGCCCCTTCTTTGGGGCACTATCATTGAGCCGACGAGAGTTCTGCGTTATGTCCCGCGGATATCCGCGCAAGCAGCAAGCTGCCTTTGGTTGCTGGAGCGCTCCCTTTTCTTGCCGAAACAACGACAAAAGTACTCTGACCGGCAATACCGATGCCGTACTGCGGCGCCGGGGAAATCGCTTTCTCACCGCATCGATGGCATGGCGGACAGCAGTGCAACGCCAGACGCATCGCACTGATGGTCGCGATGAATAGAATCCAAAATTCTGCAGACGCAATGCGAGGGCAAAACATGTGGTTCACGCGGTCCATTGAGGACGTTCTGAAGAGTTTACAAGTCGATCCAGCAATCGGCCTTTCCGATGATGAGGTCAAATCCAGACAGGCACACTACGGCCTCAACAAACTGCAGGAGAAGAAAAAGAAAACCATTCTTCAGCTCTTCCTGGCGCAGCTGCAGGATTGGCTGATCTACATCTTGTTCGCCGCTATTGTGATCACCCTGTTCTTGGGTGAACATATCGATGCGATCATCATTTTCCTGGTTATCCTCACCAATGCTGTGCTGGGTGTTGCCCAGGAGGTCAAAGCCGGCAAAGCGATCGATGCGCTGCGAAAACTGTCGTCGCCCAGGACTCTGGTCAAAAGAAACGGCACGATCAGGGAAATCGATTCTGCACAAGTCGTGCCGGGTGATATCATCATCCTCGAGGCCGGCAGGTTCATCTCGGCAGATCTGCGCTTGCTCGAAGACGCGAACTTGCAGATCGACGAATCCGCCCTGACCGGCGAATCTCTGCCGGTAGCCAAAGACGCAAAGAGTATCTCTACCGATCCCGATACGTCGCTGGGTGACCGCACCAACTGCGCCTACATGTCCACCCTGGTCACCTACGGACGCGGGGTGGGTGTGGCTGTGGAAACCGGTATGCAAACCCAGGTCGGCCAAATCGCCGAACTCATCGAGGAAGAGGAAATGCCCACACCTCTGGAAATCCGTCTGGAGGAGCTGGGCAAATTGCTCGGCAAGATCGCGATCGCGGTCTGCGCTTTGTTCTTTTTGATCGCAGTGTTGCAGGGCAGAAATCTGCCCGAGATGTTTCTGACCGCTGTATCCCTCGCGGTCGCCTCGATTCCCGAAGGGCTGGCCGCTATCGTTGCGGTGGTCCTCTCGATCGGCGTGACCAACATGTCCAAAAGAAACGCCATCGTCAAGAGGTTGCCGGCCGTCGAAACGCTGGGATCGGTCAATATGGTTTGCTCGGATAAAACCGGGACGCTGACACAGAACAAAATGACGGTGACGAAATTTTTCACCCTGGACCAGCGGGAAACTGCAGTGGACCAGCATATAAACCAAACGGTTCCGACTGATGCACAATTTCTTGCCAAAGCGATGACTCTCTGTTCAGACGCGACCTTTGCAGACGGCAAAGGCACGGGTGATCCCACGGAAATCGCATTGTTGATCTTTGCCGATGATCTCGGCATCGACCGCCAGCACCTGGCAGCAGCGAACGAACGCATCGGCGAGTTTTCTTTCGATTCTGACCGCAAATTGATGTCCACGCTCTCTGCCGAAGACGGAAAACTGACCGTCTATACCAAAGGCGCCATCGATAATTTGTTGACGATTGCAACCCGTGTTCTGATCGGGAATAAGGTTGTGCCGATCACCGCAGAGCACAAAAACCTTATTCTTGCGGCGACCGATCGAATGTCAGATCAGGCGTTGCGCGTGTTGGCGGCGGCTTACAAACCCGTGAAAGCGGCAATCAAACCGGAAGAAATGGAAAAGGATTTGATTTTCATCGGCATGGTGGGCATGATCGATCCGCCAAGAGATGAGGTCAAGCTGTCGATTCAGAAAGCGAAAAGAGCGGGAATCACCACCATCATGATCACCGGCGATCACAAAAATACCGCTGCTGCGATTGCAAATGATCTGAACATCGCCAGGAGCAAAGATCAGGCGATTACCGGGCAGGAAATCGATGGCTATACAGATGAGGAATTTGCCGACAGGATCGATACCTTGCGGATTTTCGCGCGTGTTTCGCCGCTGCACAAGGTCAAGATTGTCCGCGCGCTCAAAGCCAAAGGCCACATCGTTTCGATGACCGGTGACGGCGTAAACGATGCGCCTTCGCTCACCAGCGCCGACATCGGGGTGGCGATGGGCATCACCGGAACCGATGCCGCAAAAAGCGCTTCCGACATGATCCTGACTGATGACAATTTTGCGACGATTATCTCGGCGATCGAACAGGGCAGAAATATCTACAACAACATCAAAAAATCCGTCATCTTTCTGCTGACCAGCAATCTGGGCGAAGTCGTGGCCATGTTTTTTGCCATTCTGGCCGGAATGCCTGCCCCGTTGCTGGCCACTCAGCTCTTGTGGATCAATCTCCTCACCGATTCATTGCCGGCGGTAGCCCTCGGCATGGACCCGGGCGATCCGGATGTGATGAACGAAAAACCCCGTTCGCCCAAAGAGAGCTTTTTTGCCCACGGCGCCGGTTTGCACGTCATCGCCGGCGGCGTGTTGATCGGTTTGCTGACCCTCTTCGCTTTCTGGTATGGGTTCTATGAACATGGGTACAGTCCACTGGACCGCAACGTGCCGGACACCATTCTCGATTATGCCAGGACCATGGCCTTCATGACCATCATATCATCGCAGCTCTGGTATTCGATGGCGTTTCGCCACCACAGCAAATCGATCTTTCAAATCGGACTGGTTTCCAACAGATATCTGATCGGTGCGATCATCCTGGGATTGCTGCTGCAATTGGTCATCATCGGCATTCCAGCTATGCAGGCTGCGTTTAAATTGCAGATGCTCGATCTGCAGGGCTGGATCCATGTTGTCCTGCTGGGCGCGATTCCGCTGGTCAGCAACGAGCTGATCAAAATCGCTTTGCGCAAAAAGTATTCGAGGTCGTTTATAGAAACCTGAGAAAAAATCCGCATGCTGCAGCTTTACACTGCCGCCAACCATTTGCCCCAGCCCGCAGATCGATACCCACTGCGGGCAGTTTGCTTGCCAGAAAACTAGAATTCGTCCTTGGCGCCGGTCAATTTCTCTTCCATTTCATCGGCTGCTTCTGCGGCAAACTGCACAGCGCTGAGAAGAGATTGTTCATTGGCGTTGGCCGAAATCCGCACCATATAAAGAGCCATGTTGTCCTTCTTGGCCCATGCGCCGAGCTTTTTGGGAAAAGTATCTTCCAACAGCAAATTGGCAACATCAACGGGAAACTGGTTGTTCTCAGAGCGATAGGCATAAGCCCAGATCTCTCGTATTTCCATATTCCCATACTCCATGGTGCTGGAAAAGATGAAAGCCAGCTGCGTTCTGCCGTTTCCCACATCAACAACAACCTTGAAATCCCCGTCCTTGTCGATGGTAAAACCGATTTCTTTCGCCTGCAAAATCTTTTCGATCCGCGCATCATGCGCCGGCGTGTCATCTCCGAGCTGTGCCCATACCGGACAAACCATAAACCACAACAAACCTACCAGGATCACCAGGTAATTTGGCCGCATTTCGAGTTCTCCTTTGGTTGATGTCTCATTCGACTTACATCAGGCTTCCTTGTAACGAGGAAAACGAAATAAAAAAACCGCCCCATCGCTGATCATCAGATCAGCGGAGCGCGACCCCGCAGGCCGCTGCTCTTGCGGCCGAGGAGGCGCGCGCAGCCGCCGCGATGCTATCTGATCAACAACATTTTTTGCTTTGTCAACGACTGGTTTATCCAGAGACAATAGACATAGACTCCCGAACTCACCGGCACGCCATGCTGATTTTGGCCGTTCCACCTGTAAGAATGGCTGCCGGACGATTGCCAGGCGTCAACCAAACAGCAGATTTCCTGCCCTCGCAGGTTATAGATCTTCAGGGTGACTCTGGCGGGTTCCTGCAAATCATAACAAAGCAAGGTCGATGAATTAAAGGGATTCGGATAATTCGCCAGCGCAATTGCAGGCAAAGATGCACTCGATCCTTGTTTTGCAACTGTGGTAAATTGCTTATGGTACAGGTAATCGGGCATATCAGTGTAATATTCCGGCTGCGGACTCTGCAAATCCATCAAACTGTCGCACCATTTCGGCATGGCCGGGGCGCGTTGATTGTTCAGCATCTCCCGCCACTCTTCGTCGTTCAAACGATCGGCAACAGGTTGGACAAATTCGTAATAGGCAAACACCGCACCCCGGGTTAGGCGCGTATTTCCACCTTCGTTCACGATGACAAATATTTCCAAAGGATAACCCACTCCCTCTTCGAGACAGCGATCGGTATTCGAATCGGTGTGCACATCGGCGACCACCGCCATGTCATCGGTGTTGCTGCGCCAGGGATTCTGCGGATCCGGATATTCGGACACCAGATCCTGCATGGCTTTGCCGAAACAAAAAATATTCTCGTATTCTTCGGTCGTCAGGGGTGCATTCTCGAGCTCTTTAATCGAAACATCCCGCAAAAAGAGAAGCAAAGCTTCGAACAAATCGAGTTTGTCGCCAAATCCGTCGATCAGCAGGTCAAAATTCTCCAGACCCGTTTTCGTGTAATCGACCAGACTCGCCAATCTGGCATAGAGGTGGGGATTTGGCTCGACATAGCTTTTGGGCGGGTCCGGAGGAATGCCACAGGGAGTCGTGCTCTGCTTGCCGTACAGGATGGTGTCGTGCCGCAGCTCCGCCCAGGAAGCCAAAGCGGTCATCAGTTCTTTGTTCGCCCATGCCCGGGTTTGCATAAAATAGGGGTAACCGTTTCCCTTGTCATACAGCAAAGGCTGCAGACAATAGAGCCAGTTCTAATAGAGATTTTGCGCCCAGGTTTCCGCCGGTAACTCCTTGAATTCGCGGTTGAATTCAGCGATCTTTTGGCCATAGCCCTCATAGGCAGTCTCCTGATAGAGCGAATCGAGGAGCACATAGGCGGGCTCTGAGCCCAGAATCGCCATGACGTCAAGCGCTTTGGGCATCCATCGCTGCTGCGCGGCCGTGCCGACATCAGGATAAACCAGATGCGCGAACAGATAGGAATCGGGTATAAAGCGTTGCCCCATGAACCGAAAGCCTTTGTACTTAACGTAGGTGCCATAAATCCAGTTGGGGATTTTCGGCCCGTGCAATTTTTGCACTTCTGCAATAAAAGCATCGAGCAACACTGGATCGGCCAGGCTGTCCGGCGATAGGGAACTGAATGCTTTGCCATAGATTTGTTCAGCAATCGTCCGATACTCAACCACACCGGGATCATCGGTTTTTCCGCTAAAGAATGCCGTCGGCTGGTAGATCACCTCATACTGGTGCAAGAGCGGTCGGCAGTCGTTTTCCAGCTGCAGGAGCATCTGCACCAGCAACAGCGCCTGCAGCGTGTGGCGTGAGGACAGCGGACCAAACAGCTCGGGTTCCATGGTGAAAATCGTCCACCCATACCACATCATGGTTTTAAAAAAAGCCTGCAGGGTGTCGCCGCCGGTATAGTGCCCTCGCACCTTGAACTGGCTGTAATCCATTTGCGAAAAATCGCCCAGTATCGGTGAATAATCAAAACCCGCATGCCCTTCAATCAGATCGATTTCCCTGTCGACAAGCGTGGAAACGGTATCGGGAACATCCGTATCTGGCCCATAGAGCAGCTTGAGGGCAACGCTTAAAAATGCGGTGTTGCTGTAAACAGCTTCCCTGGCCAGAATTTGATCTGTGGTCGCCAACTGCGACGCGCTCTCGACAAGAAGCTTTTCGGTCAACCCGCTCAAACGATCGAACAGATGCTGGGTTTCAATCTCGGCGAGCAGGCGATCGAAAAGAACATGATAGGTATGGAGGACTGCATCAGTGGTGACAAAGATCGGCGTCCCGTTCCAGGTGCAATGGTTGTACACATCGAAAAGCTGGCGATAGGGGCTCTTTTTTACGGTAAAGTGATTCTGCAACAGCAGGCTCGAATCTTTTGCCGTGAACCGCCATGCAAAATCTTGAAAATTGGTCACATTGGAAAAATCGGCTGGTACGCTTGACAATGGAACTTGCGGCGTGAATTCTGCGCCATAGGGGTGATATAAAGCGAAATCGGTTGCACAATCGCTGCGGATATCGGCAAGCATTTGGGCGTTTGCCGCATATTGAAATGCACCTCCCATGATGATCAGGAGTGCAACCAGAAACTGAATTGACTTTTTCATGACAACACCTTATGACAGCGATCGGGATGCTGATGCTTTCTCCTGCCAAAGATTACCTATTGGGCAAGTCTGCAACTTTTCGTCAGGTTGAATTTTATCATGCCCATACTTTTATATAGCCAAAATCGATGCGTTTTGCAAATAAAATCTCTAAATTTCACCAAATTGGTATTGCTGGAGCCGCTCTGCCGCAGCGACCAGTCCGAAAGCGATGCCGCTGATTTTGCATTGCAAGTTCAGCGAATGGGTTGCTCTATCCAGATCCGATAGCAATAAAAGATTTGTTTTCCAGCCGGCAAAAGAATACTTTAGGGTGTGATCGCACCAAATCGAAATCGCCAATCATCTCTACAATCGGAGGCGCGCATGAAACAATTTCGTTTTATCGCTATCGTCATGCTGCTGGTTCTTCTTCTTTTGCTCGTTTTGTTGACGCAAAAAGTCAATCAGCCGGAGATGCGTCCGCAGCAGCAAAAGACCGAGCAAGATTCGCTGCTATTTTATCGCCTTTGCGACCATTTTGTCGACCTCTACCCCGCGTGGGACAGGGAAAACTACCGCGCATCCTACGCAGTGCGCGCCCTGGCGGTGGCGTATGAAAAGACCGGGAACAGCAAATATTTTGCTCCCTGCCTCGCATGGGCAGACTCGATGGTCATCAAGCAGTCCGGCATGACTGTGCCCGGCGCCTATTTTATGGGATATTTTCGTCAGCCCGGCGAACCCAGCGGCCAATGGTTTGTCGCCGATGCGAGCTGCATAGCCATGGGCGTGCTCGCCACCGCGATGCGCTGCAAAGACGAAAACACTCGTCGAACGTACCTCGAATCGGTCAAAAGCTATGCCGCGCAGGTCCTACAAAATTATGTGCGGGAATCTGGCGGCATCACCGACGGTATTTGGGACGACAGCGATGAGGAGTGGTGGTGCTCGACCAGCCTGTTCGCATCTCTGGCCTATCTGATGTTCGAGCAAACCGGCGAGCAGAGTTATCTGGATATCGGCAATGAGGCAGTGGATTGGCTCTTTGAGTTCGACTACAACACGGCCACCACACCGAGCTTTGACAAGCAAGGTGCACCGACGGTGATCTTTTACACTCTCGAAGCCTTGACTGCCGGATGGCCGCATCTGCAAGGAGAACGCCGCGAACGGGCACAAGCCCTGTTAGGCGTTTATGTGGATTGGGTCATTCAGAACATCGATCGCAATTTCAGCACGTATATCGGCAATTGGGGCGCCAAAATCGGTGGACTGCCATTTCACCTGCTCTTTTTCGAAAGAGCAACGGCATCGCAATCGCCGGAAAAGGCAAATGCGGCAGGACAATTGGCAAGGGAGATCCTTGACTATCTGGCCGTTACCCCCTTTGATGATTTTCAGCGTTCGACTTTTGCCGCTTTTTCTCTGACCGAGCGACTCTACCCCGATGCGGTCTACCACAGGCCGGCAGAATAGGAAAATTCCGGCGCATCCGCTTCCGCCATCGACAGGAAAAGCAACCGGCCGACCATGCCCCCGATCGAAGATCGCCTCAACGGCATCTGCGATAGGATTACCGGGCATGGTCGGCCGGGCTATTTGTACTCTTTCCCCTCCACTGACCTGATTTCGCTTGACTCTGACCCTAATCCTTCAGCACAAACGTTATCTTCATGATCACGCGGTATTCGACGATCTTGCCCTTTTCCACCACGACCTTCATATCCTTGATCCAGGCGCCAGAGACATTTTCCAGCGTCTTGTTGGCCCGCACGATACCTTTTTCAATGGCATCCTGAAAACTCTTGGGTGAAGAAGAAATGATTTCACTGATCTTGGCAATGCTCATGGAGACCTCCTTCTTGATGCGTTGAATAGACCCAGGAATTGGCCAAGTACACGGTCATCCCTGGAGTTGTTGGGTTTTCACTTCTGCATGAACGATGACGGCGATTTCTTGTGCCAAAGCGGCACAAGACTCGTAGCTGTCGCAACGAGCGAGCAAAATTGGCTTTCCTGTTTTGCTCTGCAACAGCAGATCAGCACCAACACGCGCGGTTTTTTGAGGGTGCAACTGGATAAGAACCGCCTGCACATCATCAAACTCCAGCAAACGATGTTTGTTTTGAAAAACCGCGCGCACTTTTTTGTTAAAGATCAAGCGACTGCCGACAAAAGTCTGGCGAGCCATCGCCACAATCGGGATGAGCGGGGCGAGCAGCAAGATGATGATCGGCGGCCCTTCCTTCAACACTTGCCAAATCGATTGCCAGATCGTTGGACCAGTCGTCAAATCGAAAGAAGACAATATCGACCCATACCAAAAAGCGAAGAACACCAGGCCAATCACCAGGGGTACCAGCGACCGTCGCCTGTCGATTCGCAAATAGGCAATGTCCTCTCCCAACCAATTGAGTGTCATACGTCTGAATTCCATTTCAACCTCGGAAATTGAATAGGGCTGCAAGCAGCCTGCCTGAGAACAATCATTCTTATATATATACGGCAAGGGAGTGCAAAGTATTCCCTAAATTATGAGCCGATCGCCGGCAAAAAGCAGTTGTTTCCCGAACTATTTTTTCCTACTATAAAGCAAGCCTCTATAAGCTCAATCCTGCCGTATCAATTGAGGAAAAATCCATGAGCAAAATCAAATCAATCTGTTTTATTGCGATTTGCCTTGCCACGCCGCTCTACCCACAAAACGGGGCACCCCACCCTTTTTATTTCACAACACAACGCATCCAAACCGCCAAGGCCAATATCGCCGGCCACAGCTGGGCCAAAGAGCTGTTCGTTGCCATCCAGGCATCTGCCAATGAGGCGGCCGCCATGACCGATGATGAACTGCGCGCATGGTTCTCCGAAGACACCCCGATCAGTCAATGCGATTGCCCAAACTGCAATCACCACTGGCAGGATTACACCTGGAGTTGGGACAAACAGCAACCCGATCAATTGCGCTGCAATTACTGTGGAACTATCGTTTCGCAAGCACGCTATCCGAGCAACGACACGCTCAACGTCTTTGATCCGCAGGGCCTAATTCGGCCCCATTTAGTCTATTGCGATTCCACCGGCAAACGCTTTCCGATTCGCCAGTTGATCTATTATCACAAAGAACAACAAGCCTACCAATGGATTAAAAACCTCGGGTTGGCTTATGCGGTGACCGGTAAAAGCATCTATGCCGAAAAAGCCGTGGTGCTCTTGCAGCGGTTCGCTGAAGTCTATCCGAGCTTTGGTATCCACGACAATTTTCGGCTGGAGCGCTACCCCTTTGGTTGGGCGGGGAAATTGCGCATGTGGCACTATACAGACGCTTACACTTTGCAGGACTGTGCAGCCACCTATGACGCCATTTTCCACAGCGGTGCTATCGACGACAAAAACAAGGCGTTCATCGAAAAGCAGCTTTTTCGCACCGGTCTCGAGTTTCTCACTGCAGTAAAACCGACGCAAGGCATCACCAACGATATCCCCTTCCGCTATGCCGGCGTGGCGATGCTGGGCCGCACTTTGCAGGCTCACGATGCCATTGCCTGGGTGCTCGATCCGGAGGAAGGCTTCGAAGCTTTTCTTCTCGAGCTCTTTTCCAACGACGGGTTTTGGCTCGAGCGCGCAGCCTCTTATCACCTCATGGCGGTGCGACCGTTGCCGGAAATCGTGGAGATCCTGCAGGGATATTCCGACCCGCCGAGCTTTCAGAGCATCGACCGCTTCGACAATCTCGACTTGCGCGGATGCAAACAGTTTCCTGCCATTTTTTCCGCCATGCTGGACATGCGCCTGCCGGACGGCACTCTGCCGTCGTTAAACGATTCACAGACAGGCACCCGGCCGGATCCCACTCCCCTGGAAGCGCTCTACAATTGGACCGGCGACCGGCGCTGGCTGCAAAAAGCAAATCAAGCCGCTCAGGGCAAATTGGCCGAATCCGGAACGCTGTATTCCCTTTTCAACCGCAATCCGCGAATCGATGACGAACTTCGCGGTCTGGCATCACATTCGGGTATACCAGACAGCAGCGCCAATTTCCCAGGTATGGGATTGTTCATGCTGCGCCGCGGAACCGGACCAAAACAGTTGGTTTTTGCCATGCATCATCCCAAATACACCACGCCGCACACCCATTACTCGGCGCTGAGCACCATTCTCTATGCAGATGGCCGCGAGATGCTCTCCGATTTCGGTTATCCTTCTTTCAGCACCGACCTGCGCATGCGCTGGTACGTCACCACTTTGTCCCACAATACCCTGACAGTCGACACCAGAACCCAATATGCGCCCTATTCAGTCGCCAACTGGCTCCACCATGGGGATAGATTCTCCGCCTGCGAAGCCGAGGCGTGGGAGGCCTATCGACACATCTGCGAGCCCTATTTCCGCCAAATCGCCCTGGTCGACGCCCCGGATGGCCGCGTTTATGCGGTGGACATTTTCCGCGCCCAGGGCGGTTCGGTGCACGATTGGGCTTTGCACGGTGAAAGCGAAACGCTCGACGTGCAGAGCGTGCAGCAACAGCCGACAATCAAGTTGGAAGGCCATGATTATGCCTATGCTTATCTGCGCGATTGCGAATCCGGAACAACTTGTGAAAACTGGGAGGCAGAATGGTGTTGGTCCGATGGAGCCCGCCTCGCCGGTTATTTTCCCGGACAATCCGATTGCGAAATCATCAAATCCCAGGCGCCCGGGGAACGTCTCAAAAGCATGCAGGGCCGGGAAAAGCCCGCTCTGATCACCCGCCGCCGGGGCGAAAACCTGCGCAGCGAATTCATCGGCGTCTATGAGCCCCATCGCGGCGAGCCGCTGGTGCTAAAAGTTGAAAAAAAAGTAGCCTCGCCCCATGCGGACTGGGCTGTTGTGCTCAAGGTTTACCGCCAAGACGAAATCGACTATATCCTCAGTTCATATCTGGACCTGAGCCCGCAGATGGAACCGTTTCGCGACGGCAACATCACCATTGCGTGGCAAAGCCGTTTCGGTGTGGTGACCGTCAAAAAGGGCCGAATCGTAGCACAAGAATGGATAAAAGGCGAGATGGAGGGCTTTCGCCACTCTTTTTGAAATGCAAATCGAATGGAATAATGCCACTTGCAACAGAGGTCTCTTGATTCTCGATTCAGTGTCAACCGAATTAAAAAACACTCAATCGCTTATTCTTTATGTGGGTGCGAAAAGGGCATTTTTCATCGTTTGTGTATTGCCAGCAGATTGATTTTCTGTGAGATCCAGTGCTTCCCACTGAATCCGGGTTGATCAGGGTCAATTTTTCGGATCTTGTCTGCAGCACCACCCAACGCATTAAAAGTGGCGATTGGTAACGACACCCCAGACAGAAAGGAATGGAAAATGAGAAAATGGATTTTGATGTCGATTGCAGCTGTGTGCATCGCGCTGAGCGGTTGCGCTGAATTCGCCGCTGTGATGCCGGATCTGGCTTCCACCATGGCAACAGGCGGCGGCCTGACCACGGAAGAAATCGTCAGCGGATTAAAAGAAGCGCTCACCGTCGGCGCCACCAACTCTGCAACGCTTGCGTCTAAAATCGATGGATTCAACCTGAATTCCGCTATCCGCATCCCCTTCCCAGCGGAGGCAGTCAAGGTGAAAGATGCCTTGCTGGACGCCGGTCTCGACAACCTGGTAGCGGATTTCGAAAAGTCCCTCAACCGGGCTGCTGAAGAGGCCAGCAAAAAAGCAGTGCCGATCTTCAAAGATGCGATCTTGAGCATGTCTTTTAGCGACGCCAAAGCCATTCTGCAGGGCCCGAACAACGCCGCCACCGAGTATCTCAAAGCCAAAACCCAAACCCAGCTGGTCGCTGAATTTACCCCGGTGGTCACCAATGCCGTCAAGACCACTGACGTAACCAGGTACTGGACCCCCATCGCATCGGCCTATAACACGATCACTCTCTTCTCGGGAGGCACGGCAGTCAATCCCAATTTGGAAGAGTATGTCACCCAAAAAGCGCTGGATGGGCTGTTTTTCCTCATCGCCCAGGAGGAGCTAAAGATACGCGAGGATCCTGCCGCCCGGGTCACGGAAATCCTGAAAAAAGTGTTCGGTTCGCTCGGCTGAGATCGATCTTGTTCCCTCGAGAATGAGGATGGGCCAAGATCGAACAACAGAGATTCATAACGAGCAGTTGGCACGTCATACAAGGGGATGTTCATAGGGGGCCGTACAACCGGACATTGCAGATGGTTTGCGAGTACGGTTCCCACAGCTGTTCAGCGGGCGGGAACCTTTGCGACACCAACCAGGCCTGCAGTCAGTTGCTGATGGTCTAAAGCGCGGAGAAAACGCCGAGCAATTGTCAGGCGGCGATCGCTGAATTGCCGGAGCAACAGCATTCTGTCTTTTTATTCAACGCCTGGCTGATATTCCAGTGTCGGGGCCACGGCCATGCCGGCAAAGGGCGGCGTCATCCAGCGGCCGAGAAAGGCTTCAGCGCCCCGGTCGCGATCGAGCGCTTCCGCTGTGGCATCGGTAAAAATGCGCTGCCAGTTGCGCATTTGCCGTTCGTAGCGATGGCGCAATTCTTCCCAGTAGCGATCCTCATCCGCCGGCTGCGGTTTCAACGGCGACCAGAGATAGTCTGAACCGGCATAGAGCGAAATCAGACGATCGCTGAGGTTGTTGGTTCCCCAGATGCAGATGGTTGCTCCGAGCACATTGGGATAGGGATCACCCATCTGACACCAGATACGGGTAGCGGCAAAATCCCCGCGGCTGCAGGCGCTGGTAATGCCGGCGCCCAGCATCAGCGGCCGCTTGCCTTTTCCCCCGTATTGCGCCAGGGACTGCGCGATTTTGTCCTCATCCGAGCGCCGATACATCCATGGCTGCAGCACCAGCTCTTGTCCGACATTATCGGGGATCGGCCGACCATCGTGATCCGCCCACATGTGCACAGTCAGGTGCTTGCCGCGCGCGCGGCCGACCTTTTGCACCAGTTCAGCGATAATCCCCACCAGTTTCTCCGGGGTATATCCTTTGTCTTCTTCGCCGGCCGTCACTGCCCATTTTGCCTCATCCAAACCCACATGGATCGCCGCGGTGTCAGGCAGGCAATCGGCGATTTCGCTATAGATCTTTTCCAGCAGTGCAAAGGTCTTTTCTCCAATCGCAAAAGAAACTCCGCCCCACATCCCCGGTCCGCCGTATAGTTTGGGATAGTGATAGATCACACTTTTTACGTGTCCCCACGATTCCACCTCCGGCAAAATGGAGACATGGTATTCTCGCGCATAGGCGACCAACTCCAGCAAGTCAGGCTTGCACAACGCAAATGGATTTTCGCTCCCCAAAGGCAGAGTTTCGAAGCGATATCCGCCGATCTCGTCGTCATACAAATGCAAATGGAGGGTGTTCAATTTAAGCTGCGCCATGATGCGGATAATGCGTTGAAGATAGGTTTTGCTGAAAACCGATCGCCCCAGGTCCAGCATCAAGGAGCGGACCGCATAACGAGGATAATCGCGAATGATCAGGGCTGGTAAACAGCGGCCTTCGCCGTGGTCAGCCGGATCCGGCTCTTCCCATCCATAAAGGAATTCTGTGCCGTAATAGCCAAAGGCCATGATCTGATATAGCGTCTGCAGGCCATAGAAGCTCCCTGCGCTGGTTCGAGAGCGTATTTCGGCACCGGATTCAGTCATCTGCAGCGAATACCCCTCGGGATGCACAACAGTCGAATCGTGCACCAAGCTGATGGTGAAATCCGCTCTGCCGCCGATCGCAACCTCGACTCCCGGCATCGCCGCCAGCAATTCGACCAGCTGGCGCAACCCTTTGTGCGATTTTTCGCCCTGCACCGACCCTGCCGGAATCGCGATGCGCACAGGAAAAGGAAAGGGAGCGCCGCTTTCCTGCACTTCTTGCGGTGCCGGAACCAGATGAATCCGCTGCAGCAAATTGACTTTGACCATTTCGGCCTGCACCATTCCAAAGCCGCACAACAGGCAAAGAATCGAAATTCCGCGCATCGCATTCCCCTCATCAAACCATTAAAAAGTCTGCTTCTTTCAGCGCAGCGATTTTCTCAGATGCATGTAAAGCATAATGGCATCTGACTGTACATTCCCGGCATTGACTGCAGCGTTCCAAAGCGGGTTTTCCGACCTGGTCCAACAGGATTGTCCGCGCCAAATCGCGGTTGTGATATTGAAACGCATACATGTAAGCCCGCATCAAAGTTGAACAATCCATGCCGAGCGGACAGGTCGATTCACATCCTCGGCATTGCCGACAATAATTCAAGCCGACCCGAGTGTCCGCACTCAGCAAAAATTCCCTCTCTGTCTCGGTATAATCAATGCCATAGGCGACCGAGAAATCCTCCCGCATGTGGTCCAAATTGGTGTATCCCGGTATGGCGGTGGCGAAGAATTCGTGCCGCAGAGCCCATTTGAGCATCGCCGTCTGATTGATGGTCTTTTCAATGTGGGTTGTATCCTGAAAATCTTTTCGCCACCAATCGCCGCCGGCCTGAGTTTTCATCGCCACCAAGCCGATGTTTTTTGCATGGGCGGTCTCCATGGCTCGCAGCAATTCCGTGTCATCGGCCATGAGAAAATTATACGCAACCAAGGCCACATCGTAAAAACCGCTCTGACACATGCTCTGCAATATCTGAGTCTGGTTTCTGTGGGTGGAAATACCGATGAAATGCACTTTTTTTTCTTTGCGCAATTGCGCAAGAGCTTCCAACAGTGGCTCGGCAGTGACCAAAGCCGGGTGTTCGACACCGTGCAGATAAAGGATATCCACCCAATCGGTTTGCAGTCGCTCGAGGCTCTGCTGAAAATGGGAGAGGAAGATTTCCTTCGCGTTCGGCGCCAAGCCTCGTTCGCGGCTTGCCGGCGGCCCGATTTTGGTGGCAATGACGATCTCGTTGCGCACCCCCAGATTCTGCAAAACGGTTCCCACCATGCGCTCGTTGTTGCCGCCCTGGTAGTACCAGGCCGTATCGAAATGGCGCACCCCGATTTTGACCGACTCGGCGATCACTGCGGGTATGTCGGCGTTCATCACCCCCATGCTGACAATCGGTAAACACAAACCGGTTCGACCCAGGACGCGGGTCAATATCTTTTTTTCCTCTTCCTGTACATGGGAAAAAGCCCCGGGCAGCAAACAGGCGGCACCCACGCCCGCGGCGGTTTGTTTGATAAAATGTCGCCTTGTGATCCGCGCTGATTTGTCGCTCTTCATCGAGGTCTCCTTTCATGAGGCGGACATGCCGCCAATTAGGTCAAGTCAATCGCCAGCCGATAAAGGGCTTGACCGCTGCGGCAATACTTTTTTTCAAACGGCGAAATGGGTTCCTGTGGTCGAAAGGTCTCGACCTGAAATTGACGGCCAGTGGCGAAATTGACCGCCCAGGCAAACTCGCGTGCATAGAGTTCCCAGTTGCTGCGCAGTTCGAGATGGGGGCTGATCTGCAACAGCTCGAAGAACACCGGATGCGCGTGAAAACGCTTCATGACATCTTTCTTTTTCGGCCATGGGTTGGGATAGAGCAGATAATGCCTAGAAATCGACACGCCATGGAGGAGCAACAAGCGCCAAAAATCGACCAAATCTGCGCGGATAAACAGCACATTCGTCTCTGCAGGCTGAGTGTTCTTGACAGCTTTGTCCAAACGAACCGCTGATTTGTCGATGCCGAGCACCAGATGATCAGGATAAAGTGCTGCCAGGTTCCGGGTGCTCCAACCCACACCGCAACCTGAATCGAGAATGAAAGATCGCCGATCGCCTTTGTGCTCGAAGAAAAATCGGGCAAATGCGTCATGAGTATGAGAAGAGATCGGTTTGCGGAAAGGGTGCTGTCGATGGCGCTGCAAAAGGGTCATCAAATCAGGGTGTAAATCTTCTTGATTGCTGCACACGGATCGGCTGGGATTGTGCATACGCCATTCGACTGGGGATCAGGACCACAAACGGTCGGGGTTATTTGCATGCCAAGCGGCAACCCCCGCTGTGCAAAACACACCGCAACGTTTACGCCATCCGGAAGGATTGCTCAGGTGATTCGCAAGGTTGACGGGCGCTCGCTTGATTTATTCTTTTTCGCGTTCCAACTCGAGAATGACGATCAGCTGATCTTTTCCAGTGAACGCAGCTCGATCGATCACTTTGAAACCCGTGCGATAGCCGGCGGCTGCAGCCTGCAGAACATGGTCGCTGTTTCTCTGTACGGCAATTTTAAGCGGGGATTGACCGACCACCTGATCATCGACGATGACCTGACAATGCTCAGGCACCGTATTGATCTGCAAGGCAATGGTCTCAGCAACCGTCTGCACACTGGGAACGACAGCAGGGGGGGCCTGCACGACAATTGGTGCATCAGCAGGCTTTGCAGCCGGTTCGGTTGCCACAGGTTGTGCAACAGAAGGCCCAATCAGGCTGGTGTCAAAAGGCTCATTCTGTGTTTTGAAATATATTTTTTTGTCGACCGGTTCGCCGTTCGGACGTTTGACGATGTTGCAGGTCAACACCGTTCGCTGCAGCGAAGTTACCTGAACCAGATCCTCTGTTTCAATGGGATAGCGATCTTCGCCCCAACCGATATACGCATAGTAATGGGCCTTGACTTTATAATAACCTGGCCGCAGTCTTAAACGGTAGGTATAGGTGTTTTCGATATTGGAAACATCCCAATTCGGCCTCACCTTGCGATCGTTGATTTCCAGTTCGATATAGTTTTTATAGCTGCTGCTCTGATCAGCGACATTGGAGACGATGATCACCAAATTATCGGTGACCTGGTCGGGCAGCTCCAGCTGTTTGAGAGGCCGCATCGCCGCATAGGTTTCGTCGACAC
Source organism: bacterium (assembly GCA_029565675.1). Lineage (GTDB taxonomy): Bacteria > Zhuqueibacterota > Zhuqueibacteria > Residuimicrobiales > Oceaniaggregativiventaceae > Sulfursilanivivens. Next base: position 30,206 of record JAKQNP010000019.1, read on the forward strand.
TCACCTGACCTCGATTGCAGCCGGCTAAAATGATTGCCAGGCCGATAAAGCCCGTTAAAAGGGCCAACACATGGTTTTTCATGGTCGATCTCCCAAAATAGTATCCAACAACATTGTTGCAGATCTTTTACGATTTCGTGGCGCCCTTTGTTCCGAAGCGTTTGGCAATCTCTGATTCGCCCGAGAACAATCTCTCTGCCGCAGCCCAGTGCGGGATCGCCCGCATTCTCCCCCATTCCCGCCAGGGTTCTGGCAAGGCTGCCAATTCATCGCCGGTAGCTTGCAATTCCTTTGCAGCCACCCAACGAAAACCGCTGATCTCTTCATCAACATCTTGCACGACGGGTTCACGCACAATGCCGGGCAACTGGAAGAGATAGGAGACAAAGGGCAGATGAATGCCGTTGTTGGTAAAATCATAAAAAACCATGTCGATCAGCCAACCCTCGCGGTGCGCAAGTCCAGTCTCTTCATACAACTCTCGCACAAGTCCATCGTTGATCGACTCTTCCGGTTTTAATCCGCCGGTGGGCAGGCGAAAAACACCGGCGGGATAGAATGGCTTGGTGTGCAGCAAAATGCGGTCATCCGGTTTTTGCACAATCAGAACCACTTCGCCGCGACGATTGTGCGCATCGACCAATATGGATTTCCATTTATCAAAATAATCGCGGCTCAGGTGCAGTACCGCTTGCACAGCGGTTCTCTCCTCCGGCCAAAGAGCCAAAAGTTCATCGACATCGACAACCGTATCGAAGCGTCCGTGTTTCAGCAACTCTGCAAGCGTCAGCCTTTGGAGCATCGCACTTCCTCCATCATAAGCCAAGAACCGACTTGACGTTCTGGCCAATGTCAGCCGGACTTTCGGCGATCACGGCACCCGCAGCTTTCAGAGCTGCGATTTTTTCTTCTGCGGTGCCTTTGCCGCCGTCGATAATGGCGCCGGCGTGCCCCATACGCCGACCCACAGGCGCGGTGCGCCCGGCAATGAATGCAACAACCGGCTTGTGCATCTGCGTGCGGATGAATGCAGCCGCTTCTTCCTCTGCCGTCCCACCGATCTCACCAATCAGCACAACTGCCCGGGTATCGGGATCGCGTTCAAAGAGCTGCAGAGCGTCGGTAAATGAAGTGCCGATGATCGCATCCCCGCCGATGCCGATGCCGGTGCTTTGACCAATGCCGAGCTCGGTCAGCTGATTCACCGCCTCATAGGTCAAGGTGCCGCTGCGCGAAACAACGCCCACCACGCCAGGCTTGTGGATCGATCCAGGCATGATGCCGAGTTTGGCTCTGCCGGGTGAAATGATGCCCGGACAATTTGGTCCGACCAGGCGGGTGGTTGATCGATGCAGGGCTTCGTAAACCATCAACATATCCCGAATGGGGATGCCCTCTGTGATACAAACCACCAATGCCAAATTTGCATCCACGGCCTCCAATATCGCATCCGCAGCAAAAGCCGCCGGCACAAAGATAACCGAGGCATTCGCTCGCTGATCGCGGACCGCTTCGGCAACGGTATCATAGATCGGCACGCGGTCGTCAAAACGCTTTCCACCCCTCCCCGGGGTTACCCCGGCGACGATCTGAGTGCCATATTCCATCATCTGACGTGCGTGAAAGCTCCCCTCGCCGCCAGTTATTCCCTGTACGATTGCCCTCGTAGATTCATCGATCAAGATGCTCACAATTGCTCCTTTTCGATCGAACCTTCATTTTTTCCTATCGAGTGCGGCGACCACTTTTTCCGCCGCTTCTCTCAAATCGCGGGCGACCAACAGATCGAGTCCCGATTCGGCCAAAAGCGAAGTTGCTTCCGCAGAATTTGTCCCTGCCAACCGAACAACCACTGGAACAGCGATCCGGATCGATTTGGAAGCCTCGATGATCCCCCTGGCAATGCGGTCACAGCGGACAATCCCGCCAAAGATATTCACCAGAATGGCCTTGACAGTCGCATCGGCAAGGATGATGCGGAATCCTTTTTCGACAGTTTCGGCCGAAGCACCGCCGCCGACATCGAGAAAATTGGCCGGCTCAGCACCCGCCAATTTGATGATATCCATGGTCGCCATTGCCAGACCGGCACCGTTGACCATGCAACCCACACTGCCGTCGAGTTTGATGTAATTCAGATGGTGCTGCGACGCTTCGACCTCCAGCGGATCTTCTTCGGAAAAATCGCGCAGTTCGGCCAGATCGCGGTGGCGAAACAGCGCATGATCGTCCAAATTGATCTTGGCGTCGAGAACAAGCACCCCCCCCTCCGGGGTTACCACCAGTGGATTGATCTCGGCCAGTGAACAATCGTTTTGCATGAATGCTGTATAAAGATTGAGCAAAAATGCGGTCGCCTCGCGATGCCTGTCACCGGAAAACCCGAGCGCATAAGCCAGACGCCGGGCTTGATAAGGCTGCAATCCCAACACCCTGTCGATCGGCTCCTTGATGATCTTTTCCGGCGATACCGCTGCCGTCTTTTCGATTTCCACTCCGCCTTCTGTGCTGGCCATCATCACCAAACGATTGTTGGCGCGCTCCAGGACAATGCCGACGTAGAGTTCGCGTGCGATTTTCGCTGCCTCGGCAACCAGCAGCCGACGGACGATTTTTCCGTTTGCTCCGGTTTGCGGTGTCATCAGTCGCATACCCAACATCTGGCGAGCGGTCGTTTCCGCCTCTTCCAGCGTGTGAACCAACCGTATCCCCCCAGCTTTTCCCCGTCCACCCGCATGAACCTGAGCCTTGAGAACCACCTCCTGTGCCTGCAAGTCCTGCGCAATGGCGCGCGCCTCTTCCGGTGTCGAGGCCACCTTGCCCCTTTGCACCGGCATACCATGGCGCCTCAACAGTTCTTTTGCTTGATATTCGTGTATCTTCATCGAACCTCCAGACTATGCTCGGCTGATCGGAAGAAGAGATCGAGGCGATATCAGAACTCGGATGCTCAGCAGTATAACAAAACCACAAAAAACAAACAAGAAAAAAGGCTTTAAGATGTGCTCTTTTTTTCCTATACTTGTTCAATCCGGCCGGCGCCACATTTAAGTCAGCCTTGGTGCTTTTACAAGATTTCAGAGTGCGGCGGCCGCGTAATCAGACAAGCAAAACGCTAAACAAAACAGCAAGCAACCCAAATCGGTCTGCATTGTGGAAAAACTGATCCTCGAAAAATTGTTCCGTCAACACTATTCGGAATCGCCTGATTCGATCGAGCCTCTCAAAGGCGATGGCTCGGAACGGCGGATCTATCGACTGCGCAATCCGCAACGCTCGGCTATCGGGGTGGTCGGCGACAACCGAAGTGAGAATGAAGCCTTTATCGCTTTCAGCCACCATTTTCGCAAACACGGCCTGCCAACGCCGGAAATTTATATCACCGACCTGGAACGGGGAGCCTATCTGGAAGAAGACCTCGGCTACGACACTCTGTTTGAATGGATGACCCGCGTGCGCCAAACCGAGGGCTTTAGCCAGCAAATCATCGAGCTCTACCATCAGGTACTGGCCTGGTTGCCCCATTTTCAGATCACCGCCGGCCAGTCACTCGACTATTCCTATTGTTATCAGCACGCATCGTTCGCCTGGGATTCGATGCGCTGGGATTTGCGCTACTTTAGACACCGTTTTCTCGATGTTTTCTACCAGTTTCCAATCGACCGCACCGCTCTGGAAAAAGAAATGGATCGCCTGGTTTATCATCTGTTGGAAGAAAAAGCGGATTTTTTTCTCTATCGCGACTTTCAATCCCGCAACGTCATGGTGCGAGACGGCAAGCCCTTTTTCATCGATTACCAATCCGGCCGCCGCGGTGCCCTGCAATATGATGTTGCATCGCTCCTCTTCGATGCCAAAGCCAATATCCCGCAAGAGGTCCGCGAGCGGTTGCTGGATGACTATCTGAACAGTGTGAATGAAATAATCGCGGTGGACCGACAACGCTTTCTGCACTATTTCTACAGCTTCGTCGCCATCCGCATGATGCAGGCTTTTGGCGCCTATGGTTATCTGGCGGCAGTCAAGGGCAAACGCAACTTTCTGGCCAGTGTGCCCTATGCGATCGCCAATCTCGAAATTCTCGTGCAAAAACCGTCGATCATCAACGAACTGCCGGTCTTGTGCGACATCTTTATCAGTTTGATCAAAGACCAGAAGCTGCGCGAACTAAAAACCGAGGTCTAAACCGAGATGTCTTCACCGACTGTCGGCCCCAAAAATCATTCGCTCAGATTGCACATCTGCAGTTTTGGCTACCATCGATCCGGCATCCCGGCCGACAATGCCGGTCATGGTGGCGGCTATGTGTTCGATTGCCGTGGGCTCCCCAACCCGGGAAGATACCCGATCTATGCGCAAAAAACCGGTTCAGATGCTGAGGTGATCGATTTTTTGCAGAACGATCCGGTCACTGGTGAGTTTTTGCACGGGGTGCTCACAATGGTGCGGTTGCATGCACAAAATTACGTCAGCAGAGGCTTTACCGATTTGATGGTCTGCTTCGGCTGCACCGGCGGCCAGCATCGTTCGGTCTATTGCGCCGAATTCATCGCGCGGGAATTGCGGCGAGACGGTTATACCGTCGACCTCAAGCATTTCGATAAACCATTATTTTAATACGCTTATGAAAGCCATCATCCTCGCAGCCGGGTATGGCACCCGACTCAAACCGCTCACCGATTATCTGCCCAAAGCGCTGGTGCGGATTGCCGGCAAACCCCTGCTGCAAATCGCGATCGAACGACTCCTCTGCGCCGGCATCAGCGATATAGGCATCAATGTCCACCACTTCAGCGAGCAAATAATTGAATTTTTGCACAAACACCGCTTTTTCGGCGCCGAGATCACCCTTTCTCCGGAAAATAAAATCCTCGGCACCGGTGGCGGCGCCAAACGGCTGATCCGGCGCATGGGCGAAGACGAAGCTTTTCTGATCATCAATGTCGATGTCCTGACCGATCTGGATTTTGCGCAGTTTTCGGCTGCCTTTGTTCGCGAAAACGCCGATGCGCTGCTGGCGGTCAAACACCGCACAACACAGCGCTATCTGCTGACAGACAGTGAAGCAACTCTGTGCGGCCGCGGTAAACCCGATCGCACGGTCGATTTCCTAGTCCGCCAACCTGTCGGCGCTTTGGATGCAGTCGCTTTCAACGGTCTGCAACTCGTCCACCCCGCAGTTTTGAGTTCCTACCAGGAGACCGTCTTTTCCACAATTGACGCCTACCTTGAATGGGCCAGAAATGGCTCGACAGTGAAGATTTTTTCCATGGATCATTGCTATTGGCTGGATGTTGGGCGGCCGGAAACCTTGTTCCAGGCAGAGCAAGACATCGCTTCCGGCCGCTTACAGATCTGAAAGTCTAATTCAACGCTTTTTTGGCCAAATGCCGCAAATTTGGCAAGATGCGGTGCAAATCGGTCGGCTCGCCGCTGTCGCCAAAGCCGAAATAGAGCTCCTGAAAATTCGCAAAGAGCGGGTTGTAGATCCGCAATGATTCTGGTTGCGGCTCAAATCGCGTATAAGAGGGGCACAACCGTTCCTGCGCCGCCTCGATGGTGGGAAAAGCACCGGCGGCGATAAAGGCAAAAATTGCTGCACCCAGGCTGGTGACATCGCGCTCCGGCACCAGCACCGGTTTGTTGAGCACATTGGCATAGACTTGGTTGAGAACCGCATTGCGCTGGGGTATGCCGCCGCCGTTGATGATGCGCTCCACCGATACTCCGTATTTCATCATTCTTTCCAGCACGATGCGAGTATGAAAAGCCGTGCCCTCGATGGCGGCAAATAGTTCATCTGTCGGGGTGCTGTTCAGTGTCCATCCCAAAGTTATGCCGGACAGTTCTGGATTGGCAAGGACATTGCGATCGCCGTTGTCCCAGGTCAACCGCAAGAGGCCGGTCTGGCCCGGCCGATAAGTTCCGAGAGTTTCCGCCAGTTCCGCCACCTTGCGCCCGGCGCGACGCGCAATGGCCTGAAAGATATCTCCAACCGCTGACAGGCCGGCTTCGATTCCCCAGTAATCGGGATGGATTGAACCCTTGACAATTCCGCTGACCCCGGGGATCAGTTCGACATCGCGGCTGATCGCCATGATGCAGGTCGAGGTGCCCACCACATTGACCACGTCGCCCGGTCTGATTCCGGCGCCGATGGCATCCCAATGCGCATCGAGCGCGCCGACTGGAATCGGTATGCCTGCTTTCAAGCCCAGACGGTCAGCCCATTCGATACTGAGATAGCCGGCGATCTCGAACGAGTTGGCGAATACACCGATCAACTTTTCCCGTGCCGCTCCCAAAAGCGGGTCAACTTTCTGTAAATACTCCTCTGAAGGCATTCCGCCAAGGTGCTCGTGAATCATCCATTTGTGACCGGCGGCGCAGACGCTGCGTTTGACATGTTCGGGTTTCTTGATGCCGCAGAGATGAGCGACAGCCAGGTCGCAATGTTCGAAGGCGCTGGCAAATTTCTCTTGCTGCTTTGGGTTGTGGCGCAGCCAGTGCAAAACCTTGGCCAGCCCCCACTCGGAAGAATAAGTTCCGCCGCACCACTTGATATTCTCGAGGCCAAACTCATGCGCTTTGGCCGTGATCTCGGTTGCCTCGCGCTTGGCGCGATGATCGCACCACATATAATAATCGTCGAGCGGTTGGAGTTTGTTGTCCACTGCAACCACTGTCGAACCGGTGGTGTCGATGGCCAGCGCTTCGATGCGAGTGCCGTCAATACCAGATTCCGCCCAAACCTGACGAAAAGCGCGCTGCAACGCATCGATCTGGTCGATCGGCCGCTGGGTTGCCCAGTCTGGATCCTGTGCTTTGCGGATCAACTCATACTCAGCCGCTGCGGTGGCCAACTTGCCTTTCTCGCTGTCAAAAACAGAAACCCGCACGCTGGATGTGCCAAAATCCACGCCCCCTACAAGCGCCATATCGAGCCCCTTCCAAAGGTTGCTGATCTTGATTTATCGACCACGACTAAAAACCCCAAAAAAGACTGAGAGTGTAAACCATAAAATTGGCATCGACATCCTTGAATTCATCGCCGAGCTCATAGTCGAGAAACACATAGCGGATATCGAAAGCAATGGTCGGTTTGATAATGGGCAGTTCGATGCCGGCACCGATATGGTACCCCATTTCCTGCTCGGTGCGGTCTTCGAGCGCGCCATTGCCGGGTACCTGATCGGAAAATTCGTAGGTGGTGTTGTACCAACCCGCTCCGGCCAGGCCATAGACGATGGGCAGCGGATAAAACAATACCGATGCAGAAACCGGCCATTGTTTGACTTTCACCGCTCCGTTTTCATACTCTTCAGAACGATAGTCGATCGCTCCTTCAACCGCCAGGGCTCCCAGTTTGAGACGCAGAGCGCCGCCGAACATCAGACTGCCCTCCTCAGCATCAGCGCTCTTGTGATAACCCGCGCGCGGACCAATCCCGACGAGCGTGATCCCCTGTGCAAGCACGGGTATCACCAGCAAAAAAAGAACAAAAAGAGTCTTTTTCATAGCCAATTCCTTTCACAATAGGGGTTAGACGCTGCAGGGGTTGATCAGCAAACGAACCAAGAACGCTTCCGAATCTGAATTTCCCTGCAAGGTCTGCGCGATCAACCGACAAACTATTCGTTCTGCATCTGCTGCAATTCGCTTTGCAATTCCTGCAAAAGGGTCTCTTTTTCCGCCTCTGGTAAAAATGCCGCGCGAATTCCATTGAGGGCGATCTTGCCCATATCCTCGGCATCGAGATGAAAAGCCTCAGCAGCCAACCGATATTCATCGATCAATTGTGTGCCGAAAACTTGCGGATCATCGGTATTCAGCGTTACGACCAATCCCCGGCGGAAAAAATCTCCGAATGGATGGTGTTTAATCGAATCGACAACCTGCAATTTGAGGTTTGAAGTCAAACACTGGGTTAAAGGAATTTTTTTCTCTGCCAGATAATCGACGAGTTCCTGGTCCTTGTGAGCGTTGGTCCCATGGTCGATGCGTTCGACATGCAGATCGCGCAGAGCACTCCAGACGCTTTCCGGGCCGACAGCTTCGCCGGCATGCACCGTGCGGTGCAAGCCCAACTCGGCCGCGCGTTCAAACACAGCGCGAAATAGAGATTGTTTGAATTTGCGTTCATCTCCCGAGAGGCCGATCCCCACCACCAGCGGGTGATGCAGAGCGGCAACCTCCTCAACCAACCGCAACATCGAATCTGTGTTGTGGGATCGCAAAAGATTGATCGTCACTCGCGCCTGCAGCGAATATTGCGCTTGTGCTCTTTGCACACTGCGGTCGATGGCATCGATGATATCACAAAGAGCATATCCTTGACGAAGATATTTTTCAACTGCACAGTCGAATTCCACATAGCGAACATTTTCGCGTGCCAGGCAATCCAAAAGTTCGTCGGCAACCCGTGTCAAATCCTGCAGATGGCGGATGTTGTCGGATACCGTGCGCATGGCATCTACGAATTCGCCCAAATTATCGAACCGGTAAAAATCGCGGACCTGCTCAGCTCTTTTGGGCACGGATTTCATCCGGTTGCGGCGCATTAAATCGATGGCGGTTTCCGGACGGATCGAGCCTTCCAAATGCAAATGCAATTCCACTTTCGGCATCTTGACGATAAAATCGTGCAATTTTTTATCGATCACACCTTCTCCTCTGGTCGAGTTCTGGGCAAGCAAACGGCTTGCAAAATTAATGGAATCGCATCAGCTCTTGATCTATTTTACTAAACTCTTCATTAAAATGAAAGTGTTTTGCTTATTTTTTTTATACCTCGATCCATCAATGCAACTTTTTCCACATTCAGGGTTAATGCCCCTTGTTGTTCCTGCACCTGGCCGGTAAGCAAATAAGGCCGCGTCTTGTCCATCATGTGCACAAACTCGGCAAATGCCCGCGGAAAAAACGTGGTTTCATAGATCGCTGTGGTATCTTCGAAACTCATGAACTCCATCAATTTCTGCGAGCGGGTGGTGACGATTTTGCCGGTGATCAACCAGCCTACGGCAACCACGCGTTGGCCGACATGGCGATCAAAATCACAGGCGCGTACGGTCTTGATCTTTTGCAATTGCTGTTGATAGAGTTCCAACGGATGAACAGACGCCAAAAATCCCAGAGTTTCAATTTCCTGCTGCCACAGCAGCCGTTGGTCATAATTCCCGACCTGCGGCAAGCGGGACGGAGGGATCCGTTCTCCGGCAAAAAGAGACAACGTCGATGAATCGCTGTGCTGTTTTTGCGCTTGATGCCATTTGAGGTGCCACATGAGTTCCGGCCGCGTGCGCTGCGATTCCAACCTGTCAAAACAGCCGGCAAGGATGAGCAACTCCACATCTGCGGCATCGATCGAGACGCGCTGCAAAAAATCGGTAAAAGAGGCAAAACGCCCCTTTGTGCTTCGCTCCTCGAGCACCTGTTGCAAGCCGCGGTCGCTCAACCCCTTGATCTGCATCAAACCGATACGAATTTCATTTTTACAGCCGCGATAAACGCGGAAGCTCTCGTTGATGTCCGGCATGAGCACTCGCAAGCCCATGCGGCGAGCTTCAGAAAGATAGGCAAATGTCGAATAGTAACCTCCCTGATTGGAGATCACCGCTGCCATGAATTCCGCCGGGAAATGCACGCGCAAATAGGCGGATTTATAGGAAACCAAGGCATAGGAAGCAGAGTGCGGTTTGCAAAAACTGTAGCCGCAAAAACTCTCGATCATCTGCCAGATCTGTTCACAAATCCCTGCGTCCACCCCGCGTACCTGGGCATCGGCAAAAAAACGCAGCTTGAAATCGTGCAGTTTTTTCGCTTTGTGCTTTTTCGACAGCACCTTGCGCAATTCGTCGGCATCAGCTGCTGAAAATCCGGCTAAAGCGATCGCCACTTTGGCGACATCTTCCTGATAGACCATGATGCCATAGGTTTCTTTGAGAATCTCCTGCAGCAAAGGATGCAGTGGCCGATAAGAACCGCCTTTCAGACGGCGAACATATTCCGCGATCATTTCATTGGCGGCCGGCCGAATAATCGAGCTGTGGATGACCAGATGCGCGAAATCCCCTTTGCCGGTTTTTTTCTGCAGCTGGCGCATCGCCGGAGATTCGACATAAAAGACGCCGATCGTGTCGCCGCGCGACAACAAACGGCAGGTTGCGGCGTCGTCGAGCGGATTCCAGGTCGAGTAATCGATGCGAATACCGGTGTTCTTTTCCACCGCCGCCAAAGTGTCGCGGATCACGGCCAATGAGCGGTTGCCGAGAATGTCCATCTTGATCAGGCCCATTTCTTCGGCCTGATCTTTTTCCCACTGCACCACCTGCACCGCCGGATTGGGCTGACCTTCTGCATGGTTAAGGCGAAGGATTTTTTTCGCCGGCTGAACCGGCACATAGTTGTCCAAATGATCCGGAACGATGACCACCCCGCCGCAATGCACCGACAAATGGCGCGGGAAACCGCGGATCGCTTCCGCCATTTGCAGAATTTCAGGCCAGGGCGCGTGCAACTCGACGCCTTTGTATATCGGATGTATCGCGATGAGATCAGCGATATTGCCGGGCTGATAAAAAGAGCGCATTTTTTTCGTGACAGCGCCGATCTCGTTGTCCGACAGGCCATAGACTTTGGCGATTTCCCGCACCGCTGAACGCGCCTTGAAACAATTGTGATTGGCGATCATGGCAGTGCGCTGCGGCCCATATTTGCGATGAATATAGTCGAGCACATCATCGCGTTCATCCCACGGAAAATCGACATCGATATCGGGAGGATCGCGACGGCCGAGATTCAAAAAACGCTCAAAGAACAGATCATAACGAATGGGATCCACATGGGTGATACCCAAACAATAGCTCACCAGACTTGCCGCTGCGGATCCACGACCACAAGTTCGCGGCGCCTGGCGAACAATATCCGCCACCACCAGGAAATAGGGCGCAAAACCTTTTTCCTCGATGATCCGCATTTCGCGCTGCAGCCGTTCGCGAATGACCGCATCGATACGGCCATAACGCCAGCGAATCCCTTGCCATACCTGGTGTCGCAATTCGCTGAGTGCATCCTCGCCGTTGGGTCCGCGATAAGCGGTAAAAATATGCCGCCCGATTCCAAATTCAAATGTACAGTCGTCAGCGATCTTTTGCGTATGTCTAATTGCATCAGGAGAGTCACAAAAACTGTCCTGCATCATCTGTGGGGATTTGAGGAAAGCTTGGGGAGAAACCACTTCGCTGTCAGCCACTCGATCTAGGGTCGTGTTGAGATCGATCGCCCGCAGCAAGCGGTGCACGGACCAGTCCGCGGCTTGACAGAAATAGGCGGCATTGGTTGCGACCACCGGCAGATTCAGCTCGCCGGCCAAATGGCGGATCTCTTCGCGATTGGCGTGTGGCACGAGCTCGGCATAGAGGTCAAAACTTCGCGTAACATCGGCCAACGACCGCAGCAGCCCGGCATCTGAGCTGAGAACGACGCAATCCCCGCCGTCGGCGAGCAGCGCCGCTGCCAGGTCCAGTGCCGCATCGAAATGAATCCGGCGGATCAGACTGCACAGCACCCGGTAACCGTTGGCGGTGCGCGCCAGAACAACCGCGCGCTGACCAGAAGTGACCAACTCGGCGCCGATCAGAGGTTGCAGGCGATGCACCCGGGCAGACTCCAAAAACCAGCCCAATCCATACAAACCGTTGCGGTCGGTCAGAGCCAAATGGGTCATCCCCATACGGGCGGCGGCTTCGCACAACGCCTCGATGCTCGATGCACCGCGACAAAGGCTGTAGTGAGAATGGACATGCAAATGCACAAAGCCCATGACCCCTCCACGAGCACCGCTGCCGGCTCAGTCGATCGGCTTTTGAAAAATGGTATAAATTTTGGACACCTTGGCGTTCATCCACTCAGCCACCCGATTGACCAGCACGTTGTCTTCTAAAACCCAACCGAGATCGGCGTGATCGTATTGGCTGTGCAGGGAATAGATCTTTTGCTTCCACAGCATCACGCTGTCGATGCCGAGGTTGTGAAACTTGCGCTTTACCCCCATATAACCGAGGCGATAGCTCTTGATCCGCCCCTTGCCGATCAACATTCGGGCGGCGCGCAGCAGCTCACAGCGCCGACAAAACCGCGTCAGATGCATGCGTTCGAAAATATTGGGCACCCCGCCAAAAAAACCGGCCAGCTCACCCTTGACATAGACGAACAAAAAAAGTTTCTTGTTCATCACCAACATCATATCCTTGACCGTGGCAAAAAATTCTTCCTCGGTAAACGGCACGAAACCCCAATTGTCGTTCCAGGCGTCATTGTAGACCTCGAACATTTCGCGGCGGCGTTCGGCAAAAGGCCGCTCATTCCAGGTTTCAAAGGTGACGCCGTAGCGCTGGATGACTTTTTGCGACACGCGTTCGAGTTTTTCCACCATGGGTTCACGCGTGGTCACCCACCACGACTTGACCTGTTTGACCGGCACGAAACCGTTCTCGCGCAACAGCGCCTCATAATAGGGCTTGTTATAATGATAATAGACCACTGGAACGGTGTCGAATCCCATGGTCATGAGTCCGGGCGTGGCTTCGTTGACCGGCAAATTCTGCGGTCCACGCATCGCATCCATGCCTTGTTCATGCAGCCATGCCGCCGCCGCATCGAGCAGCAGCCGGGCCACCTGTTTGTCGTCGATGCACTCAAATTGGCCGAAGAAACCAACTCGATCGTTCCAATGCCGGTTGTGGTTGTGGTTGACAAAGGCGTTGCAGCGGCCGACAACCTGGTCACCCTGCAAGGCAAGGAAAAATCGCATGTCCGCATGTTTAAAAAAAAGATTTTGGGGTTCAAAAAAACCGGTCATGCCGATCAGCTTGTTGCCAAGATATTCGAAATCGAGCAACGGCACGTACTGCGGATCCTGGCGATAGTGGCCCCAATGAAAATCGATGAACCGTTTCAGCCATTTGCGATCATTCGGTTGATTGGAAAACGACTGAATCCTGGTTTGCATAACGTCTCCTTTGCCTAAGGCCAAAAGCGAATCGCACCAACCCCCAAAATCTATTTTGATCAACTCCAGGCAGCTCTTGCCCGGCGCCCAAGCAGCCGACGCCTAGGCTGCGCGGCCAAAACCAACGGCTTCGTCACCATAGCGATCGCGGATTTTGTCCATCGCCGCAGTAAGCAAACTCGCCCGCGTGGTTGTGGGAGCAAAGAGCAACAGTTGTTGTGACGGCGGCTGCAAGTTGAGCAAACGCACGGCAATCGTGCGCACCCGCACCCGGCGCTGCAACAAACGTTCGAGCCCGCCATCGACCTCCGCGACCCACTCGCTGTCGTCTGCAGTCGGCGGCAATTTGACTTCCACCCTGTGTTCGCGATAATCGGAATAGCGCACTTCAAACGCCAGAACTGCAGCCACCAGCTTTTGACGCCGCAACCGCCGGCCGGCGCGGTCCACGAGGTGGAAAACCGCGCGGCGCACCACCCGAAAATCGTTGCTGTCGGGTTGCAGCGTCTCGGTCTCGACAATCTGCGGCGGCCGCCGCGATGGCTGCACCGGGCGGTTATCGATGCCGCGCGAGCGCTGATACAACAGCAGGCCAAACCGGCCAAAAACCATCTGCAGATGCTCGCTCGAAACACCGACAATTTCGCGGATCACCCGGATATTGAGCATGGCGAGCTGCTGACGCACCGAACGGCCGACACCGGGCAAAAAGGCGACATCGAGCGGCGCGAGAAAATCAGGCTCATCACCGGCACGAACATCGCACAAACCGCCTACTTTGCCGGAACGGTCGATCACATCCGACGCCACCTTGCTGACCAGCTTGTTGCCAGCCACGCCGGCAGTGACCTGCAGCCGCAACCGCTCGCGAATCTCCCGTTGCGCCCGCACCGCCGCATCGCCAACGCTCCCAAACAACCGATCTGAACCGGTCATGTCCAGATAGACATCGCCGCCATGCAACGGTTCGATCAACGGCGAAAAACGCTGCAACAGCTGCATCACCGCCGCATCTGCCCGCGCATAGAGATCCGGATTGGGCGGCAAAACCGTCAAATCCCGACACCGCTGCATCGCCGTCTCCAAAGGCATGCCCCGATAAATACCCTGACCCCGTGCCGCCAAAGAGGCGGAAACCACCAGCGCCCGGCTGGCCGTCTTGACCGCCACTGCCGCCGGACGCCCCCGCAATCGCGGCTCCATGATCTCTTCGACCGCAATCGGAAAATCCGCCACCGATAGATGGATCACTGACCGACTCATCGCCCTATTCCACACTTTCCCGCACCAACGCCACCACCCGCCCCTGAATTGACCAGTCGCCCTCAGGATAAATGTCAGCGTAGCGCGGATTCTCAGCCTGCAAAAATCGCCGCCCCTCCCGCTGCATCAAACGCTTGACCGTCGCCTCGCTGCCGCCAAGCAATGCCACCACGATGGCACCCACATCGGCAACGCTCTGAGAACGCACCACCACCAAATCACCATCCAAAATGCCCGCCCCCGCCATGCTGTCCCCTTGCACACGCAACAAATAGTGAACGGCCGACCCGGAAACCAGATAGCGCGGCACCATCACGTAATGGTCGATGTTCTCCTCTGCCAACATCGGCACCCCGGCCGTAACCGAACCGACCAGGGGCAACGACACGCCCGGCGCATCCAGCAATGACTCGAACGAATCGACCAACTGGATCCCGCGCGCCTTGTTGCGCTCCCAGACAATATAACCCTTGCGCGCCAAAACCGCCAGATACTTGACGGCAGTGTTGCGCGACGACACGCCCAACGCTTCGGCCAAATCCTTCAGCGTCGGTGGATAACCGCGTTCGCGAATGCTGCGCACAATCAACTGCAACACCCGTTGCTGTTTTTCTGTGAGTTTTTCCATGGCCATCCGCCTTCTTATGCCACCAATCCATCTGGCCAACAAATTCGCCTGCAGCCATCATGGTGAACATATTGACACCCAATTATAATCATTCGGCGGACAAGTGTCAAGATCTTTTTTGCGGGAAAATCAAATATCGGTCAGATTGAGCAAGGTAAGCAGGCGAGCGTGTACGGCTGGCGGCACATCCTTTTGCTGCAAACAGCGATAAAGGGCAACCGTTTTGCGCATCGATTCGACCCCGTTGCGACAATTCGCGCACTGCTGCAGGTGGATGCGCAGTTGCTGGCAGACTTCGGAATCGATATCCTCCGCCAGCTCATCACAGATCTGGTGAAGAAGTTTATCGCAATCCATATTCACCTCATCGAAAGCATATAGGAAATTCACTTCCGCAGAGGCCAATGCTTCCGCCTGCGGATACCAGTTGGATGCATCGACCTGGCATAAAGATTCAAAACCGGCTTAAAAAGAGGGCAATTTAAAACGCGTGCCGAGAAACATAAAACTGCGTCTAAAAGGCGAATCCGTGAGATTGGTGCCAAGTCCGATCTGTATGTATTGCAGCAAAATCACGCTTGCCCCCAATCCCACCTGCACCGGAACATTGGCGGCCGAGTTGACATTGCCGATAATAAAAGCAGCGTCATAGGCGAGAAAAGGCTGCTCCGGATTGGGTGTGTAAGTCAGGCCAAGGGTGATGGATTTGAGGATTTCCGTGCTGGCTTTGCTGCCGTCAAAAGGCAATTTGACCACAACAAATGATGTGGAACCGTGGAAAGATTGGCTCCAATGGCGATTGACAGAAAACCGTTCAGTGCTGCGGTTCAAATTACCGGGATTGGCAAGGGTGATCTCGATGCGGTCGCCGCTGTTGAGTTTCTCGCGGACGCGCCATTGCCAGGATACCGGCCGCTGACCCGGATGGATGACCAGCCATTTTGTATTCACTCCTTCAGCGCGCACGGTGTGCATGGAGTCGAGCAAAACACCGCTGATCAATACTTTTTGTATGCCGTCATCTTCGCGCAACTTCGTCCCGTCGAACTGCAAGACAATGCTCTCATCTCTGTCGATGCGATAGACCGAACTCGCGCCTTGCCACAAAGTATCCAGCTCAGTGCGCCCCATTTTTCGCGTGGTGATATGGACATAGCGATCAAACAGCACCCAGGGCTTAACGCGGATGGTATAGTGGGGAAATAAAAACCGCACCGCATCGATCCGCAACTCTAGCCCGTATTCGCCGGGTTCGACCTGCTTGCGGGCAAAAATCTGTGCGCTGATGAGGTCACCGCGGTTTTCCAATATCTTGACGGAAATGGCCGGATCGCTGAAAACCAACTGTGCTTTGTCGAGATACTGCCCTTTCACCACCACCTGCAGCGTATCAAGAGGCTGCAAGATGCGTTCAGGCGAAAAATAGTCAAGCCTCGGCGGCATTTCCGCTCGCACAAACCCTTTCCAAAGCGCCGGCCCCTCCAGCTGATGAACGGTAAATATCCGTTCCCGGATCAGAGTGCTGCCGCTGTCTCGTGGCAAAAGAATAGGTGCCTCAAAAGTGCTGTCATCGACCACCGCCGTGACTGGAAACCGCGCATCGCCGATCCGCAGCTCGTAGCTGTTGCGCGGATCGAGCCGAAGGCGGTTGCGGACTTGAGCGACAAAAGCGACCCGGGCGCCGGTATCAAAATAGAGAACGCCGTTTTCCACGCTCTTGACTCGACAGCCCGGCAACGGCAAGGCGCCGACAGAAAAGGCCGCAGTGGTATCGGCCTTGCCGTCGCCGTTGCGCACCACCAGGCGATAGGATTGGCTCTGCAACAGCATGGGCAGATTGATTCCCACTTCAATTTCTTCACTGCTGATCAGGCGAACGCGGGCGCTGCCCTCGTCTGGCAGCAACTCCACCTCCAGACCCGGGAAAAAACCGGATCCCCGCAGTCGCGCTGTCTGTTCATTGCCGTCGGCGACAAAACCTGGAATACGCGTATAAATTTGCGGCGCCTGGCGCGAGCCCAGAAACAAACGCCCGCTCCCTTCTGGGGCAAAAGCATGTCGGATGTGAAAAAGATGCCAGCCAAGCCGCGGAGCAGAGCCATTGATTTCCATGGCAAAGTTCATTCTGGCCGGCGCCTGGTCGCTCGAAACGTGCATCGGCGCCAGAAATTTCAACGCTGGATCATCGAACAGGATCTCGCTGTCGCGAAAAATCCCGCTGCCTTCCAACCAAACAGATCTCCGATTCGAGCGTTGAGAATCGAACAACAGCGTATCGGCGCACACTCTTCCATCCTGCTCGCACCAGACAGTATCGACCGTCGGCCGCACATTCGAGTTGATTTGCAATGCACCTTGCAGGCGCGCTTTTCTGAAACGGTCAAGGACCACAAATTCATGTATCCCGGGGGCAGAAAAACCGGAATCGATTTGCACAACTACCGACAATTCAAAAGGGCTGATCGAATCGACCTGGACACAGGTGAGATTTTCAACCTTGTGGAGAAACAACAGGGTATCTTCGGTCGATGCAAAAGAGTCCACCGCATACAGAGCACGCAAAAAACGCTGTTCGCGATCCAGAACAGGAAGATCGATCGGTGCGATTGACATCGATTGCCCCCAAAGGGCGATGTTTACAATGAGCAACAGGAGAGTCGTTCGGGGCAACATGATGAGCTCCTGGGATGAACAGAAAAGTGGAATTCAATTGCGGATAATTTTAACCTGATTGACTCGGCGCTCATCCGCCTGTATGACGATGATTTTGCATTGTGCCAATTGTACTTCATCATCGACGTTGGGGATTCTGCCGAGTTGTGCCTCGATCAAACCGGCGATTGTGGCAAAATCGCCGGTTGGCAAGGCGAGTTTATAGGTGTCGTTCATAAACTCGATTTCAGTGCGGCCGCTGGCCACGATCGTCACTTCATCCAACACCCTGGTGGTCGGGCGGTGGCTATCGAACTCGTCGAAAATCTCGCCGAAAAGCTGTTCGACCAGATCTTCGATTGTGATCAGACCGGCTGTTCCTCCGTGTTCATCAACCAAGATGGCCATACTGTGGCGCGTTTTGCGCATTTTGCTGAGTGCCTGCAGCGCCTTGATATGCTCAGGCAGGAAAAAGGCCGGACGCACCAGTTCTGCCAACGGGCGATCCGATTGCAGGAGCATGTCCAATAAATAGATAAAACCGATAATGTGATCCAGATCGGATCGATAAACCGGCATGCGCGACAGGCCGGAGCGTTTAAAATACTTGGCGATTTTTATCGGTGGTGTGTCGATCGGCACCGCTTGAATCTCCAGACGCGGCACCATGAAATCATTGAGCCGTTTGTGGTTGATGCGGATGGTGCGCGCGATCAACTGGTTTGCCCGAAAATCGACAGTCGAATATTTGTGCAACAGAAAAGGCAAGTCGGTCTTGTGAAATATTTTGTGGATTTCTTCGACCGATTCGCCACCCATCCTGATGAGCAGTCGGGTTGCCCGTTCTGCAATCCAGATAAAGGGAAAAAGCAACAGGTAAAAAAAGTGCATCAATCTCGGGGTCTGCTGGACCAAGCGATTGGGAATCTGCTGAGCAAAAGTTTTGGGAATGATCTCGCCGAACAGCAGCAAGAAAAATGTGGTAAAAATTACCAACAGCGAATCAGGCACCACAGGTGCAAAGACGAGCACCGCCAGAGATGAACAGGCAACCATCACCACATTGTTGCCAACCAAAACCGTAGTGATAAAACGGTTTTGGTCTGTCCAAATCATCGGCACCTCTTCATCGGTAAGCCGGGGACGCACAAACCATTTCAGCCGATTCGACGAGATGTAGGCGGTTTCGCTGCCAGAAAAAATGGCGCTCAAAATCAAGGTCAGAATAAAGAGAATGATGGCCAATGCTTTCACTCTCCTTCAGCTGGGATTGTCCAGCAAACGAAAGACGATCTGACCTGCGGTTGCGTCGAGGAGCGCTTGTCGAAACGCGACAGCCTTCTCCTTGCGCAATCGCACGGTCTGGCGGATCTGCCCACCATACTCGGCTTCGATGATCGATGCATCGAATTTATGCAGCAATGCAAAAAGACTTTGCGAATACTCATAGCTATAAACGAGCAAAACGGAAATAGGTTCATAATAGTCGATCAGGACGCCCTGATCGAGGGCGGCAAAGGCCACGCCGCTGTAAGCGCGGATCAATCCGCCGGTTCCGAGTTTGGTGCCGCCAAAATAGCGTGTAACCACGATCAGCACCTGGGTGAGATCGCGGGCGATGATCGCCTGCAAAATCGGTTTTCCGGCGGTTCCACTCGGTTCACCGTCATCGCTGCACCGGGTCACCTCTTTTTCAGCCATACCGATCCGATATGCGTAGCAGTTATGGGTTGCATCAGCGTTCTGAGCGCGCACGAGTTCGATTTCAGCTTCGGCTGCTTCGCGTGTGGCGAGCGGAACGGCGCGGGCAATAAAGCGCGATCCCTTGATTTTTTGTTCTGCAGATACAGCGGATTGCAGCGTGCGATAACGTAAGGCCATTGCTGCTGTTCACATTTATTGACTCAATTGGAAATCGTCCAGTGCAGGATGTTCAGTTTGCCATTGGCAGTGCAGATAAATGGGAAAATTGCGGAAGGACGATCGAAGCGGCAATCGCAAACCCCATTTACAAAATATGCAGAGTCAGCAACACTTGCTCTGCCGCACGCTGTTCAGCGATTTTTTTGGTTTGCCCGCTGCCAACCCCCATCCGTTTGCCGTCCACAAAACCAGCGATAGTAAAAACTTTTTCGTGATCCGGACCTTCTTCGTTCTCAACGACATAGCGAGGACCGTCCAGGCTCAGGCTCTGGCAGTGCTCAAGCAGCAGACTTTTGTAATTCTGTACCGATCCATCCGTCATCAGGCGATCGAGGCGAGAGAAAATATTCCTGTCGATAATGCGGTTGGCGTTTTCCAATCCGCCATCGAGATAAACAGCACCGATTATCGCTTCCACTGCATCAGCCAAAATGCTCGCTCGTTTGCGGCCTCCTGATTTGGCTTCCGCATCGCTGAGCAATAGAAATTTGCCGAGACCGAATTCCTTGGCAACATGCGCCAGGCTGCGACGACTGACCAACATCGATTTCATCAGGGTCAGGCCGCCCTCTTCCTTCTCGGGATAGGTCTTGAACAAATACTCTGTCACCACCAATCCGAGCACCGCATCGCCCAGCAGTTCCAGGCGTTCGTTCGCCTGGATGCGAGCCTCATTGGTCACAGATAGATAGGAGCGATGCTTCAACGCCTGGATCAAAAGCTGTTCATTGCGAAAAACATAACCAAGACGGCGTGAGATCATCCGAATCTTGTGCTCGTCGCTCCCTTTTCTGATGGGCAGCCGCAAACAAGAAAAAATCGACCGCAATAGAAGTAGGCTATTCTTCATACTTTTTGAACAAAAGACTCACGTTGTGTCCGCCAAAACCAAACGAATTGGAAATAGCCGTATTAATGGGATAATCGATCGCATGATTGGGAATGTAGTCGAGGTCGCATTCCGGATCCGGTGTTTCATAGTTGATAGTCGGGTGCAATTTACCGTGAACCAGGGACAGCAGGGTTGCGATCGATTCCACCACACCGGAAGCGCCGAGCAGATGACCGGTCATCGATTTGGTCGAATTCACCTTGAGGCGCTTTGCATGTGCGCCGAAGAGGGCTTTGATCGCAGCCGTTTCGGTTTTGTCGTTGAATGGAGTCGACGTTCCATGAGCATTGATATAGTCAACCTGTTCGGGTTGCACACCGGCATCGCGCAGCGCCAGCCACATCGACCGCCTGGCGCCTTCCCCTCCCGGAACCGGCTGGGTGATGTGATAGGCATCCGCGCTGAAGCCGACGCCACAGATTTCACCATAAATCGTGGCCCCTCGAGCGCGCGCATGTCCGAGTTCTTCAAGAATCAGCGCACCTGCTCCCTCGCCCATGACAAAACCATCGCGATTCAGATCGAACGGCCGGCTCGCCGCTTCGGGCGCATTGTTGCGGGTGGAAAGCGCCTTGAGAGAGCAAAAACCCGCCAAGCCCATCTGGGTGATCGGGGCTTCGCTGCCGCCGCAGATCATGCCGATTGCCCGGCCGGCGCGAATGTGGTTGAACGATTCGCCGATCGCATGCGCAGAAGAAGCACAAGCCGATACGGTTGCGTAATTGGCGCCCTGCAGCCCATAGAGTATCGAGATATGCCCTGGGGCGATGTCTGGAATCAACATCGGAATCATGAATGGGCTGACCCGACTTGGACCGCGTTCGAACAAGACCCGGCACTCTTTTTCAAAAATATCCATGCCGCCAATTCCCGATCCCCAGATCACGCCGAATTCGGTGCGATCCTCGTGTTCAAAATCGATACCCGAATTCTGCACAGCCTGCATTGCAGCGACCATAGCCAACTGTGCAAATCGATCCATATGCCGCGCGTCCTTTCGCGCAATGTTGTATGCGGTGGGATCAAAATTTTTAATCTCACCGGCAATCTGCGAATCGAAATTATCCACCGCGAACGATTCAATGCGGGATATTCCACCTTTGCCGTTGAGGAGATTGTGCCAAAATTCCTCGATCGTTGATCCAATAGGCGTGATAAGACCCATGCCCGTCACGACGACCCGTTTTTCTTCCATATCCTCAGCCGCTTTCTTCTATTTATATTGACTTTGCGCAACAACTTTGATTGAACCGATCTTTTCGCCTTACCTCAGATGAATCATCGGCGATCAGCCGTGAAAATCAATCGTTCACCATTGAGACAAAAAAAGGGCATCGCCATGCGATGCCCCATCTATTTTATTCGTTTTTGCCGAGTTTTTCTTGCAGATAATTTAATGCGTCACCCACCGTGGTGAGTTTTTCCGCTTCGTCGTCGGGAATTTCCAGGCCAAATTCCTCTTCAAAGGCCATGATCAATTCAACCGTATCGAGCGAATCCGCTCCCAGATCGTCAATAAAAGAAGCTTGTGGCGTCACTTCCTTTTCGTCAACACCCAGCTGATCGACAATGATCTTCTTAACGGTATCTTCGATTGCCATCCCTTTTTACCTCCTGATCGATTGATTTGTTTTGTTACGGAATTGTTTAAAAATCAGTTGATCCTTTCTTGTTTTTTCCTTTACATCACCATCCCACCGTCGACATGGATCACCTGACCGGTGATGTAGCTGGAATGCGGTCCGGCGAGAAACACGCAAACCTCCGCGACATCCTCCGGCCTGCCAAGCCGCTGCAGGGGAATTAAAGTTTTATAATTTTCGATAATTTTTTCAGGCAGAGCAAGGGTCATTTCAGTTTCGATGAAACCAGGGGCAACCGCATTGACCAGAATATTTCGCCCGGCCAATTCCTTGGCAGCGGACTTGGTTAAACCAATGACCCCAGCTTTTGAAGCGGCATAGTTGGCCTGGCCGGCGTTGCCCATTACCCCGACCACCGAAGAAATGTTGATGATGCGGCCCTTTTTCTGTTTCATCATCGGCCGCGTCGCCGCTTTCAAACAATTAAAAGTCCCCTTGAGATTGACGCGAATCACCATGTCCCATTGGCTCTCATCCATGCGGATCAGCGATGAATCGCGCGTGATGCCGGCATTGTTGACGAGTATATCTATTCTGCCCCAATGCTCAATCGCTCTCTTGACCAATTGATCGGCTTGTTCCAGGTTCGACACATCAGCCTCGACGCTGATGGCCTGGCGACCTAAAGCCTCGATTTCCCGGGCGACGCCCTCTGCTCCCGCGAGATCCAGGTCGGAAAGCACCAGATGAGCGCCGTTTTCGGCAAACTTGAGGGCAATGGTTCGGCCGATTCCACGCGCCGCACCGGTGACCAAAGCGACTTGATCTTGCAACTCATTCACCGATTCGCTTCTCCCAATTCAAGCGCCGACGCGTAGGTCGACACGGTTATGCCAATGGCGGAACGATCGATCCGTTTGAGCAAGCCGGTGAGAACCTTGCCTGATCCGACTTCGATAAATCGCTGCACTCCCGCATCGATCATGTTGCGAATGGTATCATTCCACAACACCGGATGGGTCATTTGCTTGGTCAGATTGGTGCTCAACTCACTGGCATCTGTGGCTGCAAACGCGGTCACATTGCAAAACACCGGAATCTCCGCATCCTGCAAAGCGCTTTGTTTCAAAATAAGTCTAAATTCATCAGCTGCCGGCTGCATCAAAGGTGAATGAAAGGCACCTGAAACCCGCAACTTGATGACTTTCTCCGCACCGAGTTGCTGCGCTTCGGCTATCGCCAAATCGATTCCCTGCAGGGTCCCCGACAGCACGAGCTGAGTGGGCGAATTGGAATTGGCCACTCGCACCACTTCCCTGCTCTGCTTTTCGATGCGCTCACAAAGGGCGACACAAGCACCATAGTCCAGACCAATGACCGCGGCCATTCCCCCTGGTATGCTTTCCCCGGCATGTTGCATCAACTGTGCACGCCGGCGAACCAACGCCAATCCTTTTTCCAATGTCAAAGAACGCGCCGCCACCAATGCGGTGTATTCGCCCAGACTGTGTCCGGCAACCCATTGGGCTTTGATGCCCTGGTTGCGCAACAGTTGGAGAATCGCCAGACTATGAACGAATAGAGCGGGTTGCGTGTATTGGGTCTGATTCAAGACTTCTTCCGGACCGGTAAAACTGATTTTTTTCAGATCGAATCCCAATAAATCGCACGCATGGTCGTAGAGCGACTGCACATCCGATGATTGTCGGTAGAGATCCTCTCCCATGCCGACTTGCTGCGAACCCTGCCCTGGAAATAGGTATGCTGTTTTCACTTGCATCATCCGATCTGTTCAAAGGATCAATCTATTTTGCCGCTTTTTCGCTTGCATTTCAAGTTGCCCTGAACAGCTTATGATCACCAATCAACCCTGCATCCGCTTCACCAACCAACGATCAATAGCGAATGGCTGCCGAACCCCAGGTAAAACCAGCACCAAAAGCGACCAAAACCAACAGATCGCCGGGCTTGATTCTTCCTGAACGAACTGCTTCATCCAAAGCCAGTGGAATCGAGGCTGATGATGTGTTGCCATATTTTTCAATATTGATA
The DNA here is from genome assembly GCA_029565675.1 of bacterium. Classification (GTDB taxonomy): domain Bacteria; phylum Zhuqueibacterota; class Zhuqueibacteria; order Residuimicrobiales; family Oceaniaggregativiventaceae; genus Sulfursilanivivens. The sequence goes on from JAKQNP010000019.1 coordinate 54,211, forward strand.
AAGACACGATCAGCCGGAAGGTTGATTCTCCTGGCAGTTGCCTCGATAATGCGCAAATTAGCCTGGTGGCTGATCAACAAATCGACCTCTTTATTGGTCAGACCCGTGATCCGCAGAACCTCCTCAGCCGAATCTCCCATTGCCTTAACTGCATATTTAAACACCTCACGGCCGGCCATTTTGACAAAATGCTGCCCAGCATCGACAGATTCATGAGAAGGCGGCACGCGTGTCCCCAAACCCTCGATATAGAGCAGCTGATTGAGCCGGCCATCGCTCTTGGTAAAAGTTCCGAGAATACCGCGCTTGCCGTCGCTGGGTACCACCACCGCCGCCCCGGCTCCATCGCCGAATAAAACGCAGGTGTTGCGATCTGAATAATCGGTTATACGGGTCAACACTTCTGAGCCGATCACCAGCACACGTTTGGCTTTGCCGGCGGCAATTTGCGAATCGGCCAGATCGAGAGCATAGATGAATCCTGCACAAGCGGCTCCGATATCCATCGCGGCGGCATTGACGGCACCGATCTTTTCTTGCACAAAACAGGCAGTGGAAGGAAAACCGCTGTCGCCGGTAACCGTGGCAAGTATGATCAAATCGATTTCTGCTGCACTCAACCCGGCGCTTGCAAGCGCGGATTGTGCCGCATGGGCGGCCAAATCTGAATTCTGTTCATCGGGGCCGACCACATGGCGCACCTGCATGCCGGTACGTTCGCGAATCCACTCGTCTGTCGTATCGACGATTTTTTCCAGGTCTTGATTGGTCAGAATCTTTTCCGGCGCATATGAGCCGGTGCCGATAATCATCGAGCGCGTCTTGTCCGGCAACTGGGTATCCTCCTGTCGATTGCAGGGCAATCCTGGCAATGGCGATCCTCAAACTGCGCGCGTCATCATACGCAGTGCAACCAATTCATCTTGTATGTGTTTGTTGATTCTGGCGTCGACCATTTTGTGTGCTGCGAGAATCGCGTTTTTGATCGCCCTTGGAGATGACTTGCCATGCCCGATTATAACCACACCTTGCACACCCAATAACGGAGCACCGCCGTATTCCTGATAATCAAAAACTTTGCGAATTCCTTCAAAAGTGGGCTGCATCAAAAAGGCGCCGATTTGGCTGAAAAAATACTTGCGCACCAACCGCCGTAAATTGCTCTTGAACAGCCCGTGCAAACTCTCGGCGAACTTGAGCACCACATTGCCGATAAATCCATCACAGACCACCACATCGGCAACACCGTGCAAAATGTCGCCGCCTTCGACATTGCCGATAAAATTGAGTTTACTCTTTTCCAATAGAGCGTGCGTGCGCAAAGTCAACTCGTTGCCCTTGACCGCCTCTTGCCCCACGCTCAACAGACCGACACGCGGTGACTTGTTGTTGTACAACAGTCTGAAACAAATGCTGCCCATCGTGCCGAATTCGAGCAAATCCTGCGGCCGGCTATCCAAATTGGAGCCGACGTCAAGCAGCAAGACCTGGCCTTCCTCTGTCGGCAGAAATGAACCGATCGCGGGTCGACGCACCCCCTCGATTCGCTTCAAGGTGAAAAGCGCGCTGGCCATTACCGCACCTGTGTTGCCTGCACTGACGACTGCATCGACTTTGTGGTCGCGATGCATGTTCATCATAACGGCGATCGAGGAATCCTTTTTCTTTAACGACACCGACGGCAGTTCATCCATGTCGACCGACTCTTTCGCCGCGATGATGGATAGAGGCAAGTCGTCGACGTGAAAATGATGACTGATCTCGCTCTGCACAGTCGGCTCATCGCCTACCAGGACAATCTCGAATCGCCCTTTGGATTGCCGTGCTGCTTCTATAGCACCCCGAACAACATCATGTGGCGCATGATCACCCCCCATTGCATCTACAGCGATTTTAATCAAGCCAAATCTCCGGGATAAATAAATCCTCGCAGTAACCAGCATGTTGCCAACACGAGAGCGGCATGAAAGCAAGATTAGGCTTCTCTGGGCAGAAAAATGGAGCGACCATTATAGTATCCACAACTCGCACAAGCGCGATGCGGTCGTTTTGGTTGGCCGCAATTGGAGCATTCGGTTACCTCGGGTTTGCTGGCTTTCCAGTTGGCCCGGCGTTTGTCGCGCCGTGTCTTGGAGTGACGTCTTTTGGGTAGGGGCATACTTTCCTCTGTTAGTTGGATTTGAATAGATCTTTGAGTTGATCCCAACGGTGATCGGTCGTTTGCGACATGCAGTTGCAAATCTCCACATTTCGATTGACACCACAATAAGGACACAGTCCTTGACAATTCTCCGAACACAACCGTTTGATCGGCAGAGAAAGGATCAGGCTTTCGCGCAGGGGATCCGTCAAATCCACCTCCTGCTCGTATTCGCTGACCACAAAGACCAGATCGTCCTGTTCGCCGTTCAATTCGCGGTCCGCAGTAATAAGCAAACGAACCTGTTCATCGATTTCGCTGTTAAAGGGCTCGGAGCAACGATCACAGAGAAAGACGACCTGACAATGGAGATTGACGTCGACCAGGATGTTTTTCCCTTCACGATCAAACGACAGGTCAGCTGCGATCGGTGCGACAAACGGATCATGCTGCTGCAACTGCAGATCCGCCGGGGCAATTTGCCGTGCAAGACTGGATTTGCCCACTTTTATATTTGATAATTGTATCGTAAACAAAATTTTGCCTTAATAAAATCGACACGAAAGTTAAGGATTAAAGCAAAAATAATCAAGATAAAAATTGTTCAAACCTGAATCGAATTCAGATTTTTTTACCGCTGTATTTTATCGTTGATTCCCGAAAAAAAAGGCGATCCCTGAACTTCCCGCCTGATTGTTGCCTGCCAGGCAGCAGAAGCCGTTAACCGCCGTCGAAATCAGGAATCCATTTCAAGAAGCTGCTATCCGTTCCGATTCGCTGAAGAAAAAAGCGATTTCCCGGTATGCGGAATCTCGAGAATCGGAACCATGCACCGCATTGCGGGTAATCGTCTCGGCAAAATCTCGGCGCAGTGTGCCAGAGGCAGCCTCCTGCGGATCCGTCGATCCCATCAATTCACGATACTCTTCAATGGCATTTTCTTTGCTCAAAATCATCACCCAGATAGGCGTTTCGCACATAAAGCGGATCAGATTGGCAAAAAATGGCTTATCCCGGTGCACGGCATAGAATCCTTCAGCCTGTGCCTGAGTCAAATTGATCGTCTTTGCTGCAACAACGATAAAACCCGCTTGTAAAATGCGATCGATGATCTTTCCAACACTTTTCTTTTTAACAGCGTCCGGTTTGATGATCGCCAGTGTTTCTTGCATGCCAACCTCTTATCAGCCTAGTCCTCATCCGATCTTCTTCGCAATCTCCAATCCGGTCTGGAAAGCCTTGCGGTTCAATTCTTCCGTACCCTTTGGAACACGAGCTTCGATCGCGTTGATCATAGCTTCCTCAGACACGATCTTGCTGACTCCGGCAATGATGCCCAGGGCCACGATATTGGCGACCAATGCCTTGCCCACCTTGTCCCGCGCCGTCTCGATAATCGGCAGCAAATAAGAGCGAAATTTGCCGACCGGCAGCTGACTGACAGTTGACTGATCAGCGATCAAAATGCCGCCTTCTTTCAAATCGCTGTGATAGCGATCGCACGACTCCTGGGTCAGCGCCAACAGCAGATCGATGTGCACCGCTTTGGGATAATCGATATCTTCATCTGATATGATCACCTCTGAACGGCTTGCTCCGCCTCTGGCTTCTGGGCCATAGGACTGGCTCTGCGTGGCATTGAGGTTGTCAAAAATCGCGGCGGCTTCAGCCAATATCTTGCCAGCCAAAACCAACCCCTGACCTCCTTCACCGCTTAAACGGACTTCATAGCGAAAACTCATGATTGACGAACTCTCCCGATTAGTTTTATTTCTCCACCGTTTCGGTTGTCGCCGTGAACCGGTCGATGATCTTTTGATATTCCGCGCGACATTCAGGTTTTTCTGCATCGACCAAAATGCCGGTGATGATTTTCCCTTCCAGCTCTGCTTCACTCATCGAGGCGGCGCGTGAAACGGGAATCGAATTTTCTTTTTGCCACTGCATCATATCCACTGCGGTTCCTTCCCGGTTGCGGCGGCCATACATCGTCGGACATTGGGTGATCACCTCGACGAGTGAAAAACCTTTTTTCAAAATTGCTTTCTCTATAATTTTTTCCAGTTGGGTTGCGTGATAAACCGTCGACCGTGCCACGAACGATGCACCTGCCGCCTGCGCCAATCCGCTGATGTTAAAGTTGTTTTCAAAATTGCCATAGGGAGCGGTGCTGGCGCGTTTGCCCTTGGGTGTGGTCGGAGAGACCTGACCGCCGGTCATACCATAGATCGAATTGTTGAAAAGAATGACCGTCAAATCGATGTTCCGGCGCGCGGCATGGATATAATGGTTGCCGCCTATTGCTGTCGCATCGCCGTCGCCGGTCACAACGATGACATGCAGCTCCGGCTTGGCCATCTTGATGCCGGTGGCAAAAGTGATAGCCCGGCCATGGGTTGTGTGCAAAGTGTTAAAATCGACATAGCCGGTCAAGCGGCTTGAACAACCGATACCTGAAACCATGCAGATCTCATCCTTCTCCAAGCCGATCTTGTGGATGGCGCGCAGCATCGCTTTCAAGACAATACCGTCGCCGCAACCCGCACACCAGATCAAAGGCAATTTATCCTTGCGCAAATAGGATTCGTAATCAAACATGATCAGCAGATTTCCTCTATTTTGGCCAGAATCTCCAATGGATTGATCGGATTGCCGTCGACCCGATTGATTCGATGAACCGGCACGCTCCTGCCGACCGCCCACTCAACCTCGTGCGCGATCTGGCCGAGATTCATCTCCGGCACCACCCAGGCTTTCAGGCGTGCGGTGTGATCAGCGATCTCCTGACCGGCAAACGGCCATATTGTTTTCAGGCGAAAAAGACCGGCTTTTATCCCTTTTTGCCGCGCCAAAAACACCGCATGACGCGCCGATCTGGCCGAAGATCCGTAACTCAAGATACCGATTTCCGCATCCTCGAATTGATCGGTTGCGTAATCGATGATCTGGTCGCGATTGCGTTCCAGCTTGTTGTTCAACCGCAACAAGAGTCGTTCGATGTCCTGCGCTTTGTTGGTGGGAAAACCGGTTTCATCATGAGCCAATCCGGTCACATGGTAGCGATACCCCTCGCCGAAACTCACCATCGGCGGCACTCCTGATTCAGTATTGGCATAGGGCAAATAGTTCTGCGGTGCAACACCCGGCCGATTTCGTTTGACCACCTGAATTTCTTCAGATCGCGGAAAAACAACCTTTTCATTGACATGGCCAAGAATTTCATCCATCAAAAGTATCACCGGCGTGCGAAATTTTTCCGCCAGGTTGAACGCCCGGATGGTAAGGTCAAATGTTTCACCGACGCTATAGGGCGCGATGGCGATGATCGGATGATCACCATGGGTTCCCCAACGCGCTTGCATAACATCTGCCTGCGCCGGCATGGTCGGCAGACCCGTGCTGGGACCGCCGCGCATAACATTGACTATCACACACGGCACTTCGGCCATCGATGCATAACCGATGTTCTCTTGCATCAACGAAAATCCTGGACCACTCGTGGCGGTCATCGACTTGGAACCTGCAAGCGAAGCGCCGATAATCGCACCCATCGAAGCGATTTCATCCTCCATCTGGATAAAGACACCGCCGGTTTTCGGCAATTCCAGCGAGAGCACTTCGGCAATCTCCGAAGACGGAGTGATCGGATAACCGGCATAAAATCGCATGTCTGCTGCCAACGCTCCCATCGCACAAGCTTCATTGCCCGATAAAACCTGCACGCGATTGGTTGAATCCTTTTCCGACATCTTGGCCTCGATTTATCGTTTTTCCACCGTGATGGCAAAATCCGGACAACGCAATTCACAAAGTCCGCAGGCCGTACAAGCAGCCAAGTTTGCCACTTTGGCGATACCGCTCTCCATCACCAGCACATCTTGAGGACAAAATTCGACACAAATCGCGCATCCCTTGCACCAGGAAGGATTGATGCGGATGACGATCTTTTCTTCGCTGATGACATCACTGCCCATTGATTACCTCTTATGGTTTCCGATTCAAACCGCGGAACCGATCCGTACAAGGCGACCTAGCTGTTCCTCTTCATAGGCCAGGCCCTATTCAGTTATCTGTAACTAAACACATTTTCGCTAAAAATCAACGACTATTTGAGGATTTCTGTTCCCGTTTTTCCCAGCACCGCTTCGGCCATCCGTTCAACCGAGCTGATGACGACCCGTTTGCCACCCCGTTCGAGAAAATCGATCGCTGCTTCGATTTTTGGGCCCATGCTGCCGCGCGGGAATTGACCTTCTCGCAAATACCCGCGGGCTTCCTGCACCGTCAAGCGATCGAGAGGTTGCTCGGCAGAAGTGGCAAAATTCAAAGCCACGCGATCGACGGCGGTCAGAATGAAAAGCTCATCCGCCCCGATCTCGTGCGCCAGAATCGCCGAAGCGCGGTCTTTGTCAACCACCGCATCCACGCCCTCCAGCCTTCCATCCGCTTCGATATAGACCGGAATTCCTCCACCCCCCACAGTGATCACCACCACCCCGCTGTGCACCAACTCCTTGATGATTGCTGCTTCGACGATCCGTTGCGGAATCGGCGAAGACACAACACGGCGAAATCCCCGCCCCGAATCCTCTTTGATCGAATATCCACGCTCACGCACAAGCGTCTCGACTTCTTCTTGTCGGTAAAAAGGCCCGACAAATTTGCTCGGGTTAAGAATCGAAGAATCATCCTTATCCACAATGACCTGCGCCAACAGGGTCACCACCTCACGCCGAATACCGCGCAGATGCAATTTATTTTGCAGCGATTGCTCGATCATATAGCCCATACCGCCTTCGAGATCGGCAACCAAAACCCCAAGTGGTACTGGCGGAACCAGATGGCGGCTCGCTTCGACCCGGATCAGCGCATTGCCGATTTGCGGTCCATTGCCATGAGATATCGCCAGTCGATATCCGCGCTCGAGAAGCTCGGCAACCCCGACCAGCGCCCGCCGCGTATTGGCAAACTGCTGATGGATGTCCCCCTCTTCGAACTCGCGTGTGATGGCATTGCCGCCCAGCGCCACCACCGCGATTTTGTTCACGCTGTGTCGCCTGGCCTTCATACCTCTCCCCTTGTTTCCAATGGACCGCCCGGCAACCTTCTCCCTGCCGAACGGACAGCTGTTAATCGAACAGCCGATCGATCGCCGTTTTTAAAGTGGGTTCACCGATTTCCTGCAATTCGTAAAAGACCCGCACCGCCGGCTTGTCGATTCGGATGATGCGGCGCAAATCGATCGGCGTGCCGATAATCACAGCTTCGCAGTCGGATGCGTTGATGGTTGCTTCAAGATCCCGCATCTGTTTTTCCCCGTATCCCATCGCCGGCAGCAAACGGCCGATCCCTGGATATTTGGCAAAAGTCTCGACCAGAGTACCGCGCAAAAACGGCCGCGGATCCACAAGTTCTCTTGCCCCGTAACGCTCCGCAGCCATCACCCCGGCACCAAACGCCATCTCGCCATGGGTTAAGGTCGGCCCGTCCTCAACCACCAAAACACGTTTATCGCGCACAACATCGGGGTCCTGCAGGCGAATGGGAGAAGCTGCATCGATGATGCACGCTTGCGGATTGAGCCGGCGAATATTGTTGCGCACACTCTGAATATCGGCAATGTTCGCTTCGACCTCTTTGTTGATCACCACCACATCGGCCATGCGCAAATTGGCCTCGCCGGGGTAATAGCTGATCTCATGGCCGGGTCGCAGCGGATCGACGACCACGACGTGAAGGTCGGGTTGGTAAAACGGCAAATCGTTGTTGCCGCCGTCCCAGAGAATCACATCCGCTTCTTCCTGAGCCTGGGCAAGGATGGCACCGTAATCGACGCCTGCATAGACAACCGAACCGCTGACGATATGCGGCTCATACTCTTCCATTTCTTCAATGGTACAATCGTGCTTCTTCAGATCCGCCAGTTCAGCAAACCTCTGTACCTTTTGCGCCAGCAGATCGCCATAGGGCATTGGATGTCGCACCGCAACAATCCGTTTGCCGCGTGCCTTGAGCAGCTCGGCAATTCGGCGGGTCGTTTGGCTCTTGCCACAGCCGGTCCGCACGGCACAAACTGCAATCACCGGCACCCTGGCTTTTAGGCTCGTATGGCGCGGACCGAGCAGCGAAAAAGTTGCACCCAGGCTGTTCACCAGCGCTCCCTGGTGCATTACCCTCTCATTCGACACATCGCTATAGGAAAAAAAGACCTCGTCAACCGCATTTTCCCGAATCAACCGCGGCAGTTCGCTCTCCGCTTCGATCTGGATACCCTGCGGATAGAGAGAACCCGCCAGTTGCGCGGGATACTTGCGACCATCGATGTTGGGAATCTGGGTAGCGGTGAAAGCAATTACCCGATAATCCGAATTGTCTCGAAAATAAGTGTTGAAATTGTGAAAGTCGCGACCGGCTGCACCCATAATTATCGCTTTTTTTACCGCCATAAATCCTCCATCTGTGCGATCGAAAACTATTTTCCCTCTGAATTTAACCCAACCGCCTTTGCCGCGCCTCAGCGATCCGATTCCGTATTCAGCATATCATCGAATCGCTGACCGGCCAGACGCAAAACCAACAAATTGTCCCGCAATGCCGTCCAGGAATTGCTGTTGACCAACATGCTGCGATAACGGTTGAAAAGCGGCCGGCCGCGCAGATAACAGAGAAGATGCTTTCGCATCATGTACATGGCCCGCTTTTCACCATAGTGCTCCACCATTTCCGCTGCATGTTCCAGAAGCGTTCGATCGACTTCCTCGGCAGTCGGTTCTGACGGAACTGGAAGCCCTGCCAGGCGAGCACGGACCTGGCTGAAAATCCAGGGATTGCCCTGGCTGCCGCGACCGATCATGATACCGTCACAACCCGTTTGCCGGACCATTTGTTCCGCATCCACTGCCGACCGCACATCGCCGTTGCCGATCACCGGGATGCGAACCGCGGCTTTGACGCGCTGAATGATGCACCAGTCAGCCTTGCCGCTGAATTTCATTGCCTGCGTTCGGGCATGTACGGTTACCATCTGCACACCGGCGTCCGCAAGAGCCAAAGCGATTTCCACCGCGTGATCCTCTTCCCAACCGGCGCGGATTTTGGCACTGACCGGCAGGTCGACAGCCGCCACAACCCGCCGAACAATCTCGGTCATGCGCGGCAGATCGCGCAACAACGCCGATCCTGCGCCGGTTTTGATCACTTTCTTCACCGGACAACCGAAATTGAGATCCAGGCCATCTGGCCTATGGAAAGCCAGCATTTCCGCTGCCCTGGCCATAACCTCGGAATTGCCACCGTAAAGCTGAATCGAAATCGGCCTTTCACTTTCGCAGAATTCGATAAACTCCATGGTCTTGCTCTGCCGATGCAAAACCCCATCCGAGCTGACCATCTCGGTAAATACCCAGCCGGCACCGGCGCGTTTGCACAATCGGCGAAAAATGGAATCCGACCATCCCGCCAATGGCGCCAAACAAGTGGGATTTTCTGCCAGGTGTTGACGTACGTTCATCTCATCCCGCTACAAACGAAAAAACCGGTGCAAAGACCGGCAGGGTGAATTTCAAAAGGGCGGCTCACCGGAAAAAATATACAGCTTTAAAGTGAATGATGCAAGGTAATTATTGCGTAAGTTGCTCATTTTAATAACTTTAAAAATGCAGCAGATCGAATGGCATGTCATGATAAAATTGGCAAATCCATGGCATTTGACTTGAAAAGTAACCTCAGACCGCGGATTGTGTTAAACTATTCTAGATTTGCTCGGCATGATACAGCAGGAACGATCATGGGGATAAAGCGGCGACTCGCCTGGTTTAGCGCAAGACGCCATTGAGAAAGATGTTGGCGATTTGCTCAGCAGATTCGTTCAAATCGATTTTTTTGCTGCGCGAAAGGGTATAATTGGTCGAGATTTGATCGAGCGCGCCGAACAGCACTTGCTTAAAAATCGTTGGCTGAATGTCGCTGCGAAAAATCCCTCGCTGTTGCCCTTCTTCAAAGACACTGGAGATCAGGTTGAGGTATTCGCGGAATTTGGATCCGGAATATCCGTGGATAAACTTGCTGCTTTGCCGGAGCTCGACCTCGAGCAATTGCGCCATATCGGGCTTGTTTTTGACCAATTCGAGATGGTGATTGATAAAAGCGTGCAACTTGTCGACAGCAGTTTCAGCCTTGTTGATTTCGCGGGTCATATTTGAAATGATCGGAATCATCTCTTCTTCAAATATCGAGATCAGCAAATCGTCTTTGTTCTCAAAATAGAGATAAGTTGTCCCGGTGGCGACGCCAGCCAGACGAGCGATCTCTTCCATTTTGGCGTTAAAAAAGCCATCACGTGCAAATATCTTGACCGCAGCTTTGAGTATTTTTTCCCGCTTCCCTCGGGCCATCACAAACTCCTCTTTGAAACAGTGGCAGATCGTGCCACTAACATAGAAAATTTTTTGAGAAAAGCAAATATCTTGTGCAATTCTGAACTAAATTCAACCGATTTTGCAGCATTTTTTCTTCATATTAATCAAACACTTTGAACAATCGTAATATTCAGAAATTGAATCGGATTCAAAATAAAAGTTGACAAAGTGACTTTTTTTCACTAAAATCTTGCGCCCGACCGAAATCGAGCGGCATTCTCGATTTGCCGCATTTTACCAAACGGCGTGCTGACGCCACTATCCCGACCGGGTCGGAATTTGTCCGCGTGCCGTTCGTTTGCACCACCAATCATTGACCACTTGAAGGAGGAAAGATGAAGAGAGCATCTTTTATCACCGCCCTGCTGATCTCGGCCTGTTCATTTACATCGCTTTTTGCCGCCGGTGTGGACTTGACCGGAGTGGGCGCTCGCGCTACTGCTTTGGGAGGCAACTATCGCGCTGTCTCCGACGATTGGAGCGCCATGTTCTGGAATCCGGCTGGTATGGCCTTCTCCAAGGGCTGGAAAGTCGGCGCTTCGCTCGAATTTGTGACCCCGGTGGTCGGATATACCCCAAAATTCAGCCTTGCCGGCCAGCAGTTCAGTGCCACCTCGAGCCAGGAAATCGAAAACGAACCCAAAACCTTCACCATCCCCGCCGCCGGTATCTATTACAGCAACGAAAAGTTTGCTGCAGGTCTTGCTTTCTGGGCACCTTTTGGCCTCGGCGCCAAATGGGATCTTTTGAATACCCAAACCTACAACAACAAATATCCCGAATATGACTTTGAAGATGACCTGATGATCGTCGCCGTGCAGCCGACTGTTGCCTATCGCGTGTCCGACAAATTTTCCCTCGGTCTGGGCGCCTCGTTGACTCTGGCGGACATCATGATCCGCAAGCCCAATTTCACGCCGAATCCTTATATCTACAACCAGAGCATCAACGCTTTGGTCAGCGCTGCCTTCCCGGCTGCTGCCCTGAGTTCACCCTTTGATCATCTGCTCACCGAAACAGAACTGCAAGGCGACGGGATGTCCTTCGGCGTCAACCTGGGTGCCATGTATAAAATCACCCCCTGTTTGAACTTTGGCGCTTCGATGCGTTTCTACAACGATATTCCGCTCGAAGGCACGGTCACTGCCACCAACTACTTTGCCAATCTCCCGGCGGTACACGGCGCGGTGCAAGCCGCTGTCGTGCCCACCCTGACGGCATTGAAAAATGCGGGGCAGATTCAGATTACCCAGCAGCAATTTGACGTGTTGGCCAACTACTATTCCGGGGCGGTTGTCCCCCACATCCCGGAAACCGACGTTAAAGCCGATATGCCGTTGCCGATGAACATAGGTGCCGGTATCGCTTACACCGGCGTGCCCCGCTTGCTCGTCACTGCCGACGTCGCCTGGAGCCAATGGTCGGCCTGGGATGTCATCGACATCAACGATACCGATGGCAATCCGATCAGTGCACTGGTGCAGAATTGGGAAGACGGCATCCGCGCCGGTGTCGGCCTCGAGTACAATGTCGGCTTTGGTTTTCTCCGCGGCGCCTACTACACCGAACCGCGCGCAGCCGTGAATGAAACCATGACGCCGGCAATCCCGGATGCCAACCGCCGCCATGTAGCGAACATCGGCTTTGAATTGCCGGTCGGTCCGTTGCGCCTGCATGCCAGCTATGAGAAAATTTTTATCGGCGAGCTTTCCGTCGACGAATGGAATCTTCGCCCCGATAACTCTGGCTATGAAAACCAGGCTGGTGATTACAAAATGGACATCAATAATTTTATGGTCGGCATGGACTACCAGTTTTAAGCCATCAGCACTTTCTTCGTTTTACAGCCGAACAATCTGCTTTGCGATTGTTCGGCTTTTTTTTATATTTAAGCGCTGTGCGGCTTTGGTGGCCTGTTGCTCCAGTCGCTCGAGCGGACGAAAGGCGAGCACGGTTTTACCATTAAGAAATCGGGGAAACGATGGCACGAACGCACTTGATCTTTTTCTTAGCAATCGCCGCAGGGCTGTTCTTTGCCTGCGATACGGGTCTGGAACCGACGCAGAGCGGTTTTCGCGGCCAGATTTTTTTTAGCGGCGAAAAACCAGCCGACACGGATCAGGTGATGGTCGTCGCCGCCACCCGCTTTCCGCCGACTCAGATCAGCGAAATTTTTCTCGGTGAGCCTTTGCCTCTGAACCGCGATACCGTGAGCTATACGGTTTATTCGCCGGTTCAGGACTATGCCGCGATCGGCGTGGTTTGGAAACAAGTAGACCAACCGTGGGATGTCACCAATATCATCGGTATCTATCTGCCCGATTCCAAAGGGTTCACTCCCATTCGGGTAAATGTTGCCACGTCCAGCACCATGATCGATTCAGTCGACATCCTCGCCGATTACCGAAAAGCCAAGCGTGCGGTGCACAGCAAGGTGAGCGGAACCTTGCGCGCAAACGGAGAATGGCCGGCCGACAGCGAATCGATTCTTTTGATTGCTTCTTCCCAGTTGATCCCTTCCGGTCTGCTTGATCTGCAATTTGCCTCCCCAATCCCGGCACCATTCGATTCGATCGATTATGAATGGACAATTCAACCCGGTACTTATCCCTTGTTCGGAGTCCTGCTGATCCGCAGTGGGCAACCTTTGGGCGTCTCCAGCATTAGGGGTTTTTATAGCCGCATTCCTGGAGCGCTTTTCCCATCGCCGGTTGCAATCGCGACCGACACCTCACAAATCAACAGCATCGATATCACCTTCGATCCAGCCAAAGGGCCGTTCGGCGCTCAACCGTGAAATGGATAAATCGACATGAAAAAATCTTTTGTCATTCTGCTGTTTCTCTCTGCCTCGATCCTCTTGCAAGCCGCCGAGCAAACCGGCCGCATCACCGGCCGAATTGTCGACAGCGAGACTGGCGAAGCACTGCCGGGAGTCAACATCCTTCTCATAGGCACAGTTCTCGGCACCACATCCGACCTGGGTGGCGAATTTAGCCTGGCTGATCTGCCTGCCGGCCGGGTCGATGTGCGCATCACCATGATGGGATACAAGCAGGTTGTCAAAAAAAACATCCTGGTGGTTGCCGGGCAAACCGTGGATCTGCCTGTGGCCATGGAATCGACCGTATTGGAATCGCCGGAAATCCTCATTACCGCCAACAAACGCCGGCAAAATATCACCGACTCCCCGAACAGTGTCGGAGTCTTGACTGCGCGAGACCTGGCAGCGAAAAACAAGGTTTATTTGAATGATCTGCTCCAATATGCCTCCGGAGTCAATTTTGTCGGCTCGCAGATCAACATCCGCGGCTCTTCGGGCTACAATTACGGAGCGGGCAGCCGGGTCCTCTATCTGATCGACGGTGTGCCGGTCATGCCGGGTGACAGCGGCGACATCAAATGGGATCTGGTGCCTGCATCGCAAATCGAACAGGTTGAGATTATCAAAGGCGCCGGCTCAGCCTTGTACGGCTCGAACGCCCTGGGTGGCGTGGTCAACATCATCACCAAAAAAGCCACCAACCGCCCGCTGACCCAACTCCGTTATTCTGCCGGTTTCTACGATGAACCTGCCTATCCAGAATGGCAGTGGACCGAAAGATTGCTCCATTTTGATGACCTCGACATCGATCACACCCGCACCATCAGCGATCACCTCAATCTTTTTGCAGCCTTCGGCCGTCATCAATCGACCGGCTATTACCAGAATGGCCATTTCCAGCGCTGGAATGCCGCGGGGAAATTGCACTGGAAGGTCAATCCGACTTCCAACCTCACTCTCTCATCCCATTATGAAGCAGGCGATCGCGGTGCCGCGCTGTTGTGGCGCAGCCAGCGCCATGCGTTGGAAATGCCTGCAGAAGCGCTCGGCGACCGGGTTGAATCCAACAAGCTGAGCCTCAACGCCTTTTATAATCTGGCTGCCAATCGCAATCTGGGTTTCAAGACACGAGTCTCCTATTTTCGCAATTTTTGGGAAAATTTTTTCCACGACAACCAGACACGTTCAACCGCCCACCGTGTCGGCCTGGAAGTACAGGCTGACCGGCAGTTATCCGAACACAATTCGCTGATTATCGGCAGCGAAACCTCATGGGATCACGTGATCTCACAATTGGTCGGCACTCACGATCAAACCGTCTTCTCTGTTTATGCCCAAAATGAACGCCGACTCATCGACGATCTCAATTTGACCATCGGCATGCGGTTCGATCACCACAGTGTTGACGATAGCTTTACAGACTCTGAATTGAGTCCCAAACTGGGACTGGTTTGGCACGCTCGCCCGGAGGTAAGTGTGCGGCTGTCCAGCGGCCGAGCCTTCCGCGCCGCCAGCATGTCTGAACGCTTTTCCGAAGGACTCTATTCGGGGCTGCGCCTGATTCCCAATCCACAACTCAAATCGGAAACAGCCTGGTCGCACGAGATCGGTGCCAACGTTCGCCTGCACTCCAGCCTGATCATCGACCTGGCCGCCTTCAGCAGCGACTATTGGGACCTGATCGAACCAGAACCCGATGCCAGCCAGACCATCCAGTTTATCAACCTCACGCGGGCCCGCATCTCCGGAACTGAAATCATGCTCAAATGGACCACCTGGAGAAAACGGCTGAACTTCGATCTCGGCTTTACGTTTCTCTATCCGCGCGATCTGGAACGCGACACCTTTCTCGCCTATCGCTCGCGCCGGCTTTTGAATGGTTCGACCAGTTTTTCTTTTTCGCGGTTCGAAATAGGCATCGACTACCGGTATGCCGCCAAACTCGATCAAGAAGCGATTAAAGTCTACCCAAACGACGATCGCGTCTCCCAACATGTTGTGGATTTGCGTCTGACAACGAACATCGGCACCTACCAGTTCATTGCCCAAGTTAAAAATCTCTTCAACCACAACCACATTCAGGTCGAACGCACTCTGATGCCGATCCGGCATTTTCTCTTTACCGCCAGCACACGTTTCTGAAATTTCGGCCGATCCCATGCAGCAGAACAAGCGATCAGAAAAAACATCGTTTGGATTTCTATACATAAATTCTATATTAACATTTGTTGAGCGGTTCACCATTCGGCGAATACAAGGATTCAACCGTCAAGGAGAAGAAATGCAGACAAGAAAGGTATTGGGTATGGTAGTCATTGCCGGCTTGGTCATCGGCGGTTGCGGTCACCGCGATATCAGCAAAAAAGCGCCGTTGGAAGTTGTCCAGGCTGAGCTGGCCAAACTGGCGCCGCTGGAGCTGCAATGCGATCTGACCCAGATCACCGCCTCGGAAAAAGAAGTGTTGAAAAGACTGGTACAAGCAGGCCGGTTGATCGATGAGCTCTTTTTGTTGCAGGTTTCACCCGACAATCCCAAAATCCGCCGGGCTCTGCAAAATCCGCAAGACCAACCTTATCTCGAACTGTTTACCATTATGTTCGGACCGTGGAATCGGCTCGATCAAGACAAGCCCTTCATCAATGAAGACGAGAAACCGCTGGGCGCTGGTTTCTACCCGGCTGGTATCACCCGTGAAGAATTTACCGCCCATCTAAAAGCCAACCCGCAAGATGCAGAATCGTTCATGAGCAATTTTACCGTGATTCAGCGACAGCAAGGCAAACTGATCGCTGTTCCATTTCACCAGGTCTATCGCGAACAGGTCGACAAAGTCAGCTCGCTTTTGCGTGAAGCAGCGGAATTGAGCGAAGATCCAACTTTGCAGACATACCTGCAACTGCGCGCCGAAGCCTTTCAAACCGACGATTATTTTGCCAGCGATATGGCGTGGATGGATCTGGCTGGCAATCTGGAGGTGGTCATCGGTCCCTATGAGGTCTATGAAGATAAGCTCTTCAACGCCAAAGCCGCCTACGAAGCCTTTATCTGCATCGTCGACCATCAGGAAAGCGAAAAACTGGCAGCTGCAGCGCGCTACCTCAACGACATGGAAGCCAACCTGCCGATTGCCGATCGCTACAAGAATTTTAACCGCGGCACCTCCTCACCAATCAAAGTGGTACAGGAATTGTTCTCCGCCGGCGATACCAAAGCAGGCGTGCAAACCACCGCATTCAATCTGCCCAACGATGAACGCGTGCGCGAAGCCAAAGGCTCGAAAAAAGTGATGCTCAAAAACATCGCGCAGGCCAAGTTCGAAAAAAGCTATATTCCCATCGTCAATGCCATTTTGGCAGCCGATCAGTTGGAACAAGTTTCCTTTGATGCCTATTTTACCCATGTGCTGATGCACGAAATCAGCCATGGCCTCGGACCTGGAATCATTGCTTTGCAAGACGGCTCACAAACGACTGTTCAGAAGGAGCTCAAAGAGCTTTATTCGGTCATCGAAGAATGCAAGGCAGATGTGCTGGGGATCATCAACATGCATTTTCTCATGGGCAAAGGCATTATCCCGACGAGCATGGAAAATTCGATGTATGCCAGCTACCTCGGCGGCATGTTTCGTTCGATCCGTTTTGGCATCGAGGAGGCGCACGGCGGCGGTGTCGCCATCCAATTCAACTATTTGATGGAGCACGATGCTTTTAAACAAAACAATGAGGGCAAGTTGACTCTTAACAGCCGCCAAATCTTGCCTGCTCTAAACGAGTTGGCCAGCGAGTTGCTTACACTGCAGGCAGAAGGTGACTACCCGCGCGCGCAAAAGCTGGTTACAAAATACCGGCAAATGACTCCGGTGATGCAAGACATGATCGAGCGGCTACAGGACTTGCCAGTCGACATTCGACCTTCCTATCCGGCGGCAGAACTGTTGATGCAGTGAGCGGCTGTTCGCTCCAGAGGAACGCAGCGATGCAGGTCTTGTGCATCGCTGGCTGATTTCAACCCACAGGAGCATCAAAAGCGAAATTGCCCGACTCTTGCCATGGAACAGATCAGAGGCAAAGGGAACGAAATCAATATCGAACCGTTGGATAGAGTAAAAATCGAAAGGCAAGATCATGCACAGTTTCAAATGGTTGTTCGCTGTTGTCGCACTCGTTGTGGTGGCTGTTTTTTTTACTCTTTCTCTGCGCGCCTACCAGTCTGAGGCCGATGAACAACTGACGACCGGTGTGCCCGATTCTGCGCTGAGCCAGAGAGGTTCGGCCCTGCAAGCCAGGTTGTCCAGCGCCATCGAACCCAGCGTCCCAGCCAGGCGCGTCGCCCCTCTTGAATTTGTCTATTCACCCTGGATGCGCAGGCTGCAACAAAACGCTTTTCAGGTGGGCGAAAAGTTGGTCTATAAAGTCAAATACGGCATCATCACCGCTGGGGAAGCAGAACTCGCCATCCCAACGATCAGCCAATTCAACGGCCATTCAGTCTTTGAAATCACTTCGCGCATTCAAACCGCCAGCACCTTTAACCGCATTTTTCGCGTCGATGATCTGGTGCGTTCTCTTGTCGATGAACAGGGAATCTTTTCCTGGTATATCGAAGAACACCTGCGTGAAGGCAAATACAACGCGGATCGCTGGATCATCTTGAACCACCAAGTCGGTCTGGCCTACAACGCCCGCGATACGGTGGCCATCGCACCATTCACTCAGGATGTGCTGTCGATCATCTATTTCATCCGCAGCCAACCGCTAAAAAGCGGTGCCGTCATTGAAACAGAAAACATCATCAACATGAAGCGCTACCCTGTAGATGTGCATATTTTGGGACAAGAGCGCGTGAACGTCAAGGCAGGCGATTTTAACTGTTTTCAGGTCGAGCCTCGCTATCGCCCTGGCTTCGATAAAAAACCCAAAGGCGAAATGAAACTTTGGGTGTCCAACGACCAGCGCAAGC
This sequence comes from bacterium, assembly GCA_029565675.1. Taxonomy (GTDB): domain Bacteria; phylum Zhuqueibacterota; class Zhuqueibacteria; order Residuimicrobiales; family Oceaniaggregativiventaceae; genus Sulfursilanivivens. The sequence goes on from JAKQNP010000019.1 coordinate 72,551, forward strand.
TTCCCATTCGCATCATTACCAGCACACCTTTTGGGTCGCTCAAAATGGAGCTCGAATCTACTTCGGGTCTCATCGGACTGGCAGCAGCCGATACCGACTAAGAGTTCTGCTGATTTTTTCGCTTTGCGGTCCATCGAGATGGCGCAAATCGACTGCACGCGCTCCGGGGTAAACACGATCTTTTTTTTCGCCTGTTTTTCGCGAATCCAAATCACTTTTTTTTCGTACTGCAAGAGCAAATAGGGCGGCAAGTTGGGCCAAATCTTTGATGTCCTGCACCAAATCAGTTTTAGAGGAGAAAACATGAAAAAAGGGATTGTATTGCTTATGAGCCTGATTTTTGTCACCACGGGGCACTCTGCCGGTTCTCTGGAACGAGGCGCTGTGCCAACTGCCGAAACATGGAATCTTGCCGATATCTATGCCACCGAAGCGGATTGGCAACAAGGCAAAACCGCCTGGGCCGCTAAAATCGATCAAATCGATGCGTATCGCAACAAATTGAGCGAATCCGCTGATCAGCTCTTGGCCTGTCTCGAATTCACCACAGAGATGTCAAAAGAACTCAGCCAGCTCTACAGCTATGCCTCGATGTTCTCCGATCAGGATACCCGTGAATCCAAACCACAGGGAATGAAACAGGAGCTGCAGCAGCTGGCCACCCAGTTTTCCGCCAAAGCCTCTTTTATCGATCCTGAAATCGTTGCCATAGATCCACAAACCATCGAGGAGTTCCTGCGCAAACAACCGCGGTTGCAGATCTATCGCCAATATTTGGATAACTTGCAGCGCCAGCGCGCCCACCTCCTTTCTGCTCCAGAAGAAAAAATCGTCGCCGAAGCTGGATTGATCAGCGGCACAGCTGGACAAATCTACAGCATTTTCAGCAATGCCGATCTGCCTTACCCCAAAGTAACTCTCAGCAACGGCGAAACCGTTTTGCTCAACGCGGCAGGGTATAGCCTCCACCGCGCTTCCACCAATCGTGAGGATCGCGAAAAAGTTTTCGATGCCTTTTTTACTGCCCTGAATGGGTTTCGCCGCACCTTTGGCACCCAACTCGACGGCAACATCAAAAAAGACCTTTTCTACGCCCGGGTGCGCAATTATCCATCAAGCATGGCGGCTGCGCTGGACGCCAACAATATCCCGCTGACCGTCTACCATTCGCTGATCGAAAACGTCAACAAAAACCTCGACACCTTCCATCGCTACCTGACTCTCAAAAAACGCATGCTGGGAGTGGACACGCTCAAGTACTCGGATCTCTATACGCCGGTCGTCGCGGATATCGACATTTCCTATACCCTTGATCAGGCCCAAAAGATGATCCTCGAGGCCATGGCTCCGCTCGGCCCTGAGTATGTGGCAACACTCAAAGAGGCTTTCGATAACCGCTGGATCGATTACCATCCGACCCTCGGCAAACGTTCGGGTGCCTATTCCAATGGAAGTGTCTACGACGCCCATCCCTATATCCTGATGAATTTCAACGGCCAGTACAACGATGTCAGCACCCTGGCGCACGAACTCGGCCACTCACTGCACAGCTATTTTGCCAACAAAACTCAGCCCTATGCCACTGCTGACTATCCGATTTTTGTTGCTGAAGTCGCCTCGACACTCAACGAAGCACTGCTGATCCACAAACAACTCGAATCGATTCAAGACGATGACGCACGCCTCTCGCTATTGATGAACTATCTCGACAGCATCAAGAGCACCGTCTTCCGGCAAACTCAATTCGCTGAATACGAATTGCGGATCCATGAAGCTGCCGAACAGGGAATTCCGCTAACCGGCGACAAACTGACCGAGATCTATGCAGATGTGGTGCGCACCTACTACGGTCACGAAAAGAATATCTGTCTGGTGGACGATCTCTATACCATCGAATGGGCCTATATTCCCCACTTTTATTACAATTTTTATGTCTATCAATATGCCACCTCATTCACCGCTTCGACTGCGCTCTCCCAGAAAATTCTCGCCGGCGATCGCGATGCCGTCGCAAAAACCATCGCCTTTTTATCTGCTGGCGGCTCGGACTATCCGATCGAACTGTTGAAAAAAGCCGGAGTCGATCTGACAACATCAGAGCCCTTTGTCATGACCATGCAGGCGATGAACCAAACAATGGATGAAATCGAAAAAATTCTCGAGCGCCGAGGCAAATGACCCGATACATGCTGTAAAAAAAAAGAGCCGCTATAAAAACAGCGGCTCTTTTTTTTAAAATTGACAGGCGTAGCACGGTTAGCCCCTTGGTCTCGCCAATCCCACCCAAACAAACACCCCGGGTATCCACCCGGTAATGGCGAATCCCACATTCCAAAATACCACAAATGTCGTCAAATCCGAATGAGCCACCGATCTCCCGGCCAGGATGAGCTTGAAAAAACCATAAAGCGCAGCCATCAGAATCAGGCCGAGCAGCAACCGCAGAATCTTCTCTTTGGCAGATCCTTGCGCAGAGAATCGCACCCAGAGCGCGTCGATAACCAGGCCAGCAGCAACTCCGGTCAATGCAGCAATGACAAACAGCGACCGGGCAATCGGCAAAATCGCATAGATAATGGCACAAAGCGCATAGAGAAGCAGCAAGACTCCGACTGAGGGAAACCGGTACAGGGCCTCGACGACCGCTTTTTCCCAGTAGAGAAAAACCAACAGCAACACGCCGCCGATCACCCATCCAAGCAACACATCGCTGGGGAAATGCAAACCCAGATAGACGCGTGAAAGGCCGATCAAGAAGACACCGATTGCGATAATCAAACGCACCTCTTTACGCGATACAAGCGAGGCAAGATATCCCCACAAGGCGATCGACAACTGCGCATGGCCGCTCGGCAGACTGTATCCCTCTGCATGGCTGATTTGCAGATGCGGCAGATAGGCAAAAGGGCGCGCCTGTTGAAACAGCTCTTTCAGATCCAGGTTCACCCACCCGGATATCAGGATTAAAAAACCGATACGAACGGCCAACATTCTGCTCATACACCAATAGAGAATCGGTACAAATAAGAGGTAGAAATACTCACTGCCCAGAAATGTGATGGTCTTGAACAGAACGTCCAACGCTCCGCAGCGGGCCTGCTGCAGCCAAACAATAAAATCCAAGCCGTACCGCAAAATCGGTGGCATCATTTTGCTCCATTTTCATTTCCGTAAACTAGCGTGTTTGCCGGTATACAAGTAAGAATCCGGCCTTTTGGACACAACTGGCGGCAGATACGGCGGGTTTAATGGAACCTTTGCCTGTGATATTCAAATTCGCTGTTGCTTGCGGATCCGACAAGAGAATCCCGACTGATAAAGCACTATTCGTCGTGGTTCGAAAGAGCAACAGAATGAGCTAACCTCACGATTGAAGCTGGAGAAATGGGATTGTTATAATAGGTCGCAGGCGTCTTCTTGCAGCAAATCATCCTACAAACCGGACCATTGGCTTCGCCGGTCGCATCCGTCCTTTCCCATCGGCCCCATACGGGAGCGGTTGACCATTGGTCCGGTATTTTTTTAGCGAATCTGTTGCTCGATATGACGCTGCAATTGCTGCAGGACCAGCAATCCGCGCTCCTTTTGCCCAAATCGCATGACGCCGAAGAGATAGTGATCGTGGCGCATTGACAATATTTCGCCCAAATAGAACAGGTTTCCACAGACCACTTGGCAGTCGCGATCAAGTTCTTGACCCTCGCTCCCATCCCCGTTTTGCACTTCCCTGGCAAACGCCGCCAGGGCATCGGCAGCCTCGGTGCTGTCTTTTTGCATGGCCACAAAAGCCATCACCGTATCCTGATCTGCAGTGATATAGTGGGCTTGCAGGGTTGGACCAAACAGCGAACGCCCGAGGAAGCCATCCGATATCAACTTGAGCGTGTTGGGCATCTGGCCTTCCCGAGGCAGCAAATCGAGTTCCCGGATCGGCTCATTGGGGGTCGGCAGTGATTCCGAGATCAGTCGGGCGATCTTGACCATAATCGTCTGCATGGTGGAATCGCTGCTGCCGGCATTTATCTGAACCACATAGCGCTCTTGCACAAATCGCAAAGAGTAATCGGAGAGATAGCCCTGTAAACCCAAATCGATGAACCGGTAATCCGGATTGCGGTAGGCGCTGTAGATGCCAAAAGCATGCAAAGGCGAATCCATACAAAAGAGATCGACCGATAAAGAATGACGGTCATTGGTCGAATCGATATAAGCGACTGTTGACAGACGTTCGAAGCCGTAGGCAAGGTAAAGATCCGCTTCACCGTTTATCACTTCGAATAGATTTTGTCTTTCATATGTCTCAGGAGCAAAATCGATCATCCAGTGCGGTGCAAAATCAGCCGGTGGCAGATAGCGAGAGAGATCGCTCTCTTGTTGAGCAGGTAAAATCGGCGCAAGCACAATTGCCAACAGCAGGCAAATTACGCGTGAATCACAATTTAAAGATCGCAGCATATCAACCTCTTGATATTGGTCAAGCAAAGAGCTTCATCGCGCGGCGCATATTTTCTGCAACCGGCAGTCCATAGGCACAGCGGACCACGCATTCAGCGCAGGAGAGGCAGGCCTCCGGAGTTTGTCGATGGTTCAGTTCAGCATAGGTTGCAGCAGCGAGTTTTGGGTCGCCGTAGCCGTCATTGTATATCAGACAGCGGGTCAGATCTGCGACCGATACCCCATGAGGGCATTGGCCTGTACAAGCGCCGCAAAAACGGCACATTTTGCGATCAATGGCCTGGCCGTAGCGGTGAAGTGTTCTGCGATCCATCCAGCCAAAGGAGCCGTTCATCACCTGAAAATTTTCCTCCAACTGCTCAAAGGTCAGCATCGCCGGAATCGCACAGCTGACATCGCTGTTGTTCAACACCCATCTCAAAGCCGCGGGGTGAGGGCGCAGATTCCCCATTTTTTTCTCTTTATAGCCGCCCGCCTGAGTTTTCATCGCAACGATTCCAATTCCTGCACAGGCGGCCTCGTGGATCGCATCGCCGACGTCAGAGTTCGAGGTAAAATTGTAAACCGTCAAAATGACGTCATAGGGATTCTCCGGGTTTTTAGCTGCCGCACGCAAAAGATCAGCCATATTGGTGTGGGTGGAAAACCCGACGTATCTTGTCTTGCCTGTTTTCTTTAACTCTGCCAAAGCTTCCAGGGACTCGGGTTGCGCAAGGTCACCTGTATTTTTGAAGGAATGGACCAGCAAGATGTCCAGATAGTCGGTACCAAGGGCTTTCAAGCTGGCTTCAGCATCGGCGATCATTCTCTCCTTGCTGGCGGCGCGGATTTTGGTGGTGATCACCAACTGCGGTCGCCGACCTTGGATCGCCTTGCCGACGATCACTTCGTTCTCACCGTCCATGTATCCGCGTGCGGTGTCGATGTTGTTGACACCCAGTTCGATCGCCCGGCGGATCACCCCGGGGTCGCTGCTGCGCATGGCGCCAAAACCGAGTATCGAACAACTCAGACCGGTCCGGCCCAGGGTGCGATAAATCACCGGAGAGCTTTTGACCTCGTTTGTTTGTTCTTGCGCTGCCAGGCGGCCACTTGCACCAGGCAGCAGAGTGGTGGCAACCGCTGCTCCGGCAGCTACCCGACAAAACCTGCGTCGATCGATGGTTTTCATTGCACGCTCCTCTTGTTTGATGCCTTGTTTCTCCGCCAGCGGCCCAGATCATTCACACAGTGAAAATGGCATGTTCATTGCTAAAAAGTAAAACAAAATTCGAGTCGATGCAACCGATTTGTCCGCTGTCGCATCGGTCTAAAACAAATCTGCAGCACATCGACAGCGGTCAAGATCGGTTGATCTTTTTTGCGATCCATCCGCGATAATAATAAAACAAACCCGACAAGGTCAACACCGCGCCCAGCAACGATGGCCAAAAGGCGGTGATCAGGGTGGTGAGCATAAACCAGATCTGAATCACCAGAACGATGATCAGAGTATAGGGGTATCCCCATACTTTATAGGGCCGCGGTGCATTCGGGTATTTGCTGCGCAAAACCCAGACAGCGGCAAAAGTCGAGATATTGAAAACGCTCGAGGTAAACGAAAAATAATCGATAATCGTCTCATAGGCATGCTCGGCAAAAGCGGCTGCCAGAAGCAATATCGATGCCCACATCCCCTGCCCCAACAAAGCTTTGTTGGGGGTTTTAAAACGGGGATGCAGTTCCCCCATCGGGCTGAAAAACAGACCATCGCGAGCCATGGCATACCACGTTCGCGCCTTGACCAATACCTGAGTGCTGACGTTGCCAAAGGTATTCATCATCACTGCCGCAGAAATCAGTACCCCGCCGAGAGTGCCGACTGCCATTTTCATCGCGTCATTGGCGACCGCCTTGGAGGCAGCGATCGCCTTCGGTGATAGCTGATACAGGTAAGCGCTGTTGATGGCAAAATAGAGCAACATGACGCCGGCGATGCCGAGAATAATCGACAGCGGCAGGTTGCGCCGCGGATTTTTGACCTCCTCTGCCACGTAAGTCGCTCCCTCCCAACCGCTGTAAGCGAAAAAGGCATAACGCATGGCCACTCCTACCGACATCAGAGTGGACCAAGTAAAAGTTTGCGGCCAAAAACCGGCGGTGAAATGGTTTAGCTCCCCTGCCTTGCTGAAGCAAACAAAGATCACCGCACCGACGGCGATGAGTTTGATCAGGCTGAAAAAATTCTGCACCTGCCCGCTCAGGCCCACACCAAAACAGTTGACTGCGGTCAGCGACCAGATCACTCCCAGGGCAAGAAACACTTCGAATAAACGGGAAAATGGCTCTCCTGCAAAAGAGGTATAGAGGGAATTGCTGTACTCGGCAAAAACCAAAGCAACTGCCGCGATGGCGCCGGTCTCGGAGACAAAAAACATCGCCCAGCCGCGCAAAAAGGTCCAGATAGGCGGATAAGCAGCTTTGAGATAGGCGTAGGGCCCACCGGATTTGGGAATCATCGTGACCAACTCTGCATAGCAAAACGCACCCAGCAAAGTGGCCACTGCACCGAGAATCCACACCCCATAAAAAAGGCTGACCGCACCAACCGCCAACATGATGGGGACAGGTGTGCGAAAAATACCGGAACCGATGATTCTGCCGATCACGATGGAAAACGATTCCAACAATCCCAAATCTCGCCGCAATTCAGTCGATTCGGAAAAAAGCTCCTCGGATTGATCTTGCATCGTTGCCTTCCGCATTTGCCTTAAGGTAAGAGTGCACCAAGGGAGACCAATTCAGTATAGGCGAAAATTTGCAAAAATCAAAATTCTTATTTGTTTTTTAACCGGCAAATTGATTTATTGGTTTGATTCATGCAGGTGCCGATCATCCGACCGCCGCAAGGCTGTGAGCGCTCGATCGCTCTCGATGTTGATCGGCGAACCGCAAACATCAGCAAATTCCAGACAACGATCATTCAGAGCAAGTTTACCAGCGGACAGGGGAACACCATGAACCTTCATCCCATCGATGGCGGAATTGTTTTGGTTTATCTGCTCGCCATGCTCATCATCGGTTTTATCACTGAACGCCGCGCCGCCAAGAACATCAACACCTATTTCCTCGGCAATCGGCAAATGCCATGGTGGATTCTGGGAATGAGCGGCAGCAGCACCTATTTTGACATAACCGGAACAATGTGGATCGTCTCCACCTTTTATGTTCTTGGCATGCGGGGCATGTGGGTGCAATGGTTGTGGTGTTTTCCGTTTGCCGGTTTTATCATGGCCTACAAAGCCAAATGGGCGTATCGCAGTGGTGTGCTGACAGGCATGGAGTGGTTGATCTTCCGCTTTGGCCGCGGTCGGGCCGGGCAGGCAGCGCGTCTTACCAGCGTCATCATCAATATCAGCTTGATGACCCTCATGTTGGGCTACGCCGGCACAGGTGTGGGAATGTTCATGGAAGAATTCTTTGCCATCAGCAAAAATACAGCTGTTCCTTTGTTGTTCATCTTTACCGGGTTCTACGTGCTGCTGGGTGGTTTTTTAAGCGTTGTCTATTCAGACGTTTTTCAGACTCTTTTGCTCAGTTTTGCTGCCATTTATATCGCGGTCACTGCTTTTCTCCAGATCGATCCTGTGGCTTTCAGACAGCTCGTCGATCCGGATTGGTTTTCCCTGGCCCCAGTCTGGCGCCTCGATCCTGTACCAGCCGAATATCCGCAGATTTTCGGACTGCTGATCATGCTCTGGGTCAGCAAAGGCGTTCTTGGTCTTTTTACGGCTGCATCCGGCGTCGATTTTCAGCGTTTTCGCGCCGCCCGCAGTGAAGCAGAAGCCTCCAAGGTCGGTCTTGCCTGGGGAACAGCGATCAGCATACGATGGGGACTGGTGATTGCATTGACGATATTCGGTCTGACCTTCCTGAATCAAACTGGCCAGGCGGTCGACAGCGAACGCGTCCTGCCCATGATCATCAACCGGATTTTACCTGTTGGCATCAAAGGCCTGGTCCTCGCTGGTCTGATCGCTGCTTTTATGTCGACCTTTGATTCCGGCTTGAACGTGGCGGCATCCTATATCGTCAACGATCTGGTCAAGCCAGTATGGAAGAACGCAACGGCAAAGCAACTGATCAAGATCAGCTATCTCTCGACCATTTTGTTGATTGCGACCGGCGTCCTGATCAGCCGGCACACCGAATCGATTCGGCAAATCTGGAATCCGATCAATTTCGCCCTTGGTGCTGCTCTGATCATTCCTTCGCTTCTTGCACCTTATTGGTGGCGCATCGGCGGCTGGGCCTATTGCCTGAGCGGATTGATCACCTTGCCGGCGGCATTTTTTATCTATTTCTTTACGGAATGGACGGAATTGACCTATTTCCCGATTTTGACCGGCTTGAATTTAATCGTCTGTTTGGTTGCTGGGCTTTCTTTTCCGCCTGCGTCACCCCAAACCTTGCTAAATTATTATCGCAAAATCAGGCCGTTTGGCTGGTGGCGGCCTGTTCAACGACAACTGGCGGCGATGGGTGAACCCTGCGAGCGCTTGCCGCAAGATCGCCACGATCTGCTCGTTGCCGTCATCGCCACTCTCTTTTTTATCTGTCTCTATATCCTGATTATGGATCTGGTGCTGCACAATTGGCCGCGGGTCATTGCGTTGATGGCCGTGCTGCTGCTCACGGGGGGGGTGATTTATCACCTATGGTACCGCCGATTGGCACCGGACTTGCCACAGACGGACAAGAGCGATCTATAACAGATTGCTCGCCAGCTCGGCCAATTCGGATCGCTCGCCTTTTTCCAGGGTGACGTGTGCGTAAAGCGGCTGTCCGTGCAAACGATCGATCAAATAGCAGAGGCCATTTGATCGGCTGTCCAGATAAGGGGTGTCGATCTGGTAGGGATCGCCGGTAAAAATAATTTTGGTGCCCTCGCCGGCACGGGTGATGATGGTTTTGACCTCGTGCGGGGTCAGGTTTTGCGCTTCATCGACGATGAAAAAAATGTGCTCCAGGCTGCGACCGCGGATGTAGGCCAGCGGGGCGATCTCCAACTTGCCGTTTTCCAACATATCCTGGATTTTTTTGTAGCGCGCCTCATTCTCATTGAAACGGTTGCGGATCACACCCAGGTTATCGAAAAGCGGTTGCATATAGGGATCCAACTTGGACTCGATATCGCCCGGCAGATAGCCCAAATCCTTATTGGAAAGCGCAACCACCGGACGCGATAAATAGATCTGGCGGTAGCTCTGTTGCACCTCCAAAGCGGCTGCCAATGCCAACAAGGTCTTGCCGGTCCCTGCCTTGCCGCTCATGGTGACCAGATTGACCTGCAAATTCATCAAGGCGTGCAAAGAAAAAATCTGTTCCGCATTGCGCGGCAAAATGCCGTACGCCTGAATTTTATCCACGCGCTCCAAACGCTGACTCTGCGGATTGTAGCAGGCCAAGGCAGAAGTTTTGCCGTTCCGCAGAATAAAGTATTCATTGGCGACCGGATCCTCGATATTGAGCAAATCAGCAGAAACTTCGTATGGCGGGGAAAATAACGCCGACAGCGCCGCGCTGTCGGCAGTTTCAATTACCCTCTCGCCGCGGTAGAGTTTTTCGACTGCCTCGATTTTGTCGTTGTAATAATCCTGCGATCTCAGCCCCAAAGCCTTTGCCTTCAACCGCAGATTGACATCCTTGCTGACCAGAACCACTTGCTTGCGTTTGCTGTTCTTTTGCAGATACAGAGCAGCGCTCAAAATACGATGATCCGGTTTGGCTTCAAAAAATGAGGCCTGCACTTCCGGTGCATCTTGATAACTGCTCAAAATCGATACGGTGCCCATGCCTTCGCCCAGTTGGGCACCGCCGTTGATCAAACTCTCACCGGAAAATTCATCCAGAATGCGGATAAAATCACGCGCATGAAAGTTGATCGGATCCTGTCCGCGCTTGAACTGGTCGATCTCTTCCAGAACCGTGATGGGTATGACGATATGGTTATCCTGAAAATTAAAGATGCAGCGCGAATCGTGCAAAATGACATTGGTATCGAGGACAAATATTTTTTCCAAATTATCTCATCCTTTGGAGTCTTGTTTCAATGCCTGGTTGATTGCTTCAACTCGATCGATTGACAGCTGGATTTTGGCAGCATGGGCATTGCTCTCCAACTGTTCGATGGATGAAACCGAAGCGATGATCGGCCCCATACCTGACATGGTCAACATCTTGGCGATGACCAACTCGCTGAGCGGCAAATGCCATTTTGCTGCCAGGGCAGCCAGGCGGCGCACCGTGTCGATCTGCCGGCAATCGCTCTCCAGCGTTCCCTCGTCAAACAGACGATCGCCCGAGCCTGCATTCTCCGGCTTTAAATAGCGGTCGGTCAGCAATCCGCGGGCCAAGGGGCTCCAGGCGATAAACGAAATGCCCAAATTCTGCACCTCCGCCAACACACCTCTGTGCTGCGGCGATTCACCGTTAACGATATCATACTGATTCTGCACCGCAACGATGCGCACCCGGCAGGATAAACGTTCTTCCATCGACCGCAGCAAGCGGATCTGCTCGATGCTGTAATTGGAAACTGCAAAATAGCGCACCATATCCTGCCGAACCAAATCCTCGACGGCAGCCAGACTCTCTTCGACCGGCGTGTGCGGATCATAGGCATGAAAAAAGAGCAAGTCGACACCATCCAACATCAATCGATCGAGCGAAGCATAGAACGACTCGAGTATATTCAACCGCGAAAGGCGGCTGTGATTTGGAGTGAATCCATCCATGCCGCCAAAAAGCTTGGTTGCCAGAATGATGTTGCGGCGCTGATCCGGATTTGCCGCCAACCAGCGACCGATGACCCGCTCTGAATTGCCGGAAGCGTTGTTGTAGCGGTTGGCTGTATCCCAAAAGGTCACCCCCAGTTGAACCGCGCGGTCCAGGATCGCCAATGCACTCTTTTCATCTACCCGTGCCTGGTCGCCGGTCTCTGGAAATCCGATTTTCCAGGTCCCCAGACCAACCAGCGGTACGCGTAAACCCGAACGCCCCAAAACTCGATAGGGCATGCCGTTGTATGAATCGGTCGTCCAGGGCACATTGTACATGTCCGTGTTGGGTTTGCTTTGTTGCATAACAGTCCTCGTGGAACAGCATCTGATCAACCGACGGTTCAACCACCCCTGACAATCAAAAAGCCGATCTCTGGTTTTTCCCCATAGCGGCAAAACGCAACCGGCTCCCGAGCCAGACTGCAGCTCCTATTTTTCGCCAGAGAGCAGATATGTTTTTTAGGCGCAGCTGTAATCAGGCGAGACGATAACCCGTTTCGCTGTCAAAAAAGTAAATCTTGGATAAATTCAAAACGACTTCGATAGTATCGCCGCACGCATAGATATGCTCCGGCGGCATGCGCATGCAATAGTTCTGTTTGGAATCGCGAAAATAGAGAAAAATTTCGTTGCCGATCGGTTCCACCACATCCACAGCGATTTTTTGCGGGACGCTGTAAATGTCGCCTGAGACAGAATTCGCCAGCAAGACATTTTCCGGCCGTACTCCCAGAAGAATCGACTTGCGATTGTAATCCTTCAACTTGTTCAGCACCGGTTCAGGGATCTCAAATTTCAACAGTTCAGAAATGAATTGCACATCGCCGTTTTGCTGAATTTCTCCACAAATAAAATTCATTGCCGGACTGCCCATGAATCCAGCCACGAATTGGTTGACCGGATTGTTGTAGAGATTCAGCGGCGAATCGACCTGCTGAATAACTCCATCTTTCAGCACCACAATCTTGGTCCCCATGGTCATGGCTTCGACCTGATCATGGGTCACATAGATCATGGTGGTATTCAACCGATTGTAAAGGCGGTTGATCTCGATTCGCATCTGCACACGCAGTTTGGCATCAAGGTTGGAGAGCGGCTCATCGAATAAAAAAACCTTGGGTTTGCGAACAATCGCACGGCCAACCGCGACACGCTGGCGCTGCCCTCCGGATAACGCCTTGGGCTTGCGGTCGAGATAATCTTTGATGTGCAAGATCTCTGCCGCTTCCATAACCCGCTGCTTGATCTCTGTCTTCGGTAGATGGCGCAATTTTAAACCAAAAGCCATGTTGTCGAAAACCGTCATGTGGGGGTAGAGCGCATAATTCTGAAAAACCATAGCGATATCACGATTCTTGGGTGGTACATCGTTGACTGTCTTACCGTCGATCAAAATCTCCCCTTCGCTGATCTCTTCCAAACCGGCAATCATGCGCAAAAGAGTCGACTTGCCACAACCGGATGGCCCAACCAACACCGCAAACTCGCGGTCCTTGATTTCCAGACTCGCCTCCTTGACAGCGACAACCTGATTGTCGTACACTTTTGTGACATTCTTCAATTCCACCGAAGCCATATCTCATCTCTCCTGATTTGATATTCAAACTCTTAAAGATAGAAGAATTTCCAAGGATGCCAAACATTATTTGCAGTCAGCAGGGGTCCCATCGCCAACCGGGGCCCTTATTGCCAATCTCATTATTATCTTGGACTTAAAACATCTTGCGTATAATCCCGAATTCGGAGCTGCGCACCAAATTCGGGATCATTTCGATTAGATACAGGTTTGCTTGATTTTCGCGGTTGTTACACCGCTTGCGATGGGTGGTGGCCACTCCGTGACACCGCCCGCCTGCGTTCACTGCTGACTGATTTTATACCGCCCTTTGGCCGAGCAACAATACCAGCCCTGTTCACCGGTGCGAAGCTATTCGCACCCGAGGTCTCCCGTGGTGAGAGAATTCAATCGTCGTCAGGGATTTGATCACAAGGTCCGTTACTTCTCGGCCGTCCGCCAGCGCGATCGATGCCTTGCACCCGGTTCCGCAACGGTATGGCAAAGCAGTGACAAGCTGGGTATCGTCCAAAATGGTAAAGGTCACCCAAATCTCTGCTGCGGTCTCAACCGGTCGCAGCCCCGGAACCTGTTTCAATCTCTGCAAAAGTTCATCGACTGTATAAAAACTTTGCATTTGATCATCGGTCAAGGTTTCTCCTGCATCGGTAAACTCAGGTGCAGCAAAAATCTGTTTTACTTGCATGTGCGACCTGATGAGAGGTAAAATCCGCTCAGGAACAATCCGGGCATGCGGCAGCAACAGGCTGTCATACAATTCGCCGTTCAGCAAGAACCGGCCGTTCTTCCATTCCCCATGTGCCAACATTTCGTTCGTCACCACATGAACTTGATAATGATGGTCTATGAGCGCAAGAAGCAGACGAAAACAGTCAGCAGCGATCGCGTTCGCCTCGAGTGGCTGGACAGCATAAAGAGTCTCCACCGGATAGACGAACAACAAATTCGCCATCGGCAGATGATTGCCGGTCAGTCGAAAGTGATCTTCCAGACGGTGCGTCCATTCGGGAAAACCTTTCCAGGTACAATGGTTGGGATAGCCGGGAGTCGGTGCAGACCCGAGGAAGCGATCGCTTTCGCCGATGGTGCCGACCGGGCCATAGATATGCGCCAGCCAGTGCTGCCCGAAGGCGGCCATCACGTCGACACAATGGTTCATGGCCGCCAATTGCTCGGCATCGCTCTCCCCGCCGCCTGCAGTCCAAAGGTTGTTGATTGCGAACTTTTTGGCGCTGCAGCGTCCCAACGAAGTCCCAATCACCGCCATGGCCGCCAGATTGGCATAATAATCGCTTTGCGGATCGCTCAACACTTGCACGCCGCCGAGATCGACAAAACCACCCGACTTGTTTGCCAACCCTTGCCAGAGGTCCATGCTGCCGTGGTTGCGATCCGCCATATCGGCAGACTCGAAATGCCAGGTATCGTGTATGCCGCCCAGCAGACCAGCGCCCCACACTCGTCGGGCATGGGATAGGGTGAGTTCCTGTGCTTCCACCACAGTCTGGCGCAAAAGCCGATAGTAAACCTGCCTCACGCGGATATGGCTGTGATCCTGTGCTTCGAAAGCCAGTTTCCAGATCTCATCGCACAAGCGTGCTCGGGTCAACCGTTCAAAATTTTCGGCGAGGGATCGGCTGAAGGGCAAAGCGCCATAGACACAGGTATACCCGGGCTCGTCCCATATCAACAGATCGAGTTCGGCAACATCTTTGCGCAGCAAATCCAGATGCGAAAGATAGACCTGCAGATGGGCTTGGTTGCTGTAATCGACATGACAGGTCTCAAAAAGAAAAAAGGCGCAAACCCGCCACTCATCGGTATCCGGCGGTTGAAAAGCACCAAACGCCTCGACATAGCCGTCGCGGGCATTGTAAAAATAATCGCATTGTTCAGTCAGATCGATCAAATCGGTATTCTGCAGGGGAGCACCCGTGTGGCGCACAGCGACTACCCGACAAATACCTGTCGGGCGATATTCTATTGCAACCTCATGCACCATATGGCCGTGTCGCGGCGGATGGGCGCAGCGGATGGAAAAACGGCCGTTCTGCACGGTTTCGGTATGCGGCACCTGTCGCGCCAGAGTCTGGTCGCCAAATAATACCACAGGCAATCCTTGACCGCTAGCTTCCAGACAGGTACGGGACAGGTATCGCGGATCCGGCGCCAGCCAGAAGGCCAGTCCGTTTTCCCGGCACCAGTCGCTGATCTTTGCGAGAACGGCACGCACCCGTGGATGATCCCACCGGTAGCGGTTGCAGCGCACAAGAGCGGCAATGCCCCTAAAGCCAGCGTTGCGAATATCGTTTATCTCAGCCAGCCAGCGCTGCGGATCATCGATAACCGCATCATGGATGGTCCACATGATCATCGCGGCAGGTACAGGACCAGTGTTGTTTTTCATCGATTATTCTCTGTTTCAAGCAGATATCGGGTGAGCATCCAAATTGATTTGCAGCTGCGGCATGGAAAAAAGTGCAGTTCCCGAGCCCCGGAATACGAGCATCAGATGCAGGCGATCCGCCGCCGACGGCAAGGGCGGCGTGCAAACGCTGATCAACTGCCAATCCCGATGCGTACCACTAACCGGCGAGGATTGGTACACATTATAGTCGGCAAGGTTAAAGACCGAGCCTTCGTTGCAGCAATGCATTCGCAGCGCCAAAAAGGCGGTCTGGTCGACCGATTCTAGGCGAACGCGCGCGCTAAAGCAATGGCGCCTGCCGGATCGCAGAGGCACGCCGCCAAAGGCGGGGCCCAGCGATGGCGCTATCCAGGCCGATTCATTCATCTGTAGATGACTGATCACCAACACCAGCCGATCCGCTGACTCTGCAGATGGTGCAACCCCGAAGCTTACAGCTTCAGCAGACGCTGCCGTCGGCCGTTGTGGTTGCCAGGGCCACAGCCCTATGCGTTCCACAGCCTCATAGGAACGATATAGCCGGTCAAATTCAAGCCGACCGGCATGAAATACCGGATCTGGGGCGTCTATCGGTTGTTCGACCGATCGTTCGAGCAGAACCCGACCGGTTTCACGATCGATCGTGCTCACTTCGATTTCAGCCTGAAAATGGCTGCCCAAAGGCAATACCACCGGTTGACCCTGGTCGCATACCTTGTAGCCCAGATGAGCATCCCACATGTAGGCACATACGCCCGCATCAACCTTTGTTTTGGAAAGCAGCCGGATACTTGGATTTTCATCTTCCAGCAACCACAGAAAACGGTCACCTTGCCGCAGGGGGATCATCGCCTTGTCGCGGGTCTCAAGATGGTGATGTGGGATCTGAAGAACCGTCTGCTTGCAATCCACAACACAACAGGAAAATCGCTTTAATTGAGGCTTCGCCGGATCATAAGAGCCTGCCGGCCAAAAATTGCAAAATTCAACTTCTCCTTGTACCGGATTGGGGCTTACCAACCATCCTTTTTCAGAGACCACATTCAACTCGGCGGTGAGATGACAGCGATAACCATCACCCGACGGTTCGAGTTCGATTCGCATTACAAATCGGCTGGAAATGGAGGCGCTGGCATTGGTTCCGCATGCTGCCAGAGTGATCGAATTCACACGGCGTTCGAGTACGGTCAACCGACCGCTGGAGCCGGCGTTTCTTTCAGGATCCTGATGATCAGCATACTGCCGCCAGAACAAAGGCAGAGGAAAGCTATCGCTCAGAATGCTGGATCCCTCCCGTCGCAGTCGCAATTCGACCACGGAAAGATTTTCGATTCTCGCGATCAGATGATCGCTGTCCAGAATCAGACCACCAGCGGTGCCCTGGGATTGAAAAACCAGACCTCTTCCCTGCCGAGATGCACCTCGTTTCATTTCATCATCCCCGCAATCCGCCGACATTGATGCCCTTGATGAACTGCCGTTGTGCAAGAAAAAAGACGAGAACATTGGGGATCAAAACCAACACCGAAGCCGCCATCAGCACATGCCATTGTGTCTGGCCGGCGCCGATAATCTGCGCTTTCAGCGAGTTCAATCCCAGAGTCAAAGTCGCCTTTTCAAAGGAATTGATATAGATCAAGGGATTGAAAAAATCGTTCCACGCCCCCATAAAGCTGAACACCACTACCGTGGCAATTGCCGGCCGCGCCAGGGGTAGAATGATTTGCCAATAGATGCGAAATCGACTGGCGCCATCGAGCAAGGCCGCCTCGTCGTACTCGTAGGGTATGGAGAGAAAAAATTGCCGCAACAAAAAGATATAAAACGGCGACCCAAAAAGCGCCGGCACGATCAAGGGCAAATAGGTGTCGATCCAGCCAAGACGGGCAAAGAGCACATAAAGGGGAATCATCGTGACCTGTCCCGGCAGCATCATGGTGGCGATGCACAATCCGAACAGTTTATCCCGGCCGCGAAAGCGAAAACGGGAGAACCCGTAAGCCACCAACGTGCTGGAAAAAACACCGCCAGCAATAATGGCAATGCTGATCACCGTTGTGTTGAGCACATAGCGGGCAAATGGAATCAGAGTCATGGCGTCGCGGTAATTTTGCCACTGCAAATTTTCCGGAATCCAGTGGAACGGAACGCGGAAAACACCCTCCAACGACTGCAACGAGGAAGAAATCATCCAGAGCAGCGGAGTTAAAAAAACCAAACTCACCGCGACCAAAAAGAAATACGAGATGCCGAAGCGCAGCGCACCGACCATCGGCTTTGTCCGAGAAAGAGTACTCATGATCGGCCTCCCGCTTCGTAATAGACCCAGCGGCGTGACAGATTGAACTGAAGCAGAGTGAAGAGCAAGATAATGATAAAGAGAATCCAGGCCAACGCCGATGCATACCCCATCTTGAATTGCTGAAATGCTTTTTTATACAAATAGAGGACAAAAAACAGAGTCGAGTTGTTCGGCGCTCCTTCACTTCCTTGCCCGGCGGATGCAGTCATGACAAAAGCTTGCGTAAAGACCTGAAAAGAACCGATCATGTTCATGATCAGATTAAAGAACAGAGCCGGCGAAATCATCGGCGCCGTGATATGCCAGAATTTGCGCCAGCGTTTTGCGCCATCCAGATCAGCCGCTTCGTACAACTCGGGCGGTATGCCCTGCAGGGCAGCCAACATGATAATCATCCCCCCGCCGATCCCCCACAACGACATGAGAATAAGGGCCGGCTTGGACCACGTCTCACTTTGCAGCCACAACGGCCCTTCGATGCCGGTCCATTCCAATGCCCTATTGAGCAAACCGAATTCGGGATTGAAAATCCACATCCACAAAATCGACACTGCCACCAGGTTGGTCACCGACGGCAGAAAGAAAAGAGTGCGGAAAAGTCCGATACCGCGCAGTTTTTGATTGAGGAGCAGAGCCAGCCCCAATGAAAGCGCGATTCCCAATGGCACCGAAAAAAGAACATAGTAAGCGGTGTTCCACAGACTCTTGCCGACCAGCGGATCGCGCAACAGGATTTCGCTGTAATTCTCCAATCCGATCCATTGCGGGCTGGACAACATCGACCAGCGGGTAAAACTCATAAAAAACGACACCACGATCGGACCGAGCGCAAAACATATAAAGCCTATAAACCAAGGCATAATATATAGATAACCTTGCCAATCCTTGAACAGCTTGTTCTGCTGGTGCGGCATAAGCGAATTCCTTTTTATTGAACAGTGCCTATCATTCTCTTTCGATCTCCAGTACATGAACACCCGGGGTGCAGGTTTCTAGCGGCAGTATTTTGCCCCGTCGCCATACGCGGCCGTTCCAGATAATCGAACGAATGCCAGGCCCCGTGCCGCGGCTGTGCACCGTCCAGCTGCCGCCGCGAAAGCAGATATCCTTTATAATGGTTTCTGGCATATCATCAAGATCATGAATAACCACACCATCATCCTGAAATTCCACTCCGAGCAAAGCGGCGATCAACGCCAGATACCAGCCTGCAGCGCAATTGAGATTCCAGACCGCACCATGACGGCTGAAGGGAACAGAATCTTCGTCTATTGCTGCAAATTCAGGACAATAGTCGAGACTGTGCAGACACGATTCCACCAGCTCCAGCCACCGCCGCAGAGCTGTGAAACGACCGGTGCGCAGCCACAAACGCACAGCAATCCAGTCCCAGTGCGGGTACCAGGATGACAGTGCAGCCTCGCTGCGGCGGTGCGGATCCCACATCGGTGTCATTCCCAATCCTTGCGGACCAAGTAGGTGGTGCTCGATGAATGCAGCACACTCCGTCAACACCGGGCTGAGCCACTCGATGCCGCGTTGCGACTCGGCGACCAACAGCGAATACAAACCATAGCAGCTCACGGTTCGGCCGCTGTCGCTGTCGATTGAATCGCAAAAAAATCCCTTTTCCCTGTCCCACAAGGCATGGAGACCGGCAACCTGCACCAGTTGCGCGCGCTGTGCCGCCTCACTTGCCAATGCGTCATCGCCAAGTTGTTCGGCAATGACAGCCATATTGCGGCAAAGGCCATACCAGGCGCCGACGTCGATAGTCACCAGAGAGCGTTCGCTGCGGCCTAACTTGGCTGGCAGATCGGGATAAAAGCCCAACGATGGGAAAAGTCCGTCCGATCTGGATCGCTCTGCCAGCTTGCGATAGGCAAACACCAGCGCCGGATAATTGTCACGCAATATGGCAAGATCAGCGGTCTCGGTTGCACAGCGCAGCACCAATTCAGAAAAAAGAAAATCGAGGGCTCCGAAACCGACCGCATCCATCGGATCGAGCTGCCGAGTCCAGCGCATGGGTATCGACCCATCGATGTCGCGATGCATGCGCAGAAAATCGATCTGCTTTCGCATCTGTTCCAATGCCCCCCAGCGGGGCAAAGCAAACCCGGTCACCATGTTGTCCCACGCCCAGGTCCAGTAATAACTCCCCTGGCAAGCGCGAAACAGACCGACGTCGCTTACCCAGGAAGCGGAACAGATCGCTGGAACCCGATTAAAAAAACGTTCGATGGCCGGCTGTCCCGGGCAGCAGAGTTTTGGGCTTGTCTCTTCGATTTGCCGATAGCGTTTTTGCTGACGGTGAAAAAAAACGCCGGGGGGGTGCGTTGTCAAAGGTGTGAAATTACCATCACCAGAAAACTGCAGGTAGAACTCCGGCGCATGCCAATCCCTTGTGCTGTTGGGATCCTCCCAGACCGTAAATTCAATTCGGCTGTCGTCGAACCTTTCAACCCTCCACCCCGCCCCACCGGCGCGAATCGCAATCTGTGCCTCAGCAAATGCCAGCTCGCTGTCGCGGTATTCCGGCCACACGTCCGACATCCGTCCCAACCCCGATTTGACTCGACGCGCAAATATCAACCGGCGCCAGCTTTCGGGAATGAGAAAATCGCCTTGATAGTCGCCCTCACGGCGCAACCAGGATCGCAACACCAACCGATCCTGCGCCACCGCCCGCCATTCCTCATCTGTACATTCGTGGTGCCAAATACGCTGCCCGTGTACTTGAATGGTCAATGCGCAAAGATTGAGATGGATCTGCAAACCGATGCGGCGCCGCGAAGGGCTTGCTGCTTCCCTGGTTCTGCAAGCCAAACAAAGCGTATCGCGTTTGAGCGCCATTGTCCATTCGGCGCGCACACCATCGCACCTCACCGACGTGCGGGCAGTGGCCGGGGTGACGATGAGATCGCCCCAATCGAGGTCGATGGCTGCAATTCCTTCTGCGGATTCGATCAGCAGCCGGGGCAGCAGTACCCCGCTCTCCGCTTGGAGCAACACGGCGTTGCGGCTTACCGGCTGTCGCCCATGAAAATCGATCTGATCGATGCCTCCGGCGCGTCGAGAAAGTCGCGCGGCAATGCGATCGTCAGACAACCAACAACTGCCATCGAGATTTTGCAGAGGATTGCGCTTTTTCATCACCTGTGTCCGTGCAGTCATGTCTATCGGTCACAAAGTCTTTGGCGGTTGCCCACCGCTAATCCGCGGAAAACAGGCAAGTCGGCAACTCTTGATCATGCGCCTCCAGGGCGCGCAAACTGAACCAGCATTCTTGGTCATCCGCACCGTTCCAGCACTGTCGGGTGATCCGTTCCGTAAAGCGGTTATAGTCGAATTGCATGTAGCCGCCATCCAGAGTCCAGTCGATCCTCTCACTGCCACCGGTTCCGCTGGAATGTTGCACCTCTGCTGCCCGCAGCTGTGCAAGGAGGGTTTGCAGCGGTTTATCGCGCAACGACACCACCCAAAAGCCCAATCCCAGGCCACTGGCGCTCAGGGCATCGCGGCTAACAATCTTTTTTTCACCTTCATAGAGAAAAAAGGAACAGATTTTATAGGGTGGATGGTGGCGCAACTGGACAAACGCCTTTGCCCCTTCAAGGGGAGATAAAAACATGGGCATCACCGCGATGGCAACCGATCCATCGATCCAGAGCAAAGACTTGGGCGGATCAAACCGCTCTGCAGCAGCCGCTGCTGGACAACCGTCGATGTACAATCCGGCAAAATCGGCTGCATCGTTCCACAACAGATCCAAGCGCAGCCGTTGGATTGGGCCCTGGCCTGCCCTCTTTGGTGTAATCACCTCGATGGCGCGGTTTTCGTGCTGATAAACGAGGGTGCGCCCTTCTTCATAGAGATAGTCGCTGCCGACGGAAAAACCGGCAGTATGACACAGATTCGCCTCTCCAGCTTCTGCTTGGTCAAAGACCATACGGGTGGTCATACTGTGAAAATCCGCCATGGAGCATACAGGAGATTTCCGCCGCACGCGCAGGACCAGTGCGTCGCTTTGTGCGGCATTGACGTAGGGCCGGCTTGCGCTGGCCAGTGTATAATCCGGATGGAGAAAAGTGGTCAACTCACTCCAACCACCCGGATAGACCTCAGCATCAAAACCGGCAATCAGACCCGAACTTTGCATTTCTCGCGCATTTTCGTGATAACTTTCACCGTAAGTGGTGCAGCGCAACAACAGGGGCATGGGCTTATCGAAAGCGAGGCGCCGCGCGGCCAGGGGCACATGAAAGGGCACCGCAGCGATCATGGCGTTCTGAATAAGAGCAGAGGGGTGATTCAGCCGGCGCGGCAGGTCGGGTTCGAGGTAAATCCCACAATTAAAGGCCTGCGCAAAAGTGCAGTGCAGTCCGGAAAAACCGCCCAGTGAATCCTCGGCATAAGCACGCGAAAAAGGACCGGCGAATTGTTGGGTCGGCGCGTGCCAGTGCAACGCCACATCGATCCACAGCTGTTCTTCCAGCGCCAATGAGCGGCGGCGAATTTCCGGGTCAACGCTGTATTCCGCTGCCAGAGCGAGAAACCACAGTGTCAATGCCGTATAAGTCGGGCTGTTGTATTCGGCCATCTCCGCCTGGCGATAGAAGCGGTGTTGCCGGTTGGCGATGGTTTGGTGAAATTGGCGCAACAGCGCCCTGCCGAGCTCGACGTAAGCGACCAATCCAAACCGTTCGCCGCCCAACACGAGATGAACATAGGCGGCGATTGGATGGTTTACATTGCCGTCGCTGTAACGGACAGTGGCAGAAATTGGCAAATTCTCGCGCAGATTGCGCATAAGGGAATCACGGGCGGCGGCGGACAGCCGGTCGCCATAACGGCGCAATATCAAATCCAGCGTACAGGGTGAATGAGTGCCGTCGTCAACCCGCAAATTGGTCAAAATCCGATTGGCAAGCTCTCGATCTGCCTGCTCCTCACTTTCAAGCAGACAGATGGCGTACCAGGCAGATTCCCGGGGAATAAGGCAGAGCAATTGTTGCGCATTGAAATGGCGCTCGGCTTCCGCGCGCGCCGATTGCAGCAACCAGGTGCGAAAATTTTTCGGATCGGTTATCATGTCAGCCTGTCAGAGTTGGACGGTAAATTCGCGATGATCATAATAGCCGGACAGATGCTGGCCAGAGCCATCAACAGTCAGCGATTCGGCTTGTGCTGCCCATGCCAGCACAACAACAAACCGGCATTTTTGACCTTTATGGCCCAGTTGCAGGAAATAATCGCGCTCGCCGGCATGCGGATAAGCAGGCACGAAATCGCTCAGACCGCGTCTAGCCGCTGTCAGTTCCGGGGATAGACACCAAACCTGCAGTCGCCGTTTGCCGAACCCGCAAGCCGCAACCTCGTGTTTCGCGCCTCTTCGGCACAAGTGCCAGGGGTGATAGGAGTGCAGATTCCACTGCACCTCCTTCTCATCTGTACATTCGACTGTATCCTGAACAATCAACAATCCAGGCGGCAACCAGATCACTTTGCGCCTTAAGCGTTTGACCGCCAGAAAATCGAGATATGCCGGTGCCAAATCGGTTTCGGCATAAAAACCGTTCTCCAGCTCTCCATGGCCGACCAAACAGCTGAACCGGTCAGCTGCGATAAAATCTGGTGCCCAGACCATGCGGTCGCCGATCTGACCATAACCGTTAAAAGTCACGGTATTGTGCAGCAGAGTATCGCGGCGATAGACCGGCCCGGGACCACAGACCAACAAACCGCGGTCATCGGCGATCAAAAAACTGCCCTGTCCGGGATCGCTGTGGCCATAACCGCTCCACTCCCCGGCTTGATAGCGTTTTTCTCCCAGCGGTGCACCGGCTCGCAGAGTGACCAAATAACAGCTCGAACGCCAAAACAACTGACCGCCATCCGGAAAATCGGCAGCTTTTCGACTTGGCGCTGCTGCAGGCGCAGGCGTTTTGCCACTATAGAGAAATTCCCAGATACGGCGGCGCGCTGGAGCGTTGCGAAAATCGACTCCTGCCGGTGACAGATCGATCAATTTCGCGGCCAAATTCGCGGCTGCAGGCGAAGCGGTGCGCAACGCAATCAGCCGGTGCATCCAGCTATCGCCGCCCACGCGGTATTGCGGATCGCCGAATGTGACGCCCAGCAAACCGTTGTCGCTGGTCGCAGCTGCGCGGAAACAAGAAGCCTTGCGCCAGTACGGGGTTGCCGACCAATAATCCAGACCCGCACAGCCGCGCAAGAGTTCCAAAAACCGGAGCAAAAAAGCATGTTCGTAGATCCACAGATTCAGACCATGGGGATAAAAACCGTCGTCTGGCAGCATATCCAAAACACGCAGGAAGGCGCCGTGCAGCCATGCCGCCCACTCGGCAACCTGCGGATGAGTTTCCCAAAAAAGAAAACAAAAAGCCAACAAACCGTGCCCGGCCCCGAGAAAATGCGCCTGTGCATAATCCTCGCGCTCGTAGCCGATGTGGCGCCAGACGCGATCAGCGGTCTGGTAAAGCTTTTCACGAACAGATCCACGCAAGCTGTCATCCATATGATTCCACAGCCAATCGACTGCCAAACAAAGGGAAAAGAGGCATTCACCGGACTGGGTGTCGATCACCATGGGCTCGTAGTCAGGTTGCAGCGATAAATCCAGAGCATGGACAAGTTGTTCTATCGCCCGATGCCGCAAAGCCGCATCGCTGTCAAATAAAGTCAAAAATGCAGGGAGCAACAAACGGTCAAAATCGCGCAGCCGCTCTGGACCCGGCAGCAGCTTGGCTTCTGCTGTCACCTCATCTGGCAAATACCTATTCCGTTCAAGGCGAAGCAGTTGCCGTTTGATCTTGCGGTGCGCCGATGCAGAATCTTTGCGCAGCTCGGTAAACTGCTCGGCAGTGAATAACAGTCGCGGATAACCACCTCGTCGATCGGTGACGAGATCAACGGGGGTCGGCTCTGCCCGGCGTCGGGCATTGGGAATGATTTCGATCCGAAGCGGCAGCAGCCGGTCGTCAGACCACTGAAGCCACAGCTTGTGATCCTCCGGTGCCCGCACAAAGAGCAGAGCGATGGCGCGCAGCAGTCCGCTCTGCTCTTCGTCACCATAAAAATTGAATTGTGCGCGCACCGATTCATGCGGAGTGGTCAGTTTGACTTCCGGCATCGGCGGCACACCGCGCCAGCCCGGCCACGGGCCGACGCACAAACCGGGCGGCTGCAAGGAAAAAGTCATTTCAGCAAAACGCCGCAACCCCTGTGGATCGCTTTGCGGATCAGACGGCCGCATATGACAACAATGGCGCCGCAGCGGGTATAAACGGCAGTCGAAGATCAAATGCAAACCGTAACGCCCTGGTGTCAGGTCAGGAAGCTGAACCTGCATCTCGGTCGACTGATCAGGCGGTCGAATACCTATTGTCTGTGCGCAAGTGTTCATCGACCGGTTTTGCCCTCGGCGCGGTGAGCGGCAATTTGGGTTTCGACATGGCGGAGAAAAAGCGAATCGAGATTTGACTTGAGCAGTTTATCCAATTCCCGTTCGACATTGCGGTTGATCTCGGTTTCTGCCGCGGCCAATTGGTCCAAATCGATTTTGCCTGCAAACAACAGATCCATCCTGGGCGCCAAAATTTCGAGAATAGCGCTGCTGCTCCAGGAAGAATAACGAACAAAATCGCGCGGATCTCCGCCGTCGTATTCCTCGCTCAATCGCCAGACGCGTGCGAATTGAGTATTTTGCAGCACCGGATAGCTCTCCTGCCAATCGCCGACAAAATCGACGTCCGATAAAATCGGATTGGGTGTGTTGTAGCGCGATTCGGTGATCAGCCATTTTAAAAATTCCCAGGCTGCTTGCGGATCGCGGCAACCGGCGGAGATGGACAAGCCGCCGGAAGCAGAGCGAAAATAGGCAGGTGGATGATCGCCCATGCGCGGCAACGGCGCAACATCCCAATCGATTTCGAGCCCGCTGAAGACATCGGGATTGGGCAAGGCCTCCACCGCCATCGCCGCCCGGCCGCTGTTCAACAACTGGGTCATCTGCATTCCCTGTGCTTGCATCAATGACACGTCGGGCATGACGCGATAGCGATTCATCAAATCCAAATAAGCAGCCAGCGCATCCCGCGACTCGGCAGAAAGGGAATAAAACAGCGCGTTGCGCTCAAATCTGGCGCCGTTCATCTGTTCAAAGGCGTCGACAAAATGTTTGGCGATAAAAAGGCCGTATTGTTCAGGTTTGCCGTCACCGTCGCTGTCGATCGTCAGCGCCTGGGCGGATCGCAGCATATCGTTCCAGGTCCAGGAAATGTCGGGGAAAGCCAAACCGGCCCGGCGGAACAGATCGCGATTGTAATAAAAAGCATAGGTAAAGGTCCAGTCACAAAACTGATACCAACCGCCATCTATGGATGTGCCGCGGTCGATAAACTCCGGACGGATGCGCTGCACAAATGGATCGCCTTTGCTCACTGTTCGCAGATCCAGCAAGCGCTTCTCTGCGGCCAGGCGGTCGCGCACCACGGTATTGGTGTAAAAAATATCGGGGGCCTGACCGGCGGCCATCATGGCGTATAGCTTTTCCTGGCCCGTGAAAGGATAGAGTTTGATTTTTACTCCGGTCCGTTTTTCGAATTGTGGCAGATCCTGACGCAAATTTTGGATTTGATTGGCATTGGCCGGTACATTGAAAGTCAAAGTAACTGACGCGGTATCATCACCGGTTCCGCAACCCAGGTTGGCAACGCCGGCTGCCAGCAAAACAGCTCCCAGACAGATGTTAAGTGTTTTCATGCCATTCTCGTTTTATCGGTTCAGTCGATCGAGCAGAAACTCGAGGCCGCTCGCCAATCGTACACAATGGCCGCCGTCGAAAAGGTCCCAGCGCAAATGATCGCCAATTCCAAGTCGCTGGTAATGGAGTTGGGCCGCTTTGAATTCTTCTTCGACCAGACGCGGATCGGCGATCGAATCCGCGCGACCGCTCTGGATCAACAGCGGCCGCGGACAAATCAACGACGCCAGGTCACGGTCACTGAAATGGCGCAACCAACCCGGCAAAAAGGCGTGTTCTTCTTCGCTGTCGAGGAAACAGGTATAGTTGGGATCCGAAACCGCCATTTTTCGGCAGCGGTGATTAAACCAGCCCGAAATCACCCCGACCCGCAACCTGGCCTCCACAGGCATCCAAAAGAGCGAATACGCACCGCCCATGCTCAACCCCCAGATACCGATCCGGTCAGCATCGATGGGAAAACGATCGAGGCATTCGCTGAACAACCGTCTGAGCAAACCGAGCTCAAGGCCCCAGACGCTCGAACCGAGAAGGAGCGCCAAACGGTTGATCCGCGCACGAGCGGCAAAGGTATCCAGCAGAGCCGGAACCAGCACAGCGCAACCGGATTCGATCAATTCGCGTCCATAACCGAAATAGCTCGGCGGTTCAGTATCTGTTTCGCCCAGCACAGCGGCCGGCGATCCGCCAATTCCATGCAAACAGATCACCAGGGGCAGCGATCCGGACGGATCGCCGGCCGGCAAAATCACCCGGCTGCACATCAGGGATCGATTTTTATGCCTGACTTGCAGGATCCAATTGCGAGATTGCACTTTCTGCAGGGCAATCTCACAATCCCGGAATTCCGGCAACAGCGGTGCAAGCAACTGACTCCAATGTTGCCGAGCCGAAGCGACCGATTCGATATAGGCCGATTCGGAGCTGTAATCGCGCCGCCAAAAATGATCCTGATGTTGTGGATAGTCCAAAATCCGATCGACCAGGCACTGTTCTAGATTGAGGGACAAATCGCTCTGTCGATCTGATGTGGGTAAAGCCATGCGGATTCTCTCAATAGGTTCTTGAATGCAGGTTGACCGAGCCGGATAGATCCCGCGAAATTTCAACAACCGCATCGTGTTGCGCTGAATCGATCGCCGCTTTGATCATCGCCTGGGCCATAACCCCGTTTTCCACCGCACATGGTGATGCGAGTTTTTTGTCGATGGCCTCGATAAAAGCCTGGTTTTCCAGAAAAAAACCATCTTCCTCGCCGTTTTCGATGCGCAGCGTGCCGTCGCGCAGCTGTATCCCCAGACGGGTGAACCGCTGGTCAAGATCGACGGTCCCCGCTTCGCCTGCCAAATTACAGGAAAATTTGCCCTGCAGCACGGCTCGCCCACAATCGCCGACAACCAGTGAGCCGGATGATCCATTGGCAAAGCGAAAAACCGCGTTGAGATTGTCTACCACGCCGGTTTTCTGGTGATAATTGCCACCGACGGCATAAACGGCGGTCGGTTCCGATTGCAGCAGATAACGGAGCAAATCAGCCCCATGCACTCCCTGCGAAATCACATTGCCGCCGCCCTTGTCCTGCTGGTTGGCCCAAAAATCCGCAGGCCAGGGATCGTCCAGTATCTGCACAGCCGCCAGATAGGGTTTGCCAACACAGCGTCTGGCACGCTCGATCAGACGATAAAAACGAAATTTAAAACCCACCATCACCAGCCGATCCGTACGACGCGCAGCACGAGCGATCTGTTGGGCCTGATCCAGATCCAACGCCAGAGGCTTTTCGATGAAAAGGTGCTTGCCGGACTGCAAGGTTTGCAGACAATCCGCAAAATGCGCATCGGTGCGGCTGAGCACATAGACCGCATCCACCTCCGGATCGCGAAAAATATCGCCGGAGTCGCTGCAATAACGATCAACTGAAAAATTATGGCAGAGCTCTTGTGCCTTGCTCACATCGATGTCACAGCACGCCAACAGTTTGACACCGGGCAGCCGGGCTAAACAAGTTGCATGGGTTCGGCCCATCTCCCCGCATCCGATCAAGGCGACTTTGATCACGCAAGATCTCCAGGTTTTCGTGCAACAAAATGGCCATTAAAAATACAATATCTCTGTCGGTTTGTCAAGCATTACCCCAATCAGCTGCGAAAAACCGAATGGCTGCGCACCAGGCGCACCAGATCCCGCGCATCATCCCTATCGCGGCAGCTGATCTGCAGAAACACATTGCGCCGCCGCAATTCTGCGATGTGCCGTCGCACCTGCTCGCTGGTGCCGTGCAGCAGCAGATTGCAGTCGCCGGTATGACGATAGACTGTATCGAGGTCTTCCAATGTTGGGACCGCATTCGGATCGTTGGACACTTCGAGCAACCGCATGCCGGGCAAAGAAGCGAGCAACGGCACATAGTGCCATTTTTCGTTGTGAATATGGTAAAGACTACCTTCATAGTGGCTAACGAGCTCTTTTTCGACTGGATAGCTAAAGTCGCGATAGCTGTCAGCCGAGCATAAAAGAGTGGCATCGTTGGAAAGGTGGCCGAAAGTCCCTTTTGGCATCCAACCGCCGGTGATCCAAAACACCTTGCCGTCCTGCACACAATCGCTCCAATCGAGCAGGTGCGAGAAATACCAGCGTATCCCCTGGCTCAGCTTTTCCAACAGGCGATGGACCAGCTCCGGCTGCAGGAAAAAATCGGTAAACAGATCGTTGCCGCGGATGGCATTGGCCAGATCGAGCGGCGCCATGGTTCCGCGCAGGGACAGCAAAAAGGTGCCGTCTTGCTGGTGTCGCAGCCATTCATATCCCCGTTTCATCAACTGAAACCAGGGTTGAGCAGGCGTAAATGAAAGCTTTTCAACATCAGCCAATTCGTGGATAAAAGGAACCGGCAGAGAAGTGGTTTCCTGCAGATGCACCTCTGCGCCAGTCCATGCCGAATGTTCAGCGATTCCGAACCAGGGACAGATATTGGGCAGGGTGTCATCATCGAGATCGTTTTTAATCTTCCATAGAGGACGATAATAGTCGAGCAAAGCCTGCAGCCATTCTTCCAACTGCCCGTGAAGATCGAAATTCGTCAATGCCGGCAGAGGCGGCCGGTCTACAGGAATCTCACAATGGATGAGCAGATGGCCCGGAGACGGGGAATTGTAAAAAGCGCGGCTGCGGCGCACTACATGGTCGATCTGTTCAGCAAGAGTCAATCTTTGCACCTTTCCGGATTCGATGTTGCGCAGTTTCTTTTCCTGCATTCGCTGTTACGCCGCTTTTGTTTCAAAGTTTTAGTGGGGATTCTCGCAAGAGCTTTCGACCCGAATCGGCAAGTCGGTCTATTTTGTGCCAGATCCGCCTTGCAGCAACTGCTTGCAATCATCTCAACCACCGGCCAGTTTGACGGTATAGCCTTGTTCTCTCAACTCGCGCAACAGCCATTGCCGATGATCGCCTTGAATTTCGATTCTGCTGTCTTTGACCGTGCCGCCGCTGCCCAATTTTTGCTTGAGTCGGCGCGCCATCTGTTGCAACTCCTGCACGTCCGGGGACAAACCGGAAATGATGGTCACGCCCTTGCCTTTGCGGCCCTTGGTCTCAAGAGACAGGCGGACAACTCCGTCGCCGCGCGCAACCGGCGACACCGTTTGTTTTTCGCAGAGGCATCCATCCGCAGGCTGCCCGCAATTTGGGCACAAGTTGCCCAATGCAGTGGAATAAACCCTTGTTGATCGGTCCAATTTGATCTTCATGCCGAATTTTCCTCGCCGCCCTGTTTCAAAGTGCGCTCTCCGTATCCTTTTTGCAATTGGATTATAGATTATCGATTTTCCTTTTCAATCACAACCATTTCTTTTAAAACCTGATTTCTTTGTTAACAGAACAAGACAAAAGGACTCTTTCAGTGGCGTCCGAACAGGGAATACCGCTCAATATCCTTGTCAGTTCATTCTGTTTGCAGCGTTCCTCATCGCCACTATAAAGGTGCAAATAATCTGTCGTATTCAGTGCTGATTCGCTGCTGCGCACCGAATCTGGGAAAACGTAATTTCAGGTATTTCTGTAGATTTTCTACAATTTTTCTCCCTATATTCCATGAACATCCTTTTCAAGCGAGCACATTGAATTCGCCGGCACAGCCCCATTATCGGCGGCTGCGGTCGTTAGATACCAAAAAACATTCAATTCGAGGTTTGGGATGAAAAAACTGTTCACCATTTTGCTTTTCCTGCCTGTTCTTTCACTCGCTGCGAATCTTTCCGATTTTGCTGGCCGCTGGGAGATTGCGCCCGGCAAAAACCTGGACACAGGAAGGCGCGGCGGGCATGTTCTGGAGATTCAAACAGCCGGAAATCAGATCGCCCTGATCCGCTCGATCAGCGGTCGCAGTACCTATGCCGACACCCTGGCTTTGACGGTCGGGCAAACCATCGAAAAAGAGATCACCACCTATCGAATTCCGAATATTTTTTATCTCGGCATCCGCGGTAAAAAAGGCGATAAAAAAACCTTTGCCACCCGTTTCGATGCCGCCACCGCCACCATGACCGTAGTCGAAAAATTTCCGGTGCTCGTCTCACAAGGAAACGAAGAGATGACCCATGTTCATACCTATACGTTAAAACCTGATGAAATCATGGTCTACCGGCTCACCCGTCCAAGCCGTCAGGGCGGCGAAGAACAGCTCATCACCTACAAACCGGAGAACAGCAAAAAAGCCTGGACAATGGAGTTGGAGAACGAATGGAACATCGACGGAAAACTGGATCAAAATGCCGCGTTGATCAGTCTGCAGGGTGTGGTAAACCGCTCTCAACCGCAACTCTATTTCGTCTATCCGGAAAAATGGGATTTTAATTTCACTCCGCATGTGCGCGAATTTCTGCAGACAAAGCGTTATTACACCTTCCTGCCACTGCAAACACTTGAACAGGCGGTGGAAACATTTCGCAAGCACATCAAAGGCTATATTGTCTGGGATAAAGAGGTCCGCACTTCGCTGATCGTTGCTTTTACCCTGGCCGGTCTGGAAGATGCGGTGGTGGTTTCTGGCGAACAAATCCCGCTCATGGAAAAGAATGGCATTCCGTGCATCGAGGATTATCGCGGCAAATTCAGCGGCCAGAGCGATTTTCAAATCTATTCCTGGGCCAAGGCGCAATATTGGTCCCGCAGTTCCAAAGAGAGCATTGTCTGGTTGGGCGGCGAACACGGTCGCATTATGAAACCCGGCGTGGTCGATTGGGGCATGTACAATCGAGCCTTTTTTCAGGATCTCTCGTGTCACCCGGCCGATTCCGCCGAGTATAACCTGGCCAAAGAATTGTTGTCAGAGATGAAGCCCATGTCCAGGGTCTATGGCTGGCATTCCTATAAAAAAGACTCAGAAGGCGAATACACCACCCTCGCGTCGAGTTTCGGCTATCCGGTTGATGGTCTGCATTCCTTGCCCAACATGTCTTTCATGAAACATGTGCCGGTCACACCCGGCTTTACCTTCAAGAACAACCACAACATCGAACCCGGCAAGACCTACAAGCCTGAGAAAAAAGTTTATATCGCCTGCATCCAGACCGACTGTCTGGGATTGGGCGCCTGGACCCAGCCCGGCCGCGGTACGATTCCCTATGCCTGGGAAGTGACCATGAACTGGAGCTGGATGGCGCCGGCAATGCTCGAATTTTTCTATAGCCAGGCCACCCCGAACGACTATTTTATCGGCTCGCTTGGCGGCCCGGGCTATATGTATCCACGCGCCATTCCAAAAGATAAACTGCCGGCTTTGGTCGATAAAGCTTATTCCCTGATGCAAGATCTCGATTTGAACTATTTCGAAATCATGGACCACGCCCGCCTGGGACAAAAAGAGTCCAACAACAACCTGCCGTTGGATATCATCCAGACTTTTTTCGAACGCATGCCGGGCGCCATCGGCTTTGGCAATGGCTACAACGCCTCCCATACCTTCTATAGCGACGGCAAACGCAGCCTGATTTCGTTCGACTATTATCTGGCGCAGGATCGTTCGGAAGCCGACGCAGTCGCCGACTTGAATGAGCTGATCTTCCTCAACAAGGACCGGCCCTACTTCTTGCTCATGCACGTGCGGCAATGGAGCAATATCGAACGCGTCAAGAGCATCCTCGACAAACTGGGACCTGAAGTCGAGGTGGTTCCCCTTGATCTGTTCACTATGATGGCCAACGCCAAACCGACATTCAAAAACTGGTATCTGCCCAGCGCAAGTGCCGAATAAACCAACCCGGCAATAAAACGCGGAAGACGCAGAGATAACCGACTTGGTTCGTTTCGTTCTCTTGCGCCTTCCGCGTTCTTCACAAACAAATGGTTCTCGTTCGAACACCGGGCTGCATGACAGCTTGAGCCTTCACTGCGACAGGCTTTGCAGCCTTTTCAGCAAACTTTCGGCGCGTTCGATGATTTTGCGGTTTTCTTCTTGCAGTTGACAGATAAACGAATTCTCCGCCAAACTGCCGCGTACAGCGGTGAAATCTCCATCCGCAATTTCACCGTCGCCATCGATGCCGTAACCGATGCGGCTGTCAACATCGAACTCTTTCTCCGCATCATGAAGGATCAGGTTGTTGAGCTTGATCCCCTGATCGCGCCATTCCTGTACCAATTTCTCGAGGTGCTGGATTTCTATTTGGTCCCATGTTCTTTCCAACCGTTTTTCGATGAGACCGACCAGCCATGCCCAACAGTCGATCGAACAGCCGTTGTACCAAGCATCGAATCGGCTATCCAGCTGCTCGAGGTCAGGGATCGCCCCGGATCGGATTTCGCAGAGCAATTCTTCCATCTTTACCTTTGGTACCAGCAGTCCGCATACATCGATCCATTCTCCCTTGCCGATCGCCGACTCTGTGGCCAACTCGCGCTTGAGTGCAAACCAGGACAAAGTGTGCGAAGCTTCCAGTTTGTCGACCAACATCTGGCCAATGCTGACTTGCACTGCGATCTCGTAAAATTTTCGGCAGGTCTTGAGAAGCAAACGCTTGATGTACAACCCCTTGTGCTTCACCACCTCCTGCTCGCTAGGGGTGGTCTCGGCCAGTTTGTCGAGAAGATCCATCCCGCGCAGCACCCGGCCCAGGACAAACGGATTGAAAAGATCGAAATGGATGCGATCGCGTTTATCCAGGTCACGACGGCGATCCCGAGACGGCCACTTGGCGCTATCGCGCTTGGTACCTACGGTAAAGAGATTCATCGCTGGCGTGATGAAACTTTTGCCGTCCTGCACATCGATATAAGAGAAGGGCAAGTCAGAACTGTCGAAATTGGCTGTGTGTTTGCCCATCACGACTGTAAAGGCACCGATGCGGCATGGCCAGAGCAGATAGGAGCCTGATCCGCTCTTGCTTCCTCGTTCGAAAAGACCCTGGTGCAAAGGGCCGAGTTTATACATGTGGTTGCTCTGATTGCTGTTGCTGCCGGCGTTGAAAAATGAAAAATGCGCTGCAATGAGCAAAGTCGATTTGTGATGAGTGACGGTATAAGGCCCAGCCAGGACACTGACCGCTTCGCCGTGAAAACCTTCGCAATTGGCAAAAAATGCCGAGTGCTCGGCTGAAAACTGCTTGCCCAACCGCACACCCTGTCCAAGGAAACAATGGTACAATAAAACTCCGTCTCCGATATGAGAGCCGGATTGAACGATAAAATTTCTTGCCACCACTCCTGCACCGATCCGCACCGGGTCAGCTTCGTTGCTTGCCAGGGTACCGTCGCACAATTCGGCCGCACCGCGGATCTCGGCGTAAGGGCCAACCACAAGATTTTCCAGAACAGCGCAACCCTCGATGCGGGCGTTGCATCCGATGATCCCCCGGGCTGAGCGTTTTGCGGCGCAATATTCGCGAATCATTGCCTCCAGGCGCTGAATGAACTCGGCATCATGGCGGTAATGCACCAAACAATAAGCGAGCTGCGCAGACAGGCGATCGAAGATCAACAGACTGCGGCCGCCGCCTTCGTTGACCACATCCAATGCCGTGCCGTTGCCGAAAGTGGTCTGGCCGATGACCGTCAGCTTGCCGATCTGCTGCAGGACGACTCCGTCCTCCACCCGATAGCGAACGAGCTCGCCGACAGCTGCAATGCGCACATCATCGCCGATGGAACAGTCTTGCAGCGTGCTTTCATAAATCCCGCTCGGACGAAGGATATCGGGTTCCAGTTCGACATCCGCCGAGAATCGCCCGAGTTCGACCGTTCCAAAAAAACGGCTGTTTTGCACCCGATGCGGCGAAAAATCCGCGGACACGTGTACCTGCCGCCAATCTTCAGCCCAACAACCCTGGCTTTCGAGTCTGGTGATCTCATCGTTGGAAAGATGGCGTAAGGACATAAATTACCCCTTGCCCAATACCTATCCTTATAGCTTTATTCTGATCGCCTGCTCAGTTAAGCACCGGTAAGGCGCCCAGCGCTTCACGCTCAATGTCCTTGAAATATTTAACCGTGCCGACTTTAAGTTCCAGTGTCGCTTCTTCATCACAGCAGATCATTCCGTGTTGGTGAAGCTGCAGCATCGAAATCGTCCACATGTGGTTGACCGCCTCTTCCACGCCTTTTTGCAATGCGTGAGCTTTGCTGTAACCATTGACCAGGATCAGAACCTCGTTCGCATCCATAATCGTTCCAACGCCGACTGTCAATGCCGTCTTCGGCACTTTGCTGATGTCGTTACTGAAAAAGCGCGAGTTTGCCATCCGAGTATCATGGGTCAGGGTTTTGATGCGGGTACGAGAGGAAAGCGAAGAGCCTGGTTCGTTGAAAGCGATGTGGCCATCCGGTCCGATACCGCCGAGGAACAAATCGATACCCCCTATCTCTCTGATCTTGGCCTCAAACCGCCAACACTCTTGCAGCGGATCGGCAGCCATACCGTCGAGAATATTGACATTCTCTTCTCGAATATCGATATGGTTGAACAGATTGCTCCACATAAAATGGTGGTAACTCTGCAGATGGTCTTTGCCAAGACCGATGTATTCATCCATGTTAAAAGTGACCACATTCTGAAAGGAGAGCAAACCTTGCTTATAGAGCTCAATCCATTCGGAATAGACACCAAGCGGCGAAGAACCGGTGGGCAGGCCCAATACAAACGGCTTCTCTTTGCTCGGTTTGGCCTGATTGATTTTCTGTCCGATGTAATGGGCCACCCATTTGCTCATCGACTGATAATGATCGAAAATCAGTATCCTCATCGCTGCAACTCCTTCTCCTTGATCAATTGCTGGACAGTTCAGTTCTCAATCTGTCGATTAAAACAACTAAAAAATCGATCACCTGTCTCACCCGGATCCGGTTCTGCGCACCGGATCTCATATAAAATCAATCTGATAGCAATGCGCAGAGGGTGACAAGTGCCCATTTTACAAACGCATGAAGAATTAGAGATTCAATGTTTTTTGATTTGGTTAACACCGAATCTGGGTCTCAGCGATCCACAAGACGGCATTTTTCGATTCATTCCATAAACACCATTACTACAGCAATATTTTGGCATCGGCAACCCAACACCCTCGATGATGGACAATCAACGGATTGATATCGAGCTCACGCACCAGTTCTTGCTCGACACTTAGCTGCGCCAGACGCTGAATACACTCTTCGATTGCGTTTACATCCATCGGCCGTTGGCACCGGCTGCCTGCCAGAATCAGATAGGTGCGAATTTCGCGAATCATTTCGCCGGCATCTGATCGATAGAGCGGGGCCACCCTGAAACTGACATCTTTGAATATCTCGACATAGATCCCGCCCAGACCAAAGAGCACGACCGGTCCGAAAGTGCGGTCCCGCTTCACCCCCAGGATCACCTCCTGACCCGGTTTCACCATTCGGGTCACCCAAATGCCTTGCACCTCTGCTTGCGGCGCATTTTTCTTCACCATCCGCATGATCTGCC
This sequence comes from bacterium, assembly GCA_029565675.1. Taxonomy (GTDB): domain Bacteria; phylum Zhuqueibacterota; class Zhuqueibacteria; order Residuimicrobiales; family Oceaniaggregativiventaceae; genus Sulfursilanivivens. The sequence goes on from JAKQNP010000019.1 coordinate 108,837, forward strand.
GATAGGCATGCAACACTGCCTCGCGATCTTCCAGCCCGAGGCGCACACCGCCAATGTCGAATTTGTGCAAAATGGCATCTGACATCACTTTAAGCACCGCGGGGTAACCCAGGCGATCACTATGTGCCGCAGCCTCCTCTGCCGACCTTGCCAACCCACCCTTGAGCACGGGCAATCCATAGAGCCGTAGAATCTGCGAAGCCTCGTGTTCGAGCAGCACTGAACGACCGGCCTCAACCGCAACAGATAAAATTCGGTGCACTTTGGAATCAGCGACTTTAAACCGAGCCGCCAGCGGTTCGTGTTTTCCCCGATGTTCCTGAAAGCGATGCGCAACCGCGAAAGCCCGACACATCGATTCAGGCAAGATGTAATGTGGGATGCGATTCCGCTGGAGGATATCGATTCCCGTTGCCACATCCGCTTCACCCATGAATGAAGCATAAATCGGCTTGTCGTACTGGCTGGAAACATTGCACACTTCGCGGGCAATGGTCTCGATATCGGTCATCGACTGCGGCGTCAGGATGACCAGGGCTCCATCGACATCCTCATCTTTGAGCACACTGGAAAGCGCCAGATTGTAGCGATCCGCGCGTGCATCGCCGATCACATCCACCGGGTTCTTGATATTGGCGGTCTTGGGCAGACTCTTGCGGAACAGCGCCGTGGTCGCATCGGAAAACTTGGCCAATCTAAGCCCCTGTTGAATGGCCGCATCGGTAGTCAGCACTCCCGGGCCGCCGGCATTGGTGACGATGGCGATGCGATTGTTGCGCGGCAAGGGTTGATAGGTCAAGGCAATGGCATTGTTGAACATCTCTTCGATATCCGCGCAGCGGATGATGCCTGCTTGCTTGAAAGCAGCGTCACAAATCTCATCTCTGCCGGCCAACGAGCCGGTGTGTGAGGCAGCCGCCGAAGCGCCTTCTGCCGTACGTCCGGATTTGAGTGCCAATATCGGTTTGCCGCTTTCCTCGATTATCTGTCGAGCGATGCGTATGAGCGCCGGGCCATCGGTAATTTCCTCCAAATAGATCAGGATCACACTGGTATGCGGATCATCCTTGAGATAATAGAGCAAATCGATTTCGTTTATGTCCGCCTTGTTGCCAAAGCTGATGAATTTCGAAAATCCAATATGTTTGGCCTGGGCATAGTCGAGCACAGCGGTACACAGCGCCCCGCTTTGTGAAAGAAAGCCGATTGCTCCGGCCTCCGGCATTTGGCGGGCAAATGAGGCATTCAGGTTGCATCCAGGATCGGTGTTGATCACCCCCAGACAATTGGGACCGATGAACGAAATTCCATACCGTTCAGCAATCTCGACCAACTGCCGTTCTCTCGCCAGACCGCTCTCCCCCACCTCCTTGAATCCCGCCGAAATGATGATGGCCGCTCGAATGCCTTTTTCACCGCACTGTTCCAACGCCATATGGCAAACACTGCTGGGGAAGACCAAAATTGCCAGATCCACTGGATCCTCGATATCGACAACATACTTGTAGGTCTTGATCGAATAGATGAAATTCTCGCGCGGGCTGACAGGATAAACCACTCCCTGAAAATTGGCTTTGAGAATATTGACCAAAATGTCATGCGGAACAGTACCCTTGACCTTGTTGGTGCCTATGACGGCAAGAGATTGAGGATAAAATATTTTGACCATGTTTTGTTGATGTCGATGCGGATGATCAACCATAGTAGCCTCATTGCTTTTTCCGCAAATATCCCGAGATGAATTCAACAGCTTCATTCACGGTCTGGACTTCCAGTGCTTTGTCTTCATCCATCTCGATGCCAAACTCCTCTTCAAAAGCAGCCACCAACTCGAGGCTTTGCATCGAATCGGCCCCGAGATCGAAAATAAAATTGGCCTCATCGGCAATAAGTGCAGAATCGGCTTTGAGCACGTGGGCTATCACCGACTTGACCCGGGTACGCACATCGTCCATTGTCATGATCACCTCCTGGGGAATGAATCGTTGGATGGCGGCAACAGAACTTGAGCGCCTTGCCAGGGAAATACTATAAATATCATTGATTTTGCTTTTGCCAGGTAAGAAAGATCTTTTCGGGAACACCACTTAACATTGAGAGCAAATGGAGAAATGAACTTTGTCTTGTTTGACCTACCGAACAAACATCAAAACCTTGCTGTCAGCATCTTGATCGCCATTCGAGGGCCATGGGGTGCAGAAGTAAAAACCGCTGATCCGGATGAATTGTCTGGGGATTGGTTTCTCGAAGCCGCCCGCTTAAAAGAAAAATAGATAGACTGAGGGAAAATGTCAATATAAAAGAAGTGAATCGCAGCCTGTTCGACAGGCAAAACCGGGCAAGTTGGTGCAGCAGAACCACTCCTTTCATTTTCTGCAACACCTCGGGTGCCGGTAGAGAAAGGAGATAGACTCCGCTCTGCAACCGATCTCCCTCTGCGGGATTTTGCAGCCTTCTCAGAGACAACAGTCGATGCGAGCCGCCTATGTTTGCAAGAGTTCCAGCATCCTCTGTCGCACGCTGTCCTTGATCTCATCCGCAGCCAGTCCTGAAAAAGATGGAAAAGGGAGCGGTTCCCCGATGCGCAGAATCAGCCGGCCCGGCTTGATCAACAGGCTGCCCTTGCGGTTGATCGCAAACGCACCGATCATGACCATGGGGATAATATCCGCCCCGGCTTCACTGGCCAAAACAAATGGCCCCCGCTTGAAAGGTTTCATCTGGCCGTCCAGGGTCCGCCCGCCTTCAGGCATGATCAGAATCGAAGTGCCGTTGTCCAGGGTTTTCCGCGCCTGTTCAAGAGAGCGCTTCGCCTGCATGGGCCTCGTGCGGCTGATCGGGATCATTCCCAGTCGGTGGATAATCCAGCCATACAACGGCCAGTTAAAATGGTCATCCAATTCCACGCCTATGAAAGGGATGGGCACATGGCCGTAGAGGACAAAACCGTCAAACAGGTTGATGTGATTGGAAACCAGCACCGCGCTGTGCACCTGCGAAAGGTGTTCCTCGCCTTCGACACGGACGCGAATGCCGGCAAGCCGCACAACCAGCTTGCAGACCCACGTGGCAAGCGATCGGGTTTTTTGCGAATCGCCGCACAAACTGAGCAGAATGACTGACAAACCGAGGGGAACAAAAAATACCAGAGCCGCTGCCCACAGAAATGCCGAGCGGAAGACTGCCCAAAAAACTGTTAATCGAGAGCTCATCGGTCAAAAATCCGGATTTTGCCGGGCAACACCGAGATGGTAATGGGAGTTGATCCGATCGATTCGCCGTCGGGTGTCAGGCCTTTGGGGATCGCTGGCCGAAAAACCGCCCGGCTTGCGCGGAACGTTTCAACTTCCGGCATTTGGACATGGGTGCCCTTGTAAATTTTGGGCAATGCCGAGAGCAGCCGCGGACGGGAGACCTTGTTCAACAAAACCACATCCAGCATGCCATCATCGATTTTCGCTTCCGGTGCCATGATCATGTCGCCGCCAGTCTTGGTCGAATTGCAGATTTCGACAAACAGATTGTCGCGAGAAAAGGACTGGCCGTCGATCTCGAATTCAAGATCATAAGAAGAAAGGCGGCTGATGCAGATAAAAACTCCTATGACATAGCTCAACGCCCCCCAACGCTTGTAGAACGATGCCTGGTAGGCTACATCCGCAACAAACCCGAATCCGGCGATGTTGATAAAACAAAACGATTGATCAGCGCATTGACAAAAACCGAGATCAACACCCCGGCTCTTGCCTTCCAGAACGCTTTGTATGGTGTCAGATAAACTCTTGCTTTTCAGATCACGAGAAAATGAGTTGCCGGTCCCAACCGGAATCACTGCAAGCGGGACAGGCAAGTTCTCGTTGCCGGCCAGCATGCCGTTGACAACCTCAAACAAGGTTCCATCTCCTCCCACCGCCACCACCCCGTCCCATGTCTCATTCACCTGTTGTCGCCCGATCTCGACCAGATGACCGGCCCATTCAGAAACCATTGATTTGACCTTAACACCTTGTTCCTCAAATGCCTTGACCGCTTCTTGAGCGACCTGCAAACCCCGCTTGTGGCCGGAAACCGGATTCACCAACATCAGCACCTGCATCAATGTTCTCCACGATTGTTCGACTGTTAATCCTTGTACATACCAGTTATTAACAACCTGTCACCCAATCGACCGGCTTGTCGATCAGTCCTGGTTGTTTTCGGCCAGGAGGTCTCTTGTTTTGCTTGTCACTCAAAGAAAATCTCGCGTTTTTCATTTCGCCAGGATCATTTTTCGCAGCTGAACAAAGGAGCCGCTTTGCAAACGATAAAAATAGATACCGCTGGACACCCGCATCCCCCGTTCATCTGTGCCGTCCCATGGCAAGACATGGTGCCCGGCAGCACAAACGCTGTGGAACAAAGTTTTGATGCTTTTACCACGCACGTCGAAAATTTCTATCTTTGTTTCACCCTGTTTGGGCAAAGCAAAAGCAATATGGGTCAACGGATTGAAAGGATTGGGATAATTTTGCTGCAAAGCATAGTCGGTCGGTGCAGAAGCGATTTCCGGTTCTGTTCCATTCGACATCAGGATCATAAAAATAAAATCGCTGGTATCAAAAACACCACTGGCGATATCGGTGACCCGCGCCAGACACTCTTCGCTGCCCGGACAGGTCACGTTCCAAATCCACTCGCCGCCTTCACCATGATTTTCAACGCCCTCAGCCAATGTTTCCCAGGTCAAGCCGTTGTTGCGAGACAATTCGATCCTGATTCGATCGTGCAGATCGGTTCCCTGCCAACTGATCATCAGATCTGAAAAACATCGATACGCTTCGCCGCCGTTGGGTGTGAGCAACCTGATTTCAGTCACAGGCTGGTTTCCGGTGCCGGTCAGTGCGATATCCAGCGGACTTTCATCGGTATCATTGCTCAACATCCGGAGCACAGCATTCTTCTCGCCGACAGCGATTGGGTGAAAAGCCAGCTCGATGGTGTGTGCCTCTCCCATAGGCAGCGCAAATGGCGCCTTGCCAGCGTTGATCGAAAAAAGCGCTGAATCAACACCGATTACCATCATTTCAGTCACCAGCAGATCGCTCGTGCCTGCATTGTGCACCACAAGGCTCTTTACCGAAACCGACCCAACCAGCACATCATCCCATTGCAGAACAAGGGAATCGACGGCAATATCCGGAACCGGCACCTCGACGCCGTTGCCGCTCAGGGAAACACTCAACAAGCGTTCATCCGGATCGTTGCTCAACAGGCGCAGAATTGCATTCTTTTCTCCCACAGCAGTCGGATTAAAGCGCACATCAACGATCTGTGCACCTCCCGGCGCCAGGGTAAATGAAACCACTCTTGAAGTGATGGTGAACTGGTCGGCGTCAGGCCCGCTGAGAGTGGTGCCGATCACCTGCAAAACCGCAGTCCCGACATTGCTGACCACAAAACTCTGTATCGAAGCCGACCCGATCATCACATTGCCGTATTCATGCAAGCCCGGTTGAACTGCGATATCAGGTTGCGGTACCGGTATCCCGTTGCCGGTCAGAATGACCTGAAACGGATTTTCGTCCGGATCGTTGCTCAACAGGCGCAAAACAGCGCTGTATGGCCGTACCTCGGTTGGAATGAATCGCACTGAAAAAGTCGTTTGGCCGCCCGGCAACAACCCAAACCCAATCGAATCAATCAGGACAGAAAAAAAGGCTGAATCGGCGCCGCCTAGCTGCAAAGCTGTCACCTGCAGATCAACCTCGCCTAGATTGTAAACCACAAAATCGCTGGTTGAAACGGTTCCGACAATCACTTCGCCAAAATCGCACCATTGCGGTTCGATCGCAAGGTCAGGCTGCGGGACAGGAACGCCTGTGCCGGTCAGAGCAACTGCAAACGGATTTTCGTCAGGATCGTTGCTCAGCAAAAGCAGAGCAGCCGCATAGCTCCGCACTTCGGTTGGGTTGAATTCCACGGCAACCGCTGCCGTTTCTCCCGGCGCCAAACTAAAACCGGAATTACCAGACAAGCAAGAGAAAAAAGCCGAATCAACACCGGTGAACTGCAATGCAGTCACACTGAGATCGACACCGCCGGAATTGCGCACCACAAAGCTATGCGTTGAACTGGTCCCGACCATCACCGGGCCATAGTCGTGGGAGTTTGGCTCAACCTCGATGTCAGAATTCGGCAGCGGAATACCGGTGCCTCCAAGAACGATCGCGAGCGGATTTTCATCCGGATCGTTGTTCAAGAAACGCAAACAAGCGCTGTAGGATCTCGATTCGGTTGGGCTGAATCGCACCCGCACCTTGTGACTGTCTGCCGGCGCCAGATTAAAACTCAGTGTATCGGAGAGGATGGCAAAAAAAACCGAATCGGTTCCGACGAGCTGCACCAGGGAAACGCGCAATTCAGCCGTCCCAAGATTGACGACTTTAAAATAATGGATGGAATCCGTTCCGATGATGACATCGCCAAAATCAAAAACAAGCGAATCAACGGCAATATCAGGTCGCGGAGGCAACACCCCCCGGCCGACCAGATCAACGCTATAGGGATTCTCATCCGGATCGTTGCTGTTAAGCCGCAGTTCCGCGGTTTTGATTCCCGGTGAAGAGGGTCGAAAAATCATCTCGATGATATGAAACGCCCCGGCCGCAACAGTGAAAGGCGCTCCGCCACTCTCGATACTGAACAAACTCGCATCGGCTCCGATGATGCTGATCGAGGTTACCATGAGAAGATCATCGCCGCGATTGTACACCACAATCTCAACAGTTCGACTCTTTTTGTTGACGGTGGCATCGCCAAAATCATAGAGGCTTATATCGGTATCGATATCAGGCACACCCGCGCCGCCAGTTACCACTGGATCATCACCGCTGGGATTTTTCTCTTCCGCTGAGATCTGCGGTTCTGTCGAAGTGTCGATGGGAAAACCTTGCCTGGGATGACCTGATCGATGGGTTTGTTCGGCATCCGACTCAATAACGACCTGGGAGGCTTCAGATCCGCTGCCGGCGGCAGCAAAAACGGCATTTGGTTGTGCGCAGGCGGAGCATGGAGCCAGCAGAGCCCAACTCATGGCGAAAAGCAGGCAAGGAAAACAACGCCTCAAAAGAGTGGCAGAACCAGACATTTCGCCTCCTGGCGGCAAATTGAACAGCTACCGAGTAATGATCGCGGGATTGGCAATAAAAAACAGAACGATGACTTTCACCCACAAAGCGCAAAACCAACCATCAATAAGCAATGGTCCCCTTCCATTGTGCAGGGGTGATAAAAATGAACAGAGCATAGATTTCCAAACGTCCCAGGAGCATGACTGCCGTGAGAATCCATTTGCCCAGCACCGGAATATGGGCAAAATTTCCGACAGAACCAACAGACGATAGACCCGGGCCAACGTTGCCCATCGCGGCAACGACGCCGGAAAAAGCGCTGAGCAAATCGACGCCCAGCGCCGCCAGCAACAAAGAAGTAAAAAAGACAATGATGAGATAAACCATCACATAGAGCACATTTTTCAGCGCGGTTTCTTCCTTGACCGGTTTGCCATCGACGCGAATCGGGATGATTGCATTGGGGTGCATGACCAGCCGGATCTGGTTGATGAACGCCTTTAAAACCACCACGATGCGGTCCACTTTGATGCCGCCGGATGTCGAACCGGAACAGGCGCACTGCAGGGCAAAAAAGATTAAAATCAGCTGGGAAAAGGCTGGCCAGACAGAAGTATCGGTTGTTGCAAAACCGGTCGACGTACCAACCGACAAAATATTGAAAGAAGCCAGCCGCAATGCATCAACAAAGGTTTTATCTTGGGATAGAGCGAGATTGAAGGTCACCAGCAGAACCCCCAGCAGCAGAGAAAAAACATAATAACGGACCACGGTCGCACCGAACAAATTTTTGACTTTGCCGCTGATCGCAGCGAACAAAAGCACAAAATTGATGCCCGATAACAGCATAAAAACCATGACGACCATCTCAATAGGTGCAGAATGGTAATGGGCAATGCTGGCATTGCGGGTGGAGAACCCCCCGGTGGCAATGGTGGCAAACGAGTGGGTGACGGCATCGAAAAGCGACATGCCGCAAAACAGCAATGCCAATGTTTCGAGGGCGGTTAAACCGAGATAAACGCCCGCTAGAATCTGGATGGCGCGGCGGGCGCGCACATGGAAATTTTGCTGCACAACTGCAGACACCTCTGTCTTGAACAGCACAATCTCGGCGATGCCGATGAACGGCAGAATCGAGAGCACAAAGATTATGATACCGATACCGCCGATCCAATGCGTCGAGGCGCGCCAGAACAGCAAACTGCGCGGCAGCACTTCAATATCGATCAAAATCGTCGATCCGGTGGTGGTATATCCGGATACACTTTCGAACCAGGCATTGGTAAAATCAAATGGTCCGCCCCAAAGAATATAGGGCATCACCCCGAACAGACAGGCAGCCAACCAGCTGAGCACGACGATCGATAAACCTTCCTTGTTGGTGATGTGGTCTGTCGACGGTACAAAAATCAGCGAAAACACGCCGATCAGAGCGGAGACCAGCCCGCTGTAAAACAGCGGCAAAAATGCACCATCATGAAAAATTAGCGAGAGGCCGGCCGACAGAAACATAAAAAAGGCATTGAGCAGCAAAGCCAGGGAAACATAGCGCAAAACAACATGGATTCTCATCGGTTCTTTTCCCGACTTTTGCTGATTTGGCACAATTGCGCAATCGATTCCGAAAGCTCGGCGATCTCGTCTTTTGTCTCGATAGAGACATCATAGGGAGCTCTATTTTCGATAAAGCGTTTGACGCGGTCGGTGATCCGGATGATCGGGCTGACCATGTAGTAATTGACATAGTAATTGAATATCAGGGTGAACAGCAACGCAGCCAGAATTGCCACCAAACCCGGCATGACAGCGCGATTGGAACGTTGTTTGAGATCCGAAGCAGTATGATACATGGCGCCCGCATTTAAGCTGCTGAGTTCATTCACCTTAGTTTTTACATCCAAAAACTCCTGATGGACCTCCTGCCAATACCATTCGATATTTCCTTGACGGGGCGTATCGACGATGGGGCGCATCCACTTGGTTCTATATTGCTCATACCGGATTTGGATCGAATCGAGGCAGGCTTGTTCGCCGGCTACAGTGATATTGCTTTTGGCAAACGCGAGGCGATCGGTGAAAATGCTGTCGGATCTGACAAGAAGCTGCCGCCCTTCTTGCCACTTACCGAGCATCAACAGCAAAATCGCACTGTCCTGGCGCTCCAGAGCGTCGGCCATAACGTCTGCCGCCGAGATGCTGCGGAAATTCTCGTCGAGAAAGCCCTGCACGGAAAAACTGGCGGCTTTGAGTTCCCAGATAGTCCAGATGCCGGCAATGGCCATCATAATGGCCAAAATTAAAAATCCAGACAAAACCTTTATACGCAAACCCATCGTTCACCTCTAATTCTTAGGCGCCTGAACAAACAGCGTTCACCCCACTATCGCCTGATTAGTTTATTTTATCGAATATATACTAAAGTCGCAAGCATTTCTTATCGGATTTCGCGGCTGGTTAGAGCTATTTTATCCAATTTACCCTTGCTCGGAAGATCTAAAAACAATACATTGCAGCACAATCTCGCTGGTTTTTGGAAAGCGTATTTTTAATCGAGGAAATGGTTATGTTCAGAAAACCCGTCATTTGGATCATCATCGCTGTGCTGGCAGTGATGAGCACGATCGTCGCGGTGCGCTATTTCCCGCGCGCTTTTCCCATCGTCTCGCTCGATCTGCAGATGGATCGCGAGTTGGCCATGGAACAAGCGAGACAGCTGGCCGTGCGTTACGGCTGGGGACCGGAAGATTTCCGCCAGGCCGCCTCTTTTTCGGGCAACGAAAACGTGCAATATTATGTTGAGCTGGAAGCCGGCGGAGTCACAGCGCTGCGCGACATGATGCAGAAAGACGCCTACCATCCCTATACCTGGCGAGTGCGCCACTTTCAAGCGGGCGACGCTCACGAAACCCGAATCGTTTTCAAGCCTGACGGCACCCCCTACGGCTTTCGCATCAAATTGCCAGAAGAAGAACCGGGCCCAACCCTGACAGCCGACGCCGCCCGCGCTATTGCCGAATCGCTGGCTGTGGCGGACTGGAAAATCGATTTCTCCCTCTATGAACCGGTGGAAACCGCACTCGACGTCCGCATCGGCGGCCGCACCGACCATACTTTCGTCTATGAACGATCGGATATGAAAATCGGCGAGGGGCTATACCGTCTGCGCCTCATGGTAGCCGGCGACCGCTTTGCCGAACTGAACCATTTCGTCAAAGTCCCGGAAGGCTTTGACCGCCGCTACCAGGAAATGCGCTCGCGCAACGAGATGCTCTCCATGTTCAGCGTCGGCGCCTTTGCCCTGCTCTACGGCGTCGTCGGCATCCTCATCGGCCTCTTTGTCCTTCTCAAACAGCGCTATGTGTTGTGGCGCAAAGCCTTGCTGTGGGGTTTGTTTATCGCTTTGCTCAGAATGCTGGTTCTAATAAACAGTTGGCCTCTGGAATGGATGGATTACGACACCGCGCTGTCGCAGGGTAATTTCCTGTTGCAACGCATCCTTATGCTGCTCGGAACCTTTATCGGCGAAGCACTGCTCCTGGCCTTGACGTTCATGGCCGCCGAAAGCCTGTCGCGCAAAGCCTTTCCCCACCATGCACAATTGTGGAAAGTTTGGAGCAAAGAGCCGGCCGCGTCGCCGCATGTCTGGGGTCTGACCTTTGGAGGCTACCTCTGGGTACCCCTTACCTTTCTCTTCAGCACGCTTTTTTATTATTTCACCAACCGCCTGTGGGGCTGGTGGACTCCTTCGGATATGCTCTTTCAGCCCGACATGCTGGCGCACCATTTCCCGTGGCTGTCATCCATTGCCATCTCTTTACAGGCAGGTTTTTGGGAAGAATCATACTTCCGCGCGATTCCTATCGCCGGCGCGGTGCTCCTTGGCAGGCGTTATGGCAAAACAGGCATCTGGCTGGTCGGCGCCATGATCCTTCAGGCCCTGATCTTCGGCTCCGCCCACGCCAATTACCCACAACAACCCGCCTATGCCCGCATCGCCGAATTGTTCGTGCCCTTTGTCTTTTACGGCATCATCTACTATTTTTTCGGTTTGCTGCCGGTGATCATCTCTCACTTTATCTATGATGTGATCTGGTTCGCCTTGCCCCTGTTTGTCTCTTCGGCAAGCTCCATCTGGATAGACCGCGCTCTGGTCATCCTCCTCGCTCTCGTACCGGTATGGGTCATTCTAGTTGCCCGCTTGCGCGCCGGCAAGTGGCTGCCGATTGCAGATCATCTGAACCGCACGTGGACACCGCCGCCACAGAAAATCGACGACAAACCGATAACAGGAGCGAACGAAATGCCGATTTCCGCCTGGACCCGTCGCATGCTGACTGTGGCCGGTCTCGTCGGTCTGCTCGTCTGGGCGCTGTTCACACCTTTTGTCAACCACACCATTCCCCTGCAACTGGACAAGACCCGGGCCATCGACTATGCCCAGCAGGAACTGGCAGCCCGGGGAATCGAGCTGCCGGATCATTACAAGACTCTGCCTTTTGTGCTGCAGCCAATGGATGTCGATGACCGTTTTGTGTGGCAGACCGGCGGCAGCGAGGTGACTGATTCGCTGATGGGATCCTATCTCGCGCCGCCGTTGTGGAAAGTTCGCTATGCAACCTTTAGCGGTGATATTGAGGAACGGGCAGAGGAATACATCGTTTCAGTGGGCAACGACGGCAAGATCTATCGATTCATCCACCAACTGCCCGAATCGCGGGCCGGCGCCCGCCTCGATGAGGCGCAAGCCAGACAGCTCGCTCATCAACACCTTCAGGAACGCTTTGGCAAGAATGCAGCCGAATTGCTGGAAACTACAGCTGAACCGAAAAAACTGCCCAATCGCACTGACTGGTCTTTTGTCTATGCCGACACCGCCGGCTATCCGATGGCCGCAGGACAGGCGCGCATGACAGTGCACATCAGCGGCGACGAGGTCACCGATGCCTATGCCCTGGTCCATGTGCCGGAGGAGTGGCGGCGTTTGGAACGCAACCGCAACAATGCCATCGAAATCCTGCAAACCACCAGCCAGTCGCTGTTAATCCTGAGCTTGATCGCCGGCGTGGTCCTTGCAATCATCTTTTGGAGCCGCAAGCAGTTCGACACCCGTTTGTTTTTAATCGTCGCCAGCGCCCTGGTGCTGCTGCGCATCGCTTTGTCGATCAACAGCTGGCCGGCGGTTTGCGCCAATTTTGTCACCGCGCAATCCTTTGAAACCCAGAAAGCGATCGTCCTGGTCGGCATCGCGATCGGCACGGTCTTCATCGCGGCTGCATTCGGTTTGGTGATCGGATTTTTGCGCGCCTGGCTGCCGCAACAGAAACGACAACCGCAGGGTTGGCTCCTGGCAGTGTTGGCGGGAATGGCGGTCAGCGGCCTGGTCGCACTGCTGTTGCGCCTCAGTCCGTCGCTGACGCCGAAATGGCCGGACTATACCGCTCTGGACCGCCTGGTTCCCTTGTTCGGCGTGACTTTCAGCCCGCTGATCTCCTATTTGCTGAATTCAGCGTTTCTGTTGTTGCTTTTCCGGCTGGTGAGCACCATCAGCGATTTCGGCCGACGGCGCAAAGGTCTGCTCGCCTTTTTAATGCTGCTCGCCGGTTTTATCTTTGCCGGACAGTTCTCGTTCGATTCCGTGCTCTCCTTTGTCGTGGCTGGAGTGGTGCTGGGCACAACCTTGCTGCTGCTCTATCTCGGACTGTTCAACCGCCAGCTGTATCTTGTCTGGATTTTTGTCGCTGTGTTGATCATGATCGAACAGCTGGCCAATGCGCTCGTGTATTCGCAACCGTTCTATTGGCTGGGCATGGGATTGTCGATGGCGATGATCGCCCTCGTCGCCTGGTCGATGACCAGAGCGTTTATGCGCACCTTAACGGACAAGTGATCAGAGGATGACAACCCCGGTGCGGCGAACGCGCACAACTGCTGATTTCGCTCAACTCCGGTAAAACTCGGACAGGCAGAAAAACGGGGCCGAGGTTACAAGTGCATCCGGATCGATTCTAGAGCAGGTTCGACAAGTTACATTTCCATCGTTTATGCGCAATCGCCACATCTGGGTCCGATGGATGGCATAGACCGAGCAGGCGACAGGGCAAGAGTCTCGCCCTGCTGAAGTTTTCGCAGCAAAAAATCGGTTTCCAAGCGAGCGCTTGATGAAAATGGCGGGAATTTGACTTTGCAGCAGATTGAAACCGCTGAAACCTACTTCATGATTCTCTGAATATCGGCAAATCTCGCCAATATCGGCAACTTTTGCGTGCATGCCTCTTCACAGGCACCGCACTCGATGCAACGATCGAGATCGCTGTTCTCTCTGTTGATACCCCAGTGGAATCGCAACCGGGTAAGCATCTCTTTTTCCGATCCGCTCAGCATCAAGTGGTTGTACGCCTCCATGTATTTCACAACCGGAATGTCCACCGGACAGACATCGCAGTAGCGGCATCCTGTGCACAACTCGTTAAAGGCATCGCTCATATGACTGCGGATCTGCTGCAATTCGGCCTCGGTCAGCGGTGTATGGTTATCCATCGCCTGCAGAGCTTCGGCCAGCTGTGCAGGGCTGGAAAATCCCACCAACGCCGCCGTGATGCGCGGATCGCTCCAGATAAACCGCAACGCGCCGGCGACCGTGCTTTCCTCGGGCCGAGTGCGCACAAATGCGAACCGTTCCGGATGGGTGGGGATGAGCCCACCGCCCAGCGGATTCATCACCATCACCCCGCATCCCTGCCGCGCCGCCGCCTCGATTCCGGCTTCGCGATAGGCAAAATTCATCGCTGAATAGCCAAGCAAGACTCCCGCAAACGGATAGTCGGCGAGCAGATCGCCGATTTCCGGCCCGGTCATATGTGTGGATATGCAAACGTGGCGGATCAGCCCCTCCTCTTGCAGACGGCCGAATTCCTCCAACGCGCCCGCCGCTTTGCGACGTTCATAGGCATCGCGCTTGATGATGCACCACATGTGATAAAAATCGATTGCGTCGATGTTCATGCGCTGCAAAGAGAGCTCCAGGTCGCGACGGATGTCATCAGGCTTGCTGCGGCTGGTTTTGGTCGACACATAAAACGGCCGTTCGCTGCGGATTCGCTTCATCTCTTTAAAAGCCACACCGAACAGATCCTCCGATTTGCCATATCCCGGTGCCGTATCGAAATAATTGATACCCGCATCATAAGCCGACTTGACCAGCTGCGCACAAGAGTCAACATCATCCTGATCGATAAAACGCATGCCGCCAAAAGCAAGGGCGGAAACCTCGATGCCGGTACGACCATAAGGTTTATAGATCATCTCCAGTCCTTTCCGTTCAGCCATTCTATTCCAGATTCGATGTAAACCGGGTAACCACACGCGCAACGCGGCAAGTTTGATCTTCTTGCCACGTTCTTTTATTTCAGCTTTGGAGGATCACTATCCATTTGATCCGTTTGCAGATCCACAGTTTTGCCCCGAGTCCGGGGGGGGCCGTCAGTTTCGCGCCCCAGAAACTCTGTTACACCATTTGCTGTCTCAGGAACACGCCGTTTGTGCGGATGATCTGTCTCCTGCGATTAATATAAACGACAGCAGCCGCAAGATCAAGGGTTAAATGAATGGTGTGGACAGCCTTGCCGGCAAAATGCGACCTGTGGTCAGCGCCTTAATGGTCTTGACCGAAGATGATGCCGACGAATTGGCCTTGCTTTTAATTTCAAAACTCGCTAGGTTGTCGACCGCTGATTTGTCTGCCGCTGTCCAGTGATCTCGACAGGGAGCCGCCGTTCACCGCCAAACGCCAAAGGAAAAAGGCCATGCACCATCCCGACTATACCTTCCTCGGCAATGTGGACAACATGGAAATCGATGGCAACCGAATCGACTTGCATTGTTCGCCCGCTGCACGTCTGCGCATCGTTTTCCTCGACCACCACATTTTCCGCGTCACTCTGAGCCGCGGTGACTCGCTGCCGCCCACCCTCGACCACGCTCTGGTCGAGCGCCAATGGCCAAAGATCGATCTGCAAGTGCAACAATCCGGGCAGAGCCTCGAGGTCACAACCGCAGAACTCCATCTTCGCATCAACCTCGCGCCGTGCCGGATAACTGTCTCGGACCTGCAAGGCCGGATCATCAATCAGGACGACCCGGCTTTTGGCATGGGGTGGGACGGCGATGAAATCTGTGTCTGGAAGACAGCCAGCAAAGATGAAAAGTACTACGGCCTGGGCGAAAAAACCGGCGCCCTCAACAAAATCGGCCGCACCTGGGTGATGTGGAACAATGATGTGCCCTGCTTCCCCCCGCTCGCCGATCCTCTCTATCAATCCATCCCATTTTACCTGGGCATACGCGATCGGCAGGCTTACGGAATATTCCTCAACAACAGTTCTCGCAGCCGCTTCGACTTTTGCACGCCGGGCCTGGGTGCAGCGTCTTTTAGGGTGGAAAAGGGACCGCTCGACTATTTTTTCATCACTGGTCCGCATCCCGAGCGTGTGGTCAGCGCTTATACCGAATTGACCGGACGGCCGCCAATGTGGCCGCGCTGGGCGCTGGGTTATCAACAAAGCCGATGGTCATATTATCCGGCCGACCGGATCGAGGCATTGGCCCGCGAGTTCCGCGCGCGCGAAATGCCGTGCGATGCCATTCATCTCGATATCCATTATATGGACGACTACCGGGTATTCACCTGGCATCCACACCGCTTTCCCGAACCGGAAAAAATGATTGCGGCGCTGCAAAAACGCGGAATTCGCCTCGTGGTCATCGTCGAACCTGCAGTCAAGGCGGATCCCGACTTTTCGATTTGCCGGGAAGGAATGCAGGGTGGCCACTTTATCAAATATCCCGACAACCGCGTCTACACCGGCCGGGTGTGGCCGGGTGATGCCTATTTTGTCGATTTCAGCCGCCCCCGCACCCGTTCCTGGTGGGCGGAAAAGATCCGCACCTTGATCCGCGCTGGCGTGGCCGGGTTGTGGAACGATATGAACGAACCGGCCACCTTTGACCAGTCCTTGCCTGATACCACGATCTTTGACGATGAAGGACAAATCAGCGGCCACAAAAAAATGCACAACCTCTACGGTTCGCTCATGGCTCGGTCTGCCTATGAAGGAGCGCTGCTGGAAAAACCAAACCTGCGCCCCTTTGTTATCACCCGCGCCGGTTTTGCCGGCGAACAGCGTTTTACCACCGTGTGGACCGGTGACAACTGTTCAACCGAAGAACACCTGGAACTCGGCATCCGCATGCTGCAAGGACTGGGAATTTCGGGTATGGCGTTTTGTGGCATGGATGTCGGTGGCTTTTGTCAGCATCCATCGCCGGAACTCTTTGCCCGTTGGATGCAGGTCGGCGCGATTTCCCCATTCTTCCGTACCCACTCGATCATCAATTCGCCGGCACGCGAACCCTGGTCCTTCGGCGACGAAATCGAGGAAATCAATCGCAAGACTCTGCAGCTGCGCTACCAGCTTTTGCCTTACCTCTACAGCGTCATGTGGCAAGCCCATCGCAGCGGCGCACCGTTTATCCGCCCCCTCTTCTGGCACGACCCGAACGATGAGTCCAGCTACGCCGAGGCGGTTCAGCACCAGTTCATGCTCGGCAGCGAATTGCTGGCAGCACCAGTCACCCGCGTCGGCCGACGCTCCCAACGCGTTTGGTTCCCGGCCGGCAACTGGCTGGACCTTGCCGATTATTCCGTCCATGCAGGCCCGCAGAACATACTTATCGATGCACCGCTGGATAAATTGCCGCTTTTTCTCAAGGCAGGCGGACTGCTGCCGCTGTGGCCGGAACCCGTGGCCTATACAGATGAAAAGCCGATGCGACACGTCGAGTGGCTGATCAACTGCACGGCCGATGGAGAATTCGACCTTTATGAAGACGATGGCGCCACGCTGGACTATACCCGCGGTGTTTATCGCCTGAGCCGCTGGTCTCTCTCTGCCCTACAAGAGATGCACCTCCGGCGAAGCCTGATCCACGATGGCTGGTCGAGCACCGTCAGAACATGGACTCTGCGCTTCTGCGGCCTTGCACAGCCGCCGCAAAAAGTGCGCATCGATGGAAAAGCTTGCGCTCTTGAATCGATTAAAAACGCCCATTGGAATCAACCTGCATCTGTTCTTACCCTCCAGCTCCTGAAAAAAGATTTTGCCGAAATCGATCTGATCTTTTAGCGCTGACAGCGCGGCCTGGCACCGCAAAGCCGCGCTGTCGACCTGTCCTTCCTCGTTATCACCGCCTCTGCCACTCATAACCAACTGCTCAAGTGTTGAACTGCAACAATCCGGTTCTCCCGCGACATCTCCAGGCCTTGCATAAAAGGCCGTGGTCGGACCTCTTTCCCGTCACCCCAGACAAGTGTTGCCCATGCCAGAAACCATCCCACAGAATTTCCTTTCAAAACCCTATCGTTCTCCTGGTACAGTCTTTGTACTAACAATAATGAGCAAGGATAACTCGAAAACGGCCCAAGATTAGATATCATTAAAAACAATTACTTAACCAATCCATTTCCTTTGGGGCAATTCAGAATCAAGAAAAAGTGTGGCAGACAGGTCCCAATCCTGCAAGGAACTATGGCAACAAGTCAACAGACAGGCAAAGCAACAACAGCCAGCAACCGCTGGGGAGGTGATCACAAACAACACCAAGCAGGTCAATCGACAACCGCAGCGATTTGACAATTCATTAAAAGTCACATTATTTTAGAGAGGTTAAAGATGGAGAAAAAACGCAGAACAAGAATCGCCCTGCACATTTGTCTATTTCTGGCGGTATGGCTCAACGCCTCGGTGCTCTTTGCCCAGCCGTCGCCGCCCTTCTGGTGGGACAACCCCATGGAGTTGCCGGCGGACCGTTGGTTCGCAGTCGACAAAACCGGAAACGTCGAAAACGACGGCAATCAGGCGCAATACGTGCGTGTGGTCATGGACATTCCCAATTCCTATAACGAACAGCTGACCAAAAACGTTTGGATTCAGATTGAATGGGAAACCCAAAATGGCCCGGGCCGTTTGTTGTCAGCCGAAAACACCCATACGATCAAATGGCTCAACAGCGAGGGCATGTGT
The DNA here is from genome assembly GCA_029565675.1 of bacterium. GTDB lineage: Bacteria > Zhuqueibacterota > Zhuqueibacteria > Residuimicrobiales > Oceaniaggregativiventaceae > Sulfursilanivivens. The sequence continues at coordinate 127,027 of JAKQNP010000019.1, forward strand.
CCAAGCTCGCCGTTCGATCCTTATCCGACCCCGGACGGTATCGCATACTTGACGATCGTCAATTCATACACACCGCAAGAAGAGCCGTTTATCGACGGGTATGGCGTGGAGTTGACCTGCGAGTCGATTTCGCCGCAACCGGCATGCGAACGCATGGAGTTTTATTTTGAAATCGGCCCTGGTGCGAGTCTCACCTATGGCGTCAAAGTTCAGACTGCCTGCTTTGAATTCGATTTCGGCGATGCACCGGATCCGGATTACCCCACCCTGTTGCTGGGCGGCGCCCATCATGTCATCGTGCCGGGACTCTATCTCGGCAACATGGTCGATGCTGACGGCGAGAGCGAAGGTCTTCCGAGCTCTTTGGCAGACGGCGACGATCTCGACAATCTGGACGATGAAGACGGACTCGTCGATCCCTCCCAGCTCGAACTGGTCAAGGGCGAGACTCCATCTATCGACCTGAACATCACCACGCCGAATGAAAATCTAACCGTATACATCAGCGGCTGGATCGATCTGGACGGAAACGGCGTCTGGGATGAAAGCGAAAGAGTCACCGTACAGCGCAGCGGCTCGGGAACAGTCAATCTGACTTTTCCGACTGTAGCCAGCGATGCACCGGCCCAGACCTATGCTCGATTCCGTCTCTCCACAGATGAAGAGTCGGTCATGAATCCAGGCGGCTTTGCCAAAGATGGCGAGGTTGAAGATTACCTGATCGCCATCGCCGGGCTCGATTTTGGCGATGCCCCTGACAGCCCGAACGAAGGTTTAAACTTTCAGACCCTGCTCGCCAACGACGGCGCCCATCACCTGATCGTCTCTGGCCTCTATCTGGGCAATACGAGCGATGCCGATGACGAGAGCGATGGTCTGCCGACGGCTCTGGCCGACGGCGATGATCTCGACCAGATCGACGACGAAGACGGCCTCGTTGATCCTGCACAGCTCAACTTCATTCAGGGCGACATCCCTTCGATCGATCTGAATGTCACTGCACCTGCAGAGCTGCGCGTCTATATCAAAGGCTGGATCGATCTCGATGGCAACGGCACATGGGACGCAGGCGAAAAAGCCAGTGCAGAACGCATCGGATCAGGAACCGTCACCCTGATTTTTCCAGCGGTAACGATCGATACCCCCAATCCGACCTTTGCCCGCTTCCGCCTGAGCACCGATTCGAGCGCGATCGAATATCCCGGCGGTTTTGCACCAGACGGTGAAGTCGAGGACTACCTGGTCTCCATAGCCGGTCTCGACTTCGGCGATGCGCCTGACAGCCTCGGCGAGACCAGCAGATATCCGACCTTGCTCGCCAACAACGGCGCCAGGCATGTGATCCTGCCAGCATTCATGATGGGCGCTGAAGGCACCATCGACTCGGATGCAGACGGACAACCCGCAATCGACGCCGACGGCGATGATCTCGACGGCAATGACGATGAAGACGGAGTCAACCCGGCAGATTTGAGCGCCCAGGTCGATACGGCCCCCTCGATCACGGTTAAAGTTATTGCTGATCCGGATGTTGCCTTTACCGTTACCGGATGGATCGATTATGACGGCTCCGGCAGTTGGGAACTGGCCGAACAAGCCTCGGCAAGCGGCATCGGCTCTGGAGAGGTGATGCTCAATTTCCCGACCGTGCCGGCGAATGCCTTCGATCTGACCGGCGGTCAGACTTATGCCCGCTTCCGCCTTGCAATGGGACGGGAGCCGGTTGAACCTGCCGGGCTGATCGATAACGGTGAGGTCGAAGACTATGTGTTCCATATCCAGCCACCCGACAAGTTCGATTTCGGCGACATGCCGGAAAATCTCTTCCCCGGCTTTCCGACTTTGAACGCCAGCGGCGGCGCCAAGCACATCATCCGCGACGGCGTTTATCTCGGCTTTACCGTGGATTCGGATGACGACGGTCAGCCCACCGATGCCGCAGACGGCGACGATAACGACGGTACCAATGATGACGACGGTGTAACCTTTCCGCCGCTGCCGCTGTTGCAGGGATCCACGGTCAACTTCCAGGTGGTTGCCTCGACAGAAGGCTATCTCAACGCCTGGATTGACTGGAACGGCGACGGCGATTGGGATGACGAAAATGAGCACTTTGTCGTCGAACAGATGCTGAATGCCGGCAACAACACTCTGCCGGTGCTTGTCCCGGTGTCTGATCAAACCAATATCGCTGCTTACACTCGTTTTCGCTTCTCCACGTATCCCGGTCTGGATTCCTATACCGGACTCGCAAAGGATGGCGAAGTCGAAGACTATCTGATCGATGTCGTCTATCCGGTCGAGCTGAGCTCGTTCAGCGGAGTGGTGATCGAAAACCGGGTCAAACTCGAGTGGGTAACCCAGAGCGAAACGCAAAACCTGGGTTTCCATATCTTTCGCAGTTTGGTCAAGGACGGCGATTACGCACAAATTTCCCAGGCCTTGATCAGCGGTGCCGGCAACAGCCAGGCCATGCACTCCTATTCGTACGAAGATGCAACCGTCGAAGAAGGACAAACCTATTATTACAAATTGGCGGATATCAGCTACACCGGTCAAATGACCTTGCACGGACCGATCGAGGTCAATTTGGCGCCCAGCCAGTACCTCTTGCAGCAGAATTATCCCAATCCGTTTAATCCCCAGACCACCATCTCTTTTGTGATGAAGGAACAGGGACAAGCGGATCTGGTCATCTACAATCTGCGCGGGCAAGAAGTGCGCAATTTGGCTTCCAGGGTCTTTGGCACGGGTTCACACCAGGTGATCTGGGACGGCAAGGACAACAACGGCAATATCCTGCCAAGCGGTGTCTATATCTACAAATTGAAATCCGCGAATTTCGAACAATCGAAACGCATGGAATTCATCAAATAATTCAAATTCAGGAGGAAAGACCCAGCCTGACCTCCTGCAAGTCGATATGGGTGCGCCTGCTCAGGCGCACCCATAAAAAATCCCCTTAACAAACAGCGTTGTCAAAGGGAAATGTCGACGCCAATCAACCACTGCAACATCTGCAGTCCGCCCGTGCAAACGGGCGTTTTTTTAATAGAGATCCAGCTTCACCAGGCGGCCGTCCAGCGCACCATTGACCAGTGGCTTGCGCCACTGGGGATGCAAACCGACAGCGGGAATCCACTGCCGTTCGCCAAAATAAATATAGGCAGTGGATCCCTTGCAGTGCTGCTTGAGAAAATCTCCGAGTTCCCGATAGAATCCGCCCAGGTCCGTATCTTTTTGCAGCCGCACTCCATAGGGTGGGTTGCAGAGAATGACATGGTTCTCGAATCCGGCCAGCTGACGGTAGTCGCCGAGTTGAATTTCCACCCGATCTCCTGAGGGCAGCCGTCGCAGATTTTCCTTTGCCTGGCGAACCGCATCCCTGTCCACATCGTTGCCCAGGAGCAAGCCCGACGGGATTTCCCGGATCTCAGCATTGGCCTTTTCGCGCACCGTTTTCCACAGTTGCGGTTCGAAATCAGGCAAAGCAGTGAATCCCCAACGGCGGCGCAGGTAACCTGCCGGAATCCGGCAACAGGCCATCAAAGCTTCGCAGAGCAAAGTGCCTGAACCGCACATCGGATCGATCAACGGTCGACTGCCGTTCCATTCACTAAGCCGGACGATCGCGGCGGCCAGAGTTTCTTGCATGGGCGCAGCGCCCGCAGCACTTCGATAACCCCGCCGGTGTAAAGAGCCGCCTGAGGTGTCGATGCTGATGGTGGCCATGTTGTTGTCGATATAGAGATTGAACCAAACATCGGGATCAAGGGTATCGACATCGGGGCGTTCGCCGGTCGCATCGCGAAAGGTGTCAACCACAGCATCCTTCAGACAGAGTGCGGCATAATGAGAATGGCGAATGGCACTATTGGCTACCGAAGCAAAGACAGCAAAAGTATGCTCTGCACCCAGAAAGGCTGTCCAATCGATTTCCCGCGCCCGGCGGTAGAGGTATTTGCTGCTGTGGCATTTGAATGAGGTCAGCGGCGCGAGAATGCGGGTGCACAACCGTGTCAGGTAGTTGATGCGGTAAAGAGCGTCGCGGTCGGCGCTGAAATAGAGACCGCGATACGCTTCTGCCGTTTCGGATGCGCCCAACTCCTCTATTTCTGCAGCGCCAAGCCCCTCCATTCCACCGGCAATCTGGGCAAAATAGCGGCCTTTTCGCTGGTAATCATAATCCACTGCTGCGTCAGCCCTACATTTTTTCCATAAATTGTCGATTTTCGGGACGAGTAAACTCGGCAAAAATGGCCTTAAAGTCAGTTCGCAGGTGGCGCCGGCGTTCGACCAGCATGCCCACCAACGCACCGGCTGCAGCGATGCTCATGGCGTTTTCTTTGAGAACGGATTTCTTGTCGGCAAAAGCCATCAGCTTCTGCTGTTGCACCACCAGGTCGTTGTGCAAGCCAAGATTGTCCTGCACTGTTTTCAGCAAAGTGACGAAGCGATCGACGTCTTGCCGTGGAAAAAGAGAAGCAAAGACTTCCAAAAGATAACGCAATTTCTTGCACTCGATGCGCAGAGCGTGCACTTGTCCATCCTCACTCGCTTCCGAAATCGCTGCTCCCTGCTCGAGAATGCGGTGATAGCGATTGGCGATGGTCTTGCGCGCCAATTCGAGCACCGTGGGTGAAGCCGGGGCTGAGCTGATGTGGCTTTGCAGGGTAAAAAAACGGTCCCAATCATCGACCATCCGTTCGTAAGACGGATCCCGCAAAAAAGCCTGCAACTGATCGCAGGTTTTTTGCCGCTTTTTTCGCATCGCATCGAAGAGTTGATCCAGACCGCTGCCGAGGATAGCCGGAACTGCTGCCTGATACTCTGCCTGGCGCTGCAAGAAAACATCGAAATCGCGCAGTCGATTGGTGGCCTTGCCCAAAGTGCGAAAATCGGTTTTCAGACGTACCACGATATCCTGCGGCAAGACTTCCTGGCATTCAGCGGCGATCGATCGCATCCGGCGAATCGCTGTCCGATAATCGTGCAAAAATTCGCTGTCCACATCCGCTATCACGCCCCATTGGTTCTGCTTGGCGATCTGGAACAAATCTGCCAGGATGCGGAACACCGCCAATTGCGCCGCAAGCTTGGGCTGAAAGTTGCCGCTGTATTTGCTGCTGTAGGATGCGGGTTTGATATTCGCCCAGGATGCCAACATCGCAAAATTGACATCCCTGATCTTTTTGCCACCCTCGGCTCTGAGCAAGGAAAAAACGGGCTGCATCTGGACGCTCGCACCTCGACGCGGCTGCACTTGCACGACGACTGCTTTTGCCTCTGTTGGAAAGGCAAAGGTTTGGTGGATCAGGGTTCCCGGCGCTGCCAAAGTTGTCCTGTCGACAAGGCGAAAGGTTTGCGTCGATCGCCGAAGAGTAAAGTGGCGAACCAGAGCGCGCCCCGCCAACCAGCTTCTGCACTTTTCGCCACCTTCGCCCTGCAGATCCTCTGATAATGGATAGTTTTTTTCCGCAGGCCAGACCATGGCAAGCGCTTCCGGCGCGGTCAGCGATTGCAGCACCGTTTCATTCCCGCTCTGCCGGACAATCCAGTCTTTCTTGTAGAGCGACCAATCAAAGGTGTCCAAATAGGATTCCTCGCTCTGTACCTCTTCCCCTTTTTCCAGCGTATAGAGCTTGAGCATTTTTTCCCAAAACAAGGCGCCGGCAGAAGGTGTGAAACAAAACATCTGCATGGAAAATCTCCTTCTCATGTCCATGGAGCGCGAAAGGAAGCCATCTCTGGACTCACCAGACCCGCAACAGCAGTCGATCTCAATAGAGCGCGTCGCCGATAGCAACAACCACATCGATTCTCCGGTTGACCCGTCGCCCTTCTTCGGTATCGTTGGTGGCGATCGGCCGGCTCTTGCCGTAACCGACTGCCACAATGCCGCTCTCGTCGAGGCCCAGATTGGCAACCAGGTACGCTTTTATCGCATTGGCGCGTTCATTGGACAACCGGGTGTTGACGATATCATGACCGCGCGAGTCGGTATGACCTTCGATCGTAACTGGTGCGCCGGGGAACTCGCGCAAAACCTGCTGCACCTTGGTCAAAAGTGAAAAATATTGCACTTCGATGTCGCTCTTTCCGGATGGAAATGAAATGCCGGTCAACCGCAAAATCAGATTGCCTTTCTCGCGCAGCACGATCGCTTCATTTTCATCAAATAGGCTTTCGACGCGCCTCATTTTTTCCTCAAACCGCTTTTTCGCCGCCAGATTGGCTTTAAGGGTCTCTTCTTGCTGGCGGGTGGCATCCAGTTGACCAGTGAGATGGTTCTTTTCCGCTTGCAATTCGGTCAATTCTTTTTGCGTCTGTCCCAGCTGCTGATTCAATTCTCGGCGATCAACTTTTAAAGCCTGCAGAGCGGTGGCCAGGTTTTCCAGCGGTTCAGTGAATCCCTTTTCAAAGTGCGGAGCGATATTCAGCGCCTCCGCAGCAGGCCGAACGGCTGCTTCGAAATCGAGTATCAATTTTTCCCAGTTCTGTTCGCTTTTTCTCAGCTCCGCCACCCGCGCAGCGATATGAGCCGCATGTTGAGCTTCATAGGTCGCCTCTTCAGCCTTTTGCCGTGCCGATGCCTGGGCGCGGCGGTTGCTGACCAGGATCTGCTCTGCCTCTTGCAAAAGCGACTGCGCCCGATTGTAGCTGATCGGCGAGTATTTGTCCGCTTTCACCTTGGCGGCTTCCCGCAGCAGATCGTGCACCGGTCCGATGATGCTGGTCTTGATCGCTTTCAGTTCCGCCGTTCGAAAAGCCTCTTCTGCTTTCTTGCCTTCAACAACCGCATTGGTCAGATCATCGGCTTCGATTTTGCCTACTGCTGTTCTAAACAATGCAGCCGCACTTTCGTATTCCGGTGATGCATGAATCGGCGCATCCGCGGCCAGGGCGTCTTCCCGGGCGGCAACCAGATCCGGCAACTCTTTTTTCACTTTGCTCGAATTGCCCACCGCTTTGACCAGATGAGCTTCTGCCGTTCTCAACTTTTCACTGATCACTGCAACGTTGCGTTTGCCGTTCAACTCGGCACGTGCATCAGCCAAATCGACACTGGCTTGTTGAAATTCTGATGGGGACAAGTAATGCACCTGCATGGCTTGCGCCTGGCTCATGCTCTGCGCCAGTGCCGACATCTTTTTATCCAACGCCTGCAATTCAGCGGATTCTTCTTGAGCGATTGCACTGGTCTGACCAGCAAACAAAACGCAAGCCAACAGCGCGCAAACGATAAACTGATTTGCTGCCCGCATAACAGCTCCTTTCATTTTGGTTCAGACTCCAACGCACCCGGCGTTATGCCGAATTACAGCAAGAGGAACTTGATAAAATTGATTTTATCCAGACCTCGAGTCACGCACAAGACCGGGCGATTTTTACCGGATACAAGCCACTTTTTGCATCAGGACGACTCCACGGCGGCGGTCCAAAGCATGAAAAAAATAGACTCCGCTCGCGACGGCCTGCCCGGCATCGTTCAGACCGTCCCAATCAACCGACATCACCCCGCGTTGCACAGGCGAATCGTTCAGCAAACGAACCAGGCGGCCGTCTGCAGCGATAATGCGGATCAAGAGATGGCTTTCCTGTTCCACCCGCAACCGCAGCCTCGCCGTTTGGTTAAAGGGATTGGGAAATGCCGGCGACAGATAAAAGGTCAGCATCGGCTCCACTGCCTCGGCGTTTCGCACCGCCGAAAACAGAGCGGTCTTCAGTTTATAGAGAGAACGGCCATAAGTGCCGACCAGCAGTTCGGCGGTCGTCGATTGATATTTCAGATCGCTGCACACGACTGCCGGCATGCCGCGGTCGAGCACCGACCAACTGTGGCCGCTATCCAAACTGACAAATACTCCAACATCAGAAGCGACATAAATACGCTGGGGCGCCAACGGATCGATCAACACGCTGTTGAGAGGAACATCCGGCAAATCAGCGCCGATATCTTCCCACGTCATCCCGCCATCGCGGGTGAGAAAGAGATGCGGCTGTGGATCTCTCCATTTGAGGCCGGAAAAAGAGACCACTGCTTGCAGCGCATCGTCAGGATGAACCGCAATTTCTGTGACCCATCGAAACGGCAGGCCTGCGGTTATCTGTTCCCAACTCTGACCCGCATCGCGGGAGGTCCACACCAGGCCGTCATCCGTGCCGACATAAAGAAAATTTGAGTTCGATGGGGCGACTGACAGCGCAGTGATGGTGCCGACGCGGCTGTCCGCCAGATTGCGGGTCAAATTGCCGCTGATCGCCTGCCAGGACTCGGCGCCGTTGTCGCTGCGGTAAACGCGGTTGGTGGCCGTGTAGAGCACAAGCGAATTTTGCGGATCGATCGCCAACGGCGTTGACCAGTTGGCAGGTTCACGACTATCGATGCCGCGGCGAGCGTAAACAAAGGTCTGACCACCGTCTATCGACTTGACGAGATTGCCGTACTGCGACTCGGCATAGATGACATTGGGGTCGTTCGGATCGATTGCGACAAAAAAACCATCCCCTCCCCAGATTTGCTCCCACCCATCAGGGCGGCCGTTCAGAGTGCGGATCGTACCGTTATCCTGCGTGCCGCCATAAGCGCGCTCCGGGAAAGAAGGGTCGACAGCAATCTCGTAGAACTGCGTCACCGGCAGATCCGCGACCTTGGTCCAATTCATGCCGCCGTCTTCCGACCGGTTGATGCCGCCGTCGTTTCCGTCGATCAGGATGTCCGGATCCGTTGGATGAAAAGCCAGCGCATGATGGTCGACATGCAAATTCGCATACCCGTCGTAACCGTACCGGATCGGCCAGGTTTGGCCGGCGTCGGCAGAATAATTCAAGGCGATATCGAGGACAAAAAGCCGATTTGGATCGGTTGGATGGACGCGGATCTGACCGAAATACCAGCTGAAACTGCCACTGCCCACCACTTCGCGCTTGGGATCGAGCGCTCTCCAGCTGTCGCCGCTGTCGTCCGTGCGATACAAACCCGAAATACGGGTGCCGTCTGTATACAGAGCATAGATGATTTGTGTTCGGTTCGGAAACATGGCCAGTCCGATCCTGCCGACGTTTTCTTGCCTGCTGTCTGGTAACCCGGTCCCCGGCCCCAGATGCTGCCAGCTCTTGCCGCCGTCGACCGTTCGATAGATACCGCTTGTCGGACCGTAGAGATGGGACGACGACAGGGAAACCGGTCGTCTGACCCGCTCCCAGACCGCTGCCAGCATGAATGCCGGATTGTTTGGATCCATGACCAGATCGATCGCCCCGGTGCTGTCGGAAACAAAGAGAGAGATATTCCAACTTCGGCCGCTGTCTTCACTGACAAAAACACCGCGCTCAGAGTTGGGGGCAAAATAGCTGCCCACTGCTGCGACAAAGACCCTGCGGGGATTGATCGGATCGATGCAAATGCGCCCAATCGAGGTGGTGCTTGCAAGACCGCTGTAATTCCAGGTTTCTCCCCCATCCACAGATTTGTATACACCGCCGCCAGGGAAATTGTTATGCCCACCGTTGGCCTCCCCGGTACCCACATAGAGGACCTGCGGATTCAGTGGATCGACCGCAATATCGCCTATCGTCAATACCGCCTGGCGGTCAAAGATCGGCGACCAGGTCAGACCCTCATCGACGGATTTAAAAACCCCGCCGGTTGCCGCGCCGGCATAGACAATCACAGGATTCAAAGGATCGTATTCAATGTCCACAATCCGGCCGCCCACATTGGTCGGACCGACAAACTCCCATTCCGGAGTGGCCGTTGCTTTGCGCAGTCCGGACATCTGCTGAACCCTGGCGAGAGCCTGCTGATAGACAGCCAAATCGTAGCGTTCGTATGGAAACGTGCGCTGCAACCAGAACCATTCATTGGGCCGCTGATCCGGACCGGGCGCCGATTTTTTCAACCGTTGCTGATAAGCCTCGTCGCGGCGGTGTGCCTGCCAGGAACGGCCGGCAAAATAGAGCGCCGCAACGAGCAAAACCGCTGTTAACCACGCAGCTGGATGATGGAATCGTTTCACACACCTTCTCCGGGATAGAATGTTTCTTGTTTTTCGGCCTGATGTGGGACTGGTTCCCTGCGGAAGACTGCGCCGATCGATAGAGTCTGTTTCAGGGCGTCAAACAGCGAAGAAAATCGATAACGCTCAGCCCGGTGTGATAACCCGGATCGGCATCCGGAGTCGCCGGTATCCAATCGATCGGGTCACCCTGGTTATTGCGGGTTTGGTAGGCGAACAAACTGACCTTGGGATTGACGAATCGATGCAAAAAAGCGTTCGAACAATGTTGCAGCAACTGTAAAATCTGCTGGTATTCCGGTTGATCAGGCGAAAAAACCAGCACTTCAGCAGCCGCCCGCAAGGTCTCCGGCAAAATCCACCATGGCAAATGCGTATTGACCGGTTTCCGGGTCAACAAATCCACAGTCAGACAAATGCCGCCTGCTTCAGGGTTGAATCCCAGATCGAAATGGTGCAAAAGCACCCGCGGCAGCAGTTCCTGGTACCGCCGGATGGCTCGTTCACGGCGCGCTGGTGCCAGCTCTTTGCTTTTTTGCAAAAGCAAGAGAACCTGTGTGCCAAGGCCGACCACCTCCATGACGTGGCCGATGGAGCTGAGAATCATACCGTTTTCATCCAATGGGCGACCGGATGTGTCGAGGTTCTCGACCAGATCGAGGAGCTGCAGTCCGGCAAATTGACCGAGATTCAGGTGGTTGTCCATTATAGTGTCCAGATAGCGCAAGCCGCGCTCCAGCCACTGCGGATCAGCGCTGACTCGGTAAGCCAGGGCATGCGCTCCCAGCGCGATCATCCAGGGCGCCTGGCATTGCAGGCTTGTGAGGATCGGTTTTTCGACCGGCGGATAGGGAATTTGATCGCCGCGGAAATGGCCGCTCTCGATATCGCGGCAAATGCGCAACAGCAGAGACTGACCACTCTCCAGCCAATCGAGTCGGCGAAAAAAGTCGCCAGCAGCCAACAAACCCTTGGCGACGAACAGCTCGCTGAAATTGCTCTCCAGCGGAATCTCGCACGGCCTTGGTTTGCCGTCTTTGCCAAAACGGATCGGCGTGCCATCGCCAAGAAACGTGAAAAAAAGTCGCCCGTTATTGCGTTCCCTCACCGACTCCAAAGCTGCTGCCAGCTGTGCGGCCAATCGGCCGATTCGCTCGACGCGGTCATGGCGGATATCCGCAGAGATCTCTGTACAGCTCTGCAACCAGTGCGCATGACCGATCAGGGCTTCCAGCGCTCGGCCTTGAATCCACGCATACACGGTTTCCCGGCTTTTAAAAAGAGTCTCGCCTTGTTCCCCGGCAACAAAATCCTCGCCGGTGATGGTGCTGAATTTGGTATCGATGAACGGATCATCGGGATCGCGTTCCGAGCGTTGCAGAATTGCATCGAGGACTTGCAAAGTCATTCGACGGTAATCAGGCAATGCGCGGCGAATGTCATCCAGCGTCGGCGACTCGATCCAAACCGGTGCCCAGGGAATCGGTTGACTCATCGTCTTGCCTTCTCCTTTATACTAGCAGCCGCGGCAAGTGAACGATAATCATATTCGAGAGCGGCTTCATAGATCGCCAGCACATTATCCAGCGGGGTATCAAAGGGGATGCTGTTTTCCGGACTGAGAATAAATCCGCCATTATATCCCACGGTTTCGATACGTTTGCGCACTTGCGCCTTTACCTCATCGACCGTGCCAAAAGGCACCGTATCCTGTACCGAGATTGTGCCGTGCAGGGTTAGACGATTGCCATATTTTTCCTTGATCAGCGCCGGATCCATGCAAGCAGACTGGATCGGGTTGATGATATTCACACCCGCTTCGATCAGCATGGGAATCACGGCTTGCATATCGCCGTCGCTGTGATAGAGCACCTGAACTTGCGGGTTGGCTTGTTTGACTTCCTTGATCAGAGCGCGCATGCGCGGCAGGTCCAGTTGTCGGAAAAGCTGCGGTGAAAACATCATACCATTTTGCCCCGCGATATCGCCCACCAGCGCGATAATATCGTAGCCGGCCCTGGCCGCCAGGACTGCCTTTTGTGTTTGGCGGGCATAGATGCGGTCATAGAGCTCCTGGACAAAATCCAGCTGGTTTATCATGCGCATCAACAATCCTTCCATACCGCACAAATACCAGGCGACTTTAAAGGGAAAAGCGATTTCAACGATGGTGATCACCTCCCGATAGGGTTGCAGCGTTTGCCGCACTTGCTCGATGGAAGGGAAAATCACTTCCGGCAAATCCCAGTCGCCAAGGTCTGGTTTGTCGACAAGCGGACCGGATTTCCATTCGATATATTTCCCGTCATCGCCGACGCGCTGCACCGCTCCCCAGGCATCTTCAAAAGTCTGGGAATCGTGAAAAACCACAGCATTGCCGGCGCCGGGCATTTCCCCTTCAAGACGGCCGTTTATACGGCGCTGGAAATCGGGATAGGTCTCCGCAAGCGGCAACCAGCGAAAATCGATATGCAGCCGGCGGTATACTTCTTCCACGGTATCGGCGCAAAAATGGTCTTGCAAAGCAGCGAGAATTTCAGCTCTTGGCCAAACCATATCGAGGGGCAACCGGTCCGCTATCTCGTATCGCATGGTCTTGGCCAGGCGTTCATGCGCAGTCATAAAAATTTCCTTTGTTGACGATCCCCTGCAAGGGTGGTGCGATCGCGCAGTCATGGGTTGAAAAGTTTTCCTCCCCAATGGGGGTCATTAAAGAGCGCTGAGAAAAGCAAACAAGCGGTCCTGGTTTCCAGGCACATCTTCATGTCCGTAATCTGGATAAAGCAGCAGAGATTTTTGCGAGCGAATCTTGTTGTAGGCGGCGAATTGGGTGGAAGGCGGACAGATTTTATCCATCAACCCGACTGTCATCAGAACCTCGGCTTTAATTCGCGGACAAAGAAACTGCACGTCGATATAGCCCAGGCGGGTAAAAATCTCCTCTTCGCGTTGGTGCAGGGGATCGAATTTGCGAAAATAGTCGCGCAGTTCCTCATAGGCATTTTCGGCGAGATCGATCTCCCATGTGCGCCGATAGTCGCACAAAAAGGGGAAAATCGGGGCGGCACGGCGGATTTCCGGTGCAAGCGCCGCACAGGCGAGGGTCAGACCGCCTCCCTGGCTGCCGCCGGTGGCGCCGATGCGTTTCGGATCGACCTGTTTCATCCGGCTGACGATGCGCGCCAGTTGCGCAGTGTCGAGGTAGACCTGGCGAAAAAGCAGATGTTCCGGGCCGTCCGCCAAACCGCGCACGATATGGCCACGCAGCGTCCAGCCGTTGACGCCGCCGATATCCTGCGATGATCCGCCCTGGCCGCGGCAATCCAGCGCGGCGACGGTGAATCCCTGGGAAGTATAGGCCAGTTTGCTCACCCAGTCGCCGGCATTGCCGTAATAACCATGAAACATCAAAACCGCAGGATGCGGCTCGACCGCTTGGCGGGGATGCAAAAGCTTGGCGTGGATGCGCGCGCCGCCGATGCCGGTAAAATAGAGATCAAAACACTCAGCACTGGCACACTGAAAATCAGCCGGCATCAACTCAACCTGCGGATCGACCGCAGACAATTCTGCCAGTGACTGGTCCCAAAAAGCATCAAAATCATCGGGACGCGGATTTCTGCCGGTATATTTGTACAGTTCCGGCAACGGCATATCAAATTGCAGGGGCATCTTTTACTCCATTTCTGTGATGGCGTTCCAGTACAAAGGTTTCATCGTTCCCAAAAATCCGGCAGCAAGACGACGATCACGGTGTAAAGTTCCAGTCTTCCCAACATCATAAAAAAAGAGAGCAACCATTTCCCCACCGAAGGAATCTCGGCATAATTGTTCATCGGTCCGACGCTGGCCAACCCTGGGCCGACATTTCCCAATGTGGCAGCCACACTGGAGATCGCCGTGATCAAATCCAATCCCAATAGCGCCATCGCCACCGTGCCGAAAACAAATATAAGCAGATAAAGCAGAAAGAAAGCCAGAATATTGGTCACCACCTCTTCAGAAACCACCCGGCCGCCGAGGCGGACAGGCAAGTAGGCATTCGGATGGAGCACCTTCTTGATCTCATTGACGCTGTGCTTGAACAAGAGCATGATGCGGATGATTTTGACGGAACCGCCGGTTGAGGCGGCACACCCGCCGACGAACATCAACAGCAAAATGATCAGCTGCCCCCCCTCAGCCCACAGTTCAAAATCGTCGGTACAAAATCCCGTGGTGGTGACGATCGAAATCACCTGAAAAACAGAGCTGCGGAGCGCTTTGCCGAGATGCGGGGTGGTGGAGAAAAAAACGATCGGCGTAAGAACGAGGGTAAAAAAAACGAGAAGTTTGATATAAAAAAGAAATTCACGGTCGCGAAAATAAGCCTTCCAATCTCCCTTAAGCACGCGGTAGTGCAAGCTAAAATTGGTGCCCGCCAGAACCATAAAGACCATTACAACGATTTCGATATACAGGCTGTCGAACGCGGCAATGCTGAGGTTGCGGGTGGAAAATCCACCCGTGGCAACGGTGCCGAAAGTATGGCAAAGCGCATCGAATAACGACATGCCACCGAACATCAGCAAAACCGTTTCGAGCGCCGAGATCAACAGATAGACCCCCCAGAGGATCTTGGCCGTTTCCTTGATCCGCGGGCTCAGCTTGTCGGGTATGGGGCCGGGCACTTCGGCTTTGTAGAGCTGCATGCCGCCGATCCCGAGATAGGGCAAGATCGCCAGCGACAAGACAATGATGCCCATGCCGCCGATCCAGTGGGTCAGACTGCGCCAGAAGAGCAGTCCGTGCGGCAACGCTTCGACATTGTTGAGAATCGAGGCGCCGGTGGTGCTGAATCCCGACATGGTTTCGAAAAAAGCATCCGTATAGCTCGGAATGGCGCGGGATAAAACAAAGGGCAATGCCCCGAAAGCAGCCATCAGCGTCCAGCCAAACACCACCACCGCAAAACCCTCGCGCATCCGCAATTCAATTTCGTCGCGAGTGAAATAAAAAACCACCCCTCCGCTGATCAGACACAACAGGAAGGTGGCCAAAAGGCTGAACAGATCGCCGCCGCCATAGTACCAGGAAAAAGCAGCAGCCGGCAGCATGGAAATTCCTTCAAAAACCACCAATGCTGCGCTGACATGCAGGACTGCGCGTAGATTCATCTCTTTGCCATGAGCAATTAACGATCGCTGAACACTTTTTCAACCCGGGCAACCGCCGACGGAAGGGTAAAGACGATCAAAGCATCGCGCGGCATCAGTATCGTATCGCCGACCGGCACAATCACATCGCCGTTGCGGCTGATAATTCCGATGGTTGCATCTTTGGAAAGATTTAGGGCGCGCACCGGCTTGCCGGCGACACGCGATTCTTGGGATATTTCGATGCGCAGCACCTCGGCATCGATACCGCGCAACGTCGCCAGAGATACGATGTTGCCGCGGCGAATAAACCGCATGATGGCATTGGCGGTTATCATTTGCTTGTCGACTGCGGCATCGACACCGATCGAATTCATGATCGGCAGATAATCCGAACGGTTGACCAACGCCAGGCTGCGCCGCACGCCGAGATGCTTGGCCACGAGACAGGAAATGATGTTGGTCTCTTCATCATCGGTCACGGCAATATAGCCGTCCATATCCATAATGCCTTCACTGGCCAGCAGATCCAGATCTGTGCCGTCGCCGATGATGAGCAAAGTTCGCTGCAGGGTTTCGGCAATTTTTCCGCTCTTTTCGCGGCTGGACTCGATGATCTTGATGTGAACATCTTTGTCCCGTTCCAACTCGGCAGCAACCAGACGACCGACCTTGCCGCCGCCGAGGATCATGATATGCTCCAGCTTCTCTTCGCTTTTGCCGACGATCTCCAACAGACGGGGAACCAACTCGGTCTGCGTGATAAAAAACAGCTGGTCACCGCGGTTGATAACCGATTTCCCGGTCGGAACGATCGTGCGGTTGCCCCGATAGATGGCAACCACGCGAAAAAGAATGTCGGCATTTTCTTCATCGACCTGCTGCAGCGTCTTGTTGATGATCGGCGAATTGCTGTCCAGTCGCACTCCGACCAGCTGGACCCTGCCATTCTCGAATTCGATGACATCGGTGGCAGCCGAACGCTTGATCAACCAAACCAACTCGCGAGCGGTTTCCAGTTCGGGGTGGATGATCAAATCAATGCCCAAATCTTCACGCTGCAATAGGCTGTCGGGATTGCTGAACTCGTAACGCCGCAGACGCGCGATTTTCAGTTTTACCCCGGCTTTCTGGGCTGTCAGACAGGCGATAATGTTGACTTCGTCTATCGATGTGACTGCGATCAACAGATCACAAGAACGAATGCCGGCTTTATCCAGATCCGCCGGACTGGCGCCGTCACCCTGAAGCACCAACGCATCGACCATTTCAGCTACTTTTTTGACCTGGGCCGGATCTTTTTCCAGTACAATGACATCATTATCTTCAGCGCTGAGAAAATTGCTGATTTGCACGCCGACACGACCGGCGCCGACAACCATAACCTTCATTCAATAACCATTCACTTATTTGTACAGCCCGTGGTGCCCCCTGTTGCGACACCATGGAAATTATCATTGTTAATCTTACAGTTGCGTTGGGTGATTTCCCCCCGTTGGGACACGGCTGTTGACCAGCACAAATTCAGAATCAAGCTCTGGACAGGATAGACTTTCGTCCTGATCCCTCGGTTGCCAATGCTGTGGAAATATAACCTTTCCTGACCGGCAAATCAACAGGAAAACGCTTTCCTGTAGACCGCCATAACTTCAATCACCATAATGAATTCGATAGGCCATAACGCGATGGTCGGAAAAGGTCGGCACCAACAGCAAATCTTTCTGCGGCCAGATAGAAATATCCGCGGCTTGCACTTTTTCTGCGCTGGTATCCAGCAGCAGAGCGATCTCCCCTGTCCGATTCAACACCTCGATCTTGCCCGCCCAATTGGAAAAGTAGAGATTGCCGTGCAGATCGCCGGCAATTCCATCGATGGCGTGTTCAGGACATGCCAGTTTTTCTAAAGTCGGATTCGATTCCCGCCACGCGCGCAAACACCCCTCGCCCGAATTTCCGACGATCAATCGATCGCCGGAGCGATAAAGACCATTCGGCCGGTTGAGGCTGTCTCCCTGTAACCACAACTCCAATCCCTGCGGCTGCAGCTGATAGATCGCGCTGTTGGCTGAATAATCCGACACCACCACAGTTCCTTGTGCAGTCACAGCGACATCGTTGAGAAATTTCGCTTCCTGCGCCGGATGACGCGCGACGATTTTCGCAGCCGGAATATCGATGACCACCAGGTGATCGATGTCTGCGACATAGAGGGTATCGCCGAGCATCGCCATTCCCTTTGGAGCATTCAGACCGGTCACCCAGTGCAGCGAATCGATGCGACCATCGGCGGTTAACCGGGAGATAAAGCCGTTGCCATCTTTTTCACCCGGATTGCCATTGATATTGGCGACATAAATGGCATCGCGCAAGGTATCGGGGAAAACGGATTCCGGGGTCGCCAGCTCCCTGGCTGTCTCCCAAATGAGCTCGAGCCGCCACTCCGCCTGCTCTGGATTTTTCTCGGCTCTGCATCCCAGCCCGTGCAGCCAGACGAGAGATGCCAGAAACAACCAATGCCAACGTTTAAACATTACGCACTCCTTTCTGCCGGTGCATTCGCAAGGCGAAGACTTTTGCTATCACAACATTGCCTTTCGCTTTTGCCGAAGCCACTCTACCCCCATTCGCTGTCGTCGATCGCGCGTCTGAATAAGATATCGCCAGCCAACGCTGTGCTGAATTGTTTCTTGAGCAGCCCATAGAACACGAACAAATACGGAAAAACCAGAAAGACATAGAGCGGATTGATCGGTGAAAGGGCAAAAATCAAGAAATTATAGGTGCCGTGGATCAAAACCGCAACGGTCAGACCAACGATAAAAAGCAAGATCTTGGAAATTCGATGGGAAGCGAATTTGGCGCGGCCGATATAATAGCCCATCAAACCCGACGCCAAAGCGTGCAACGGCACAGCGCTGATCGCACGAGCGACGGCCAGCGAAATCCCGCCATTGAGTACATACAGGATATTTTCCAGACAGGCAAAACCCAGTCCTGCAGTGATGGTATAGATAATGCCGTCTGTTGCTTCGTCAAAATGCACCGTCCGGTATACAAAAAGCCAAACGACCAGGAGTTTGAGTGTTTCTTCAATAAAAGCGGAGGCCAGATAGGCGTGGAAAGCGGCATTCCACAACACACCGTCCGGCAACCTTGCCTCCAGGTTGGCCACGTCGCTTTCCATCCCGAGAGCAAGAAAGGTGAAGGCAATACCGAGAAAAAAGATTTTGAGAATCAATCCTTTGGGCTCGGGTCTCAGGCGGTCCATCCGGTAAAAATGGATGAGCAACAACACCGCCGGAATGACCGCACCGGCAACAGAGATCAGGATCATAGAGCCCTCATGATTTGGCGGTGATCATTTGTGTTCAATGACCTCGCGATCGATCTTATCGATCTGTAAATGCCGCAGACTCCTCCTGAAACGGAAAAAACGGATGTAGCCAATGGCAAAAAAAATCATGCTGATCGGTATCAAAGCCATACCGATCAGTGTGAGCACTGTATAATCGCTAAAAAGTTTGATCAGCGTCAGGCCGGAAATGAGAACCATAATCGCGGTCCGCAGATAGGCCAGAAATGTGCGCTCATTCGCCAACAAGGTGCGGTCCAACGCGAGCAAGTCGCGCAGAATCATGCTTTCGTTTGAAAAACCGCGATAACGGACCATCTCGAACTTCCTTCTTGCAAGGGATATCGACCGTATTAGAACAACAGCTTCTCCAGAATGCCTATTTAAGCAAGACCAACTTGCGCAAGCCAACGGTGTGGTCGCTTTCCAGTTTGCAGAAATAGATCCCTGCAGCGAACTTGTGCGCATCCCAGGTCAGTTCGTGGCGGCCGGCAGGCAGCGGGCCATCGTGAATAACAGCCGTCAGGCGCCCGATCAGATCATAAATCGCCAACCGGACATGGCTGTTGTACGGCACAGCGACCGGAATGCGAGTGACCGGATTGAAGGGATTTGGATAATTCTGTCCGAGATCGAATTGTTGCGGCACCTGTTCCGGGCCTGTAGCCGTTTGTTCAACTGCAGTGGACTGTTCACCGAATTCTTGCAAGACAGTCGTCAACAGAGTCTGCGCTTGCTCTTTTTTCATAAAAAAGAGGGGGAAATTGAACAAGGCCACGCGATAAGAGTCGTTGCCATATCGCAGCGCAATGGGTTGACCGTGAAAAGCCGAAACAGGATCAGCCGAGGAGCGATAGGAATAGAGCGGTTCGCTATCCTCATCGTCCTGTCGGTTGGTCACGATTTCCATTGCGAGCAGATTGCCGTTGAAGGCAGCGGCTTTGGCGGGATCGACATCCATGATCGGATATCCATCGACAACCGGCTCGGCGCCGCTAAAATCGCGCAGACTGCCGTCCCCGGTCGAAACGGAAACGACCCCGAGATACTCATAGGCGAACTGTGAGGGCGAAAATACCTTCGATGGATTCGACACTCCGGACAGGTTGTCCAGCAAACTCCAGCCGCTGAGAATCAGACTTCCGCCGTTGTCGAGGTATTTTTTCAGCGCCACCGTATCGGCGGCAAGAGAACGCGGTGGTGAAGCCACTTCGCTGTGATAGATGACTGTAGAATATTGTCCCAACTCTGCATCATTCAACGCGACACCGACCAGGACACTGTCCTGCAGATCCCACTGTTTGGCCACCTTGAATCCCTGCAGAACCTGTTCATAGTAGAGATCAACAGATGCGTCGGAAGGCATCAGCGGCCTGTCATTGCCGTTTTTTGACCCATCGACCAACAAAATTCCCTGGTCGTGCGTCGCCAGCTGTCCGAGCACGGCTTGCGAGGGTTGCGATTCGTTTCCCGCGCTATCGACGGCAACCAATGTATAGGTATAACGGATAGTGGGGTGAACCGCCCTGTCCTCAAAATCGGACTGGCCCAGCGGCAACTCGAAACGCTCAACAGCTTCACCAGCGGCAATGCGATACAAGACATAACCGGCAAAATCGAGTTCGTTGTTGGTGTTTTCCCATTGCAAACAAATGCAGTCGCGCTTCGACGTCGAAACCAGGCCAACCGGCATGCGTGGAGCGGCTTGAGGAGTAAAAACCAGTTCCTCGGAAAGCATGCTGTAATTGCCTTCCGAATCCATTGCAGAAACGGCCAGATAATAGGTCTCGCCCGGCGTCAGACCGTAAAGAGTGATTTCCGGATTTTCTACGATAGACAGACGGTAAAATTCTTCGTAAGAACCGCTTTGTCGACCGACATGGATGACATAGTCGAGGAGATCGGCTTCATTATTGGGTGCCCAGCGGATGATCTGGGTTGCGCCATCGCCGGGTTCCAGATTTTGCAGACCTTGCGGGGTTCGCGGTGAATTGGCCACTTGAATGATCGTTGCTGCAACCACCTTGAGAACCTCCGTCGCATACTCGGCATCGACATAATCGATGATATCGGAAGTGCTGTGATAGACGGGACTGAAATCGCCTTCCTGGAAAAAGAGCGCCGGATAGCCGAATTGCTGAAAATAATAGTGATCGCTGGCGCTGCCGCTGTTGCCGATAACCGGTTGCAGAGAGGTAAAATCGGTGGTCAGCTCCCTGGCCAAATTGGCAAAAGCATTCGAACGGAGATCGGTCAAAATGTTGACATCGGGATAAGTGTCCGAGACATTGCCGATCATGTCCATATTGAGCATGACATCGATGTCAAGTCCTGTCTGATAGGCGTTGAGGGCATAGTAATAACTTCCCCACAAGCCCAGCTCTTCACCGGCAAAAGCGATAAAAATAACTGTGCTTTCCAGATCGACGCCGGCCAGAGCCCGCGCCAACTCCATGGCGCCGGCTGCTCCGGTGGCGTTATCATCGGCACCAGGTGCATTGACCATGGCGATCTGTCGATTGCTGACGATCGAATCATAGTGTCCGCCAACCACAATGACACGGCCATTGTCCTGTGTACCGTGCTTGGTGGCAAAAACATTTCGCTGCGTCGTGCCGCCCAGCTCAAAAGAATCCATGGCGACATCATCATAGCCGAATTCTCTGAACTTTTGTTCGATCCAGTTTCGTGCCGGTACCGTAGAATCGGAATAGACATAGCGGGTTTTAAAAGCTTGCAGACGCGCAACCAGGGCATAGAAAGATGAATCCGAAAGCTCGGCAAGAACCTGATCGATCAGGTCGACCGGTGCCGCCTGGATCCTCGTCTGTTGCCCCGCACGCTCGAGATCGACGATCGGCAAACCATGATCAAAAAGGCGAACCATGCGGACCCCTTGACGGAGCATCGCTTCTGCTTGTGCATCATCGAGCTTGAGCAAAACCGAATGGTCATCGCTGTCGAGCCATTTGACGGTATGCCGACCTTCCCAGGTTTGCAAATCGAGTCGGTCAGCCCGATAATAGGGAACACCGCCGGATTGCGGATCGAGGATTCTGACGTCCAGATCCGCATCAACAAGCCTTGCATAATCGGCTGGTGCACACAGAGCTGTAATATAGCCATCTCCATTGACCACCACCTTGATCGCATCCATGGTCCAGAAAGGCAAATCAATGCCAACACTGCGATCGATGCGGATCAACATCTGCGGAGCAGCGAAAACAACGGTACTGAACAAAAACAACACAAAAAGTGTGAACAAAATCATAACCTTGCGATGCATCGACAATCCTCACAAGCAAGAACAGCATTTTGTATATCGGGTTCTCGGCTAGCCTTCATCAGTGGATTGTTGCGGCGAGCCGCAGGTATTCGCTGGACAAGCACGAACCCTTTCTACCGCATTTGGCTTAGAGTATAGCAATTTTTTTCATCAACTTCAAGCAGAGTTTATCCCCCGGAGAGGAAGAAAAAAGGTGTTGCGATGAGGTCAAGCGGCATCAGGCTGTCCATACAAACAGAGAGCAACCGACACCTGCCGAGGCGAGTTACAAATGGTCCTGAAAGGGCAATTTGAGCTTGTAGATCCTCTGCACATCGGGTTGCAGCGCCCAGACGGCATCTTCTGCCCAGGCCATTTGGCTGAGAAAATATCCCGAGTAGCCATATCGGTTGCGGATAAGCAGGTCGCCGTCCAGTTGAAAGAGAACAGTCGTGGTCATCACCCACAGATAACGGCCATCCCACATCACACCCATGGGTGAAGGAATGGGAGTGGCGAATATAGAATGCGCGGTGAAGGTGCTGAAAAGAATCTTGAGCAGCGTCGAATAACGCGGATTGCACAGCCACAAATGGGTACCGTCGAAAGCGAGGTCGGTGATGCGATGAATATGGCCGGCGCCGAAATCGCCAGCCACCAACAGGGTGTCCAGCACCGCCAGGGAAACCGGATCGATGCGGAAATAATGAATTGGAGTAAACCTCGACTCATAGACCGGAAAAAAAATACCAAAACCGTCAGAGGTGTAAAAAGAGTCGCCGATGCGCGTCAACCCGTACAATTGCTGGGCGCATTTCCAGTAAACTGAATCGATCTGCACCGAATCCGGGGTGAAAGGATTTTCCGGATCGATCCAGGTGTAAGCTGAATCGTCTTTCCAGTACAGCGTATCCACACGGACCAAACAGCTGTCGCTTTCAAGCAGACCGATATGCGGTGAAACCTGCAGGATATTCATCTGTTCGTCGAGTTTGTAGATGGTGCCGCCCCTGTCATCATAGCTCGTGACGTAGAGCGCCTGATCTTCCCACCAAATTCCGGAGAGATTGGGAAGTTCCACCACGAAACTCTGTTCGATCTGCAGCAATTTCAACATCCGGATATTGCGCTCGACTTCGTACTCTTCGTAGGTGAATTCGACTTCCTGGGTTTTATAGAGATAATCGACCGCCGTCGCTCTCAAGATACGACTGCCAACGGGAATGCCGGTCAACTCGTAGCGGCCCTCGACATCGACGGTATCGACCAATCCCAAGGACTCGATGCGCACGATCGCCTCTGCAACCGGCCTGCCATTGTCGATATCGAGCACCCGGCCGCGCAGGGTAAAGGTGGGCTTTCCGGCACCCATGACATCGCGTTCCTGTTTTTGGAAACAGCCCGAAACAGCCAGGAAGAAAACCGGCAACATCCACAGGACAATTTTTCGTGATCGCAGTCTGCGCCGCTCAGCGGTCTGTGGTTGACCGAGACTTTTTTTGCAGCGCCCCATTTTCAATTGCTCCATATCAGCCCCAGATGAATCCGCCGTCCGACATCATAAGCGCCGGGATCGACAAGCACACCGCCTATTTTGCCGTCGATATCGCGCCACAGAAGGTTACGGCTGTCCAAAAGATTGCGCACCTCCGCCTGCAGGCTGAGACTCCCCCGCCCCAGGCGAAAACTCCGTTTGACTTTACAATCCAGGTACTGGGTCCAGTCCAAGCGGCAATTGTTGGGCGCAATGACCTTGTTGCCCAGGCTGGTGAGCCCTTCATCCAGAGTATAGGGCTTGGGACTGTTGATTCGCCACACGACATTTGCATTCCACTTGCGGACTTGCTGGTAATCGAAATTGAGGATGATCGTATGGCGTTGATCCCAGGAAAGATCATATTCGCCTTCTTTGACTACACCGCCGAATTGCAGGATATTGGCGGGATCGCCAACGGCAAAACTGGAGCCCCTGGCGGTCATGAGAGTATAGCTCATATGACCGCGAAAATGGTCGCCGTATTTTTTTCGCACAAAAAACTCGATACCTTTGGCCGAGCCATAGGCCAAATTCACATACCGGGTATAGACTCCGCTGGCATACAGACCAGTTTTTTCCACTGGAATCTGGAAATATTGCACATCCACCAGATTGGAAATATCCTTGTTGAAAGCGGTGACGCTGAGCAGAAGGTCTTTGGTGATTTTGTACTCGTAGCCGATTTCGATCGCTTTGGTTTTTTCCGGGGCCAGATCCGGATTGCCCACCAAAGGATTGTAGCCGCTAAAGTCATAATCCAGATTGGTATAGAGATATTCGAACAACGGTGCCTGAAAAAAATGGCCGTAATTGATATGAAATTTGTCGTGCGGACCCAGGGGGAACGACACCCCGACCCGCGGGCTCCATTGCGCCTTCACGCTGGTCGGGGTCTTGCTGGTAAACACCTGCACCTCGTTGCTGTTGTTCTTTTGGATATCCTCGATCGCAGGCCGTTGCCCGGCAGGATCGATAAAATCGTATCGCATACCAAAGGTGATGCAGGTCTGTTTCAGATCGACTTTATCCTGCACATAAAAGGAACCGATTTTGGGGTAATAGCGGTATTGCGTGTTGTAAACGTTGAAGCGGAACTCCGGCGGCAGCTCAGGATGGAAATTGGGTGGAAACGGCTCGATCTGCACATTATCCATATAGAGATCGTAATAGTTGTATTCGACTCCGGTTTTCACCTGGTGTTCATGGGCGATCTGGCTGGTTAGATCGATTTTAGCGGTGAGAATGATTTCCTGGGAATCCTGCCACCACGCCTTGTCGCCGCTGAGGATGAACAAACCGTCAGGATCGAACTGCAGATCCATCTTGTACTGATCCTGTTCCCGCCCCTGCACCGTTTTAAGCACATTGCAGTGACTGACGCGGACGTTGTAATAGGTCTTGTCGTTTATCAGATGGGTCCAGGCGGCATTGAAGCGAAAGCTGTCCTTGGCCCGCGGCGGCAATCCCTGCAGATTGTTTACCCAACGGTGTTCATAGCCCTTCCAGTCCGCCAAAGTCAGCAAACCTTGCAGCACAAACCGTCGGGTAGGATGAAAATCGACTGACAATTTGGCATTCGTGTGCAGTTTGCGGTCGATCGGACTGTCGAATTGCCTGGCAAAGGCCTGGCGCCAGCGGGTATCATCGGCTGTCAGCTGGGTTGACAGGTAATAGCGCAAACCGCGCCACAATGGCCCGCCCAGAGCGATCTCCGCGTTATGCAAACGGTCATAATGGGTGTCATCCCGGGAATGAAGAGCTTCGCCGAAAACATCGCTGCTCGCTTCGACATAAAAATGATGTCGATCACTGCCCTCCTGCGTTATGATGTTGACGATGCCTGACATCGCATTGCCGTATTCGGCGTTGAATCCACCGGTTTGGATGGAAATATCGGCGATCGATACATTGGGCACCAGCACCGCCCGTTCGCCGGTTATCGCTTCCTGTGCCGGCATGCCGTCGATGAGATAGAGCACCTCGGTTTTGCGGCCTCCGCGAATATGACCTTCCACCACGCCCGGCTGCAGGTTCAACGCTTCTTCCGGCGAGGTGACCGGCAAGGCTTTGTAGAGCTCACCGCTGAGCTCGTGTTGGGTGCCGGTTACGTCCATCTGAATCAATTCCCGCGGCGCCGTGACCACGATTTCGCGATCGATCGCGAGCGTTTCAGGCAACAGAGCAAAATCGACATCTGTGCGGCTATCCGGCCGAACGCGGACCCCGATCTGGGTAACCGCGCTGTAACCGATCATGCGGGCGCTGAGCCGGTAGATGCCGGGCTTGAGGTTGGCAATGAGAAAACGGCCCCGCGCGTCTGCCGCCGCGCCATAGGGCGTGTCGATGAGCAACAGATTGGCTCCTGCTAGCGGTTCGCCGGTCATGGCGTCGGTCACTCGGCCGGCGAGCGTTCCGGTAATTCCGGCATAGGCCTTGGCAGTCACTAAAATCAGAATTGCCGCTCTCACAAGAACAGCGCGCAGTCGTGTGCATGGATCCCGCACCTGTCATCCTCAGGGCTTGAGACATCGGTTGATAAATTCGATCAGCGCGCTGTCATCTGCATCGAGGAGCAAGAGATGCTGCGGCTGGGCCAAAAATTGCGCATAGGTCTCTTGCGCTTGTTGTTCCGCGAGCGGTTTTTGCATCGCATCCAGAGGCTGAACGACGGCAACCGGCATGTGCAGAGAAGAGATCAGCTCAGGCAAGTCATAAAAGCGCAAAACCCGTGGGAAAAAAGCTTCAGGAGACCAGGTATATTCCGGCGCTGTCGCCAAAGACTCGAAGGTCGCCAGGCCGTTGCGGCAGAATACGCCGGCCAGCGCAGAATCGATACAGGCCAAATGCAAGGCCACCACCCCGCCCATGCCGGAACCGCCAACCACGATACGATGCGAATCGATTTCAGGTCTTGAGCGCAGCGTTTGCAGAGCCGCCAGCCCGTCGCGGATGCGCATGGCCAGGATTGGATCACCGCTCGCTGCCGAGACATAGGAAATCCACCGTTCCCGGTGTCCCCAGGCGGCGATTTCGTAGGGGCCGTCCGCCGGCGAGCTGTCTCCCCAACCGCGCAAATCGACGGTCAGCAACGCATTCCAGGGAGGTTGACGGTCGAGAAAACGGATCAGTTGGGCGAGAAAGCCTTGCTGGCGCAGATCGGTCCAGCGGCCGCGATCGTCGAAATAGAGCAAACAGGATGCCGGCTGATTTTCCATGGGGTAGATAAAGGTCGCCGGCAATTCGATGCCATCTTCCGGCAAAATCGACAGTTCCTCCACCCAGTGGACCCAGGCTTGCTGCGGCACACCGGTGCGGCATTCAGTCTTTGGTTCGATTTTATCCAAACGGGCGAGTTGGTTGACCGCAAGGGCAAGATCTGTCGGTTGTCGCGCGCTGCGCAACCCACGGGCAATGTCGGCATTGAGACTGTACATGTTGCCGTCAAGATTCGGATAACAATAGAGCACAGAGTCGGGCAACATGGCAAAGTCGGTTTCATGCCATTGCGGCAATTGCCGGGTTTGGGACGGCGGAATCCAGCGATCCATCCATCCGGCGAAACGGTAGGCCATCGCCAGCGTATATTCGTGACCACCAGGATCGGCATAGAACTGAAACCGATCTCCGACCCCGGCAATCGCATAGGCCTGCGAAATTTCATCGGCCATGGCTCGGCCCCAATCGATCTTGAAAACCTCGTCTTTCTCCCCCGCCATCAACAACACCGGTGTCGGCAGGGCTGCACAGAGCAGATCGATCTGGTCACCGCCCGAACGGAATTTATCGACAGGCAAAGTTTCAGCGCAGGGTGAATAGCCGTCCTGCAGAGGGTGAAAAGCCGACGGTACGGCGCAACATGCCGGACCAGCGGCACGGATGCGTTCATCTAAAAGCACCGCATGCATAGTGGTGGTGCCGCCGCCGCTGACGCCGGTCATCCCCACCCCTTGGCGCATATCGATATCAGATCGAGTGGCGAGATAATCGATACAGCGAATCGCATCCATGATAAAATAGCGATTGGATGAATAGCCGGTCAGATAGGTGCGCACACCATCGACAAAATGGTCGTTCCCCCCCTGTTTTTCGCTGGCCATGCCCGGCGGATCGAACAAGATCGCCGCAAACCCCATGCGGACAAAGGCCTGGGCAGGAATTTGGTAGTTTTTGCGCGTCTTGGAGCTGTGACCGACCGGAATGACGATCGCTCGCCAGGGCGGAGGAAAGCGTTTCGCATCCGGCAAAAAAAGCGATCCATTCACATCCCATCCCGGAAAAGACTCGAACAACACATTCTCCAGGGAAAATAGAGGGAATTCGTATCGAGAGACTGGGCGAATGTTCATCGACGCCGCATCCACCTTCGCCGGCAATTCGCCGTATTGGTTGAGCAGCCCTTCGCGCACCCATGCTGACCATGCCGACCACTCGCCCTCCGCAAAGGCTTGTTGCCGGCGGGCAGCACTCCGGTCCAGCTCTGCGCAGCTTTGCCGAAACACTTTTTCGCGCACCATATTGCGCAGATCGACACCCGGTTTTACCGGGCCGACAGCAAATGGCAGATCCGCATATCGAGCCGCCGACTTGGCGTTGTCTTGTGCAGATAAAGTTGCCGCCGTGCAGCTGAACAGAATCATCCACAAACCGAGTGGGACCTTTCGATTCATCGACCATTCTCCCTAAACGATAATCACAAAAGCTAAATAAACAAACGCTTGAATGTTTTTTGATTCGGTTGACACAAAATCTGGTCATTAATCGATTTTGATATCCTTTAAATCGCTTTGTGGATCGGGAAATTTGATATCCATTTTCCCGAGCTTTTCGACAAGAATCTTGGCGATGACCAGGTTGCGATACCATTTCCGATTGCTGGGAACGATTATCCAGGGAGCCCATTCGGTGCTCGTACGGCTTAAAACATGATTGTACGCGGTGGTATACTCGTCCCAAACTTTCCGTTCTTCCAAATCACCGACATTGAACTTCCAATGCTTGAGCGGATCGTCCAGCCTGGCCTGCAGCCGTTCCTTTTGTTCATCCTTGCTGATGTGCAAAAAGAATTTGAAAAGGGTCGTTCCTTCATCGGCCAACATCCGTTCGAACTGATTGATATGATCATAGCGTTTTTGCCAGACCGTTCTGGGCACAAGATTGTGGACGCGCACCACGAGCACATCCTCATAATGGCTGCGGTTGAACAGCACGATCTCGCCGTTGCCCGGCACATGAGCATGGACACGCCAGAGATAATCATGGGCGATTTCAACCGCAGTGGGAACTTTAAAGTTCTTAACAAAGACCCCTTGTGGATTCAGCAGACCAAAAACGTGGCGAATGGCGCCGTCTTTGCCGCTGGTGTCCATGCCCTGGATAACGACCAAAATCCGGTGTTTCTGCTGGGCATAGATTTTTTCCTGCAAGACTTGCAGTTCTTTGACCAGTTTTTCTGTTTCTTTTATGCCTTCCTTTTTACCTTTGTCCCACAGGCTCAAATCAGCGGGATCCCAATCCTTGAGAGTGATTTTCTTGCCGCTCTGGACTTGATAAGTATGCATGGTTCTATCCCCTTGTTGTGGTGTTCCCATCCCTTAACACCAGTGATGCATTTATAGAAATTCCTTTTCCCTGCTTCGAAGTATCGCTCTCCAATTGATTTTACCGGAACTCCGGCTCTTTGCACCGAATCCGGGAGAGAATTCACGCGGGTGTTCATGACGATGAGCAACTGTAGAAAAGAGAGATCATCCTAACAGTGCGAATAGCGGCCGTAGGCCAGACAGGCTCTGAAATAGGCCTTCAGGTTTTCCGGCGGTGTGTCTTCGCGAAAGCTGTCCGAGCTGCCGATGATAAAGCCGCCGCCGGGTTTGGCGATTTCCATGGTCCACTTGACTGTGCGATCGACCAACTCGGGATCGCCAAATCGCATGACGTTGATGAGATCAATATAACCTTTCAAGGTGGTTTTTCGGCCGATCCGCTCCTTGGCCTCCTTCAGATCAAAATCGCCGGCCGGCGGCGGTGTGCATGTCTCCAGCACATCGATACCCGTAGCGGCGATCATCTCCATGCTCTTTCCCAGGCGACCATCATCGTAATAGTCATACAAGGCGCCATAGGTATGCGTCAATTCCACCTGTTCGCGAATCAGCGGCACGAAAACATCGCGAAAAATGTCTGGCGACCAGCCGGCGGAAAGAGAAGCAAAATACCAGCTGCCAAAAATGCATTCGGCACCGGCTTCGAGTACGGCTTTGAGCAGGCTCATCGACTGCGCATGAAAAAGCCCGATGAGAGCCGCGAAAAACAGCCGATCGTCAAAATAATCGAGCATCAATTTTTCGAGTTCACGGGCAAAACCTGCCTGATGATCGAGAGCGCTGCGGATCGAAATGGAAACCAGGCCGCGATCGCCAATCCGCTTTCTTTCTGCTCGCATCCGGTCTGCATCGACTTTTATCGGCGGCAGCAGGTAGCGCAATGCGTGCAGATCGTCCGGAGTTTTGACCAGGCATTCGAGATGCTGGGGATTTGGGGTCACTCCATATTCCCGACCTGACGGCGGGATGCGGGTCTTGTCGGTCAGAATGCCTGCCGGTGTAATAAATTTGCGTTCGACGATCTCGCAGTCACCTTCAGCAAAGCGTTTCTGTTCGACTCTCACCCCGGGCAGATCATAGGTTTCCGGAAACATCTCCAGATAATTGAGTGTGCCAAGATCATGGACATGCATCAGATCGACCTGCGGAAAATGGTTCCAGATCGTTTCGGGCTCAATGTTGCCGCAATTGCCCCACAGCCAGGCAAATAAACGGGGTGAAACCGGCACCCGATCGGGCTCCTGATGGTGAATGGCGGCCAACAGCCGCTCTCGTGAAGTCATTTCAGCTCGTGACATCAATCTTTCCCTTGTCAATGCGGTGATCCATCAACGCAAAGCCGAACGCGGGTCGACACACAAAAAAAGCCGTCGACTTGCATGAGTCGGCCGCCAGCCACTGGCAAATCCGGGCTTCGCAGTCGCGCAATTCTCAAAAAAATGATTATCGGCATTGCTGCCGCGGATTGTACGGACCGCAAAACTGTCAAGATCCATCTTGACAGCATACAAAAATCTGCACTGAAATTCAAGCGAAAGATAGCGGTGTGTCGATCGTCGGATCTGTTCAACTCTCACAAATCCCAGCTGCAATCGGAAAACCGAGGACAGAACGACCGCACAGAAAACCCATACAAATCGACTGGTCAGGGGAAAAAAGTGGGGGTCCGGGTCAGCGTCAGATCGGGAAATAGATGAGAGAAACTGCAAATGCTGATTTCGTTCAACCAGGCTGCAAGATCGATTGTCCCTATCCTTTGCTGAGCAGGTGAAATGGCCAGGAAGGAAACGTTTCAGGCAAAGATACTTCGCGCGGTTTCAGCGACCTCGTTTTGCCTGGCGTCCAGATCGTCGACGGTAAACTCTTTTTCAGTCAAAACCGCATCGACCGGTTTGCCGATGACCAGGGCACAGCGGGAGAAGGGTTTGGGAATGTAGAATTTATCCCAGGTGCTGTTGAAAACCCAGGCGTGTTCGGCACTGGTCGCAACCGGCACGATCGACAGGTTCAAACGCCGCGCGAGAAAAATCATGCCCGGTTTCGATCGATGCAGCGGGCCTGAGGGGCCGTCAAGAGCCAGAGCGCCGATATAACCCTTTTTAAGAATGTGGGTCATTTCCAGCATCGCTCTGACCGCTTGTTTTTTATGCGACCCGCGCACCACCTGGTAACCAAAGCGCAGCAAAACGCCGGTCAGAATTTCGGCGGCCCAACTGGGAGCGGTCATCAGACAAATCGGTTCGTTAGAAAATTCCTGCAGCACCAAAAACAGATCGCTGTGCCAACAACTGTACAAATAGTTGGGAGACTCGAGCTTTTGGGCGTCCGGATGGACCCGGCGTTCGATGCGCAGCGTTTTGGTGATCATCTTGATCAGACAATAGGCGAGAAAAGAGAGAAAAGCGGTAAAAGGTTTGGAATAGGTGATCCGTCGGCGGAATTGTTTGAGGCGCATGCGCAGCGAAAGCGGTGCTGCTGTGGATTCGTTCATCTTGAGTCCTTTGTGCTGGTGAGATTGCCGGTGATCATTCGAGCGACAGGCAAACGCGCGAGCCACAATACCCGAGTGAAGCGCTTCGCTGTATGTCCTTTCGAGGAACCGTTCTCACCAGCTGTCGTTCAGAGGTGCGTTTAAGAACGCAAGTCCGATTTGTGAAAAGCTGGTTATGGCATAGCCGCCATAATCGTCGCGGCGGGCACTATCCGAGGCCTCACGCGCAACCGCTGTCTTTCGCCCCAGTCCGGTTCCGGTTCCTTCGTACCAGAGGTAGACCTTTTCACCCACTCCGGCAACGGTGGCGAACCACAGCGCTCCTTCATCCCAGGTTCCGACACGGCCGCGTTCGAACACGGGATTGTGGGGATAGCGTTCCCAATGCAAAAGATCGGTGGAGCGGGCCAGCCCGATGGCACGTGGATAATCGAAATAGCGATCGCAACCGCCATAGAACAGATAGAACCACGGCGGTTCATGCCAGATTCGCACCGTCGAAATGCTGAAACGATCGAAAGCGCCGGGCTGCCCGGAAGGCTGGAAAACCTGCTGTTCTTCCTGCAGATCGAATAGCAACCCATCCGCGCTCGGGCAGCAATAGATATCAAATGCACCCGTTGAATTCAAGCGCTGGTAAAAGATAAAATAGCGCCCCTGGTGGGCAACGATTTCCGGACTGGTTCCAGGAACCAACCGTTCGCGAGTGACTTTGGTGAAGTGAAAACCATCGTCCGAAATCGCCAGCCCGACGCCGGATGGCCGTTTGCCGCTCTTCCAGTCGCTGGCATGGGCGGTGTAATAGAGGTGTACACGGCCGTCGATGGCGATCGCTGCCGGATCGAGGATGTGACCGCTGTCATAGTCGGCTTTGCGATAGCCGACCCGCACGATCGGATTGCCGCTGAACGCTTCCCAATGCACGCCGTCAAAAGACTCCTGATCCGCTGTGGCAACACCGAGCTGGTCATGGCCTGCTTCATCCTGGCCGCGAAAATAATAAAAATAGCGATCGCGAAACCACAAAAGATCCGGGTTGGCGGCATGAATCGAGTGAAATGAACCGGGTTGCCGGGGAAGAATCGGATTGCCGGGGTGGCGCCGGAAGCGGATCATCTCCATATTCCTCTGTGAGGGTCAGACTGCACTTTTCTGCTCGGCAGCCATTTGCTTGCGTCTTTCGATGGTGTCGAACCAGGCTTTGATAACGGCTTGCACCAGGGTTGCCAGCGGAATGGCAAAAAAGAGTCCCCAAAACCCCCACAACCCGCCAAAGACCAAAACCGCAGCGATGATCGCCACCGGATGCAAATCCACCACCTCGGAAAGCAGCAATGGCGCGAGCAGATTGCCATCCAGAGCCTGGATGATCAGGTAGGCGATGATGACAGAAATCGAATTGCCGCTGAATCCCCACTGGATCAAAGCGATCAAGGTCGGCGGGAAAAACATCACGGTGGCGCCGATATAGGGCATGAGCACCGACAGACCCGTAAACAGCGCGATGATCAGAGCATAGCGCAACCCCAACAGAATGAAAACGATATAACTGCCGACCGCAACAATCAGAATTTCCCAGATTTTGCCGCGAATATAGTTGCTGATCTGCTGATCGACTTCACGCCACACCCCGGAAGCCAGAGAGCGGTTTTCGGGCAGGAATCGCGAGGTCCACACTTTGATCAATCGCTTGTCTTTTAAAAAGAAAAAGATCAGAAAAGGCACGATGATCAGATAGACAAAAAAGGTGATCACATTCTTGACCGAGGAGATCGAAAAACTCAGCAAGCGCTGGCCGAGATCGGTCAATTGCGAGCTGAGCGAGACGAGCAGCTGGCGGATTTGGTCGCGGGAGATGACATCGGGATAGCGGTCGGATAAATGCATGATGGAGTGCTGCAAACTCGAAATCATGCTGGGAAGCTCTTCGAGCAATTGGCCGATCTGTCGGAATGCCATCGGCAGCAAGACGATGAGCAGTGTCAGAACAATGGCCAGAAAGCTGATAAAAACGAAAATCACCGCCAGCAGATGCGGACAACGATGTCTTTCGAGAGCCGAAACCGGTCCATCCAGAACATAGGCCAAAACAACAGCGATCAGCAGCGGGGTGAGCATTTTGCCGAACAGCAGCAGCAGCAAAAGAGCCGCAAGCAACAAGACGATCAGGATGATCATCTGTGGGTCAGAAAAATGATTGTGCATCCAATCGCGAAAAAAAGTGATCATTGACGAATGGCACCCTTGCAATCAATTAACCGTTCTGGTCAGCGGCGTTCCCTCACCGGACGGGACAGCGCCGAGTTCTAGTGAAAGATAGCGAAAAAGACACCTGCCGCGACAGCAGAGCCGATGACACCCGCCACATTCGGTCCCATGGCATGCATCAGCAAATGGTTGTCCTGATCAAAACGCAGGGCATATTGCTGCACCACCCGCGCCGAGTCGGGCACTGCGGAAACACCGGCTGCACCGATCAGGGGATTGATTTTTTCCTTTAAGAACAGATTCATGAACTTGCCAAACACAAGACCGCCGAAAGTGGCGATGATAAAGGAGAACAAGCCAAGAAAAAAGATGCCCAACGATTTGGCCGTTAAAAAAACCGATGCCTGGGTGCTCGCACCGACCGCAAACGAGAGCAAGATCGTGCAGATGTCGAGAAGCGCGTTGCCGGCCGACTTGGCAAGACGATCGGTAACGCCGCTCTCTTTCAGCAAATTACCCAACATGAGCATGCCGACCAAAGTCAAGGAGCCCGGAGCGATCAGCGAAGCACCGATGACCACGATAATCGGAAAGATGATTTTTTCCTGTTTGGAGACTTCGCGGGGCGGTTTCATGCGGATTCTGCACTCTTTTTCGCTGATGACCAGCTTCATAATCGGCGGCTGAATCAACGGCACCAGCGCCATATAGGAATAGGCGGCGATGGCGATGGGCCCCAGCAGATGCGGCGCCAGCTGTGAGGAGAGAAAAATAGAGGTGGGTCCGTCCGCACCGCCGATGATTCCGATCGACGCCGCTTCCGGATTGCTGAATCCCAACATCAGAGCGCCGAGATAGGTGACGAAAATCCCCAGCTGGGCTGCCGCACCCAACAAGATCGATTTGGGGCTGGAAATGAGAGAAGAGAAATCGGTCATCGCGCCGATCCCAAGAAAGATCAGCGGCGGGAAAATACCGGAAGTCACTCCCCAATAGATCAAGCTGAAAACACTGCCTTTGTCATAGACCCCCAACGGCAAACCCGCCACATAGGGCATGTTGCCGATGATCACACCGAAACCGATCGGCACGAGCAACAGAGGTTCATATTTCTTGACGATCGCCAGATAAATGGCTGTGCAACCGACCACAATCATGATGACATTGCCGAGCGTCATATTGATAAAACCGGTGGTCTGCCAGATTCTGTTCAGGATGTCCATCTCATTCCTCCAGGTGATCGAGAACGATCAACAGATCGCCTTGATTGACTGAATCGCCTTGCTGGCAGCGGATCTCTTTGACGATGCCCTCGGAGTTGGAGTGAATCTCATTTTCCATCTTCATCGCTTCAAGGATCAACACCGTCTGTCCCAAATGGATGACATCGCCGACTCGGACCAGAATCTTTTGGATTTGTCCCGGCAACGGTGCAATTACCGAAAGGGTATTGACAACCGAGGATGGCCGGTGCAAGACAATCGGATTTGTGCTCGCTTTGGCCCCTGAAGATGCCGTACGCGGTTTGGGAGCACTCTCCGTATCGCTGGCGTGCGATACACGGACCGGCTTGATATCCGGAACCTGATCGATGCCGAGATCCTTGAGACCAACCGTGTACTCTTTGCCTTCAACAGCGATGCGCGCTTCATAAGCGGTAAACGCCTTGATGGTTACCGCATAGACCTTGCCGCCGATTTCCAGACGCAATTCTTTCTCTTCCATCAGACCCTCCAGGTCCTTCAAAGGGAATTTTTATGCCAAATTCGCAGACGAAATCTGTTCAGCGCAAACGCGCCGGCAGAAACCGCCGGCTCAAACCACCGCCAATGCGCCAGGCCGATTGGGGACTGCCTTTTGCAAAGGTGATCTCGCTCTGCAGAACATCAAAATGCAGCCGGCGATAGAATTCCACCGCTGTGGCGATGGCGATCAAATGGTCATTCGGGATCTTTTCGTCGGCCGATTTCGCGGCCGACAACAGAGATGGCGGCGAAACAGAACCCTCTTTGATCTGCCGCCTGGACCGCAACCGCCCGGCAATGTTGTTAAACGCAAGAATAATCAAAGAAATCAAGATCAAGCCAACAAAAACCACCAGCAAACCGCTGGCAGCGATGGTTAATCCGTTATTTTGTATCAGGTTTTCGACCATATCGAATCCTCCGGGGATCCAGGGAGAACATTTCTTCTTTTAACCGCCCGGTGCAGTGCCTGCGGGCTGAATCGAGCGATCCGTGATTGCTCCAGGGCTGCAAAACCGATTGAGCCCATCAGCAACCCGAGAACCGGTATAATAAAATTCGCTACAGCGGAATGTTGCCGTGTTTTTTCGGCGGATTTTCGTCCCGCTTGTTGTGCAGCATTTCGATCGCTTTGATCAATTTGTAGCGCGTCAACTTGGGTTCGATCACTTCATCGACAAAGCCTTTGCTGGCAGCGACGTAGGGATTGGCGAACTTTTCCCGGTATTCGCTGATCTTTTCCTGCAGCTTGGCTTCCGGATCTTCGGCGGCTTTGATCTCTTTGGCAAAGATGATTTCGCTGGCGCCTTCCGGCCCCATCACCGCGATCTCCGCGGATGGCCAGGCATACAGCACATCGCCGCGCAAATGTTTGGAGTTCATCACGCAAAAAGCGCCGCCATAGGCTTTGCGGGTGATGACGGTGATTTTGGGCACCGTCGCTTCTGCGTAGGCGTAGAGCATCTTGGCGCCATGGCGGATGATGCCGGTGAATTCCTGTTGGGTGCCCGGCATAAAACCCGGGACATCCTCGAAGGTCACGATCGGGATGTTAAAAGCATCGCAAAAACGAACAAAGCGCGCCGCCTTGATCGAGGCGTTGCCATCGATCACCCCGGCCAGATATTTGGGCTGGTTGGCGACCAGACCGATGACGTGGCCGTTGAGATAACCGAAACCGATAATGATATTGGGGGCAAAGTATTCCTGGATTTCGAAAAAATCGCCGTTGTCGAGAATCTTGAGCAGAATCGCTTTCATGTCATAGGGCTTGTGCGGCTCGTCGGGGACGATATAGTTGAGCTCGGCATCAAGGCGATCCACGGGATCGTGGCACTCCACAGACGGGGGCTCTTCCAAATTGTTCTGCGGCAAGAAACAGACCAGTTTGCGGATTCCCTCGAACAATTCTTTTTCGCTGTCATAGGTAAAATGCGAGATCCCGCTCTTGGTCGAGTGCACGTCGGCGCCGCCCAATTCGTCCGAGCTCACATCTTCATGGGTCACCGCCTTGACGATTTTGGGGCCGGTCAGAAACATAAAAGAGGTGTTGCGCACCATAAAGATGAAATCGGTCAGCGCCGGCGAATAGACCGCCCCTCCGGCAGCCGGTCCGACAACCGCGCTGATCTGCGGGATCACGCCGGAATAGAGAACATTGTTGAGGAAAATGCTCGTGTACCCGGCCAGCGAG
This sequence comes from bacterium, assembly GCA_029565675.1. Taxonomy (GTDB): domain Bacteria; phylum Zhuqueibacterota; class Zhuqueibacteria; order Residuimicrobiales; family Oceaniaggregativiventaceae; genus Sulfursilanivivens. The sequence continues at coordinate 164,072 of JAKQNP010000019.1, forward strand.
TCGACGCCTTCCTGAATTCGGGCGCCGCCCGAATCGTTGATGCCGATGATCGGAGCGCCGACTTTGGCGGCCATGGCCTGAATCTTGACGATTTTCTCCGCCACCACTTTGGAGAGCGACCCGCCATAGACGGTAAAATCGAATGAGTAGACATAAACCAGGCGGCCGTGAATGGTGCCATAACCGGTGATAATGCCGTCGCCGTAGATCTGTTTATCCTGTAAACCAAAAGCGTCCGCGTTGGAGACGCGAAACATGTCGATCTCTTCGAAACTGTAGGGATCGAGCAAAAGATTGATCCGCTCGCGGGCCGTCAATTTGCCTTTTTGGTGCTGTTTTTCGATCGCCTCCGGGCCGCCGCCCAATCGGGCCTGTTCGGTCTTTTCCTTTAGCTCGAGAATCTTGCGTTCTCTGCTCATACCCTTCTCCTCTGAGAGACTTCCAGACTTGCAAGTGTAAACCTTAGACGAGGTTTTTTCAATGCGCCTGTTCTTCGCCGTGTTGACAGATTTCGGTCAGCACTTTGCCGGTCGATCGAGGATGCAGAAAAGCGATCTGGTTGCCGTGCGCGCCCGGGCGGGGAACCACGTCGATCATCTCGATCTGGTTGCTGCGCATGTTTTCGATTTCCCCCTCGATGTCGTCGGTCTGCAGGGCGATGTGGTGAATGCCCTGCCCCTTTTTCTCGAGAAAACGGGCGATCGGGCTCTCGGGATCGGTCGGCTCGAGCAATTCGATATGGACCTCGCCGATGCGAAAAATGGCGACGCGCACCTTTTGATCCGTCACCTCTTCGATGCCGACCAGCGGCAACCGCAATTGGTCGCGGTAGAACGGAATGGTGGCTTCCAGAGATTCCACCGCAATGCCGATATGGTTGATCTGGGTAATCATGATCGATCCATCTCCTTAAAAATCCATTCGATCTGTCTGTTGATCAATGCATAGGGGGTTTCCTGATGGCTGATGAGGCGCTCGACCCACTGATCCATTTGCCTGTCGATCTCCACCTTCCGCTCGATATGGTCATTTATTTTGGACTGCAATTGCTGGCGCAACTCGCGACGCAGGCGCAGGCGCCGGCGCCTGTCGATTTCTCCGGTTTCGGCATAACGCTGCAAACGGCCGGCAATGCTATCGATCAAATCGTCAATGCCCCGGTCAAAGAGTGCAGAGACCATTACCACCGGCGGAACCGGCCGCTCCGGGGTTGGGTTGGCCAGCGACAGCACATAATCCACTTCCGCGCGCAGGCGGGCCGATTCGTCTTTATCGCTCTTGTTGATCACATAGATATCGCCGATCTCCATGATTCCGGCTTTTAGCGCCTGAATCTCGTCGCCGAGACCGGGCACCAGCACCAGCAACACAAGGTCGGAGAGCTGCGCGATTTCGATTTCAGTTTGGCCGACGCCGAGAGTCTCGACGATCACCCGATCATAGCCGGCGGCATCGAAAATTTTTACCGCATCCGCGGTAGCGCCGGCGATGCCGCCCAGATGCCCTCGGGAAGCCATGGAGCGGATGTAGACGCCGGGGTCAAGCGCATGACTCTGCATGCGCAGGCGGTCGCCCAACAGCGCGCCGCCGGTAAACGGCGAGCTCGGATCGACCGCGATCACTGCCGCTTTGCGGCCGGCTTTGCGCTCCTCGCTGAGCAGCCGGTCGAGCAAGGTGCTCTTGCCGGCGCCCGGCGGCCCGGTCAAGCCGAGGACAACCGCCTTGCCCGTGCTTGGATAGAGACGATCGATCAGCTCTTCTCGCCCCGGAAGGTCGTTCTCGACCAGACTGATCGCGCGCGCGATCGCCCGTTGCTGACCTTGTCGCACACCGTCTGCAAGTGTCATCGGCTGACGACTCGTTCTCGATTGGCTTCGATGAAATCAATGACCGCCGAAATCGATGTTCCAGGCGTAAAGACCGCCTCGACACCCTTGTCGCGCAAATAAGCGATATCGCTATCCGGAATCACCCCGCCGCCGAACACCACCACATCCTGCGCCCCTTGCCGCTGCAGCTCGTCCACCACCGCCGGAAAGAGCTCGTTGTGCGCGCCGGACAACAGGCTTAAACCGACAAAATCGACGTCCTCCTGCAGCGCAGTCCGCACGATGGATTCTGGCGATTGGCGGATGCCGGTATAGATCACTTCGTAACCTGCATCTTTGAGTGCGCGGGCGATATATTTGGCTCCCCGATCGTGACCATCGAGACCGGGTTTGGCGATCAATATGCGGATTTTTCGCTCCACCTTGATTTTCCTTTCCGCCGAGTTACAGAACAATCGATTCGCGATATTCACCAAATTCCTGGCGCAGGACATTGCAGATTTCGCCAAGGGTGGCATAGTTCTGCACCGCCTGCAAAATGACCGGCAGCAAATTTTGCGACGAGTCGCGGGCTGCGGTCTGCAGTTCATGCAGGGATTTTTCCAGCTCGGCGGCGCTGCGCCCGGCGCGGACTTGCTGCAGCTTCTCGATCTGGACTTGCCGCAAGCGCGGATCCACCCGCAACAGACCCTTTGGCGCATCTTCCTTGACGGTGAACTTGTTGACCCCCACGACCACCCGCTCCCCTGCTTCGATCTGCTTCTGCACCGCATAGGCGGCGTCCTGAATCTCTTTTTGCGGATAGCCTGCCTCGATTGCATGCACCATGCCGCCGACCGACTCGATTTTATCGAGATAGGCCCAGGTCTCTTCCTCGATGCGGTCGGTCAGCGCCTCGATGGCATATGAACCGCCGAGAGGATCGATCGTATCCGCAACGCCGGATTCGTAGGCGACGATCTGCTGTGTGCGCAGGGCGATGCGCACCGATTCCTCGCTCGGCAAACTCAACGCTTCATCGCGGGAATTGGTGTGCAGGCTCTGGGTGCCGCCGAGAACCGCAGCCAGGGTCTGAATGGCCACCCTGACGATGTTGTTGTCCGGCTGCTGCGCCGTCAAGGTGCTGCCCGCGGTCTGTGTATGGAACCGCAACATCAACGACTTGGGATTGCGGGCGTGAAATTTTTCCTGCATCACCCGCGCCCACACCCGTCGGGCGGCGCGGAATTTGGCCACCTCTTCCAGCAAATCATTGTGGCTGTTGAAAAAGAAAGAGAGCCGGCCGGCAAAATCATCGATATCCAATCCGGCAGCCAGCGCCGCCTTGACATATTCGATGCCGTCAGCGAGGGTGAACGCCACCTCCTGCACCGCTGTCGAACCTGCCTCGCGAATGTGATAACCGGAAATGCTGATGGTGTTCCAGTTGGGCACCTCAATGGAACAAAAGGCAAAAATATCGGTAATCAGACGGATCGACGGTTTGGGCGGAAAAATATAGGTGCCGCGGGCGATGTATTCCTTGAGGATGTCGTTCTGAATCGTGCCGCGCAGCTTGTCCTTGCTCACCCCCTGCTTTTCCGCCACCGCAATATAAAAAGCAAGCAGCACCGCCGCCGGCGCATTGATCGTCATCGAAGTCGACACCTGGTCCAGAGGAATCCCGTCGAAAAGAATCTCCATGTCGCCCAAGGTATCGATCGCCACCCCCACTTTGCCCACTTCACCGACGCTGTGCGGATCATCCGAATCGTAGCCGATCTGGGTGGGCAAATCGAAAGCTACCGACAAGCCGGTCTGCCCCTGACTCAGGAGGTATTTGTACCGCGCGTTGCTCTCTTCAGCCGTGCCAAAACCTGCATATTGGCGCATGGTCCACAGCCGGCCGCGATACATGGTCGGTTGCACTCCCCGTGTGTAGGGATAGTCGCCGGGAAAACCCAGTTTGTCGAGATAGTGTTCACTCGCCTGTTCAGTCGGCAGATAGACGCATTCCAGCGGAATGCCGGATCCGGTGCAGAATTGGGGTTTGCGCTCCGGGAACCGTTGCAAAACCTTATCCACATTGGACTCCCATTGGCGTACAGCTTCGCGAATCGTTTGATAATCGCTCATAGCCGTTGGTCACTCCTTTTTCTCTGGCTTGAGATCCCTTTCATGGATTTAAGGCAACGCAGAGGGGTGCCCTTCGATCGGAATAAAAATGTATAAAAATTATTGTCCATTTCAAAATGTATTCTCTCATCGGTTGGCCGAATTTGCTGAATCGATTGCGCGAAACCATTTAAGTTTGTTAAAAGGTGAGGCACAAAAACATAATTTAGTCGCAATCGGCCGAAATTCATTGACCATCGAGGCAGGAATCGCGCAGCAGGAGTCGGCAGCGCCGCTTAAATCTGTAGCTGCAACGCTGCTAAAGCGGGGATTGGGGGATTCAGCGTTCGATACCCTTACGGGCGAGAACGCCTTGCTGGTAGTAGTGTTTGACTTGTCGCATTTCGGTGACCAGGTCGGCACGATCGATCAGCTCCTGCGGGGCGCGCCGGCCCGTGAGAATCAGTTCGACCGCCGCAGGTTTGCAGTCCACCAGATGCAAAACCGTCTCCAGCGACACGAGACCAAACCAGAGCGCCACGAGGATTTCATCCAACACGATAATATTGAAATTGCCGGACTGCATGACTTCCAGACAGCGCTGTAAACCTTGTTCTGCGCGCTGCCGGTCGCGATCGGTCACCTCTTCGCGGCGAATGCATTTGTTGCCGCCGAACTGCTCGATCGCGATCAAGGGGAAATCCTGCAGAGCGCGCAATTCGCCGTACACCTGCCCCTTCATGAATTGACCGATAAAAGTCTTCATGCGATGTCCGGCGGCGCGCAGCGCCAATCCCAGGGCAGCGGTGGTCTTGCCTTTGCCGTCGCCGGTATAGATCTGTATCATGCCTTTTTGTTTGGTTTTTCCAGCCACTCGCACCTGCCTTACATCAGCTCAATTATCGCAGTTGTTTCGGCTCAAGTTTTCCGTTCTTCGCAAAAAACCCGCATTTCTGCATCCGCCGCAGCGGCGGCGCCACGCTTTGCAGCAATGTTCAGAAAACGCTGCACGGTCTCTTCCCGCCGCCTGGCGCGGTTGGGTTCATTTGCGTGTTTTGAACCGCGCTGCATCGACAATCGAATAGATGTGTACAATCCAGCCGAGCAAAATCACCCACAGCAAAGCGGCAAATAAAAAATGAACAACAGCGGCCAGCAACCGACCCTGCAAAAGTTGTCCCAGTCCTGGAATCACGAGGCTGGCCAGAGCAGCAATCACATTTCCGGTGGATCCTTGTCCATTCATGTAAAGCTATCCTCTCTGCACTGAAAGATCTAAAGATGTCGATCGAAGCCGCCGGCAATCAACTCGAGCGTGCCGGCGGCAAGGGGTTATCCTGCCACGCCGGGCAATACGGACAGGGATGGCCAACGGGATAGTCTGTGCCTTCGACATGCGGACAGCCGCTGATCCGATCAGACATGACCACCTGCTCGGCGTTCTGCTCTTTGATATAGTCGAGCGCCTGTTGATAGATTGCCTGATCGAAGCGAATATCAGCAGTTGTACTGGTCCACGAGCGTTCAACCATGACCTTCCCGCTGTGGCGTTCGACGATCCGCACCACCAGTTTGCTGGCTGTATGCCGATCCGGGCCGTAGAGCAACACAGTTGCAACCGGAGCATCTTGGCTGTTCAAGGCTATCCTCCTAGGCGAATTGAGCGTTGGGCAGAGAATCGAGTATCTGTTGCAACGATTGCACAGCAGTGGCAAACAGCTCCGGCTGGGTGCGGCCGTAATGCGATTCCGCTACCGAAAGATGCGGCTCGAGGACGAGGAATCCGGCAAATCCGTCGCTGAAAGCTTCGTGCAAAATCCGGGCGATATCGCCGTCTCCCTGTCCCGCCGGCACCACGGTGCCGTCCTTGAGCAGCGCATCCTTGATGTGGAAATAAACGACATGGTCGCGCAACTTGCCCCAGGCATCGCGATAGGGTTGCTGACCGCATTGAACAAAGTTGGCAAAATCGAACACCGCCGCAAAGGCCGGCGAATCGATCTCCCTAAACAGAGCCAGGCAGCGGTCGCCTGTATCGCCAAAGATCTCTTTTTCATTTTCATGCGCCAGGATGCGGCCGGCGTCCTCGGCCAGCTCGACCAGAGCAGCGAGCCGATCTGCCACCGGCTGCAGAAAAGCATCAAAATCGCTTCCCGGCGGTGGATAGAACGAAAAAGCGCGGATAAACGGCGCATCCAGGCGATCGGCGATCTCGAGCGCGCGCTTCATCGCATCAAGCTGCAGTTGGAACTCTGCATCGATCGGCACTTTGCCGATCGGCGAACCGATCGCCGAAAATCCCATGCCGGCATCGCCGGTCTGCCGGCGGATGAGGGCTATTTCAACATCGCTGAGATCCAGGACATTCTTCCCCCACACACCGCGCAACTCGATGTGATGGATGTCGTGTTTTTGCAGGATGTCGATCTGTTGTTCCAAATCGTCGGCAATCTCGTCGGCAAAGGCGCTCAGTGTATAGTCCATCTCTTCTCCACTTGTGCAGATCACCTGTTTCCAGGCAGCCATTGAAAGGCCAGGGCCGTCATATCGTCCTGCTGCCGCGCACCCTGGCTGTAGCGATGCACCTGGTCGAGCAGAGCTCGCAGCAGTTCATCGCAATTCTGCCACCGGCGCGAGGCCGACTCATGCAAGCGATCGAGAGAAAAGGCGCGGCGTTGCGCGTCCTGCGCTTCGATCAGCCCGTCTGTATAGAGAAACAGGCAGTCTTCTGGCTGCAGCTGGAAACTCTGTGTTTGAAAATTCATTTCCGGGAAAATGCCCAACGGCCCACCCCCTTTTCCGGCGATAGCCTGGGCGATGCCGCTCTGGGCATCGATCCGGAGAATGGGCAGATGGCCGGCATCGCAAAAATCGACTCGGCCGGATCGCAGGTTCACAATCAAAACCTGCATGGTGACGAACAACCCGCTGCTGGTCTGTTGCAGAACCTGAGAGTTGAGTTTTTCGATCAGCGACAGAGGCTGCGAATCCTGCTGCACATAAAAGCGGAAGTCGCTCATCATCCGAGCCATAAACAGCGCCGCCGGAATGCCTTTTCCAGACACATCACCAATGGTCAAAGCGAGCAAATCATCGGGCAATTGGACGGCGTCGTAAAAATCACCGCCGACCGATACCGCCGGCACACTGGAGGCGGCGAGCTCGAACGGATCGCCCCCGCTTCCCGGCAGTGTCTGTGGCAAAAAGCTCTGCTGCACGCGTTCGGCCAATTGCAGCTGCAAATTGAGCCGCTCCTGTTCGAGAGAGAACTGATGCATGCGCGCGTTATCGATCGCCAGGGCGACCTGACGGCAAAAGGTGGCAAAAAGATCCACATCCTGCTCGGAAAATGGACGGCTGTCCAGGCGATTGATCACCTGGGCGACGCCGATCAGCCGATCCTGCACCATGAGCGGCACCGAGAGAATGGAGCGGGAAATAAAGCCGGATTGTTCATCGATAGCGCGGAAAAATCGGCGATCCCGATCCACATCGGCCACATTCAGTGGCTTTTGGTGCTGCCAGACCCAGCCCGCCAATCCCTGACCCTTTTTCAGCTGCACAATCTCGCGAATCTGTTTGCCGACCACGCCGAGCGCCACCTTGCATTCGAGCCGGTCGATCTCTTCGTTGATCAAAAAAACCGAACTGGCTTCAGCTTGCATGACGGCCTGCGCTTTTTCCATTACCAGCTCGATCAACCGATCCAGATCGAGAGTCGAGCTGATCAAAGCGCTGACCTCGATCAACGTCGACAAATCCGCCACCCGGCCGCGCAGTCGCTCGATTTCAGCGCGCAACGCCAGGATATCATCGCCTTTTGCCATATCGGCATCGCTTATTTGAGCAAACCGATGGTTATGACAACCGCCTGATCGTCATAATCATTGAAAGTGTAGAGATATTCGGAATTGAGCAGAATGGTGAAATTCCAGGTACGGAACAGGCGCACTCCGGCCTGCACACCGATCTGAAATCCATCGCCGCTTTTTTCCTCGCCCTCAGAGTGCGATTCATACGGTTCATCGTGAGAAACCCAATGAAAACCGAATGAACCGCCCAAATAGGGACAAACATCGCTGCGGGTCAAGAGATAGTCAAAAAAGATATTGGCGGCAAATCCCTTGCGTAAACCGACGAGCATCCCGGCCGTGAAATCGGTCATCTCATAGCCCATGCGGTAATCCATGATGAACGAACGATCCTCTCCGTCATAACCACTTTGCGGATAGAGGTAACCGAAGGAGAAACCGTTCCGCCGACGGCTTTGGCGTACCCGCGGTTCAGCCGTCTCTTTCTCCATAATCACACCGGCTTCCGCCGTCTGCGAAAGAGGCTTCAGAGTGATGAGGCTGAGTGCAACGCGCTGCATCACCGCTTCCAGGTCTTCGAGAGTGGTCGAGGACGTATGATCGCTGATCAAGACTTGCCGGCTGCCGGCATCCACCAGCATGTATTGCACCAGGACTTTTTCTCCCAGCCTGCTCAATGTGCAGAGCACCACATGGCTGGCGTTCAATTGCTGCGCCATCGTTACCGCACAATCGACTTCATGGCAGGCTTGATCCGGAAATTGATTCTCGACCGCCATCGGCGATATGAATTCCAGATCACTTCTTTTGCGCAATTCCATTTCCAGGAGCGTTTCGGCGCTGCGGGCGCTGATTTCATCGATGCCGACCACGGCAAAGGGCAAAAGGGCCATGCGATCTGCGCGATAGGGAGGATCAGCAAAAGCTGAAGAACACAAAATCCCCCACACCACAACACCCAAAATCAGCCAAATGGTTTTCATGGACTTCCTTTACTTTTCAGACTGTTGCTGAGTGGTTCTCTTCCTGCGAATCAGCAAGAGAAAAGAGATCTTGCAGCATCGATTCGATCATCTGCCAGGAGAGAAAAAACGGTTTTTTAACCACGGTCAGATGCAAAGTGCGCTCCTGGATTTCATAATTTCCCTCAAAGCCTTGCCCGACGAAATGACCGGCGCCTGGCTCTCCCCGCAGATCGACATTGTACCGCCCCGCCGCTTTTTGCGCTCGAGCAAAATAGTTTTCGGGATTCACCCTGAGCGGAAACGAAAATTTCCGCACCTTTTCCTCCTTTTCCGCTTGCCTGCGATTTTTGTCGCAACGCAGCCGGGAAACGATTATTTCACGAAACGGATCGACATGGGATAGCGGTAAAACACGCCTTCGTTGGCTTTCATCGCACCGATGATGGTGACGATCACACCGAAAACAAACAGAGCGATGAGAATAGGAATTCCGATCAGAGCGATCGACAGCAGCGCGGCGATAAGGATATAGATCGCCAGGCTGATTTGAAAATTGACCACTTCTTTGCCGTGCTCACCCACTTGCGGCAGTTCGTCCTTTTTGATCATCCAGATGACCAGCGGAGCGATAATGTTGCCAAAGGGGAAAACAAAGCCGGCGAAAGCCGAAATATGGCAGAGCATGGACCACGTGCGTTCGTTTTTGTTGTCAACAGGTTCAGCCATCACATTTCTCCTTCTGTTTGCACAGGCAGTGATCGATCTTTGTACAAATCTATGCGCCGCGGAAAGCCTGATCGATGAGCTGCTGAGCCTGGTCTTGAATCTCTTTGAGATGATCCGGCCCCTTGAAACTTTCCGCATAGATCTTGTAGACGTCTTCGGTTCCCGACGGCCGCGCCGCAAACCAGCCGTTTTCACTGACCACCTTGATCCCGCCGATCGCTGCGCCATTGCCGGGTGCATGGGTGAGCACCTGCTGGATCGGTTCACCGGCGATTTCGGTTGCAGCAATTGACGCGGCATCGAGTTGGGCGAGGATTTTTTTCTGCCGGCTGTCGGCCGGAGCGTCTATGCGTTCATATACGGGAGATCCATATTCTTGTTCCAGAGAATGGTAAATTTCCGCCGGATCCTTGCCAATGACAACGGTCATCTCCGCTGCGAGCAGATCGAGGATGAAACCGTCTTTGTCGGTGGTCCAGGTCTGGCCGTTGCGCCGCAGAAATGAGGCGCCGGCGCTCTCTTCGCCGCAGAAACCGAGTTCGCGGCTGAGCAAGCCGTCGACAAACCACTTGAAACCGACCGGCATTTCAACCACCCGGCGGCCGAGACCGGCGGCGACCCTGTCGATCATCGAACTGGAGACCAGCGTCTTGCCGATTGCGGTCTGCGCCGGCCAATCGGGGCGGTGGCGCAGCACATACCACACGGCCGCGGAGAGATAGTGATTCGGATTCATCAATCCATCGCTTCGGGTCACGATGCCGTGGCGATCGAAATCGGTGTCGTTGCCAAAAGCGATATCGAACTGATCCTTGAGCTGGATCAGACCGGCCATGGCAAAAGGCGACGAACAATCCATGCGGATTCTGCCGTCCCAATCCAGCCGCATAAACGCAAAACGCGGATCCAGGGAGCGGTTGACGACGGTCAAATCCAGACCATAGCGATCGGCGATGGGGTCCCAATAGTCGAGGCCGGCACCGCCCATGGGATCGACGCCGATTTTGATTCCGGCGCCGCCGATCGCCTGAAGGTCGATCACTTCTGCCAGTTCATCGATATAGGGCTCGATAAAATCCATGCCGCGGATCGTATCGGCTTGCAGAGCGCGCTGCAAAGCCATGCGCTTGACCGCTTTCAATCTATCGCTCAACAGCTGGTTGGCGCGTTTTTGAATGCGATCGGTGATCTGACTGTCGGCCGGACCGCCGGTGGGTGGATTGTATTTAAAGCCGCCATCGCGCGGCGGATTGTGCGACGGCGTGATCACCACCCCGTCAGAGCGAGTACCTGGATGGCTGCGGTTAAAGTTGAGAATGGCGTGCGAAATGACCGGCGTAGGCGTCGCGCTCCGGCCTTGCTGATAGCGAAGGTTGATCCCGTTGGCCGCCATCACTTCCACTGCCGTGCACCAGGCCGGCTCGGAGAGGGCGTGCGTATCCATGCCGAGAAAAAGCGGACCCTCGATTCCTTGCGCCCGCCGCTCGTCACAAACCGCTTGCGCCATGGCAAGCACATGCTCTTCGTTGAAACGACAGTCGTGCGAACTGCCGCGATGGCCGGAAGTGCCGAAACGGATCAGCTGGTGCGGATCGCGGAGATCTGGCTTGAGCAGATAGTATGCGGAGACCAAACGCTGCACATTTTCCAGCGTTTCATTCGGCGCTTGTTTTCCAGCCCACGGATGTTGAGCCATGTTTCCTCCACTCAATTCATTTGGGATAGCGAGTATCCGATCCCGTTGATCGATTGAGCGATCGCTTTTTTCACTCTGTTTTTAAAAATTCTTCTGCATAGGCAAACACCGCCGGCGCCCCGCCCGTATGCCAGAACAGCACATTTTGCTTGCGGCTGAACACGCCCTTATCGATCATATCCAGCAAGCCGGCCATGGCGCGGCCGGTGTAGACCGGGTCGAGGATCACCGCCTCTTCGCGGGCCAGCAGGCGGATCGCATCGCGTTCCGGCTTGCCCATGCGGCCGTACCCCTCGCCGAGATAGTCAGTATTGATTTCGAAATCCTGCGGTTGAAAGGTTTCTTGCAGCTGCAGCAACGAGGCCAGATCGTTGGCAAGCGCGGCCAGTTCGCTGCGAAACGGCTGCGGACCGGAATCCGTTCGATCGATGCTGATGCCCAGCAGGCGGCCGTAGTAACCAAAAATCCGCGCACCCACCGCCAGTCCGGCCTGCGTGCCGCCCGAACTCGTCGCGAACACGATGGCATCCGGATCGACATCCATCTGCGACAACTGGTTAAGCGTCTCCTGCATGGCGACAGCATAAGCGAGCGCTCCCAGCCGGTTGGAGCCGCCGATCGGGATCACATAAGGCCGGCGTCCCTGCCGCCGCCGCTTTTCCGCCAGTTCTTCCATCGCCTGGCTGCGGTTCTCAGGCGCGGTCCAGTGCAGCTCCGCACCCAGCAGCTCGTCGAGCAGCAGATTGCCGTTGGCTATTGCCGGCGGCGAACCGCCGAGAACCAGATCGCAGCCGAGCCGGTTGCGCACCGCCGCGGCCGCTGTCTGCCGGCAGTGGTTGCTCTGCGCACCGCCGGCGGTGATCAGCAGGTCGGATTTCTGTTTCAGTGCCTCGGCAACCAGATACTCCAACTTGCGCGCTTTGTTGCCGCCGCCGGCCAAACCGGTGCGGTCATCCCGCTTGATCCAGATGGTCGGACCTTTCAACTTCAGGCTGAGCCGGTAGAGCGGCTCGATCGGTGTCGGCAATTGCGCCATGTGCACGCGGTGAAACGAAGCCAGATCTTTCATAGCAACGGCCACTCCCTCCATGATCGGCGCAGCAAGATTCGGCCAAAAGTCGTCCGTCTATCGCCCGGCAGATCCGGCGTCGGGCCCGTCACCCGCAGGCGCACAAAAAATTGCCCGCCGGCCTGGCGGTCGACGGCCGGAACCTCCAGCCAAAAATTGCTCACCCGGTGATAACGGTTGAGACGAAAATTGAAACGGTCGATATCCACCGGCAGGGCTTCTGCCGCGCTCCTGCCATACAGCAATTCGGCGCGATGGAAATCGATACCGGACGCACCGCTGTCGAAAAGACAGACCACGTCGATCGATCCCGGCTGCAAAAGATCGCCTTCGACGGCAAAAAACAGACAGGTATCGCCCGGCGCGGCGAACGATTCGGTGTGCCAGCCGCCAAGCGGCTGCGAGCGAAAAACGGCCAGAGAATCGGAAATGTCAGCGAAAGGAAAAGCCCGGCGCGCCAATTCGGCAGTAAACGCCGGGAAATCGACCGAGTCGCGAAAGCGCTCGTGCAGCTCGGTGCGCTTCACCGGCACAACCGATTGACCCCAGCGCGAGACGGCTTTGGATATCCGGCTGCCTTCTACATCGATGACCGCAAAAATCTCGGCAGCGCGTAGCGGTGTCAAGGTACCTGCAGCCTGCTGTTCCGCCAGCTGCTGCAAATTCTGCAGCAGCACGAGAGTCGCGAGCACCGCCTCGCTCTCCTGGCACATAGCCGCAGTGCCCTTGTTCTCCGCTGTTTGCAGAGCCCGGCGCGCCGACTCGATCGCGCCCTCGAGTTCACCGCGGTCGTGGAATTCTTCCAGCAACCAGCCGCCGAAGTGCAGGGCGCGGAATTTATCCTCGATCTTGCCTTGCGAGATAACCCCATCGACAAAGATCTGACCGCCAGCGGCAAAGATCAATTCTTGCACCGTTCGACTCCCTGCCAGTTGCCAGCCGACCGGACCGATCTGCTCCACCCACCGGGCATAAGCCCGCGGTTCGGGAATCCCCTGTTCCCCGGCAAAAGCGCGGCTGAACTCGGCAACTGTGCGGCCGTCGCAATTCCATCCCCATTCGGCCGCTGCAGCAATCGTGGGCCGATAATAATCGTTGCGCGGCGGAGCGTAGCCGCGAAAAGAGCGCAAGCCTTTGCGGCTGAACTCCTGCATGCGTGCCTGCATCAACTGCACGCTGCTGAATGGAAAGATCGTCCGCCAGGAAGAGGTCAATTGCGGATAGACCCCGAGCCAGCCGCCGCTGCCGCTGTAGGCGGCCAACAGCGAATCGATCATCGGCCGATGCGAGCTGTCGTAGGTCAGCCCCCCGTGATAAAAAGTCACCCGCACGCCGGGATCGATCGCCTGCAAAATGGCGGCATTGTGCGCGTAACTGGCCTGTGACAACAGAATGTGCAGCACATCCCCGGGGTGACGGTCTTGAACCCGTTTAAAAGCCCGGCAAACACCCTCGGTCTCCAGAACAAAGGGATCCTGTCCCAGACAGCGATCGCAATAACAGCCGGCCTCGGTCTCGGACAGCCAGACGTTGACTTCATCAACGCCCGGCTCTGCGAGCAATTGATCGATCCAGCCGCTCAACAACTCGACGGTCCTGGGCTGCGAAAAACAGACGCCGGGCTGATAATCGTTGGGCAGGGGTTTGCCCGGCTGTGGGATCGACGCCGTTTCCGGATGGTGGCGGAACAGACCGGTGACGGCCAGCAGTTCCAGATGGCGGATCACCGGCACGACGTGGATATGGCGGCGCCGGCACGCGGCGAGCATCTGCTCGTCAAAAGAGGCCTGCGGCCTGCCGGATTCGTCAAACCCGAGATTGGAGTGCATCTCCACGACGTTAAACTTGTGCGCCGCCATCCAGTCGAGATCACCGATAAAATTCCAACCCCATTGCCCGCGATGCTCGATGTCGGGCCAGTCGCGGATCCAAACCTGCGGGATGCGCACCAGTGCTGTTTGCAGGCTGTCCAGCGCCAGCAGCCGGCGCAAACTCTGGGCGCCGTACCACAATCCCAACTTGGACTGCGCCGTGATTTGCAGACCGCTAAATCGGCCGTCCGACTTTTGCGGCGCTATCGTGTAAGCCTGCTCGGGGAAAGCGATTCCTGCGATTGCCTGTTTCCAGGCGTCGATCTGCTCGGGGGTTGTTTCCGGAATCAGGACAAATTCGATGAGCCAATCACCGCCCTGGTCCAGAGGCTGCAAAAGCTCGCCGAATTCGGCATCATCCGTCCCGAAGGACGCCGGCCAACGCAAACCGATCTCCTGCAACGCCACCTGTGCATCGCCGTCGATGCGGATCTCCTGCGGCAGCGGCAGCAGACGGTCGAGCCAAAAATCGGCATTCGGCACCTGCGAACAGGAAGACATCAGCAAAGCAAGCAAAAGCAGCATCGCACTCGGTCTAAAGTGCATGGCCGGACCCAAGGCCTGCGGCCGAATTTGCAGATTCATGGTTTCCTCTCGATTTTTTTCGCTTTGCCTGAAGCGCCGCGTTCATTTGATACAGGTCAAACGGCCGCTGCGGCGCTCGCCGGATCCCTGCAGACAATAGCTGTAAATCCCGCTCGGCCAATCGGCGGTGCCGACCGCCGCTCGATAGGATCCGGGAGCAAAATAGCTGTGCTGAAAAACGGTTTGGGCGCGGCGGCCGAGAAGATCGTACACAACCAGCGACAGGTTCTGGCCATGGCGCACGGAGAATTCGATGGTCGTCTGTTCATTAAAGGGATTGGGATAGTTGCCGCAAACCTGAAAAGTCGCCGGTCTGGCGCTGTTGTCGGAATCTGATCGGCCGACGCTGTTTTCGCCGCCCCAAAAATAGAGGAGAATCTCATCCACCAGCGCTCGCCAATTACCCCACGAATGGCTCTCGTTTACCTCGCGATAGTCGAATGCATAGCCTTTGTCCGACAGCACTTTGTGCATTCGCCGGGCGCCTTCTTCGGTATCGTGAATGACGCCGGTGGTCATTGCGATCCTGAGCGGCATCACTGCCGCGCCGGCATACAGGCTATAGATCTGGTGGTTGTAGGAAAATGCCGGCGATTGAATACCCAGCAGGTGAAATCGATCGGTATGGCGCGTTCCCAGATAAGCGGCGAACAAGCCGCCCATCGATGTGCCGAGAATCGCGCGACCGTCAGCATCGGCGCGGGTACGATAGGTCGAATCGATATAAGCGGTCAGCTCCTGCGCGACAAAATCGGCAAAGCGGGGATTGAGATTGTATTCCTGCATGCGCCGGTTTTCATCGGGATTTTCGGGATTGCGCGGATCGATAAAAACCGCCAGCACCGGCTCCACTCGCCCGTCGGCGATCAGGTTGTCCAACACAACCGGCACGGCACCCAGACGCGCGTCTGCATACTCGTGGCCGTCGGTGATGTACAACACCGGCAACTCTCCCATCTCCTGGCCGACCGCCGGCGTGTAGACGCGGATGTTGACCTTGTAGCCGAGATGAGCGCTCGACAAAGCGATGGGCGCGGACAACGAACCCTGGGCGATCCCGGGTGATCGCAGGGTCTCCTGCGGATAGAGCCAGGCCGGCATGCGCAGCTCCGAGTTGGGACCGTAACCGCCCCACTGCACAAAGGGATTGGCAGGATCGAGAATCCATTGGCTGCCGTTGAGCACGATCTTGTAGTCCAGACGAGCATTGGTCGGGAACTGTGCGCACAAGAGCCACACATCGCTTGCACCCACTCGTTGACCGCGGTTGTCGAAACCGCTCTCCCCGCCCCAGCGATTGAAATCGCCGGTCCAGTGCACGGATTCGGCCTGACCGCGATAGAGAAAGGCGACTGAATCCCCCAGCACAAAGGGAACGCGGTTCTCGGCGAGCAGACTCTGCCAAAGCGTATCGAGCCGTTGTTGCCGAAGCGCGCCGTCATCGATTGTCGCAGTTGCCGTCAGAGTGTCGATAAAAGCCCGAAAAGAAGGCCATGCCATGGTTTCAGTCTCCTGCGCCTGTAGAGATCCTGCTGCCACCAGGACGATCCAGGTGATTGTCCACAAAGTGTAAAATCGGCTGTTTTTAAAATTCGCCATCATCATCTTTTTCTGTATTACCCAGATTATGTGTTGCTGCCCGGGTGCTCCCCTGCTACGCCACCTGTTGCGCACGCGCGAGAATCTTGCGCGCGTTGGCGCCGAGCAGCTCGATTTTGACTGCATCGCTCAGATCGGCGCCGATCACCCGGCCCAACTGCTGTGCCTGGTTGATGAAAATGCAATCCGAACCCCAGACGACCTTGTCGCTGCCAGCTTCGGCGACCAGATGTTCCAGCAGCCCTCTTCTGGCCTGGCTGAAAGCGAGCTCGAGATAGACGTGTGGATACTTGTTCGACAGGCGGATGTATTCGTGCACCCGTTCGCTGCCGCTGTGCGCGAGCAAAAACGAAATATTCGGAAAACGCGCTGCCAATTGCTCGATGTCGCGGATCTGCCGTTCCTCGCCCCAGGTGTGCAACAACAGCGGCAAACAGCGTTCCTCCGCGATTGTATAGGCTTGCTCATAGCCGGGATGGGTGTAAGGCAATCCGTTGCTGTCGTGCAACTTGATGCCAATAAAGCCCTTGTCCAGCCATCCCATCACCGACCGCCGAATCGACTCGGCCTTGCCGGGGTAAACCGAGATGTAGCCGCAGATTCGCCGCGGAAAAGCCTGCATGGCCGCATGGATCTCTTCGTTGCCCTCTTCGGTGTAGCGCGTCAGGCAGTGCATCGAGCTGCACAGGATCGCATCGATGCCCAGGCGGTCCATGGAACTGACCAGGCTCGCAGCCGACAGATCGGGAATGGTAAAACCGTAGCGGCCGAGATGGCCGTGGATATCGACGATATCGATGCCGAGGGATTCGCCGTGACGCGCGCGTTCGAACAGAGTTTTCATCGGATCTCCTCCTGCAACCTGCGAAAGTTACCGGCAGCGATTTTTTCCTTTTCTTCGGCTGAGATTTGGCTGTCGAACAGCATCATTGCCGCAGACATCGGTTCATTTTCAGGAAAGCCGGTGCCGAACAGCAATTGCTCGCATCCCGCTTCCCTGACCAGCTGCTCCATCCCGCCGTGCAGAGTATAATTGTTGCCGATCGACAGATGGACCCGTTTGAAGGATTTCAGCAGCGGCAGCAGGATGCGCTGTTCCCGGTAGCCGACCTGGGCAAAGATGATGCGCAGATCGGGATAAGAACGCGCGAGGTCGGCGACCTGCGGCGGCGGACAGTTGCGTGAAGAGATCCAGACCGGCAGGTTGCGATCGGTGAGAGCGCGAAACAGGGAATCGCTGAGCCACGGAGCGATGATCCAATAATCGGCGATCGGCCGAATCGTCACCGCCGCCGCTCCCTGGGCGATCGCCCGGTCGATCTGCTCTGCCTCGGGCGCCAGATCATAGCCGGTGTTGGGCAGGACGGTAGGACATGGGATCAGCTGCGGTGTGTCGGCACAGGCGGCAAAGAGTTGGTCATTGGAAAAAATCACATTCACGTCGAGTTCTATCGGCTCGACGCGCACCAGAGCGGCGCGCAGCTGCATGCGCGCACAATAGTCGAGCAGCTGTTGGCGATCCACAACCGCGGTTTTGCCCGGTTGCGTGCCGCCAAAGCCGACTTGCACATCGATCAATTCCAGCATGCAAAACATCCTTTCAAAGTGATGGCAGTCATCCTGCGCCTCGCTGCAGAAGAGATTGAATTCAGGTCAGGACAGTTGGCAAAATAAGGTAAAAAATTCTAGTGAAAAGGACAACTGTTGAATACAATTTTTGCATTCCGGACAAAAAAAAGTCCTGTGGCCATAAGGCACACAGGACTCGATCGCACATCTATTCTTGCGGCTCCGGTGGAGGCGGCGGGGTGCCTGCAGGCGGAACCGGCCGGCCTTCCGGCCATTCGGGGTGTGGCTGGCGAGGGACTCGCATCGGACGCCAACCGGGGCCCGGAAATCCTTCGCGGGGCCGTTTGAAACGCTCCAGCTGTTCCGGGGTCAAAAGCGGCTCGATTTCCCGCCGCATGCTGTCGACGATCGCCTGCAATTCGGTGCGGTGCCTCTTTGCGGTCTTTTGTAAATCGAAAAAATAGCGCTTGCTGATGATGCCAAGGGTGTCGCGCTGTGTTTCGGTCGGTCGCAAGAGTTCATCTTGCAGGCGCAGGAAGATCCGCGGATCGTCCAGACGGCTGAACTTTTTCTCCCAGGGTTTCGGCGCCCACAGCAAACGGCCGATGAACAGCCCGATCGCCATGCCGATCAACAGCGTCAGCAAAACAATGAGCATGGATTTGGTTTGAATTGAGGTCATAGAATATCCTCCAGAGACGGTGAAAAAGCCGGCAGAATGACATCTTCGAGCGAAACAACCGCATCCGACAGAATCCCAAACGAGGCGTGGCGCCGGGCGAGATTGCAGGCGAACAACAGAACGACGACTGCACAGCCCACCACCGCGATGCGGCGAAAGGCCCGGCTGAGAGAGACAAAAAAGAGGAAATCGGCCGATTCTGCTTGCTCCTGACGGCGGATTCTGGCCATCACCCGTTCGACAAAAAAAGGCTGAAAGCGGTCACGGCGGATCTGGCCCAGAGAGTCGCGCAGAGCGCTGAAATCCTGGTAATTGCGGGCAATTTCCGGCTGCTTGTGCAGCTGGTCGGCCAAAGCCCGGCGTTCCGCCTCGCTCAATTCCTCTTCGTCATAGAGCCACAGATTTTTTTGTTTCTTTTTCATCAAATCCTCGTGAGTCAAATTGTCGTTCACGGTTGAGATCGCGGACGTTTCCTGCCAGCGGTTTGGCAAATTCTGCCGCCGGTTCGGTAAGGGTCGAGAGCCTTTTGCAAATGTTTTTGCGCGCGCGACAGTCGCGACAGCACCGTGCCTTCCGGAACAGAGAGAATCTCTGCCGTTTCGCGAGTGGAGTAGCCCTCGATGAGGCGCAACACCACCACCGCGCGAAACCCGGCGTCCAGACGCTCCATCGACTTTTCGAGCACCTCGCGCCATTCCGCCGGTTCTGCGGTCACGGTCGGCAGTTCTGCCGCTGCCACCGTCTGCAAATCCAGCAACCGCCGGCGCTTGCGCCGCTTCAGCTCGTTCAGGGAGAGATTGATGGCGATGCGGGTCAGATAGGTCGCCACCGTCGAATCGCCGCGAAACCGCGACAGGCTTCTATAGAAACGGATGAACGTTTCCTGACCAATGTCGTCTGTCTCCGGACCATCGCCGAGCATGCCGTGGATTGTCGCCGCGACCCGGGCTTCGTGGCGCCGCACCAGTTCGGCAAAGGCTCGTTCATCTCCCTGTCGCGCTCGCTCTACCAGTTCGCAATCGGTCAACTCAGGCCCTTCCGCTTTGTCCATTAGACAAAGCCGGCTGCGAAATATTCCCAGGACACCGTTTTTTTCAGTCAAAGGCGATCTTGGTCTTGCGCGAAATATCGCGCAACTCTTCGACCACCGGCAGGATCAGCGGGATACCCACGACACGGCGGATCGCTTCGGCGTCGGCCTCCGGATCGCCGGGGACCAGCGGGCCGTCGGTGCCGGGCGCGGGCTTGGTGGCGCGCATGGTCTGCACATAGTCATCGATCTGCCGCTTGAATTCATCCGCGTCGATAAACCCGTCGATGCGCAGGGCGCCGAAGAAATGGCCAATGCCTTTGCCGACGCTGCGTTCCGGGATTTCCTGGCGCAGGGCAAACGGCGGCGCAAAAGGTCCCCAATTGGCGCCGCTCAGCACACAGCTGAGCACATCGACCATGGTCGCCAGACAGTAGCCCTTGTGGCCGCCGCGCTCGCGCGTCGAGCCGAGCGGCAACAAGGCGCCGCCCTGCACCATCTGGTTGGGATCCGTGGTCGGTTGGCCTTGGGCATCGATCGCCCAGCCTTCCGGCAGCTGTTCGCCCTTGCGCCGCGCCATTTCGACTTTGCCGTAGGCGGCGGCGGTGGTGGCCATATCGATGACGATCGGACGCTCTTTGAGGGCGGGAAACGCGATGGCGATGGGATTGGTACCCAGGCGCCGTTCGCCGCCCCACAGAGGCGCCACCAGCTTGGTCGAGTTGGTCATGGCCCAGCCGATCAGATCGTGCTTGAGCGCCTGAAGGACATAATAGCCGGCGATGCCGAAATGGTTGGTGTGGCGCACGCTGACCCAGCCGGACCCGCTGGCCAGAGCCTTGTCCATGGCGATGCGGTTGGCTTTGGGACCGACCACCAGCCCCAGGCCGTTGTCGCCGTCCACCGTCGCCGTGCTCGGTGTTTCGCGGACCACGCTAACTTTGGGCTTGGGATTGATGCGGCCGAGCTCGAACATGTCAAAGTAGGTGTGCAACCTGGCCACACCGTGCGAAGAGATGTCGCGCAAATCCGCGGCGGCCAGCACATCGCTGGCCAGATCCGCATCCGCCTTGTCGACGCCAAAATATTGAAAAACACTGGAGGAAAAGGATTTCAGTTTTTCGATGGGATAGGTCAGGGTTTGTACCTCGTTCATGATGGGAGTCCTTTCGTTGACCGTGAAATTTACTGGGTATCAACCCCTAAAATAGGGCGCTCTTTTCGGGATTGCAAGCGCAAATTCCGAAATCGCGCCGGGCAGCAGTTTTGTATTCGATATCATTTAAAACGGACGAACTATGACACTCTCAAATAAAAGTGGCAACTTATTTTACTAACATAATACGTATCTGCTTTTTAGCGATTGGCGTTGTAAAACGCATGAGATAAATTCCGCTGCTGAACCGACTGCCATCCCAGCACAGCCTGTGATTTCCTGCCTCTTGCATTCCATTAAAAAGTGTTTCGACCAGGCGTCCGCCAACATCATAGATCTCAATTCTGATCCACATGGAATGGGGCAGATCATAGATGAAACTCGTCAGGCTGTTAAAGGGATTGGGGAAATTCTGCTGTAGAGAGAAAAGTATAGGGATATTGCTCATTTCTGGCCCAATTGAAGTCGTGCCCTGGTATTCAACCGAACCGATATCCACGATTCCGCCAAAAATTCTGAGGCGGTTGCGCTGATCCCAGTCACATCCAGCTGGAACAGCTGAGTTTGTGCCGCTATCGATGGCCAGGCTCGTATCGTCCGGAGCGCAGGTCAAGGTAGGCCCGCCATTGTCATTTAATTCCCCAAGCAAGGGATCGACGGCCAGCGCACCGGGCAAACTGCCATCGGCGACAAGATTGGTAAAATTGCCCAAAGGAGCAATTCCTTTGTAATCCGCTCCCAGTTGACTGTAGGCGATAAGGGTATTGCACAGCGTCAAAGTTGAAGAAGCGAACAGCCCAGCGCCAAGCGCATTGATGTTTCGTGAAAATGTGCATGAAAAAATTGATGAATTTTCGTTGCAGTTCCACACCCCTCCGCCTTCATCCGATGCTTTATTCTCATAAAACGTAGAGTTTATCAATGTGACCGGAAAACGCCCATCGATGTAAATTCCACCGCCGAATGTTGCCAAATTGGCATTGAAGGTACTGCTGTTGATTTCCATTCGATTCATTGAAAAAATGGCACCACCATTTGCAGCTTTATTCATCGTGAAACTGGAATGTTTACAGAACATTCGCGCCCCGCCGCCATCATGACAGATCCCCCCTCCTGCTGATTGAGCGAAATTCTCGGTAAAATCAACATATTCGATGAAGGCGGAATCTGCATTGCACAGTGCTCCGCCATCCAGCAGACTGGCATTCTTTAGAAACTTGCCACCCGTTATTTTGATGATGCCTTTGGTTCCAATGGTCGGATAGACCGGCTCATAACCGTTATAGATAGCACCTCCCTTCAATTCGGCCTGGCTATTCTCAAACTCGCAGGCATATAGAACGATTTCACCGGAACGGGTGTTGTAAAGCGCACCACCTGAGGTGAGAGAGTTGTTCGCCAAGAAACGGCTCTTGCTGACAGCCACCTGTTCACACTGGTTGTATATGGCTCCCCCTCGTTCAGCCTGATTTCGACTAAACAGGGTATTGGCGATATCGACAGAAGTGTAACTCGAGCCAACATTGATTGCACCGCCATTTGCTTTGGCAAAATTATCTTCAAAATGGCATCCGACTATTTGGCAGGGAGCCGAAACTCCGAGATGCAGCGCACCTGCGTCGCGATCACAGCTGTTGGCAATGAATTGTGTTTCAGAGATCATGGTTTCCTCGAAATAGCCCCAGATGGCCCCACCGGATTCAGATGCATAGTTTTCCTTGAAAAGACACCTGGTCACTAGAAGTTTTTGCCCATCTGGACAAAAGATCGCTCCCCCGGAATATCTAAAAAGGCCTATAGCCTCCGCTCGATTGCCAATAAAATTCGATTGATCGATGACCAGATGATTTTCATCCCAACCAAAGATACCGCGGTATTGATCGCTGACCACACAGTTGTTCATCGTTAAACGGCAATATTCTTTAAGCTCTATACCATATAAAGTGTTTTTATTGATTTCGCTGCCATTGATCTCCAGCCGGCCTTCACTGATCACGATACCGCCTGTTCCGTTGCCATTTATTCTACAGCCTTCGATATAAATCCGAAAAGCCAGGTTGATGAGGATGCCCCTGCCGCCATTGTCACAAATTTCACATTGGCTCAAAGTTGGATTGAAGGAAAGATGGTTATTCACTATGATTCCGCTTTTGCTATTGTGGCTGATTTTCGTCCGCTCGCAGTTGAATTCACGCTCAACGCAGATCCCCGAGCCAACATTGTATTCAATCTGCGAATCGGTGATGGTCAGTTTGCTCGCCTCGCCCCTACTGCAAATTCCACCGCCGTCTTGATGGGCTATGTTTTGCGCAATGAGGCTGTGATGAACGGATAATTCGCCTGTATTGTAGATGCCGCCTCCGTTATTAATGGTATTACAAGCGTAAATTTGACAATTGTAAAGTGTGAGCACACCCAAATTTTTAATACCGCCGCCATCAAAATCCGCCGTGTTCCCCTTGCCGTTGCCATGCGCAAATTTAATATCTGACAACTGAACAACAGATCCTTTCTCAACCACGAGAATCCTGACCGCCTCCTTTCCGTCAAGGATGATTTCCCGTTGTTCACCTAAAATCGTCAGGGTTTTGTCTATTACGAGCTGCGATACCAGAGAGATGTGGAAATCGCGGGAAAACTTTATGCTATCTCCATGAAAAGCGACATCGATGATGTCGCGCAGAGAACCGGGTCCAGAATCAGAAAAGCTGGTTACATAAAGGGTGTTGCCCAAAAGAGAGGTAACGCAAAGAAGAATAATAACACCAGTGATCTTTGCCATCATAACCTCCCAACAGTCGTTTCTGAATTTTGGTAAAAAAGAATCAATTGGTTGCTGTCAAGGTGCATGGTGGTTTGAGAAAGATAATGATCTGTGAAAGGATTAGAAGGGCACTTTTCACCCAACATGCTTTGCCATCAGATTGATTTTCTTTAAGATCCGGTGCTGCGCACCGAATCCGGGAATAATTCTTTGTTCGTATAAAGCCTATTATTTTTTGCATCATCAATGTCACGTTCAACAGACAGCAAAAAAGACTTTCCGTAAACGAGTTAATCGTAATCTTGCAGAGTTTGCCGAATCGTTCAACCGTAGGGGCACGGCATGCCGTGCCCCTTACCACAATCATCTTTGATCAACACAATCCCATGAAAATGGTTCGGCATGCAAAAACATTCATCGTTTGTTATGTCGGAAAATTTGTTTTCCAATTCATCATACCATTTCATGACCATTTGCCCGGCATCATTCAATTCCATTTTCCCATTTCGAATTTCCCCGAACAAACACGCACGGTTTTGGGTGCACAGGGTCACGAAATAGGCGCCCGATTGTGAATAATCAGTTCCCGGCAGACGAATGGAACGGCGGTGATGACCTTCGGGATTGTATTTCCTTTCGTCCATGATAGGAACCGGATTCCCTCCTGTATCTGACCCAATCGCCGATCTGTGTTAGATCGAAAAGATATCCTTATACAAGAAAACCAATAAATTCCGGCAGGAATTCCTGGAATGGGTTGCAGGGCGACGAGGCTCGTCGCCCTACAAGAATAGTTCAAGGGCTATCCCGTCAAGTAGTCAGCCTCGTTGCTGATAGAAGACTTTACAGAAACTGATTGGGTTTGTCTGTATCGCATGCGGTTATCTTTTGGGGCCGCTCCGGCTCCGGCCCCGCTTGCTAACCACCGGCTGTTTTCAGCGCGAAGGTCATCCGCCGGCGGCTTTTCGATTTCCAGGGTTGCGGGGCCGGGAGCCTGCGCGGGCTCCGCGCGCTGCCTCGTCCGCAAAAGCGGCGGACTCGGCGATCGCGCTCCGCAGCATTATATCAATCAGTCTAACCGGAAATCGATATCGCTTGCGCTGCAGGAGATTCAGGCCCGGGAACAGCGGGACGACGCAGACTGCAAATCCTAAAGTGCGGCAGTCCTGGCAAGATAAAAAAGCATGCCAAAAAAGTGGGAAATGCTGCCGCTAAGGACAAACAGATGCCAGATAAAATGGAAATAGGGCACCTGTTTAAAGGCATAAAAAACCACTCCCAGGCTATAGCACAATCCGCCGATCACCAGCCAAAGGATCAGGCCCGGCGGGACCATCTGCAGCATGGGCTTAACCGCGATGACGATCAACCAGCCCATGGCGATATAGAGCATGACCGAGACCACCCTGAATTTGTCGAGCAAGAAAATCTTGCCGACAATACCGGCAATGGCCAGGGCCCAGATCAGGGCGAAAATCGTCCAGCCCCACGGCCCGCGCATGGAGATCAGCGTGACCGGTGTATAGGTTCCGGCGATCAGCAAAAAAATCGAAGAATGGTCCAATAACCGGAACAGCTGTTTGGTGCGGGGAGAGGTAAAGCTGTGGTAAAGAGTCGATATCAAATAGAGAAAAAAAAGCGCCGCGCCATAGATCGACAGGCTCACGATCCTCCAGGCATCGCCGGTTTTGCCGGCAAAGACCACCAACAGCACCAGGGCGGCCAGGCTCAGGGCGGCCCCGATCCCATGCGTCACACTGTTGGCAATTTCTTCACCCAGACTTTGTTGGCGGGTCGGAAGGCGGTGAACACTCGAATCCGTTCTTTGACTGTTGGTTTTCATTTACAATTTTCCAGTCCTTTTATGTCTTCAGCATGATTTGATACCGGCGGATTTAAACGATCGAATGATGGTTGGCAATGAACCCGCAACGGGTTTGCCGAATCGTTCAACCGCCGCAGGGGCGAATCTGCGTGTTCGCCCGTATTTTCCACGTTTTCGCCCGTATTCCCGGGGCAAACACGCAGGTCTGCCCCTGCATGTTCGCCCGCATTATCGTAGGGAATTTTGTTTTCCAATTCATCATACCATTTCAGGATTCGTCGTTTCGAATGATGTGTTCATAATAATTGCATTGCCATATCGTAGGGGCACGGCATGCCGTGCCCCTGCCACAATCGTCTGTGATCAACACGATCCCATGAAAATGATTCGGCATAACCATCCATTCATCCAATTCGATATTTATAAAATGATAGGGCATTTCGATCCAACATTGTTGAACCCTTTTCCCGGCATCATTCAATTCCATTTTTCCGTTTCGAATTTCCCCGAACAAAAACACGCGGTTCTGGGTGCACAGGTTCACGAAATAGGCGCCCAATTGTGAATAATCTTATCCCGGCAGACGAATGAAACGGCGGTGATGACCGTCGGGATTGTATTTCATTTCGTCCATGATAGGAACCGGATTCCCTCCTGGATCTGACCCAATCGTCGATCTGGGTTAGATCGAAAAGATATCCTCATACAAGAAAACCAATAAATTCCGGCAGGAATTCCTGGAATGGGTTGTAGGGCGACGAGGCTCGTCGTCCTGCGAGAATAGTTCAGGATCCATCCTGGCGATTATTCCCCCTCGTTGGCGATACAAGACTTTGCAGAACCTGATTGGGCGTGTTTGTATCCCATGCGGTTATCGTTTGCAGCCGCTCCGCACGCCGCCTCATCCGAAAAAACGGCAGCCCCGGCGATCGTGTTTCGCGGAATGTTGCTCCTTGCAAAGTGATATTTTGGTTAGACTTGGTGTTTCACCTAAAAAAAAGAACAGCTCATCGATATTTCAAAGACATCCTGGCGAGAATCATTTCACAGCCAGCCCTGCGATCGTTGGCCATGACACCAAATGAAACCCTGATTTTGCCGATATCTTTTTTCTGAACAGCGAGTAGATTGTTGCTGATCTCCTCGTCGATATCCAGACGATAATTTTGATACAGCTTTTCAGAAGGTATGCTGATGTTGTGGATTCGATTGCTGTCTTCTGGTCCCCGCGGAACCCCCACCAGCGGCGTATCGGCAAAGAGATTCCGAACGCTGTTAAAGAGATGGGTTGCACCGATCGCCTGTCCCTTTGCATTTAAGTAATAAATCGAAATGAACGCCGTCCCTGTACCGCTGAATCCGATGAACATGCCTTCCCAGGATTTCATCTGAAAGGTGCATTCAAAGATCAGATCCGTACCAGCAACATCGATCTCTTGTGAATAGGAAAGGCGATTATCGCCGACATGATGGATGTAGAGGCCATCAGTCTGGAGCTCGGAAATATAGCGCCGCTGGACTTTGGTCGCACCGGCATCGAGTTTACCGATTTGTCGTTCCCAGCCGACATCGAGTGGTTGGGAAAAATCGCCATTCGCCAGAAGATTGTCTTTGCTGCGCACCATAGGCATAGCCTTCTGCGGGCTGATGGTCAGTCTGACGCGGTTGTTGAGCGATAGAACCTCACTGGACATATCGACATAGCTGGTTGCCGACGCCAACACTTGCCCGGTCGTGGTGTGGACGATTCTGGAACTGATCCGGTATCTTCCTTGACCGCGTTCGATGCTGCCAAATGCAATCGCCGAGGCGCCATAAAAATTTCCAATCAATGCGGCGCTTTTTTCGTCTATCAGACCGGTTAGAGCCAATTTGGGTTCGCTGAGGACCTTCAGCATGTCGATTCGTTCCACAACAGTATAACCGGATTTAAAAAGGACATCGATCAGTTGATTGGCCAGAGCAACGCCCAAATCGGTCACCCGATTGTCATAATCAGTGAATTCCAGGGCGGCGATCTTAAACTCCTTGTCGGGCTGCAAAGTGGACTTGAATTGTCTGGTCAAATGGTTGGCCGCATCGACGATGGGATCAGTCGAGATCGCCGGCTGGCTTTGCTGCTGCGGAACAGTGGTGCAGGTAATGAACAAGGCAATAGCCCAGAAAACAGACAAATATTTCATCATTCCACCTCTCCAATTTCATTTAACTCTATTCGGTGCACAGCACCGAATCAGGATTTCCTGAATATCATCGTCAGGAAGCGAAAACAGGTGTTTGATAAAAACAGAATAGAATGAGAACTGAGCTGTGTTTTTCTGAAAGCCGGAATGTTGCTGAATAAAACATCAGGATTATCTGGTTGCCGTACACCACTGATGCAACAGACACAAATCATGGCAACACTATGCGAAAATGCCCCTGGCTGGTCTTTAAATAACTGAATAGATCGCGTTGGCTAAAAATCAATACTCTGCAGTCTCGAACATTTAAGCTTGAAGAATGATACTCAATGTTCTCGATAGTTGCAAGAATTTTCCATATTATCGAGATAACGATCTTTATTAATTTAAACCAAACCGTACTTTTAGAATCTCGTGCAAATAAACGTAAAAAATCAAGTATGCAATCCGCACTCGGAAATGACGGCCTGCAATGCATAAAAAATCATTTTTTAGCATTAAATCTTGACAAATTCGCAAAAATTGATTATGATAAAAGTAAGTATTTTACAGTATCCGCTTTGCAATCCTTTGTATCACTATATCGATTTTCAGTTGCCAATAAATTATAAAGCCGCCCTGCTCCCTGCGCAGGGAAACTTGCCGATAAAAGGGGTACATCGGGATGATCTTTATCTGTTGAACTCGATCGGATTTTGCAGTGATCCGATCGAGGATTTCCTGCCTAACGCTTTTGCGATCCACAGCGTAACTTTTATTCTCAAATGACATTCCCCCCACTTTTGGTGAATGATGGATTATCATTTCCCAGAATTGTCCTACTTGACTTTGCGTGTTTTACTGAAAGCAAAAGAAGCCGCAACCTTGCCGCCGATCAAGGGTTCCATGCTGCGCGGGGCATTCGGGCACGCGCTCAGGCAAACAGTCTGTGCAGCTCGAGTCGCGACAGAATGCCGCACCTGCCTGCTCAAATCCGCCTGTGTTTACACACGCATCTTCGAAACACTGATCCAGGGTGTACCTCCACCTTTACTGCGCGGACTGCCAACATCGCCGCGGCCTTTTATCATCGATGTTGCAGAGGAGCGCACCGATTTTGCAGCCGGAGAAACGATCGCCTTTCGCATCACCCTGATCGGCAACGCGATCGAATTTTATCCCTATGTGATATACAGCCTGGTCCGCATGGCAGAAAACGGCCTGAGCAGCCGCAGGCACCGTTTCTCGGTTGCACAGGTGGACGCGTTGACAGCCGTCGAACTCGATGGGAGCGAAACCTGGCGGCAGATCTATCGAGAGACTGAGCAAACGCTGGCCACAGACGCAGCACCCCTCTTTCTGCAAAACGACGGCAAATACGCCGGACCGCTTTCCCTTTTGTTTCTCACCCCGACTCGGCTCAAAATCAACAACGACCTGGTAATCTCCTTCACCTTTCACCAGTTGGTGTTCAAAATGATTCGCCGAGTTCTGGAGATGGCCTACTTTTATCAAACCGATGCCCCTGTCGATTGGCAGTTTCAAGCGCTGCTGCAAGCGGCAGATGAGATCGAAATTCTCGAACGCAACCTCCAATGGGTGGACTGGCATCGCTACAGCAACCGGCAGAAAACCGATATGAAACTGGGCGGTTTCACCGGCAAATTGACAATCGACGGCAACCTGGCGCCCTTCAGCCACCTGCTGCGGCTCAGCCGACTGCTACACGTCGGCAAAGGCGCGACGTTCGGGTTGGGAAAGATGGAGATGGAGATTGACGATAATTACTCAAAAATGAAAGGCTAAATTATGTCAGTCATACCCTATGATGTAGACTATGCGACATTGAATCGTCTGCGTAAATATGAAAATTGGTTTTTTCTTTTATCCATGATTTTCTCCTTTTTTTATGCTCTACAGATGGAATTCAATATACTTGTAAAAAATGAAATAAATGATTTAACCACACTAATTGGTCTTTTATTGTTCTCTGGTTTTGTAATTTTAAAAATTTATAATGACTATTTTCTTTTCCCTAGCTGTGAAAACAAGCGTCGATTATTTTTTATTGATAACTCATTCCAATCAAAAATGGCTATACAGGTTGTTCCTGATGATTTTTTCAATAAAGAACTGTCCCCGGGTCTATACAAATTAGCCGTTAACGGTTTTGAAAATTGTTTTTTTACTTATCATATTGTTAACAAGATGGTTGCGAAATATTTGATTAAAAATGGTGTCCTGGCAATAGCATTTTTTGTTTTTGCCTATATTGGGTTCAAGAATATGGTGTTTGTGGTTAATTTGATTTTACAATTGGTTATTTCTTCATTCTTTGTGGATGGTCTTATTAAATATTTCATATATAAAAAAAGAGTTGAATACGTTTTTAATCAATTTTGTAATTTTTTTTCTGACCCGATTAAAAAATTCGATAATGACAAGATAGCAAAAATCATAAGAATGATTCTGGAATACGAGACACTGTTGAGCTGGAGCACTATTTCAATAGATTCGAAAATCTATAATAAAAGTAAAGACCAGCTAAACAAAGAATGGGAAGAATTGAAGAAACGCTATCAAATCCTGCAATTACAATCTAAATGACAAAGCAAGAAAATCAAAAAGTGTTTTTTGTTTTCTTTCTCGGTGGCCAAGATGCCGAGATGTGCGAAATCTGTAAAATTCTCCAAGAAACTAATCAAGTATTTTTCGACAAACATCTGTGTTGGGGGGCAAGGCTTAGTGAATACCGAGATGAGCTGAACAAGATAGGCGAGAGTGTACCTGTTCTGATTGAACTGATTTTGGATATCGAGCCATCCAAAAACGCCCTGATCATCGATCATCACGGAGAAAACGCCGGAAGTGACAAACCAACTTCAATCGAACAGGTTGCCAGCTTGCTTGGAGTCCGCTTGAATCGCTGGCAGCTCTTGATAGCCGCCAATGACCGCGGTTGGATTGACGGACTTTTAAAAGCAGGAGCAAACCAGGAAGAAATTCAACGAATTCGACGATACGATCGAGAATGTCAGGGTGTAACACTGGAAATGGAGGGTGATGCAGAACAGGCACTAAAGAACATAAAGTTTATCGGACAAGTCGCCTCTATTCAGTTCAATCATTCGCATACATCACCGATAATGGATAGATTATATGGCAAATACCGGAATATTCTGGTTTGGTCCCCCTATTCCGTTAACTTTACCGGTGACGGACATTATATTCAGAAACTTAAAAATGTTTTACCCGATTCTTATTATGGTGGTCAACTTCCGCAAAGAGGATTTTGGGGAATTTCGCAAAGATCCGAAAAAATCGACCGAATTATCTTAACCATTTGTAGGAAAGAGAAATGACAAAACTCTATAAAATTGAATTGGAAACGATCACCCCGATAATGGCTGGGAAAAACAGTTTTTTCGATAAAATTACAGACAATAAGTATCTTGATAAAGGAATAACAAAGAAAAAATACATACAGGCCGAATTGGGTGCAAACACGTTCAAAGGCATGCTTCGATGGTGGTTCAGGACCTTGCATGGGTGGTCGGAGCAATTAGACAAACACGAAGCAGCACTTTTTGGAAGTACAGAGGGTGCATCTCCTGTCAAGATGCGGCTATCAGGGAATTTGAATATTGAAAAATGGCCTACAAATATAAGCTGTAGGAATTTCGGACCCTTTCAATTTTCAGGAGGAGAGGCGCCTTATAATGGCTTGAAATACTTTTCATTTACAAATTGGATGGTTGATACGAATGAAGGCGTTATTCAAATCCGTGAATACATAAAGCCAGGGCAAAAATTCGATCTGATTCTTTTGGGCAAGCAAATGACGTGTTTCAAGCAAATCATTCTGTTATGGTATTCACTGCAATTTGCTGGCCTGGGGAATCGATCGCGAAGATGTTTTGGCAATTTAAATATTTGTATTCCCATTGCAATCGAATACAAGAGCAAGACCTTTCATTTCAGAAACCAATATGAGAGTATTGAACACTATACAAAGACAATCAAGGACAATCTGCAAATTACCGAGCTCCTTTTTCCTGAAGCATTTAAAGGTAGCAATGAAATTACAGCATTTACCAAAGAAAGCCACCTCTTTCTGAGTCAACCTATTGGAAATAGCTGGATAGAAGCCGTAAATATTGCCGGTGCGACAATGCAACTCTATCGTGCGATGGCCAAGCTCGAACATGATGCCCTAATAAACACAAGCAAAACCGACGAAGAATATGTTTTAGCTAAACCGATTTTTGGTCTTCCTATACAATTTCGTTTTTCCTCGAGTAAAAATAAAATTCAACTCAATCACGTCGGCGATGAAAACAAAGCAACCCGATTTGCCAGCCCTATTTTTGTTTCACTTGTCAAAATTGCGGGAAAATTTCATGTTCAATATTTGCTGCTCGACCGCAATCTGGGCAATCTGAATATTCAAGCGATACACAAGAATTATTCCGTTCCGGTTAAAGTTTCCCAGGAGGCAAGAAATGACTTTATTAATTTTCTTCGCAAGGACATAGTATTTCCTGAAAGTGAAACATTCCAGTATGATGAGATAAATCTTTGGAGCTAAAAAGATGAAAACAATCTCAATTTTTGAAATTGGGCCGATAGGGGATTATCTCGCATCGACGCGAAAATTAAAAGACCTGTGGGGGGGCTCGTTTTTGTTTTCATACCTGATGGGGTGTATAGCAAAAACGATTTTAGAAAAAGAAATCAAGGGATTTGATAGTGCTCGTCACCAAGACAAAGTACAAGATGTCATTTTTCGACCAAATTTGGCAAACAATACCCTGTTTGAACAAATTTGTCTCAACAAAGAACTCGATGTCAAGGCCGGCAGTATTCCTGATCAACTCTTTTGTCAGACTAATGATGACGAGAAATCCATTCAAAAAGAATTTGAGCGTATACTTGTACAATTGTTTGAAAAAACAAAAAACTATATAAAGAAAAAGCATTATGTACAATTTGAAGAAGAGCTTGACAAGGTGGCCGAAAGTCAATTGACAGATTATTTCAGATTGTTTTTTATAACCGCGGAATGCAACCCAGAAGAATGGAATGAGCACTATTTACGCGATGCAGAAAATGCAATATCGATGCGCAGTGAAATAGTTGAATTCGATGATTTCTCAAACGCTGTGGATTCGGTTTTGAGCAAGAAGGAAAAATGTTCACTCTGTGGAGACAAAAAAAGTATCGTCACTCTTGCCCATGCCAAAAGAGGAGGCATGCTGGGCGGAAAAGAAAAACTCTGTGCGGTTTGCCTGCTAAAAAGATTTACCCTTGAAACCCTTGTCCAAAAGAACACGGTCGCAAATTTTGAATCAACAACATCTATCGCAGCTTTGCCTGTAAAGAAAATTCTGAAATCACTGCTGAGCGATGAAAAGTCAGAGCAAAAAACTTTAAAACAAGCGTTGCTGGACTTTGCCAATGCTCACTTTGGTGAGAATGGAAAAACGATTGATAACGGATCGGAATTTCAGGATTTTTCATACACTGAAGAGTCCGGACAAACGATACAATTGATTGCAGCAAAAGAAGCTCAGGACGAGTTGGATACAGAAGAGTTGATGAAACTGAAAGAACTTGTTGCAAAAGAATCCTTTTCAAAGTTGATCAATCATTTGTCCTACCAACTTTACTTTTCCGATGTTCCAGCAAGCAGACGTTTTAGAAAGACTATAGAAGATGAGATAAAACGTAAATGGGATACTGAAAAGTTTAATGGCTTTAAGAAAACGAACATCCAAACTCTCCAATCCATGACCTGGTGGTTGCAACATGGTTATTATTGTATCCTCACTTGTGACGGCGACGATATGGGCAATGTATTGAAAAGAAAAAATAGTGACCAGGCAGCACTGTCAAGAGGGCTCTTAACATTTACCGAATCTGTCATAAACATTACCAATGACTATGAAGGACGCTTGATCTATTGTGGAGGCGATGATGTCCTCGCCATTATCCATCCACTGTATTTGTTGGAAATCGCTAAAGATCTGAATGAGGCTTTCAAAAACGCACTTTCTGATGATCAAGCGCATCTATCGATCGGCGCATCGATTTGTCATCATAAATATCCTTTGAGTTTGGCGCTTAAAACCGCAAGTGAAATGTTGAGCAATGTTGCTAAAAATCAAAAAGATAAAGCGACTTTAGCAGCGACATTGATCAAAGGCGGATCTACGAGATGTCAGTTTTTTTGCAAAATTGATGATTCGAGTTTATTCGATATTCAAGATTTTATTGATCTCGCTTCATGTGATTTGCCGCGTGGATTTGTTTATAAAATTTCCGAGGAAAAGGATACACTGGAACAAGTTCTGCAGACACCTGAAGAAATCAAAAAATATATTCGATTTATCTACGAAAAATCAGGCAAAGAGGATAAGCAGGCTTGGACGAAAATAGAAAAGATTTTTGATAAATTGATTCCTTCCGAAGCAAATACAGATTGGACGCAGATGCTTCACAGACTCTATTTTGCCCGGTTTATTCAAGGAGAATCGTTATGACAAACTATATCGCCTATCCGTTCGATGTCCTTTATTTTCGAGGAAATAAATCTTTTGATATAGGAGAATGGTATTCGGAGGGGATATTTCCACCTTATCCCTCAACATTCCAGGGTTTTGTGCGCACGTGTATCGCAAAGAAAGCCGGGTTTATTGGTACAGATGGAAAAATAATTGAGCAAAAAAGAAACGTGATGCAAAGCCTTGTCGGAGACGATACAATTTTCCCGTTCGATCTCCATGGTCCTTTTATCGTTAAATCTGGGCAGTTTTTTTTGCCCGTGCCAAAAGACGTCCTGGCGATCAAAAATAATTCATCTTGCGAAAATCACAAACAAACGATCGATCCGTTTGTTTATCAACAAATCGAATTATCTGATAAAACAATTAAAACCGATTTGGGCTGGTTGCACTTCCCGAATGCGAAGCGAAAACTCTATTATGCCGATAATATCCACAATTTTATTTCTCTCGAAACACTCGATGTTTATCGAAAACACAGCGAGTATATAGAGTTTTCTGAATCTCCAATCTTTACCGAGGAACACATTGGCATTCAATTGGAAGAGAGAAAGAATGGCGTTTTTAGCAAACAAACGCGTGAAGGCCATTTTTACCTCACACCTTACCAACGCCTTGCAGATGATGCAGGTCTCTTTTTTTCTGTTTCAGACGACAATTGCGATCCACAGGATTGCTACAGCCGTCTGGGATCGGAGAGCAGGGGGGCCTATGTGAAAAAGACCGATATGGATTTGCAACTGAAAATGGACGATGATTTTTACAATGAAATCGTGAAACACGCATGCTTTAAATTGATCCTTCTTCAACCGGGGATTTTTCGTCACGGCTGGTTGCCTTTCGCAGTTGAACAAACCAATGAAAGAATCATTCTTTCTGATTCGAATGTCAAACTCCAGCTTTTGTATGCGCGGACTGGAGGGCGGTGTCGAATCGGAGGTGTCAGCATGCGCAAGCAGACGATCGATGACCGGGAAAAAAGAGGAGATGGGCTTAAACCGATGCTCAATACAGTGCCTGCCGGATCGGTATATTATTTAAAAATTATCGAACCCGGTAAAGATATTGAATCCTGGCTTAAACAACTCGATGGAAACAAACTGACAGGTCCAGAGTCGCAGAACAAAAGTTATGAAAAATATTTTAAAATGGGATTTAACCAGGCGATTATCGGAAAAATTCATAAAAATTAAGGAGTGCTACAATGCCAAACGGATTTCTTTTTACCGCAACTTGTTACAGCCCGCTGCATGCCGGCACTGGCCAGTCCATTGGCAAAGTTGATTTGCCGATTCAGCGAGAAAAACACACGGGATATCCCTGTGTTTATGGCAGCAGTTTGAAAGGCGCTTTGCGCCAATTCTGTACGTATAATGGGATGGGGCCTGATGATGTAAAGAGCATTTTTGGTGATGAAGATTCAAATTCTTCCGCTGGTGGGGCGATTTTTACCGATTTAAAGATCCTCTTTTTTCCTGTCCGAGCCAGCGTGGACAGTTTCAAATGGGTCATTTCACAAAAAGTTGTTGACCGCTATAAACGAGAAAGGGAAGATATTCTTAAAGTTGGCGGAACATTGGATGTTTCAGCCACGTCCGAATTGATTGAAAACCCCGGTAACTTTGACGCCGACCAACATATCATCCTTGAGGATTTTATTTTTACAAAAAACAATGAGCAAGATGAGAACAAGGATATTATTGCCTCCATCAAGAAAAAGGATGTCTACCTGATCGGTGAAGACTGGTTCAACTATCTGGTCACTCATGCAACACAGATCATTGCGAGGAATCAATTGAACGACAAGAAAATCAGCCAAAATCTCTGGTATGAAGAGGTTTTACCTGCTGAAACTGTGCTCTATTCCTATGTCCTGCCCTCGGTAAGCAATATAGAGGATCTCGATAAATTAAAAACTACCATAGATGGTAAAATCGTCCAGATTGGCGGTGGCGAGACTGTTGGATATGGATTATGCAAAATCTGTGTTCATTGAGGAGGCCGTTATGTCTATACCAAGTCGTGAGATTTTTATTGCAAAGAAGGCAAAACAAATAGTTGATAAGCTTGATTTACAAGGAGAGGAAAAAGAAGAAGATTTTGTCAATTTCCTCAAAGGGTTGCCTTCTGATATTAGTCAAAACGGCATAATGCAGACAGTACTGTTTCTTAATAGCAAAATAGACAAAAGCAAAGACAAAAAGTATGAAAAGTTATATAGCAATCTCCTTACATTTTACAATGACTATTTTTCAAAATCTGCAGACAGTTTGGAAGACGAATTTGTTCAGATTAGCAACATTGTTAATTATCTCCATGTTCAGCAGGTTTTTATTTCATTTACTATCTGGTTAAAAAGGTTTGCCTTATCACTAAAAACAAATGATTAGAGGTAAATATGATTGAATTTGAAATGTTAGGAGAGAAAATTCAATTTCGTTATCCTAATTTGGGCTTGCTGTATTATAAATTTGCACCAAAAAATACAAGTGGAAATTTTTCTTCCCAGTTTGTTGCGCGTTTTACTCAACCAGATCTAAAGCCGAATGAGCAGATAATAAAGAAACGGATGCAAGTGTATTCAGATGCCGGCTATGCTTGTGTAGAAATGCGCACAGTCTCGCGTTTTATTTGTGGTATTGGTTATTCAAGCTCCATTGAATGGGGGTTTGGATTTGATTGGACTTCTGGAATGCCTTGTCTACCGGGTTCTTCTGTAAAAGGTGCATTGTTGAGTTATCTGGAGTTTTTGCAGGAATCTTCTTTTGAGGAAAAGGGAAATTCTCCGAACCAATCTAATTCTTCTGACGTTGAGCTCTTGACAAACGGTGAAAAATGGAGTAAAGAACAAGTATTTACTCTATTTGGTTCACAAGGGAATGATTCTATAAAAGAATCTGGAGCGGCTTCTTTTTTGGATGCTTATCCCATATATTATAAAGGGTTAGAAGTCGAAGTCATTACACCGCATTACAAAAATTATTATGGCAAGAAATCTGGCTCGAAACTACCGGATGACACAGAAAATCCAGTCCCTATACATTTTCTGACGGTAAAGCCTGGTTCAGTTTTTGCTTTTTATTTTTGTTTGCGACCACAAATTATTTCACAAAAAACCGAAAAGGACTATTGGAAAAAAAGAATAAAGGAATTGATTGTCGAAACCGGCCAAAACTATGGCTTCGGCGCCAAAACCGCCTCAGGTTACGGCTACTTCGAACCGGTTGAGGAGAAGAGCTGAATGCGACAATCGATAGAGGTTAGTCTTATGTCTCCCGCTATGATCGGCGGCGCTGAGGCGCGCAAACTGGATACGAGTCTGGCTCTTCGGCCTCCGTCGATCCGCGGACAATTGCGTTTTTGGGCGCGAGCGTTGGCTGGTGGAGCTGGCTTGACGATTCAATCTGTCAAAAACGGGGAAAACCAGCTGTTCGGTTCGATCGATGCGGGATCACCGATTGCGGTTGTTTCAAGTCCCTTGAACTCGCCTGCCACCAATTCAATAGAGCTTTTTCCTCACAAGGATGGAAAGTATGTTGAGGATCATTCGAATGATGGCCAGGTTAAAAGTTTGAAAAACCGACATGGTGAAAAAATCGACCGAATAATAAAAGATCTGAAAACAGAAACAGAGATGATCGATGTCGACGCGAAATATGTGATCAGATTCGCTGTCCGCGACCCGCAGCATTATCCCCTGGAAAAACTCAAATCCGTCGTCTGGACCTGGCTGCATCTCGGGTCGATCGGCCGGCGATCGCGGCGCGGTTATGGTTCGCTGATCTGGAATCCGCAAGAAAAAGACCTGCTCAATTATTTTATCGATTTCAAGCCCGAACGCGATCTTGTATCGACCCGTTCACTGGCCAACTATCTGAAAACGGGATTGACAAAAGTATTTGAAATTTGGAGCATTCCCGACAGTACATCGAAACGTGCGGATACCTTTGGCTTTTTTCAATTGCATTCGCTGGATCAGGTCTTTGTCGGCCGCGAATTGTGCGATTCTCCAGGCGACTGTGCAAAATGGGAAAACACACGCAAAAGCCTGCAATCCAGGATTCACGGCTTTCGCGGCGAAAAACGGTTGCTCCCCTCTGAGTTGGGTACAACCCTGAAAACCCAGACTGACGAGGAAAATGAATTGGGATACGCAAAAGGCAACAGTCGCTTCGCTTCACCCGTGTTGTGGCGGCTGTATCAGCTGCAGAACGGTTCCTATGTGCCGGTGATGACCTGGTCGCCGCGCTTTGTGCACCACCTGACTCGCGATACAAAAATGCATGACTATCTCGTGCAACAACTAGGCTTCCGCGCCTCGCTGGCCGGTGGTACATTGGCCTGACAACAGTTGACCATCTATTTTAAGGATATCGTGTCGTGTCCCAGGTTTTGCTTGATTCGTTCGAATCCATTCTGGCGCCAGCCAATTTGCTCAATGCCTGGGAACGCGTGCGCGATAACCGCGGTTGCCGCGGCAGCGATGGTGAAACGATCCGTGGTTTCGCCCAAGGCGGATTCGCCCGGCTGCAAAGCCTGGTCGATGACATTCGCTCTGGCGATTATGCGCCCTATCCCCTGCTGCGCTTTCCAGTTCCCAAACGCAACAGCAGCAGCGTCCGTTACCTCAGCGTACCCACCGTGCGTGACCGCGTCGCGCAGGCGGCGGCGTATCTGGCCCTGAAAGACGCTTTTGAACATGAGTTCGAGGAGGTCTCGCATGCCTATCGGGAAGGCCGCGGCGTCCACACCGCTCTGGAGAATATCCGCCGATTGCGGAAACAAGGCTTCCGCTATGCCGTCGACGCTGATGTGGCTGCTTTTTTCGATAATGTGCCGCACGAGCGGCTGCTCGCCAAGATCGACAAGCTCTTTGCCGGCGACAAGCGTCTGGTCGATCTGTTCGAAAAATGGATCCGGGTGGAAGTCTATGACGGCCAAACCATCCGCGCTCTGGACAAGGGCATCCCGCAGGGATCCGTGGTTTCGCCCATGCTCGCCAATCTCTTTCTCGACGAACTCGACGAAACGCTCATGCATTTCGACCGCAAGCTGGTTCGCTATGCAGACGATTTTCTCGTGCTCAGCCGCAGCCCAGAAGAGGCGGCACAAAACCTCGAACTGACCGAAATGGTGCTCGAAGAAATGCAGCTCAAGCTCAATCCGAAAAAAACCGAAATTGTCGATTTCGATCGCGGTTTCAAATTTCTCGGCGCAATATTTTTGCTGGATGACTTTTATCAACCGCTGCCAAAGCGACAAAAACCGCCGCCGCCCGTTGAGTTGCCGCCGCCTCTCACACTGAAGCGCTATTTCGAGCTCAGATGGCGATCCCGGACCGGCTGAGGGGTTTTCCACAGATAGGGGCTGGCCATGGCTGTTCTCTATCTCTTGCAACAAAATACCGTGTTGCGCAAAAGCGGCAAACGCTTGCTCTTCTGCCGCCAGCGCGAGCGCAAAACCACCACCCATTTGCGCCAAGACGATGTGCTCATCGACCTGCCGATCGATGATGTGCAGCACGTCATGCTCTTTGGCAATATCCAGATCACAACTCAGGCCATGCACACGTTGTTGTTCAACGGAGTCGAAACCGCGATCTACAGCCTTTCCGGCAAACTGATCGGCCAGTTGACACCGCCAGGCGGGCGCAATATCGAGCTGAGGATCCGCCAGTTCGATGCCTATAAGGATACCGGCTATCGCCTAAATTTTGCGCGAATGATTCTGAAATACAAGTTTTTGGCCACCCACGATTTTTTGCTCGACTATAACCACAACCACCCGGGGTGCTTTTCCCTGGATGAATTGGCGGCCTTTCGCCAGGCGGCCGATCGCATCGATGCAGTGAGCGATTCGGCTCAGCTGCTCGGCCATGAGGGATCGGTGTCTGCACTCTATTTCAAGCTGCTCGGCCGCATGCTTCCTGCTCCGTGGAAATTCACCAAACGCACGCGCCGTCCGCCGCAGGATGCCGCCAATGCCGTTCTCTCCTTTGGCTATACGGTTTTGGCAAGCGAGTTGCAGTCGTTGCTCGACGGCGCGGGATTCGATCCCTACCTCGGGTTTTATCACGAAATCGTTTATGGACGTCCTGCGTTGGCGTTGGATATCATGGAACCTTTCCGCCACGCGCTGATCGATCGGTTGATGGTTCGATTGTTCTCTCTGGGCATTTTGACGAATTCTGATTTTTCACCGCCGCCGCAAGGAGGAATCTATCTCTCGGAAAGCGGCAAACGAAAGTATTTCGAACAATATGAAAAATTGATGGGTACCTACCGCGGTGAAACCAGCATGGATCCGAACAGCAATAAGTATCGCCGGCTGTTGCAGGAAGAAATCGGCCGATTGGCCCGCGCGCTTATGGATGAAAAGGCTTACGTGCCGAGTCGATTGAACAAGGAACCGGAATAGCATCAATTCGTTGAATAGAGAGATGATTTGCTGATCATCGTTGCCTATGATATCGAAGACGATCGGACGCGAAGCCGATTGATGAAAAAGCTCAAGGATTTCGGGCCAAGAGTGCAGTATTCGGTCTTTGAGGCTGACCTTAATCCGGATGAGCTGCCAAAGTTGCGGGCCATGTTGGAAAAAGTTGAATTAAAAGACAATGACAGCATCCGGTTGTACCGTATCTGCCGTGCGTGCGCCGCAGAAGTGAAAATTTGGGGGCAGGGGGAAGTGACCAAGGACAAGGATTATTACATCGTTTAGTCCATTGGGCAAATTTAATGCCATAAAATTTGGCACTTTTTTCAGCAAGGTTAGGATTTTTTTGTAACACATGAATTAACAATAACAAAAGAGGAGACGCCAGATGAAAAACAATCGACACCCGGCC
This sequence comes from bacterium, assembly GCA_029565675.1. Taxonomy (GTDB): domain Bacteria; phylum Zhuqueibacterota; class Zhuqueibacteria; order Residuimicrobiales; family Oceaniaggregativiventaceae; genus Sulfursilanivivens. Next base: position 204,916 of record JAKQNP010000019.1, read on the forward strand.
AAAGGATATAGGAATCGCCTGTGGTCAGGAATATCGGGGTTCCTAACTTGCAGGATTACAGATTATTACAAGATGGTCTATTGAAATAGACCTGATAGGAAATGTGGGATTGAGACCAATTATTTTTCTTTCCGCTGCTGCCTGATGGGTAGCAGCCAGATTGAAATAGACCTGATAGGAAATGTGGGATTGAGACAGAAACGATAACGTTGCAGCTTTCATTTTAAAAAAAAAATTGAAATAGACCTGATAGGAAATGTGGGATTGAGACAAAGCGTGCCAGTCATGGTCAAGGCAACGCACCCTATATTGAAATAGACCTGATAGGAAATGTGGGATTGAGACCTCCATTTGTTCGGTCCGTACGTAAAGGTGCGTTCAAAACGAATTGAAATAGACCTGATAGGAAATGTGGGATTGAGACAGGCTATCTGCGCCGGTTGTAGTGCCAAAATATTTAGATTTTGCCCATTGAAATAGACCTGATAGGAAATGTGGGATTGAGACATAATCCCCGGTTACCATCTTCTTGCAGATAATAACGCGGATTGAAATAGACCTGATAGGAAATGTGGGATTGAGACATCAACATAACCAAATTGTACCATATACGGTTTTTCATCTTATTGAAATAGACCTGATAGGAAATGTGGGATTGAGACCGTATTGATTGCAAACAGAATAACAAGCTTTTTTTATGTATTGAAATAGACCTGATAGGAAATGTGGGATTGAGACCTTCGGCAGGACATTGTCCCGCACCCACCCGTCGGTCACACATTGAAATAGACCTGATAGGAAATGTGGGATTGAGACGCGAAGATCGGCATCGCGAAGATCGGCTTCGAAAAGATTGGATTGAAATAGACCTGATAGGAAATGTGGGATTGAGACTCGACGGAGGTGTAACGACCCTCCAGAGCGGCGAAAGCATTGAAATAGACCTGATAGGAAATGTGGGATTGAGACTCGCAGTTTCGGTCGGCTCCCGATAAATCAAATTGCCGGTGAATTGAAATAGACCTGATAGGAAATGTGGGATTGAGACGGTCGGAGGATCGGTTTCGTCAGGCACCGTTTCTGGCGCCAGCGGGATTGAAATAGACCTGATAGGAAATGTGGGATTGAGACTCCAGAAAATCGGTCTGCGTCAATTCGCGGTATTTCACGACATTGAAATAGACCTGATAGGAAATGTGGGATTGAGACCGTTCCCCGTTTTCTCACCATTCCAGTTCAGTTGACTGCGGTAGATTGAAATAGACCTGATAGGAAATGTGGGATTGAGACCGTTTTTTGATCTAATTTTAGGTCAACGGTTTGCTCAAATAATTGAAATAGACCTGATAGGAAATGTGGGATTGAGACTCAAACATGCCTTTTTTTGAGGTTGACTT
>JAKQNP010000021.1 GCA_029565675.1 bacterium
GTTGCCTGGCAGTATGACTTTATGCACGATGGCATACGATACCGAGGTTTAGGAGGCGCTACAAAGACACAGGCATTGCGGGTTCAGGAGAAAATTCGAAATCAGGTTTTAAATGGAGAACACGATTTAATTGAACACCGCAAGAACCCTCGCATCGATGACTTCGTAGTAACGTTCCTTGACAGACGGCGTCACTTAAAGAGCAAAAAGCGGGACAACCTCTCTGCAAGAACTTTGTTAAAATTCTTTTCCGGAAAGACTCTCCGGGAGATAGCACCGGGTGACATCGAAGATTACGTGCTACATCGCAAGGCTCAGAATATTGCCAATGCCACGATTAACCGCGAGCTTGCATGTTTAAAACGAATGTACAATCTTGCGATGCGGTGGGGAGATGCGAAAAAGAATCCGGTATCAGAAATTGATTTTCTCAAAGAACCGCCTGGCAGATCCCGTTACCTTTCCAAAGAAGAGATGGCGCGATTGCTGAATTCCTGCAATGATTATCTGAGGCCCATCGTGTTTACTGCGTTATACACAGGAATGCGACTCTCAGAACTCTTAACTCTCAAATGGGACCAGGTCTTCATCAACAATGTTCTCGATCCTTACATCGAGCTTGTTCTGACAAAGAACGGCAAATCGCGATTGGTTCCCATTAGCGATGACTTGGTGGAAATACTGGAATTGATCAGAGGGAATCACACAGAGTATGTTTTCATCGGAGAGAGAGGTAACCCGCTGAAATCGGTGAAGAAGCCTTTTGAGACGGCGCTTCGAAAAGCGGGGATCAATGAGTTCCGTTTTCATGATCTGCGCCATACATTTGCATCCCACTTCATCATGAACGGTGGTGATGTACTTGCACTGAAGGAAATCCTGGGGCACAGTTCAATGAAGATGGTAGAACGGTATGCTCATCTCGCTCAAGCTCATAAGAGGCGTCAAGTCAATAATCTGAAAGGTGTTTTTTCTGATTGTCACCTATTTGTCACTTTGGAACATGCATCTAAGAAGTTAGATGCTGTAAGTCTTTAAAAAACTAAAACGCGCCCATAGCTCAGCTGGATAGAGCAACGGACTTCTAATCCGTAGGTCGAGCGTTCGAATCGCTCTGGGCGCGCAACAGCAAAACATAAGATAAATGGTTGTTCGATTGACCAGGTCAAGAACAAATTAAACAGCAGGGGATGAGCGGTCGGTTCCCTGGTGAGCCGATTTTCAAACCGCTTCTGTTTTTGCGTCTCCTCGTCATGAACAGCCGTTTTGCAGCTGACTGCCTGCCGATGGGTTCTGCATTTCTACCATTTTTAACGCGCTCCCGAACAGGGCGCACACCGACGAGAGATTTCAGACTTTATCACTCATACCCATTCAAGCAGTGTCCCGTCTGACGACAGAACACTAATGATATCCTGACAAAACTCAACGACAACCTCGAATTTTTGCTCATCGGGCTTTTGTTTCTCCTTGTCCAGGTGACCAATTTCTAAAAGGTGAAATATGTCTATTGAAATCTTGGATCTCCTCAAGCTCTTGTTCGCGTGTCTGGCAGGCGGGTTGATCGGCGTCGAACGCGAATTTCGCGACAAGTCGGCCGGATTTCGCACGTTGATCCTCATCTGCCTTGGCGCTACTCTTTTTACCATGATGTCACCGCGCTTTGCCGCCGTCGGTGACCCGGGGCGCATTGCCGCGGGCATCGTCAGCGGCATCGGTTTTCTCGGCGCCGGCGTCATCCTCCGCGACCGGGGCAGAATCATGGGCCTGACCACCGCTGCCACAATTTGGATGACTGCCGCCATCGGAATGGCGATTGGCGGCGGTCAATTCCTGCTCGCCGTCCTGGCGCTCGCGTTGGTTATGGCGGTGCTGTGGATCTTTCCATTTCTCGAACGGCGCATCGATTTGGTGCGCGAAACCCGCACTTATGAAATCCTGCTGCCGCCCAAAAAAGAAAAATTGCAGGAACTGATGATCGTGCTGCAACAATCCGGATTGCGCATAACCCATCGCAAAATCGTCAAGAGCAAGGGCCACTTGCTCGTCAATCTGGAGGCCTACGGTACACCTGCGGCTTTCGAGCAATTCTACGCTCTGCTTATCCAGGATCCGGATGTGCACGAGTTCAAATGCTGAAATTCCTGGATTCGGTGCGCAACACCGAATCCTACAGAAAATCAATCTGACAGCACCATACAAAGGGTGAAAAGCGCTTTTCTCGCAACCGCATAAAGAATAAGCGATTGATTATTTTTTGATTCGGTTAACACCAAATCTGGGAAATTAATTGGCTGAGGTTCGCGGTTCGTAAAATTATGCAGATGGGGTTTGCGTCAGCAGATCCCGCCATTTTACCGATCGGGCTGTTGGAATGGCCCTGGGCTAAAGCCTGGAGCCAAAGCTTGCTGATCGGCACTTTAATTCGATGAACAGTCCCTGAACGGCAATTCGGGCTGCGAAAAGCCTCCGCGGGTCGGCAGCAACCGAGGTATGCTGGACCAGAATGGTGCGATGGTGGGGAAGGTCTTGAAGATTGTGCAAAAAGCGCAAACCTGGACCCTGCAATCGGACCTAGATACTGAACATAAAGTCTTCAACCGTATTTTTTAACTGCAAAAACTGAGCGGTCCTTCTGGTTTCGCGGTTGCGCGGAAAGGGCAGATCGACGTCATACTCTTTGACGACGCTGGCCGGTTTGCCGCCCATGATGTAGATCTTGGTCCCCAAAAATACCGCTTGCTCGATGTTGTGGGTGACCAGGATCACCGTCGACTGCAGCTGCTGCCACAGGTTGGCAACCAGCAAATCAATTTGCAGCGCGGTATCGTTGTCCAGCCCGCGGTTCGGTTCATCCATCAGGATGATGCCGGGATTGGCGATCAGGCTGCGGGCGATCACCACCCGCTGCAATTGCCCGCCTGAGAGTTTGCCGAATTTGGCGTATTTGTGCTCGTGGCCCTCCAGGCCAACGGCTTTGATCATGTTCATCGCCCGTTCTGCTGCTTCCCGTTCCGGCACATGGCGGTACAGCATCGGCAGCATGATATTCTTCAGCACCGTATAGTGCTCCAGGGCAGAGGGCTCCTGAAACACCATGGAGATGGGCACCGAATTCGAGCGATCCCTGCCGTGGATCAAAACTCGGCCGGAATAGGGGTTCATCAGTCCGGCGATGTATTTCAGCACAGTGGTCTTGCCGCAGCCCGATTTGCCCAGCACGACCACAAATTCGCCTTTATCCGGGATATCCTCGATCAACAGGTTCATGTTCCTGATGATGAAAGTCTTGCCTCCATCATAGCTGGTGCAGATGTCCTGCAGTTCGATGATATCCGGCAGATTGGTATTTTGCATCGTCTCACCCAGATGGTTGTCGGTCAACTGTATTTGAAGCGAAAGATCACTCGGTCGAGCAGGCGCAACAGCTGGTCGAACAAAAAGCCCACCGCAACCATAATCAGGATCAGCGCATAGAGTTTTTCGGTTTCGTTCATGCGAAAGTAAAGATTGTAGATCAATGCGCCGATGCCGCCTTCCTGTTTGTTGATCAGCTCTACATAGATGGCATAGGTCCAGCTGATGGCGACGATGTTGATAAAATCGGTCGATACCCGCGAAAGAACCTGTGGGATAAATACGGTTTTGATGATCTGCCATTTGCTGGCGCCCAGTGTTTTGGTGGCGTCGACATAGATTTGCGGTATTTCCTGAACCCGAAAGACCACCGCGGTGATCAAATAGACCAGAATCGCAAACGTCAGGAACTGTACCTTCATAAACATATAGATGCCGAACGCTGCCATGAACAGGACGATCGTCGCGGTCAGTGGAATGTAGCGGGTGGCTTGAATGTAACCGCCGAACAGAGCGCCGAACAACGGGTAGAGTCCGATCAAAAAGCCGATCGGCAGGGCGATCGCCACGCCTTCGATCCAGCTCACCATGTTCATAAAAATAGTCAGCGACAAATGGCGAAACAACTGATCGCGCTGCACCAGTTCCGGCAAAGAGCCGAGAATGGCAAAAGGTGACGGTATGATTTTGGGATTGACGATTTTCAGAGCAACCACCAGCCACCACACCAGGATGATCGCCACCAGACCGATCAAACCGATCTTGATGCGGGTGGATTTTGGCAGGCTCCCGCGCAACTCGAATAAAGACGACACGGTTTTCTCCTGGTCAATGATATCTAGAGCAACGAGCACTCGGCCCGGCGGTTAAGCGCGCGATTCTCCTCGCTGTCGTTCGGAGCGATCGGCTCATCCGGCCCTTTGCCGTCATAGACGAATTGGTTGCGGCTCAAGCCATAGGTTTCGACGAAGAAATCGACGATGGCGCGCGCTCTTGACCGCGAAAGGCGGATGTTGTAATCGCGGTCACCGATGTTGTCGGTGTGGCCAACGATGCGAAAACGCGAATTGGCGTTCATCGCCACGATCTGGCCGTATTCATTTTTCAGTTTCAGCTTTTCTGCAGGTCTTAACTGTGCCGAATCGAAATCATAGTTGATGTGCACGAGTTTGGTCGCCACCGCCGGTTGATTCAACATGCTGCTCGTCGGCGGGGTAAAGGTCGCCGGTGCCTGGGCCAGATGCTCCGGGCCGGTCAACGAGATCGAGTTGATCGTGGCAACGCTCGAAACCATGCGCCAGCGCGGCAGATTCGGTGAAGCAAAACCGAGCTCCTGATAGGCTTTGCACGCTTCATCATAGACCATTTCCGCGGTCACACCTTTATAATTGGGATTGAGGCCAAAAAAAGCCAGGTTGTCGCCGTGGGTGGCAAAGCGGACCTTGTCAAAGGTTTCCAGCCAATACTCCTCGGTCGTGCCGCTGTAAGCCGCGGTCATTGTTTTTGCCGCCTCGGCCTTGGCCGCGGGGCTGGCATTCAGCTCGGCCGCGCCTTTCATCCACCCTTCGAGAAAGGCCTTGAGGTCATCAGGGCGCTTGTCGATGAGATCCTGGCTGGTGAACATGATGCCGAACAGCATTTCAGATGCCTCTTGGGTGCTTTTCAGGATATAAGAGCCGGGAACGTTTTTGCGCACCGAGATGTCATCCGGTGACCAGCCAACCACGGCATCCAGTTGTCCGGTTTCAAACGCTTTGAACCCCTGCGGCACTTCCTGGAACTCGATTCCCTGGACATCGCGCATGGTCATGCCGGCAGCCTTGAGGATGTTCAACAACAACCACTGCGAAGGCGATCCGGGCACATAGCCGATCTTTCTGCCTCTGAGGTCGCCGACCGATTTGACATCCGCCGAGGCGAGAATGACGTCTGCACCCTGGGATTTGTCGGTCAAGTAAAAAATACGCGGATTGAAGGACAACAGCTCCTGCAGCCCGATCGGATAAGAATCGACGGTCAGGACGATAACATCCAACTTGCCGGCTTTCCAAGCTTGAATGGCGTCCGGAATGACATCCATAACCGTAAATTTGACCTTTAAATCGTAATCTTGCAGATAGCGCGACTCGGGATTGGGAGACAATCCCTTGTTAAAGTAGGGTCCGGGGGCCATGCCGGAATAGGTCACCAGATGGACGCGCAGCTCATCGCCGACTCCGCCGACGGGAAGGTATTTCCAGCCGAAAAATCCCACCAGCGCGATGATGATGAGGCCGATCAGGATCTTTGCAAAGGGAGTCAAGCCCCCTTTTGATTTGCCTTCGTATGGATCTGCCATTGTTCTCTCCTAGTATAAAATCACCAGCCGTATTTTTTCTTTTGCTCCGCGCTGCTTCCAACCTGCACCGGCACGAGTTGCTTCTGTTCACCGCTGATTACGATGGCAACGGCTTGATTGGTATCTCCGCTCGACAAGGCCTGCCCGGCTTTGCCGATGTTTTCCGCCTGTTCCATCAACTGCTGAGTCGCCTCATCCCATTGATCCAGCGTTTTCATCATCGCATCTTCACTGACCATGTCGTGGATCTCTGATTCAGCCATGAACTGCGGGGCGACTTCCATAAACCGATCCACCTGGCCGGTGAACAGCGCGATTTGATTCTGCACATATTTGACCGACTGTTCGTAAATATCGACACGGGCGTCGCCGCCGAGGGCGCTGGATGTGGCCTGGGTCGCCTTGGCCATGGCCTGCGCTTCGCGATAATCGGCTGACAGGGTGTCGGCGAAAAATTTGGTTTTGTCGCGATAAAACTCAAAGGCCTGCTGCATCTTTTTCATGATGTCACAATATTTCTCGGCCCGCTCAAACCGTTTTTCGGATTTGTTCAGATTGCTCTGCAGCATGCCGGCTTCGCTGCTGATCTTTTGAAATTGAAACCGTTTGTCTTCATCTATCCATTTGTCACTCTTGTAAAACCGATCTTTCAACGCATCGGCTTGTTTGATCCGCTCCTTGATCTGGGATTGGTAGTTTTCGATATTGTTTTTGATCTCGTTGCGAATGCCGAAAACATTGTCAGCTGCACCGCTGATCGTATTGAGTTTTTCGCTCAGATATTCGTCCACATAGGCATAGATGATGTCGAGCGGATTCGATTTGATCATCAGCGAAGTGAACCAGCGATAGAATTTCGCCCGCAAATACCAAAGGATGGCGCGGAACTTTTTGCTCGTAAAGACAAACCAGAGGATCGCCGCCAGGCCGACCAGAATACCCAGGACGATCATCTTGCTCGTGGCGGTGATGGCCAGGTTTAACAGGGCGATCAAATGGGGAAGCGCGAAATATGCGGCTGCCGCCAGCAATCCGAGAACGATCAACGCACCAAAATTCCCCCAGTGCTTTTGTTGCTTTGAAATAAATGTGCTCACTTTATCGGCACCTGGCAGGGTTGGCAGTTCAGTCATTTTTTATCCTCCAAATAATTCGTGCTGGTGTCCGCTGACCGGGCTCCAGGGTTACTTGATATTTGCCAAATGTTCTGATAGTTTGGCTTTCAGCTCGACAAGCCTGCGGCGATGCGCTTCCAGAGCAGCATGGAATTGGGTTTCGCGCTCGTTTTTTTTCTGCTGCAACTGATTGATCTCGCCCTCAGCAACCACTCTCTGCGAGATCAGCTGGGCGCGCTCGTCTTCGAGTTTTTTCTTTTCTGCACTTTTCGCCGACAGAAATGAATCGATTTCCTTTTGCAGCGTTTGCAGGCGGGCTTCACGATCTTTGATTCCCTGGCTCATCTGCTGAACTTTTTGTTGCACCGCCGCCTGGTTTGCCTGGTAGCCATGATCGTTTTGGGCGTTGAATTCACGTTTCTCGCTTTCCAGCGTCTTCTCGATCTCGGTAATCGATTTTACCAAGGCCGCAGGAGTCAGGCTGTGACTGCGCGCCTTGAGTGCCGTCTGGGCAGCATGAAAAGCCAACTGGAAGCGGGTCGTTTCATCCAGATTGGTGAACTTTTCATTGATCACCGACATCTGGTTGTGGAATTCGGCAAATTCCGCCGGCGTCGTCTTGGCCAACTCTTTTTCGATGGCGCGATAGAATTCCGAATCGACATCGGCTGGTGTCGGCAAGGGCGGCGTCACAGGAAAGGTCAGCGGATCGAGATCGCCGACAGATGCAGGGGCAAGATCCTCAGGCCGAGTTTCTTCATGACGCCAAAATAGGTCTTTGATCTTTTTAATCTTTGCCATAGAGGTCATCCGGTTAAATTAAATATTTTTACAAAATTTATAGACAAAATACAAATCTTTTTTGTTCTGTAAACCGAAAAATTTACCAAACCGCTAACTGCAAAGCGGCAAAAGCCTGGATCGGCTGTAAACCGCCATATTTCCCGTTCGGACAAGCTGTTGGTTATCTGCAAAACAAAAGATGTCGAACCACAAAGAGCAGTTAATCAATCTGTTGCCTTTTGGGGATTCTGTCGACACACAAAACAGGCCAACAAGCCAGGACTGATTTAATAATTAGCCAGTTTGATACCCAGATTCAGTGTTAACCGATTCAAAAAGCATCCGGCGCGTATTCTTTATCCGGTTATGAAAAGAGCATTTCTAACACCCGGATTCTGTGTCAACAGAATCCACCAAAATCTATTATATTTTTTTTATTACATTTGCAGCAAGAACCATTTCCACTCGCTTGGTGCAAATACCTTACTGTGTTTATTGGGGATTCGGTGCTTCGCACCGAATCCAGGTAACGCTTGGTATATTGCTATCCGATTGATTTTCTGAGAGATCCGGTCCTGCGTTCCGAATCCGGGTGATAGGGCTATTGGAATGAGAGTCTGGATATTAAACAAATTCCTTCTCGGTTATATTCATACTGCCTTGCAAGACAAGCCAATATTGCAGCGCATGCTGTGCATCAGCTCTTCTTTGTTTGCCAACCTGAGTTGCTTGTTTTCGTGGTGCCAAACAAGGAACATCATCGAAAAGATAGCGCTTCTTATAAAAACTCGCAAGACGAAACTGCCGGCAACGGGCGATGCTGAAAATCAACGCTCTGTCGAGGTTGCCGGTGGCATGGGTAGGTGTTGTTTTGCTTTGGAAGAGCCATTCTTTAAACTAACTATTCCCATTTCTAAAGGAGAATATGATCCTGTTATGGCATCGATATCTGGAATCGATTCAGGCTCTACCTATTCGATGAAGCGATTGGATCTCTCTGGCTATTGAATTTATCCAGCTTGCTCTTCAGGGTGGTGCGCGGCAGTTTTAAGAGTCTGGCGGCGGCGCTGATGTTGTTGCCGGTTTTCGCCATAGCCCGCTGAATGATTTCGCGCTCGTGTGCGTTCATGTACTCATCGAACGGCGGGATCGATGCGGTCATTTTGTCCGCCGATGATTCGAACGGTTTTTTTTGTGCTGCGCCGGGCTGTTCAGACGGAAATTGCAGCAAATCGACATTTTGCGGCAATGCCAGCATCCGCTGAACCGAATTCTCCAATTCACGCACATTGCCTGGCCAATGATAGCCCATCATCTTTTGCATCTGCTCACGGTTGATCTGCAAATCCTTTTCGCTGTGTTGGTATTTTTTGATGAAATGGTCGATCAGCAATGGCAGGTCTTCGATATGCTCGCGCAACGGCGGCAGGTCGATCGTGAGGATATTCAAACGGTAATAGAGGTCTTCGCGAAACTGTCCTTGATTCACCATTTTGCCCAGGTCGATTTTGGTCGCGCAAACCACGCGAAAATCCACCGGAATGGTCTGCTGGCCGCCGATCGGTTGAATCTCCCGTTCCTGCAAGACGCGCAGCAATTTGACCTGCAAATGGACAGGCAAATCGTCGATGTCGTCGATGAACAGCGTCCCCCCGTGCGCCCGTTCGATGTAACCTTGATGACGCCTGAAAGCGCCGGTGAAGGCGCCTTTTTCATGACCAAAGAGCTCGCTCTCGAGCAGGCTCTCCGGCAAAACCGCGCAGTTGATGGCGATGAAGGGTCCCTTGTGGCGTTCGCTGAATTGGTGCAGAAATCTCGCCACCAGCTCTTTGCCGGTTCCGCTTTCGCCCTTGATCATGACGGTGTGGTCGGTGATCGCAACTGAGCGCAGGGTTGCGACCAATTTTTGCATGACGGTTGAATTGCCGATGATTTCCCGATCTTCATAACGGGTAATGCGTTTTTTTAATTGCTTGTTTTCATGCAGGATTTCATGCAATTGCCTGATGTTTTTCAACATGCTCAGCAGTTTATCCGGCGCAAACGGCTTGGTCAAATAGTCGTAGGCGCCGAGTTTCAGCGCTGTTACCGCTGTTTCGACTGTCCCGTAGCCGGTGATGACGATGACCGTGCTTTCTTTGTTCTTCTCCCTGGCGGTCTTGACGATTTCCAGTCCGTTTATATCGGGCAGCCGCAAATCGGTGATCACCACTTCGAAATGATCCTCTTCGAGCCATTCGAGCCCCTCGTTGCCATTTTCGCATGCAATCGCATTGTACCCCTCTTTTTTCAGGGTGTCGCTCAAGGCAATGCGGGACATCTTGTCGTCTTCAACCAACAGTATCTTCATCGGTTTTCCTCGATCGGTAGTGTGACCTGGAAGGAGGTGCCGATCCCGACGGTGCTCTGTACCTGAATCGCACCGCCATGCATCTCGACGATGCCGAGAGTGACGGATAAACCGAGACCGGTCCCACGGCCCTCCTCCTTGGTGGTAAAAAACGGGTCGAATATCTTGTCGAGATTTTTATCTGCAATTCCGCAGCCGGTATCGGCGATTGTAAAACCAATGGTATGGTCGTTTTCAGTTGCGGTGGTGATGGTGATCTTGCCATCCGCCTCAAAACTGTCCAACGCGTTGAGAAGCAGATTCATCAGCACTTCCTGGATGAGATGCGGATCGGCTTCGATAAGGGGCAACTGGCTCTCCAGGTGCATTTCGAGCAGGATCCGGCTTTGCTCGATCCGGAATTGCAGCAGCGACAGCACCATGTTGATCTGTTCATTCAAATTGATTTTGGTGACTTGTTTGGCTTGCTGGTGGGAAAATCCCAGGAGCTTTTGCACGATGAGGGCGATGTGGTCGATCCCCTCATTGGCAAGCGCCAAGTAGCGCACCATTTGCGGCAGGTTGTGCGGTTCTTTTTCGATGGCATAGAGGCAGCTTTTCAGGCCGTGCAGCGGGTTGTTGATTTCGTGCGCAACGCCGGAAGCCAATCTGCCGATGGACGCCAATTTTTCGGCCTGGTGCATCTGTTTCTGCGCTTGCAACAGCTGTTTCCTGGATTGGCGGAGACGGTTGGTCATTTTTTCGAAATTGGTCACGAGAAAACCGATTTCGTCGTCACTGGCCGGCATCTGCATGGGGGCCATGTTGTTCAGATCAAAGTCGTTCATTTCAGCGACAAGCTGGCTCAACGATCGGGTCAAACGGTCGATGCGAAAATAGATCGCCGTCATCACAATCGCAATAAAGAGGATGGTGAATGAAAAGAGGGTAAAGAAGAGCTGGTTGAGTTTATGGCGCATCGTATCGGCATCGAACCCCATCCTGAGCAGTCCCCACGACTTGCTGTGGATCTGCAAAGGCAGTTTGACCTCCAGGATCCAGCCGTAAATTTCAGATTGATAAATAGTCAAAGCCGATTCCGCCGGATCGACAAGAAGTTTTCCGGTCTTTTCGTTTTCCAGATCGATATTGCTGTAATCGCTGCGAACAACGGCATGACCGTTTTGATCATAAAGCTCGATGAATTTAACCTGGTCGTTTTTTGCCATAAAATTGTGAATATGGTTTTCGATAAGACCCTCGGCTTGCAGCAGACCGCTCTCCTGGTAAATCAACGCATCGAGAATGTAGAGGGAAAAGGTTTGTGCAATCGATAGAGCGTTCCGCCGCTGGTTCTCCACAATCAATGATCGCCATTGATACAGCACGCTGATCGAAATCAATATCAGCAGGATGATGATCAACAAACCGAGAAAAATCAGGATGCGTGTCTTCAGGCTCTTCATCTGTATCACGGCAGCTCCTCGGAAGCAGTCAAAATGGATTCCATCTGGTCATAATCGGTGTCCTGCGCGATGGTAAATCCAAAGAAAAATTCCGGATCCCAATTTTTGACTATTTTTTTATCCTCCGGATTGCGAATGTCGATTTTGAGCAGCGCTGTTTTCATCGCGTTGCTGATGGTGGAATCCAGATCGCTTTTGACGATTATCGGAGAACCGGGGATTGGATCTGAGACTGCGAGAATGCGGATGCCTTTGTTGGTGAACTCCTCGGCGACCCGGTCTTTGACTGCCCCTGCATCGAAATTGCCGCGCAACACCTCATAGATGACGGTGTGGTGAAATCCAAAATAGTGCACCGAGTCCAGGTCGCTTGCCCTGAGTCCATGTTCCTGCAGAGCCACTTTCAGCACCCAATTGCCGGAAAACGAGAGCGGTGAGGGCAGCGCCAGCCGTTTGCCGGCCAGATCGGCGATCGACTGGATCGGGCTGTCGGCGCGGGTAACCAGCACCGAATGGAAATAGGGCTGGAATTGACTGTTGAGAGGCTTGAGAAGGCATTTGATGGGATGGCTTTGGCGCGCTTGCAGGTAGAGAAAAGTCCCCAGAAATGCTGCCTGAATGTCGCCGCGATCGAGTTGCGAAATGGTTTCTTCATACGAGCTGCTCAAGCGCAAGGCAAATTGATAGGGCGTGGCGTCGCTGAGATAGTCCATGATCGGCTGATAGCCTTCATAGATCAGGTTGGGAGAAAAACGGGAGATCACGCCGACATAGACTGTGTCTTTTACCGCTCTATCGCCGTTGCTTTCAGCCAAGGATGGTACGGCGGTGTCGACTGAACTGATGTCCATGATCGAGCGATAGATCAGCGCGCTGAGAGCGATGAAGAGCAGCGAGAGGCCTGAGATAAGAATGGCGAAAGGAGATTTCATCTGCATTTTTTATTAATATAGCGCAGAACAAGGTGAAAAGTCAAGATAATTGTCGAAATTTCGTCGGTTCGATTGTGAATTAACGGTTGATTTGACGAAATTTCGTCGGATCAACGGCTAAAAATAAAGGAGTTAGACTGTCCCACCAGTGGCATGGAATTTGCGCTGGAAGCAGCAACTTAAAGAAGGAGCGTCTATGGCAGAGATCAAACCTCGTTTCGAATTCCGCGCCTTTGCGCAAAATTTCGGCATCGTTGAGCAAAAGATGCGGGCACTTGGCCCGGTCGAGCAAATCCGCGAGAGCCTGGAAATCTACATCATGTCTGCCGGCAACAATGAGAACAACTGCAAAATTCGCAACAATTTGATGGACATCAAGGTGTTTGTCCAGAATCAAAAGGGGCTGGAGCAATGGAATCCGCGTATGAAGGGCGAATTCCCGATGTCGGTCGAGGTGATCCGCAAGGAGGTCTTTCCGGCCTTTGGTGTGACGATGCCGGACTTGAAACGGGATGTCTATACTCTGTCGCAATACATCGATGAGATCATCAAACCGCATCCTGATCTGGCGGCAGTCAATGTCTTCAAGCGACGAATGGGTTTTACCATCAACGGTTGCATCGCCGAGTTGGCCGATGTCTATATCAATGGCGCCAAAATCATGACCGCCAATCTGGAGTCAGTGGATATCGACGCCATCCTCGCGGCAAAAAAAATGGTCGCTTTGAGCGATTACGAGAATGTCAATTATCTGCTCGCCATCAAGCGAGTCATCGGTATGGAGCCATTGGCCGAATCATCGTTCTATCGGGTGAAATTGTAAATCCAACAACGAGGCGATCTTTATGGCAAAGGAAATCGAACGCAAATTTTTGGTCAAAGGGGAATTCGCTCATCAGGCCCATAAAAAGGTGCGCATCATTCAGGGTTATCTCTCTTCGGTGCCCGAACGAACAGTCCGGGTGCGGGTCAAGGGCGATAAAGGCTATCTTACCATCAAGGGGATTGGTAATGCTTCCGGCGCCAGTCGCTTTGAATGGGAAAGAGAGATCCCGCTGCAAGAGGCAGAGGAATTGATGAAACTCTGTGAACCCGGTGTGATCGACAAAACCCGTTATCAGATCAAAGCAGGGAAATTTGTGTTCGAAGTGGATGAATTTCACGGTGAAAATCAGGGTTTGATCGTCGCCGAAATCGAATTGACCGATGAGAAAGATTCCTTTGACAAACCCTCCTGGCTGGGCAAAGAGGTCACCGGCGATGAAAAGTACTACAACGCCATGTTGATGAAAAAGCCGTATACCCGCTGGTGAGTCATAAAGCATAAGGGCAAAGGCAAATCGAGCAGCTCCTGCATCCGATCCGACGGCCTATCCGGCAGGGCGAATTTGTCGCAAAATTTTTATCCCCTCTGTTTCCATCTGGCATGATCTGAAATCAGTTCGACGGGGCCTGAAACCCAAAAGGATGCCATGACACCCTACGATCCTCTGGATATGACAAATTACCGCATCGAGCGGTTGCCGAAACGGCAAAAGACCCGGTTTGAGAAATGGCTTGCCCTGTCCGGCCCATTTCTGGCTGTTGCTGCATTTATTCTCTTTGGTTTTCTGATCAAACTGGCGTTCCTGCAGGATATCGATCCGACCCAGTTGGTTTCGGAACCGGCCAAAACCGCTTACGACAAGCTGGGGTCACTGGGATTTACCCGCAGCAACGAACTCATGCTGGGCATCTTTTTGGCCAGTCTTATTCTTTGGGTCACAGAAGCCATCCCCAACTATTTGACCTCGCTGATTCTCATCATTTCTCTGGTACTCAGCGGTGTGTTGGGCGAAAAACAAGCTTACGCTCAATTGGGACACGAAGTGATGTGGCTCAACATCATGTCGTTCGTGCTGGCGAGCATGTTGGTGACCACGGGAGTGGCAAAGCGTTTTGCGCTCTGGTTCATCCTCAAGTTTGGCAAGAACGCGAGCTTTATTTTTCTGAGTTTTATCGTGATCAATCTGGTCCTGTCGGCTTTTATCTCAGCCACGACCGCCAAAGCGGCTATCCTGTTGCCGATTTTTATGGTGATCGCCGCTATCTATGGCGCGCAGGGAGGGGAGGGCCGCAACAATTTCGGCCGCAGCATTGTTTTGCAGAATCTTTTCCAGATCAATATCGGTGCCGGCGGTTTCATGACCGGCTCTGGCGCCAATTTGCTGGCCGTTGCCCTGATCAGCGGTGCGATCGGCAGCAAAGTCTTTTTCTCTGACTGGATGGTGGCGATGCTGCCGATCGTCATCGGCACCATGCTGCTCGGTTATTTTCTGGCGATGAAGGTCTTTTTTCCGTTGTCGCCGGAAAAGCGGTTGCCGCAGATCGAGGGCGGCATGCAGCGGCTGCGCGAGGAATACCAGAAACTCGGTCGGGTGGATGTTCAGGAGATCAAAGCGGTTGTCATCTTTATCGCCATCCTCACCATGTGGGCAACCGATCGCATCCACGGCATCAGCCCAACCGCTGTGGCGTTTGTCGGTGCCATCATCGCCCTGTTGCCGCGCATCGGCATCCTCAACTGGAACGAGGTAGATATTCCATGGCATCTCATGCTCTTCTCGGCAGGCGCCTACACGCTGGGAGCAGGCCTTTCGGCAACCGATCTGCCCTCTATCAGTGTCAATGCTTTTTTTGACCATGCCGGTATCGGCGACAACACTCCATTTTGGATTCTCTATCTGTTGTTGACCGGCGTTATGCTCTTCAGCGCGCTCGTATTCCAGTCAAAAACCATGCGCGCAATGATCTTTATCCCCATCGCCATCGGAGTTGCGACTCGTTTTGGCTACAGCGTGCTGAGTCTGGCGCTGCCGGTTGCATTTTTGATCGAGCATGTCTATGTGTTGCCTTTCAACAGCAAACCAGCAGCCCTGCTCTACGAAACTGACCGCTACAGCCTCGGAGATGCGTTTCGTTTTGGTTTTACGATGATGGTGATCGCCTGGGTGCTGATCATCATCGCCGGCGAAACCTGGTTCAGAACTCTTGGCATCACCCCGCATGGTGTGTTTGATCTATTCTGAGGATTTCATTCAGCAAAGGTTGATCATGTCACTCTTTTTCATGAAACACAAGCAACTTGAAGCGCAGATCGACGAGTATTATGATGTTCTGATCCAGGGCGGGCTGTTGTTCAAACAAGGCATCAGGTTTTATCTGCAGGGAAGACTCGACGAGTTTGAAACGCGGTTGCAGGAACTCTGCGCGATGGAAGAAAAGTGCGACGACTTGCGTCGGCACATCGAAACCAGCCTCTATTCGCACACTCTCATCCCCGAGTCGCGCGGCGATGTGTTGGGCTTACTGGAAAGCTCGGACAAGGTGTTGAACCGGATCGCTGAAACGCTGATGCAAATTTCCGTCGAAATCCCGGACATTCCCGACGATCTGGATCCGCTTTACAGCGACCTGGCGGAATATGCCATCGCGACCGTGGATGGCATGGTGAAAGCCATCCGCGCCTATTTCCGCGACCTGGCGATGGTGCGCGACAACGTCAACAAGGTTTTGTTTTACCGCAAAGAAACCAACAAGACAGCAGAGAAATACAAACGCGCAGTATTCCGCCGTGAGCTGCGTTTGAGCCATAAAATTCACCTGCGCTATTTTGCTTATCACGTTGAGCTGATCGCTGAAGAAGCTGAGGATGTTTGTGACCGTCTGTCCATTGCAACCATCAAACGTTACGTCTAAGAGCTGTTGATCATGATCTGGTTTTTTTTGTTGAGCGGTCTTTTCCTGGGGTGGTCGCTGGGTGCCAACGATGCAGCGAATGTGTTCGGCACCGCGGTAGGATCGCGTATGGTCAGATTTAAAACGGCCGCTTGCATCGCCAGCCTGTTCGTGATTCTTGGAGCGGTTTTTGGCGGTCACGGCACCACCAAAACTCTGACCGCTCTGGGAGCGGTCAATGCCATGGCCGGATCCTTCACCGTTGCACTCATGGCCGGGGTTACCGTGGCATTCATGACCCGAACCAATTTGCCGGTATCGACCACCCAGGCCATCGTCGGTGCCATCGTCGGCTGGAATTTTTTTACCCACTCATCCACGGACTATAACATTTTGGGAAAAATTGTGGCCACGTGGGTCATGTCGCCTTTAATTTCGGCGCTGTTTGCCATGGCGCTCTATCTCCTTTTCAAAAAATACCTGGACAAAGCCCCGATTCACATGCTGCAACGCGATGCCTATACGAGGGCTGGACTGATTGTGGTCGGTGCCCTGGGTTCCTATGGCCTCGGCGCCAACAACATCGCCAACGTGATGGGTGTATTCGTATCCGCTTCGCCATTCAGCAATATCGACTTGTTCGGCATCACTACTTTTCATGGCACCCAGCAGCTGTTCCTGTTGGGCGCACTGGCGATTGCGGTCGGCATTTTTACCTATTCCTATCGCATGATGGATACATTGGGCAATGTGATCTTTAAGCTTACCCCGGTCCTGGCGCTGATCGTGGTCCTGGCCCATTCTATGGTGCTGCTCATTTTTGCGTCAAAAGGTTTAAAAGTGTTTATGCAGTCTCTTCACCTGCCCACCTTGCCATTGGTGCCGGTTTCGAGTTCACAGGCCATCATCGGCGCAATTCTGGGAGTCGGCATCATCAAGGGAGGCAGGGGAGTGAATTATAAACTGCTGGGCAAAATTGCCCTGGGCTGGATTCTCACCCCGGTCGTGGCCGCCGCATGCACATTCGTCGCCTTGTTTTTTGTTCAGAATGTTTTTGAACAGCCCGTGATTCTGAAGACAACCGTCCCGGCTGAGCAACGACAAGAGGTAAATGCCGAGAACGGCAACAGCCCGACAGCAACTCTGCCGGCTGAAATTAACCAGGCGCTTGGGGTGAAAGAGATGTGGTCGCCGATTTTTCACCAACCCTGGGACTCGTCTGTCTATTCTCCGATCAGTCGGCCGGCTGTTTTTCCCAAAACTGAATCTATAACCGACAACCGTCAAATTCACCACCATCCATTAAAAAAACGAGAGGAGTGATCATGAACAAACGCAACCATTTGTTTGAGTTTACGGTGGCCCTGTTCTTGCTGTTCGCCGCTGTGCTGACGGCACAGGACGCCAAAGTGCCAGGTGGAGACAACAAGATTCCGCTCGGTACGGAAGTCCGCAACGGCAAGCTGTTGTTCGAGAGTGAAGACAAATCGTTTCTGTATTGGTTCGACTCGCGCATCCAGTTTGACGGCGCATTTTATTTTGGCAGCAAAAACGAGATGAGCAACGGCACCCATTTTCGCAGATTGGTCTTCGCGATGAAAACCTCTTTTTATAACGACTGGCAGGCGGAATTCGATTTCGATCTGGCTGAAGGAGAGGCGGGCGAGCGGGGAATCGAATTGCGCGATATGTGGATCAAGTATACGGTCCCCAATGCCAACATGTCTTTTCAGGTCGGCCATTTCAAAGAACCCTTTGGCCTGGAACGGTTGAACAGCTCGCGGCTGCTGCTCTTTTTGGAACGCGCAACACCCTCCAGCGCTTTTGCCATGGGCCGCAGAGTCGGTTTTTCCGGCCGTTACTGGAACAACGTTGGCCAGATCACCGGCGCGATCATGGGACACGAGCCCGGCACACGCATCGATAAGGGACAGCGCGACGAGGGTTATTCGACCAATGTGCGCCTCACGCTGGCTCCCGTGAACCATCACGGCAAAAATCTGCATATCGGTGGCGCCTGGTCCTACAAAATCCCGGATGCGGTCTCTGATTTGCCCGAAAACACGATCGAGATCAGTTCCAGACATGAAACTTATGTGAGCAATCCCAAATTGCTGCACACCGGCGACATCAAAGATGTCAACTATTACACGCGTTACGGTGCAGAAATGCTGGCTGTCCATGGCCCCTTGTATTTTCAAACCGAAGCGATGGGATTGACCGTCGAGAGATGGTACGATCAACCGCAGGTCAAGCTCAAAGGCGGCTATGCCATGCTCGCCTGGGTGGTAACCGGCGAGACCCGCTACTATTATATCGATGAAGGCGAAATTGGCCCGATCGAAAAACCGAAACACTCCTGGGGTGCTTTGGAATTGGCCGCCCGGTTCAGCACCCTGGATCTGAATGATCTGGACGCCGGTATTCACGGCGGCAAATCCCTGCAGTGGATGCTGGGCGTGAACTATTATCCCAATCCCAATATCAAACTGCAGTTCAATTACTCCCAGGTCGATTTTGACCAGTATGCCACGCGCAAGGGCAATCTGATCGGCGACGATGATCATTCGTTCATCCAGTTCAGATTCCAGGCTTCATTCTAAAAGAGGAGTCATTCTCATGAAAAATCGCATTGTTTTGCTTGTTGTTGCCACTCTCGTGGCTTTGTGTCTGATGTCCTGCTCGCGCGAGGCGCCGGCGATCATGGAGCCGATCGTGTTGGGAGAAGTCATGATGAACGAAGCCTATTCCCGAGGGGTACCTGATACTCCTGATTGGGTCGAGCTCTATAATTCCTCCAGTGTCGCCGTCAGTTTGACCGGGTACAAGATCTATGATCCAGGCGGCAATGCCGGCAGCAAGCCCAAAAAAGAGTTTCCCGCAGATGCTTCGATCCCCGGCAAGGGATATTATGTGATCGTCGTTGATACACCGGATGAAAGCGGTTTTGGTCTGTCCAGCGGCGGCGACGAAATCTGGCTTGAAGACAACACCGGCACGGTCATCGACTATGTAACAATCACGGCGATGTCAGAAACCCAATCCTACTCGCGGATCCCAAACGGCAGTGAGACCTGGCAACTCTCCAACACCATCACCCGTGGCGCTGAAAATCAACCATAATGAGGGGGGGGCGTCTGTGACTGGCGCAGGCGCCTCTTTAGACCACAGTTATGAATAAAAGTCTGCTTTTTTTGGTCTGTATTTGTTGTTTGCGGGGATGCTCACGTCCGGAAGCAGCCCTGGAACCCGAATCGACAGATTTGACCGTCCTGCAGCCCATTGCCGCGATCGATCTGGCACCCAATATCCCTGAACCTTCGGGATTGGCCTTCAATCGCAAAAACAATACGCTGATGGTGGTCTCTGACGCGAAATCCGATATCTTTGAAATCGATTTTTCCGGATCGATCAAAAACAAGATCGCCACAACCAGCACCGATCTGGAGGGCGTCGCCATAACCCAGAACGGCGATACCCTCTATGTGGTTGAAGAGCGCAATCAACGGGTGGTCTCGTATGCCCAAAACGGGCAACGCCTCAATTCCATTACTGTGCGTGTAGCCACAAGCGATAACAGCGCCCTGGAAGGCATTGCCATCGACAATCGCCGTCATCTCTTTGTGCTCAACGAAAAGAGCCCGCGTTTGCTGCTCGAATTTGTCGGTTCTGCTGAGGTCAGCAGAAAAGAAATAACTGCGGTAAAGGACCTCTCAGGCATCTGCTACGATGAATCGAACGACGGTTTGTGGATCATCAGCGATGAGTCCCAAAAGATCATCTCGATTTCCAAAACCGGTATTTTGCTGGGAGAGTGGCTGGTCCCCTTTGATAAAGGTGAAGGAATCGCTTTTGCCAACGGCAAGATGTATATTGTCAATGACGACGACGGCAAACTCTATGTATTCGATGTCCCGAGTTGAATGATCATTGGGGATAGCGCTTGCACGTCAGATTTAAATTCTCTAATTTACAGATTATTAACCAGGAGGAAATCATGAATAGAAACTTGTTATTGGCTGCTTTTCTGTTTGCTCTGGTCTTTTTTGTCTGGACCAGCGGCTCATTTGCCGCCATCGTGCTAAACGAAGCCTATAGCCGCGGCACGGAAGAGAGTCCGGATTGGGTGGAAGTCTACAACGATACAGATGAACCGGTCGACATCAGCGGCTATAAGATTTATGACGGCGGCGGACAATCCGGCAGCAAACCCAAAAAAGAGTTCCCCGCTGGCGCGGTGGTGCCGGCTTTTGGTGTTTATGTCATTACCGTTGACGACACCGGCGCGGACAGCGATTTTGGACTTTCCAGTGGCGGCGACGATATCTGGTTGGAAAACGCTGGCGGCACGGTTATTGACCATGTCACCATCCCAGCTATGGCAGAAACCGAATCATATCAAAGAATTCCAGACGGGGGCGATTGGAAGCTGGTGAGCCCCATTACCCGCGGCACCTCGAATATCCCGGTCAAGATGAACGAAGCCTACTCGCGGGGCAGCGATGAAAGTCCCGACTGGATCGAGCTTTACAACAGTGCCTCTGATACCGTCGACATCAGTGGATATCGGATTTATGATAACGGCGGTCAACAGGGCACCAAGCCCAAAAAAGTGGTTCCCGACGGCACCACAATTTTGCCCAAGGGATTCTTTGTTATCGTGACGGATAATACCGGCGATGATGCGGATTTTGGCCTGGGCAGCGGCGGCGACAAGGTGTGGTTGGAAGACAGCACCGGTGTTGTTGTCGATTCTGTCAGTTTCGGCGCCCTGGAACCGAACCAAAGCTACAGCCGAATCCCGGACGGAGGTACCTGGCGGACGGTCAGCAATGTGACACGCGGTACGTCAAATGCACCGGTTGTGATGAACGAAGCCTACTCCAGAGGCAGTGATGAAGATCCGGACTGGATCGAACTCTACAACCACAGCGATAACACCGTCGATATCAGCGGCTACCGGATTTACGACAATGGCGGCCAGCAGGGCACCAAGCCCAAAAAAGTGGTTCCTGCCGGCACCACAATTCTGCCCGGTGGCTTTTTTGTTATCGTGACCGATAATACGGGCGATGACGCGGATTTTGGCCTCAGCAGCGGCGGCGACAAGGTATGGTTGGAAGATTCTTCGGGTGTCATTGTCGACTATGTTGAATTCGGGGCACTGGAACCGACTCAAAGCTACAGCCGCATTCCAGACGGCGGTGTCTGGCAAGTGGTGAGCAACATCACCCGCGGTGCCTCCAATGAAGGCGGAACCGCTGTCCACGGACGCGATGCGGTGATCACCGATTTCAGCCTGCAGCAGAATTATCCCAATCCCTTCAATCCGACCACCCGGATTGCCTTCAATCTGGAAAAGGCCGGGAATGTCCGCCTGGCGATCTATAACCTTTCCGGACAGTTGATCAAAGAGGTTGTTAACGCCAAACTGGCTTCCGGCAGCCATCAATTCACTTTCGATGGCGCCGGTCTTGCCAGCGGAGTTTATCTCTATTCGCTGCAAACCTCAGAGGCCAAGGTCAGCAAACGCATGCTGTTGATGAAATAGGCCCATTGCAGCTCGAATGCAATTCATCAAGCCCGCGGTTTGAATACCGCGGGCTTTTTTTTGTGTGCTCGACACCGATCAAATTCAAGGTGGTCAACAAGGTGGTGTATGGTCGAAAAGAATGAAAACAGAGTTGCAGCGCAGTGAATCTGCGAGGGCAATGATTTCGCTTGCAAAAGGTTTCGATCAAGTTGTACCCAGATTCGGTGTTAACCGAATCAATAATCATTCAATCACTTGTTTCTTATGCGGTTGCACAAATGGCAGTTTTCATCCCCTGTGTATTGCTATCAAATTGATATTATGTGAGATACGGTGCTTCGCACCGAATCCGGGTTGTAGGATTGACACGCTAGATGATGAGTGTGGATTGGCGGTTTGAGGATTGCATCAACGGATTTGCTTCAGGCTTGCGACGAAACATCTCCCGCATTGTAGACCAGAATCACATCGCCGGGCAGGGCGACGATTTCATTCAGCATCGGATCGAGTTCGGTTTCGATGTCGCCGTCCGGTGGTTCAAAACCGGCGAACAGCACCGCAGACGGCTGCAACTGTTCGCGCACCGCTTGCAGCGGGTCATCGGTCGGCAGAACAACGATTTCGGCTTGAATGCGCGCCAAAGTCAGCGTTTTCTCCAGCTCTTCTCTGACGTTCTGCAAATCCGCCTTGGGGGCTACTGTGCGCAGGATGCGCAGCGGGTTGTGTCGCCATTCGCGGTTTTGCCGCAGGAGAAAACCGACCAGCAACATCAATTCGCCGTTCCTGGCGTCGTTCCACCAAACATTGATGGCGCCGCTCGGCACTTGCCACTCTTCCTGCGCCTGGCAGCATCCCACGACGAACATGCTTTTCTTCATTTTTTTGGCCAGACTGAGAATGAGCGCAAATACGGTGCTTTTGCTCGCTTCCTGGCTCCAGCCGATCAACAGGGTGTTGGGTTTGAGTCCGCCGAGCCCATGGCATTGCAACAGAGCTTTGAGGGCATCGGAAAAGCTTTCATCCGCCACCACCACGGGAAAGGCGGGCAGTTCTTCTTCGCGGATGAATTTGCGCATCAGTTTCTCCGCTTCCTGCCGGCGTACGAAGCGATCTTCCAGATCCCCGCTGATGATCTGCGCCAGGGAAACAATGCCGCGATCTGCTGACAGATGACAGGCATAGCGAACCAGGTGGAGCCGGTTGTAGGCGCCGCCGCTAAGGGCGAGAATGACCGGCCGCCAGTTCTTCGGATGGTAGTCCTCTTTCTCCAGGCGCAAAAGCGCCTTGCGCGCCCGTTGAAATGCCAGGCCGCTGTGCAGATCACCCCACTGGACCATGATTTCCGCCCGCGTGATGAACAGAAACATTGCACCTGCAAGCAGGATCGATATCGCACTCCAGAGGGGATTGATCAGGAACATAACCACCAATGATCCGGCTGCTCCCAGCAGGGCTGCAGACCAGTGGTGCAGATGGAAAGCCGGACGAAAGCTGGGATTGTGGGTAATCATCTCGTAAAAACAGGCCAGATTGACCGTGCCATAGGTCAACAGAAAAAACATGGTGATCACCGGAGCGACCGTGTCGAGATCACCCGCCAAAATGCCCAACTGGGCGATGATGAAGGTCAGGATGATCGCCCGCCGCGGTTCGTTCGACGGTCCGCTGCCCCACCCCAGATGCCTCAACCCTTTGAACACATTGTCACGCGCAAAAGCCTGGATGATGCGCGGCGCACCCATCATGCTGCCCAGTGCGGATGACAGGGTGGCGCTAAACACCCCGGCGTAGATCAAGGCGCCAGACCAGGCTGTCTCTTTCATGACAAAGCGGTCGCTGACGAGAACATCCCGGCTGTTGCTCCCTGCCAGAAATATTGCGATAATTACATAGAGTACTGTGGTGAATCCAACAGCCATCAGCGTTCCCCGCGGGATGGCGCGGCTGGGTTCACGCAGATCGCCGGACATGTTGACGCCGGCCATGATTCCGGTGACCGCCGGAAAAAACAGAGCGAAAACCGTAAAAAAGGTGTGTTTTTCGGTCCAAGTGGCTGACCAATTGACTTGCAAATTCATGGCCGAAAAGTTTAGCGCTGCACCGACCATGAACGAGGAAAGCGAGAGCAGCAATATCGCCAGGATGCCGTATTGGAGGCGGATGGTCCATCCGGCACCGATAAAGACCGATACAAAAACCACCACGTTGGTCAACGTGGCCAACAGCCGGAAGGAGATCCCAAGATTCGGAAACGCGGAAAAAACAGCTTCGCTAAAGCCCACAACGTAGAGAGTCACCGCTACCGCCTGGGCGATGTAGAAAAAAACGGCGATAACGCCGCCAAATTCCACTCCCAAACTCCGACTGATCAAGTAATAGGCGCCCCCGCCCTTGACTTGCATGTTGGTGGCAATCGAAGAAAGCGACAGACCCGTGATCAATGAAATGGAAGTGGCGGCGAGCAAAATCAACAGCGCCTGTCCAAGACCGGCATAACCGACCACCTGGGCATAGCGCAAAAAGACGATAACGCCGAGAATGGTCAGCACGCTCGGCGTAAAAACACCGCCGAACGTGCTGAATTTTGTTGGTTGGGAATCAGAATTTTTCAAATCGAAGGACCGCCGTTATGAACTGTATTATCCCTGGGAGTTTTCCTGGGCGGTTTTTTTCAATTCATCGTTGGCATAGATCGCCACTTCGACCCGGCGGTTCTGCTGACGGCCATCAACCGTTGTGTTATCGGCAATCGGCTGAACCTCGCCATACCCTTTGATCGTCAAGCGCGCGGCTTCAACCCCAAGGCTGGTCAGGTAATCGGCAACCGCCTGGGCGCGTCTGACCGACAAATCCAAATTGTATTCGTCGGGCCCCGTTGAATCCGTATGACCTTCCAGCAAAATGTTGGTGTCACCATATTGAGACAGCGTTTCAGCAAAGTTGCTCAGCTGTTTGCGGCTTGCAAAACTCAAATCTGCTTTATCGACATCGAACAACAATCCCGAGTCGAAGGTGATTTTGATTCCCTCAGCCACCCGTTCGATCTGCGCTCCGGCCAACTCTTCCTCGAGCTCAGCCGCTTGTTTGTCCATATAGTTGCCGATGTAGATGCCGGCTGCTCCACCGATCGCTGCACCCAATATCGCTCCCAGGGCAGTGTTGCCGGTTTGGTGACCGATAACTCCACCGATGGCTGCGCCGGTGGTGGTTCCGATGGCTGCACCTTCCTGTTTTCCAGTCATGGAAGCACAGCCGAAGCTGACCATGACAATCGCTGCGGTCAACAGCAGCACAAGTGATTTTCTCATTTTTCCCCTCCACATTGATGAATGGTCGATTGGTTTGCGGTCGTTTGTCCGCCTTCCCGGGTAAATTCGTTAGCTAATTGGTGAATCCACCCTCTTTTGTAGAACAAATATCATCCATTGGATATTATAGGCAAAAGAATGCAAAGAATCAATAGCAAAATCACCCGGGCTGCCGCCTGCCAGGTGGCATTTGCATAACCTGATGGATGCTCCCTTGCCTGGTTTGCGATATCTTGTCCTCTGCTGGCTGCCAGTCCGGGTAGATCTAGAGTTTCCAAACAGGGGATACCACTGCAGGCAAATAAACATTTGCTACAGTTAGACCTTTTAGCGCCGCAAAGGTTCCTTTTATTGCCGCGATTTTTTATTCACCTGATTGGGAGCTTAGCGTCAACCGGATCACTTCCCGGCTCTTTCCCGGGGGAGGCTGGATGCGGTACCATGCCTCGCGACGCTCAAACGCGACCGCAGATCCGGTTCGCATGATGACAGCTTCCGAAATCGGCCTGGGCGGCCGAACCAGGATCGCCCCGGTGCGGTTCTGCTCCGGAGCAACATGCAAGTACCAGGTGTGTTCGCGACAGGTCAACGGCACATTGGCCACGCTGTCAGCCGGCGGCGGCAGGGTAGCGATGACCGATTCGCCGTGCCTGGCCATCCACTCCTGCAGTTCTGCACAGCGCTCGTAAAATCCGCGAGTCATCTCGCCGTCCGGACGGGGTCCGACATTGGGCAGGAAATTTCCTCCCCATTGTCGGCAGCGGATCAGACTGCTCAGGGTCCATTCAAGGCTTCTGATTCCTTCATTCGTATCGTATCCCCAGCCCCCGCCGGTGTCCCAGATATCGCAAGTTTCCCACCATCCCTGTGGACGCTCCTCTGCCCGCCGGCACTCGATGGTGAGAAAGTCGCCAAACTGCGAGATGTCCTGTGTATCGTCCGGATTTCTCACCTTGCCCCACCGATCGTTGATGACGATATGGGGCTGCAGAGTTCGGACCCATTGGTAAACGGCTTTGGTGTGCATGTCATCGATGCCGTGCCATCCCATGCCGTCGAACCACAATAGGTCGATGGTGCCATAGCGGGTCAAAATTTCGTGCAACTGGGCGATGGTAAAGGTGAAAAACTGTTCAAAACGCCGGCGATTGAGCTGCGGATCTACCTCCGGGTACTGTCCGGTTTTGTTGGCGTCGAAATCCACATGATTGAGCGGAAAGTTGGGATAGTGCCAGTCGCGCGGCGAAAAATAAAAACCCACCTTCAATCCGTTCCGGCGACAGCCCTCGACATAATCCGCCAGCAGGTCGCGGCCGTCCAGAACTTGCCGGGTGCTCAGATTTCCATAGCGGCTCGGCCACAAGGCATAGCCATCGTGATGCTTGGTGGTGAGCACGGCATATTGAAAGCCCGCATCTTTGGCGGTTTTGAGCCATTTCTGCGGATGCCAGTTTTGCGGATCGAATTGCCCGGCAAGCGCATAATACTTTTCCGGCGGGTGCAGGAAAACCGGGCCTGCCCAAATATAGTCCTTGATCATCGCCCATGAAGGCTGGGCACCCACGACGCTGTGGATTCCCCAGTGCATGAACAGCCCCAGACCAGCCTCGGGAAACCACTGCGCCTGTGGATGCGGGTTGGGCATGATCAGATCATCGACCTGCTCGTCGGTTGTTTGCAGCAGTCTTTGCGCCAGCTCGATGATCCGTTTATCGCGCACGCGATAAGCCTCTTCAGCCGATTTTCCGCTGGTCACACTTTGCCAACCCCTGCGGCTGAGGATGACTGCTGTGGCCAGGCCGACGAGGACCACTCCAGCGATGAAAAGGGTTGTCTTTTTGACCAATCGTTTGCTCCTCTCTCTGAAAAGCCGTTACAGAGTTGTGATATGCTCTGTTGTCCGGCCCAGGCGATTGGGCCGAAAGATCGCCTGGACTGTGCCGATACGGTGATGACCGGGTACTGCCGGAACAACTCTTACAGCGAGGACTTGCGGAACTGGGTGTTGTAGAGATCCGCATACAATCCGTTTTGCGCCAACAATTCTGCATGGTTGCCGCGCTCGACGATCTTGCCCCGGTCCATGACCAGAATCAAGTCTGCGGCCAGAATGGTGCTCAGTCGGTGGGCGATCACGATGCTGGTGCGTTCAGCCATCACCTTGGCGAGCGCATCTTGGATCAGCGCTTCGGATTCGCTGTCCAGACTGCTGGTCGCCTCGTCGAGCACCAGGATGCGCGGATCTTTCAGGATCACCCGTGCCAGAGCCAGGCGCTGTTTTTCCCCGCCGCTCAGCCGATAGCCGCGCTCGCCGACAATGGTGTCATAACCATCCGGCAAAGCGGCGATGAAATCGTGGATGTTGGCAATCCGACAGGCTGTTTCCACTTCCTTTTCGCTGGCGTTCAACCTGGCATAGAGCAGATTGGTGCGGATGGTGTCGTGAAAAAGATGCGTCTCCTGGGTGACCATGCCGATCTGTTCTGAAAGCGATTCCAGCGTCACATCGCGTACATCGATGCCGTCGATCTTAACCACGCCCTCAGTCGGATCATACAGCCGCGGGATGAGATAGGTGAGGGTAGTTTTGCCCGCTCCGCTGGGCCCAACAAGCGCCAACAATTGCCCGGGTTCGGCGCAAAAACTGATGTCTTCAAGGGCCAGGTTGCGGGCCTGGCTGCGCTGATTGTCTTTGTCTTCTGTGGACCTGGCCGTTTCACCCGAAAGAACCGCTTTGACATTGTCCATGCTGCCGTAGCGCTGCACATCGCTCAACAGATTATCTTCGCTGATCTCGTAGCGGAACGAGACCTTGTCGAAGACGATCTTGCCTTTGATGTGAGTCAACGCGACCGCATCCGGTTTTTGCACGATATCCGCCTTCAGGTCGATCACCTCAAAAACGCGTTCGAAGCTGACCATCGAGGTGGCGAATTCCACCGGTGCATTCGATAGAGATTGCATGGCGCCATAGAGATTGTGCAAATAGGACCCGAATGCCACGATGGTGCCGACCGTAAATGCCCCCTGGATGACCATAAAGCCACCCAGTCCATAGACCAGGGCGGTGCCGACTGCGCTGATCAACCCGATGATCGCCATAAAGGTGGAGCCGATCACCGCACGCTGTACACCCAGATTGCGCACTTGCGACGCCCGCTCCCCGAAGCGATCGACTTCCAGGTCGCGGCGGCCGAACAGCTTGACCAGCAGAGCACCGCTGATGTTGAGCGTTTCGTTCATCATGGCGTTCATCTGGGCATTGGCTTCCATCTGCTTGCGCGCCATGTCCCGCAATTTTGTCCCCAGTTTGCGCGCCGCCACAATAAAAAGCGGAAAGATGATCACGCTGATCACCGTCAATCGCCATTCAAGTGTCAACATGACCGCCAAAACTGCAATAGCCTGGGCGATTTCAGTGATGATGCCGACGATGGTGCTGCTGATCGCGTTTTGCGCTCCGATCACATCGTTGTTCAATCGGCTCATCAGCTCGCCGACTTTGGTATGGGTGAAGAACAACAGCGACCTCTGCTGCAAACTGTCATAGAGCGCCAGACGCAAATCATAGATCACCCCTTCTCCGACCCGCGAATTCAGGCGTCGCTGGGTTACATTGATCGCGCCTTTTAGCGCCGGCAACAGGAGCAGCAATCCTGCCAATACCCACAACCGTTTCACATCTCCCGCAGGGATCGTTTTATCGATCAGATCCCGCATGATCAGCGGTGTCACCAACATCAAAGCCGTGCTGGTCAGAATCAGGACCAGGATAGCCGCGATCAGCCAACGATAGGGCCTGGCATAGCTCAACACCCGTTTGAGCAAATGGCGGGTGATCTTGGGCTTCTCATCTGTCGAATTGATGATACTGCGTATTCCTCCACGGCCTTGCATCAAGTCCCCTTTCTATTATTTGAATATTCAAACATTTATCCAAAGGATTCGTTCGCCGGTCCGAGGTGGCCTCCCGAACAGATCAACCGGGTATCGTCGTTTGCGAAATTGAAAGGTTAATTCCTTTGCAGAACTGACTTCTGTCTTGCTTCATTCGACAGTGGACATGACCGGGCTCCTGTGGATTTTACCTCTTTTGCAGTTCTGTGTGGTTGCAGCGATGAAACGGATCGCATCGCTTTTGCCTGCCGGAATCTTCGCATCGCGTATGACATGCATGTCGTTGCTGACGAATCGGCAGCCCCGGAATTCTTGCCGTTCGTGTCACAGGCTGAGCCTGTACGGCGCTGTATTCCTTCTCGATTCCCGCCGTGCCTTTGATGCGGATTCTGCCCAGGGGCGGCAAGATCCCTGTTTTGGCTGTTGCTCAATCGACAGGGAGGAGTGGTTAAAAATTTCCGGAAGAATCTTGTCCCCGGGATAGAATACAGATCTCGGGACGATCTCAAACGATCGACGCCTAGATCGACGGATCAATGACTTTTCCCATGAACAACAGAGTTCCCGAACGATCATCGCGGATAAAAAAGAGAAACGGTCGGTCAAATTTTAGCGATGCGGGAGCAGACCAGGTCATGTCGACCACCGTCGCTGCTGCCGCTTCGCAACCTTGTTCATCGATTTCAATAAAAGCTTTTTGCCGTACGCTGTCGATCCATATCGGCTGCTCTGAAATGTCCAGAAAATTTGCCGATCCGGTAAAGGCATTTTCCATGCCCAATTTCTTCAGAGACTCGTTGAATGTGATATCAAAAGCAATGCGAAACTTGGGGATTTGCAGTTTGAATTCCTTGCTGTTCTTGTCCATCGGTGAAAATTCGCTAAACCAGTTTTCGAGATCAGTCGGATCACAGCATTGTATGAATGTTGCCAATGAGATGGCGGCATCCGGCATAAAGAGATACATGGCGATTTTATCTCTGCCAAATGGCAAACGAACCGCTTTAAAGGATTCGCCGAGAAGGAACGAATAGTTTGCACTGCCATTTGTCATAAATTCCGCGGCTGTCTGCCGGCCATCCGGCAAGAAAAAAGCAGAGGTTTCTGTTTTTTGCGGATCGAACTCGGCTGACCAGGCGCCTTTAAATACCACAGCATTGATCAAAAGCATGGCGCTGCAATCAAGAGATTCCACCAATTCCGGTATTTTGCCTCTGGTCTTCTCATTTACCCAATCATTGATCATCTCTTTGGATTGGCTCGAAGCGAAATCGAGTTGATCGACCCTGGCGAGAAAATGTCTCTGAATGCGTTCGACATAGTCCGCCTTGACTTCTAAAGACTGGTTGATCCAGATCGAGTTGCAGAGCTCCAGTTCGATATCCTGATCGCATTTGGTCAGGCTTTTCTGCAGGGATAATGCGTTCTGGTTCACTTCATCCAGAGTGAATCCGTCGATTTGCAGCGCTCCGGCCATCTCCTCTTTTGTCTGTTCTTGAGCGCCGTTGTACGTCATCTCCAGAGCGATCGATAAACTGAGCGGCGAGATGAAGATATTGCCTGCAGAGGATTCGGACAGTTGCTTGAAGATAGCGAGGGCGAATTTGCTGTGAGCTGCGACGTACTGTTCATCGACAGCCGCAGCAAAATGATCGCTTTGCTTCGTGCTGAAATTTTCATTGCCGGTGTAATGGCCCGACAAAGGGGAAAATTCCTTTTCGCAGGCCATGAAACCGAGCACGAGGGAAAGCAACAGCACCTTCTGCTTTTGCATTTCTCTTCCTCCTCAGGTTAAAGAACATTTCGGGTAGAGCATTTCAGGTAGAGCATTTCGAATTTCGAATTTCGGATTGCCAATTTCGAAAAAAAGAGCAATCCAGAAAGAGCATTTCGAAATTCAACATCCGCAATCCGAAATGCTCTTCGCGCAATTCGCAATCCGTAATCGCAAGCCTCTTTTTCCAATATTTCGAGTTTCGCATTTCGAAATTCGACATCCGCATTCCGAAATGCTCTTCACGCAATTCGCAATCCGTAATCGCAAGCCTCTTTTTCCAATATTTCGAGTTTCGCATTTCGAAATTCGACATCCGCATTCCGAAATGCTCTTCGCGCAATTCGCAATCCGTAATCGCAAGCCTTTTTTTCCAACATTTCTAATTTCGAAATTCGAATTTCGAAATCCGAAATGCTCTTACGCATGCATTCCGCCGTCGATGAGAATATTCTCGCCGTTGATATAAGCCGAGGCAGGGGAGGCGAGAAAGACCACCAGGCCTTTGATGTCGTCGTGTTCAGCCATGCGTCCCACCGGCACCTTGCGGCTGTAGTTGGCGACAAAGCGCTCTTCCTGGCCGGCGTACAGTCCTCCCGGACTGATGCAGTTGACCCGGATTTTCCGATCCGCCAGGACGCGTGCCAAATAGCGGGTGAGAGTGATCATGCCGCCTTTGTGAAAAAAATAGTCGGGCATCGGAATGCCGATCTTTGTGCCCTCATAATTCGACAGATCCGGACCAAACATTCCCATCATCGAGGCGATATTGATGATCGCACCTCCGCCGCCCTCCGCGATCAACTCCGCCATCTCGCGGGTGATGTCGAACAGGCCTGTGGCGTTGATGCGCATCGATTCCTCCCACTCGGAAAGCGGCGAATCGTATCCCTTCATCGGCCGGGCCACCGCATTGTTGATCAGCACGTCCAGGCGGCCGAGTCGATCGCCGATCGCCTTTTTCAACTGCACCACCGAATCATGGTCCCCCTGATCGACTCGCATCGCCTGTACGTCCAAGCCGCGTTGACAGAATTCAGCCGCCACTTTTTCGCCGGATTCCAGATTTCGCGAAGCGGTGATCACGGTGGCATCGGCTTCAGCCAGCGCCTCGACGATCGGACGACCATAGCGCCCTGCACCGCCGGTGACCAGAACGATTTTTCCCTTTAGACTGAGCAGTTCTTTGACATGCATTTCATATCCTCATTTTTTCTTTTTTTTAACGGTCAACAGACAACGGGCATGGTCGCTTTGGCTGAGATCGATGTCGTATTCGAACCCGAGCGGTTCGAGCACCCGGCGGTAGAGCACATCGCAGTGCTCGCAATAACCGGGATAGGGCGTGATCGAATCGATTTCCAGCAAACGGCCTTTGCTCGGACAGCGGCGCATCTCGATGGTAAAAATGCCTTTTTCCTCATCGAGGACCATGCGAAAATCCGCTGCCTCTTCGCACAGGGTCCGACTCCAGTATTCGTAACAGCCCGCCAATCCTTTGCTCGCGGCCAGGTCGCGCAGGTTGGTGAGAAAGGCATCCGACAGGTTTTGCCAAAAACGCACCACCGCCTCTTTGCCGCCTCGCTCGTGCAGATAATTGAACAGCTCGCTGTAGGCAGGGATGAACTCAGTGCAGGAAATCATCTTTGTTTCCTTTACGAAAAATCTGCACACATCTCCCTTGCCCCGGTTCATAGACGCACGAGCTGGTGTATCCGGCGCGGCGGCAGATGGTCTCGTTGATCACGACCGTGGTTTCGCAGTAGCGCTCGGTATAGAGTTGACCCGTGCGCCGCAGGTGCGCGATGGCTGGACATTCGGTCATCGTCACGGTGAGCACATCTTCACAGCGGTCAATGGTAAAACGACCGTTTTCTCTCTCCATGACCGAGCGGATATGCTCCGCCAGCGCGGAGAGGCCTTCGGTTGCCAGTCTTTCGCTCAAAGGTGCGAAATAGGTCGAACCCAGTCGCGTCAGATACTCGGTCACGGCTTGTGGACCGAAAGTGTCATCGAGGTAACGGATGGCGTTGCACAGCGCCCCGTGAAAATCGCGGTGCAGATAGACATTGTCCGCAGCGTTGCGATCGAGGATTTTTTGTGTTCTTTTTTCTCCCATTTTCAGCCTGCTTCCGATATGCTGTTGGTGGAGGTCGTCACCAGTTCCGGTCTGGATTGTTTACCTTCGCTTGGGATTTATTTTTGGCTCGCTGAATTCTGTGCAGCAGCCCGCGATTTGTTTTTAAATTAAACTGCAATGGACTTGCCGATTTTACTGCTTGACGATCTTTTTCACGCCGGCGGCGATCCGGCTGAAATATTCAGTCAGACAGAGCACATCTGCGCCGATATTGATGAAACGGTAGCCCATGTCGATCAGTGCAGCCAGGTTCTCCAGAGTGCCAACTGTGCCGGCGATCTTGCCGTGCGCCAACGCAGCGTCGGCGACACGCTGGCGCGCCTTGCCGATCAGGGGATGGTCAGGCTGTCCGGCGGCGCCGATCGCGTGGCTGAAATCACCGGGACCGAAAAAGAGCACATCGAGTCCATCCACGGCAGCGATTTCGTCCAGCTCATCCAGAGGCTCTGGATCCTCAATTTGCACCATGACCAATTTCTGTTCATTGGATTGCTGCAAGTAACGGGCAAAGTCGATCATGCAATAGGCGCCGTCTGCGTTGCCGCCGTCCACAGGCCGCCGGCCGATGGGGTGGAAACGGGTGATGCGGGCGACCTGCCGCGCATCTGCAGCACTCATCAGATGCGGCACCATGATCGCTGAAGCGTCAGCTTCGAACGGTTTGATCAGCTCGCTGTATGAACCGCGCGTCACCCGCACCAGAGTCTCCATGCCGTGAACCTTGGCGGCGCGAATCTGGTTCTCGATCACTTGCCAATCGTTGGGAACATGCTCCAGATCGAGCCAGATGCACTCGATACCGCACAAACCGATCAAATCGACGACGCGCGGGTCTGCCAGATTGGTTTTCGTCGACACGACCACCTCTCCGGCGCGCAATTTCTTTGCCATTTTGTTCTCTCTGACGCGCATTTTCACTTTCTCCTTTGTTGTGTCACAGCGCCTCATTTGCTTTCACTTTTCTTTTCAGACTTTTGTATCTTTTGCCGATAGGCGATGAAGAACTTGATAAGCCAAAAATTGTCCCACAATCGTCGCGATCATACCCGGAAATCGGGTTGCCCAATGTATCCTGAATCTCTTTCCGAATCTCGCCTGCTGTAACCACTATTCCAAAGCCACGGTTTATAAAACCCTTTTTTTTATCCAAAGTTCGAATTCCGAACTGCGAAATGCTCTTAT
The DNA here is from genome assembly GCA_029565675.1 of bacterium. Classification (GTDB taxonomy): domain Bacteria; phylum Zhuqueibacterota; class Zhuqueibacteria; order Residuimicrobiales; family Oceaniaggregativiventaceae; genus Sulfursilanivivens. The sequence goes on from JAKQNP010000021.1 coordinate 33,872, forward strand.
AAATCCGAATTTCGAATTCAGAAATGCTCTTTTAATTCCAAACTGCGAACTGCGAAATACTTTTATAAATCCGAATTGCGAAATGCGCAATGCTCTTTTAATTCCGAAATTCGAATTGCGAAATGCGAAATGCTCTTTTAATTCCGAAATGCTCTTATAAATCCGAATTGCGAAATGCGCAATGCTCTTTAAATTCCGACATTCGAAATTCGAAATCCAAAATGCTCTTTATTCGATTCGCCAATGCGTGCCCATCAAACAGGTCGGCTCTCCCGGCTGATCGACCTGATAATAGACGGTGTAGAGCGATCCGTCCTCAATTTGCACGGTGGCGGGATACCCCAGATCGTCGTTCGGTGCATTGGCGATCGTTATGATCGAATCGACTTCCCAGCTCTCGCCGTTGTCGCGGCTGATGCATGCGCGCTCGCTGAACGGTTCTTGGCGATGTCCATAGCTCACCAACAGCCAATCGTTCTGTAAACGGATGAGATGGGGAGGCAGACCCCAGATCGGCGTCTGATGCGCCTGACTCCAGCTCCGGCCGCCGTCTTTGCTCTCGCTTTGCCACAAGAAGAATTGTCCAGGTACGCCGTGGTGGCGCAGCAGAACCACCAGGGTGTTATCGCTGGTTTCCACGGCATGCGCTTCATGGAAGCCTTTGGCGCCGGGATCCAGATCTTCGGGAACCGGAATCGTGCCGATGATCGTCCACGTCTTGCCGTCGTCGCGCGATTCAGCGGCGGCGATGCGCGCTTCATCCGGCGGATCATACCCCTTTTCGTCGCCGACGATTTTGTTGATTCCCACGTACAAAAGCCGACCGTCGGCAAGCTGGATGGGGCCGTGCGGCGCATTGACCGGAGTCGGGATGAATCCTCCCCAGGTCAGACCGCCGTCTTCCGAGCGGGTGATCCAGTTGCCCAGCCATTGTTCTCGTACTTCGGGTCCGAGTTTTTCGATATGGCGCGGCCAGCAACTCGTCATCTCCGCCGGCCAGCTTCCCGGATTGTTTTCATAGGCATAGATAAAAAAGACAGAGGTAAACCAGCTGACGATCCATGTGCCCTGCGCGGTTTGCAGAATGCCGGCATCGCGATCATCCAGCGGTGTGTTGTTGATCGTGATCGGTACTGACCAGGTTTTTCCGTTGTCCTTGCTGCGAATCAGTTGGGTTTTGCCCCAGGGGCAGACATGTGCATCGCGGTCGCCGGAAAAGACCGCCACCAATTCGTCGTCTTGCGTGCGCATCACCGTCGGCCAACCGATATAGCGGCCGGGTTGGCGACAGATGACCCCTGTGTCCAGGATCTCGGCGCTCAATTTTTGCGCCTGTGCAGCCGGCATCGCCGCCAAAAGCACAAAAAACGCCATTGTCCAGCCGTAACGAAAAACAATTTGCTGAGTTGATTTCATTTGCAGCTCCTCGATTTCGAATTGTTTCTTTGCAGATGGCATTTCAGGGTTCTGGACTGCGGCTGCCAGCGAAAAATTCCGCCAACAATTCCTGGCCGCGCTTGCGCTGGCGTTCGATCTCTGCACTCGGGATCGAGCGATACGGCCAGCGCAAGCGCGGCGTGATACGAGTCCAGCCGCCCACGCTGGCCATGAATTTGTCCACTGCCTGGTTGGAGTAATTCTGGACGGTGATATAAGGCAGGATGCATTCGCTCATAAAGCTGCAGATCCGTTTTTCGATCGCCAATGCTGCTTCCAGGTCGGTTTGCATGAGGTCGGTCCACGCCTGCGCCGCGCCGGGATGCAGGCAGGCGACATTGGAATAAGCCCCGTGTGCCCCTTGCCGCATCCCGCTTGCCAGCAGATGGCCGGCTACGAACAAGGAAAAATTAGGCAGCAGCGCCTTCATCTGTTTATACCAATCGGCATCACCGCCGGCGGTTTTGACGCCCAGGAGGCTGGGCACGGCTTGCTGCAGGCGCAAGAGCTGATCTGGCGACAGAACCCGTTTGGCATGCGGCGGGTTGTAGAGAATCAGGCCGATTTCGCCGGCACATTCTGACATCCTGCGCAGAAAATCGATATTTTCCTCTTCCGAGGTCGGAAACCAGTCGGGCAGAATCACCTGCACCGCACCCGGCGCCAGGTGAACGCTTCTTTGCAGGCGTTCGCGGGATATCACCGGACTCGGATGGCTGACCCCGATTTGAAACGGCATCGAAGCGCTTTCGCATTTCATCGCCAGCAACTCGCTGACGCGGTCGAATTCGGCTTCCGTCAGATTGTAGAATTCGCCGGCTGTGCCGCACGAATAGATGCCGTCGACCCGGAACGCAATGAGCGCATCGAGTTCCTGCTGCAAGAGCTCCCAATCGATGCGATCTCGTTCATCGATGGGCAACAGAAGAGTGGCCCAGTTGCCGCGAATTTGTTCCCAATGCAGGGGTTGCATTTCTTGTTTCTCCTGGTCCGGTTGTTTTTTACCCTTATCTATCGACTAGAGTGAAAAGTCGGGTTCAATATTTGCCAAATTGCTCGACCAGTTCGCCGAGCATTTCGATGCGGTGCCATGGCGCATCGGTCGGTACCTGATCACCAGCTGCCAGCAACAGCCGCGGCGAGATCATCCGGATTTCGAGCCACCTCTTGACCGCATCGATAAATTCGCTGTCTGAGGCATTGGCGCCGAACACCGTCGCCGGAATGCCGCCGGACAGGATCATGCGGTCGCCGGCCTCGGCACGGGCTTGTGCGGGGGTGAGGGAAAACATCGGTGCCGGTGTCGCCGCATCGATGCAGTCGACGCCGCAATCGTCCAGCCGGCCCAGCAAGCCTTTCATCTCACCATCGACATGCACGGCCAGGTATTTGCCGCGCTTGTGCAACCGCCGGGCAATCTCTTTATAGTACTCTGAAGTAAATCGGTTGAACAGCGCCGGGCTCTGCACCGAAGAATCGTGGTTATCGCCGACGATCAACACTTCAAACGGCTGGTCGATGAGTTGGTCGAGCAGCCGCAGATTGCATTCATTGACCTGTTTGATGAATCGCTCGATTTCGAGCGGATAATCGTAGATTGCCAAAATGGTCTTTTCCACACCCATGTAACGGGATATCAGAAATCCCAGACCTGAATAGGAGAGAAAAGAATAGAGAAAGGCCAATTCGCCTGCCGCCTCGCTCCATGCCTGGTACCGTTCAAAATGCGGCTGCAAGACCCGACGGCTCAGTGCATACTCGAGCACGTGCAGATCCTCGATGTTCTGCACAAGCCATTTTTTGATATGATACGAATAGGAATCGGCGCTGAACACTCTCTCTTCGGCGATCGTGCCGAGCGGAGTCGAAATGCGTGTGTGAAAAACGCCGGCTGCGTCGGTCCAGGTTTCGCTGCGCACCGACTCGTCCTCGAAAAGGATATCGAACGGACTGCCGGTCTCGATATAAAGCACTGCTCCGCATTTTTTGTGCAGCTGCACCAGCTCCGGTTCGACCTGGGTAAAGCCGCGCAGATCAAAGAAGACATGCCGATTCTTTTTATACCAATGCGAAAGGTCGAGCAACAGCGGAACCCGGTCCGGTTTGGTGCCGGCGTACACCGCCCGCACCCGTTCTTGCGGCGTCATAAACACTCCATTTGCAGAATCTTATCCTTGTGCAAGTTGTTTTTTCTCCTCGAATTTGCTGCACGCCAAATCCGGGTCTATTGCTTACCGAGCGGTTCTGGAGAGTTCTGGAATTGCATTGCATAGAGATTTGCATCTTTCATGTAGAATCGCAGCCGTACCGGCCTGCCGGCGAGCGCACCGAGGTCTGCGCCTCTTTGCCACGCAACCTGTCGTTCGATCTCGTTGCCGATGACCGGCTGGCAATTCTCCAGGCCAAAGCCGGGGATTGCGGTACCACCCACATCCTGAATCTCCACCCGAATTTCCCCGGCTGCCGAAGTGGCCATGTTCAGGATCAGTTTGTTGCCGGTAAAAATCAAAGCCTTGCTGATCATCTCCCCGCCCCCATAGGGAGCAGCCAGCGAGGAAAAACCATCCAGCCGCAGCGAATAGCGGCGCAGATGGGCGGTCGGCTGGGCATAGTCCTGATTGACATAGATCGACATCTCGGTCGGCGTGGTTTGCACCACATTGAGCGCCGGGTAATTGGAGCGCGACACCCAGTTCTGCAGACCGATACCGGGCCTGATGAACGATTCCATGAATGTGCGGTCATAGCGGTTGCCGCCGCGGCTCGTCAACAAGACCGCATCGGAACAATCTTTGTAATAACCCGGATTGACATTGATCTGCTGTGCCTGTTCATCGCTCAGCACCTGGCGATCGGGGACAAAGCGTGCGCCGATGGCAATATAGATCTGCGGGGCGCGAAAATAGGGATGGGTTTGTTGTGTGTAGAGATGCTCCATCGGCGTCTCGCCAAAAGTCATCGGCTGCGGTTCACTCCAGTTGATAAAATCGGCGGATGTGGTGCGGCTTACGGTGCGAAAGCCATCCCAGCCGCCGCCGGACCAGACGCGAAAATAGAGCACATAGCATTTTTCGCTCTCCGACCAAAAGGCGACATTTTGCGAATCGAACTGCCCGTTTTTGAATATCCCTTCCTCTTGAATTTTTCGCCAGTTTATTCCATCGGCTGACACAAAGCCGAAAAGTCCGTTGAGGTGGTCGCCCGCCACCGCTTTGTAGCGCTGCTCAGGCGGACAGTCGGGACGAGTATCGATAAACGGACAAAAATTGTGGCAGGTTTCCGGGTCGTTGGCGAGGACGATGTTGTTGGCGGCAGAACCGTTGACGCTGCACAATCCGAGCTCGGGTTTTCGCCAGGTGATGCCGTCAGGCGATTCGGCAATGCAGACTGTGGCCGTTCTCTCGTGTTCTTTTTGGGCAGCTGGCAACCCCCGATAATAAGCGCTAAAAAGACCATTGTCGCAGATGATGGTGCAATAAGCGGAAAAGGCGCCTTCCCAGGGTTGATCGAAATAGAATACCGGCCCCTCATCGCGGGGTTCGTGCAAGACCAGCCTGAGGTTGTCCATCCTGTCGATCAGATGGAAATCGACGAACAATTCCCGGTTGCTGCCCAATTGCAGCGGTGCTTCTTGCGCCTGCAATGAGCTGCCAGCAAAAACCGCGAGAAACAAAAAGGCCGGCCAGTGATTGAAACGATTGCTCATGAAACCTCCTGCAGTTTATCGCACCCTGCTTGGGTTGACCCGGAATCAGGGTCACATCTTTTGTGGCGGTGGCAGCTCAAATTCCAATTTGAAAAATGATGCCAATCCCTCTAAACCAGGGCGATTTTCTTGCCGCCGTTCTCCAGGCTTTCCTGGGCGGCGAGCAAAGTCGAGATGATGTTGACCGTTTTGCTGAATTCCAACCGCGATCGCCCTTCTTGCACCGAGCGGATGAATTCGATCAGGTTGTCGCGAAACATGGCATACCAGTTTTTGTACTCGATCAGGCGCCAGCTGTTCTGGCCGAAAAGCGAAATTTGGAAGGTCGGACAGATCTCATAAAACAGGTGCACCGTGGCCAGACATCCGTCGGCGAATTCGATGACTGCGCAATCCTGGTGCGAGCGGCTGACATGCTGCACCGCCGTTGCCTGTGGATCGTCGAGCAGAGCGAACAAGGCCTCGAGCATGTGCACACCGTATTTGATCCAGTCTTTTTTGCCGACTGCAGTCGCCAACTCGATTTTGCCCAGGGAAGCGAACTCTGTCTTTGCCGCCCGGCTCTCGGTTGCATAGCGCATTGAAGAACACGACATGAAAAATTTGCGCAAATCGTTTTGTTCGATAAAATAGTCGAGGCCCGCTCGGCTGCAGGCCAGCGGTTTGTCGATAAAAATCGGCGTCCCGGCGTCGAGAAACGGTTTGGCCATGGCGACATGATTTTCCGGGTCGTCGCGTGCCAACAGCACGGCATCGACGCAGCCAAGCATCTCTTCGGCATGATCGACCACGTTGTCGATTTTTGCGGCTGCGGCGATGTGTTCCGAGATGCCGCGTTCCTGGGTCCAGACATGCGTCACCCGGGCACCGGAAATACCAAGGGTATCGCGGTTGGCCGCCAGATAGACCGGAATGCCTGCATAGCCGCAATCGGCCATTGTCTTCTCGTCATACTCTCCGTTGACGATTGCTGACCACGAGTAGGGATGGCCGTTGCCGGCGCTCATACCCATTACACCCAATTTGATCATATCGCATCCCATTCTTTTGGTTGCTGCTTGCAAATTGTTCAATTTTTCATTTTTTCAGGTCAGCCAGCCCATCCGCGCCCAATGGGGCAGATCGATGAATTCAGGATTGGGAAAGGCCAGGCTTTGCGCCTTTTTCACTTTTTCATTCGCAAGCGCCGAACCCGTTGCCGCGGCCAGCGCTTGCTGCAGATAGGCAAGACGGTCGATGCCGACCAATACGGCAGCGACTTGCGGGAATGCCAGAGCAAAACGGGTGGCCAGCATCGACAGGGTCGGCGTCTTTTCGTCCAGTAATTCCAGATAGCGTTCGCGATGGATTTGGATATCCCGCAGGGACGGGTGCAGATTCTGCCCCCGGTCACTGAGCACGCCTTTCAGCAACACCGAACGGACCACAATCCCAACTCCGGCTTTTTCTGCAGTGTCCAGAAGCGCGCCGTGGCGTTGATCCATCAGGTTGAACGGCAGCTGGATCACATCCCAGCTCCCGTGCTCGATAGCCGACTGCGTCTCGGATACCTGATAAGTGGAGACGCCACAGCTGCGAATAAGCCCTCTCTCTTTACACTCCTGAAAGACGTCGGTGATCCCTGCATGCATAAATACCTTTGGATCGGCATCGTGCAACATGAACAGGTCGATGGTGTCGGTCTGCAACGCATGGAGGCTTGCTTCGAGAGAAGTCATGATCAGTTGTTTTACCTCGGCGTTGCCGGGTAAACGGCCGTTTTCGCCAGCCAGGTGCGCGCTTTTGGTGCAGAGAATCACTTTTTCGCGTTGTTGGCGGACGGCTTTGCCGATGATCTCTTCGCTGCGGCCGTACTGACGGGCAGTGTCGAAAAAATTGATGCCGTTGTCGATCGCGCACTGCACCAGTTCGATGGACTCGGCCTCGGTCGGCATGTCGGCCGCACTGGTCACCCCGATACCATAAGGGACGCCGATCTCCACACCGCCAAATGCGATTTCCGAAACCCACAGCCCGCTTCGGCCCAATTTGCGCTTGTGCATCACCAAATTCCTTTGGTTCGGTGGTTCACTGCAGGGGTTCTGTCTGCCCTGTTTCTCGAGACACTTGTTCTAGTGTTCCTTTTCTGGCAAAACAGCTGCCCAACCAGCTGACTGCGATGCCGGCGATGAATGAAACTGGAATGATCCACAAAAACGGGATATTGTGTGAAAAGAGTTCCTGGGAAAAGCTGATGCAAAACGCGATCAGGCCGCTGAACAGGGTGCCGAGAAAGACCGGGGTCGGCCGGGCGCAGCGCACGAACATGGCCATAAAAAACGGCACAAACAGCGGTGCGACCAACAAGTTGATCGTCTTGTGGGTCACCTCCAGGAGGTTGCCCTTGACTTTGCTGATAACCAGGCTGATCACCACCACGAGAACGCCGATCGCGATGGAGATGATGCGCGCCAGTTTGACTTGCTGGATGTCTGAACCTGGTGTTTTTTGCATTGGCGCGATAAAATCGCGCACAACCACCAGACAGGAAGAGTTGATGCCGGAAGAAAGACTCGACATGGCGGCCGACAACAGCCCGGCGAGCACCAAGCCGGAAACGCCGACCGGCAGCCCGACGACCATAAAGTGGGGAAACAAGAGGTCTGCATCCTCAAGCATCGTTTTCTCGGATGGCAACCAGGCTGGATGCTTTTGATAAAAAGCCAAAATGGCCAATCCCAGAAGCGCCAGCAGCAGAAAGATTGCGACATTTGAAACCAGGGAGCTTAAATACATTTTTCTCGCAGCACGGATATCGCGGGTGGCCAGATAGCGCTGAATCGCCATCTGATCCGATCCGGCTGTGCAAACATGCCAACCGAAAACAGCGATCACCGCCGTCAGAAAACTAACCCGCGCCTGGGTATCAAAAAAGACCCACCCTGCCCAGTGGGCCGGCCATTGATCGGGTATAATGGCTCTGATGCCGCCCAGCTGACCGGCAATCAAGACAACCGCCGTGATCGAGCCGCCGAACAGGATCAAGGTTTGCAGAACATCGGTGAACACCACCCCGCGCAGGCCGCCAGCCGAGGTATAGATAATGGTGATGACACCCATGACCACGCTTACATAGAGCGCGGTGCTTTCGCTCCACCCCATGAGCGGTACAATGACTTTCGATGCGCACATGTAGATGATCACCGCCATCCACACCAGTCGCATGATCAGAAAGTAGAGAGAAGCGAGAATGCGGTTTTTGCGCCCCAGGCGCAATTCCAGCAGCTCATAGGCGCTGGTGATCTTTAATTTCATGATAAAAGGAATGAAAAATCCCGCCACGATCAGATAAACGAACGGCAGAGCGACAAGCATCGACCAGTACATGGGACCGTTTTTCACCATCTCTCCCGGCATCGACAGGTAGGAGACGGCGCTGAACAGGGTGGCAAAAAGGGACAATCCGACGCCCCACGACTTCATCTGCCGACCGCCCAGCATGTAATCATCGCTGCAGCGGGTGCGGCGGGAGTAATAAAAGCCGACCAACAGCATGCCGATGGCATAAAGGCCGACGATGATCCAATCCCAACTGCTCAATGCGGTTCTGGCCAAGGTCATGCGCTATTTCTCCATGTCTCGAGTTCTGATCCATTCCTCGTACAACCGATGCTGCGCCATATTCGGCTGATATGTTTTGCGCACGCGGATCCATTTGCTGGCCGCCGTTTGGCAGTCGGCGACCCAGCCTGCAGCGACTGCGGCGAGAATGGCAGCGCCTAGACAGGCGGGATCGATTGTCTCGGTGGTAATCCATTCAATGCCCAGCAGATCCGCCTTGATTTGCAGCCACAAATCGCTTTGTGCGCCGCCGCCGGTGGCGACGATGCGCTTGGGTCTTTGCCCGCCGCATACAGATGCCACCAGGATCGCCAGACTGGCGGCAGTCGATTCGAACAGCGCCCGGGTAAAATGGCCATGCTGATGACGCTTGTCGGTAGGCAGAAATCCGGTCAGGTCAGGCCACCGGTGCGCGGCCGGACGGGCAAGCAAACCCTCGCTGCCGGCCGGCACTTTTGCTGCGAGTTTTTCGAGTTGTGGAATGGTCAGCTCAGTCGCATGGTTTTGCTGATACCATTCCACCCCTGCTGCGCCGTTGTCGTCAAACGCGAGCTGGTAGTGCTCGCCCGGCTCAAAGCCCGCACCGGTACAGCTGCCTGGTCGTGGAGAATAGTCGGCAACAAATCGGACGCACGCCAGTACGGTGCCGGTCGATTCGCTCAGGTCGGCGATCTGTCCTGCGCCTGCTCCCAGAGCTGCTGCCGGGTGATCGAGATTGCCTACGGCAAAAGGTACGCCGGGTTTGAGACCCAGCAGCGCTGCTCCGTTTCGGCTGAGTTTACCGGCCGGGGTTCCTGGCTGCAACGGCATGGACAAACTGAGATCGCCGAGATCGATCATTTCGCGCCGCCAGGTCAGGGTGCGCTGATCGAGCAACCCGAGCAGTGAAGCGGTGCCGGCGTCGCCGACGAGCTCTCCGGTCAGCGCCCAGGAAAGATAATCCGAGATGGTCATCAAATAGACCGCTCGTGCAAACAGCGCAGGCTGGTGCCGCTTGAGCCAATCGACTTTGGCCAGGCAGAACTGGTGCGATGGGGGAATGCCGATGCCCGTGTTTGGCAGAAAGTCACTTCTCTTGAACAGGGTGGCCAAAGAGTCAGTTTCCGCGGCCCTGTCGTCGGCCCACAAGATAAGCGGGGTCAACGGCGCCATGTCGCGGTCGAGCAGGAGAAACGAATTGGCCTGCGAAGCATACGATAACCCGCAAATCTGCTCCGGAGAAGCCGATGCCTGTCGGCATGCTTCGCTCATTCCCCGGCACAGCAACGCCCAAAAGCGGTCGACAGGCACCTCGCAGCGCGATCCATCGCCCCTATCTTTGGCGACAAAAATCCGACCCATGCCGCGCAATTCGCCTTGTCGGTCGAACAAACCCAGCTTGAAATAGCTGGTGCCGAGGTCGATGCCCAGAACCAAATCGCGTCGCCCTGCGGCGATCTGCGAATCATCAGTCGGTCTGTTCACGTTGACCTCTGCAGGGCGATTTGTCGCCGATTGTATTGAGCAAATGCATGGTTTCCGCGATAAAGAGTTGTCCGCTTTGCGGAGCGAATAAAGCGTTGCCGGCTTCATAGTAACCGTTTTCCACCGCTTCCGGGGTGACGATATAGCCCTGCAATTCGCCGTTCGCCAGAGAGATGACAAAGGTGTTTTTACACTGCTTTTTCACCGCCAGGGCGTATTCGACAAAGAATTCTCCGGGCCAGGCGATAAAATTCCATGGACCGATTTGAACCAGCTGGATTTCAGCCGGCAGACAGGATTGATAGATCGCTTCCAGCCGGTTCTCCTCTGCCGCGCGCGCCAGTGTCAGCGTTTCTTCGGCGCCAAAGATATCGCACTCAGCTGTGCGGATTTCCTGCGGCGAGGCTTTTTGTTCCTGTATACGTTTGAATACCTGAATCGACTGCTGCAAAGCTTTGTGCGCGCTTTCGAGGGTGGGAATGGGCCGCCGCGGCAAATCGATGGCATGCGACCGGCTGGCCAGAACCGCTTGCGCAAAAAACGCCATTTGATCCAGACTGCGGGTGACCGCAGCGGCGAGGATACCGCCCAGGCGTTCGGCTTCGGCAAAAGTGGTGCCGCGGATCACATGCCTCGGGCTCTGATTTCCCGCCGGCCCGGTAAAGTGCAGGAGCGGGCAATCCGCGCCCAGCACTTGCTTCTGCAGGATTTTGCGCGTTTGACCGGGGAAATCGGCGCTGATCAGCGTCGAATCCTCGTGCAAAACCGTCGGATGCATGGAACAGACCAGCAAACAGGCGAGGTTTTGTCCATTGCGCTTCGATCTGAGCAGCAAAACCGGCGTCTGCGGATCAGCCGGACCGCCGGGATGATGGCGATTGGTGCCGATGCCGCTGCTGTCTGCCAACGCCAAACCGATTTGTGCAGGTTGTTCGTTTTTTACCGCGTTCAGTGCAGCCTCGACAATGCGGTCCTGCAGGAAATCGAGATAGTCGCGGTCCGCCGGCGGCACCAGCGGATCGCTTGCATTGCTGATATAATCGACGGTTACCGGCCCGGAATGGGTGTGGGTGGCGGCGATCAGGATGCTGGTTTCCGGAATGCCGGTCTTTTCTCTGATGCGGCTGCGGACGCGTTGCGCCAGCGCTTTGCTGATAAAAATCACGTCGTTGGCGATCAGCAGCACACGGTTCTGCCCATCTGATAGAAACAGAGCCGAACTCAGCAGCGGATCGTGCACACCGGTACTGATTCGCTCTACATGTGGGTAACCGTAGAGAAATTGCGGTGTCGGGGGTGTGATGTCGGTTGCCGCTGCGCCGGCGCTGATGGTTTTCTGCATCTCAATATCCTTTATCCCAATTCACCTCAATGTGCATCGCGCTGGTCTCGCTGACGATGCAGTCCGTTTCCAGCGGCTGAGATGCTTTTTTGCATCTCAATAACCCTTATCCCAATTCACCTCAATATCCTGCGCGATGGTCTCGCTGACGATGCAGTCCGTTTCCAGCGGCTGAGATGCTTTTTTGCATCTCAATAACCCTTATCCCAATTCGCCTCAATATTCTGCGCGATGGTCTCGCTGACGATGCAATCCGTTTCCAGCGGCCGAGATGCTTTTTTGCATCTCAATAACCCTTATCCCAATTCACCTCAATGTGCATCGCGCTGGTCTCGGTGACGATGCAGTCCGTTTCCAGCGGCTGAGATGCTTTTTTGCATCTCAATAACCCTTATCCCAATTCACCTCGATATCCTGCGCGATGGTTTCGGTGACGATGCATTCTGTTTCCAGAAGCTGATGAATCGAGGACGGAATGCGCGGTGTGACCGGACCGTGCAGGACCAGGCGGGAAATCATCCGCTGCCAGGCGGTGGCGGTGTTGTGCACCGACAGCGTGTGCATTTCCAATCGCGCTTTTGATGCAACCACTTCGGCTGGCCCAATGGTGGCAGCTTTGGGCGGCACCAGAGCGATGTCGCCGCTCATGCCGAAACTGCCATGCAGCGAGTTTTGCGCCAGGGTAAAAGGGCTCAGGGTAACGATGCGCGGGCCCATCTTCATCCATTGCTCGAGGGGTGCGTCGAATTCCGGCGCATCCGGTTCGATAAAGGCGAGGTGACCTGTCCACCCCGGCCCGCTGTAACAAATGTCGGCGTTACCGGCATCGGCGATCATGCGGCCGTAATCGTTGATGTTCCGGTTGTTTGGCGAATAAAAGTGACCCCGCGGCGGCCGCAATTTTTTATCGATCTGGTAATAGAAATTGTTGAGCATGGCATAGGCGAATCCTTGCGGCCAACTCTCCGGCGCGATTCGCCCTTCTTCATCGGCGTATTCGTCCATGGCAAAAGCGATCAAATTCCTGCAGTCGATCTGGAACTTGTTGATCAGATAGGCCACCTTGCGGTAGGTCGGGACGGGGTTGGGAAGAATCATGACGATCTTTTCGCCTGCATCGCTCGCTCGTTTGATACGGTAAAACATGTCGGTGGCAAAGATGAAATCGGCTTCATCGTCCTTGACGATGCGGATACGGAATTTGGCATTGGCATGCCGGGTCAATTCCGTTTTTTTGATTTTGCGCACCCGTTCCAGTTCTTTTTGATCGCGAAACGGAACCCATACTGACGGTTTGTAGGCAAAAGTTGTTTTCATAGAGTTTTTTCCTCGGTCTGGCACCGATAGACCCATGCTCCATCGATGCAGGTGGCAAGACACTGACCGGTATCGTCGATGACCGCGATATCGGCGCATTTATCGGTTTCAAGGGTGCCGGTTTGCTTTTCCCGGCCGAGCACCTTTGCGGCGTTGCTGGCCGTATATTTTGCCGCCCAAACCGGATCGATTCGGCATCCATGGATGAGATTGACAAAGGCTTTGTTCATGGTCAAGACACTTCCGGCAAGACAGCCGGCGAATGGACCGCCCTGGAGCCTGGCGGCGCCGCCGCTGATTTGGTACTGCCCGCCGTTGGGAAAGGCATAAACCCCGTCCGGCTGTCCGGCTCCAGGCAGACTGTCGGTGATGGCGATCAGTCGATCAGGGCCGAGCACGCGCGCCGCCAGTTGCACGATCTCGGGAGCCACATGCTGCAGATCGCAAATCACCTCACAGGTCAGCGCGTCGTTGAGCAAAATGTGTTCGAGCAATCCTGCTCGCAAGACGCCCGGCTCTTTGAGCCCGGAGGGCTGGAAAGCGTTGAAAAGGTGCACGACATGCTGCAATCCCGCTTCCACATAGGAAGCGAGCGACTCGCCTGCTGCGATGGAGTGGCCGAGCGACGCGACCACCCCGTTTTGCCGCAACAAGCGGATCAGTTCGATGCCGCCCGGCAGTTCGGGTGAAAACGTCATGATCTTGAGCAAGTCGCCGATTGCATCGATGTATAACCTGGCCTCATCGAGATCGATCGGACGGCGTGTCGAACCATCCATGGCCCCTGAACTTTGCGGATTGATGAATGGACCTTCGAGGTGCACGCCGGCGATTTTTGCGATGCCGGCGCACTCTTTTTGTGCCTGGCGGGCGTGTTTGCCCAAATCTATAATCTGCGCGACAGACATCGCCGCTCCGGTCGGCAGAAAGGCAACCGTGCCAAACCGCGGTTGCATGCCCGCCATACCGACCAAACCGGCAACATCGAGCGGCTCATACGGGCCCAGGCCGTGCATGTGCAGGTCGATAAATCCGGGCAATACCCATGCCTGACCGAAATCTTGCTGCGGATTGTCGCGGAACCGCCCCTCGCACACCTCTGCAATGCGGCCGCTCTCGACGCGAAGATGGCCGTCCATCACCTTGGTTGGAGTGACGATTCGCTCGGATCGGATGATCATGGTTTTCGCTCCATGTGCAAATCCCGTCGGCAAAGGCTCAGGTCAATCGAGTCTGATCGTTTGTTGTTCTTGCTGTGAACGCAAAGCTGCAGTGAAAAGCGCATGGCTCATCGCCGTCTCTTGTGGGGTCACGCACCTGGCAAAGGGCTTGAGTGGTTTTGTGCCGCTGAGTTCGGCCATGAAAGCAGCCCACATCTGCAGGATCGAATCGGAAAAACCGAATTCAAAAATCGCGCCGGTGTGGGTCGGATAAGCGGTCTCATTCCCCATATCGATCGATTGCCAGGCTTGCTCGGCGCCGTTATAGTCCAGTGTTTTCAGCAGCTTGGGATTTTTGGTGCTGAATCGGACCGCCCCGCGTGTACCGCTGATTTCCAGATACCACGTGTTCTTCTCACCCGGGGCGATGCGCTGCATTTTCAGAGTCAGCGGAAAGGTGTCGGCTGCGGCTGTGTTTTCTCTGGCTTCGCAAAGCAGGGTGGCGTTATCCCAGGTTTCGCAGGGCACCCGGTTGCCGTTCTTATCCGGCCTTTCTCTGACAATATTGGAAAGCACAGCGCGCACATTGGTGATCTGCCAACCAGCGCGAAACGGTACATGACAGACATGCATGCCGAGATCGCCCATACAGCCGTATTCGCCGTTCGTCTCGATGCGACGCTTCCAATTGATCGGTTTGTTCGGATCGAGATCGCTCGAGTGCAGGAATCCCGCGTTTGCCTCAATGATGCGGCCGAATTGGCCGGCTTGCAGGCGATCGCAGATGCGCTGCACCGCGGGAATAAATGGGAACTCTGAGGTGCAGCGCACAAAACAGTCAGGATTTTCCTGAACAGCCTGCAAGATACGGGCATTTGCCTGTCGATCGATGCCAAACGGCTTTTCGCCCATCAGATGTTTACCTGCCTGTAAAATTGCACAATAGATTTCTTCGTGCAGATGATGCGGCACCGCACAGAATACCGCCTCCACATGCGGATTGCCCAAAAGCTGGCGGTAATCTGTGGTCTGCTGCGCAATCGATGCAAGGCTGTCGGCATACCAGGAAAAAAGCGCGGGATTGGTGTCGCAGATTGCGACGATTTCGGGTTGCAGCGGTTGATCGATCAAATGGTTCCAGCGTGCGGCATTGCTGGCGAATTCGCGGCCCATCAAGCCCAGACCGATAATGCCAAATCTGACAGTTTTTTTGCTCATTTCAATATCCGAATTCTTTTTCAGTTTCAGCAATCGCTTCTTCGATGATGTCAAGGCCGAGTCCGGCATGGTGCTGGTCGATGATCAGCGGCGGCGACATGCGGAGGATGTGGCCGGCCGGAATCCAGGCCAGGCCTTTGGCAAACGCTTTTTGATAGACCAGCTCGCCCGCCTTGTTAAAAGGTTCTTTGCTTTGCTTGTCTTTGACCAATTCGATGCCCAACAGCAAACCTTTGCCCTTGACATGACCGACAATCGGGTGATCCTGCTGCATTTTTTCCATCCGCCGCATCAGATAGTCGCCCACGACACGGCTGTTTTGCAGGAGATCTTCTTCTTCGATCACTTCCAGAGAGGCCAGGGCCGCTGCGCAGGCCATGGGATTGCCGCCGTAGCTCGACGAGGCGGAAATCTGTTCCAGCGCTTCAGAGTACTCTTCCTTGACGATCATCGCGGTCACCGGAAAACCGTTGCCGAACGATTTGCCGAACGTGACAATGTCCGGCAAGGTGTCCCAGTGCTGCAGACAGAGCCACTCACCGGTACGGCCCATACCTGCCAGAATTTCATCGTCTAAAAGCAGGATTTTTTCTTTGTCACACAGTTTTTTCAGTTTCGGAAAGAAATCGTCGGGCGGAAAGATCGATCCGGCCCAACCTTGCGCCGGTTCCAGGACAAAAGCAGCCACATTGCCGGCAGTGCCTTCGAAAATGAATTCGCGGTAGAAATCGATATAGGCGTCGGTGTCGATCGAACCGTCCGGCCGGGTGAAAAGCGGACGATAGGGATCGGGGCGGGGCACCATATAGAATCCGGCGGTGCGGGTGGGGGAGTAGGAGAGCACGTTGCCGCGCGCCATCCGCGCACAGCTGACCGCCCCCAGGGTCTTGCCATGAAAGTCCCGAAAGCCGGAGATAAATTCATGTTTGCCGGTGATCACCCGGGCGGCGCGCAACCCCGCTTCCACTGCTGTTGCGCCGTCGCTGTAGAGTTGGATGCCGTTGAGCTTGCCGGGCAAGAGGTTTGCCACTTTTTCCACCAGCTTTTCCTTGACCGGTGTGGCAAAGTCGTGGCAGTTCATCAACTTGTTCGCCCAGTAAGCCACTGCTTCCGAGACTTTGGGGTGACAGTGCCCCAGAGAAGTGACATAGATTCCGGACGAAAAATCGAGATAGCGATTGCCGTCTACGTCTGTCAGAGTGATGCCATGCCCTTCGGCAAAACAGACCGGAAAGAGCTTGACCTGCGAGCTCAGACCTTTGAAATAGCGCGATGTTTTCCTGGACATTTCGGCTGATTGCGGACCGGGCAGGGGAGTGACCAAATGGGGGATCCCCTGTGCACTCGATTTCCACCAATCTTTATTCATTCTGGTCTCCTGTTGAGCGATGTGCCCCGTTCTATGGGGTGAGGACGGGGTAGTGCATTCTGTTTCGCCCGTCTGCGGTGCTGCAAAGCAGCATGCAGGTCAGGCGATTAATAGGTTGATCTGGTTTTGTTTGTAAAGCCGAATGACATCCGCTTCGAGCTCTGCATCGGTGACAATCGCATCCGGCAGTGTAATGGGTGCAAATCTAAAAAGGGAGTTTTTTTCGATTTTGGCAGAATCGCAGAGCAGATAGACCGCTTCAGCTGCCTGGGCCATGGCAAGAACGATCTGCGCTTCGTTTTCATCATACGAAGTCAGACCGCTGGCCAGCGACAAACCATTGGTGCCGATAAACGCCTTGTCCGCATGGTAGGTCTGAATTTGCGCCAGAGCAGTCGGGCCATAGGTTGCCCGTCTTTCCGGCAAGATTTCGCCGCCGATGAGGATGACTTTGATCTGACCGTATCTGGCCATCTCGGCGGCGACCGACAACGAGTTGCTGATCACGGTGAGATTCTTTTTTTTGGCAAGAAAAGGGCAGAGATAGAAAACAGTGGTTCCGCAATCGAGCAACAGGGTTTCGTTGTCATCCACAAGGCCGGCGGCAAAACGGCTGATGGCGGTTTTTTGCTCCCGCTTATGGTCAATGCGGCGGCCAAAGCTGAACAATTGATGGACCGAATCGTCGCGCATGGCACCACCGTGAGTGCGGATCAGCAATCCTTGCCTTGCCAGCTCTTCGAGGTCGCGGCGCGCCGTAATTGCCGATATGCTGCACTTGCCGACGATCTCGTCGATCTCGATCTCGCCGTTTTTTTCCAGCACCTGCAAGATATATCGACTGCGCGCTGTTTTGTTCATCGCTCTCCTTCAGCTGCAAAACGATCAAATTCGATCATTAATTCAAGGAATGTACAGAGAAATGATCGCAATGTCAACGCAATTTAACTGCATAAAAATGCATAACTGCGCGGATAAAATTTGATCAATAACGATCATTCTTTTTGATGCGAAACTCTCTGTTTAATGGGCACTTGTTGGGCAATAGGCGGGTATGAGATTTTGCTTGTAATTGTGCATAAAAGTGTTATTTCAATACAAAAGCAATCGATTATGTGCCGCAGTGCAATCGGTGTGCGGAACTATTGGCAAGGAGCCTGGATGGAGGTGGAACTCTTTAATTTGCACGGGAAAAAAGCTCTCGTCACGGGGGGCAACACCGGCATTGGCCTGGGAATGGCTCTTGGGTTGGCGCAGGCCGGCGCGGTGGTGGCCATCACTGGTCGCGATCAGGAAAAGAACAGCGCTGCTTGCGCCCGGCTATGTGCTGTGCAGCCTGGGTGTCTGCAAGCGGTTTTTGATCTGGAGGAACTTGCCGGGATAGAACCATTCTATCGCTCTGTCTCGCAAGAGCTGGGCGGGGTTGATATCCTGCTCAACAATGCAGGGATGCAATGCCGTGGTCGCGCCGAGGAGATCGATGTTCGCGACCTCAACCGCATCATTGCCGTCAATCTGACTGCGCCCTATGTGCTGTCGCAGTGTTTCGCCCGCGAGCACATTGCAAACGGCACACCGGGAGTGATTGTGTTCACCGCATCGCTGATGAGCGAAGCGGCGCGCAAAGGCACCTCTGCCTACACCCTGACCAAAGGCGGAATTCGCCAGTTGGTGCGCGCTTTGGCGGTGGATTGGGCCGAGTTTGGCATCCGCGTCAATGGTATCGGGCCGGGCTATATTCAGACCGAAATGACGCGGCCGCTGGTTCAGGATAGCGAATTCGATGCCTGGGTGAAAAAACGCACACCTCTCGGTCGCTGGGGCAAACCGGACGATTTTGCCGGTGCAGCTGTCTTTCTCGCCTCCGACGCCGCTCGGTTCATCACTGGTCAGATCCTCTATGTCGATGGCGGCTGGCTGGCGACCTTTTAATCGCGTTGATTTGTCCGGCATTTTTTCTGTTGTGTTGCGGCAGAGTGCCGGTCACACCCTCTTTATGAATGCAAAAACTTGTCGGTCAATTTGCGGTGCCACTCAACATCCCGCCAGTTGGCGAAATGCGGTTGCGCATAGTTGTGCGGCGTCCAGCCCCACATGCGGTGCCGTATCGCGCCATCAACACTCATGGCTGCCCATTCCAGCAACCATTGCCAATCCAGATCCGGATGGTCCAGATAAAACCAGCTTGCCCACGACTCGCTCGTCGTCAATGGCGTGCCAAAGCGATCCGCCCACGCTGAAAACGCAGCGAGTCTTTGCTGTTGCCGCTGGAAAAGCATCGGCATGACCGCACGATGCGCTTTGTTGCAGCGATCGCTGAACTCTTTGAACCAATCGTCCCGGCGATAGATGCCCTGGCTTATAAATTCATTGAATCTGCTGCGGCTGGTCCAGCGTGAATCGGCATCCAGATAGAAATGGACATCCAGACAGTCGAAATTCAGCGGTACGCTCAGCCATCTCTCGTCGCCGTGAATCGAGGCGGTGAAGCGCAGCTCGGGAAATTCCCTTTGCGCCATCTTCAGGGCGCTGTTTAGGTCGTCGGACAAAAAATCGCTCTGTTCAGCGGTAAAGGGCAATCCCTGATCCCAATCCAGATTCAATTTTTCTTTTAACATCTGTTTATAGCCGTTCATAAAAAACGGCACCTCGTTGTGCAGATCGACATAGAGGAGATTGGCAAAGCCGAACTCTTTTTTCCAGCGATGCAGAAAGGGGATCCAGATCTCGGCTGCCTCCCGGTGGTTGCGCGGTATGCGGTCGACTTTTGGCGACACGCCACCCAGGCCACACCAGTTGGTCTCGTCGAACCACCAGGTGCTGAGAGTATAAAAGAGATTTTTCTGCAATACTTTTTGCATAAAGTCAATCAACCACAAACCTGCCGGACCGCTGCATTCCTTGGTGTTGGCCCAGGGCATGAAGGGCCGCTGCGGATCGGCCCACGCAAATATGGTTTCTGGGTGGTCGAGATGGATCAGATTGGGCAGTGGATCGATGCGCACTGTGTTGTAGCCCCGTTCAATGGTTTCATCCAGCACCTGATTGTAATCGGCAAACGATTCGCCGGGCAGGTGGCGTACCAGATATCCCTGATCCCACATGATGACGGTTACTCGGCGGGGATGCAGATAATCGCGGCAGTCGAACTTGGGATCAGCCGGCCAGCTCTGCGTCGGCAAGGTGCGGGAAATCTGTGAAGGGTAATCCATGCTCTTCCTTTCGGTTATCGGCACTTGAAAATTGAGTGCTGTTTTCGACAGGCATCATTTGGCGATTGAGGCGATTTCTGCAGGCAGCTCGCCGTTCCAGCCGCCTTCCTCCAAACCGGTTTGCACGATCTCCTCGAGAAGTTCATCGAATCCGGGAGGTTTCTCGGGAAAGCTGTGCTCATTATCGGACCACAGGTTCAGACCTTTGTTGTAAAAGATGTTGCCCTGCTCGTTCTGGCTCCAGACGCGGTTCTGCGACCAGACGCGCCAACCCGGCGAAGAGTCGGCGGTGACGACCGGCCCCCAGACGATATTGTCGCTCACAACCGCTCCGTCTACATTGTCGTCCATATAAATGGCGAACATCCATTTTTGTTTTTCGCCGGCGATCGACCGCCGTTTCAGCAGGTTTTTGTGATAGAGATTGCCCATTCCGGTCGACCAGGCATACAGCGGCGCACCGTCGCTCATCTTTTCCAGGTATTCGAAGACGGTATTCAGGCAAATCTTGTTGTTGCTGCTGTGCAGATATCTCTTGAAATTTCCGCGGCTGAAAACCGATTGCCTGCCGTCGGGAAAGTCCTGCCATCGGGTGGCATATTGCGCGTTTGCCCGGCCATAGGTGTCGACTCCGCCCGGATCCTGCGAATCCACTGCCGCGGCAAAGGCATCCGGGCTGAATGCATCCCAGTTTGCCCCGCAAATCTGAATGCCGACATACGGGATGTGGTGAATGATGTTGTGATAGATCTCGTTTCCGCCGCTCTGATAAAGAGTGATCGCTGCTGAATGCAGATATCCCCCTTTGCCGGTATGGCTGATCGTGTTGCGCGACAAGATGTTGTTCTTGTTCACATCTTTCAGCCCCGGACCATAGCCTTGCAAAAGAATGCCGCCGCACCCCATATAGACCATCTCGTTGCCGATGATCCGGACCCTCTGGGCATATTTTTCCAGATCAATGCCGTAGCTGCCGCTGTGCACAAATTTGCAGCCTTGCACGAGCAGATCCTCGACATCTTGACAATAGAGCATGGCATCCGGTAATTCGGCCTGGCGTTTGATCCATTCTTCCGGCCAACTGTCTTCCGGCATACGATCGGTGCAGCGAAACTCGATGCCTTGAAAATGGATGTGTTTGACCAGTTTTTGCCGGCTCTCGTCCCCCTCGATGTGCACAAGCCGATAGAGCATTGGCGCGAAAATCTCATCTTCGTCTGTCAAAAAGCCAGTTAAAGGCCACAGATAGACTTTGCCGTTGCGGCTGTCGATCGCCCATTCGCCCGGCTCATCGATGAAGGACAGGGCGTTGAGCAAATTGTAATTGCCTTCCTGGAAGGAATCGCGCCAAAAGGTTGTCGGATTTTTGCTGTGCCGGTAGGCGGTCGAACTCTTTGCATCGATGTTTTTGAGGACCGAAATCGTATTCCAATAGTTCACCGGCAGCAGATTGATCTCGATTTCGCCGTCCAGGCCTTCCAGATCTCGCAATTCGTGTTCTTTAAACTGCAGCATCTGCCCGCCGCTCCCAACAGGGCCCACTCGCAGCGGTTTGGACCATTGATGCCAGTCGTCTGTATTGGTCAACCTGGCGAGAGTCTGCGGTTCACCGTTGACGTAGAGAAAATGGAACTTCCATCCCTTTTCCAGGTCGGCGACATAAATTTTCCCTATCTGTTCAGGACGCAAATCCTTGTCCTCTTCCGTCAACAACCGCCAGCCGTCGATCTTTTTGCCGCCGCTCAATACCGGCTTTTCATCGGCATAAGCCATATAGCGGACCGGTGCATGTTCTTCGCCTGAATCTTCCGGCAGGAGTTGAAAGACCTTGTCGCGGTAATAGGTGCCGCCGCGCAAAAACACGGTGAATCCTGAATCCGGCATCGGCGACTTGCCCTTGATCGCATGGATGGTGTCGCGAGCTTTTTCCAGGGTTGCAAATGGTCTGGCCAAAGTGCCTGGCTGGCTGTCGTCGCCTGACGGAGCCACATAAAAGGTGTTTCTTTGTGGTTGGTCCACCGCACAGCCGCAATACAAGGCCAGACAGAGCAACCAATGAGAAAGCTTTTTCACTGCCATTTTATCTCCTGTTTGCTTTCGTATAAGCGATAGGCGCATGGATAAGGCATCTTGTTTGACGGCCATGTACCTCGCCCTTCCTTGCGCTCTAGCGACCGGCGCGGTCGATATCCAGTCTGGTGCGGATGTTGTGCATTCGGTCTCGGTTGAGAGGATAAAAAAAGAGCAGAAAAATCCCGAACATGAAGCCGATCGGTTGGGTCAACACCAAAGCCAAAAACCAATAGCGAATGGTTTCGGGGGACTGCACAGCCAGGGAGGCGTTGAACCCCGATGCGGCCAAAAGAACACCCTGAAAAACCAGCGAGGCGGAAGTTGCCAATTTGTCGAGACTGGTGTAAACCGCACCAAAAAATCCCTCGCGCCGTTCGCCGTTCTCCAACTCGTCATAGTCACAGATGTCGGCGATCATGGAATTGGCGATCATCGGTATGGTGTTGGTGAAGACACCGATCAACGCCGCTGTCAATAGACTGGGCCATTGCATCGTCAACGTCCATGATAAATTGCCGATTGAAAATGTGTGGCTGATGAAAACGCTGTCGTGGTTGGAAAAGGTAAACCATAGCGATATATAAGCGACTGCACTCATTGCCATCATCAGTTGCAGCGTCGGCTTTTTGCCGAGACGATTGGACAAAGCGGCGATGGGGGACATGGCAAGGAAATTGGTGATGTTGATGGCGTTGAAAAAAACCGCCAACAGCGCCACGCCTTTGAGCTGCTCACCCTTGCCGATATGGTAGACAAACACATAGAAGAAAAAGATGCCCGTGATGGCCATGCCGAAGCGGGCAAAAAAGTTGCCTGCCACCAACAGCCAAAACGGCCGATTGTGCAAGGTGGCTCTGATTGCCTGGCGGAGCGGCATTTGACTCTGCCGTTCCACCGCAACCGGCCGTTCTCGGCAAAAGAGAGAGGGAAGGCCGGTAAGAACAATGACCATGCCAAAAAGAATGCTGACCGGGATTACCCCTTGTGATCCTTTGAGAATATCGGCCTGATCGCCCTCGAACCACATGCAGAGTGGCATCAACCAGGGTGTCATAAATCCCCCTGCAGCGAACGCCACATAGCGCCATTTGAACAGATGGGTCCTTTCATCATAATCGGTGGTCATCTCATAGCCCATGGCGATATGCGGGATGTTGAACAAGGTATAGCCTACCGCATAGAGCAGGGTCGTCATGACCAATAAAAAGATAAAAGTTCTCCATTCCGTTTTCATGGCTTTGCCGGCGGTATGCCACCATGTTTCTTTGCCTGTGGCGGTGGGGGAGTCGACCGGCGTTTCGCCCTGCTGCGGCGCAACCTCGCTGACCTGGCTTTGCGCGACGGCTGGATCGGAGTCGATGTTCGGCAAGGGTGGGAACCACAACAGCATGCTCAACAGGGCGGATAACAGCAAACCAGCGAGCAGATAGGGGCGGCGTCTGCCCCAGCGGGAACGGGTGCGATCGGAAAGATGGCCGACCAGTGGATCGCTCAGACAATCGAGGAATCGCGGCACAGCGCATGCCAGACTGACCAGAACCGCGTTGATTCCCAGCGCATTGATATAGATGACATTGACCAGGCCATTCATGCCGTAAATGATCGCGTGGTCGGTGAATCCGCCTAGCCCCCAAAACAGGCGATTGCGACGCGGAACTTGCTGATTGATCTCCTGCTTGTCTGCATTTTTGTCCATCGATCTGCTCTTCAGGTTTTTGGTCTCCGGCGGATTTTATCGATAGAGCATAGCAATTCCAAAGCAGAAAATCAAGAACAAGATCATCCTTAGCGACCAGATAGGATTTCTGAGCGGCTGATGGCTGAATAGATGGGGAAAACCAAAAGGCAACGACACCAGAGCGGTCTGTTAAAAAAGCCGCAGGTCAGCGATAAATGAAGCGAGGAAATAGCGACCCAATGCCTCTGTTGATGTGTCTTGGATAGTCGAGTCGGTTATCGATCTTCTGACCTCTGTGTTCTGATTCAAGAGGTCGTGAGCGGTGATTCTCAATTCGCCCCTTTCGTTTTTTCCGACTTTTTTCCCGATAGCGGCTGTACAGATGATGGAATGGGGATCTTCATGTTGGTCGAGGTTGCCGTCGTAGCGGTATTCGCCGACAATACGAATGATCAAGCCTTTCAAGGTTTGCCAATTCAAATTCGCTCGGTTCCGACTGCTGAAATAGTCAGCTGTGCTGCTTCCGGAACGGCTGGCAATAGTGTATTGGGAGCGGTGGAAGTTGCCCTGTGTGCTGATGGCAAAGTCGAGCTTTTCACTGATGTTGCTGCTTAAAACGACGCCAAGGCCGGCCGAGTGGTTAGTGTTCCGGTTCGGCCGATTGTTGATCCGGGAAGGGGTCTGGGTTGTGTTCAGATTGACATTGAAGCTCAGAGTTGAGCGCAGACTTTTTAGCGGAAAGCCGTAGGTCAGCAGCGATCTGAGAGAGCGGTAACCGTCCATGTTTTCCGGAAACCGCAGCTGGCTGCCTGGATTGATGAGGATGCTGTTATAAACTGTTGCGTCTTCGCCTGTATCAATTGTTTGCCAACCGATGTAGTTGTGCGTGATTGTAGCACCAAGCATGAGAAAGAAAAAATTATCCCTGCTTGGATTCATGCGGTTAAAGCGCAGCGACAGCGAATGGCTGTAATCCGGATTCAGATCGGGGTTGCCGGTGGTGAGCTGCAATGGATCGCTGTTGTCGACAACATCCTGCAAGTGCCTGATGTCCGGGTCTTTGGTGCGGGTGCGATAATCGACCATCAAATTCTGTTGATCGGCCAGGCTGTATCGCAGCCGCAATCCCGGCAACAAAGAGGAAAAAGCGCGGTCGGTTGTCGTTGCGTGCGGAAGAATCGCATCGTTGTTCAAGCGCGCGGTTTCGTATGCGATCGTGGCTGTGAGATTGAGTTGATCGCGACGATAGCTATAGCCTGTCCCGACATTAACAGTGCGATACACTTTATTGAACCTGCTGCTTAGGGTCGAGTCAAAAATTGCTGTTGTTTGATTGGCAGCAGACCACGTCGCCAGATCGCTCTCATCCCGGGCATACGAGTGGGATGCATGGATTTCCAGTTGGCTCTTTGTTCCGAGGGGCTCGGTAAACACGATTCGCGAGTTTATCCCATAACCGTGGCGGTCCAAATCGGCGAATTGATCCAGGGTATCTGCTTGTACCGTCGGTTCGAGATACAAGCCGACTGCATCGAGTTGGTTGTCTCCTTTTTGCGCAGAATAGGTCAAGTCGCTGTTCAGGGACAGGGTCCTCCCTGCCTGTGCAAATCGGTGGCGCAGGAGCAGGCGCGCGGAGGCGTCGATGGCGGATAAATCGGATGCAAACCTGTTGCGGACGGTGTTCAAATTCGTTCCCCCGACGTCTGTACGGCCAAAACTTTCGCTGCAGCCGTCATTGAGTTGCACCGTCAGGCGGGGGGCGAACAGCAGGGAGTTGTTTTCATCGAACCGAGGTTCCACGCGGGAATTAAATCGGTGGTTGGTGTTGCGCGAAGTTGAAAGGTTGTTTTCTTTGTAGATCTGTTCACCGGACTGGGAAAAGAGAAAGGTGCGTTCCAAAGAATTGGACGACTGGTTTTCCGCCGAGTTGAAGAAATAGCTGCCGGTAAAATCTATTTGTTTGTTCCACTGATCCTGGAAATTCACTCCAGCGGCGACGGTTTCGTTCATGCCACCGCGGGCATTGACCAGAAAATCGGCTGCCTGTCCGCCCCGGTCGCTGCCGCCGATCGGGCTGCCGCCAGGAGGTGGGCCGGCGATCCGGCTGCTGCCTGCCCCGCCGCCAGGGCGGGTCATTGCGCGACGCCCGCTGCTTTGCGCCGTGATGCCCAGCAGGTCGGCGCTGCTGAAATTTTGTTCATTGATGTTGTTGATATGACCGAGCAGGGTCAGCCTTTGCTCCTGATCAAACCGGTTGATGTTGCCGCCTGCGACATAGCGATCCTCGCTGCCATAACCGGTGTTGACTTTACCGAACTTGCCCTGTCGAAACGCAACGCGGGTGATGAGATTGATCGTTTTGACCGAATTGCCGTCGTCAAAACCGGTAAATTGTGCCTGTTCGCTCTGTTGATCAAAAATCTGGATTTTTTCGATGATTTCAGCAGGGATGTTGCGCAGGGTGGCGTTGGGATCATCGCCAAAAAACGGTCGCCCATCGAGCAAAACTTTTTTGACTTCTTCGCCCTGCGCTTGCACTTTGCCGTCCTCGACCTGGACTGCCGGCAATTTGTCGATCAGGTCCTGGGCCATGGCATCGCGCGTCACCTTATAGGCGTCGGCGCGATATTCGGTGGTATCCTCTTTGATGATCACCGCCGGTGCCGGCGCGGTCACCAAAATCTCTTTGCCCGGCAAAGCGATCGGCTGCAGCAAAATATTCTGCAGATCGATCGAGCTGCGCAATTCGATCTTCTGTTCATGGGATCGGTAGCCTAGATAGCGAATGGTCAGCAAATATTTGCCGGTTTGGAGACCTGAAAAATGAAAAAAACCATCCTGATTGGATGCAGCACCATAGCGAGTCGAGTCAGCCAGATCAACCAGCACGATGTTGGCCGATGGCAGAGCTTCCTTGTTCTCGGCCTCAGCGATCGAGCCGCGAATCGAATAGGTTTGGGCGCCGAGCACACCAACCAGCAAAGTATTGAGAATAATAATTTTTTGTAGAATCGAAATTTTGTGGTTGCGACTGGTTTGACTTTTCATGGTCTTCTTTCACTGTCGTCAAAAGCTGTGGATTGGCTTGCCTTGATGCGGTTTGTTTTGTCTATTTGGACAAAGCTGCAGTGAGAATCATTCCCGGATGATGCAGATTGGTCGTTGTGATCAATTTATCGGATGGCAGTGCTATCGTTGTTTGAGTATCCCCAGACACTCTTTGGCGTGTGGACACCACTTGGCGCATCCCAGATCGATTTTCGGGTTGCGTACAATCTGTCCGCACCGGTCGCAGGTGCGGGTGGGGTCGTCTTTCCAGAATTCGATTTCGTTGCCGCAGGATGGACAGGCCACCTCATAAATGTCTTCCGGTTTCCAGAAGCGCTGGTCTTGTCCCGGGCAATGCAATTTGCTCATAAAGTTTCCTTTGCCCTGGTTTTGCCCAGTTCATGGCAAATGCGGCCGGCCAGCACAGTTACATCTTCCGTCGGCAGGGCATGGCGAATGGCCGCCGGCAAGAGAAGATCGGCTGTGGGAGAAAATTCATTATCTCCCGTACGATAAACCAACCCGATCTGCAGCAACCCGACCACCTGGATACGCGCTCCCAGATCACCGATTGCGAGCGGTTGCCAGTCAAAGCAATCAAGTCGATCCCGCAACCGCTGCAAGTCATTGCCAATAGCGCTTACCAGCGGCAGGAGGGAGCGATTGCGAAATGGCTGCCAGTAGAAAAGTCCGCCTGGCAGATCGCGAAAGGAAATCCAGTCATCGTTTTGGCGCCAGTTCACCTCGCTGAGCAAGAGGTGGAGCAACAACAAACGGTCGACCGGCCTGGCAGGCTGCTCCAGAGACAGGTCCAGCAGCTCCAGCTCCGGCAGAGTCAAAAGCAGATTTTTGCCGAGAAAGCGAACGCTGCTGCGTTCGTTCTGTGGGGCAGGCAAACCCAATCGCCGACATGCGGCATCCAAATCGCGGCTGCGCAGCCGTTCGATGGCGAGCTGAAGGGCTTTTGCTTGTCCGTTTTGTTGATTCAGATGGTGTTCCAATTCTATGCTTTGTTGCTTGTTGATGCAAGAAAGGCATGTACTGTCGGAAAAGCGCTGCGTTCGGTATGGGGCAAAAAGAGCGCTCCCGTATAGTGATTCATGTAATTGGCTTCAGTGCTCAATTCGATATAGGTCATTCGTCTGGCCAGATTGAGTTGGTGTTGGCGGAATTCCTGGGATACCAACACCATATACGCGCCCATGAGCGATGAATTGCCGATATAGCGATATTTTTCCCGCGGCAGATCGGGCACCAGACCGATGATCATGGCTTTTTCGATATCGAGAAAGCGGCCGAATCCGCCGGCGATATAGATGCTCTGCAGGTCGCTGAATTGCAGCCCGACTTTTTCCAGCAGCAAGGCACAGGCGGAATAGATCGCGGCTTTGGCGCGGATGATGTTGTCGATGTCGATCTCGCTGAGAGTAATCGCTTTGCCGTTGGCGCTCTGTTCCGGGGGGACGATGATGTAGCGGGCAATCCGCTCGCTGGTGTCTATGGCCATTGACGGTCGGGAACGGTCGAGTTTGCCCGCCGCGTCGATCCAACCGTTGACAAAGAGATTGGCGAGCAACGAAATCATGCCGGAGCCGCAAATCCCTCGCGGCCGCACGTTGCCGATCACCTGGCAAACCGCTTGCCCGGTCACTGCGTCGATTTCCACCCGCTCGATCGCACCGACTGCGGCGCGCATACCGTGGTCGATGCCGCCGCCCTCAAAAGCCGGACCGGCGGAACAGGCGCAAGTCAGGAGAAAATCCTGGTTGCCGATAACCAGTTCGCCATTGGTACCCACATCGATGAAAAGATTGACCTGGTCGGTCGGGGTTGCCAAATCGGTGCACAAAAGCCCGGAGGTGATGTCGCCGCCCACATAGCTTCCCACACACGGCGCGATATAGATCCAGGATTGCGGATTGATCTCGATGCCGACCTCCTCGGCGCTCAAATAGGGCGCTTCGAGCAAGGTCGGTGTGTAGGGCTCCAAACGGATATATTCGGGGTTCAAACCCAACAGCAGATGGACCATGGTTGTATTGCCGGCAATCACGCCGTTGCAGATTTCGCTCGGCAGCACCCCATGGCCGCTGCATACCTGCTTGATCAGCCGATTGATGGTGCGCAAGACCCGCACGCGCAATTCCTGCAGATGCCCCGGTTTTTGCGCATAATTGATGCGGCTGATCACGTCCAGGCCGCATTCGATCTGATCGTTGTAAGCGGTGCGGGTGGCGATAATTTTGGCCAGGGGCAGGAAAACCAGTTGCACAGCGATCGTCGTGGTGCCGACATCGACAGAGATGCCATAATGCCGGGTGGTGCGATCACCTGGCTCGATGTCGATAATATGGTTTCGCTGCGGGGTGCGGATCAGAGTGATGGTGACCTGGCCATTTTCCTGGCGCAACAGATCTGCCGTCGAGCGCAAAACGGACAGCGAATAGACCACCTCGGTCTTGCCCCATTCCTTTTGAATGGTACGGGTCAGGCGATCGATATCGGAAAGCCCATGGTCCGCTTGCGGCGGGGGAACCTGCACAACCCACTTGAGCGCCAACGGATCATACTGATAGTCTTCCGGCAACAACTCATGGCGGATCAGCTGAATGTCGTCGAGTTCGTCGCTGAATTTGCCGCCTTCGCGACCGATCGGCTCTTGCACTTCAACCCTCACCGGCGTGTCGAGGATTTTGGTGCGACACGCGAGCACGTAACCTTCGGAGACAGTTGCAGCCGACAGAACTCCCAGACTGTTTGAATCGACATCGCCGCTCACAATGCGGACGATGCATTTTCCGCAGGTCCCCTTGCCGCCGCACGGGAAATCGATTTCCACGCCCGCCTGTCGGGCCGCTTCGAGAAGATCGCTGCCCCGCGGCAAATCGATGGTTTGTCCACCGGGTTGAAAAGTGATCAGAGGCATAGGGTTATCGTACCCTGTTTTGGCTCGGTCAATTCAATTTTGCTTTGATAAAACTCTCCAGGTCAGCCGCTTCCTGAGGGCCGACGAGCGCTTGCCAGCCGGGCATGCTCTCTTCCAGCTCACCGCTGATCTGTGCCACATAACCGGGAATAATGATCTTGCGGCTGCTTACCTGGGATTCGAGATCGATTTCCTTGGCGAATTTGGCAATTTGCGCGCCGGAAAACTTGCCCGCGGCCCAGGCCGTGAGCACGCTCATGCCTTCGCATTCAGGGACCAACAACCATGCGCTGATCCCAGAATTCTCGATTTCGCCCGAGACAATGAAATAGGTCAGAGAAAAATTGGTGGTCACAAAGACCGGAGAATCGGCTTTCGGCTCACCGATCGGATAGAGCTTTGGTTCCACCTGGATTGGCTTCTGCGGATCGGTAAAGATGTTCATGCGCAGAGTCATCAACGGCGCCAGCAATGCAGTGTCAAAGGTCGGCAGAACACAGATTCCGCCGTATTTGCAGATTTCGCCGATCGCTTCGACGGCCGCCGCAAAAAGATCGCCCTTGTCGATAAAATGGATGCCCGGATAGCCGAGCGGTTTAAAATTGTCAAGAATTGCCGCCCGGCGGGCGATCGTCCGGCTTTGCCACTGCTCAGCCGGCGATTGACTGTGGATGTGGAGCAGCAGCTCGTTGAACCCCTTTTCTTTGATCTCGGCAGTCAAGGCCGCCAACTCGTCCAGGCTGTCTGCGGTTACCGCCAAAGCATGACCGAATTCCTGTGCGGTTGCCAGCAATTTTCGGGTCTGGTCAGCATCCGCGGCCACCAGAACGCTGTTTGAACCGGAGACCGCCTTGCCAGCTGCGCGCAACCCTTCCGGATTGTTGCTGCGCAACACCAATGGCCGCTTCACGCTTTCGCGGACTTTATTTGCGATGCGGGCATAGTGCTCTGCATCGCTGCCGGTTTGGGTCACGCAAACCATGTCGATGATCAGCGTTTCGCCGACTCGCTCCAGTTTGTAGTCGCGAATGTGGGCAAGAATCGTGTCGATGCGCGCCGGATCATCGTTGTCGGCGATGTTGATCGCCAATGCGGTCTGATTGACAAAAGTCTTTTCGTGGCGGTAGAGAACCGTTTCATCGCCGAGCTTGAGCGATTTGGTTTCTCCCAACTCGAGCAGTTTTACCGGTGGTTCGCTCGCTGCGCCCAGAACTCGTTTTGCCTCTTCCGAGGCATATGGACATTGGGAGAGATCTGCTTTTTTGGCGGCCAGTTTCATGGCAAAGGCCAGACAGGTGTTTGAGCCGCACTCTTTGCAGTTGGTTTTGGGCAACAGTTTTTGTATCTGCAAGCCGGTCAGCGCCATATCTCATCGTCCTTATACTGGTTATGGATCCGCGATCTGAGCGCGGATCCCATTCCTGTTGTTTCTTGATGCCCAGGTTGCGGCTATCTTTTGTCGAGCAATCGGCTGATGCTCTTTTTCAAGGTCTGCACGGTTTGTGGGTGGTAGCAGATCAGGATATCGGCTCCAGCAAAGAGAAAACTCTGTGCCGTGGCGATTTCCCAGAGCGCAGCGCGTTTGCCCAACTCGCCCCATTGCGGGAAATCCGTCTCCAGAGCCCGGAATTCCTTGATTTTGATGCATTCCTGGCCCGGCGACAGGATCATCGGTCCGGCGAGCATCTTGTCGCCGTTCAGGCCGGTATAGCGGATGCGCTCCATCACTGAATAGGTATACTCGATACCATATCCCACCGCACCGGTCATCGGATCCATGACAATCTGCTCGGGCTTGACGTCCATGTTGGTGAGCAGAATATTCATCTGCTTCGCAATATTCACATCGATCGGGCTCTGTGAAACCACCGCATGGCCGTAGGCGATCGCGGCTCCGGCAATGGTGCGGTAATTGTCCTGCTCAACCCAGTTGAGCAACAGATTTTCACCGGCACAGGCCTGCGCAACCGCTTTGAGTACCTGGTTGTTGCGCTCGAAGTGGCTGTGGCCGGTGATGATCAGGGGAACATCGACTGCAGCCAAAACCTGCTTGACCAGTTCGACAGCTTGCTCGGGAGTCCGGTCGCCCTTTTCCGGGTGGGTGCCTTCCAGACGCACGCTGATCAGGTCAGCGCCGTATTGTTCAACACAGCGGCGGGCCATCTCAGCCGGCTGCTGCAACAGGTCGCCATAGATTTCGCGCAGCACCGCAGGATATTTTTCACTGATGTTATCGAAAACTTCCATGGCAAACAGCGGGCGATTCGGCATCTCGCCTTCCCAGAGATGAAACGGCATGGCGGTTTCGCCGCCGATCGTATAGGTTTTGCCTCGTGTGCCGCCTTGCTCGCGGGTGGCCCCAAGTTTGACCATCCAGATCGGCACTTCGCATTTTTCTCTGCGGATGGCAAAGGATGCCACTGAGCCGATACGTTCCGCCGCAGTCGCTTCCTCAATTCCTGCATCAGCACCCTTTGTGGCAGGTGCAGGTGGTGCTGCGGCAGCCGCCGCTGCAGCCGGCGGTGCAGCGGTGACGGTTGCAGAGGAGTAAGACGGCATCTCCTGGTCGAGGAATTTTTCTCCCAGTGTTTGAATGATCCCGCGCACAATGTCGCGGGTCAGCGATTGTTTGACCTCATCGACGATTTCCCGTTTGATCGATTCTTTCAAGTGGGCGAGCTGTTCAGGCGTCATGGTTTGCTCCTCGCTATCGGTGCGCTCGGCGATGGGTTCTGCTCCCGCTTCTGCCGGGTGCGCGACTGCAGCTGCTGCAATGGACCCGACGGGCGATTCCGCTTTTGCGGCATCCGCCAATAACGTGATATCAGGCATTTCCAGCGCGGGATGGCC
Organism: bacterium; assembly: GCA_029565675.1. Taxonomy (GTDB): domain Bacteria; phylum Zhuqueibacterota; class Zhuqueibacteria; order Residuimicrobiales; family Oceaniaggregativiventaceae; genus Sulfursilanivivens. The sequence goes on from JAKQNP010000021.1 coordinate 66,272, forward strand.
GACTTTTATCATATAGTCCCGCACAGCCAGGGCATCGGAGGCAATGGTTTCATCTGCGATTTTATCCAGCAGATCCGGTACTCCCTGTTCGGCAAATCTTTTCTGCAAATCCTCGCCTAAAAGGGTCTTGAGCTCTTTGGTCATCCAGACCAGACGGCGATGACCGCCATCGGCAAAGAGAAATTTTTTCGAGGTGAGGAAGATCTTGCCGCAGCCCATAAAGCCCGGGGTTTGTTGACCGCCGCCGACGGTTCCGGCAAGGGTGGAAAAACTCATGCCGACTGGCGTGTCCTCCAGATATTCGCGGTTGACAGCCATGATGCCGTTGCATTCCGGCAAATAGGCGCAGATCACTTCAAAACAGCCGCAGCTGGTCATTGGCCGATCCATGATCGAGTAAGCGCAAAAACTCTGCACGGTCTTGTGGCTGTTGGTGTAGACGTATTCATCCACACCCTGCCAGATCCCGCGGATCGGATCCAGACATTCGCCTTTTTTGACCGGTTGGTTGGGGCCGGTCTCGTCGATTTCAAAGGCAGCTTTGCCGTCCAGCCAGTTGTATGCCCCGCACAAACCCAGCCGTTCCGGAGTGATGATACAGACATGGTTGGGGGCAAAGGACTGACAGAGCAGACAGCTGTAAAAAGTGTCCACTGAATCATCAGTCATCGATTCCAGGCGCCGGTTGCGCTCGTCATAGACCTTGCGGGCGACGGCCAGGCGTTTTTCCACCTCGGACAATTCGGTGATCAGGGTAACCTTGACCTTGTCGACGATTGCGGGATAGTCGGAGATAAATTTGGCGTGAATGATTTCGCCGTAATCCTTGAGGCGCAATCCCTTGGCAAACCCGCTCCTGGAAATCCGGGTCCAGACAATATCGCGTTGACCCATGTGCCAGATGCCTTCGGCGCCGTTGACCAGATGGTGGATTTGGCGTTCGAGGATCGGCTCGAAATCGGTCTGCATCTTGCGTCCGGCAACCTCTACCCAGATCGCCAACGGCAGCGCAGCTCCGGGCTCAACGCTATCGATATCCGGCCCGATGATCTCGATTTCGCCATCGTTGATCTCGTCCATTTCCGCGGAAGTGACGAATTCAAAAGCCGGGGTACGGTTGCCGCCGAATTCCACCTGCACATCGGTTTTGCGGATGCGTTCACCTTCAAAGGCCGGACCGTATGGCACCGGAATCGGGACTTTGGTGATCTTTATTTTACAGCCCCTCACTTCGAGCGCTTTTTCGACCATCTGGTCATGCGGCACATTCGATACCACATGTTCATAGGTACAGACACCGGTCGGCAGAATTTGTGGAATTGGTGTATCGGCGATGACCGGAAATCCATAGTTGATGGCGCCGGCCGCTGCCGCGTATTTGTCCGGAGTGACCTCGCCCAGGGCCAAAACAAAGGCAAAGATTCGGTTTTTGTTGTACTTGAGATTGCGCTCAAAATCGCCTGGTTTAACACCGCCAAAAGAGAGTGCAGCGCGGTTGGCAAATCCCAGGGCATAGATCAGCGCTGAAACGTCGTTGCCAAAAGGCACCAGCCGTGTTTCCCAGCCGAGTTGCACACCCTCTTCGGCGAGTTGCCGGGCAAAATGGTGTCCGTTGAGACCACCGCCCATAAAAACATAGATGTTTTTTTCCTGCAATTCGCGGGCGATTTTGACCGCCATGGCATTGTTCGGCGCTGCACCGGTGACGGCGGCAAATCCGGGTGCCGTGCCGTCGACGAATTCAATGCCGCGTTCCCGCAGGATGACATCATTGGCCGCGCCCAGCCAGATGTCGTCCACCGGGTTGGGCCCAATGAGATATTTACATGCTTCGATGATTTCACAGGCGAACAAGGCCGCCACCCCTGCGTCCAACGCATTGCCGAGATAGGGCAACCAGACCCGCTCGGATGGCCGCGCGGGCAGCAGCTCCTTGGCCAGGCGAAGAATATGGCGCAAGTCGGCTAGGGTGTTCACCGCTTCGCCGGTAAACGAATAGATGACCGGCAGATAATAAGCCGTGTCCGGGAATGCGACGGCCTGGGATTCGCCTTTCTGGGAGATCGCCTCATCGAGTTTGGCTTCTGCACGGGCTACCCATTCGACCGCTCCATCGATTGCACTGCTGCAGATCAGCTTAGACATCCAGCGCTCTCCTATCTTTCATGTCATACAGCTTGCGTTCCGCTTTTTTATCGATTCCAAGTTTGCCGCGCGCAGCATCGAGAAGCGACATAATCTTTTCCGTGGCTTGCTTTGCATCAGAACAGACATGAAACGAAGCGCCGAACAATTCCCGCGCCTGTTCGTTGAGGAAATGGCTGACGTTCTCAGACCCGGAAATGTGAAAGGGATGGCCGAGAATGACATCTATGCCTGAAGCGACAAAATAGCAACCGATCGAGACGGCTTTTTCGCTCATCCACTCTGGCGCCACGCCGACCGCCGGGACCTGCGAAAGGTCATCGCCCAACCCGCCTTCGCGCACGATCTCCGTGGCGGCCTCGAGGATGCGGGAGTTGTCCACGCAGCTCCCCATGTGCAGAATCGGCGGAATGCCGACCGCTTCGCAAACTTCGCGCAAACCGCTGCCGGCATGGTCCAGTGCGGTTTCCGGCGTCAAACGACCCTGCTTGGCTGACGCGATGGCCGCACAACCGGTTTTCAGCACCAGCACGTTTTGTTTGATCAGCTCCTCAGTCAGGGTGTTGATATAGTCGTCGAGTTTCTCCTTGGCGTTGTTGCAGCCGACGATGCCGACCACTCCTTTGATGCGGCCTTGCATGATCGCATCGTTGAGCGGCCGAAAGGAAGCGCGGTACCTGCCGCCCAGCATATACTTGATCGCATCGACGCTGAAGCCGGCCACCAGTGGTTTGGTTTCCGACGGGATGACGACCTTTTGAGGGTCCCGGTTCTGGTAATTGTCAATCGCCAGTTTGATGATCGCCTTGGCCGATTCCAGGGGATCATCGCCGTTAAAGGGCAGGTGGGTGGCACCCGCAGTCATCGCCAGTTCTGAAGTCGAAACGATGCGCGTGTGATAAGACGCCGCCACTTGCGGCAGACTGGGCATGCAGCATTGCACATCGATGATCATGACTTCCACCGCACCGGTGACAATGGCCAGTTCCTGCTGTAAAAAATTGCCGGCGACCGGAATCCCGTGGCGCATCAAGATTTCATTGGCTGTACAGCAGATGCCGGCCAGGGTGACGCCTTCTGCGCCGACATCTTTGGCCGCTTGCACAATCTCCGGCGATCGCACCGCCACTGCCAACATTTCCGAAAGTTCCGGTTCGTGACCGTGCACGAGCAGGTTGACAGTGTTCTTGCCCAAAACACCGAGATTGGACTGGCTGCGCACCGGGACAGGGGTGCCGAACAGGATGTCGGAGGCCATGGTGGCAATCCGTGAACCTCCCCAACCATCTGCCAGGGCAGTGCGGAATGCCTGCAGCAGCAAATGCCGATACTCGTGATCCACACCCATATGGGTGCGGTGCATCGATTCGACGATCATCCGATCGATTCCTTGCGGCGCGACTTGATGGGTTTTCCACCAGGCCTGCTGTTTTTCAGGAGCCAGGGACAAGGTCTTGAGAAGTTCTTCCTGCGCAGTGAACTCGGCCAGAAAAAGGTCGACCAATTCGAGTGCAATTTCGTTGTCGCTGCGACCCTGGGTTTCCACCCCGTACGCCTTGGCGCTTCGATAAAGAGCTCTGCTGTCCTTGATTTGATAACCATTGCCCTGGCCTTCGGCCACTTTTTTCAGCCGCAGCACCAGATGGCGGCTGTGATCGGAGTGCGCCGCAGCGCCGCCGACCACCTCGCGCAAAAAATTGCGCGCCACTATGGTGTCGGCGTTGGCGCCGCATACCCCATAGGGCGATTTTGCAGTGATCCGGCAAGGACCCATGTGACAGATTCGACAACAAATGCCGCCGGTCCCAAACTTGCAAGTGACTTTTTGCAGATCGGCACGGTCGAAACATGTTTCAACACAGTCAACCCCGGCTTTCGAAAGCACCTGCAGCGATGCAGGGTCCGATACCCGCTCATGAACTGCAACTGTTTCATTTCCCATCAAATCCTTCTCCTGGCATTGTGCATCGCTGCTCGAAAACGCCGCGATGTCGATCGCTGAAACGTTTTCGATGGCTTGGCATGGCTCTTTGCTCTTTCAATATCCCGCGTCGGCGAGAAAAAGATCGATTTTTTGTACGACCGCATGATCGTCGGACAACCTGTGCAGCGGTTGGCCGTTTTCGCTGATGGCCGCGATTTGTTCATCATCGGGCAGAGCGACGAAATAATCAGCGCCCACTGAAGCGGCAATCTGTTGGCTGCGCTCCGGCAGATCATCACGCCGCAAGCGATTGACCACCAACGCACATTTGTCGTGGACGATCCCCATTTCGGCGGCCAAGCGGCTGAGACGCTGCACCGTCTCCAACCCGCGTTGCGATGGATCGGCAACCAGGATCAACAGATCGACCGATTGCACGATACGGCGCGAAAGATTTTCCAGTCCCGCTTCATTGTCCAAAACAACAAAGGGATAATTATCCGCTATTTGCGTCAAAGCGTTCTTTAGAACATTGTTTGCATAACAATAGCAGCCCGGTCCCTCAGGACGCCCCATGCTGATCAGATCAAAATCCACTGCTTCGACCAAACTTTCAGCGATTTTCAGCTCCAGCAATTGTTGCTTGGCAATGCCGGTGGCCATGCCTTTGCCGGCGATTTCCCTGGCCTCCTCGCGCACGGTTCCCAGGCTTTTATGGACCTGGACGCCCAGCGCAGCATCCAGACACGCATTGGGGTCGGCATCGACGGCGAGAACCGGTTTGCGGCCGCGGCGGATCAAACGAGTGACCAGCAGAGCAGCCAGAGTGGTTTTGCCCACGCCGCCTTTGCCGGTTATGGCGATAAATTGAGACATAACAGGTGCCTGATTAAGAGTCAGAGCGGTTAAAGTGACTTGCCGGCTGCAACGATTTGCATCACTCAGCCCTGTAAATGGAGGTCGCAGGGGCTGCAAGGTGAAGTTGCCGCCGGCTGGAAAATCAAGCCCTGTCGAGCTGACGCCTTGAAAAAAATCAGCTCGATGGGGCAGTTTTTTTGAGAATTTCTGCGAAACAGCGCACCAATTCCGGTTCGAGATTATCGATTACCGATACGCCGTCGCGATCGGCGCGGCGCAGAGATTCGGCAAAAGGAATCATACCGATAAATTCCTGGTCCGGCAAAGATTGCCGGATAAAGGCTTCATCGGCTGGTCCGGTGACCTTGTTGCCGACAAACGCGAGCTGCTGAAGTCCGATATCGCCGGCCATGCGCTGCACGCGCCGGGCGCTGTCGATCGAACGTTGTCCGGGTTCGACCACCACCAAAAGCTTGTCGACTCCACGCGCGGTTGCCCTGCCTAGATGCTCCACGCCTGCTTCCATGTCCATGATCAGGGCTTCATTCTTGTACAAGACCAGATCGGTGACCAAGGCCCGCATGAGCACGCTTTCCGGACAGGCACAGCCGCTGCCGCCTCTTTCGATGGCACCCAGCACAATCAGCGCAACCCCGCGATGATTGAGCGCAAAGCGGTCGGCAATATCGCTGACTTCCGGATTGAGGCGAAAGACCTGTCCATACTGCTTGACTTTGGCGCCGGTGCGCTCTTCGATCAGCGCAATTTGCTCGGAAATCGGCACGATTTGTTTTTGCTGCTCCAGGGATATGCCGAGCGCGGCAGCGAGATTGGCATCCGGATCAGCGTCCACCGCCAATACGCGATGGCCTTTGGCGGCCAGCGATAGAGCGAGCACTGCCGCCAGGGTCGATTTGCCGACGCCGCCTTTGCCGGATATGGCCAGTTTCATGCAAGCCTCCGTTTAAAAACCATATTTACGCCGCATGGCGGCTGAGAGCTGATTCGTCAATTCGAACACTTTTTCGGCATCCGCTGGATCCATGGATCCGGTGCCACAGGAGGGGCTGATCACCGCCTGATCGACGATCAATCGCTTGTCAACGCCTTTAGCGGCCAGATTTTCCATCATCTTTTCCAGATGCGCGATCAGCGACTCTACGCCCTGCTCGCGAATCGCGGTGGATGTCGGCACCACACCCCAGGCCAATCCGCCGCCGCGCTGCAGATGCGCCTTGACCGAATCGCTGTAGATGGCAATGGTTTCGCCGTACTCAAAGGCGTCGAAATTGACCAGATCCACGCCGGCATCGATGAGAATGCTCCATTCGGTGTTGCCGCAACAATGCACCCCTGCGATGGCGTTGTCCGCATGGATCGCATCGACCACCTCCGCCAGATGCGCCACCACGTCTTCGCGTTTGACCGAAACATAGGTCGAGCTGCCAAAAGCCGACAGAATGGGTTCGTCGATAAAACAGATCACCTTTTCGGCATAAGGCTGAAATTTTTGAATTTGCCAGCGGCATTTCATGGCCAACGCCTTGATAATGACATCGCGGAATTCTTCATTGTAATAAATGGCGCGCTTGTTCTCGTCGACAATCGTCAGAGCAAAACTGCATGGCCCGGTGGTCTGCACTTTGACGAACGGCAGTTTCTGCCCTCGGCTTTGCAGCCGCCTTTCCAGCGCATAGATGCCTTTGGAAAAAGTCTCGCTGATCGCCAGCGCCGAACAATCACCGTTGCCCGTATCCGGATCCATGGCGGTCATGTAAGCTTCGTAAAATTGTGCAAAACTTTCTGAATAGTCACCGGAAGTGTCGATGTAGAGCCTCTTTTTCTCCTGATCGATCACGCTGCAGGGGATGCCTTCAGAATACTGGATTTCCATCTGTTCATTCAGGCTGATTTTGGGCAATTGCGGCCAGAACGGCGCCATCGGCAGACGTGTCAAAGAAACATCGACGGCATGCTCGATGTCGGTGAAGGGCATGCTGCCGATTCCGGTTGCCAAAAAGCGGGGTTGATGAAGGGACATAGCGATTCTCCCTCGAGTTATCGGTTCAAAATTATGCAAATACAGCTTGTTTGATGGCACGGATATGGGCCGGAGTGGTGCCGCAACAACCGCCGATGATTTGGGCCCCGGCCTCGATGATCTCTGGCACCAGTGCGGCCATATCCGCCGGCGTGTCGGGAAAAACATCTTTGCCACCGATATTTTGCGGCAGGCCGGCGTTTGCATGCACCAGGATCGGAACATCGCCGGCAATCGGCTTCATTTCCTTGACAATATCCACCATGCGCTTCAGCCCGTTGCCGCAATTGGTACCGATGATGTGAGCGCCGGCATCCAGCGCTGCCCGGGCGGCTTCCACAGGTGATACACCCATCATCGAGCGATAGGAGCCTTGCTGGTTGCGTTCCAGAGTAAAAGTGCAGATCACCTCACAGTCGGTATTCTCGCGGGCGGCGCGCACTGCCAGAGCGGCTTCGTCGAGCGCGCTCATGGTTTCGACGCAGATGGCGTCTGCTCCGCCGTCTGCCAGCGCCGTCGCTTGTTCCTTGAAACCATCATACAGTTCCTGCTCGCTGACGTCACCCAGCAGAAGCATTTTGCCGGTTGGACCGATCGAGGCGATAACCCACCGCTCGGGTCCGGCAGCGCGACGGGAAATTCGTGCGGCGGCGCGGTTGAGCTCGACTGCGCGATCAGCCAGACCATAATGCTCCAACTTGAAACGCGATCCGCCAAAGCTGTTGGTCTCGATCATATCGCTGCCGGCATCGATATAGCTTTTGGCAATATCGAGGACATCTTCCGGTCGCTCGATACACCACAATTCCGGGCATTCGCCGGGTTGCAGCCCCTTGGCCTGTAAAAAAGTTCCCCAAGCGCCGTCGGAGATCAGAATGCGGCCGCTCTTGACCGCGTCAACAATCGACATTTTGGCCATATCGTTCGCTCCTTTTGTTCATGTTTCCCGGACCACCAGGTCCGGCTGCAAGACGTATTGATAAAGAGAAATGTCGCTTCCCTGGCGAGAGGCTTGAATGATCTCAGCGGTCAGAGAGGCCATCTCGGCGTAATGGGGATCGATCGAGGTGATGGCGGGGGTAAAAAAGCGCGCCAAATCGGTGTTGCCATAGCTGACAAGGGCGATTTTTTTGCTCGAATAGGAATTCCACTCTTGCAGCCGGCCGAGGATGCGCACTGCATCGATGTCGTCACAGCAAAAGAGGCCGTTCAACTGCAGCGCGAGAAAGGCCTCGCGATCGAGCGAATCGAGGTTGTCGATGATGATGCAAACTCTTGCTGGATCGGCCTGGTGAAGATGGGCGCAAAAGGTCTCTTGCATCACCTGCTGCACCATATTTTGGCCAGGCCAGGTTTGGTTTTTGATATAGCCGATCGGGCCGCAAGCGCGCTGCAACAGATATTGCGCGGCCCGGTGTACACCCAGATCATAGCTCTGGATGACATAAGAAAATGACGAACCGGTCATGGTGTGGTTGAGCAGACTGACGATGGTCTTGCCGGTTTGCAGGCGTCTGTAAAAGAGCGCGGTTTTGGATTCATCGAAGGTGGGGACAACGATCACCGCTTCATAGCGCTCGTTGATCAGTTGTCCGACGAGGCGGATCTCTTCCTGCCAGTTGTTGTAATCGATGAAGGCTTCGAGGCGGCGTCCAAGAGGAGCCATCTGTTGCCGCAGGTGGTGTACGAGCTGTTCGATTTGGGAAGAAAAGAAGGGAACGATCACCCCCCAGACGTTCTGCAGCGGGCCGAGATCAACGATAAACGAGCCTTTTCCCGCTTTTTGCACGATAAGGCCTTGTTCCCGCAAAGACTGCAGCACTTTTTTGGCGGTTTCACGCGAAATGCCGTGGCGCCGGATCATTTCATTGATCGAATCGATCTGTCCGCCAGGCGGGTAGATCTGGGTGAGAATCGCCTGTTTGTACTGCTCGATGAGGGTTTGATAGAGGGGCATGGGCCCGGCATGTGCAGCGATCGTTTTCATCGTAAAGCAGTATATAAAAGAGAACGATAAAAAGCAAGCAAAACCATCACATCACATCATACCCAGATTCGGTACTGGATTCGATGCGCAGCACCGAATACAGGTCATAGTCGCACCATGAACCGGAAGGTAGGGTTTTCAGATCTCTTCCTCATCAAAATAGAGATTGATGTTCTTGACCTCCGGTATCTTTTTGAGCCCGCGAATCATGCCGATGTTGTCTTTGTTTTTTTTCAACCGAATGGAGTAGGAAAGTTCGAGATTTTCGCTTTCGCCGATGGTGCGAGCATTGACCACTTTTAAGGATCGGCAGTATTCATGCAAAACCGACAGATAGGATGGCGAGTCGCTGTCTCTGCCGCTATAGGTGAACTGCAGCAAAACATCGCTCTGCATGCCAAACGGCAGATCGGTTCTGGCCAGGATCAGGATGATCAAACCGATCAGCAGAGTACTGAGAATTGCAATCTTGAAATATCCCACCCCGACCGCCATGCCCACCGCCAAAGCGAAAAAGATAAAGACGATATCAATGGTGTCCTTGACGGCAGTGCGAAAGCGGATGATCGACATGGCACCGACCAGGCCGAACGCGCGCGCCAGGTTGTTGCCGATCACCATAAGCACAATGGCGGTTATCATGGTCAACAGGATCAGCGACTTGACAAAATTGGTCGGATAGCCGGCTCCATGATAGGATTTGCGATAGATCCAACTGATAAAAAGTCCGCAAGCCAAGGCCAACAGAATGTTGCGGCCGATCTCCCAGCCGCTCAGCGGAAACAAGTTTATGTACAAAAAATCATTCAGCATAGTTAAATCCACAGTTTAGCAGCGAACGCCGTCGAAGGGTTCTGCTCTTTTTAAATTGGCGGTGCGAGTCCAGGCTGAAAATGTATTTCGACAGGGATCGGCGGTGCAGGGAAAAATCATGAATCACGCTTTTGATCCAGGACGGCACGCGGTTGTAGAATTTGATTTCGAAAACAAAAAAGCCGGGCAGGGTTTCAAGGAGATCCCCGTCAAAAAAGAGATCGGACAATCTGTCGGTCATCATGCTGCAGATATTTTTATCAAAAGTCAGGCGAAAAGAAGGATCGAATTTGCCGAAGAAAGCCTCTCGATCGTAATTGATCAAAATCACTGGCTGTAAATTTTTGCGGCGGTAATGGTAAAGAAACTTGCGCGCATCATCGAGCGGTTGGTCTTTGCCGTTCATCGGCAGGATAATATCGGTGGTTCGCGATGACGCCAGCAATTCCGGCAGGTTTCGGTAGTAGAGTGGGGCGCGATTTTTGGCGATGTGGTTTTGCCTTTTTCGTTTGATTTCGAGAAAGATGATGCTGTCGTTTTCCCGGGTTTCATAACCGCGAATGCGATACTTGTTGCGGTTTTTTTTGCCATCGATTTTTTCGTGATAGCAGGTCATCGCCGCTGTATCGAGATAGAGACTGCGCACCCGATATTGGCCTCGCGGATTTTTTGCCGCATAAGCGTCCGGTTTCAGATAGGGCAGGCAAGCATTTCGCAGATCATCAAGTCGGTTGACCGGGACCAGATATTTGTATTCCCTGCGGCAGGTTTGGGTTGCATCGATCATCGCCGCACCATCTGTAGAATGAGTTGCGGTAAACGGACCGGTTTGCAAACGATTTTTGCCTCAACCGCTGCACCGGATACCACCTGACCGGGGGTATGGTCGATTTGGGCAACCGCTATTCGGCACGGCCGACCACCGATCCATCGCACTTCGGGTTCGAGTTTGACCAGGGTGCCCGAGAATGCCGGCAAGCCCATTTGGGCGGCAAACTGTACGGCAAGATTTGGGCGAAGATCGATCGCATCCGTGCACCGGATGGGGATCAGCGCCACGCTGCTCTGCGCTTCTGATAAGATGAGCAAAGTATCCACCGAAAAGGAACGCTCGATGCGCCCGCTAAAAGGAGCCGCGAGCCGTTCCAGAAATGCGATTTTGCGGAGGATCAGGTCGATTTCCCGACCCAGGCGCGCAACCGTTATTCGGCTCTGGTCGATTTCCTCGGTTTTTTCTCCGGTTATCAGAGATTCAAAGACCGCCTGCGCAATATGCACTTCGAGTTGGCGGCTGCGAAGGTCATCCCGCGCGATTTGCACCTCTTGTTCGGCGACCTGGTCTTTTTGGGCGAGTTGCTCGAGTCTGCTGGTGATTTTTTCCTGTTTGTCGGCTTCCGCTTTGGCCAGCGCCAGTTTCTGTTCAGCCTCTCGCACAACCGACGGTTTGGCACCGGTGGCGCGGATTGCCAACTCGCTCTCGGCCAGTTCTCGTTCTCTTTGCAGCATCAATAACTGTTGCTGCAAAACAGTAGAAGAGAGATAACCGAGTGAATCGCCTTCGCCAACCAAACTGCCAGAATGCAGATTGGAATTCAGAGCGAAATGGACATCATCCCCGCGTTCAAACAGAACAGTTGTATACTGACTGCCGATACCGGATCGATAATCGGTGGTCGCGGCAGCCAATTGACCGTCATCTCCCCGGGTCAGGACCCATTGCCGGGAAGGATACAAGCGCGCAGTTGCTTTGATGGCAAAAGGCAGGGGAAAGGTCGAGATCCCGATCAAAACCAGAACGACTAAAAGTGCAGCGGTTATCCGAAATGAGCGAGATCGAAACGAGATATCAGAGAGTCGGTTGATCATGTCTTGGAGTGAATCTTTTTCTTTGTGTCAGATTTGACGGTGAAGCGGCGAAAACAGCTTCAGCGATTGGTCGCGGGCATTCATTTTACCATGCACAGTTTTTCAATAAACAAAATTTATTGGTTAAATGAAAGTTCTTTTTCGCCGTCTGGAGCAAATGGCCGAATGGCAATCCCGTGTCCAATCCGGGGCTCTCATTCTCTTCGAGCCTCCCCGGAGAGGCAACAAGTTTTCGATTGCAATGGACCGAAATAGTTCGTATTGTAGAATAGAAGCATGCGAGTCAATCGCATTTCATCCTGTTCGGCGGCAATTTTGGCCGGACAATCAGCAGGAGAGGAAAGGAGAGATCACGTGAATTTGTATGTTGGCAATTTGGATTTTGATGTGAGCGATGAAGATTTGCGCCAAGCATTTGCCGAGTATGGAACCGTTACCACAGCAAAGGTGATCATGGACCGTTACAGCAGTTCATCGCGCGGTTTTGGTTTTGTGGAAATGCCAAACAATCCGGAAGCTGATGCGGCGATCAAAGCGCTGAACGGCGAATTGCTCAAGGGCAAGCGGATCAAGATCAGCGAAGCGCGGCCCAAGGCCGAAAAGCGTCACGGCGGCGGCGGCGGTGGGCATCGCGGCGGCGGTGGCGGCGGCGGGCGTTACTGGTAGGCTGCGATTGTATCAGGGAGCCGAGCGTAAGCAGGATGCGATCTGCATGTCTGCAGCAGTTCCGGCCGATCGCGCCCGGTGTTGCCGACCGGCTCCTTGATGCAACTTGTTTTCCATTCCAAAGACCCTGGTTTTTCCTTCACCGCACGAACTCTCTGCGCCTCATTCCAGCCCGTTTTCGCGGTCTATTTTCACCTGCTTTGCTGCTCCAGTTGCGCGATGGATTTTACCCTTCGCTTATATTGGCCGTCACCATTTCGGTTCAAAGGGGGCAAGACCGGCTATCCGTTCAGCCAGACTGTTCGCCGGCCCCGCGCACTCTGATGGGATTTTCTGCCTGGAGTGACAGAATTTCGATCTAAGTGTCGAGAAAAAAAGGCTTATTAATCAGATGGCTTTCATCCCAGGTTCGGTGTTAACCGAATCAAAAAACATTCAATCGCTTATTCTTGATGGGATTGCGAAAAGGGCACTTTTCACCCAACGTGCATTGCCATGAGATTGATTTTCTTTAAGATCCGGTGCTTCGCACCGAATCAGAGTTTCATGATGGCCGTCCGTGGTGCGGCAGACAGCCACCCGAGTTAGGGATAACAAAAGAATCAACAAAGGCCGGTTTTTCATCTTTGCACTTTTAGTAGAATATGACATACAGACTCGCGGTGGCAAGAATGATCAGTATGCCCCAAATGATGACCTGTGGATGGGGTACAGTGTCTACCTTGTGCTGGTCGGGCAACTTGAACGGCGCGGCCATCGGTCGATAGCGGGTCAGTGCGCTCATAGTGATAAAGAGCAGGACAAAGACGATCATTTGATGGTGCAGCAAAGACCAGTGATTAAAGGCCGCGATGGTTTCCCGCCAGCCGGACAGTTGGTTTAACCCCGGCAGATCGAAGAGATGACGGCCAAAACGGCAAAAAGCATACAAGGGCACTCCCAGGAGCATGGCGCCTTTGGCGGCCGCCGCCGGAGCTCTGCGCAAGAGCAAACCGAAAAGAAAGGCGGCGACAATACCGGGGGCGATAAATCCCCACAATTCCTGAATATACATATAGATGCCTTGAAAGTTGGAGATGATTGGCGCCCAGACACATGCGACAATCACAAAAACCGCGGTCATCCAGCGGCCGTTGCTGACCAGCTGCTTTTGGGTGGCGTCGGGGCGGATGAACCGTTGATAGATATCGATGGTAAAGATGGTCGACGCCGAGTTGAGCCCGGAGTTGAAGGTGCTCATGACTGCACCGGTAAGGGCGGCAAACATAACGCCGCGCCAATGGGGTGGCAAGATTTGTGAGATCATGTAGGGGTAGGCCTTGTCCGGCGTGGAGATGACATCGCCGAACATCTGAAAAGCCATGATGCCGGGAATGACCACGATCATCGGCAGAAAAAGTTTGATGACCGCCGCCAGCATGATGCCTTTTTGTCCCTCGGCCAGACTTTTGGCGCCTAGGGCGCGTTGGGTGATGAACTGGTTGCATCCCCAGTAGTGCAGATGGCCGATCCACATGCCGCCGAAAAAAACCGCCAGGCTGGGCACGTCCGGATCGTTCCAGGGCAGAATCACGTGCAGCTTTTCAGCGTTAGCCGACTTGAAATTCACAAGGCCGGCAATAAAGTCGCCGTCTCCCAGGAAGCGGAAACCGATAATGGTGACGATCGCACCGCCGAGGAGCAGCGCCCCGCCCTGCAGCAGGTCTGACCACACCACCGCCTTCAAGCCGCCGTAGATCGTGTAAGCGCCGGCAATAATGCCGATCCCCCAAACGCCCGCCTGATTGGCCCAATACTCAGCTTGCTCCGGTGGCAGGTTAAAATGGCGCTGAAAAATGCCCGTGAGGTCAAAGATCGCATTCAAGGCTATGGCACCGCTGTAGAGCACAGTCGCCAGCAGGGCGAAAATATAAGCGAACATCACAAAGATCGACATGATGGTGCGCGTCGCCCCATCATAGCGATATTCGAGGAATTGCGGCATCGTGTAGATGCCCGCCTTGAGAAAACGCGGCAGAAAAAACCAGGCGACAAACACCAGCGTGATCGCGGCAGTCCATTCAAAACTGGCAATGGCCATGCCGATGCGGCTGAACGCCGAACCGGCCATGCCGACAAAATGTTCGGTCGAGATGTTGGACGCAATCAGCGAAAAACCGATCAGGTACCAGGTCAGCTTGCGGCCGGCCAGAAAGTAATCTTCCGATGTTCGCTCGCGACGGCCGGCATAGAGAGAAACCCCAACCACCAGAGCCATAAAACCGATAAAGACCACCAAATCGATCCAGGTCAGGTCCATGTTTCTATCCTTTTCAAAGGTCTAGTTCGCTGTCTGGGCATAAAATAGAAAACCCTGTTCATCCATGCAAGAGGAAATGCGTCGGGCTGGGTCGAAATTTTCGACCGCCCTCCAGTCGCCGGGTACCAGCGAGTTCAGGCATGTTGCTGAACTGAGCCGCTGTATCCAGCGTTTGTTGCAGCGTCCGGTCAGGAAAGTGTATGCAAAACGGGTAATTTTTTTGTATATTTAGCCAGGGAAGAAAAGCAACTATCGCGATCGACGGGATGTTTTGATCGAATGGTGTGAGGCAGAAAAATGATGACCAGCTTGAGAAACTGTTTGTTCGCTTCACTCTGTTGCACTCTTGTCGCGAGCGCACAAACCATCAAGTTGACCGATGTGACGGATGCGATGCAAGCCTGGGGCCGGAGGGATGGCTCGGTAAGTGCTTTTGGACACGGAGTGGCATTTGCCGATATCTCGGGGGACGGCCTGCCTGATCTCTATATCTCGAGCGCGGTGCGCGGCGCGAACAACAACATGCCGGAAACGCTTTACATCAGCAGACGAGGTGCACCCTACAGCGAGGAGGATTACAAACGCGGGATCGAGGACAAGTATGGCATGACCGGTTCACACGGCGTTTGTTTTGCTGATTTTGACAACGACGGCGACCTGGATCTCTTTAACGCCACCACCGATGACCGCATTCGCCTTTATCGCAACCGCGGCGATGGCTTTTTCACTGACTTTAGCGACAACGCCAGATTATACAAAAACAGGATCTACCTGGAAACCTACGGTGAAATCGGCTATGGCACGCGCGGCATTGTGGCTTTCGACGCCAATTCCGACGGCCACCTCGATCTGCTGGGGGTTAATTGGGGACCGGTCGAGGATGCCAATTTTGTGCCCTGGCCCACTCCGCCACAGCCCAACGAGTTTTATCTCAATCTCGGCAACACCACTTTTCGCAAAACCGACAACAGCGGTCTGACGCTGGTCAACCCAAGCCATGTCGGCACCCAGGGGGTAACCGCCATCGACGTCGACAACGACGACGATCTGGATGTTTTTATCTCTCATCGAAATTATGCCTATCTCGGCCAGGACAGCAACGGCCAAGCGATATTCGGACCCGGGGATATTCCGGTTTATAATCAATTGTTCATCAATGACGGCAAAGGCAACTTCACCGATCAAGCGGAAGAGAGGGGACTCGCCACCAATCCGGATAACGACTGCAATGGCACGACTTTTTTCGATTTTGACAACGACGGTGATCTGGATGCCTTTGTGGTGCCCAAAACTCGCAACAAGAATGTACGCGTTTATCGCAATCTCGAAAACGGCTATTTCGACGATATCAGCGGGCAGGTGCAGATCGCGCAGTGGGGTTTCTCGCTCATCCCGATCGACCTGGACAACGACGGCGATCTGGATATCGTTGCGCCACGTACCTACAGTGATATCTCTATTTATTTAAACGACGGCAAGGGCAGCTTGACCAGAATCAGCAATACCGGCGCTGAAATACCGGTCTACGATCCGCGCGGCGCCGGTGTCGCCGATATCGACGGCGACGCTGATCTGGATTTCTATTTTGCCGATGCCAATAAAAACATCGATCCCCGCTACAGCAATCGGTTGTTTCGCAATGACACGCGCACGAGCAATCGCTGGCTCAAGGTAACCGGACGCGGCCCGCAAGGTGATCAGGGCGCCATGGGCAGCAAAATCTGGGTATTTGAAGCCGGCCATCTGGAAGAGGTGGATCATTTGATCGGCTATCGCCAGGTGCAGAGCAATTACGGCTATCTTTGTCAGGACGATCCGGTGCAGCATTTCGGCGTCGGCGCGCGCGACCGTGTCGACGTGAAAATCCGCATGGTCGACAAGACCACCCTCAGGATGCGCGACGTCCCGGTCAATCAGACCCTCCATTTCAGCAAACCGCAAGTTCTCGACCTCGCCGGCGGCGATCACCAGACCGGCTCTGCCGGCACTCTCCTGGGCCAACCCCTGCGGGTGCGGGTCAGCGATCGCTATCGCGGATTCGTGGCAGGCGCCGCGGTCCTGTTCAGCGCCGCCAGCGGCTCGATTGTCGAAAATCAGCCGGTATACAGCGATGCCGACGGCTATGCACAGATCCATTTCCGCTTGCCGGATCAGAGCGGCTTTTTGCTGGTCTCGGCGCAACTTGTCGACTCTCCTGCGGCAAGAGTCGATTTTGCCTTAACCTCGGAAAGTCCGGCCGGCTGCCATCTGGAAATCGTCTCCGGAGATGGCCAAATCGCCGCACCCGGTGAGCTCTTGCCTGCCCCGTTGGAAATCGCCTTGCGCAGTGGCCAGGGCTTGCCATACCCTGGACAATCGGTGGTCTTTCGCGTGTTGACCGGCGGCGGCACGATCGGCGATCAGGTTTCAGCCGAGGTAACAACCGATGCAGACGGACGGGCACAAGCCCATTGGCGCCTCGGCGAGACCACTGGCGAACAAAAAATTCAGGTTTTCGTGGCCGAAGAGCGGGAAGAACAGGTCGAATTCAAAGCCTATGCCAGACGGGTGCCGGCAGCACTGGAATTTGTGCTGCCAAACAAGATTGCTGGCATCGCCGGCCAACCCCTGGAGGATTCGTTGACCGTGCGGGTGGTCGATAGCTCGAATATGCCGGCAATGGATTGTGCGGTGGAATTTGCGATCGTCTCCGGCGACGGCCGGGTCAACGGCTCGAATACCGCGATTGTTCTGAGTGACAAACAAGGCCTGGCCCGATGTGAATGGCGGTTGGGCCCCAAATCGGGCAGCCAAACGCAACAGGTGCGGATCAACGCCTACGGACTGCAAAACTCGCCCATTCTTCTGTTCGCTGATGTCGCACCTCGCGAAGCCTATGCACTGCAAATGGTGGCCGGTGACCGCCAAACCGGTTATCTCGGCGCATTGCTGGAGCAAGAACTGGTTTGTGCGGTTGTCGATACCTTCGGCAATGCGATTGTCGGCCATCCGCTGCGATTTGAGGTCAGAGCCGGCAGCGCATTTTTTTCCGGCCAGAATTATTACGTGACAGCGACCGACAGCACCGGTCAAGCGGCCGCCCAATTGACCCTTGGCGTAAAACCAGGCAAGATTGAAGTCAGCGCCACCGCGTATTACAACAATAAGAAGCTTATCCATTCGCCGCTTTTTTGGATTGCCTATGCTCAACAGCGCCGGACCGATCCATCGCTATCCTCGATCAACGCCACTTCACCGGTCCGCGCAGACGGCCGCGAAACAGCACAGATCGCAGCAGTGTTGCGCGATTCAGACAGCTTTCCTGTGGTAAACGCAGTGGTCGAGTTTCACGTTGCCGGTGCGGAAGCGGTCTTGCAGCAAAGCACAGCCCTGACTGCCAAAGATGGTACGGCTGTAACAGAATTGCGCTCGACGCGCAGCGGCTGGAAAAAGGTCTGGGCGACCATCGATGGCGAACCTGCCGTTGCGGACACGGCTCATATCTTGTTCATAGCCGGCCCACCTGCAAGACTGGCCTTGCTCGATTCGTTGCCACGAAGTGCAGTTGTCGGCCAACCGATCAAACCGCCGATTGTCGCGGTGCTGAGCGATTCCTTTGCCAATGGTGTCCCGAACATAGCATTATCTATCTCTCTCTATTCGCCTTCAGGTCATTTGCATTCGCTGACCACAGCATCCACTGACTCGGCAGGGCGAGCGGTTTTTTCTCCGGTTCTGGGGACCCAGAGCGGCATCTACCCGTGCGTGATCGCCTTTGAAGAACTCGTTCCCCTGGAACTTTCAATTCTGGCCGTTCCATCTCCTGTGAAAAGATTGATCAAAGTCAGCGGTGATGAGCAATCAGGGAGAAGAGGGCAGGAATTGCCGGCGCCGATAGTGGCCAGGGCGCTCGATGATCATGAAAATCCCATCGCCGGCGCACGGGTGGAATTCAAAACGAGCAGCGGCAGCGGTTTTGTCTCCGGCGAAAATCCGCTCCCCAGCGATGAATCCGGCAACGTCCAGGTGCGCTGGACGCTGGGTGTAACGGAAATTGAACAACTCGAAGCGGTCCTGGTCGGCGTGCAGGAGAGCTCTGTGTCGTTTATTGCCTACGTGCTGCCCAATCAAGCCCCGAGTTTCACCCCTTTGCCCGATACCACCATAACAGAAATGCAGCCATTCGAGTGGATGGTACAAGCCGCTGATCCGGACAGCGATTCGCTGCGCTTGACAGTCGATAACCTGCCGCGAGAAGCTCAATTCGAACCGCTCAGCGGGCGGTTTTCCTGGCAGCCGCATTGGGACCAGGCCGGCGATTATGCGATCGTATTCCACGCAAATGACGGCTTTGGCGGTTCGGCACAGACGGTTCTCAAGATCAAGGTCCTGAATTTCAATCGACAGCCTGTAGTCCTCGGCGTCTTTCCCGAAGATTCTCTGGTTCATGCGCAGCCGCCTCAAACCCTGTCGTTCCACATCAATTGTGTCGATCCCGACGGGGATTCACTCAACTATCGCTGGACAGTCAACGATCTGCCCTTTGGCAACGGGACTGAAGCCGCGATTTTGGTGCAGCCCAACCTCCCCATGCAATCCCTGATCCGGGTTGTTGTCGCGGATCAAGAGTCGCAGGTCGAACACCGATGGCATCTGGATTTGATCAGCAAGACAGCGGATAATCCACAATTGCCGGAGCGATTTGCTCTCCTGCAAAACTATCCGAATCCGTTCAATCCCGAGACTTTTATTCCGTTGCAGCTGCCTGTTGCGGCACATGTGCGACTGATGATCTTCAGCACCACCGGACAGTGCATCCGGACGTTGGTCGATCAACACTTGTCGGCGGGTATGCATAAAGCGGTCTGGGACGGCTGCGATGACAACGGCTTGCCGCTTCCCTCCGGATGTTATATCTGCGTGATGAGCGCTGATCGTTTTGTCGCGCAACGCAAGATGGTTTTGCTCAAATAACGCCAACTTGCCGTTCCCGGATTCGGTGCGCAGCACCGGATCTTAAAGAAAATCAATCTGGTGGCAATGCGCGTTGGGTGAAAAGCGACCTTTTCGCAACCGCATCAAGAATAAGCGATTGAATGTTTTTTGATTCGGTTAACACCGAATCTGGGCGTTGTCCATGTTCGATTAACTATTTTTAAATATTGCAATTACCTTTTGTTGTTTCCCCTGTTGGGGCATCGCCCAAGGTGTGAAAATAGTCAGGAATAGACAGTCCAACTGAACACTAAAAGAGAGAGATTCTGGATTACACAAAACGCCAGCACGGGATGAGGAACAGACTATGGAAAAGCAGAACACGAAAAACGGCAACCAAACGTCAAACAACGCGATAGATCGGGTGCAAATCGATGCCGACTCGAGCGGCTTGCAGATCAGTTATAATGGTGTGGTGCGGCTGCAAGGCGGTCGCCCGTATTGGGATGGCGAATTGAAGAACGCCGCGGCGGTTACGATAAACGGCGGCGATCTTGATTATAAACAGGGAAACAAAAACCATGTGGTCCACAGTGTCCTGGAAACAGACTCGGCGATTGCGGCTTTCTTTTTGACCTTCGACGGCGATCATGGAGAGGGTTCCGAACCGCTCGGGTTGGCTTTTGCCGAGCTGCCGGGTCTGCAGCGCGGAATCGCTTACGAGCGCTACAAGCCTTACAATTCGTGGACCAAGCCGATTCGTTTTCATCACACCGCTGAACTGCCGGACTGGGATGTGCAATTCGTGTTCTGGCAATACGATGACGGCCTGTTGGCGGCGGCGATTCCGCTCTGCGGCGGCGGCTTTCGCACCACGCTGGGTCAGGTGCAGGGCGCTTTGGTCACCCGTTCAGAGAGTTATGCGGCGGCGATTCCTGATGCTCGTCTACCGCAAATGGCAATCGGATTCGGTACTGACCTCTATGCGCTGGTCGAGCAGCTCTACAAGACCGGCCTGCGCCTGATGCAGATCGACGAAAATCATGTTTCCAGAAAACGCTTGCCAAAAATTTTCGAAAGGATCGGCTGGTGCACCTGGAATGCCTCGGAATTGGGAGCAAAGCTCAACGAAGAGCATGTCCTGCAGGGAACCAGGACTTTCACGGATGCGGGTTTCCCCCTGGGATGGGTGCTGATCGATGATGGCTGGCTGCAGAGCCGCGACAACAAACTCTGCTCTTTTGATCCCGATCCAAGCAAGTTCCCGCAAGGATTCGGTCCGTTGGTCAACAGATTGAAACGCGAAACGGGTATTCGTGAAGTAGGGATCTGGCATGCGGCAGATGGTCACTGGGATGGAATTGAAATCGATTCCGAGCTGGGTAGGAGAGTTGCACAAGATCTGTTCCAGTGGACCCAGACTGCCCCGTTTATCTGGAAAGGCTGCCAAGACAAGATTTGTCATTTTCTTCGTCCCGATTCAGGAGCTCTGCGCGATTTTTATATGACCTGGCATGAACTGTTCCGCAAACAGGGCATCTCCTTTGTGAAGGTGGATAACCAGATCGTGGCGGAACGCCTGAGCCAAAACAACTTCCCCATCTGGCAAATGGCAAAAGCCATGCATGGAGCATTGAACGAGTCGATTGAATACCACTTTGGTGGCACGGTAATCAACTGCATGGACATGTCGGCCGACGCCTGTTATTTGTTTGGCAAAACGGCGGTGGGAAGAGGAGTCGAAGACTATTTTCCGTTCAAGGAAGATGAAACCTATGATTTGACTCACGGCAATGCCGCTGCCCACGTTCTGCAGGCGATAACCAATTGTCTCTATTTCAGCCAGATGGTCTTTTCTGATTTTGATATGTTTCAGACGCACCACCCACACGCGGTTTTTCATGCAATCGCTCGCGCTCTGCATAACGGTCCGATCTATCTCACCGATGTTCCGGGCGAGCAGAATTTCGATGTCTTGTGGCCTTTGATCGCCGCGGACGGCCGCATCCTGCGGCCGGACACTCCTCTGCTGCCGAGTCCGGAATGCCTTTTCCAGGTACAGGATCCGCTCCCTTTTAAAGCCTTTTCGTTCAGCAACGGCGTGGGATTGCTGGGTATATGGAATTGCGCTGACGCCGATCGAGTGAAAGGTTCTTTTTCAACAGCGGATTTGCCCGGATTGACCGGCCGGGAATTTGCGGTTTTTGATTATTTTGCGCAAAAGGTCATCTGGTTGACCGCCGCTGACCAGGCGCCGGTCGAATTGGATCGCATGGGTGTTAAGCTCTATTGGTTCGCACCAGCTGAACGCGGCGTTGCCCCGCTTGGGCTCCTTGGCAAATACAATGCGCCCAAAACTCTTGCCTCTGTTGACTGGCGAGGAAAATCGTTATTTGTGAAATCCATCGAGGGGGGTGAGTTGGGCATCGCCTGTCGCCAGGCGCCCAAATCTGTGCGCGTCGACGGCCGGGAATGCAAATTCAGCCATCGCGACGGCCTGCTGCGCATCGATGTGCCGATGACCGGCTCTGCCTGCGAGCTGGAACTGGCCTTTGCTTGAGAACGGAAGGGGGGCGGGCTGCAATGAATTCGATGGGGTTCCAGCAACACCGGTTTTAATTGACAGCAAGAATAAAACAACAGTTTTCTATGTCATATCGACCACCAGCTGCTGGAATTGTACACCGCCGATTTCGAACAGCCGGCAGATTTTCTCGTGGTCGATCGGCATGGTGATCGAATCGACATCGCGGGCGTAAAAAACCCGGGCGATGCCTTCGGCGACAATGTTCTTGGCGCATTCACCGCAAGGGTGATGCGTGACATAGAGAGACCAGCCTTCCAGATCGGTTTTGGCCTGCGTGATCGCGTTCATCTCCGCATGGCGCACC
Organism: bacterium; assembly: GCA_029565675.1. Taxonomy (GTDB): domain Bacteria; phylum Zhuqueibacterota; class Zhuqueibacteria; order Residuimicrobiales; family Oceaniaggregativiventaceae; genus Sulfursilanivivens. The sequence continues at coordinate 88,676 of JAKQNP010000021.1, forward strand.
AGATCGTATTTGCTGAATTCCCCGGCGCTTTCCTGACGGTTGTGCCACCAGGCAGCTACATCCGGAATGCGTCGGGGGAAGCCATTGTAACCGACGGAAATCCTGGTGCGATCTGGCGAAACCAATACCGCGCCCACCTGGGTTGTCGGATCTTTGCTCATCGATGCGATGACGAATGCCATACGCATCATCACAGTGTCCCAGTCCTGCGGTTTGGGCAATGTCGGGCGATCTGTCATGCTGGAATCGCTCCTTTTTGTTGACTTGTTTGCCCGCTGCGGCCATGGCCTGACTTGATCAGTGATGGCCGGCGGTGCGATCTGTTTGCCTACAAGTTAGAACTTTTCAATCACGATGTCAAACTTTTTCATTCAGATTCGTTCTGGCTTCAAGTTGCGGAAGGATCTCTGTCGCCGAAGATATCGACGCACAATACAGCAAAGGATCCGCATGAACTGTCAAGGGCACGGTCTTCTCAGCCGCCGATCTCTGAGTGCACCAGCGGCGCAGTCTCGAAAGATTCACCGCCGGCTTCTGTCGATCGCTTTGACCTGCTTTGTCGCTGTCACCCCTGCGCGATCCCAGCTGGGCGACCTTACGGCGCTCGAGGTTCATCCGCAGGGAGTTTCCCTCTATTCCGGTTCGGATTGCATTCAAATTGCCGTTCGAACACCGCAAATCGCGGAAATGGTCTGCCGATTCGATGGCCGTGCGCTCCAGGATACCCTGGTCGCCGTTGGGTGGGACTGGCCGCAGTTTCCGGTGATGATCGATACCGTTGGTGATCGCATCGCGCTGCGCACATCCGCTTTTCTGCTCGAAATCGACAAGAAGCCGATACGCTTTCGCGTCTTCGATCGTGCCGGGAAATTCCTTCTCAGAGAAACCCCTGCACAAGGCTGGTACGAAAACGGGCTTTGTTTGACTCTTGCTCCTTATATGGCACTCTACGGCCTGCACAATCGGCGCCGCGGGGCATTGAATCTGGCGCAAGGAGGGGAAATCACTGCCGGAGCCCAGGGCGAGGCGGGTGCACCGTTCATCTGGACGCCCTCGGGCTGGGGAATCGTGGTCAATACCGACGGAGGCGATTTTGCAATCCAGGGGGATCAACTGGAATTTCTCCGCGCTGCCGGTGCGGATTCAGCGGCAATACAGGTCTTTTTTCTTTTTGGGCCGCCGCGCCAAATCTTTGCCTCCCTGGCTGATGTTTGCGGCAAGGCCCCGCTCTTTCCCCGATTTGCGCTGGGCTTGATCAATACCGAGTGGGGATGTGATGAGCAGGAATTGCTGCGCGATGTCGAACTCTATCGAAATCGTGAAATTCCGCTCGATGCTTATGCCCTCGATTTCGACTGGATGGATTGGGGAAGTGACAATTACGGCGAATTTCGCTGGGGAGCAAAATTTCCCGGAGGACCATCCGGCGCCCTCAAGTCGCACCTCGATTCGCTGGGTGTTCGTCTGATCGGCATCCGCAAACCCCGCATCCACATTGCCACACAACAAGGCCAACATTGTCTCGACAACGGGTATTTCCTCGACCTCACCACCGATTATTTCAGCGGCAAAGCCGTCGGCCGCCTCAATTTTCATCTGCCGGCGGTGCGGAACTGGTTCTGGGATAGCTTTTATCGCATCGGCGATGCCTTTCGCACCGGCATCATCGGCTATTGGAATGACGAAGCCGATGAATACGGCGGCAATCTGATGTTTATGCAGATGCAGCGGGCCAATTTTGCAGGACAGCGCAGGGTCAGCGATCAGCGCGTCTGGTCGGTCAATCGAAATTTCTATCTCGGCGCTCAGCGCTACGCCTACGGCCTGTGGTCGGGCGATATCCCCACCGGATTTTCCAGTATGGCCGAACAGCGGTTGTTCATGCTCAGCAGTGTGATGCTGGGCGCCGCCTGGTGGGGGATGGATATCGGCGGATTCCAAGGGACTCCGACCCCGGAAAATTATTATCGCTGGATGCAGTTCGGCGCTTTTGTACCGATTTTTCGCGTCCATGGCACCTTCAACCAGGAACGCGAACCGTGGAATTTCGGACCTGAAGCCGAACGCCTTGCTGTTGCGGCGATTCGGCTCCGCTATCAACTTTTACCCTACTTGTATTCTGCTGCATGGCAACACCACCAAAACGGACTGCCGCCGGTGCGGCCGTTGATTATCGACTATCCGGATGATCCACTGGCCGTCAACTTGACCCGGGAATGGCTCTTTGGCGATGATCTCCTGGTTTGCCCGGTGGTCGAGTCGGGCAGCAACAAGATTTCGGTCTATTTGCCTAGAGATTCCTGGGTCGACTATTTTTCCGGTGAAAAGTATAGTGGACCTGCTTATGTGAATTTGACTGTCTTTCCGGAGACAGTGCCGCTTTTTGTGCGCGCTGGAGCGGTGATTCCGCAAGCGCCGGTCGGTCTTTGGAGCGATGATCCTCGCGGCCAGAATCGACTCGATATCGTCTGCTTTCCCGGCGGTGCCGATACCACCTGTCTGTACGAAGACGACGGCCTCAGCTGCGCTTATGAGCAAGGGGTGTTCGCCACCACGCTCTTGGTCCATGCCCAGAACGAAGCAAAAGCCTGGCTTGAGATTCATCCCCAAACACATCTTTACTCGCCGCCGCCGCGCACGATACGCGCGCTTTTTCCCTATCTCGAAGCTCGACCTGATTCGGTTTTTTTCGACGGCAAAGCAATCCCTGCTGCCGATTCCGGCGCCGTGTCCTGGGAATTCGATCAGCAAAAGCGCTGCGTCCAGGTGCACTGTGTCGATGACGGCAAGTTTCATCGGGTTGAATTCTATTTAAAACCGGATTTGACCCCGCCGACCATCGATTCGCTGGAATGCCGATCATCGACCCGTCTGTGGCTTCGCTTTGCAGAACCGGTTCTTCTCGGCCCGGATCCATGCAGCGCTGAAAATACCGCCAATTATGCCTTATCCGGAGGCGTTGCGGTTGAATCCGTTCGCGCCGACCCGTCTCAGCCTGCAGTCATCCTCGATACCTCACCACAAGATTGGAACCAACTCTATACACTGACCGTTTCGGGAATCGCTGACCGCAGCCGCAACCGCAATCAGATGCCGCCGAGCGAGAGGCAATACCGATGTCACTATACGTCAGTCAGACAGATCGAATTGCGCGACGGTCAACAGGGATACCAGGGCACACGCGACAGCCATATTGCCGAATTTTTTCCCAACAACAACATGGGGCGCAACAGCGGATTGGAAGCTTGCCGTTTCGATGGCAGCAATCAGTCAGACGATAAAGCGATTCTGCTGAAATTCGATTTGAATGGCGTTTTTTCTCCAGGCGACAGTCTGATCCGCGCCGAATTGATTCTTACCCTGTCTCAGACGCGGAACGGCACAGCGGTTAAGTCGCTCGGAACATACCGGGTGCTCAAGGCCTGGGAAGAGGGAACTCGACAGGGAGGTATCGATGGGCTGTATGCGGCACAAGGGCAGGTCACCTGGCTGAGCGCAAAACATGATCTTGAACCCTGGAACACTGCGGGCGGCGATTGCGATGCCGCGGCCTCTGATGTCTGTTTTGTCGGCGATGCTTCTCAACCCTATCGTTGGGACGTCACTTCCATCGTCCGTTGCTGGATGGCTGCACCGGACAGCAATTTTGGTTTTTTGCTCAAAGAACAGCAGCCGGCAACGACCAACGGCACCAAAATCTTCCATTCGCGCGAAGCCACAACCGTCTCTTTGCGGCCGCTCTGCCTTCTGCAGATCGCTGAATCAATGCCGGCGCGGGTTGTTGCGGAAACTGCCGCTCCCTGTCAGTTCCACTTGTCTGCCAATTACCCCAATCCTTTTAACGGTGTGACCTCTTTGCGGTTTGATTTGCCCACCTCGGCTCCGGTGACTTTGCAGGTCTACAATGTTCGCGGAGAACTTGTCGATACGCTTGTGGACGGTCCTTTGTCTGCCGGAGAACAAAAAATCGCCTGGAAGCCGCGAGCTGCCGCCAGCGGAATCTATTTCTTTTGCCTGCGCCAGCAAGACCGTGTGCAGATCAGGCGTGGCCTTTACCTCAAATAATGCACTCGCCAGAGGCAACTATGTCCCAACTCGATGGTTTCTGCACTTCTCCTACCTGGAACCAACACCCGACTCAGATTGCGGTTTTACCCGTCGGTTCTTTTGAACAGCATTCCTGCCATTTGCCGTTGGCCTCCGATACTCTGCTGGCGAGCTATTTCGCAGAGGTGCTGGCCCGCCGCCTGGACGCCGCCCTGTTGCCGGCCCTGCCGTTTGGCACCTGTTTCGAACAGAGCGGCTTTCGCGGCTCGATCGGCATCAAGCCGGAAACCCAAATGGCGCTCTTGCGCGATATCGGCGCCCGGCTGGAAGAACAGAATTTTTCGCTGCTGATTGTGGTCAACATGCACGGCGGCAACTTTTCGCTTGCACCGGTGATCCGGGAATTCAATCGCAGCGATCGACATCTTAAAATGTTGCTCTGTTATCCGCCCGAGCTGGTGCCCGCTATTGACGGCGATCTGCACGCCGGCGAATGGGAGACCAGCTTGATGTTGGCTCTGTTTCCGGATCATGTCGGAAAAGATCGGATCGATCTGAGCGACGAGCGCTGGCTGAATGGTGAATTTCGACCGGCGGATTTGAATCATTGGGGGGTCGGCGCGATCGCCCCGCATGGCGCGGTGGGCTTTCCTTCGCGCGCCAGCGCCGAGACCGGCAAGCGCATCGCCGCTGACCTCGAGGCGGCTCTCTACAGCTGGGCAGACAAAAGGTTGGCCTGGATTGCTGAATCGCCTTCCTATCAAGGTAGCGCCGGTCTCTCCCTGCGTCAATTGTTGCCGTCCGACCTGCAATCGGCGCTCCAGCTCAGCACAGCAGCCGGCTGGAACCAGGTCATCGGCGATTGGGAGAGCTTCCTGCGCCTGAACCCGCTCGGTTGTTTCGCCGCAATCATCAACGGCCGCCTTGTCGGAACTGCGACCACCATTGATTATGAATCAAAAATGGGCTGGATCGGTATGGTGTTGGTGGATCACCAATTTCGCCGGCAAGGAATCGGTCGGACGCTGCTGTGTCGAGCTCTCGATCAGCTGGCCGACTGCCGTTCCATCGGCCTCGACGCCACCAAAGAAGGGGAACCGCTTTATCAGAGTCTGGGTTTTCAGGCAAAAGAGAGAGTGGTGCGTTTTTATCGCTCTATCCAAACAAAACAGGCCCAATCCCCAACAAACTCGGGCGGGGTTCGCCCGATGGTTAGCCGGGACCTCGAATATATCAATGAATTTGACGCCGAGAGGTTCGGGGTATCACGACATTCTCTGCTCGTCGATCGCTTGAAATGGTGTCCTGCGGAGGCAGTCGTGGCGGAAGAGAAGGGCCGAATAGTCGGGTATGCGATGGCACGGCCGGGCCGAAACGGCGATCATATCGGCCCGCTGGTCGCTGATTCGTTCGATTGCGCGCGATCGCTGCTGAATGCGCAAATCATTCGTTGCTCAACCGGGGCATTGCTCCTGGATACGCTGTTGCTCACGGATTCTTGGCGAAAATATTTGCTGCAGATGGGGTTTGCAGAGAGCCGGGTTTTTCAGCGCATGTGGAAGGGAAGGGTCGGGATCCGGGGAGTTCCAAAGGCGCAATTCGCCCAAAGCGGCCCGGAATTGGGGTAATGAGCAGCGCGGGTATCAGCGTCGATTGTTTTTATTGGATTAAATGAAAAATAGATTTTGTTATATTTCGAAAGATTGCTCTTGCAAAGACGATGGGACACGACTGATCATGTGTAAATAACTACCAGTGTCCCGCAGTCAGACGGAACAACACGAAAAAAGAATAAATATTGCTTTTATTGTTAAAAGTTCGTATATATTAATTATACTATCATACCCAGATTCGGTGTTAACCGACCCGGATTCGATGCGAAGCAGCGAATCCGAGAACTATCTTGATAGAGGATCAGCATTTTGTTTGGACGAAATCCAAACAAAAAAATCGGTTCATCACACTCGACCCATAAAAACTTGGCGGCCCGGGGGGAGAGAATTGACACCCTGTCGAAATTTACCAACAACCATCCCGAGTTTTCGCTATTTGACTCGAAATCATCCGCACTTGCCTGCTGCGCTCTGATCCGCCCATTCAATGCAGGGTGCAAGTGAGGCCTATCTCGAGTCAGGAGTGAGCCTTTTCTTGTTTGGAGGATGATATGACAAAGGCAGTCCGAATGGCGTTTGCTGGAATGGTTGGATTCATCGCCATCCTCTTCCTTTGCCCGGCAGCTCAGGGTGGCATCCCTTATGCAAAAAGAGTGGTTGGCGAAGAACTCCGACGAACCATCTCTGTCGACAGCGCCGATATCGATCTTGACGGCGATATCGATCTGCTGGGTGCGTCACGGTTGGAAAACAGCATTGCCTGGTGGGAAAACGATGGTCAGCAAAATTTCACCGAGCATGTGATCACTTCTGCTTTTGAAGGCGCTTACTTTATCGACGGCGTTGACGTTGATGGCGATGGCGATACCGATGTGTTGGCGGCGGCGCGCATGGCTGATCTGGTTGTCTGGTTCGATAATGAAGGAGACGGCCACTTTAGCGAGCGGGTGGTGGGCTCTTCGTTTGGCGCTGCCAGTTGTGTGCACGGTTTGGACATGGATGGAGACGGCGATATCGATGTGCTGGCGGTTGCCGAGGCCGATGAAAAAATCTCATGGTTTGAAAACAACGGTCGGCAATGGTTTACCCAACGCGTGGTAGACGACGATTTCGCGCAGCCGCGTTTTGCCGTGGCTTGTGATCTCGATATCGACGGCGACATGGATATCGTCGCTTGCAGCTATGACAGCGCACAGGTCGCCTGGTTCGAGAACGACGGCTCCATGCATTTCACCAAACAGCTCATCGCCTATCCTTTTCCCGGCGCCAACATGGTGATGCCGGCCGACATGGACGGCGATGGCGATATCGATCTGGTGGGTGCAGGAGATACCGCCAAAGCGATCAAGTGGTGGGAAAATGACGGCCAAATGAATTGGATCGGCCATACCCTCGCCAGTGATGCCAATGGCGCTCTGGCGGTCTATCCGGCGGACGTCAACCTCGACGGTCACATGGATGTGGTGGCAGCGGTCTATTGGGATGACGATGTCTTGCTGTTCTATAACGACGGCTATCAGAACTTTTCCAAAGAGATCCTGGACACCAATTTCGACGGCGCCCACAGTATTTTACCTCTCGATCTCGACGCTGACGGCGATATCGATGTGGTAGCCGGTGCATACAAATACAGCAGCGGTGATATCAAATGGTATGAAAACCGCATTGTTTCCATCTCAGCCGATGCGGCAGGCAACCGCAAAGAAGCCTTTGGCGCTACGGAAACTGTTTACGGCCGCACCCGAGGTCTGGACTTGGCGGATGGAACCTATCCCATGTATGTGGTTCGACATTTCCGCGGCTGGAATTCGCTGCTCAATCAACCCATTCCTTCACGAGTCGATTTTCCCGGCACGTTTAACGATCCCTTGTCAGATATCGATGTCCATAACGGCAATATCGGTTTGCCTGGCGACCTGCCCGATTTGGTATGGCCCGCTCCGCCGGGTGAAATCGATCTCTTTGATATCGTCGTCGACATCAACCGCGACGGTGATTATGATCCGCCTGTCGATTTGCTCGATGCGGATTTTGCCGTACCGTTTGGATTCTCTTTGCCGGTGCAGTTGAGCCGCTTCACCGCTACCCGGCAAAACAACGGAATTTTGCTCTCCTGGCAGACTGAAAGTGAACAGGACAATCTCGGATTCGAGTTGCAGCTGCGCGAAGAAGAGTCTGCACCTTATTTTGTTTTGGCCTCCTATCGTCAGGTATCCGAGCTGGTCGGCGCCGGCCAATCCGATTCACCGATCACTTATGAATATCTGCACACCGATCCACCGACAAGCCCGGTGCTCTATTACCGCCTGGTGCAAATCGATGCTTCCGGTGCACGGCATGAATATCAGCCGATCGAAATCTATTCCGACCTGAACGACCTGATCGTGCCACAGGAGTTCAATCTGCTGCCGATTTACCCCAACCCATTCAACGATCAGACGATAGTCGCTTTTGAACTGCCGGATGCAAGAGAGGTGACCGTGCAGCTGGTTGATGTTCTTGGCCGCACCGTCCGCGAAGTGCTGCAGGCCAATTTGACTGCAGGTATCCACCGCGTCCCTGTCGATGCTGCGGGGTTGTCCTCAGGTATTTATCTGGTGAGAGTTCAGGCGGGCAGCCAAAATACAGTCGGCAAATTGCTCTTGCTGCGATAAGCGATTCAGGGCAGTTGACTTTTCTGTTGGGCCGGCGGGATGAACCTATCCCGCCGGTTTGATGGCTCAATACTCTTGCTCATTGCTCTTGTGCTGCCGCATTTTCGAGCCAGCGGGTCAGAGTTTCCATTGTGGGCAATTTGCCGCTGGCCACCAGCTTGTCGTTGATGATCAATCCCGGAGTCATAAAGACCCCCAATTCCAGAAATTGTTCGATATCGGTTATTTTCTGCAATTGTGCCGCGAGTTTTTTTCCTCGATGACTTGTTGGCACATCTGTGCCAGCTTTTGGCAGGTTGGGCAACCGGACCCCACTACTTTGATGGTCATCATCGTCTGTGCTTTCGTTTGTTTGAATGTGATACTTTTTATGCTCCTCGAGCTCCGGACTGGCCTTGAAGGCCACATCAGTTTGCCCGGTAAAATAACCAATATCGACCTGGCGATCAATGCTTTTGTTGTGTGATCTCGGCAAATGCCGCTTTTTTCGATTCAGCAAATTCGTGCGCAATTTCAAAGGGCACGAATCACCTTGTCGTGGTATCCCAATGAGGTAGAAATGCGTCTGGCATTTATCGGATTTCGACATGACCATGTTCTCGCTCTTTATCGCGCGGTTAAGGAGCGCGCAGATATCGAGATCGTCGCCCTTTGCGAACCCGATGTTGACCAACGCAAATTTTTGGCTAGCCGGCATGGCATCGCGTTCACGCACGATTCCGCCAGCGATCTATTGCGCAGAGTCGATTGCGATGCCGTCGTCATCGGCGACGTCTATGCGCGACGGGGGACATTGGCTGTGCAAGCCCTGGAAGCGGATCGCCATGTGCTCAGCGACAAACCGATCTGCACAGAGCTGAAAGAGTGGCGGCGGATCGAAGAGCTCTGCCGGCAGAAGGGCTTGAAATTCGGCTGTCAATTCGATCTGCGCGATACTGCGCCTTTTATCGGCGCGCGGCAGGTCATCCGCAGCGGCCTGCTGGGTAAAATTCTGGCCGTACAGTTCGGCGGCCAACATCCCTTGCTGCGGCAAACCCGGCCTTTGTGGTATTTTGAACCCGGGATGCATGGCGGAACAATCAACGATATTGCTGTGCATGCTCTCGATGTGATTCCATGGATTACCGGCTCGCCTGTCAGCCGTATCGAAGCCGCACGCACCTGGAACGCCTGCACGCCCGATGTGCCCGATTTTTGCGACGGCGCTCAACTCATGTTCTCACTCGAAAATCAGGCCGGCGTCATCGGCGACGTCTCCTATTTCAGCCCCGACAGCCAGGGCTACGCCTTGCCACATTATTGGCGCATGGTATTTTGGGGCGAAAAGGGAATGCTCGAAACCGCCTGTGGCAGCGATTCGCTGCTGGTGGCGCTGGAGGGTGAAACCAAACCGCGCGCACTGCCTCTACCAGCCGGCCGCCGCTTAGGCTATCTTGAGGATTTTCGATCCGATATTATGGGGACTGCAGATGGGGATTCCCTGACCACCCAAGAGGTATTGACTGCTGCGCGTTTCGCTTTGCTGGCGCAGTGCCAAGCCTTCCGCACGGCATAGACGAACACCACCCGGCCACCCAATCCGCGGATTGGTCTGCGGGTGCAAGTCCTCCCCTGAAGTAAAAAACAGCCCGCCTCCTGACCGTCGACACGGGGCGAACCGATGACTGCTTTGACCAGCCAGACTGCTGCAACCGAAGCATCAGCGCTTTGCCTGCGGTCATTCTCTAGGCTTGCAGAGATAAGGTCATCAACGAATGCGGGGGCACCTGTATCACCTCATCGCCGCTGGGCTCCACCTCGCGGGGGGTAATTGCATGCGGCAAATCGAAACTGTTGTGCTCGCGTGGATCTTCGGCAGAGAGCAAGCGAATGGATCGAATCTTGTGGAGGGCATTGATCATTCGGCACTCGACGGCAAACGATCGCTCGAGGTCGATGTTGATGAGGGAGATAAAAATGGAGCCGTCTTTTGTGATTGTTGCCGACAGCGACAATGCCGGCCGCTGTCGTTGATCTGGAAAATCGATCATCGGCAGCGGCGAAAAATCAAAGTCGAGCAATTGACCGTTTCGATGCGGTTTGAGCAGGTCGAAGACATGAAAAGTGGGAGTCAGGACGATCCGGTCGCCGCGCGTATGGATCAGCGCCTGCAGCACGTTGACGGTTTGCGCCATATTGGCCATTTCGAGAGTGCCGGCATAGCGGTGAAACAAGTGGAATGAGGCGGCGGCAAACAGAGCATCGCGCAATGTATTCTGTTGCTGGAGACCGTTTTCCACCACAGCCTGGCGATGCCAAACGCCCCATTCGTCCAATGCCAGACCGATGCGATGATCGGCGGTGCTGAAAGCGGTCACCAGTTCAGAAGCCCGCCTGAGGTGGCGATCCATGATGTCGATGGCGGCGAACAGCTGATAATACTCCTGATTGCTGAAATTAACCTCTTCGCCCATCCAGCCGCTGTAGATGTGAAGGGCCAATAGATCGACATGGTCCAGCGCTCCCTGCATGGCGGCGAGAAAACGCTCGTCCCAGTCAGGGAAATCGGGATAGGAACCACAGGCGATGAGCCGTACATCGCGGCCGCCCATGGGCCGCAAATAAGCAGCGAATCGCCGATAGAGATCCGCGTAAACCTCGGGCCGCATTTTACCGCCGCACCCCCAGCTCTCGTTGCCGATACCCCAGTAACGCACGTTATAAGGCTCGTTAAAACCGTGTTTTTTGCGCAGCGCGGTGAATTCGGTATCCTGATTCGAATTGCAATATTCCATCCAGTTTATCGCTTCCTGGACCGAGCCGCTGCCGACGTTGACAACCAGATAGGGCTCGGTATCGATCAGGCGACAGAAGGTCATGAATTCATCGGTGCCGAAGGCATTGTTTTCCGGTTGTTTCCACCAGAGGTTGTGCCGTCGTGGCCGTTGCGATCGGTCGCCGACACCGTCGAGCCAATGATAGTTGTCGGCAAAACAACCACCTGGCCAGCGCACCACCGGCAGCTCCAGCGTCTTGAGCGCGGAAATAACATCGAGGCGCAGGCCATGGTCATTTGCAATGGGCGACGAGTCGCCGACCCACAGACCGGGATAAACGCAACGTCCGAGGTGTTCGGCGAATTGGCCGTAAAGGTTGGGATCGATCCGTCGACCGGTGGTTCGCAGTGGATCGATCTGCAGGCGAATCGGCGCAGATTCCAAATGATCTCCGATTTTAGGTAGGTTGATGGGTTCGATTAGGAAACAAAAAGAATAACCATATAACCGAAAAAGAGCAACAACAGAACTCCGCCATGCCAACGGTTTAGAATGGATCGCCGAGCCATCATCGGCAGAATCAGGATTGCGAAAAAGAGCATGGTAAAGAGATCGAGTTGGCTGATGTCCGAGGATCGTATAGGGTGAACAAGTGCCGAAATGCCGAGGATGGCCAGGATGTTAAAGATGTTTGAACCGATGACATTGCCCACGGCAATATCGCCCTCTTTTTTTCGCGCCGCCATCACCGAGGTGGCGAGCTCGGGCAAACTGGTTCCCAACGCAACAATGGTGAGGCCGATAACTGCTTCACTGATACCAAAGTCGCGCGCGATCGTCACCGCTCCGGAAACCAGGGCGATCGAACCGAGAGCCAAAGCGATCAGGCCGCCGATCACCAAAAAGGCGTCTTTAACTATCGAATACTCTTTGTCCACGATGAATTCGGATTTGGCCCGTTCGCGCCGGCTGAGGTGCACCTTGATGATCAAATAAGCAACGAGAACAGTCACAAACAAGCCGCCTTCCCAACGTACCAGGGTTTTATCGCGCAGGAAGAAAATCAACAAAAGGGAGACGATCAGCATAAAAGGGATTTCGCGGTGGATGATTTTGCGGTGAATGGCCAACGGACGGAAAATCGCTGCCAGACCGAGAATCAACGCGATATTGCAGATGTTCGAGCCGATAACGTTGCCCAGTGAGATGTCACCCCGGTTGTTCAGAGCGGCCTGCAGGCTGACCCCCAACTCCGGGCTGCTTGTCCCAAATGCCACGACCGTCAATCCGACGACCAGCGGGGAAATACCCAGGCGAAGCGCTGCCGCCGAACTGCCGCGCACCAGCCATTCCGCACCAAGATACAAAAATACCAGGCCAATGAAAAACGAAAGATAAGCCACATCTTCTCCGGGCTGATTTACTTGAATATCAAACGGCCTGATCGGATCGAAGAGGCAGCCGCTCCGACAAGGCGGGTGCATTGTTCGATTCCAGCGGCTCCTTGCTGCTGACCGTTCAGTGTCGTATTTTCGAAAAGGGAATCAGGGTTCAAATGGATCGCCTGTCGGGCGGGAAAATAGCTGTTTTTTGACTGAAAACAAACAGAAAAATATCTGGCAGGTTACTCGAGTCGAAACCGGATGGGAACGGCGACCTCGACGCGCACCGGCTTGCCCATTGATTGGGCCGGTACCCAGGTCACCGACCGAATGGCCTCGCGGGCGGCGTGGTCAAATTCCGCATGGCCGCTGCTCTGCAGTACGGCGACTCGGCCGGTTTGGCCTCGCTCATCGATCTCTGCAGACAGGATCACGTCTCCTTCCAGGCCCGATCGTCGTGCGCTTTCCGGATAGTTGAGGCTGCGCTGCAACTCGGCAAATCCGCCGTGTGAATACGGCGCCTGGTCATAGGCTACAAGAGAACGATGCATGGCCGATGATGCGGAAGCGGCAAAACTTTCAGGTAATTTTTGTGGGTGCGAGATTGAAAAAACTGCGATTCCGACAATCAATCCCGACCACATCAGCAAACCACTCCAGGTTTTGGCCGGGGCGGAAAGCTGTGTCTGCAGCAAGTGGGTGATGCGGCGGCCAAGAGCGCTGGCGCGATAGAGGAGTGGAAGTGCCAGTGCGCCCGGGTTGCTGATGTCGAGGCTGGATTCTGTCACGAGTATCAGTGCGCGGGAATAGTCGAGAGGTGAAAGTGGAAGCAACGCGAGTGTTTCTTCGTCACAGGATTGTTCCAGAATGTCGAGAAAAGAACGATTAAAGAGCCGGACAAGCGGATGAAAGAAGTAAAGGGCCTGAACCCAGGCCAAAACCAGGCGCATCCAGACGTCGCCGCGGCGGATGTGAACCCATTCGTGCTGCAGGATGAGGCGATGTTGGTTGGCGGACCATTCGTTCCATTGTCGGGGGACGACGATCCTCGGTGTGAAAAAACCGACGGCATAGGGCAAAAAGTTTTTGCGGAACCGGACAACCGGTATACCGCGAAACTCTCCAACAGGTCGACCGGCCCGGGTTTGAGCAATAAGCCTGCGTGTGCGCAGGATCGGCGCCAGCCACAAGACGGTCGTCACAAATGCCCAGAGGGGCAGCAAAAGCCAAATAGGATTAGTCAGGGCGGCGCTTGATTTCACAGAGGGGAAGACGAGAATCGCTTCCAGCCAACCCTCTGCCGATGTGGGTGAAAATAGGCGGAGGACAGGTTGAATTGGCAGCAGAACCGGGATCGCGAGTTTGATCGCGGCTATCCGGACGATCGCATAGCGCATTTTCGCCGGGGTTCGATGAAACAGACCAAGTGCGATGAGCAATCCAGTTAAAAACAAGGTGTTTTGCCAGACCAATCGAATGAGATGATCCAAAACGACTGGACAGAGCGAGTCCAGGCTGCCCATCATAGCTGGTCGCTTCCTTGTTCGTTTGTCTTTTTATCCAGCAGTTTTTTTAACTCGTGCAATTCCTGCACGTCAAGATCTTCAGAGTCGATCAGATGATCGGCCAGGGCGCGCAGCGACCCGCCGAAAAACCGGGAAACCAGGTGACGGGTCTCGGTTTTCACAACCTCACGGCGGGAGCGGGTCGGGGTGTAAAAGTTGACCAATCCGGTTTTGTGAACGGTCAACAGGTTCTTTTTGACCAGGATGTTCATAACGGTCTGAACAGTGGTGTAGGCTTTTTCACCGCCCGGGTAGGCGAATTCCAACACGTCCCGCACACATGGTGACCCACCGAGCTGCCAGATCGCCTCCATCAATTCCCACTCGACCGGTGTCAATGTTTCCGATTCCTGGCGCATCCCCAGTCTCGATTTTCTATTCTGTTCAACCACGAGCACCCCTGCAAGCTTTTTCCGGTTTCGCATGATCTCTGAATGCATTGATAAATTAACGCTTATTTATCTTCTTGTCAAGTATGTTGTTGTCAGACTGCCTTCAGCAGACAATTGGAGGCGGCTGAGCCGCCCCCTTGCGGTGTTTCCCTGTCGGCTGTTATTTGCGGTCAAAAAAGTGTGGAGCTTCCGGATCCCGGTTGTCAGACAGCCAGATGCTCCCAGGCTTGTCAACTCTTGGAGACCTCAGGGGAGCGGTTTTTCCTCTGGCTTGTGGTCGTTCAATTTGAATTGCACCGGCATTAAAACGGTCACGGTTACCGGATTTTCACCTTGCTTCGCGGCTATCCATTCGACGGCACGGATCGCATCTATGGCCGCCCGGTCGCAGGCTGAGTCGCCGCTGCTCTGATGCAACTTAACATCGAGCAATTCGTTATAATCCGAGATGCAGATTTCGATCACTGCTTTGCCCTCAAATCCAGCCATCCGCGCCGATTGGGGATAGACCATGGCCTGCTGCAGAGCGGCAAAGCCACCGCGGGGTTCGGGAGGCTTATCAAAGGCAACCCGGGTTGTGTCCTGGGGTTTTGCAGCGCTGAGGGCGATCAGCATCAGCACCGACCCGATTGTTGTTCGAGCGCCGGCAAAGGCTGTGGAGGTCATCGCATATTCTCCTTTTTGATCGAATTAAACTATTATTTAGTTAGTTGAACTACTAAATACATAGTAAAAATATTAAAGAAGTAGGAAAAAGTCAAGAAAATTCGGCAGTCTCGGCAAATTAGCAAAAATCGATAAATTTGCTCTTGGCTTTTAGGGAAAAAAAAGGGATATTGCCTTTCAACCAGCTGGCGATCGATTTTTTCGGTCTTTCGTCACCTTATGATATCAAACGACCGCCTTGAGCTGCGATTTCCTGGCGGCTTTAAATTGAACGAATAAAGTCAAGAGGATGGATCCATGGGTAAAGACCTGGTATTGTCTGCTTTGAAGGGCATGAGCACCGAACGCGCACCCTGGGTGCCGTTTGTCGGATGTCACGGCGGCTTTTTGCTCGACAAAGATGCAGAGACGTATTTAAAGTCCGCCGATCTGATTGTTAAGGGGGTTGAAAAGGCGATCGAACTGTACAAACCGGATGGCATTCCGGTCAATTTCGACCTTTCCATGGAAGCGGAAATTCTGGGTTGTGATCTGCAATGGGCCAAGGAAAATCCGCCGGCTGTGGTGAACCACGTGCTGGAAAACAAATCCCTGGCTGAATTGCGCGGCAAAAATATGCGCAGTCTGCGCATTCTCGAAACCCTCAAGGCCGTCGAACAGCTCAAGAAAAAAAACCTTGATGTCGCTCTCTATGGTTTGCTCACCGGGCCGTTTACCCTGGCTTTACACCTCAAGGGCACGGATATTTTTATGGAAATGTTTGACAATCAGGAACGGGTGCACGAGCTGTTGCAGTTTTGCACCGAAATTGGCATCCAAGTGGCTGACCTCTATATCGACGCCGGCTGCGACGTCATCTCCATGGTCGATCCGATGACCAGTCAAATTTCCCCCGAGGCGTTTCGCGAATTTGTGTCGCCGTATGCCACTGCTTTTTTTAACCATGTGAGGGAACGTCAAACCTTTTCATCGTTTTTTGTCTGCGGCCATGCGCAGAAAAACGTGGAGGCCATGTGCGAGACAGGTCCGGACAACATATCGGTGGATGAAAACATCCCGCTCGATTTTGTCAAAACCACTTGCCGGAAATACGGCATTTCTTTCGGCGGCAATCTGCAGTTGACCGTTGTCCTGTTGATGGGCAGCGAAAACGATGTGCGCCGCAACACCATCGAGTGCCTGGATATCGGCGGTACCACTGGTTTTATCCTTGCGCCTGGCTGTGATCTGCCTTACAGTGTGCCGGTCCAGAACCTGCAGCTGGTTACCCAGATCGTTTACGACACCTATCAACAGGAAGTGTCGCGTGAATTGCTCAAGAACAAAGAAGATGTCCAACTCAAGATCAATCTCTCCGAATATGGCAATGCCGACAAGGTGATCATCGACGTCATCACCCTCGATTCAGAGAGCTGTGCGCCGTGTCAATATATGGTCGAGGCAGTGCGGGCGGTGGCACCGCATTTCGACGATCTCATCATTTGGCGTGAGCACCGCATCAAGGAACGCGAATCGGTGGAATTCATGATGGGCCTGATGGTTAAAAATATCCCGACCATTTGTATCGACGGTCAGATCCGGTTTGTCAGCACCATCCCTTCGCGCGATGAGCTCATCCGCGCCATCCAGGAACGGATCAATGAAAAATTTTCCCTGAAATTGCAGGAGCATCGCGGTCAGCTGCTGTTGCTGGCTGATGACCGGGAGGAATCCCAGCTGATCTGGGATCGCCTGCAGCAGGCGGTGCGTGAACTCGGCAGCACCGTTGAGCTGGTGCGCATCACCGATCGCGAGAAAATAAAAGGCTATAACGTGGCCGCAATCCCGGCGGTGATTGCCGTGGATGAAAAAGTCAAATCCGTGGGCCGGGTGCCGTCGGTGGAGGTTATCAAGGAATGGCTCAAAGCTCTGGTCTGATACCGACCATACTGCTGACTGGTTTTCTTGGCGCCGGCAAAACGACCTTGCTCAATCGCCTGATCGATCATTATCAAAGCCGGCGTGCGGTCTTGCTGATCAATGAATTCGGGCAGGTGGGCATAGATGGCGCTTTGTTGCACCGGGGCAATTACCAAAAAGTCGAATTGAACAAGGGCAGCTTGTTCTGTATCTGTGTGCGCACCGATTTTATCGCCGAGGTCGAGCGCATTGCCGATGAGTTGCAGCCGGATCTGTTGGTCATCGAGGCCACTGGCCTTGCCGATACGTCTGAGATGGAGCGCATGCTGGCCCTGCCCAATCTTCGCCCGCGCATCCGCCTGCAGGCAAGCATCTGCCTGGTCGATCCGCAGAATTTTCTCAAAATCAGCGTTTATCTGAAAGCGCCTCTTTCCCAGGTGCGCAATGCCGATCTCGTGCTGCTCAACAAGATCGATCGGGTGGATGAGGAACAGCTGCAGAAAACCGAGAAAAAGATTCGCGAAATCGCCCCTGATGTGCCCATCGTGCGCACCCGCTACGCCGAATTCGATTTGTCCTTGCTCGACCGACTCTCTCATCCGACCATCGGGGAAGTTAAAGAACTCGGCGACGGCCGACCGGATCCAGTTCAGTCGTTGACTTTGGAGGGAAAGGGGTCTTTTTCGGCAAGAGATTGGCAGCAGTGGGCCGATGCGCTGCAGCCGCTGGCTTTGCGGGTGAAAGGATTTGTCACGGTCGATGGACAATCGATCCTGGTTGACGGTACACCGGAACAATGGCGACAACAGGCGCGTTTTGACCGACCCGCCGGCAGCAACCAAATCGTGGTCATCGGCCGGCGATTGCCCGTCGAAGAATTGCAGAGCGGTTTTGATCGCGCGCTTGAAAACAGCGCTGCGGGGTGATCCGGGTCAAGGTCGGCTAAGAGCCCTGAGCAGGTGGTGCAACACCATCCGGTTGTCCAGCGCCAGATAATGGGTTTCGCCGCCCATGCGGTAAAAACTCTTGAGAAAACGCAGATAATAGTCGGGCGAGGATTTCGGCGGTTCGCCCTGGCTCCAATCCCACACCGATTCCTGCAGATCGACCACCGCGATCAAATGACCGCTGATTTTCCTGCCGCTGTCGCCAGCCAAATTGTTGGCCAGAGAGAAGGATTTTTCAAAGACCTGCGGTGCCATGATCGCCGAGCCGATGGAAAGAAAAACTCCATCGGCCAATCCTCGAACCGACTGAGCAAAAATTCGAAAATCGACATAAGCTCCGCGGCCGAGCGCGGCGCCGTTGGCCAGCGGGTGGTTGTAGATGATGTCATAACCGATGCCGGGATGTACGGTGATCGGCACTCCGCAACGCACCGCATTGGCAAAGACTGAAGTCGCCTGGTGCGGATGCGCCAGGGGTTGAAAACCAGCCGGCAGGTTGAATCGCCTCAGGGTGTGGTAGAGTTCAGCCACAGCCGGCAAATCCTCGGTGTTGTCTGCTACGGCCTTGTGCAGACGCTCTTTGAGTTCATCGACAGTCGGCAGGTATAAACCCTGTTCGTGAATCAGGCGGCCGAGCGACTCGCCATAGCCCATGCCTTTTAGGGCTCCCACCTGCACCGCTAAATTGATCCAGCGACCGGTTTCATCCCAGGTGCCGAAACAGCCCCGCCCCGCGTTGGTCCGCACATCTTCTTCGCTCGCGCCTTGAAACGCAAATTCCCAGTCGTGTATCCCGCCGGCGCCGTTGGTCGCAACGTGGGTCAGCCAGCCTTGCTCCAGCAGCCGAATCACAAGAGGTGCAGCACCATTTTTGATCAGATGGGCGCCAAACGCCAGCATCACCGAAGAGCCCCGCTTGTGGGCACTGCGGATGCGGTCGGCAATCCGCTGCACAATCTTTGCCGTCGATGCCGGCAGGTCGGGGGGGATGGTGTCCGGATCGATGGAGATATCGCGGATCCGGGTTTTGCTATAGCGCTGGGCCAGTGGATAAACGCGGATTTCAGCTGGATCGATTTGCGGATAGGGCATGGGATGAATCCTTTGAATTTATCGACTCATACACCGCCTGGCGGTTTTCCTCCGGCAGTTTGACTTCATTGAAAAAGGTCATGCCGATGAAACGGTCGTTTCTGGCAAAACACTCTTTCCCCCAGGCGATGATGTTTTTCACGTACCTGGCGTCTTTGGGCGGCAGAGCATAGCCTTGCGGCATTTCCTTTCTGATGGTGGTGTGCAGGTAAAATTTCAGCGGTGCCAGATGGTCGATCACTTTTTCCACCATCTCGGGCTCTTTGTCGCCGTTGCGGCCTTCGCAATAGGGCATGACGAAATCGCAGCCTACCTGCGCCAACAATTCGGTGCGGTGGCCGCGGAAGTTCTGATAATCGGCAATATCGAATTCCGAGGTCGGCAAACCGGTATAGAATCCGAACTCGAAATTGGGATTGATGCTTTTGATCAGCTTCTTGAGATCGATAAGGGTATCCCGCACGCGTGTGCTTTTCCAGAGGTGAAGCTCTTCGGGGCTGATGTTATCGCGGGTCTTGCCGGTATCCTGCAACAGCCGCTGTTGCGAGCTCCGACACCAGCAAGTATTTTCGGTATAGGAGGGGTGCTCGAGCACCAGACCGTCCAGGTCGCTATAGCGTTCCAGCACATCCCGGATTTTGTCGCGCATATATCGCTGTGCCGGTTCGCTGTCACAGCAGATGTGCAAGGTTTCGATGGCTTCGCGCTCCAGTGGATCAGCCGCCGGATCGATCTGGTGAATAAAACCTCCCTGAGGCGGGGTCAGAAATTCCACGCCTGGATAGCCCCGGCGAATGCCGCGCATACCGAGATATTTGATTTCGATATAGATCTTGATGCCCAGGTGGTGAGCTTTTTTGATGATCTGTGAGAAAAACTCGGTTTCTTCGCAGCTGTTCAACGCCCTTGGGTCGATCTGCGGTTTAAGCAGCGGATTTCTCGCCGGCCACGCCAGCCCGTGATTTTCGGGAGAATAAGCGCCGTGGCTGGCCATCATGACGATCAGACGTGTCATGCCGTGCTGGTCCATTTCATCCAACAGCCGGCTGTAATAATCGTATCCCAGGCGGCGATCGCCGGTCTGGTAGGTCAGACAGGTTGTCCAACCGAAAACCATGTTGCGTTTCTTGTTTCTGCCATGACAATGGGGCATGCCGATGCCCGCTGCCACAGAGGCCAACCCCATGCCTAAAAGCTGCAAAAAACGCCTTCTATCACTTTTCCTGTTGCTTGTGGTCATTTGAATCATCGCCCTGGTTTGGTCACAATCGTCCACAGATGACGAAAAGTGGCGGATCTACCCCGAATGTGATTCTCGGGCGCTTCAATTGCGCCGAGTGATCAACGCCATAATAGCCAATCGCGGCTTGAAAATCAAGAACCATTTCGATATTAGCGGCTCTTCTTATTCCGGGGAGATGCCCCTAGATGCCGATTTCTGAGGAACAAAATAAACTACCCAGATTCGGTGTCAACCGAATCAAAAATCATTCAATCACTTATTCCTTATGCGGTTGCACAAATGGCAGTTTCCACCCTCTGTGTATTGCTATCAGATTGATTTTCTGTGCGATTCGGTGCTGCGCACCGAATCCGGGAACTAATTGTAATTAACTTAAAAGATTAAGTTGGTTTGACTTCAACCACATGATGATTTTTATACTCGATTTCGGCCTGTACTTTTTATATGCGGCGTTGGCTGAAATCCATTCATCCTGTTGCATTTCGTCGCCTTTTTGTTTAAATTGACAATGCCGAGTTGAACGCAGAACCCAACCTGACGGAGGTTATGCCATGGCATCGAAAAAAAGACCGCTGGCAGTCGTCGTGCTGTTGGCGCTGTTGGCTTTTCAGGGATTGAGCGGTGTATACGGGGGTGTGGGGTTGATTTTGGACCCCACGGGTGTATCGCTGCAGATTCCACAGGCCTGGCTCGAGGGAACACCGTTTGCTGACTATTCGATCCCCGGATGGATCTTGTTGGTTGTGCTGGGCCTGTTGCCCCTTTTCGTTTTTTACCTTTTGCTCAACAGACGGCCTTCTTGCTGGTTTGCGACCGGTCTGGTCGGTGTGGCCCTGGTCATCTGAATCGGCGTCGAAATCTTGATGATCGGCTATCAGGCTCAACCGCCGCTGCAGCTGATCTATGGAACGGTTGGTGTGGTGATGCTGATTTTGCTTTTGTTGGCTTCCGTTAAAGGATATTGTTCGAACACGATCGCACAGGCTGAAACAGATCGATCCTGATTGTGCCCGCCAACCCGGGAGTCAAAATGCAAAAACAGCTGACCATTTTCGCCTCTTTTGGGGATGGATAAGTGACTCGATGCGCACTCATCTCTGTATTTTTCTCGCGCTCTCTTTTCAGGCTGTGGCTGTTTTTCTCATCGGCCATTTGCCGCTGTCGCCTGTGCTTTATTGTCTTCTGGCCGGGGCGATCGGTTTCGGATTCGGCGCCAATTTTGTCCTTTTTGCCAAGGAAACAGCGCATCTGTACGGAATCGGCAATATGGGCATGGTTTATTCCTACGTTTTTATGGGTTACGCCTTTGCCGGCATTCTGGGCCCGTTGACCGGGGGGCTGCTGTTTGATGCTCTCGGTGGTTATAGCGCCGCAGCTCTTTTGGCTGCGCTGACGAGCCTGGCCGGAGCTTTGGTCTCTATCAGGGAGAAACCAATCCCAAAAGGACTTTTATGATGCATTCTCGAGCAGCGCGATTGGCCGCTGTCGCCCTCTTGTCACTTTTGTTCTGCAACCTGGCGCACGGCCAGGATCGACCGCGCGCGCGGGATCTCGGAATTCGCGTCGGCACCTTTGACCCCGGTCAGCTTAATGCCATCACCGATGTCGCTGGTGTCAGGGTAGGACACGCCACCCTCATTCGCGGCGATTCGGTGCGCACCGGCGTGACCGTCATCTTTCCCCATGCCGGGAATCTGTTCGAAAGCAGGGTGCCGGCAGCAGTGGCGGTCGGCAACGGTTTCGGCAAATTCATCGGCAGCAGCCAAATCCAGGAACTGGGCGAGTTGGAAACACCTATCGCTCTCACCAATACCCTGTGTGTCTGGCGCGTGGCTGAAGTGTTGGCCTGCTGGATGCTGGACCAACACGGCATGGAAAATGTGCGGTCAATCAATCCTGTCGTCGCCGAGACCAACGATGGCTGGGCCCTCAATGCCATTCGATCCTTCCCTGTAACCCGCAGTGATGTCTTGCAGGCATTGACGGCAACAACCGATCAGAACGTCGCTGAAGGCGCAGTGGGTGCCGGCACCGGCACCGTGGCGTTTCAGTGGAAAGGCGGTATCGGCACGAGTTCGCGCGTCGATCCTGCCGGTCAGTGGACCGTAGGCGTATTGGTGCAATCGAATTTTGGCAGCTGGCAGGATCTGCTGATCGAAGGAGTGCCGGTGGGACGGGAACTCGGCCGAGGCGGCGTACATCCGAATGCAGCCAGAGAGTCGGACGGCTCGATCATCGTCGTCGTGGCCACCGATGCACCGCTGTCAGATCGCAATCTGCGCCGTCTGGCTGCCCGCGCCCTGTTGGGGGTCGGGCGAACCGGCGGCTATGCAGCCAATGGTTCCGGCGACTATGCCATCGCTTTTTCCACCCATGCCGCTGTCCGCCGCACTGCCGTGCGGGGCGCAATGCCGGATACCCTGCGAACCGCAGAACTCGGCAATGCCAATCTGAACAAACTGTTCAACGCCACCGTCGACGCCACCGTCGAAGCGATCTACAATTCGTTGTTCCGCGCTCAGACTCTCTCCGGCGCCCATGCCACGGTGGAGGCGCTGCCGATCGAACAGGTGCAAAAGATCTTGCAGAACCATGGAGCAATTGAGCATTCGAGGTGACAACGGCAGCCGAGTTGTTCTGGACAACGGGCCACAAGCTGATCCCCTGCCCCCGCCTTGGATGAGATTGGAGGAGAATGAAAGAGAAAATTTTGCAAGCGGCGGATTCGCCGCGGGAGTTGGAAGCGCTCTACCGAGCGCAGCCAAAAGAATTCAACCAGGCTTTCATGGCGGCTTATGCCGAGAGAAACGATTCTCTGGTTTTGCAGGCCTGGAAGGAACGATTGTTCTTATCTGCAACCGGTGCAATGAGCGAATCCTCGGGTGCTTCGCGTTGGCGGATTGGCGATATCAGCCTGGTCATTGTTTTATCGCTGATCGCCGGCACTCTGGCGAAACTGCCGCACTTCTTTTCGGCGGTTAATGAAAACTGGTTTTATAGTCGCAACCTGGCGGGAATTGTCATCGGCGCTTTAATCGCCTACTTTTGTTTCCAAAGGCAGTGCGGCAAAAAAACAGCCGCCATTCTATCGATTCTGTTTTTCGGGGGCATGCTCTATTTGAACCTTTTGCCCGATAAATCCATCTCTCAGAGCATAGCGCTTGCCTGCCTGCACATGCCGGTCTTTTTTTGGGCCCTTTTGGGTGTTTCGTTTTTGGCAGGATCCTGGCAAAATTTGCCGGGCAGAATGGATTACGTGCGATACAACGGCGAAGTGGTGGTTTACAGCACCGTCATTTTGATCGGCGGAGTGGTGCTGACGGCCTTGACCCTCGGCCTCTTCGAGTTGATCGAGTTGAAAATTGAACAGTGGTATTTCAAAACCGTGGCGATCTACGGCGGCATCGCCGCGCCGATCGTCGCCACTCTGATCGGCGAGCGGATCGTCGGGACGCGTTTCAAGATCGCTCCGCTGCTCGCCAAAGTCTTTACGCCGCTTTTTCTCGTGATGGCCCTGGCTTATCTGGTTGCCATGGCAATCCAGCAAAAAAGCCCTTTCACGGATCGGGATTTTTTGATCGCTTTCAATGGACTGCTGCTGGTTGTCCTCGCCCTATGCGTTTTTTCGATTTCCGAACGCGGGACAACGGCTCGTTTCGCTGTTGCTGATTTCCTGAATATCGGATTGGTTCTGGTCACGCTCATCATCGATCTCATCGCACTGGCGGCGATTCTTTTTCGTTTGACTTCATACGGCTACACACCCAATCGCCTGGCTGTGCTCGGCGCCAACCTGCTGGTCTTTTGTCATTTGGCTGGCATCCTCTACCTCTATGTGCGCTTTGTGGTCAAACGGCAATCCCTGACTTCGCTTGACCAGTGGATCGTTGGGTACCTCCCGGTTTATGTGATCTGGAGTGTTTTTGTGGCAGTGGCGTTTCCTCTGATTTTTTCATTCAAGTAAACAGACCGGCAAGAGCCGTGGTCGTCTAGTGCTCGCTGGGTATGGCTGTGGAGTGGATCGGTTGACCGGTCATCTCGGAAAGATAATCGATCAAACCGAGAAAAATTTTGTGCGCCAGATTACGGCGAAAGTCGGCGGAATTGAGTTTTTCCTCATCTTCGGCATGGCTCATGAACGCCTGTTCCACCAGCACAGCCGGACAGGTGGAGAGTCTGGTGACCAGATAATTGAACGACCCGACCACACCGAATTCAGCCAGCGGCAGTTCGAGCAGACGATCGTAGATCGCATGGGCCAGAGGCGCCCAGAACGGATTGTGGTAGTAGGTGCTGGTTCCGGAAGCGCCGAGATAACCCCTTCCGGTGCCGGCGGCGTTGGCGTGGATGCTGATCAGCAAATCGGCCTCTTCTGCCACGGCAGTATCTTGTTTTTCCTGCAATCCCATGTCCACATCATGCTGTCGGATCTGGATGACTTGAATCCCGTGTTCCCGACAGATTTTTCCCAGTTCCTGCGCGACTTCCAGATTGATGGTTTTTTCCTCGAGTCCTGACAATCCGATGGCGCCGAGATTGCTGCCGCCGTGCCCTGCTTCGATGGCCACTTTGAGCCCGGCCGGCGACAACCCTTGGCCGTTTTTGTCCAGCCTGGGTGGGTAGCGCAGGCGCAGGCGCAAAAAGCCCTCTGCAGCTTCGATCGTATAGCCCCAAATTTTATCGGTTTTGAGGTTCACATAGATAGTGTAGGTCTCCGGATCGGATTGTTCCCAGGTGATCCGATCGACCAGGCGAAGATTTTGGCGGTGCGTCAGCCAGGTGCTCAGAGTCTGTGCTCCAAACAGGCGGACGACAAGCCGTTTTTGCTCAGGTTCGGGGAAAATCGCATAGGGAATCGGCTTTTCATATGGAATAACCACCACGTCCTCGTCTTGACCGGGTGCCGCCTGAATGGAGCGGATAAAAGTGAACGGCTTTTCGCTGCCGTTCGGCAGAGCCTCGACATTTTGCGCGGACAGAAACGCTGAAAGGCTTTTGCCCAAACGGACGCGATAGAATTTGCCGAATCGGCCGTCGCTCTGCAGGATCACACCCGGTCCATATTCCGCCAAAATTGGCCCGCCCAGACGAATCATCCCCTGATTGTAGGTCAACGCGGTTTTGGCTGCCGTTGTGCGGAGCAGCGGAAAATAATCGGCCGTCTGAATGCGCACGATGCCCGGCACAACCGCCGATATTTCAGCCTGTTGCGCTCCGGTCGCCGCTTGCAGGTGCACAACCGCATCCATATCCGCGTTCTGCGGCAGCGCGGCGGCCGGTAATTCGATCGAGTAGCGGCTAAAGTCGGATTCATCCTGGCGCTGCAAAGGGAAAAGCTGCCCGGCAGGCCGGATTTCAAGCCAGCCGGTCTGTCCTTGCGAACCGATCAGCGAAAAGGCGATTCGGTCCTCCGGCAAGAGCACCCGGCTCAATTTGGGTTCGATCGACAGCGTGTCGATCCATAACGGCAGCGGCGGGCGTGGCGGTGCGGGCGGCAGCAAGAAAATCTGTTTTTCATACATCTCTTTTGCTGAATCGGCAAATGTGCAGCAGCCCGTCACGCGGTTTATGCCCGGCTGCAGCGTGATCTCGTGAAAAAAAATGCCGGTTTGATATTGTTTGCAGGCAATGCCGTTTATGGCTGCTTCTGCCGGAAAGCTTGCCCTGAACAGGACCGGTATGCGCTCATGTCTGACGCTGTCCCCGGGACTGTCGCGCAATTCGATAAACGGTTCCGGGCGTTCGATTTGTCCCTCTTCAGTGATGCGGTAACGAAAGGGCAGCCGCCAGCGGTAATCGCGTTTTAGCCGCAGCCTGTCGTTGCCGGAGATGAGCTGCAGCGAATCGACCGTTCCCGGCAACACCACGCCAGCCCAACCATCGGCGTCTGCGATCTGGCAAAAACCGTTTATTTGCACAATTTGACCTCGCCTGGGCGTACCATCCGCTTGCAGCCACTGCAGGACCACTGCTCGCTCGGCACGGCCGCTTCGCCGCAAGCGCAATGGGCGATAGGGAAGAGGCGCGGCACCCGGTGCAGGTTCGGTTGCGCTCCATTCGCTGGCATTGGCGTCGATTCGCAGCAATCGCCCATGGGGATGTCCTGGCTCTTTTGCTGTCGCTCGCGACTGATCGAGTGAAGGAGAAAAGTCGGCAAGCTCGAGAAAACCGATTGCCTGGATTGTATCAGAGTATGTTTGCCGAGCCAGGTCGTCGGCCGAAAAGACCAGTGCATCGAAAAGGGTTTGCCTTTCCTGGCGGGTGTAAGAGCTTTGCAGAGAAGGAGGATTGGTTTTTGCATTTGCAGCAAAGTTCGAACCTGGCAGTTGGCCGAAAAGCATCAAATCAGGGCGAATCACCAGTGATGCTGCGATGAGATCGTGGGCGCGCGCCAAGAGATAGTCGCCGTCCACTTTGGCAAAAGTCCGGCCTGAGCAGGCCTCATCGGTTCGAGGCTGTCGGCGGTTTAAAGCATCACCGCCTCTCCCGCTTGCCGCATGATCGGTACAGTCGAGAAACAGCCCATCCCATTCGACAGCCTGCAGCCATTTTTTCAATTCGCTTTTGTTCCGGCTGCTGAGTTCAGGCCAATCGGCGTTGAGATGCCGGCTCGCATCGATCGGGTGTCCGCCGGCTTGACCAGGCGCGTTTGCTGCAGATGCCTGGAGGTCAAGGCCGGCAAATACCGACAGGCCGATTCGGTGCGCCTCTTGCACAGGTTGTTGAAGGCAAGCCGACAGGTCGACGGAGGAGGCTGCCGAACAGGGCAGCTCGAGCACCAAGACGTTGAAACCGCCACGTCCACATCGATCGATGATCTCGTACAAGCGTTGTCGGGCGAGCTCGGCTTCCTGCAGGTGCCAGTCGGGCGCGGAGATGAGCACTCCACAGACATCAGCGGCCGGATTGGGCGGTTTTGGTGGTTCGGGGTGGGGCAAGTGTTGAACAGCGGCACAGCTGAGCCAAAAAATAGCGGCAGCAGACAAGAGCAGATGTTTTGCCATATCGATCTCCTTGGACAATTGTCGCGCTTCATTGTCTTCTTTAACGGCGGGAATAACCGCCTGGCTGGCTGAGTTGCAGTGGAAAAGAACTGTGCAAATCGAGAGTATGGAATGGTTCAACTAGACAAAAGCGCCGATCCATCGGTTCGGGCGACACACGAGCATGCCGGCGATGGGCCGATTCTATTCTTCGATGGGATTTGTGTTTTGTGCAATTCGACGGTGGACGCCATTTTGCGTCTCGATTCCAAACAGATCTTTCGCTTCGCCGCATTGCAATCGCCGGCCGCCACAAGGCTTCTCGCGCCCTATTGCGATGATTTGGCCGCAGTCGACAGCGTGGTGCTGCTGGAAGATGGCCAGGTTTTTACCCGTTCTGAAGCCGTGCGCCGGATCGCCCGTCGCCTCGCAGGTTTGTGGCCGGCGGTTTCCCTGCTGCTCAGGTTGATTCCTCGATCGTGCGGCGATCTCTTTTATGAATGGATCGCCGCCGGCCGCTATCGCCTGTTCGGCCGGCGCCAAAGCTGCCGCCTGCAAGATGACCGCTGGGCGGATCGCTTTATCATTGCCTGACTTCGTAAAACGTCAATACGGTGCGCCACTCGAGCGCATCTCCGGTTTTGACCTCAAAGCGGTGGGCGCTGTGGGGACCGAGCACTCGGTCGTTGCCAAGAATTTCCAGTTTTTGTGCCGGCAGAGTGTTGTGAACCTGCACACCGATGCCTGCCTGGGGATTTTCCAATTGAAAAATGACCTTGATCGATCGGTCAGAAGATTGATAGGCAACGGTTTCCACCGTTTCTTTTTTCTGCACCGGTCTTTTTAGCAAAAAATCGTTGCTCAACAACTGCCAGGTCTCTGTGCTATCCTCGATTACAGGGATTTCTTTGGCCAGGCGCAGAATCAGGTTGGAATCGATCGGCTGGTGATCGATATTGAAGCGAAATGTACAGTTCAGGTCGCTCGTCAACAGAGTGCGGCCGACATTTTCCAGAATCGACTGAATTTCGACTGTGTTCGGGGGGAGCAAACGAATGCGTTTGCCGTAAAAGTAGCCGCTGTCCTTGCCGTACACCAGTGAATTTTCCACAATTGCCCAAGTCTGACCATTGGACATTTCCCACCTGGCTGGTTCTATGACTTTCGGCTCCTCCACGTCCTGGTATTGAATTTGGCCGATACCTGGCCGAACGCCGAAACCGGATTTTCCCTGCTCGTACGGGAAGAGCGCCAGCTCGCGGTTGAATTCGTTGAGAATGCCGATGCCGTGATCTGGATTGAGAGGATCGTGGTCATCCGGCCATTCCGTAATAAACGTATGGCCTTTGTAGCTGATCTGAGCGATTTGATTGCCCCAATCATAGCGCGTGCCGCGATAATACCCGTTTTTGGCATCCGGCTTAAAAAGAGTCAACTGCAAATCCCCGCTGCGCAATTCGATCTTGGGATATTTGTCTTCAAGATAATAACCATCCGGATTCTTGCGCTGGCATTGCAGAAAAAAGACCGCTGCCAAACACATGCTCAAGAGGAAAAAACCTTTTCTCATTGTCCAGGTCCTGTTTTACGGTACAAGAGTTCATTCATCGATTAATAAGGGTTTGTTTCAGGATTACGAATATAGAATTTATCCCCTTTCGATGCAAGCAGATTCGCCCGAATCTGCTGGCTTGTTGCACAACGCGGGCTGACGGCGTCGATTTGGTTGCCTTGCTGCTGTGCGCTGTTGTCTGCTTCTGCTCCGAAAACCGCTCGAAATGCCCAGTCTGTCGATGAAGCAGACAAATTGACAGACTGCAGTCTGCAAAGTTGACATAATGACAGTCATGCGCCAATTATAAATAAACAGCATTAGAGCATAAATAACAATAAGATAGCTAATTCATCTTCAATTTGGCACGGCGTTTGTTACAGTTGAAGGCGAAAGCATAAAGTCGAAATTGCAAAAAAAAAGAGCATACACAAGCGGTTGGCCAAACCCCGGTACACCGCAAACAGCAACCATAAAGGAGGAATAAACCATGTTACTCGTTGATCCTTTTCGCGCTTTGGAAGTAGAACGCGAGTTTGATCGCGTGCAGCGGGAAATGAACCGCTTCCTGCGTGGCACACAGCCCGCGACAGCTTATCGCTATCCTGCAGTCAACATCTGGACTCGCGATGAAGACGCTCTGGTCACTGCTGAATTGCCCGGCTATTCCATCGATGATATGGAAATTTCGGTGCACAACAAATCGCTGACCATCAGCGGCAAGCGGCGTCCTGTTAAAGAGGAAAATGTCACCGTGCACCGAAACGAGAGGAAGCCCGATGAATTTCAGCGCACCGTTTTGATGCCCTTCGCTATCGATGCGGAAAAAGTCACGGCGCGTTATGAAAAGGGTATTCTGACGATCACATTGCCGCGCCTTGAAGCGGACAAACCCAAAAAGATTGAAATTCGCGCTTAATCGAGAACAACTGAATCGTTGATCAATGATTGTGAGGTGATAATCATGGCCAATAAAGAAAAAAGCTTGCAGAAACGCGAGCCTGAAACCGTGAGCACAGTGGAACGAACCCGTTCGCAAAAGGTGTTCGTTCCGCTGGTGGACATCCGCGAAACCGACAACGCGATTGTTTTAACCGCCGACATGCCCGGTGTGGACGAAAAGTCGGTCGATATCACTCTGGAAAAGAATGTCTTGACCATTGACGGCCGGGTAGATATGGTGACCCCGGATGGCCATCAGCTGAGCTATATGGAATATGAAACCGGTGATTTCCAGCGCGCTTTTACCCTTTCCGACGAAATCAACCGTGAGGGGATCGAGGCGCAGGTCAAAGATGGGGTTTTGCAGGTGACTCTGCCCAAGGCCGAGCCGGCCAAGGCGCGTCGAATCGATATCAAAGTGGGTTAAATCATAAGGAGGTGCAAAATGCCGATTCGCGATTTAATTCCGAGTTGGCGGAATCGCAAGCCGGTCGCTGCAGAGCGACAGGAATCAAATCCCTTTATGCGCCTGCAGGCGGAAATCAATTCGATATTCAATTCGTTCTTTGATGATTTTGCTCTGCAACCATTTCAAGGCGAGACATCAGGTTTTACCCCTTGTACCGATATTCGCGAAACAGACAAGGAATATATTGTCGAATGCGAACTGCCGGGACTGGATGAAAAGGATGTCGAAATCGATTTAAATTCCGATGTTTTGACTCTGCACGGTGAAAAAAAAGCCTTTAATGAGGAAAAACGCGGCGAATACCACTGCATCGAGCGCATGACCGGGCGTTTTGAACGCCATCTGCCATTGCCGGCGGATGTGGATAGAGAAAAGATTACCGCTGCTTTTAATAAGGGCGTTTTGCAGATTAGGCTGCCCAAGCAGGCGGATGTGCGAAGCGCCAGCAAACGAATTCTGATTCAGAACAAATAACCTCTTGGCCTTGTGCAGGGCTGTCGGTTCTGCACAAGGCCAATTTTGCGCATCAGCCGCTTTTCCTTAAGCAAATTCCCTTGACAAAATACCCCGAATTGTCTACATTAAAACCTGCAAAACCTTTGATTTTGCAGAATTCATCAACATCCCGCCTCAAGTCATGCATCATTCGAATCGCCTGCAGGTTTGGTGCAGCGATCCCAACCGCTGACGAGACTGTTTGGATGTGATCGCCATCAGGTGCAAGATATCGCACCGGTTTTGCTGAGACTGCCAATTTGTTGTTTTGCTATGAATTCTGCTGGCAACAAGTTCGGGATTAAGATCAACCAAGGATTATAACCATGGAATTGGCTAGGGTTGAGGGAACGATTGTTTCCACCATGAAATCTGAGCGGCTCAAAGGTCGCAAACTCACGCTGATCAATTTGGTCGGTCCGGATACTCAGCCGATCAATTCCTATCTCGTTGCCATCGATCCTCTCGGGGCTGGGGTCGGCGAAATCGTCCTGGCGGTGCGGGGCAGTTCGGCGCGGCAGAGCGACGACCTTGCCACAGTTCCGACCGATACCAGCATCGTCGCGATAGTCGATTCCGTCGAGCATTTGGGCAAAATGGTGTATCGCAAGGACCAGCCCAAAAAAACGAGGTCAGCCAGTTGAAGCTCGGACAGGTGGTCGGCACGGTATGGGCGACGGCCAAGGACCCCAAAATACGCTCGATCCGGCTCTGTCTGATGGTGCCGGTGGATGAAACGTTCCAGCCGATCAGCAAACGGCCGCTGGTGGCTGCCGATCCGCTCAACACCCGCACCGGCGATGTGGTTTATTGGGTTGGCGGGGCGGAGGCGACCTTTGCGTTGGCCGACAGACAGATTCCCAGCGATGTAACCATCGTCGGTCTGGTAGACCGAATCGATTTGTAGAAACAGAACCATCTTCGATCGGCGGCTCTCTATGATTCTGGCACGTGTCATCGGCAGCTTGGTATCAACCGATAAACACAGCTGTTATGCAAACAAAAAGTTGATGTTGGTTCGCCCGATCGAACCCGGTGGTTCGTTTACCGGACCTGTTCAGGTTGCAGTGGACACGGTCAGTGCCGGAAAAGGCGATTGTGTGCTGGTCGCCAGCGAAGGACGGGCGGCGATGGAAATTCTCGGTTTTGATCGCCGCATGCCGCTGCGCAGCGTGATTGTCGCTATTGTCGATCGCATCGATCACCCAAACGCCGCCAAATAGGATACCGACAGCTGCTGATATGGATGCTTCTGAACGCGAGAAATTGATCGAGTTAATCGTTGAACAAGTCCTGCGGCAATTGCAGCAAATCGACAGTCTGTCGATTTCTGCAGCAAGGCCAGCGGTCTCCTTGAACAAACGATTGATCACCGAACAGGATGTAAAGGCTCTGGTTGCCGCCGGCAATCAAGAGGTGTTTATCGGCCCGCAAAGCCTGATCACACCATTGGCGCAGGATACCCTGCGCGCGCACCGAATCGTTGTGCAGCGCGGCTTGCCGCCCGGCTCCGCTCCCGCGGCCAAAGACAAGACTGTCGCGCTCTTGGCTGGCGATGCAACGAGCGAGTTTCGCCGCGCGCTGGCGCAGATTCTTCAATCCAAGGGTTGCTGCGTGCAGCTGATCGAGGATCGTTTGCCCTCCTTTGCAGAGCGCGAGAAAAAAGTCCGCGAGCTGGCCCATCGGATTGCAGCCAACGAATTGCACAGTGCCGTGGTGTTGGATGGCAAGGTTTTTTGTCTCAATATCGCCGCCAACCGCATCGAACGGGTGCGCGGCGCGATTTGCTGGGATGTATCGTCAACCCGATTGGCGCGCGACGGTTGCGGCGCCAATATTTTGTTCGTCAATGACCGTCTGATCGACCAAAGCACAATCGCCGAGATGGTACGCGTTTGGATACAGGATTAAAAAGTCGCCGCCAGAGCTGTTGCGGATAGATGGTCGGAACAGGATTGGAAATGAAGGAACTCGTCGAACAAGTGCGGGAGGCAGGAGTGGTCGGTTCCGGCGGCGCCGGATTCCCCACCCATGTCAAACTCGAAGCACAAGCAGAGTGGTATCTGGCTAACGGCGCCGAGTGCGAGCCCCTGATGCACAAGGACCGCGAGCTGATGGTCCACTTTGGCCGGGAAGTGGTCGACGGTTTGGAAAAGGCGGCTGATTGCGTTCAGGCACAAAAGACAGCGATCGGCATTAAATCCAAAAATCGCAACGCCATCGACGCAATTCAGGCGGCGATTCGCCGCGATTCCATGCACGTGCACGAATTTGGCGACTTTTATCCGGCAGGCGACGAGTACGAACTTGTTTATGGCATCACCGGCCGACTGATTCCGCCGCAGGGTATCCCCCTGAATATCGGCGTGGTGGTCAACAACATCGAGACACTGGTCAATATTTCTCGTGCCGTTGCCGGCAAACCGGTCACCGACACGTTCATGACTCTGACCGGTCTGGTCAAGACCCCGCTCACCACCTGGTTACCGATCGGATTGTCGGTGCGTGAAGCTTTGCAGATCGCTGGTGGTCCGATGATCGATGATTTTGCGGTCATGGAGAGCGGGCTGATGATGGGAAAATTGGTGCAGAATCTCGACCAGCCAATCACCAAGACCACCGGCGGGTTGATCGTCTTGCCGGCAGCTCACGATTTGATCAAGCGCATCAGCCGGCCGACTGCAGCCCAGCACCGCATCGGCCATTCGGCTTGCGATCAATGCAGCTATTGCACCGAACTCTGCCCGCGCTACTTGCTCGGCTATGAGGTCAAGCCGCACCTGGTGATGCGCAGCCTTGGATTCACCCAGATGGGCAAGGAATTGTGGAATCAAAACGCTCTGCTCTGCTGTCAATGCGGCCTTTGTACTCTCTATGCCTGCCCCGAAGGGCTTTACCCGCGCGAGGCGTGTGTGCAGGGCATGAACGATTTGCGCAAGGCCGATAAGGGAAAGTGGACTGGCAGCTGCGATATCCAGGTGCATCCGATGAAAAACTCGCGGCGGGTGCCGATTAAAATGTTGATGAACCGTCTGGGTGTCAGCCAATACGAATCGCATGCCGAGTACCAGGAGATGCGCGTCGAGCCGGCGCGTGTGGTCATGCCGCTCAAACAGCATGTTGGTCAGGCAGCGGAACCGGTGGTCAAGGTCGGCGAAAGCGTTCGCCGCGACCAGCTGATCGCCGAGATACCAGATGGAAAACTGGGCGCCCGCGTGCACGCCAGTATCGACGGCAAGATCAGCGCGATCCAAAATGAACGAATCACCATCGAACGAGGGTAGCGAGCATGCAGATGCGCGCAGTGGGATTGATCGAATTGAACAGCATCGCTGCCGGTATCGACGTGGCGGATGCCATGCTGAAATCCGCGCAGGTGGAACTTGTGCTGGCGCGAACGATCTGCTCGGGCAAATATCTGGTGATCGTCGGCGGCGAAGTGGCGGCCGTGCGCGCCAGCGTTGATGCCGGTGCGCAGCGGTGGCCGGGCACGGTGATCGATTTGATGGTGATTCCCAATGTGCATCCTTCGATTTTTCCGGCCATCGCCGGATCCAATACGATCGACAAACCGGGTTCTCTCGGGGTGATCGAGTCGTTCAGCGTCGGCTCGCTGATCGAGGCGGCTGACATTGCGGTCAAGACAGCGGCAATCGAAGTGATCGAAATCCGTCTGGCCATGGCTCTGGGCGGCAAGGCCTTTGTCACCCTGACCGGCGATGTCTCGGCCGTGCGAGCTGCTGTGGATGCCGGCGCCGCCCATGTGGCGCAAAAGGGTTTGCTGGTCAACAGCGTGGTGATCCCAGCCCCCAGCAAGCAGCTCTATAGAGATTATATTTAAGCAGCCCGGTCTGCGAGACAGAAACGCACTCCTTTGTCGCCAGTGCGGCGAAGAGCAGTGAAGCAGGAGTATCTTCATGTCCATTTCCAATGATGAACTCACCCGTAAGGTCGAAACCATCGTCCGGCAGGTGATCGATTCGCTCTATCCTGCAACCAATGATTCGGCCATTCCTTTGGGCATTTCGGCGCGGCACCTGCACATCTGCCAGGAGGATCTGGAAATTTTGTTCGGCAAAGGCGCGCAGTTGACCAAAATGCGCGATCTGAAACAACCGGGTGAATTCGCCGCCAACGAGACGGTCACCGTGGTCGGACCGAACCGCAGGATGTTCGAAAAGGTGCGCATCCTCGGCCCTACCAGACCGCAGACTCAGGTCGAGATGGCCTATTCAGATGGCCGTTTCCTGGGCATCGAGTTGCCGCATCGAATTTCCGGCAACATCAAAGGCTCCGCGCCCATCACGCTGATCGGTCCGGAAGGTGTTTTGCGCCTTACAGAAGGTGCGATTCGGGCGATGCGCCACCTGCACTGCAGTCCGCAAGACGCCGCCCGTCTGGGCATCAGGGATGGGGAGGAGGTCAGTGTGCGCACCGAAGGGGAGAGCAGCGTCACCTTTAATCATGTGGTGGTGCGCATCAAGGACAAATTGAAACTCGAAATGCATGTGGATACCGACGAGGCCAATGCCGCCGGTTTGACTGCGGCCAATGCCTTTGGTTATCTGGTCAAGGAGCAAAAATAGATGGCAGATTTTGATCCAACCCTGGTCGCAGAAATCGTCAGGCGAGTGATAACCGAGCTGAACCACAGCACTGGTGCAGCAGCCGGGACGACCGGGGTCACCAACGGCATATTTGCCACTGTGGATCAAGCCTTTGCCGCTGCGGAAAAGGCACAAAAGATCTGGCATGCGATGCCGCGTGCCGATAAAGCGAAAGTCATCGCTGCCTTGCGCCAGACCATGCATGATCATGCGGAAGAATTTGCCCGCCGGGCGCAACAAGAAACCGGCATGGGACGGGTCGAAGACAAGATCGCCAAACACCACAATGCCGCTGACGCCACACCGGGACTGGAAGACCTCGAGGTGCGTTCCTGGAGCGGTGACAAGGGTTTGGTGGTGGAAGAATACGCCCCTTATGGCGTCATCGCGGCGATCACCCCGTCGACCCATCCGATTCCGGTGCTCTTGAACAGCTCGATCATCATGATTGCGCCGGGCAACGCTGTCATTTTCAATGTTCATCCAGCGGCCAAAAATGTTTCCGCCTATGCGATGGAAATCTTTAACCGCACCATTGTCGACAACGGCGGCCCGGCCAACCTGATCTCCATGCTGCGGGAGCCGACCATGGAAGGGGCCAACGAGCTTTTCCATCATCCGCAGATCCGTCTGATCGCTGCCACCGGCGGTCCAGGCCTGGTCAAGGCGGCTTTTGCAGCCGGCAAAAAAGTGGTGGCGGCCGGACCGGGCAATCCACCGGTGGTGGTGGATGTGACTGCCGATCTCGATCGCGCCGCCCGAGAGATAATCAAAGGCGCCTCTTTCGACAACAACATCCTTTGTATTGCGGAAAAAGAAGTGTTCGTCGTCGATGGCGTTTTCGACCGGTTTATGCAAGCCATGGCGAATGCCGGAGCGGTACGGCTGAACGCGGCGCAAATCGAAATGCTCACGGCCAAGGCGTTCGGCAAGAACGACAAGGGCCAGGTCTTTGTCAGCCGCGACTTGATCGGCAAAAACGCCAATGTCCTGGCTGCGATCGCCGGCCTGACGCTTCCCGACCAGGTGCGGATTCTGTATGGCGAAACCGACAAGAATCATCTCTTTGTGCAGGAAGAGCAAATGATGCCTTTCCTGCCCATCGTCCGCTGTCCATCAGTGGAACAGGCCATTGAATGGTCGGTGGAAGCCGAGCATGGCTTCGGTCATACGGCCATGATCTATTCCAATCATCTCGAAACCATCACCCGGTTTACCCGTGCGATCGATACCGATATCGTGGTGGTCAATGGACCGAGTGGTGCAGGCAATGGCGGTTATTCTGGCGAAGGGTATTTTTCCCATACCATCGCCAGTCCCACGGGAGAGGGTATTTGCACGCCGCGCGATTTCGCCCGGGTCCGCCGATTGGCGATCTATGAAAATTTACAGGTCGTCTGATTGTCCGCTTGATAGGGCATTCAAACGAAAACAAGTTAAACCAAAGGATAACCAACGGATCTTATTCCACAAATTGAGGAGAATTCAGTCATGGCACAAGAAGCATTGGGCATGGTCGAAACCCGCGGTTTTATCGCGGCAATTGAAGCGGCTGATGCGATGGTCAAGGCGGCCAATGTCGAATTGGTCGGCAAGGCCCAGGTCGGGAGTGGTTTGGTTTCTATCATCGTTCGCGGCGATGTGGGTGCTGTGAAAGCAGCCACCGACGCCGGTGCAGCCGCTGCGGAAAAAGTGGGCGAGCTGGTTTCTGTCCATGTGATTCCCAGACCGCATGCCGATGTCGAAAAATTGCTGCCTGCCAAAGGCGTCAAAGCGTAAAGGAGTTGCGCGTTGCAAAAATCCCTATTTGCCTTGAAGCGCGATCTGGTCGAGGTAGGGCGACGCGTCTACGACCATGGTTTTGTCGCGTCCAATGACGGCAACATCAGCGCCCGGGTCGATAACGACCGCGTTTTGATTACTCCGACCGGAGTGAGCAAAGGTTTTATGAAGCCGGAAGAGATGGTGCTGGTGGACATGGACGGCAAGGTTTTGTCCAACACAGGCAAACCTTCTTCTGAAGTGTTCATGCATCTGCGGATCTACAAGGATCGCCCCGATGTCAACAGCGTCTGTCATGCCCATCCGCCTTATGCGACGGGTTATGCGGTGGCCGGTCTGGCGATGGATAAATGCGTTTTGCCCGAAGTCATCATCGTTCTCGGCGAAATCCCTCTGGTTGAATACGGTACTCCCGGCACCGAA
This sequence comes from bacterium, assembly GCA_029565675.1. Taxonomy (GTDB): domain Bacteria; phylum Zhuqueibacterota; class Zhuqueibacteria; order Residuimicrobiales; family Oceaniaggregativiventaceae; genus Sulfursilanivivens. The sequence goes on from JAKQNP010000021.1 coordinate 126,185, forward strand.
GAGTTTTATACACCGGTGCTCAAGTATCTCAAAGATCACGACGCGTTTCTGTTGGCCAACCACGGAGCCCTGACCATCGGCAAAGACATTTACAATGCCTACTTCAAGATGGAGACCCTTGATCACGCGGCCAAAATTCAGTTCATCGCCAAACAGCTTGGCCATCTCAACGTGCTCAAGAGCCAGGACGTGGACAAGCTGATGGAGATTCGCAAACGGGCCGGCATTGCCACCTCCTCGCCCTGTCTCAGCTGCGAGGAAGACGGTTCCTGTGACATCACCACCGCCTGGTCTGGACCGGAGAACCAACCGGACCGCGAACAGCTGGTGCGCCAGGTGACTGAAGCCGTGCTCCGCCAGTTGAAATAACACCACAGCCGGACAAACGAAGAGATCCGTTTCGTCCGGCTGTTTTACTGATCCCGCCCAATTGCCGTTTTGCCGCTCGAAACATCTTGACAGGCCGGCGGCGAACGCCGCATTACTTTGTCTGAAACCTTAAGAGGTTTGCTGCGATGAAACGACCCTTGCACCCGCTCAGGATAATCGTCTGCAATATCGGCTCCAGCAGTTTCAAATTCCAATTGCTCGACATGCCGGCGGAACGCCAGCTGGCGCGTGGCTACACCGAGCGCGTTGGCAGCGACGATGCCATCATCACCTACTGGGTCGGCGATCGTCAAGTCCTGCAAACCCGAATTGCGGTGCCCAGCCATCGCCAGGCCGTTCAGCACGCCCTGACCTTTCTGACCGATCCCGAAATCGGTCTGCTCGACAATCTCGATGCCATCGACGGCATCGGATTCAAGACCATTCAGGCAGGCGACAAAAACGGCTCGGTCCTTCTGGATGACGCGGTTCTTCAGGCAATGGAGGATTACCGCGATCTGGCACCGGCCCACAATCCGCCTTATCTCACGGCTATCTATATGTTTCGCGAAATGCTGCCCAAAACACCGCTGGTGGGTGTGTTTGAACCGGGTTTTCACCTGAACATGCCCCTGCATGCCCGCGTTTACGGCACGCCCTATGAATGGATCGAAAAATATGGGGTCAAGAAATACGGCTATCACGGTGCCTCGCACCGCTATGTCACTGCCGAAACCGTGCGCGTGCTCGGCTTACCGGCCGACAACCATCGCGTCATCACCTGCCATCTGGGCGGGTCGTCGTCGCTTTGCGCCTACAAAAATGGCAAATCCATCGATACCTCCATGGGATTCACGCCGCAATCGGGATTGATCCAGGGCACCCGCATAGGCGACATGGATCCGTTTGTTCTGCCTTATATCATGGTGAAAAAGGGCATCACCCTGGAACAGGCGCTGGCCGAGTGTTCAAAAAGCGGCGGGCTCAAGGGTTTGTCCGGAATTTCAGCGGACATGCGCGAGATCAAGGAGGCGATCGCCCGGGGCGATGCGCGTGCCAAACTGGCTTGGGATAAGTTTATCTATGACATCAAACGCTACATTGGCGAGTATCTCGTTCTGCTCGAAGGGGTGGACGCCGTGACCTTTACCGGTGGCATCGGCGAAAACAATGCCGATCTTCGCGAGGAGGTGCTGTCGGCACTGCGATTCCTCGGCCTTGAGTTGGACAAGGCGGCAAATGCGGCGCATGCACAATTGATCACCACCTCAAAGTCCAAAATCCGGGCGCTGGTGCTGAAAACCGATGAAGAGATCGTGGTGGCGCGCGAGACGGTTCGGGTCATGTCCGGCAGTTGAGCGCCTGAACGATCAAAACCAAGGAATAATGATGATGAACAAGGAACAGGAATTCAAAAAAACGGCTTCGGTGCAACGCCTGGCAGGTACACTGCCAAAAATCGGTATCCGGCCGGTCATCGACGGCCGTCGTCGCGGGGTGCGCGAATCGCTGGAAGATCAGACGATGGGCATGGCCAGGCGTGCCGCCGCTTTTCTCGAAAAGAATCTGCGCCATCCCAATGGTCTGCCGATTGAATGCGTGATTGCCGATACCTGCATCGGCGGTGTGGCGGAAGCGGCAGCAGCGGCAGATAAATTTGCCCGCACCGGTGTCGGCGTGTCGCTGACCGTCACTCCGTGCTGGTGCTACGGCACCGAAGTGATGGACGCCGACCCCCTGATTCCCAAGGCGGTGTGGGGATTCAATGGAACCGAGCGGCCCGGCGCTGTCTATCTGGCCGCCGCCCTGGCCGGCTATGCGCAAAAAGGGTTGCCCGCGTTCGGCATCTATGGCCGCGATGTGCAGGACGCTGGCGACGATTCCATACCCGCCGATGTGGCGGAAAAATTGCTGCGTTTTGCCAAAGCCGCACTCGCCGTGGCGGAAATGCGCGGTAAATCCTATCTCTCCATGGGATCGGTGTCCATGGGTATCGCCGGCTCGGTGGTGAACGACGATTTTTTTCACAGCTGGCTCGGCATGCGCAACGAGACCATCGATATGTCGGAATTCGTGCGCCGCTTTGAGGAAAAGATCTATGATCGCGAGGAATACGAGCGCGCTCTGACCTGGGTGAAAAAATATTGCCCCGAAGGGCCCGACCTCAATCCCGTTGACCAGCAGAACTCGCGCCAACGCAAGGATTGGGAATGGGAAACCGTGGTCAAGATGACCCTCATCGCCCGCGATCTCATGGTCGGCAATCCGGTTTTGGCTGACCTCGGTTACGGCGAAGAAGCTCTGGGCCACAACGCTCTGCTCGCCGGATTCCAGGGCCAACGCCAGTGGACCGATCACTTTCCCAACGGCGATTTCATGGAGGCGATTCTCAACTCCTCCTTTGATTGGAACGGCATACGCCAGCCCTATCTGGTGGCTACCGAAAACGACAGCCTGAACGGTACGGTCATGCTCTTTGGCCATCTGCTCACCGACACGGCGCAGGTCTTTGCCGACGTGCGCACCTATTGGAGCCCACAGGCGATCAAACGCGTCACCGGCAAAGCCGCTGCAGGCAAGGCGCAGGATGGCATCATCCATCTCATCAACTCGGGTTCAGCGGCGCTGGACGGCTGCGGCCGCCAGCAGCGCAACGGCCAACCGGCGATGAAACCCTTTTGGGATATCGAACCGCAAGAGGTCAAGGCTTGCCTCGAGGCCACCCGCTGGTGTCCGGCCAGTCTGGGCTATTTCCGCGGTGGCGGTTTTTCTTCCCAGTTCGTCACCGTCGGCGAGATGCCGGTGACCCTGTCGCGGCTCAATTTGGTCAAAGGCCTGGGCCCTGTGCTGCAGATCGCTGAAGGCTATACGGTCGAATTGCCCGACGATATGCATCAGATTCTCAATCAGCGCACCGATCCCACCTGGCCCACCACCTGGTTTGCGCCGATTCTCACCGGAACCGGAGCGTTTTGCGACGTTTATTCTGTCATGGCCAACTGGGGCGCCAACCACGGTTCCCTCGGCTATGGCCATTTCGGCGACCGCCTGATTACCCTGGCCAGCCTGCTGCGCATTCCCGTGTGTATGCACAACGTTGCCGAAGAACGGATCTATCGGCCGCATGCGTGGAGTGCCTTTGGCACCCAGGACCTGCAAGGTGCCGACTATCGCGCCTGTCAGGCCTATGGGCCGCTTTATGGTTGAGTGCAGAACACAACAGAACAATGGGAAAAAAATGGCCGGAGTTAATTATCTCGCCTTTGATTTTGGCGCCACCAGCGGACGCACGATTCTGGGCACCCTTGGCGATAAACTTGAATTGCGCGAACTAACCCGCTTTCCCAATCGGCAGATCCGCGCCCTGGGAACAACCTATTGGGATTTTCTCGATCTCTTCGAGCAGATCAAGCAGGGCCTGGTCTGTGCCGCTGGTGAGGGCCGGGCGATCCGCGGCATCGCAGTCGATACCTGGGGCGTGGATTTCGGCCTGCTGGCAAGCGATGGAAGCCTGCTCGGCAACCCGGTTTCCTATCGCGATCCGCGCACCGATGGCATGATGGAAAAGGTTTTTGCCCGTATTGCGCGCGACCGGATCTATCGCCTGACCGGCATCCAATTCATGCAACTCAACACTCTCTATCAGCTTTTTGCGCTGGCGCAAAGCCGCTCGCCGCAACTCGAGGCGGCCGAGACGCTGCTGTTTATGCCAGACCTGTTCAACTATTTTCTCACCGGCGAAAAGCGCACCGAGTACACCATCGCATCCACTTCCCAGCTGCTGAATGCGCAAAAGCGCAGCTGGGAAAGAGAAATTCTGACCGCGCTCGATGTGCCGCACTCGATCCTCACACCCATCGTGCGGCCGGGAACCGTGGTCGGGCCGCTGCTGGACGATCTCGCCAAAGAGACCGGTCTGGGCAGAGTGGAGGTCATCGCCGGCGCCGCTCATGATACCGCCGCAGCGGTGGCCGCCACGCCGATGCAATCGCCCGGTGCCGCCTATCTCAGCTCCGGCACCTGGTCGCTCCTCGGCGTCGAAGCCGCCGAACCAGTGATCACCGTTGAGTCCCTGCATCGCAATTTCACCAACGAAGGCGGAGTCAACGGCACCGTTCGATTTCTCCGCAATGCCATGGGTATGTGGCTGCTGGAAGGGTGCAAGAGCAGCTGGGAACGGCAGGGCGGAAAATATTCCTATCCCGAACTGGTGGCTCTGGCCGAAAAAGCCGAACCGTTTCGCAGCATCGTCGACCCGGATGCGGATCTCTTTATCCATCCGGAGGAGATGCCGGCGGCGATCGATGAGTTCTGCCGCCGTACCGGTCAGCCGGTACCGGACAGCATCGGCGCCTTTGTGCGCTGTGTGTTCGAGAGCCTTGCCCTGAAATACCGCTTTATCGTCGAGGGAATCGAGGCCATGCGGCCAATACCCATCGATGTCCTGCACATCGTCGGCGGTGGTTCGCAGAATGAATTGCTCAACCGCTTTACCGCCGATGCTCTGGGCATTCCGGTGGTTGCCGGACCTATCGAAGCCACAGCCATCGGCAACATCATGGTGCAGGCTGTGGCCACCGGCCAGCTCGCCTCGATCGCCGAAGGCCGGGAGCTGGTGGCACGATCGTTCCCTATGAAGACGGTAGAATCCCGCGACACCGCGCAGTGGGAAGAGCAGTACCAGCGCATCCGTCCGATGTTTGTGCAGGGATTGGAGGGATAAAATACGTGTTAACGTGCTAACGTGCTAACGTGCTAACGTGTTAACATGCTAACGTGTTAACGTGTTAAAGTGCTAACGTGTGAACGTGCGAACGTCCTGATGCAGCTGTCGTCCACCAATTGAGCGACAGCTTTTTTTATTGCCACGTCCTTCAAGTCGTGGGATTTGGAAGACTGGCCCCCCTTTTGTTTCAGGAGGTTTTAGCCCCCGTATTTGCAGAGTAAAACGCTGCAGCCGCGGCCAATCGTTGTTGAAAAAGCTCTCCGTCGCGTCGAGGGAGAGTCCGCACGGTTGACCGGCGGCTCAAGAGAAAACGAGTTCGAAGATGGAGCAAAAACAAGTAAATCAACCGCTAAAGGTTTTTTTTATCTTCATTGGCAGCCTGTGTGTGGCGTTGGGTGTGGTTGGGATGTTCTTGCCGGTTTTGCCAACAACGCCGTTTCTTCTTCTGGCTGCTTTTTGTTATGCCCGCAGCTCAGAGCGGTTCTATCGCTGGCTGTTAAACAATCGATGGTTTGGAGAATACATCAAAAACTATCGCGAAGGCAAAGGAATACCCATTCAGCAAAAGATATTCACCCTGCTGCTGCTGTGGCTGACGATTGGATCCACAGTAGTTCTGGCGATTTCACAAGTTTGGCAGCGATTGTTTCTATTTGCAATAGCCCTGGGGGTTACGATTCACCTGCTAACGATTAGGACAGATCGGCCGGGTCGCTGATCTTCCAAGGTTCACAACCAGTCATTCTGCTTTTATAGAGAATCCCACCGAACAGCGAGAGCACATGCGGAATCGTTGCGGAGTTGAATTGGGAAATGTGCTTGCTTTGCATCGAGTTCGGGACTATTTTAATGGAGAAAGGTAAATTGTTTTGAGATTCGAGTCGTGATGTTTTTGTCCGAGAACTGATGGATGTGTTGATGGAAGAAACCAACTTGCCCAGAGATGAGCTGCATCGGCTCAAAATTGCGGTCGAAGAGCTCAGCATCCTCAACGATCTGGCGGTCGCCGCCGGCAGCACACTGGAAGAGGAAAAAATGCTCGACATCATCGTGCACAAGAGCATCAAGGCTTTGCATGCCGAGCAGGGCGCCATCCAACTGATCACCGAACAGGCCGACTCTCCCCTCAGGACTCTGATACGGGAGTTGGATTCGAGCAGCCGAATTTTAGACTATAAAGTGGGCATCAACATCACCGGCTGGGTGCTCAAATACCAAAAGCCGTTGGTCATTGCCGATCTCGCGACCGACACCCGTTTTCTGACGACAGAACAGGAGCGTTCAGAAATCCATTCGCTTCTCTGCGTGCCCATCCGCCATCGCGACCAGCTTTTAGGAGTGCTGATGGTGGTCAACCGCAAGGGCAGTGAGGCTTTTAGCGAAGATGACCAGCGTTTGCTCTCGATCATCGCTTCTCAATCCGGTCAACTCATCCACAATATGAAATTGCAGCAATCGGAGCTGGAAGAACGGCGACTCAAACAAGAATTGGAGTTGGCGCACAAGATCCAGCAAAAGCTCTTGCCAAAAGAAGATCCGACCTGCAGATTGTTTGAAGTCGCCGCTTGTTATGAACCGGCCGAAGCCGTAGCGGGTGACTATTACGATTATTTTTACCGCGATGAACAATTGAGTGGAATTGTCATTGCGGATGTCTCCGGGCATGGCACTTCGGCGGCGATGGTGATGACTCTGGTCAAGGGTATTCTCTGTTCTGTGACACAAAAAAATCAGTCGCCCGCCCAAATCCTTACAGAAGTCAATGCAATTCTTTGCAAAATACTGCCCCGTCAGATGTTCGTCACCATGATCTTCATACAGCTCGATCCCAGCCATAAACGTTTGCGTTTTGCCAGCGCCGGCCATACGCCGTTGGTTTTCTATCAAAACCAGAGCAATTCTTGCCAGATGATGGAATGCCGAGCGACGGCTCTGGGCCTCAAATCCGAGGTTCAATATGAAGAAAAAGAGCTGGCTGTTGCGTCGGGTGATTTCATCTTCGCTTATACCGATGGCGTAACAGAGGCGGCTGACGCAGAACACCAGCTGTTCGGTGAAGAAAGGCTTATTCACTCGGTGTGCGCCTCCTGTGCCGAAAGCGCATCGGATATCATTTGTCGTGTGCGCCAGGATGTGCGTGATTTCCTCGGCCATACCTTGCATGAAGATGATATCGCCATGATCGGCATCAAAATAAAACCTTGACCACCAAAGCCAGTCAGAAATCCCGCACAAAGGATCGGAACCGATTGATTCTCCATGGATAAGAAAATAAGGGTTGCGAAAGTTGCCTTTTTAATCCAGGGAAAACAGAATGATCGGTCGAACCATTTCCCATTATCAAATCCTCGCCAAACTCGGCGAAGGCGGCATGGGGATTGTGTATCAAGCCGAGGACCTCAAACTCAAGCGCCCCGTTGCGTTGAAATTTTTACCGCCTGCCTTGACGGCTGACTCCGAGACCAAAAAACGATTCATACATGAAGCCCGAACCGCCTCCTCGTTGCAGCACAGCAATATCTGTACAATCCATGATATCGACGAAACCGACGACGGACAGGTGTTTATCGTCATGGATTGCTATCAAGGCATGACCTTAAAAGAACGACTCGCACAGGGTAGCATGCCGACCGAAGAGGTTGTTCGCATCGCCGTGCAAATCGCTGCAGGTCTTGCGGAGGCACATGAAAAGGGAATCGTGCATCGCGACATCAAACCGGCCAATATCATGATCACGGACGCAGGTGTTGTCAAGATTCTGGATTTTGGACTCTCCAAGCTCGCAGGACACCCGGGCATTACGCGAACCGGGACAACCATCGGCACGCCGGCCTATATGGCGCCTGAGCAAGCACAGGGCAAAGAATCTGACTGCCGAACAGACATCTGGTCTTTCGGCGTCGTTTTGTTCGAAATGCTCAGCGGCCGACAGCCTTTTGCAGCCGAATACGATCAGGCCGTTCTCTTTTCAATCGTCAATGAAGAACCCGCAGAGATCGGCAATTTTCGTGCGGATATTCCAGAGCACCTCATCGCTCTCTGCAAACAGTGCCTGGAAAAGGACAAATCGCCCCCAATCCATGGTGAAAGTGCTGGAATGGCTGAAAACAAGAGAGTCGCGATCCACGAAAAATGTGTTTAGCACGCCGAATCGATGGAAAATTTCCAAGATTTCAATGATCTTTTCCCTGGTCTTATTGATTTTGGTATCCGGATGGCATATCGGTACTCGTTTTCTGCGTTCCGGCCGCTCTGCAAACCAGAGCGTGCGCATTGCAGTCCTGCCTTTTCAAAACCAGACTGGGGACAAAGCGAGCGATTTGCCGATCCTCATTCAGTCGGTAATCGTTGGCGAATTGCTGGGTGTAGATGAACTAAAAATAATCGACCCTTACAGCCTGAACACGATGATCGAAAGTTCTTTCGCCGGTTTTGAGTTGAAGAGAGAAACGCCGTTTTTTCACGCGCTGCGCAATCTTGAAATTGCTTTTATCATCAATGGCGCCATCGTTAAAACCGGAGACCAGTATTTGATTCAATCGAGTATAACCAATCTCTTGAATTCGGAAATCATCTTTACAAACAGCATCGCGATAGAAAATGAAGATGTCCTTCCGATTCTTCGAAATCTGGCGCAAAAAATATTATATTGTTTTCAGATCAAAATCTTGGCCTATGATCAGGAGAAGGACCTGAGACCCTGGCTGAAAACCGATTCACAGAATCTTTCTGCCATTCGAGCTTTTATTCAGGCCAGTCGGTATAACTATCAAAGAGAATCCGAACTTGCTGAACGATACCTCCGTCAAGCCATCGAACTCGATTCCGCTTTTATCTCGCCGCGAATTTGGCTTATCTCCAAGTTGGTCGAGAAGGACGATCTCACGGAAGCTTCCTTACACTATCGGCAGCTTGTTGCCCTTCAGCTGCGAGCCAGTCCTTTCGAACAGGTAATGATCGATTGGGCAGGCGCCTGTATCGAACAAGATAGTGCTAAGCAGGCGCGCTATTTAGCCCTGGCTCTGGATTATTCGCCCCATAACGATATTTTGCTTTTTTCGCTGGCCCGACTGCGCTACATCATGGGCGATAATCAGGAAAGCATTGAGGCCTTGAACGATCTGATTAAATTGAAAACCAAATTTTCTCCGACCTATTACCTGTTGGGAGCGAATTACTTTCAGCTTGAAAGGTATAAAGATGCCCGGGAAACGCTGGAAGGAGCGCTGGTGTACAAACCTGTTGAACCCTTGATCTATAGTTTGTTGGCCAGATTGAGCATCTTCGACGGCGATACTGCCAAAGCCCTGTACTATGAAAAACTGTATTTGAACCGTATCAGCGAACAAAGAATGCCCCTGAGCAAGGCCTATGAAAATCTCGCCCTGCAAAACCATGCCCATGATCGGTATGATGCGGCGATTGGCTATTTCCGTTTGGCCATTGCAGCAGATGAGAATCGTGCAGAATATCACAAAGGATTGGCGGACGTTTTGTTCGAGAAGGGATTGGCGGATTCAGCGGCAGGCGAATACAGAACGGCTCTGAGGCTCGATCCGAACGACGCCGATTCGCATTATAGACTTGGCCGGATTTTTCAACAAAAAAATACAGCCGATCTGGCCATCAGCCATTATCGTGCTTATCTGCAACTGGATTCATCGAGCACAAAGTCGACGATGGTCAGAAAGTTTTTAAAGCAATTGCAGCCCGACTAGGTCTTCGTCTGTCACCAACCCGGGAGGAAAAAATGAAACGGGAGAAAAAATCGCAAAACAAAAGAGTCGGTATCAAAGATGTTTATGTTCTCGCTTGTACCGACAGGAAATTTCTCAAAGCGCTGTTAAAAAATGCGGACAAAGCTCTCGATGCGTACAAGATCAAGCTGAGCAAATCGGCTCGACAGGAGCTGGTCACCATGCTCGATGCTCAACTGGACATCAAAGGCAGGGATCTTGTGAGTTATCTGAATAAATTTTACTCCAGCGCCCATAAAGGCATCAGACTGCCGCCGCCTCCTCCGCCGCCGTGGGAGGTTATCGTACCGCCGGGAAAAAGGTCGTGGGACGAATTGACAGAACTCATCCGAGTTGAAAATCGCAAATTGCTGCAAGAGCTGATGGAGAAATTGCCTGGTGGCGCAGAAAAACCCGAGGAGCCTGGTGAAATCGGTTGATTCCAAAATCAATATCCGCCTGCAGACATTGATTCGATCATGGCCGCAAACCCTTGCCGGAGATTTCAGCGACTATTGCTTAAGGCTGCACAGAGCTGATGCCTGTCAAGCAGAATCATCTGCGACCGGATGCTCCTATCCCTATTGGATCCTGTTGCCTCTTTGGTTGGAAAGCAAATATCAGGCAGCCCCCCAAAAGAGCGCCGAAACCTTTTTCGCCGATGTGTTGTGGGCGGAATATTGCCTTTTTCTTTCGCTGCGCCTTCAGGATGATATTTTTGACCTGCAGACAGATAAATTCTCGCTTCTTTTTGCCGCCAACCTGGTTTTTCTGGAAGCAGAGGATGTGCTTTCGCGATATTTCGATTGCTCCAGTGAATTTTTGACAACATTTCGCCAGTGTCAGCGACAAAGTTTGTGTGCCATTGCAGAAAATGCGAATCTGCACCAGTCTCTGCAAAGATCCCCCGGCAAGCTGCTGGCCGGCTATGCCAAAGTCGCCTCGATTTTCGACATCGGCTTGGCCGCAATTTGCATTTTCTGCGAACGGCAAGATGATTTGCCTCACCTGATCAAATTTTCCGCGTCGATGGCCATTGCCGGTCAGATCATCGATGACCTTGAAGATATCGAGGAGGATCTGATTGGCGGAAAATACAATTATGCGGTTCAACGGCTGCTGCGGCAGTGCGTTATAAACACAATTGAGCCAGAGACTATTTTAGCGATTGTTGGCAAAGAAATGCTCCTGTCGGAAGGCCTCAGCGCCTTGTGCGGAGAAATTCGCCGACATCTCACGCTCGCCGAGAAAGCCATCAAGCCGCTCGGTCTGCCGGAAGCGGTTCGCATGGTGCAATGGTATAAAATGGGTATGGATCAGATGCAAGAACGATTGCTTATCGGTCGCGTCGACTGGATTTTTAAAAAATATGGAATCAATTGCCGAACAAATATCCGCATATTGAATTGAATCGGATACGAAAATACATTGCCGAAAATCCCTTGCATTGGGATTCGGACAAAAGACGACGATAAAAATGCACTACAACCAGATGATCGCACTGGATCCCCGATTCGCCGAGGCGTGGGCCTATCTATCAATCGCCCACCATGATCTCTATTGGGCATTTGATCGGCCTGCGGAATTACCGCTTGTAATAGAAGCTGCGAAAAAGGCTCAGGAGGCTTTTTCACAATCGCATAAAGAAAAAACGATTGAATGTTTTTAGATTCGGTTACCACCAAATCCGGGTTAGAGCCTTGTAGGAGGATCATGCAATGAAAAAATTCAACCACTTCTTTTTCAGTGCTTTATTGCTCAGCATAATTGCACTTCATGCCCAGGAGAAAAATTTTACTTTTCGCATACCGGTTGAACTTTACTCGATCCCGGCAGATATCAAGTCTTTCAGTGTAAATGTTGAAATTTATGACCGTGAATTCAATGCAGAGGGTTATCCTATACCGGGATCACTAATCGGTTATGGGAATCCAGGCCTAATTCCGATTGTGGATGGCGAATATGTTGACACGGTCGTCGTAAGCTTCAATGAAGGACTCAGAAAAGATCCGGCAAAAGCTGTTTTTTGGAGTGTGGTTCTTACCTTGTTTGGGCCGCCAGGATACCAGGGTGGGGTTTTTAATGCAATGGGCCCTGATACACCCTATCCGTATGACCCAACGAAACCGCTTGTCTACGCTCTGACTGGTTATATTGCCCAAACTGCACAATCTCAGCAATCCCCTAAGAAAATAGATTATCCCCTGGAGTACCTCAGAGAGCAGGCACCCAACATTCTCAGAAAGTAGGTGCGATCAACGGTGTCCTGGCATCAGTCGGGGCACTAAAAAGGTGCAATCAAAAAGCAGGAGTCCAGGCCGTCAAGACCACCTTGGGACCGAGAACCGGCACAAAATAGGTTCGGCAGTGGCTATTCTTGCGGTTGATGCAGCTCGACCAACAGATAATGCTGATAGCGGTTAAAATCGTCGTCCAATGTAAAGATCGGCAGGTGATGGCGAGCGGCCACGGCGCAGATGAGAAAATTGGTGTTCGATCCCTGAATTCTGTTGCGGCGACAGAGAATAAAGAATTCCGCCGCTTTTTCATAGTCGTTCGTGCCGATCGGCAAATCCGGAAACGGCTCTAGATAGAGGCGCAGTTTTTCGAATTGCGCATCGAATCGGATTCCCGACAACAGCTCCTGGCGAACAGGGCCGATCATCTGCACCCACCCCTTGTCGATGAGTCGTCCCAGTTCCTCGGTGACCTTGGGCTCTCCTTCGGTTCCGGTTCGGCGCAATGCCAGCAACCACACCGATGTATCGACGAGAACTTTCATTCTCTTGCCCGCTGCTTTTTATAGTCGGTTTCGGAATCATAGACAATGGATCCGAACAACTCCTTGATTCTAAGCTGTTCGCGTCTTTGTATATACTCGACCAGCGCTTCGGTTACGGCCGCTTTTTTCGTCCGGTGTTTGCCGATGGCTCGCGCTTTTTCGATCAGCTTGTCATCTAAAGCCAGATTGGTGGGCATCCCGGGCCTCCGTTTTATTGGATGTCTTTACACATTAATTTACACAAGATCGGGCTTGGATGCAAGGAGGATTTTTTTGCGATATGCCTGCCGATTTGTTCTGAATAAAATGGTCAACTTTCTACAGGTTTTACGGGCTGATCCATACGAGTCATCCTGTTGGATTGAGTCAGGCTTGCTGAGGGGAGGGGAAGAATCGGAGTTTCATATTGTGTTTATAGAGTGTGGAATTTGCCTTCCCGCACCATCTGTCTGGTTATTCTGTGGCATATTTCTATTCGCCAAACCGGAAAGCAAATACATCCGCCTCCCGCAGTATCAGGTGCAGGCGCACCGGTTTGCCCTGTAGCGAACTCAGATCGCTCGATTCGTTCCAGCAGACCGTGTACGCCAGATTATCTCCAAAGATCGGTTCACATGCCTCGAGCTCGAAACCAGGGATAGCTTGTCCGTCCGCTTTCAGCAATTCGACCCGAATTTCGCCTGCGGCCGAAGTGGCGAAATTCAGCTCGAGCCGGTTGCCGCCAAAGAGCAGGGGTTTGGAGATCCACTCGCCTCCCTCAGCCGGTGCATAGAGAGAAGCGAATCCGTCCAGGCGCAGGGTATAGCGCCGCAGCCGCGACCAGTCGCCGGTGAAATAGCTCTCGGTGGCATAGAGGGAGAGCTCGCGCGGTTGGTCATCGAAAGCGGATTCGGTCTCGACTGCGTGCCAGGCAATATAGTTGTCGCCATACGCCCAATTGTGCCGGGTCCGCAAGCCGGGTCGGAGAAACCCCTCATTCCAGCGAAAAAAACGGCGGCCGTCGCGGCTGCTGATGAGCAGGGCATCGGTCACCGCCGAGCCATAGCGCACCTGGCCTTTGGCGCGGTCGCGGCGCAACTCGAGAGAAGGCAGGGCATCGGTGGCGCGAATCCAGCCCCGATCGCAGTAACGCGCCGGAAATCCGATCAGCAGATGCGGAGCGCGGTCATAGGGACGGATTTGATTGGTGTAGAATTGCTCGCGGGCATTGGGGCCGCGCATTCCAAAATCGACCAACCCCTGCTTTTCCCAGTGCACAAAATCTTGCGATACCGCCCGGGCGATATTCCGAATCTCGTTCACTGTTTTGCGGTAGTAGAGCACATACTGCTGTTCAACTTGTGACCAGAAGGCGGTGTTTTGGGTGTCAAAGACCCAGCCGTTTTCGCGGATGATAAAATCGTCCTGCACGAGATGCCAGTGAATGGCGTCGGCCGACACGAAACCGTACAAGCCCGTGCTGTCCTCCTCGAGACCGCGGACGAATCCCACGGCTTTGTAGCGCTGTTCCGGCAGGGCGGCCGGATTGCGATCGATAAAAGGGGAAAAATCGTGGCAGCCGTGGCCCTGCACCTGGTCGAAGAGGATATTGTTGTGCGTCGAGCCGGCGAACTCCACCAGACCGAGATCGGGCTTGATCCAGTGAATGCCGTCCCGGCTTTCGGCATAGCAGATCACCACCGGATTGCTCACATCGCCTCCTCGAGCGATATTCCAGGCCTTGTAGGTCATGCGGTAGAGGCTGTCGTCTTGAAAGACCGTGTGGTAGCCGCAGGCATTGCCCTCCCAGGGCGCATCGTGCAGCAACGCAATCTCTTGCCGAACCGGGTGATGCAGACGCAGTTCCGCTCGACCGATCAGCGTATCGGTCAGCGCCAGGTCGATAAACAGTTCGCGGCGATCGCCGACTGAAATGGCCTGCGGTTCGGCAGCCGGCAAGCTGTTCATCTGGATTCCAACCCAGACGACGAAAACAAAGGCCAATCTGGCTATTTTGGTCATTGAATTCACTCCTATTGAATGCAAAGCAATTTTCGCAAAGGAACGCCGGGGAAAATAACCAGAAAAAACGTTCTTTTCAACCCCCTTTGTGTACAAAACCGAGTATTGTGACAAGAACAACTCTCGATGGCCGGCACCTGCGCGATACGGTAATTTAATTTCTATAAAGCCGACAGCTTGATCAAATTGCGATATTTGGGTACTCCAAAAGGGGAGAGCAGCTGATCAATGTTGTGGCAAAAGGGATACAAATTCCTTAAATTGGACTGCTCTCGCGGTGCCAGAACGAACCACAGGGATCAATCTGCTTGCTAAAGATGGCTGTTTTCAGGGCTTATCGCAGCACTGATCCAAACAACGGTTGGCGTCGGTCTGCACCTTGATTTTCAGGTCATCGATCATGGATCGCTGTTTTTGCCAACGAAAGAGGGCAACTTTCAGGCATCGTTTTTCAACCCAGAGAAGGAGCACAACACCATCCCATTCTGGCCGAATGATCGCTCGCTTCTTGCAGATGGAGTGCAGGAGAGCTGCCTTTGATTTTATGCCATGCGGAAAACCATAATCCAGGAGGAACAGCATGCCGTTCAAGGTTCTGATCGTTTCGTTAATCCTTTTCTTGTTCCCGCTGATCGTCTATGCCAGATCTGTAAATATCCCCCTGCCCGAGCATCCGCGTCCGGATTTTATGCGGCAGCAGTGGCTCAATCTCAACGGCGAGTGGTCGTTTCGCTTCGACCTCGCCGATGCGGGGGAGAAAGAAAAGTGGTTTTTGCACGGCGAATCGTTTGCGGACAGGATCACCGTTCCCTTTTCCTGGGGGGCTCCGCTTTCCGGCATCGAAGACAAAGCGGATATCGGCTGGTACTCGCGGCCAATCGAAATCCCCAAAACCTGGCTGGCGCAGCGGGTGTTTCTCGTCATCGGCGCCTGCGATTGGCGCACCTCCGCCTGGCTGGACGGCACTTCGCTGGGAACCCATCAGGGCGGGTATACACCGTTCGAGTTCGAATTGACCGAGCATCTTGTCGCCGGCAAAACCCAGAATCTGGTGCTGCGAGTCGATGACACACCGCATGAGTTCAAACTGGAGGGCAAACAGGGATACGGTCCCGCCCGCGGCATCTGGCAGACCGCCTACCTGGAAGCGCGCGCAAATACAGCCCTGAAAACGGTTCATATCACTCCGGATATCGACAACGAACGGGCGCTGGTCGATTTGACTCTGCTCGAACCCGCGGTTTCGACCTGCATTGCCGAGATCGTTTTCCTGAACAGCGAGCTCAAAGGCCGCAGCTTTGCCACCCGCATCCGGGCCGGCCAACAGGCGGCATCTCTGGAAATCCCCATCCCCAATCCGCATTTGTGGTCTTTGCACGATCCCTTTCTTTACGACCTTCAGGTACGCCTCAAGGCAACCGACAGCGCCGTCGATTGCGTGCAGACCTATTTCGGGATGCGGAAAATTTCCGTGCAAAAACCGTTGGGGCTCGATTACACCTATGTGGCCTTGAACAACGAGCCGATCTACCTGCAGATGACTCTGGATCAGGCATACCATCCGCAGGGATTCTATACCTTTCCATCCGATGAGTTCATGCGCGACGAGATCCTGCGCTCGCTGAAAATCGGGCTCAACTGCATGCGGATTCACGTCAAAATCGGCATTCCGCGCAAACTGTACTGGGCCGATAAACTCGGTTTGTTGATCATGGCCGATGTGCCCAACAGTTGGGGTGTGCCGGATGAAAAAATGCGGGCTGAGAGCGAGTACGCCATGCAACAGATGATCACACGGGATTATAACCACCCGTCGATCTTTTCCTGGGTGCTGTTCAACGAGACCTGGGGTTTGCAGGACAAGGACAAGATCTATCGACCCGAGATTCAACAGTGGGTAGCCGCTAGGGTTGCCGCAGCCAAAGCCATGGACCCTTCTCGGCTGGTGGAAGACAACTCACCCTGTCAGGAAGACCACGTGGTCACCGATCTGAACACCTGGCATGCCTATTTGCCGGGCTATGCCTGGAAAGAGCATCTCGATCAGGTGGTGGCCAAAACCTACAGCGGGTCGCCATGGAATTTTACCGTGGGTTACAGCCAGGGAAGTCAACCCAATCTCAACAGCGAATGCGGCAATGTCTGGGGCTATACGGGAAGCACCGGCGATGTGGATTGGTCGTGGGATTATCACCTGATGATCAACGAGTTTCGTCGCCATCCGCAAATCGGCGGTTGGCTCTATACCGAGCACCACGATGTCATCAACGAATGGAATGGCTATTACCGCTACGACCGTTCGGAAAAAGAGACTGGTTTGCAGGAACTGGTCGATGGGATGAGCCTCAAAGACCTGCACAGCCCGGTCTATATCGCCTCGGAGCGGCAGCTGTGCAAAACCGTTGCCGTCGGCGAAACCATCGCGGTTCCGCTTTTTCTGTCAGTGATGACGGGTCGGGATTTTGGCGAAAATCTGTTTCTCGAGATGGTACTGTACGGCTGGGATGATCTGGCTGAATTTTACCGCTTTTCGAGCAAAAAAATTACCCTTCCTTATCAGCCCTGGATGCAAAAAGAGCTGGATCCGGTTGCTCTCGAAATGCCGTTCGTGCAGGGATTAGCGATTTTGGCCATGCGGGTTTCTGACGCCGCCGGCACGGTGCTGCACCGCAACTTCACTTCGTATCGAATCATCGATACCGGTTCTGCCTCGCCTGCGGGGCAGGGTACAGCGGCAGCAACCCGTCATCTGCTGCGCATCGATCCGGCATCTTTTCGCTCATCCGCCTGGTCGCTCAAACAATGGACTATATTCGACGGCCACAAGATCAACGGCGCCGGTCACGGTTATTTCGAATATGCGGTCGAATTGCCGCAAGAGATCGATATGGACGCCATCGAAACGGTCGTGTTCCGCGCCGAATTGTCTGCCAAACAGCTTTTCGGCAAAGACAAGGATATTGCCGATAAACCTCAGGACGGCAGTTACATGCGCGGCAAGGGCTATCACGATCCGGGCGCCAATTCAAATGCCTATCCGATGACCGATGCGACCCGCTACCCAAGCCGGGTGCGCATTCGGGTCAATGGTCAGGCCGTCGATCTCTTTGACTTGCCCGATGATCCGGCCGATCATCGCGGCATCCTCTCATGGCACGCGCAAAAACAGGATCGCACCCTGAATGAGGCCGGCTCATACGGCTATCTGATTTCCTGTCCTATCGATAAAAAACTGATTCAAGATCGCACGGTGATCATCCGCCTCGAAGCAGACGAAGCGATGCCGGGCGGCCTGGCGATTTACGGCAAATCGTTTGGCCGTTATCCGCTGGATCCCACGCTGGTGATCAAGACCAAACCGTGACCAATAAAAGATCCGGATTCGGTGCAAGCCGAATCCGGATCAACGGATCATCCGCGGTATGCCCGGTTATCCTGCTGGATTCGTGTCTGTTTTTCTCTGGAGAAATTTTTCTATTTGATCAAAACGCATTTGATCGTCTTTTGCTCGCGGGGTGAAATCAACCGAACGAAATAATTTCCGGATGGAAGGCTATCCGCATTCCAGACGATGGTATGCTCGCCGGCCGATTTCCATTCATCGAGCAAGGTCGTCATGAGCTGTCCGGTGATGTCGTATACCGCCAACACCATGTGCGCATCCTGGCTCAGGGTATAGGTGAGCGTCGTTGCCGCGTTAAAGGGGTTGGGATAATTTTGGTGCAGCCGAAAGCCGCTTGCCTGTCCGGTCGGCTGTTGTGCGATTATCGCCGGCGATGTTTCCAGGGGATAAAAGGTATAGGCAATGCCGCCTTTCTCGAACCACGAACGAGACAGGCTTGCCTTGTTGAAGATATAAGCGTAACCATTGGATTTGGCCGGATCGTGCACGATGGGACGGCCGTCTTCGGTAAAACCGGCCAGCATTATCAGATGACCGGAGTAAAGAGGCAAGCCGACCGACATGGCGATGCGGCCGCCGGCGGCCAACACCGCGCGAGCCTGGCTCCAGCTGCGGTAGCGGGTGACCGCGCCGTCGAGGCCGTATTCATGCGCATTTTGCACCACCCGCGGCCACATGCCAAAGATTTTCCAATAGGGGTCATAGGTGTCGCGGGCAAACTGCACCGGTTCCACGGCGATGTCGTAGCTGCGCAGAATCATGGATACGCTGGTCGGCGAACAGATGCTGGAACCGATCTCCGGGTCGAGGCTGTACTGATGATAGAATGTGGTGGGGATAAAGATTGCTTCCGGCTTGTCGGCGACCAGGGCATCGATGTCTACCGCGGCCGTGGTGCGCGAATCGCTGGCAAAAAACGAGAGTTTGCTGACTGCGGGCGAGACCGCAGCGGCGGTGTTGCGGGTTATATAGATGCGGAACTGAAATCGGGTCTGCGGCGAATTGAGCAGCACATAATCATAATCGATTTCGCCTCCTTCATAGCGGGTCAGGCCGTAGGAAGACCAGATGTGGTCTTTCCAATAACCGGCGGTCAGCCACGGCGACCAGCCGTCGCCAATGCCAAAGCGCATCTGCACGACAAAGCCATTGACCACTCCCGACGCCGTGCCGTTCCACGACGGCAAGCCCTGGTCGAACGGGTAGGGGGTTGTCTGGGACTTCAGGGTGACCAGACCGGAAACCTTGCCGTCTGCCAGCATCAGGCTTTTGCCATCATCCGAAACGCGGACGCCGTCATTGATTTCGATATCGGCGACCAGATCCTCATCTTGCCAAACAAAGTGCTGGTCCGGATAGGGTTGCGCAAAAAGCAGTGCGGAAAGAACGAACAGCGAGAAGATGATCATGGCCGGGTTGATTGTTGCACTTTTTGTGCTGGGCTGAATCTTTGTCATGTTGTCTTTTCCTTTCTATCACCTCTTTGCGCTCAGCTGCTGATACAGAACCGGTGTCACAATCAGGGTCAGAAGGGTGGAGAAGAGCAGTCCGCCGATGACAGCCCATCCCATGGGTGCCCACAGGGTGCCGCCGCCGAGAGTCAGCGGCAAGAGCCCGCCGATAGTGGTGGCCGTGGTCAGGAGAATCGGGGTCAGTCTCGTTTGCGCCGCCTCAACGATCGCCGGCTCGAGTTCCAATCCTTGCCGCCGCAACTGATTCGAATAATCGACCAGAATGATCGAATTGTTGACCACGATCCCCGCCAGACTGATCACGCCGACAAACGCAGAAAATGAAAAATCATAGCCGGTCACCAGCAACGCGACAATCGAGCCGATTGCGGCCAGAGGGATGGTGGAAAAGACCACCAGAGGCTGCAAATAAGAGCGAAACTGCAGCACCAGAACGGCGAAAATCATCAACAGGGCGAGCAGGATCGCGTGCAGCATGCCGCCAAAGGATTCCTGCCGGCTTTCCATTTCGCCTCCCACCTGGAATCGATAATCCGGCGGCCAGCTCATAGCGTCGAGCCGGGCGATGATGCGGCGGGTCAGGCGATCGACAGAGAACCCTCTTTCCACATCTGCGGTCACCACGGCGCTGCGTTTCAGATCGTGATGGCTGATTTCCAGGGGACCGGGGGAAAGCTCGACGCTTGCCAGCTGGGTCAGGGGCACCAGAGCGCCGGTTTGCGCCATGACTTGCACCGTGCTGAGGTCTTCCAACTCGGCTTTGCCGGCCATGGGCAGGCGAACGACGATGTCGTGCGATTCGCCTTCGCTGTCGCGGAATGTGGTGATCGGCAAACCCGTCAGCGCGGCGCGCACGGTCAAATGGACATCCGCCAGCCTGACTCCCAGCATCGCCGCAGCCTCGCGGTTGAGGCGGATTCTCAGGTCAGTTTTGTTGCTGCTCAGAGTGTTTTCGATATTGACGGTGCCCAATTCGCTGCTGATGGCGTTTTCCACCCGGCGGCTCAGCTCCTGCAAGCGAGCCAGATTTTCCCCGATCACCCGGATAGCGATCGGTGCTTCGACCGGTGGACCCTGCTCCAATTCCCTGATTTTGATCTTTGCGCCCGGGGTATGGGCAAAGTGTTCGCGGAGGTCGGCGATCAGCCGGCGCATGTTCTTGCGATCGAAACGGTCGAGTTCGACAAAAATCTGCGCCACATGGCTTTTTTGTCTTTCCGAGATGACATTGTAATAGAGACGCGGATTGCCGTGACCGACATTGGTTGCCAGAGTTTTCAATTCCGGTCGTTCGAGCAGAAAAGCCTCCACCTCGCGCGTCACCGCATCGGTGCGGGCCAGTGCCGTGCCCTGTGGCAATGCGATATCGATAAAGAACATCGGTTTTTCCGCTTTCGGGAAAAAGCTGAAGCCGACCAGCTGAAAAAGTGCGGCGCTGATGCAGAGAGCCAACAGCGCCAACAGCAGCACCCGGCGCGGATGGCGCAGGGCTCGCTGCAAAATACGGGCATAAGGACCCTGGCTGAATCGATCGATCGCTTGCTGCGCAGGAGTGATCTGGTGGATGGCGCGGTCATTCAGCAGGCGACCGGCGAGAAACGGCGTTAGGGTCAGGGAAATCAACAACGACGCGATCAGGGTATACACCACAATCACAGGCATGCTGCGGATAAAGTC
The DNA here is from genome assembly GCA_029565675.1 of bacterium. GTDB lineage: Bacteria > Zhuqueibacterota > Zhuqueibacteria > Residuimicrobiales > Oceaniaggregativiventaceae > Sulfursilanivivens. The sequence goes on from JAKQNP010000021.1 coordinate 147,351, forward strand.
GCCTGTCATGTCGCCGATCAGCATCAAGGGGATAAAGGCCAGCACGGTGGTGGCCGTCGAGCTGGTTACCGCCCAACCGATCTGGGTCGTACCCTGGATGGCGGCTTGATAGGAGTCGAGTCCCTGCCGCCGGTGCCGAACCGTATTTTCGATAACCACGATGGCGTTGTCGACCAGCAAGCCCAGAGCGATGACGAGCCCGGCGATGGTCATTTGCTGCAGGCCAAAGCCGCTCAAATCGACCAGACCGATGGCGATCGCAATAGCAATCGGAACAGCCAACATGACGATGACAGCGGCGCGAACTCCGATTGCTGCGAACATCAACAAGCCGACCAGCAGCACACCTTGCAGCAAATTGATAAAGAAGCCGTTCAGGCGGTCAGCCACGCTGCGCGATTGGTCGAAGGCGATCTGCAGGTCGATGTCGTGCGGCAGCGTGGTTCGAAAGTCGTCCACCAGGGGACGAATTTGGTCAAAAACTGCAAAGATGTTGCTTGCCGGCTTTTGGCTGACGGTGAGATAGATGCAGCGTTTGCCGTTGAAGCGGGCCAGATACTCGACGTCTTCGGTGCGCCATTCCACATCGGCGATCTCTTCCAGAGCAGTTACTCCTTGCGGACCGGCCATCACGGCGGCGCGGCGGATTTCCGCAAGCGAAGCAAAGGCGCCGTCGGTCTTGATCGACAGCCGTTTGCTGCCGATTTCCACTGCACCGCCGGGCACGTCGCTGTTGCCGTCCTGAATTGCGGCGATCACCTGCTGCAGGCTGAGGCCGCGACCGGCCAGTTGCGCCAAATCGAGGGAAATCCGCACCTCCTGTGCCGGCAAGGCGTGTATTTCGACTTTGTTGACGCCGCTGCTTTTTTCCAGTCGATCTTGCAACCGTTCGCTTTCTTGCTCCAGCTGACGGTACGGCGCGGTTTCGGACACCAGCGCCAGCTGCAGAATGCTGACGTCGACGATGCTCCATTTAACCGTTTCCAGCGACAGCAAGTCTTGCGGCAGCTCGCCGCGGATGGTGTTGATCTCCTGCACCACACGGTCATATTTTTCCTGCGCATCGCTGCCGACTTGAAACTCGATGTGAATGGTGGCCAGCCCATCCGATGCCAGGGAGGTGATCAGTTTGATGTCGTCCAGAGTGTTGAGCGCTTTTTCGATTGGATCGACAAACAAGCGCTCCATGTCTTGCGGCGAGCCACCCGGATAGAGCACCACCACGATCGAGCCCGGCGGTTGCACCAGGGGGTCTTCGGTTTTCGGCATGGTCAAAAAGGCCACGAATCCATTGGCCACCAGCAGTACGAGCAGGATCAGGGTGAACTGATGGTTGTCGATGGCCAGCTTGGCTACTTTCATGGTTGTGCGCCTTTCGGCGGTGCAGCGATCTCGACCGGCGTGCCGTCGACGAGGTAAGCTGATCCTTCGGTGACGACCTGCTGCAGATTGGGTGGGCAGTGCCCGAGCGCGATCCACCCATCGCGAATAAAGGCGATTTCTATTGGCACTTTAACCGCCGTGTTGCTGTCGCTGACGGTAAAGACAAAGCCGTTGTTGCCGTCAGCGTCGACCAGAGCGTTAAAGGGCACAATCGGATAGAGCTCTGTCGCCGCCGGATACAGGGTTGCCCGGACTGTAAAACCGCTCTTGAACCGCCCATCGCCATCGTGCAATGTGCATTTCAGACGAAAGGTTCCTGAATAGGGATCGGCGCTGCCGGCGATTTCGACAACCCGGGCGCTGAATTTGCGTTCAGGCAGGGCGTCGACCACCAGGGAGGCGGAATCGCCGATCTGCAGGCGCACGATCTCGCGCGCCGCCACACGCAGCTGCGCAGTCCACTTTTGGTCCGACGAGCCGAAGAGAAGGATCGGTTGTCCGGCAGCCACCAGCTCGTCCTTTTCTGCCAGCCGCCGCAGCACACTGCCTGCCATGGGCGCGCGGATTTCTGCATGTTTCTGATTGAACAAGGCGATATCGAGCTGGGCGCGGGCGATCTCCAGAGCCGTCTGCGAATTCTGATACAGTTCGAGAGTCACGGCGCTGTCGGCATACAACCTGGCCATTCTGCTGGAATCGCGCTGCGCTTTGTCAAAGGCGATCTGCGCCTGCCGCACCTGGGCGTCGATTTCCGCGCTTTTGAGGCTTGCAAGGCGCTGCTCAGATCGGACCGTCATGCCTTCGCGCACGTCGATTGCCTCGATGTAACCGGGGATCTTGAACGACAATCTGACTTCTGCCTCGGCAGCCAGCGTTCCGCTTGCCTGGACCGGTTGGTTCCAGCGCTTGTGCACCACCGTCGCCGTCCTGACCGCAGTGATTGCCTCGGTGCGGTCAGGTGTTTGGGCACGGTGGCAGCTGGACAGCCCTGCGAACAAAAGCGTGAGGACGATTGCATATCTGTTCATTTGGTACTCCGGTAACTGCAGCCATACAACCGCGGCTCTGTTGGACGATGGCCGGTGGGCTGCTGTCGCCTTGCTTGTTCACAACACGCCGGACACCAGGTGTTGCAGCGTCAGCAAGACGATTTTATCGCCTTTTGGCTGCGAATCGACAGACCGAACGTTGGCCTATCTTGTGATGGCATGCGGTCGGGTTTCCGTCGCAAAAAGAAACGGCCTCAACCAACCCTGCAAAAATCAAGTGAAACAGGGGCAAACAAAAACATAGGAAATTCAGCGCAATAGCACAAGCAAAAATAAGACCCAGATTCGGTGTAAACCGAATCCGAGCAATAAAAGGTTTTGCTAAAATGGCACAATAAAGTATATTGAAACGTTGGATCCTGGCCGACTGCGGCAGCACGATTCCAGACTCGGCCTCCAGCAAAGCGCGGCGGTTGCCTCGATGGCGATGCGCCAGTGCACCTTTTTTTTAAACTGCACCTGTTGCGATTCGGCCCGCGCCGGATCCGGGTCAGACAATCGAAGGAGGAAAGAATAACATGGAACTGTTTTCGCCGCCGATTCTCTGGTTTGTAATCGGCCTGGTCTGTCTGTTGCTGGAATTCATTTTGCCGGGAATCGTGATCGTCTTTTTTGGTATCGGCGCCTGGATCGTGGCTTTGTTGCTGCTTCTGTTGCCCATGCCAATCGAATATCAATTGCTGATTTTCATCTCCAGTTCCCTTTTTCTGTTGATGGCGCTGCGGCGCAATCTGCAGAAATGGTTTTTCAAGGAAAATGCGGACGATCTCCTCACGATGCAGGAATATGTCGGCGAAAAAGCGATCGTGGTGGAGGCGATTGCCGGCAAAATGCCGGGCAAAGTGGAATTGCATGGCACGCGTTGGGAGGCCGAAGCGGAATGCGAAATCGCAGTCGGCACTCCGGTCATCGTGCGCGGTAAAAAGAACCTCACTCTGTTGGTTGAACCCCTTTAAGGAGGCGGCTATGAGTTTTTTTACAGTCATTCTCATCGGATTGATCTTTTTTGCCCTGGTTGCTTTTTTTAAAACCATTGTCATTGTGCCGCAAAAGTCGGCTTTTATCGTCGAACGTCTGGGCAAATATGCCGGCACCATGGAAGCGGGATTTCATATTCTCATTCCTTTTATGGACCGGGTGGCATATCGCCATACGCTGAAAGAACAGGCTTTGGACGTGACGCCGCAGACCTGTATCACCAAGGACAACATTTCGGTTCAGGTCGACGGCATCCTCTACCTGCAGGTGGTGGATGCGCGCAAGGCATCCTACGGCATCAACGACTACCAGTTTGCCTCCGCGCAGTTGGCGCAGACGACCATGCGCAGCGTGATCGGCACCATGGAACTCGATCGGACCTTTGAAGAACGACAGACCATCAATGCGGCGATTGTCGATGCCGTTGATAAAGCGTCGGATCCCTGGGGGGTAAAAGTGACGCGTTACGAGATCAAGAACATCGAACCGCCGGTGAGCATCAAGGACGCCATGGAAAAGCAGATGCGCGCGGAACGGGAAAAGCGCGCCCTGATCGCCCAGTCCGAAGGCGACAAACAGGCCAAGATCAACCGCGCCGAAGGGGAAAAGCAGGAAGCGATCAAAAAGTCGGAAGGCGAGATGCAACGCCGCATCAACGAGGCGGAAGGCCGGGGGCGGGAGATCGAGCGGGTTGCTGAAGCGACCAGCGCCGGCTTGATACGCATCGCCGAGGCGATCAACAAAGAGGGCGGCCTCAACGCGGTCAATCTGCGCATTGCCGAGCAATACATCAGCGAATTCGGCAATCTGGCCAAGACCAACAACTCGCTGATCGTGCCGACCAATTTTGCCGATATCGCCGGCCTGATTGCCAGCGCCATGACCGTGGTCAAAGACCAAAAAGCGGGCAAGAAGAGCTGAACCTGATCATCTGTTTTAAATAAATTATGAACCACGAAGGGCGCGAAGGACACGAACCTGGATTCGGTGCGCAGCACGGTTATTTTACTATTCGCATTATAAATAGGCCAATTTTCTATTTAGTTCGCCTCCGGCTCTGCCTTGCGCTCCGGTTTTGACAGTTCTTGCGAATCGGCGGCGAATTGGGTCTTTATGGGATCGAGCATTTTCGCAGGCGCAAGGCAGGATCCTCCGGCGGCTCCGCGCGTCTCCTCGGCCGCAAGAGAAGCGGCCTGCGGGGTCGCGCTCCGCAGGATTTTATGAGGCGGATTGTGCGAGTTGGGTTGTTTCGTATGTGTCGTTTGGTTACAGGGTAGTTGGCGCTATTGATTATGCGCAAATCACGGTTTTCGTTTCGCCGGGTTCTCTTGGCGATTCTGTACAGGCGCCCCAGCGGGGTGCGATATTTCTAGCCCGGGGCGCAGCCCCGGGAATCGGCATTATTTCCGCCACCGCGGGGCTTGTCCCCGCGGAGCGATGATTCTTAGCCAGATCCGAGCCCCTTCCCGCCCCTTTTTGCTAGGGGTGGTGGGGCATCATTTAATTGGCTTTCAATCACCATCCTGCAGGGACAAGCCCTGCGGTGATGGGGATTTGGCGGTGCTGCGATCTGGCTGTCAATCCTCATCCCACGGGGGCAAGCCCCGTGGGATGAAGCGAGAATCCTCCTAAAATCCTGCGAAGCGCGATCGCCGAGTCCGCCGCTTTTGCGGGCGAGGCAGCGCGCGGAGCCCGCGGAGGATCCCGGCCCCGCGACGCAAACAATCAAAAGAGAACGATCTGAATCATTTCCCGCAATTCCTGGTCACGGAACAGAAGCGGGGCCGGAGCCGGAGCGGCCCCACAAAAGCAAATGCTGATACATCAAACAGCGTACAATCGTTTGCATCAAAATTACCACTCTCGAGAAATCGCGCGAAGCGGCACAAAATAAAAACACTCGAGTATCAGGTGTCAGATTTTTCAACACGACGCCCACCATTGTTATTTTCGCCTTGATTTAAGCTTATAAAATGTTTTATTGAAAGAATATGATTTTGAAGACCAATGAGCAGATTTCACCAGATGGATTGGAAGAAAGGGTCGGATATGAACAAGCGAGTTCCAGCGATGTTCGGCATACTGATGCTCAGCTGTTTCACGACAGGTTGGGCTTGTACCAATTTTCTTATCAGCAAAGGCGCAAGCGCGGACGGTTCGACGTTTATCTCCTACACCGCGGATTCGCATGTTCTGTTCGGAGAGCTCTATTATTTCCCGGCAGCGGAATATCCCGAAGGAGCGATGCTGGATGTTTATGAATGGGACAGCGGCAAATATCTCGGCAAGATCCCGCAGGTGCGCAAAACCTATTCGGTCGTCGGCAACATGAATGAACATCAGGTTTCGATCGGCGAAACGACCTTCGGCGGCCGCCCGGAATGCCAGGGCGGCAAGGGAGAGATGGATTACGGCAGCCTGATGTATATCGCTTTGCAGCGCGCCAGAACCGCCCGCGAGGCGATCCGCATTATGGGTGAGCTGGTGCAGAAACACGGCTATGTCAGCAGCGGCGAGTCCATTTCAGTGGCCGATGCGAACGAGGTCTGGATTTTGGAGATGATCGGCAAGGGTCCGGAGGAGAGCGGCGCAGTGTGGGTGGCGCGGCGGGTGCCGGACGGTATGATCTGCGCGCATGCCAACCAATCCCGCATCCGCCAATTTCCGCTGGATGATCCGGAGAACTGTCTCTATTCAGCGGATGTGATCGAATTTGCCCGCAAAAGGGGCTTTTTCAGCGGCAAGGATAGCGATTTCAGCTTTGCCGACACCTATGCGCCGGCCGATTTTGGCGCGTTGCGCTTTTGTGAAGCGCGGGTTTGGAGCATGTTCCGCCGCGCCGCTCCTTCGATGAAATTTGATCTCGACTATGTCCGCGGCGACGCGAAGGCAGAACCGCTGCCGCTGTGGATCAAACCGGAGCGCAAATTAACCCTGCAGGATGTCGTCGCTTTTATGCGCGACCATTTCGAAGATTCCGAATTCGATCTGCACGACGGCATCGGCGCCGGGCCGTATAAATTGCCCTACCGCTGGCGGCCGCTGACATGGAAAGTCGACAGCACCGAATATTGCCACGAGCGTTCCACCTCCACCCAGCAAACCGGTTTCTCTTTTGTGTCGCAGATGCGCTCTGCGCTGCCCGATCCAATCGGTGGGGTTTTGTGGTTCGGCGTCGACGATACCCACAGCACCGTCTATGTGCCGATGTATTGCGGCATGCAAAAAGTGCCGAAACCCTATGCGGTTGGAACAGCCGACTTTTGGCATTTTTCCTGGGAATCGGCTTTTCACATCTTTAATTTTGTCGCCAATACCGCTTACTCGCGCTATCAGGACATGATCCGCGACATTCAGATTGTCCAGCAAGAGCTCGAAGGCGGCTTTTTCGCTCGACAGACGGAAATCGAGGCTGCCGCCCTGGCCCTATATCGCCAATCCCCTCAGCTGGCGCGCGATTATCTGGGCACCTATTCAGTGGAACAGGGAGAAAAAACCGTTGAGCGCTGGCGGCGTCTGGGCGAGTTTTTGTTGCTCAAATATATGGACGGCAATGTCAAGGATTTTACCACCCGCGAGGTCACCCATCCCGGCTATCCAGAATGGTTCTATCGCAAGATCGTTGAGGAGAGCGGCGATCGCTACCGGGTGATCGAATAAGCGAGCACAAATCGAATTCGACGAGGTGCAGGAGATCGAAACATGCGATGGCAGGCAGCTGCGGTTCTTGGGGTGTTGCTGGCGACAACCTTCAGCGCCACCGCCCGCGAATACAGAGTCTATTTTCTCGGTGGTCAGTCCAATATGGAGGGTTACGGCAAGTTCCAGGATTTGCCGGCCGATCTGCAACAGGTGCAGGAAAACGTGTGGATTTTTCACGGCAACACCGCTCTCGATGATCAGCCAGGCGGCGGGGCAGGGATTTGGGCGCCTCTGCAGCCCGGCCACGGCGCCGGATTCGCTTTTCAAGAAGGCCGGAACCTTTATTCAGAACGCTTTGGCATCGAATTGAGCTTTGCCAAACGGTTGCAGGAATTGCAGCCGGCAGAAGGCATCGCGTTGATCAAATACGCCCGCGGCGGCTCTTCCATCGCCATCGCCGCCGCCCGCCAGTTCGGCTGCTGGGATGCCGATTACCGCGACAGCACCGCTGTCAACCAATATGACCACTTTCTCGCGACGGTGCGGCAGGCTTTTGCGATCCGCGATATCGACGGCGACGGCCAGGAGGATACGCTGGTTCCCGCCGGAATCGTGTGGATGCAGGGTGAAAGCGACGCCGACGTCGACCGGGAGGTGGCCTTTGCCTATCGTGACAATCTCAAAAGATTGATGGATCTGATCCGCGCCGCCTTGCGGGTCGATGATCTGCCGGTGGTGATCGGCCGGATCTCCGATTCGGGACGGGATACGGATGGCAGGGTTTGGAACTATGGCGAGATTGTGCGGCATGTGCAGGCGGAATTTGTCGAGCGGGATCCGGCAGCCGCTCTGGTCACCGAGACAGACGCCTATGGCTATTCAGACAAATGGCATTACGACAGCGCGGGCTTTATCGATCTGGGCAAACGGTTTGCCGAAGCCGTTTTTCGATTGCATTAGGCAGAACAACCAGGATGAAGAAGCCTTTATCGTCGCGCTTTCGGCTCGCCTGCAAGCGGAACGAGATGCTTATTCGAAGTAGCGATCTTTCCGATTCCGCGTTTCATCTTTGCCGGCTGATCCGGCTTTGCCGGAAAAGGTGATGAACGACTGCAATTTTTTGCCACAACTATCTGCAATTTCTCAGAAACTTTTTTCTTCCGGTTTCGTACGTGCATTTAGATGCTTCTCGATCATTGGGTGAAGCAGGCAAAGCACTTGCCGTTCCGGACAGTACAACCAAACTCGAACCACAACCGGAAAAACTGACGGCCAGGCAACCCTGAACCAGCTTCACAGCCAGAGCATTTGGAGGGGAGCACTTATTGGTTGAATTGGATTCGATTGATCGATCATTCTGATTTCGACGGGGAGAGAGCAGAGAATGAGACGCTGGGGTGGACTCTTTTTGATTTTTCTGGCGTTTGGATGTCAGAAAAAAACCGTGGTGCGCACCATCGATGAGTTGCCGCTGTTCCATTATCCTGTGCAGGCATCGGTGGCGGAGTGGGTTGCGAACGACACTTTGTTCATGCAATTGGCCAAACAGGTCAAAATTGATCAAGAGAAGATTCTGCGCCATTACCAAATCGAGGATTCGAGCGCGCAGAAACGGATTTACTATACCCTGTTGAACGTCGCGATGCTGGAAAAGGATCACGATCGAGTGCTCTCTTTGATCGAAAAACTGCGTTCCATCGAAAAAAAACCAGCCGACCGCATGGTTACCGGCTTGATCCTTGAGAGCATGACGCGCGCGAAAATTGCCGCCGGCGAGACGGGCGATTATCGGGAGCAGTTCCGCCGAATTTTGACCGAACAAACCGATTCCTTGCCGTGGACGGTGGTGCATAGACAAATCATCGCGCTTAAGGGAAGACTCGAGCTTTGGAACGCCAATCTGCTTTCCGGTACCTATGAAAGCCAGATTCAACCTTCAGTTGACAAGACCGGCGAACTGAGCGGCGAACAGGCCGCGATCCTGGTCAGTCTCAAAGTCTATTTGCAGGAGCTCGCCCCGCTGCAGGACGATGCGATCGCGGTCCTGGAACCTCTGATCCAATCGCATGCCTCGGACAAGCCGGATATTTGGAAAGAGCGCAGTATCGCCCTGAGCGAAAAGGATGAAGCGCAACCGATCGTCATCGGTATCTGGGATACAGGCGTTGATGCGAGTGTCTTTCCCAAACGCATGTTCATCAATCGCCGCGAAAGGGCCGATGGGCTGGACAATGACGGCAACGGATTCGTCGACGATATTCACGGAATCGCCTACAACCTGCAGGAAGACAAAAGCACGGATCTGCTGTTGCCGATTTCCTCGGAACAACGGAAAAAATTGCCGCTGATCAAGCAGGATGTCAAGGGTCTGCTCGATCTGCTCGCCGGGATCGACAGCCCGCAGAGTTCCCAACTGAAAAAGAAGATCGCCGAACTGCAAAAGCACGAGGTGCAGGTTTTTCAGGAAGAAACCAATCTGTTCGCCTTATATGTGCACGGCACGCACGTGGCCGGTATCGCCGTCAAAGACAACCCGTTTGCCCGCATTCTCATCGCGCGCGTCAGCTTTGACTATCACACGATCCAACAGCCGTTTTCAATCGAATTGGCGCAAACTTCGGCGCGAAATTATTGCGAGACCGTGCGCTATTTCCAGCTGAACGGCGTGCGGGTGGTCAATGTAAGCTGGGGACTGTCGTTCTCCGAAATCGAAAGGAATCTGGAATCGAATGGAATCGGCGGCAGCCAGCAGGAACGGCGCGAACTGGCCAGGAAAATCTTTGCCGTCTATCGGGATGGACTCTATCAGGCGTTGCAAAGTGCTCCGGAGATTCTTTTCCTCACCGCTGCCGGCAATACCAACAGCGACGTCGCCTTTGATGAATTCATCCCCTCGGCTTTTGATCTGCCCAATCTGTTGACGGTGGCGGCTGTCGATCAGGCCGGCGAACCAACTTCTTTCACCAGTTTCGGCAAAAGCGTCGATCTCTACGCCAATGGCTTTGAGATCGAAAGCACCATCCCCGGCGGCGATGTCCTGGTTTTTTCCGGCACATCGATGGCTGCGCCCCAAGTGACCAATCTGGCTGCCAAATTGCTGGCCCTCGACCCGGCCCTGACCACCGCCGATTTGCTTTCCCTGATCCTTACCGGCGCCGATCAGAAAAATGGCGGCAAGGTGCCGCTTATCAACCCTGCCGAATCGTACCGCCTGTTAAAAGAAGAACTTGCTGGCGAAAGATGAGAAAACAGCGGCTGCTAGGGTGAATAAAACGGTGTAGCAAAAGGTTCAAATCGAAAGAGAGGTATTTGAAAACTCTCTTTTTTTATCCCGAATTAAACAATTGTTTAAAACAAGTGTTTAAATCCACAATCGAATCGAGGCTGTAATGGATGCGCAAAGAGATGCGGTGCGATCTCGTCTGGTAATCGCTGCGATTGAATGTCTGGAAAAGGAGGGGATGCACGGCGTCAGGGTGCGCTCGATCGCACGGCAGGCCGGCGTCAATGCCGCCGCCATCAACTATTATTTTGGCAACAAAGAGACTTTAATCGGTCTTGCCCTGGAGCAAGCCTTGCAAGAAGCCTTTATCAACAACTCGCGCCAATGTTTTGAACAGATGGGTCTTGCACCTCTTCCGGCGTTGCGCCGATATTGCCTGGATACCCTGGAAGGCGGCTTGCGCCACCCCCGTCTGACCAAAGCCTTTTTTTCCGGAAGCGGCATAAACGAAGCGAAGCAGATTTCCATGACCCGGCGCTTTCAAACGTTGATCGACTATCTGCAAAAGCACCTGCATCCGGTTGTCGCAGCAAAGGATCGTGCGGATATGCCTCTCAGACTCATGCAACTGCTCGGTGTCGTGATCTTTGCCGCCATCGATGGCGCTCTGGTGCGCGCAACAACAGGCATCGACCTCTCAAACGATGACCAGCGGCAACGCTACATCGATCTTCTGCTGGCCCGATTTTTTCCGTCGCAGAACATTGGTGAAAAAGGTGAAAACCGATGAAAATCTGCAAATTGAAAGGCACGGTTTGGTGCTGCTTTTTCATCGCCCTGGTTTTGTTCTCCGGCAACTGCATGGCCGATGCCGAGCCGACAGGAACGATCGAGGGTCGGGTCGTTGAGGCAGAGAGCCAAACGCCCTTGCCGGGCACCAATGTTCTGGTGCTGGGAACGCCCCTGGGTGCAGCGACAGATGCAGACGGGCGATTCAGGATTGCCAGGGTACCGGTGGGCAATTGGGTGTTGCGTTTCGATTATATCGGGTACGGTTCGCTGAGCAAACCGGACATCATCGTGCGGCCGCAACGCATCACTTCCGTGCGGGTGGAGTTGCAGTCGGCCATTCTCGATGGCGAAACCGTTCGCGTGCGGGCGGGCTATTTTCCTGCAGATGCAGGCGAACAACTCAGCGCTGTGCGCTTTAGCGCCGAGGAAGTTCGGCGCGCCCCTGGCTCGGCCGGCGATGTGAGCCGGATCATGATGAGTCTGCCGGGTGTGGCCAAGATTAACGACCAAAGCAACAGCCTGATCGTGCGCGGCGGCAGTCCGATCGAAAATGTTTTTTTTCTCGACTATATCGAGATTTCCAATATCAACCATTTTCCTGTGCAGGGATCTTCGGGTGGTCCGATTGGAATCCTCAATGTCGATTTCATCGACGGTGTGCGTTTTCATACCGGCGGATTTTCCGCTCTATGGGGCGACAAGCTCTCATCGGTTATGGAACTCTATCTGCGCGAAGGCAATCGCAGCGAGTTCGACGGTCAGGTCGATCTGAATTTTGCCGGGTTTGGCGGGGTGATCGAAGGTCCCTGGGCGAACGGCAAAGGTTCACTCCTCCTATCCTTGCGACGCAGTTATCTCGATTGGTTGGTCCAAATCATCGATATGGGCACCTCCATTGCACCGCGCTATGGCGATGCACAGGGCAAAGCCGTCTTTGATTTGCATCCGAATCATCAACTCGCTGCGCTTTTCGTCGTCAGCGATGAACACAACTCGCCCGATCGTCGCACCGCCCTGGAAAATGATATGGTCTATTACGGTGTGCAGAACAACCTTCGCTATACAGCCGGGGTGAATTGGCGGGCTTTGTGGACTCGAAAGGCATTTTCGCAGACGTCGCTCTCGTTTTCCAGCAACCGATTTAATGAAGACTTTTATACCGCCAGCACCACCTCGCCGATCAGCCGGAACCGCACGGTTGAGCGCAGCGCACAGCTGCGGCAGACAACTCACCTCCGGCTGCATGACCATTTTTCCTTGGATCTCGGCTTCGATGTCAAGGCCATTGCCGATGATTGCGATCAGACCCTCTTCGATTCGATCGATATCCTGGGACAGCCGGTTGCAGCCTTGAGCTTTTCCCCCGCGATACGGGAAAGTAAACTCGGTGTTTTCCTGAATTCATCCTGGCGCTTTGCCGATGCCTGGACGCTGGAATTTGGCGTGCGCACCGATCATTTCAGCGCAACGAAGCGGACTCTTTTGGCACCGCGCGGCGCGCTGAATTGGCAGGTGGGTCCGCGGACATCCTTAAGTCTGGCGGCAGGGATCTATCACCAGACATTGCCCGGAATCTTGTTCTACCAGTCGCAGGCGTTCCGTTTGCTGCGCGATCCCCGCTCCAGGCATTTGGTTGTGGGAATTACCCACTTGCTGACCGAGAGCACGCAGCTGACGGTCGAGGCGTATGACAAACAATACGACCGTTTCCCGCTCGATCCAACTCAGCCGGGTTTGTTCGTGATCGATGAGATTGTATACGATTATGGCTTTTTCCTGAGTCACCATCAGTTGCTCGACAGCGGCCGCGCTGACGCCTGCGGAATCGAAATCATGGTGCAGAAAAAACTCGCCCGGAACATCTATGGTTTGGCCGGCGCGTCGATTTCGCGCAGCCGCTACCGCGGCTTGGATGGGATGTGGCGGCCCAGAGTCTTTGACAATCGGTTCAACTTTAGCGTTGAAGGCGGTTACAAGCCCGGCAACCGCTGGGAGTTCAGCGCGCGCTGGATCATGGCCGGCGGCAGTCCCTATACGCCCTTTGATCTGCAGGCCAGTGCTGCGCGGCAGCGAGCCGTTTTGGATGAACAGCGCATCAACCAGGCGCGCTATCCCGATTACCATTCGCTGAATGTCCGTGCCGATCGGCGCTTTCCTTTCAAGAGCTCCAATCTGGTGATCTATCTCAGCATCTGGAATGTCTATCAGCGCAAAAATGTGGCGGGCTATTTCTGGAATCCGAATCAGAACCGCATCGAACCGCTCTACCAGTGGTCGATGATGCCGATCTTCGGCCTGGAATATGAATTTTGAACCGTGCACCATTTCGCGCTGCGCGTTTCGTCTTGCCAATTGCCGCTGCCTTTGGCGGGCAATCCACGCGGCACCACCAAGGCCATTTGCATGCCGGGTTAACGGCTGCAAAGATCGAATTTTAGCAAAATTGCACTGGAAATCTTGCCGCAGATTGGGTATATTGTTGCGACATTCAGATGCTCAGGAGCGGCGGTATGGTTCAGACAGCGGTTTTGTTCGACAACGACGGTGTTTTGGTCGATTCGGAAATCCTTTTTTTTCGCGCCAGCCGGGAAATCCTGGCGGAAATCGGTCTGGATCTTTCGCTCGAAATCTATCGGCAGATTACCCTGGTTGAGGGCGGCAGTTCGATCGAGCTGGCGAACCAAAAGGGACTCGATCGTCAGGCCATCGAAGCGTTGCGGCAAAAGCGCAACCGCGTCTATGAACATTTGCTGGTTTCCGAGATGCGGATTTGCGACGGCGTTGAAGAGACCTTGCACACCCTGCATGGCCGTGTGCGCATGGGTGTGGTGAGCAGCACCTCCCGCAGCCATTTCGACTTGATCCATGCGCAGACCGGTCTGCGGCGCTATTTCGATTTTGTGCTGACGCGAGAGAACTATGAACGCCTCAAGCCCGATCCGGATCCCTATTTGACGGCAGTGCAGCGCTATGGTCTGGATTCCGGTTCCTGCTGGGTGGTCGAGGATACCGAGCGCGGGCTAAAGTCGGCGCAGGCCGCCGGACTTCCCTGTCTGGTGGTGCCGACCGATCTGAACCGCGGATCCGCTTTCAGCGGCGCCTATCGCGTTTTGTCGTCCATTCGTGAAATCCTGCCAATCGTTTTGCCGCCGGAACAAAGTTCACACAACTAAGGGATATCCATGGAAAAGCGGAGATTCGGTCGATCCGATCTGATGGTCAGCGCCATCGGCTTTGGCGCCTGGGGTATCGGCGGTCCGGCGATGGCCGGAAACACCGCGATCGGCTGGGGCCGCGTCGATGACGGCGAGTCGATGCGCGCCTTGCGCACAGCCGTCGATCGCGGGATCAACTTTATCGACACCGCCGATTTCTACGGACTGGGCCATTCCGAGTCGCTGATCGGTGAGGCGCTGAAATCGCGACCGGACGTGCTGATCGCGACCAAAGTCGGCCATCGCCTCAACGCGGACGGCAGCATCGCGCTCGATTACAGCCGCGACCATATCCTCTCTGCCTGCGAACAGAGCCTGCGGCGGTTGCAGCGGGAGCGGATCGACTATTACCAGCTCCACTCGGCCAAACTGTCGCATTTGCAGCAGGGCGATTGCATAGGAGTCATGCAGCAGCTCGTAAAAGAGGGCAAAGTGCGTTATTGGGGGCTGTCGCTCAGCACTTTTCATCCCGAGCCTGAAGGCGATTTCATGCTGCAGAACGGCCTGGGTCACGGTCTGCAGCTGGTTTACAATCTGATCAACCAGCGCGCCCGGGATCTGATCGCGCGGGCGGCGGCGGCCGGCTACGGCATTATCGCGCGCATGCCGCTGCAATTCGGTTTGTTGACCGGTAAATTCACCCGCCAAACCCGTTTTAGCGAAGATGACCACCGCCGGTTCCGACTGCCGCCGCATCTTTTGGAGCGCGCTCTCGATACGCTCGAACCGGTCTGGACTATGGCGGACGCCTATGCTGCCAGCAAAACCGGGCTGGCGCTGAGCTTTGTGCTCGCCAATCCCGGTGTTTCCACCGTCATCCCCGGCATCAAGACCGAACAACAGGCGCTCGAAAACTCCCGCAAGCCGGTCCGGCTTGCCGAGTCGGATATCGAGCAGCTTAAAGACCGTTATATCGACGAATGGGATCCCCTGCTTCGGGAGATGGAAAGAGCCGGCTAGATCCGGCGAGCAAAGTCTGTGCGCAAAGCCCCGGGAGAAGACTCGATGTCCAAATACGCTGCGTTCTGTTGGCTTGCGGTTCTCGCATGGTGTGGCTGTACACGGTTTTCATCTATTCATCCCGCCGATCAAACGGTCTACAGCAGATATGAATCCGATTTTGCTGCTGCCGGCGGCGGCCAGGCGTTTACCTCCGCCATGGATGCTTTGCTGCGGATTTACTGTTCCGCCGATTATACCATCTATCAATTCTCGCAACGCCAGACCTTGCAGCGCCACCAGCTGTCTGAAAATACTCTGAAGCGGGCCATCTCTACCACCTGGCTGACGCGCAGCGTCTACAGCACCGGAACACTGGTGGATATGCACGGTTCAGGCGTTCTGATCGTGACCTGCAACCACATTACCGATTTTGCCGACACCCTGATCAGCTATCGGCGCGACCAGACCGGTCGGCAGACACTGTATGTTGAGACGGTCTCGATCAAGGTTCGACAAACTCTCACCGCACCCAGCCTGACCGACGAGGTGGAACTGGAGGTTCTCGGTTGCGATCGGGAAAAAGACATCCTCTTGCTGGTTGGTCGTTTCAAAATATCGCCGACCAAAGAGGTGGCTGTTTTTCCCTTTCAGTTCGGCCCTGCCGGAAATCTTGAGTGGGGAACCAAAACCGCTCTGCTCGGCTTTCCCCGGGGGGTCAAGAGCGTCACCCGCGGCATGGTCTGCAATCCTGTGGTGCAAAGAGACGGCAAGTTCGTGATCGATGCGCTTTTCAACATGGGGTACAGCGGCGGACCGGTGTTGGCCACGCGCCGGGAGGGAGATGGATTCGAATGGATCGGCATGGCCCTGTCTTCAGCGGGCGAAAGCCTGTCTGTTCTTGTCCCCGAAGAAAGTTTTGGCCTGAGCGATTCTGAGGATTACCCGGGCATCGCTCGAACACATCGCCTCGACCGGATTTTCTACGGACTCTGCAACGTCGTCAGCGCAGAGGAGATTGCCCGGGTTTTTCGGCAACACCGCGACCTCTTGCGGCGAAACGGTTTTGATTTAGCCGCTGATCAGAGGTAAGCAGATTTCGATATCCTTTGAAAGAAACAGTCAACCCTATGATTGTGCGCAGAAGACAGGGAGAATCCTCATGAAATCCTGGCAGAAACCAGTTTTCGTTCTCGCTTTGGTCGTGGCGGTGCCGGTTGCGGCACAGATCGCCCAAAAACCGTTTTTCCCATCCATACCGGGTTATCAAACCTTGCTGTGTGATTTTCATCTGCACACCGTTTTCTCTGACGGTCGGGTCTGGCCGACGGTGCGAGCGGATGAAGCCTGGCGTTACGGCCTGGACGCCATCGCCATTACCGATCACATCGAATACCGGCCCTTCAAAGAAGAGTTTGCCAGCCGAGATCTGAACCGGTCTTTTGAGATCGCCGCCCGCAGTGCGGGCAATTTTCCGCTTTTGGTGATCCGAGGGATCGAAATCACCCGTTCGATGCCGCCCGGCCACCTCAACGCGATCTTTCTCTCCGACGCCAATCCTCTCGAAACCGAGACCTGGGAGGCAGCGATCGATGCCGCGGCCGAGCAGCAGGCGTTCATTTTCTGGAACCATCCCGGCTGGAAAGCGCAGCAACCCGATGGCATTCCGCGCTGGTACGATGAGCATGAAAAGATCTATCGCCAGGGAAAATTGCACGGCATCGAGATTGTCAATTACAAGAGCTATTATCCTGAAGCGCATCAGATGGCGATCGATAAAAAGCTGACCCTGCTCGGCAACACCGACGCCCACGATACGATCGGCATGACCTATGAAGAAGATTTGGGCGAAAGCCGACCCTATACGCTGGTTTTTGCTAAAGAGAAGAGCCTCGCTGCAATCAAGGAGGCGCTGTTTGCGCACCGCACCGCCGTCTATTGGCAGGAAACGCTGTATGGCGATTCGATCTATGTGGCGCCGCTGTTCTATCGATCGATCCAAATGCCCGACTCGGCGCTGGTTCTGCACGGCAAGTCGCGCAAATGGGTGGCGATCACCAACCTGGCGGATCTGGATTATCGTCTTGAGCTCGAAACGCCAGTGGAAGGCTATGTAATCTCGGAAGAGCTGGTTTTGGTCAGCGGTGCAACCGTGCCGCTGGCGATCCGGGCCTTGCGCAGCGACGTGGAAACAGAAGAAACTCTGGCGATTCGATTTCGCGTGACCAACATCCTGCCAGCGCCCGCGCAGCCGTTGCGCGTAACTCTGCAGGTGCCGGTACGGCGGCTGGCATCGCCGGATACCAAATAAGCCTGGCGCAAAAATCAAAACGGCAAACCATCGCCGTCTGATCGGTTTGACAGAACAGAGCACTCAATCGCTGGACGGAGTCCGATCGTGGAATGCAAACAGGAAAAAAACCTCGAACACTGCAATTGCAGCTATGAACCGTGTTCGCGCAAAGGTGTGTGCTGCGATTGTCTGGCCTATCATCTGCGCATCCGTGAATTGCCGGCTTGCGTTTTTCCGAACGATATCGAGGCGACCTATGACCGCTCCTTCGAGCGCTTTGCCCGCCTGGTCAGCGAAGGTCGAATCTGAACAGCCCGGTTTATCCAGCACAAGCGAGGAGAAAACCATGCACCGGAAATTTTTGTGTTTGTTATCAATTGTCGTTTTTGCTCTGTCGAGCGGTTGTCGGCGTCCGTCGGAAATCGAACGGCTCGGCCGTCTTTTTCGCGACTATGACGGGCCGAGTACGCCCGGCTCTGCGGTTCTGGTGACCGAGGCCGGTTGCCCGGTCTGGCTGGAGACCTATGGCCTGGCCAATCTGAATCCTGCGGTGCCGGTGGAGCCAAAGACCAATTTTCGCCTGGCGTCAGTGACCAAGCAGTTCACCGCCACCGCGGTGCTCCTGCTGGTGGAGGATGGCCGACTAAGGCTCGACGACAAGTTGACCGACTGGTTTGCCGATTTCCCGGCCTACGGCAAAGAGATCACCGTCGATCATCTGCTGCACCACACCTCGGGTTTGCTCGATTATGAGGAGCTGCTCGATGCCAGCAGCCGGCAATTGCTCGACAGCGATGTTCTCGACAAAATGATGCAACAGGATTCGACCTATTTTCCGCCCGGTACGCGCTATCGCTACAGCAACAGCGGTTATGCTGTGCTCGCCATGCTGGTGGAAAAGGCCGGTGCAAGGCGGTTTGCGGATTTTTTACAGCAGCGCATTTTTCAGCCGTTGGAAATGGACAGCACGCTGGCTTTTGAACAGGGCCGCACGCAGGTGCCGAAACGCGCCTATGGTTTTGCCGAACAAAACGGCGAATTCGTTTTTGCCGACCAGAGCCGCACCAGCGCTGTCCTCGGCGACGGCGGCATCTATTCCTCGGTTTACGATCTGTTTCGCTGGGTCAGGGCTTTGGATCGGGAACAGGTGTTGTCGCCGGCAATGGCCGTATATGCCGTGACGCCCGACACCTTGGCGGATGGAACCGCTACCGGTTATGGCTGCGGCTGGCGCATCGACAGCCATAATGGCCTGCAGCGCATCCACCACACCGGCCAGACCTGCGGCTTTACCACCGTTATCCAGCGATTTCCGGAAATCGAGGTCAACCTGGTCATTCTCACCAACCGCAACGAACCCATGCTGAACGATTTGGCTGACCGGGTGATGGATCTCTATTTCGAGTGCAAAGGAACGACAGCGGAGGAGCAAGATTAGAATTTCTATCGGTGGTGTCCTCACTTGGGACACCAATTGAACTCTATGCATTGACGAGGAGGAAAGATGGAAAAGAAAGCGATCTCGGAAAAAGACCTCAAATTGGCGGAGATGTGCCGCAATTGCAAGGTGTGCAGCCATGCGCGGCGCAAACAAAAGGGCATCGCCTACTGGTTTGTCAAACACATCGAAAGTGGAGTTTGTCCGGCCTGTGCCGCCTATGAACGGGTCTATGGCCGCAAGGCGCACGAACCGGAACCCGAGGGATCGAACTAGAGGAGACACATGCGACGAATCGGTGCACATGTCAGCGCTGCGGGAGGGGTTGAAAACGCGCCGCTCAATGCTGCGGCGATCGGCGCCACGGCGTTTGCCTTTTTCAGCAAGAATCAGCGCCAGTGGCTGGCCAAACCGTTAACCGATGAGCAAAACTCTGCTTTTCGGGAAAACTGTCGGGCGCAGGGATTTGCCCCCGAGCATATCCTGATCCACGACAGCTATCTGATCAATCTGGGACATCCGGAAGAGGAGGCGCTGGAAAAAGCCAGGGCCGCCTTTTTGCAGGAGCTGCAGCGCGCGGAACAGCTGGGATGCCTTCTGGTCAATTATCATCCCGGCAGTTCTTTGGGCCAGGGCAGCGAGGCCGAATGTCTGCAGCGCATCGTGCGCTCCGTCGATTGGGCGCTGGAACAGACGCATACCGCCATCGCGGTAGTGGAAAACACCGCCGGTCAGGGCCATGCGGTCGGTTACCGTTTTGAGCATCTCGCCGAGATTCTGCGGCAAAGCCGCTATCCCGAGCGGATGGGCGTTTGTCTGGACACCGCGCATCTGTGCGCGGCGGGATATGACCTCACCGCGCCGCAGGCCTATGAAAAAATTCTGCAGGAATTCGACGACACCGTTGGCTGGGCGAATCTCAGGGGCATGCACCTCAACGATTCCCGGGTGGAGTGCAACAGCCGGGTGGATCGCCATGCCAGCCTGGGCGAGGGAATTCTGGGCTGGCCGGTGTTCGAGCGCATCGCGCGAGATCCGCGCTTCGACGAAATCCCGCTTATCCTCGAAACCCCGGAACCGGAGCGCTGGCCTGCGGAAATTGCCAGACTGCTGACCTGCTAATGTGGAGGCACCAGTCCGGTCTGTGCTGCAATGCAGTGGTCTGTTTCAGTTTTAAAGAAGCAGACAGGGAGCAGGCGGCATTTGTGACTGTCGATTCTGTTTTTCGATCGATATAATGAAACGAATTTAATAGAGTTGTAGCGGAGTGTCCGGTCGTTCAACCGGACACCAGTGAAATGGATGATGCATTGATGAATGATCGAGTTTAGGAGTTCAGGATGACTACCCGTAGCAAAGCGATTCTGACCGGCGCCATGTTGATCCTGATTCTGTGGAGCGGACTGTTGCAGGTATTGGAACCAAAGGCGCACTGGTTGGCGATCGGCTTGCTGGCGTTTCTGGTTTCCCTCTGCGGCGGTTTTGTCGGCCGGCGGCTGTATCGCTTTCAGATGACTCATATCGGCACGCTTGCCGGCCTGTTCGCCGGGTTTTTGCTGCTGTTGTTGTACGCCTTTCACAGCCCATTGGCGCTCGATTCGCTGCTCAGCAATGCGATGGTTATGTGGGCGTGGACGGTCGGCGGCGGCATCGGCTCGTACCTGGCGCAGTTGTGATGAGACGACAGGCGACCGGGAGGTGTGCCCGGCGCGACCTGGAATATGTCTATTTGGGCAGCAGAATGATGAATTCCGCAAATTGACCTTCTTCCGATTCGAAGAACAATTGCCCACCGTGCTGTTGAACGATGATATCATAGCTTATCGAGAGTCCCAGGCCTGTCCCTTTGCCGGTCGGCTTGGTGGTGAAAAACGGCGTGAACAGCTTGTCGCGGATGGCCAGGGGGATGCCTTTGCCGTTGTCGCGGATGCGGATTTCCACCTTTTTGCCCAGATTGCGCGTGCGCACGGAGAGAAGCGGCATAAAATCGCCATTCTGTTCCATTTTCCTGCTGTGCACCTCGTAGCAGCCGTTGCTGATGAGGTTGAGAAAGACACGGCTGATATCCTGCGGTACAACCATCAATTTGCCCACAGAAGGATCGAAATCCGTCTCGAACTTGACATTGAAGCTGCTGTCCTGGGCGCGCATGCCGTGGTAAGCCAGATTGATGTCCTCTTCCAGCATGGCGTTGATGTCTGTCGGCTGCACTTCCCCGGCCTTGCCGCGCGAATGCTGCAGCATGCTCTTGACGATGTTGTCTGCCCTTTTGCTGTGTTCGATGATCTTGGCTGAATTTTGCCCGAGGGTATCCAGCAACTCCGCCACCTCGGCTTTTCTTGCCGGCGCTGCCTCCGCCATCTGCGCAGTCAGGACATCGCGCAGCTCGACGACCAATTCCGCGATCAGCACGGCAAAATTGTTGATGAAATTGAGGGGATTCTTGATTTCGTGGGCGATGCCGGCGGTGAGAGCCCCGAGGGCAGCCAGTTTGGACTGGGTGACCAGTTTGTCCTGTGTGGTTTTGAGTTCCTCCAGCAAAACGCCGAGCCGACGATAGGCTTCGGCGTTTTCGAGGGCGTTGGCACTGAATGCGGCCAGGTTGCGGAGCACAGTGACATCATAATCGCTGTAAGCATTTTTGCTGTAACTCTGCGCCGAGATGACGCCGACTGCCTTGTTCTTGTTCCACAAGGGCAGATAGAGGAGAGACATCGGTGCTTTTGCGCTCAGGGTGGTCGAAAGAAGCCCTGTCCATGCACCGCACTTTTTGCTGCAGTCGTTGATGACGATCTCTTGTTGTTGCTGAAAACAACGCACGGCCAGATGGTTCTTTTCCGAGAGGGCCACAGAAAAAGGCGGCAGAGGGTGGTTCATCTCGAGGATGCTGGGGAAATCGAGGCTCTTTTCTTCGGGGTTGTGCAGTCCGATGGTGAAGACCGATGCATCCATCAGGTTGTTGACGTTTTCATAGATGATCTGTATAATGTTTTCGATGGAAAGCGACGAAGTGATCTCCCGGCCGATGCGGCTGAGCTGTTCCACGTCCTCTTTTTGCGAATTCACCTGATCCAGTGCCGCTTTCAACTCGCTGTTCTGTTTTTCGATCACCCTGCTTTGTTTTGTCCGGATGAGATATCCCCGCCAAAGGATGACGGAGAGACAGATACCGAGCGCCGCCATGGTCAATCCGTTGATCTGGTTGGAAATCAGCAGTTCCGTGTTTTTCTGGGTCAGGGAAATGGCAAAATAGAAAACGATAAACGAGGAGATAAAATAAAGGACGGAAACCCGCGGCGGCAGCAACAGGACCAAACCGGTGATCAGACAGGTGATCAGATAGGGCGTGATGTTGCTGGTCACCAGCTGATCGGCAGTTGCGAGCGCGGCGCCCTCCAAAAGCAGAATCATCGCCGTGATATGGACGCAGACTTGTGCCAGGCGGCTGTATTTGGCCGGCTTGTAGGCATAAAAATAGATCAGGGTGCAGATGATCGAAAAGCTGACAAAAATCACCGCATGACAAATCCAGATCGCATGCCGCCAATGATAGGCTGCCCCGGTCTCGCTCTCTGCTTTGAGCATGAAGATGATAAAATAGAGCGCGCTGGTCGGAATGGCGATGACCGACAGATAGAGCACCCGCCGGATGTTCTCGAGGCCGATGACCGTTCGCATGATCTCCTTATCTTCCGGAGAAAGCCTGAGAGTATCGATGATGGATCTGACCCATCTTTGCAAGATTGGAGCTCTTTTACCGGGATTTGTCATTGTGGCCATTCCTTTTTGCGGGTCAAAATGGAGTATTGAATGTTTTTTGATTCGGTCAACATCGAATTTGGGTCCGCGGTGTCCCCTTTTGGGACACCGCGGAATCCGGATGATGTATAATAATCTGGAATGCAATGGAAATCAAGCCATAATTGAAATAATGGCGGCGGATTTTAAAATCCGGGTTAATTCCAGATCTTTTTCGCGAATGAATTTTGCATGAAAGACAATTATTTGCTATATTTCCTTCAACCTGGATCTTGGTCGAGCAAGTCTCCTGCCGAGCAGCGTACGCGGATCGTGCTTTCGAATTCAGCAGGGGATGGCACTGCAGCGATCCAGGAACAAAATGCAAACGAGTGGAGAAAGGCATGCTGAGCGTCTAACCAAGGGAAGAGGAGCAGGTTATGTCAGTTCTTCAGGGTTTGGATTGGTTCATTGTTTTTGCCTATTTTGCCGTCATCCTGGGACTCGCCTGGGTTGTGATGAAGCGGCAAAAGAATACGGCAGACGGCTATTTTCTCGCCGGCCGTTCGCTGGGCTGGTTCGTCGTAGGCGCTTCGATCTTTGCCTCCAACATCGGTTCCGAACATCTCGTCGGGCTGGCCGGTTCCGGCGCCACCGATGGTGTGGCCATGGCCCATTACGAGCTGCACGCCTGGTGTTTGCTGGTGCTGGGGTGGGTCATGGTGCCCTTTTACATGCGTTCCAAGATCTATACAATGCCCGAATTCCTCGAGCGCCGTTTTTCGCCTTCTGCCCGCACCTTTCTCTCTGTGGTTTCGCTGGTTGCTTATGTGTTGACAAAGATTGCGGTGGGTATTTTTGCCGGCGGCGTGGTTTTCAGCGTGCTGCTGCCGGAGCTGAATCTGTTCGGACTGGACAGTTTTTGGATCGGTTCGGTTCTGGTCATTCTGATCACCGGGCTCTATACCATTCTCGGCGGCATGACCGCAGTCGCCTATACGGAAGCCCTGCAGACCATCATCCTGATCATCGGCTCGGCGCTGGTGACCCTCTTTGGACTCAAGGCGCTGGGCGGCTGGGGCGAGTTGCGCGCCATTGCCGGACCCGAGATGTTCAATCTGTGGAAACCGCTGGTGCCGGAGGGTGTGCAGGCCACCTGGGCGCCGGTGATGGAGCCGGGTCGCATGGCCTGGTATTTCAACAACAATTATCCCTGGATCGGCATGCTCTTTTGCGCGCCGATCGTCGGCCTCTGGTACTGGTGCACGGACCAGTATATCGTCCAGCGCGCCCTGAGCGCGCCTGATGAGACCCAGGCCCGCCGCGGATCGATCGCCGCCGCGTTTTTCAAGTTGCTGCCGGTTTTCATCTTTATCATTCCCGGTATCATCGCTTTTGCGCTGGCCAAAAGCGGTCAGAATGCGACGCTGCAGGCAGCCATGATGGATGCGGAGGGCAACCTGATCCGCGACAACGCGCAAAGCGCCTTGCCCCTGATGGTGGCGCACATCCTGCCGGTCGGCGTACGCGGCATGGTGGTGGCCGGATTGCTGGCCGCCCTGATGAGCTCGTTGGCCGGGGCGTTCAACGCCTGTTCCACGCTTTTCACCATGGATTTTTACGCCCGGCTGCGGCCTAAAGTCAGCCAGGCACGGCTGGTGTGGATCGGCCGCGTCGCCACCGGTGTCATGGTGCTGATCGGATTGCTGTGGATACCGGTCATTCGCGGCGGCAGGGGATTGTACGATTACCTGCAGGGCGTGCAGGGCTATCTTGCCCCGCCGATCTTTGTTGTCTTTTTCCTCGGGATTTTCAACAAACGGCTCAATGCCAAAGGGGCGATGGCAGCTTTGATCACCGGCTTCACTCTCGGCATTGTCCGGCTGGCGGTCGACACGCCGGCAAAGCTGATCCACGGATTCAGTTACACGCAAGGATCATTTCTGTGGATATTCAACAACATATTTTTCCAGTATTACAGCATCCTGATCACCGTGGTCTGTGCGATCATCATGGTGGCGGTGAGCTATGCCACGCAAAAGCCGGACTATCGCACCATCAACGGCCTGACCTATGGCACCATGACCGCTGAACAGCGAAAAGCAACGCGGGCGAGCTGGGGCAGAGGCGATGTGATCGCCTCGGTGCTGGTGCTGGTCCTGATCTTGTGCGCGTATCTCTATTTTACGGGGTGAGTTTTTTTGGAGTGCAGCGACGCAGTCGCTGCACTCCAAAAGAGTTCGCGCTCTTTTTGGAACGTTATCTTGCAACTGATTGACATCAATTCCTTATACCGATACCGCGCAAAATATAGTCGATGCGCTCGAATGAATCTCGTTGAATTCTAGCACGTTCTGAAGTATCGATAATGCCTTCAAAGTCGGCAATCTGTTTTGGGCCAATGTGGTCTGGGGATAGAAATTTATCAGAAATCTTGTGCATTCCTTCAACCACGAGCTTGTTGCCAATATGAAATGTGATTTCTGCAATCAGATTATCCAGTCCACCAGGATAATTCAGAATGCAGAAATAGATGTCCCAGCTATCCTTTTCTTTCAACCGATCAGCAAGAGCCATTCCTTTCATCACCAGAAACGGGACGATCGCTGAAATTTTGCATAAAACTCGATCTACCCCGCCTCCAGGAAGAAGACCTTCGATGGGAACATGCACATTGCTTGAGAAAGCCAGATCGCAGCCGCGAGCTTTGCGGGCGCGCATATCCCGAATCAGCTGTGTGCGATGGGTTTTTCCGGTACCACCATATTCTCCGGAGAGGAAATCGACCTGCACGGTGATTGCGGCGCTATCAGGCTGGGCAAGATCACGATAGAAAATAAACGGCTGCTCTCTATTCTCGCGATAACCATGTTGGAGCAGGAGCGATTTCAGGCTGGCATAGGATTCTGCCGGCCAATGCGGATTGAGGGCGATATCCACGTCCAGGGTGCCGACATATCGATCGGCTGCGTCAGGAAAGAGCAGAGGAGGTGCTGAGCCGCCGATAATGACCATGTCATTCTGAAAGGCGCCGAGGATATGAATCAGCTCGATCAGCACGGAGCGGCTGGCCGCCACTTCTTTTTCGCCATAGTCTAGTTTGCTGACCACAGCGGCTCCAGAATCTTATCGAAGAGAAATTGAGCCGCCTCTTCTCCACGGCCGTGATAACTGTTAAGGTCGAGATAGAGCTGCACGGGAGAAGCGATCATTATCCCATCCACTTGTTGCACACCATAAAAAACGCCTTGATCATAGGGTGTCAGCAGCGTCACATTGGACCCGCTGTCCACCGGCTTCAAATCAAGTTCGGTGCCAATCAGTGCCACGTCTTTTTCGACATAAGCGAAGAGCTGTTTTATGCGGGTGTAGGGCGCCACGCGCGCCACGCCGGAGAAAAGCGCCATCGCATAGCGCAGGTTCCTGCTGCTGCAGACAGTTGCCAGTCCATTTTCGATCCTGCTATCCAGGCTGTAGAATTGGTCAACCTGACTTTTTTGATAGGTGTAATTTCGTTTCCAGTCCTCAAGCAAATCGCGCCAGGCGAATAGTTGTATGCCATCGCGGCCATCCCTGGCCCATTCAAGTTTGAGTAAATGCTGTTTAACTTTGAAAACCATGCCGATGCTGACACCGGCTTCTCTCGCCAAAGCCTCTGTTTTCCACGACCGACCGGGAGTCGCCAGCAGAACGCGCAGAATCCGTTCAGCCTTGGGATAGTATAGCGATTTTAATAACTTTTTTTCTGGACGGAGCTCAGAGTTGCCCTGTCGTTCGATGTAGATGTTCTGAAAACTGAGCCAGCAATTTCCGGAAAAATCGAGGTAACTAATTCCGGCTTCGCGGCACAAAGCTGCGGATTTATCGAACAGGGCGGGTGCGACAATCAGACCATAAGCATGATCCATGCGTTTCAGCCATTCGTGCATTTTGGAGATGGACTGGCGTATATAGCGCGGTTCGCCATTTCCCAGCACCTCAACGATTAAATGGATGTTCTTTCCGGAAACACCGAGCGTCACCCAATAGTCGCCGGCGGCTCGATGATCCTGACCCGCGAGTTGAATATCCACGCTGGTGAGAAACGGAATCGCCAGCAGGTTTTTGCGCAGCAGCTCTTGAAACAGTTGATCTTGTTCAATTGCTTTCATATTGAAACTCCAGCGAAGGACTTTTCCTTCCTGAATATAGGATGAAAATGTATGCAAAACAAGCTATTTTCACTAAAAAAGCAATTTTCACCGTACGGTGAAAGTATAATTATTAATGAAAACAATTGAACCAACAAGGTGAAAAAGAACAAGAAGGATTGAAATCCTGGGCAATTGCTTTGTTTTATTCGAGGTCTGTTTGCTAAATCAACTTTTAACGCAAGGCTAAATCCTCATTACAGCGACGCAGTCGCTGCAGATTGAAAGGATTCATGCTCTTTTTGGAGTGCATCGACTGTGTCGATGCATGCGGCCGCAAGCCGCAATTTTAAAATGACATGTACTCTGATTTTCTGATCGGTTCTGTGATCGTGTGGTTTGACCGGCAGGGAGAAGGGATTTTTTTAGTCATTCTGAAACCGCAATCACTCCAGCACTTCAAAACCCACCAGCGTCGCATCATCGTCATAGCTCGTTTCGCCGCAGAATTCCAGACCATGCTGGTAAATTTTTTCGAGCAGTTGGTCAATCGGCAAATCGATATATTCCTGCAACGTGACTTGTAAATGGTTCAGATCGAGCATCTCTCCCTTTTTATTGGGTGCTTCGATGATGGCATCGGTATAGATAAATATTTTATCGCCTGGTTCGAGTTGAATTTTGTTTTCGCCAAAGTTGGAAAAATCAGTGGGAAAAATGCCAATCAATGCGCCGTCGGTCGTTAATTTCTTGACTTCATTTTTGGGGGATCGCAATAAAAATCCTGGCGGATGACCAGCCTGGCTATAGGTGAGCTCCCTCTTTTGCGTGTCATAGATCAGGTAGAACATTGAGACGAATGTTCCAGTCGGCATATGGCCGAATAAAATATCATTGGTCTGCCTCAACACATCTCGGGTGGATAGAATCCCGCGAGAACTGTTTTTAAAAGTAATCGACGACATAAAAGTGAGCAGCGCGGCAGGAATGCCATGTCCTGTCACATCAGCGATAAGGATGCCGAATTTGTGTTCCGATAACTCGATAATGTCATAAAAATCGCCGCCAATCTGCGCCAGAGGCGCAAATTTCGATACGATTTTCACATGTTTGATCTGCGGCAGATTGGCAGGTAAAATGAACTCTTGTGCTCTCTTTGCCTGCTCCAGTTGAAAAATCATCTCCTTTTGAAATTTTGCCAACTCTTTGTTGGCGTTTTCCAGTTGATCCCTGGTATTCTTCAATTCCGTGATGTCCGATTGCACACCGACAAAATGCGTGGTCTTTCCGGAAGCATCCTTTAAAGGCGTGATCGAGAGCCGATTCCAGAACGGCGTGCCGTCCTTGCGATAATTCAACAGCTCCACGATGATCTCACGTTGTTTGTGAACCGCCTGTCTGATCTGATCAATCGCTCGCGGATCTGTCTCTTTTCCTTGTAAAAAGCGACAGTTTTGGCCCAAAATCTCTTCCCTGCGAAAGCCGGTTATTCGCACAAATCCTTCATTCACATAAATGATCGGATTATGCGGCAGCGCGGCATCCGTGATCACGATTCCCTCCGCCGCCACATCGGTGGCTTTCTCGATGAGACGAAGCTGGGCAGGCAATTTAAGTGATGGATTTTTATTCATATTTGCTCTTTTATAAGTTGATATCACTGGTGTCCGGTCGAACGAACGGACACCGGTGATATTCAATATAATGGTAAGATCTATTTGTTTCGTGAACCTTGTGGTTATGAATGATTCAGCTTAGAAGTTCAGTATGTGATTTTAACATTCTTTTATCGCAAAAAATTGCGTGCTTGTGGCAATGCCGTTGTTTGATCGGCGTGCGATCGGACTTGCGGGCGCCTAAAAAAATCTCTCAAAATCGACACCACTTTTCCGCTTCAAATTAGAATGGCGTGCGCGGACGCAGGCCGCAAACGATCAGATTTTACCACGAAGAGGGAAGAATTTCGAAATTCGAATTTCGAAATTTTCCCCTTCGTGGTTAATGAATTATTGCCTCGACGCAGTCGCTGCACTCCGAAAGGATAGGTGCTCTTTATGGAGTGCATCGACTGTGTCGATGCGCGCAGCTGCAGGCGGCATCAAGTGTTCGCTATCTCGGCAAAATGATCATTGCGGCAATACTGTCGCATGTCCAGATGCTTGCCTATCGCAGTCTCGACAGCAGAGGCAGCATTTCCCATTCTTTCGGGATGTTGTTCCATCTGGTTTAGACTCGATCTTAATCATTTGAAAAAAGTGTGTCTTTTATCTTGGCATTCAGCGGGTGCGCTCTTTTTATTCGCTTTTTGAACCTCGCCGGTTATTTTTTACCGAGCAGGCAAAAGATCGCGTTCTATAGATGTTTACCGATTGAATCCCTTTTAGCTAAAAAAGTGATGAGGTGGATTTTGTTTGCGCGTAAAGTCATAGAGCCCTTGAATGAATCCGTCTATAGCCGGCATCTCATCCACGTTTATAAGTTTGATTTTGAGTTCCTTGATAATTGGCGCGTGCAGATCGGCGAGGGTCTCATACCGGATCAGCAAAGCCTCGGGCCGATAGCCGATGGCCTGTATTCCCTTGAGGGTAGTGGCGGGAAGTTCAGTTAAAAAATCGTCCCATCCCCTGGCAACAGTGAGCATTTCCTGGTGCAGGATGAGTTCGCTCTCTTCATCCATGAGTATCAGCAAATAGGCAAAATAGGGTTGCTTGCCCTTTTTCTCCTGGATAGGATTCAACAGGATCTGCAGATCGAGGGACAATTGCTTCGGCGCTGCGGGCAGGGCCCTGACCTGTTCCATGAGTTCAGCATCGATATGGACGACGTATTCTTTATCCGGTGGATAAAGTGGCCTTATCTCGCTGGTCCAATGATAATCGCCCTTGATGCGCTTTGCCTTGCGGGTGAGGATTTTCTCCTCGTCTAGGCAGAGGCCGACCTGGTTTCTCAGGCTTAAATCCTTGAGAACGATGATCGTCTGTTCCAGGACGGTCTTGAGAAAGCTGATCTCATCGTTTTCCAGAAACCATGGGGCAAATCCGGGCCGAAAGCTGCGGAAAAGGGGCCATCCTCTGGCGCCCGGCGATTTGTATCCCAACTCGCGGAAGATAAAGATGTCATTCTCATCAAGTTCGCTTCGTTTTTCAAATGACAGCTGCAGATGGGGAATGCTCATGAACAGGGTTGGATTTGGCTGATTCTCTGCACTTTGCAGATCGATAAATCCGCGCAAGCCCTCATGACCGAGGTAGACGGCGATCGCATAGTGCTGTCCAATATTTCCCATGATGCTGACCGTGCCGATCTTTTTTGATTCAGGATCCTGGACGGCAAAGATCTCGGTTTCGACCATTTCACGCCATGGTTTCAGTTCTTCTATTTGTTGAGCCAATTCGTAAAGCGGCCGCCAGCGGCTGACCGATACAACGTTGGGCATAGAATAGCTCCTCCTTTGACTGAAAATAGCAGCAATGTCGCCAACCGTTATTAACTGATCCAAGTTAGATTCCCAAAAATTCCATAAAGTTTTTCGGATTGACCTCGGACCCTGTACTGTCCGGATAGGCCGATGAAAATGCGTTTGGAAGTTTCCAAATGCCCGGCTTCCACTTGAATTCAAAAGCCGAGAGCTTGCCGCCAGCCTCTTCCAGGTAATCTATTTCCTGTTGCTGATGCGTGCGCCAGAAATAGCTGTTTAAAAAAGTCCTGCTGTTTGTGTTGTTTTTCAATCGTTCACAAATCAGAAAATTCTCCCAGAGTGCACCCACATCTGCACGCAAATGGAGCGGATTGAAATTTCGAATAATGGCATTGCGGATTCCCAGATCATAAAAATAGATCTTGCGCATTTTGGATAATTCATTGCGCAAATTCCGATTGAATGGCGCAAGACGAAATATCACGAAACTCTTTTCCAGCAATTCAATATAGTGAGAGATGGTCTCCTTGCTCACGCGCAGGGTATTGGCCAGTTCGTTGTAAGAAACTTCAGAGCCAATCTGCAAGGCCAGCGCTTGCAGCATGCGTTCCAAAAGCTCTGGTTTGCGGATGTCCTGGAATTGCAGCACATCCTTATAAAGATAGCTGCTGGCCAATTCGGGCAACAGGCTCGCGGCTTCCGCCATCTTTGTGACAACTTCAGGATAAAGGCCATAGATCATCCAATGTTCCAATAACCGCTGCAGTTCAAGGGGTGTATACCGATCGGTCAATTCTCGCAGTGAAAGGGGATGCAGTTGAATCTCGTATTTTCTGCCGGTCAGGGGTTCGACGACGGCATTGGCCAGATCAAGGGAGGAGGATCCGGTGACCACAATTTGCCGCTCCGGCAGGGTATCGGCCAACAATTTTAGTGTCAAGCCAATATTTTTGACTCTCTGTGCCTCGTCGATAAAAATGATCTTTTTGCTGCCGATGAGGACCTTGAGTTGGGTCGAAGTGACATCAGCAAGGAGAGACCTGACATCCGGTTCATCACAATTCAAAAAGAGCGTTTCTTCCGTATTCAGCCCGTTGCTGATGGAGTGGATCAGTGTTGTTTTGCCCACCTGACGCGCGCCATAGATGACAATGATTTTGCCCGCGAACAACCGCTTCTCAATCCTGCCCTGAATTTCTCTCTTGATCATATTATTATCCCGGAATGATTAAATTAGGATATTATACTCTCCCAAATTAACTTAATCAGGATAATAAGCAAGCCTATTTTTTACCACCACTGGCGTTGTTTTCGCTCAGCAGTCAGGTTCGCTGCATAAGGAGTATGCGGTCCAGGCCAAGCCATCTGTGCAGCGACGCAGTCGTTGCACTCCAAAAGGGCCGCCTGTGAAAATGGCGGCCTGCAGCGACGCAGTCGTTGCACTCCAAAGGGATTTCTATTCCTCAAATCCGGCTTCATGCGCTTCTTTGAGATCCTGCGGGGAGATCGGCGGACGGGTCGGTGTGGCCAGCCGCGCCAGTTCGCGCAGCTGCTCTTCGGGGCTGTTTATGAGGCGCTTGATCTCGCTCTGATTGAGACCAGGTATCCGCATGCTCTTGAGGCGTTCCTCGACGGCGGCGGTGACGTTGTCGGGCAGGGATTCGACCTCCTGCAGAATTTTGACTCCCGCAAGAGTCGCGAGCACATTGATCGCATTCTGATGGCGGATTTGCTGGCTGAGCAGGGCGATCAAATTGACGATATTCTCCCGTTCCTGCGGATCGAAGCGGTCGACCAGGTCGTAATCCGCCACCCGGCGGTAAGCGCCGAGGATCGGTTCGAACGCCTCGATCGGGATGATGTAAAAGGTATAGCCCTGTTCGAAATAGGAGACCTCTTTGAGGTTCTTCAATTCGACGGTCGGGACCACAAAGAACGCGGTTTTGTAGATCGCCTCGCTGCTGGCGCTGTTTTTGTATTTGGTCGACGAGCTCTTGACCTGGGATTTGATATAGCTGGCCAGATTGGTCGATTTGGAGACCTTGGCATCGAAGATGATGAATTGGCCGAGAAAGTCGACCATAAAATCGGGTTTGAGCGCCGCGTCAAAGCCTTCCGGCAGATTGTTGGCGTCGTAAAAGGGGAATCCCAGGCTCTGTTTTTGGCATACTTCGCGCATCCTGGCAATCGATTCCTGTTCGTGCACCGCCCACATGCGGTCGCGCTCCTCTTCCTCGCGCAGCCGTTTTTCTTCTTCCAGCCGGATCACCCGCGCCTGTTCGTCCTGCAGCGCCTTTCTCGAATTCTCCAGATCGCGCACCATGCGCAGATGGTCGCGCGTTTGTTCTTCGCGGCCGGCTTCGAAGCGGGTGATCTGATTCTGCGCGCTGGCGAGCAGTTCCTGCACGCTTTGGTGTTTGGCGCGCAGGTCGGCGCTGAGCGACCCCAACTGTTTGTTTTCGCCCAGCAAGCGGTTCTTTTCGCCGCTTTCGCTGCGGCAGAGCTCCTCCAGCTCGGTAATCCGCGTTTTTTTCGCTTCGATGAGCGCACGGTTGGCGAGTTCGCGAAAGACGAACAAGGCCAGCAGCACGACCAGCGCGCCGATCAGCAGGTAGAGGGGCAGCCGGTCGGGTGAGGCGGCTGGAGTGCTGGACTGCGCCCAGACCGCTGCGGGTAGCAGAAGAACCGGGATTTGCCAGACCCAGGGATTCATGATTCGACTCCATTTTGGGTGAATGGATCAACCGCGAAAAATGACAAGACCTGCATCGATCCAACAGAGCAGCGCTGTCGATCGATGGTCGGGTTGTGATCAGGAACGCGGATCGCGATTTTGCCGGCAAAGTCATAAAACGCGGTCAATTCCGCGACAATGGCGCGCAGATCGGTTGCCATGGCTGGCCCTCCGAAGAAAAGCGACTTCACTGCAAGATGATAGACAATGCCGTTGAGGATTACAAAGGAAATTTGGGGATGTTCCAATTCTCGGATGTGATGTTCATCAATTAGAACCAGACAAGTATTTTTTCTCAATCTCTTCCATTTTCTCTTGAACGTGCTGCAATAAATTCTGTAAATGGTTTATCCCAATCTATAGCCGGAAAATTTGCTTTAACCAATTCAATAAAGTCGTTCTGATTCAGTGTTTCAAATGTGATATCTTTATAATAGACTTTGAATTCTATGGCCTGAACAAGTTGCTCAGCCTTTGGAATTTCCTTATCTAATAGTTTATCTATCCATCTGCGGACATCCGCTTCTGAGGGATTATTAAAAAGCTGTCCTCTCATGCAATCCGGCGGATTGTGTAGCACAAGAGGCAAGTAATACTCAACAATCAAGTTGCGTGATTCATCCAGGGCCCCTTGTAGAACATTTGCTAGCGTTTTTTGGTGTTGCTCAAGCTTTTCTTTAAATTCAGCCAATCTTTTCTCCAAGAGAGGCTTTGCGGCTTTTAGAACAAGCCTGCCATGTTCGCTACCCAGCGATTTTGTAAAATTCTGTCTTATTTCATTTAACTCGGCCTCCAACGAATCAGAGGAATATCTATCATCATTCAGGATTAAATCAAAGGTTGTGCGTAGTCGTCTTGCTACTTCCTTTGCGGCACCCAGCTCAATTAGCTTTTTGGGAATATTTATCTTGTGACGCTGAATAGCAGCGCCCTTTAAATGGATCTCAACATATTGCAAATAAGCGCTGAAAACACGAACTTGTCGCGCCAAATCAAACTGTACCGGTGGTACCTCTGTTAATGCTTTCTCAATTTTGCCGAAATGCGAAGCACTGACTGGTTCTGACATTATTTCTACGGAGTGCTCCTGAATAGCGGAATTTTGATTTTGTTCAGGAAGGTTAACAACGGCTTTGGCGTGTGACAAATTAAATCTTGACAGGGCGTCAGCAAGTTGTTGCGGTAATAAGCGCATCGCATTTATTGATTCTTTATCATACGGTTCAGGCTCCAAATATAACGCTGTGGGAGCAAATATATAGCCTGCATCATCGCTTATCAACAATCCAGTCCGCAATCCTGGCGCATGATTTATCTCAATTCCGCTTGCGCGAAGTATTGATGCTGCTTCAAGGCTGCCGAATCCCATGCGAAGAACACGTTCGTCGAAATCAAGGTAAACAGCAATGCTGCCCGATCCAAGCCTTTGTGCAGCATTCGCAATGACCCATGCTGGCTTTTTCTGTATCCCGGGTGCTGCATACAAAATAAAACGCCGAGCGCTATTGACGAGTTCGGCAATATTTTTAGAAGACAACGTGATGAATAATTGCTCCATGATCTTAAACTCCGATGGTATCACATTTCCTATCAGGTCTATTTCAATGACAATCTCTCGAGGTCTATAACCCATCAACTCACAACAGTCTCAATCCCACATTTCCTATCAGGTCTATTTCAATTGCTGGATCTCGCCGTTCCGTACTCGGGTAGTCTGTTCCGTCTCAATCCCACATTTCCTATCAGGTCTATTTCAATGGGATGAGTTCCACAGCTTCATCCGTCCCGTTCTTTTTTCGTCTCAATCCCACATTTCCTATCAGGTCTATTTCAATATTTTTTAAAAGTGGCAGCAGATACTGTCATTATCGAAACGTCTCAATCCCACATTTCCTATCAGGTCTATTTCAATGCCTCTCTGGTGTGGTTCGCTTGGTGTTATCGTTGATAAGGTCTCAATCCCACATTTCCTATCAGGTCTATTTCAATTGCTGAAGGCAAAGGGATACGATCCCACTTCGGTCGATTCCTAGTCTCAATCCCACATTTCCTATCAGGTCTATTTCAATGCGCAGATATACCAGACACAGACCTTCACGTTCTTGCAACGTCTCAATCCCACATTTCCTATCAGGTCTATTTCAATGTTACACCAAAGTTTGCATCATCAACTTTTTCCTTGTTTGTATTCGTCTCAATCCCACATTTCCTATCAGGTCTATTTCAATAAGGTCCTTGCTATTCAGGTAAAACCACTACTTGTAAAAAATGTCTCAATCCCACATTTCCTATCAGGTCTATTTCAATCAAACAACAATGCTGTTTGGTTTTTGACTACCCTTGTGACGTCTCAATCCCACATTTCCTATCAGGTCTATTTCAATAGAGCCAAGCTGGCGATATGACGAGGAGTGGCTCGACAAGGTCTCAATCCCACATTTCCTATCAGGTCTATTTCAATAGACAAATTTGTAAGAGCCCCCGAAAACCCAAAAGACTGTCTCAATCCCACATTTCCTATCAGGTCTATTTCAATAACGGTCAACGTATGACCATGGACTGGACTCGCAAGAAAGAGTCTCAATCCCACATTTCCTATCAGGTCTATTTCAATTTCCTGGGACAGAAAATGGTGTACCTGTTGTAAGCTTTTATGTCTCAATCCCACATTTCCTATCAGGTCTATTTCAATGTCACAGCAACAATAACATTCAAGCTCAGATCAACCTCGGTCTGTCTCAATCCCACATTTCCTATCAGGTCTATTTCAATAGGATCAAATAAGAGGATTATGCTTGATATTTCTCGTCAGTTGTCTCAATCCCACATTTCCTATCAGGTCTATTTCAATCTGGGATGAGCGCGTTGCAAGTGACCTTTTTTAGGAGGTCTCAATCCCACATTTCCTATCAGGTCTATTTCAATATCTCGGACCCGAAGGCGTAACTGACGGGTGGGTCAAGGAAAGTCTCAATCCCACATTTCCTATCAGGTCTATTTCAATCAAGTTTTTTACGAACTGGATGATTCCCAGCTTCGTTACGTCTCAATCCCACATTTCCTATCAGGTCTATTTCAATGTAGGAACAAAGCCAGGTGGGACTCGCCATAGAGATACAATGTCTCAATCCCACATTTCCTATCAGGTCTATTTCAATAAAATAATCTTATCAAGCATTTACAGTCTCCTGACTTTTTGTCTCAATCCCACATTTCCTATCAGGTCTATTTCAATATTCGTGGCCTGATTATGTTATATGTCATCGACCATTTGTCTCAATCCCACATTTCCTATCAGGTCTATTTCAATGTCCCTATTGTAACAATGGCGAGGTAGACGGTCATCGCTGCCCCGTCTCAATCCCACATTTCCTATCAGGTCTATTTCAATCGACTGCGGCGAATGCCAGACCTGCATTGATATGACCATGTCTCAATCCCACATTTCCTATCAGGTCTATTTCAATTCGGCCGTAAGGTTCATTGGACGGCCCATCACGGGGTTGAGTCTCAATCCCACATTTCCTATCAGGTCTATTTCAATATACCGATAACCTGCAACACAGCCGTGCCGCTTGCTGTTTTGTCTCAATCCCACATTTCCTATCAGGTCTATTTCAATAAGTATTGCGAAAGCGATGCAAGTACTCGGAGCACGGATCGTCTCAATCCCACATTTCCTATCAGGTCTATTTCAATACAGGGCGACCTTGTGACCCGTATTACTCGGGACGTGCAGTCTCAATCCCACATTTCCTATCAGGTCTATTTCAATTTGGGGCAAAAATTGATGGTAAAGCCGATACTTCCTATGACGTCTCAATCCCACATTTCCTATCAGGTCTATTTCAATCGATCCTGAAGGGCGTGGAGGTTGTCGAGGCGGAGAAGATCGGTCTCAATCCCACATTTCCTATCAGGTCTATTTCAATGCAAGAAAGAGTACGGCGGAGGATGGATCTGTTTTGCGTCTCAATCCCACATTTCCTATCAGGTCTATTTCAATTTTAAGGTTCTCGTCAGGATAGTGTGGGTAAAGCCAATTTACCCGCGACCAGAAAAATTATTGTGCGCAAATACGCGAAAGATTTAAAACCATAGGCTCTTTTCATCGCTGTTTTGATCTTGTTATTAAGACC
>JAKQNP010000025.1 GCA_029565675.1 bacterium
ATGGTCCTGCCAGTTATCGATCATCAGTTGGTCGTTGATATACAGAACTGAACCGTCGTCACTTGAGAGGCTGAAATCGTATTTTCGGGTTTCGGGTGCGGTGAACTTTGCTGTCCAGCGAATGGAAAAATGATCGATGCCGAGTCTCGGGTCGGGACTGGCGGTTTTGTAATCAAAATCAATATTGTCATCGACACGGGTAAAGATCGGCTGACCTTGTAATTTCTGATTGTTGAAATACTCACCCCAGAATCCGTTGGATTTACCGTCAGGCGTTTTGAAATGTTCCAATGGAATACGGACAGACTGGAAAGTGCCGATGTGGACGCCTTCGCTGAATTCCACTTTTATACTGTCGCCAAGCAGCCGGGTCAGGCCTTCATAAGGGCTGACGGCGTGCCGCGGATATCTCCCCCCCTGCCGACCTCCTGCAATTCCTTGCGCACATAATCAAAAATTGCTACATTGCAGCAGCTATCCATCCGTCCTTATTTTCAGCAAAGGAGATGTGTTATGCGGAAAATCCCCACCTATCTGATACTCCTCATGATCTTCATGCTTGCAGCGCTGACTTTTGCCCGGGAGGGCTTTCAGCGCACGTCCGATTTCCTGCCGGTCTCGGTCTGGTACAGCGGCGGCACCGCCCGCGCCCCGATGCTCTCGACCATCACCCCGGAGTCCCGGGAGCAGTGGCGCCGCGATCTGGCGCAGATCAAATCCCTCGGCTTCAACACCGTGCGCACCTGGGTCGAGTGGGCTCACTGCGAGCCGCGGCCGGGGGAATACCATTTCGAAAACCTCGACCTCCTTTGCGAGCTGGCCCGCGAGCAGGGGCTGCGCGTCATCTGCCAGATGTACATCGACTCGGCGCCGGACTGGGTGGCCAGGCGCTTCCCCGACGGCCTCTTTGAGGCGCAGAGCGGCGACAAGGTGACTCCGCAGTCGGCCCCCGGCTGCTGCACCGACCATGCCGGGGTACAGGATGCGGTGCTCACCTTTTTCACCGAGACCGCCAAAAGGGCGATGAAACATCCCAACTTTCACGGCTGGGATCTCTGGAGCGAACCCCACATCATCAACTGGGCCTATATCAATTATGTGCCCAACGCCACCTTCTGCTACTGCCCCCACACCATGCAGGTTTTCCAGGAGTGGCTGCAGAAAAAGTACACCACCCTCGAGGCCCTCAACCAGGCCTGGTACCGCAATTTCACCGCCTGGAGCGAGGTGAGCGCCCCGCGCTTCGGCACCATCCTCAGCTACACCGATTTCATCGACTGGAAGAATTTCATCTACGAAAAACTGGCGCGCGATCTGCGCCTGCGCTATGAGGCAATCCGCAAGGCGGACCCGATCCACGTCATCACCTCGCACGCCGCCGTGCCCTCGATCTTTTACTCGCCCTATGTCGGCGCCGGCGCCACCGACGATTTTCTCATGGCTGAGCAGATCGATTATTACGGCACCTCACTCTATCCCAAGCACAGCAACCCGAGTACCCACTGGGAGCGCTGGCGCTTCCAGGCGGCGGTCGATTTTTCGCGCAGCGCCAACAAACGCAACGGCGGCTTTTACGTCGGCGAACTGCAGGCGGGCAAGGGCACCTACGGACTCAATATCGGCAATCCGATCACCCCGGCAGACCATCGCCTCTGGATCTGGTCGGCCATCGCCAAGGGGGCCAGGGCAATCAACATCTACGCCTACTACCCGATGTCCTCGGGCTATGAATCGGGCGGCTACGGATTGATCAACCTGGACGGCAGTGTCACCGAGCGGGCAATTGCCGCCGGCAAGACGGCGCAGATCATTACCAGCAACATGGCCCTGCTGCTCAACTCGACCCCTGAACCGGCCCAGGCAGCGATCGTCTACAACCCCCTGGCCCAGATGGTGGGGGGTGAACAGCGCACGGTCACCAGCGACATGCACCAGCTCTCCCTGCTCGGCTGGTACCGCTTTTTCACCGAGCGCAACATCCCGGTCGATTTCATTCACAGGCAGAATCTGGAAAGAGGTGATCTGGAGGGGTACAAACTGATCATCGTCCCCTATCCCCTCATGTTCACGGAAAAAGCGGCGGAGGGGTTGAAGAACTTTATCGCCGGGGGCGGATTCGTGGCGAGCGAGGCGCGCCTGGCCTGGAATGACGAGCGCGGCTTCGCCGCTCCGGCGATCCCGGGGATGGGGCTGGACAAGGTCTTCGGGGCGCGGGAGAGTTCGGTGAGGATGGGCGAGCGGCCCGGCCTCGGCGCGGCCGACAAGCTCCACCCGCTGATGGAAGGCTTGACTCCGGCAGATTCCCTGCGCGGGGCCAACTTTGCCGAATCGCTCGAGCTGCTGCCGAACAGCAGCTCCGTTGCGCTGGCCCGCTTCTCCGACGGCACGATCGGCCTGGCGGCCGGCAAGTATGGCAAGGGCGAGACCCTCCTCATCGGCACCTTCCTGGGCATGGCCAATCATGTCAAGGCCGATCCCGCCAATGAGCGGCTGATGGAGAATATGGTGCGCTGGAGCGGCATCGAGCGCCCCTTCACCAGCTCTCACGACGGCCGCAAGGAGGCGCCGGTGGAGATCCGGCTGCGGCGAACAGCCGCCGGATCGATTCTCTTTCTGCTCAATCACAGCGAAGCGGATCAGCAGGTTGCGGTCGACCTCGGGGTGGCAAAACCGGGGAGATACAAACTGCGGGAGCTGGTACGTGACCAGGAGCAGGAGCTCACCGAGCGTGGCCTGAGGCTGAAGTTGAGTTCGGAGATCAAGGCGCGGGATGTGCAGGTGTGGGTGATCGAATAGGGAGCAGGGCTGGCTGATCAGATCGCCAAATGTCTGCGTTGCCCGCAAATATGAGACACAAAACGAGGCATAAAACAGGCCTGATTTTATAATTTCGATGCACTTGCGTCATCTCTTGTCGAGATTGCTCGCGATGTAGGTGATTGATCAGACTCACTTGGGATTCATCGGTATTTGCTTTTTGGGAGACTTGGCGATTTCTTGATGGGCTTGATCCTGAAGTGGTTGACTGTGGTCATGCAGGGTTTGTAGGCATTTGCTTTTTAGGGCCGCTCCGGCTCCGCGCGCTGCCTCGTCCGCAAAAGAGGCGGACTCGGCGATCGCGCTCCGCAGAATTTTATAAGGATTCTCGCTTCATCCCCACGGGGCTTGCCCCCGCGGGATGGGGATTGACTGCCAGAACTCGAAGATGGCAAAGCCCCATCACCGCAGGGCGTGTCCCTGCGGGATGATGATTGAAAGACAGAAAAACGCCGCACCACTGCCCATCCCCCCCAAAAAAGTGGTTTAGGGTCTCGTTTTCTGGCTATCAATCACCGCTCCGCGGGGACAAGCCCCGCGGGAGCGGAACATTTTTAGCTCACACACCCCCCCTCATAAAATTCAGCGGAGCGCGACCCCGCAGGCCGCCGCTCCTGCGGCCGAGGAGGCGCGCGCAGCCGCCGCAGGCTCACGGCTTGCGACCCCCAAATTCAGTGATTCTGCGCCAGCAAAAAAACTCGGAAAACATAAAAGAGTATCGGTAATCCGCTCGCAAGCCGTAGCCGGAGGCGACAAAATCACCATCCCGGTAAAAACCCCTGAAAAGTATCACAAGATAAATTTTTCCGCCGCAGGCTCCTGCCTTGCGGCTGCAGAAACGCTAGATCCCACAAAGACGCAATTCGCCAACAATCGGCACTAAATGTGAAAAATCGAGCGCAAGGCAGAGCCGGAGGCGAACAAAAGAAGAAAGTGCCAAGGAAAAAGGTAAAAGGTAAAAGGTAAAAGGTAAAAAGATTAAGTTCCCAATGCGAAATGAAAAAAGTGGCAACCGCCAAGTCCAAGTTCAAGGCGGGAAACCCTAAGAACCTATCGTTAAAACCCTCCTGTGGCCATCTGATACTATCGTTGATTTAATTCTCATTTACAATTTTGAGATATATTCTTTCGTTTGCAGCACTGTTTCGGGTTTGGTTTCATACGGCAGCACGCCGGTGCCGATACAGACCTTTTCTCTGCCTTTTGCCAACGCGACAACGCGATCAACCTCTTTAAAGACAGCGGGCAGGTCGCCTTCGGATAGAATCAATGGATCCATGTTGATTCTGACCATCACTTCCGGATGCTTTTTCATCTGTTCCATAAATTCTTGCTGATTGGTCTCGGAAGGGCAAATGACATAGCCTGTGCCGGTCTCCATAATCGATGCAAGAATGGAAGTCGTATCTCCGCCGATAATGCAGGGCACCGGATGGCCCACGATGGCTGTGGCCTGATCGATGATCGACTTCAACGGCGGCAGCACAACATCGCTGAAAATCTGCGGCGGGATGATTGGCGGCGTTGCGGCTGATTCAAAGAAGGCAATATCCAATCCCTGCTCCACAATCGCCCTGCAAAAATTAACCTGTCCTTCGACTATGTGATTCAAAGCTTGCATGACACTCGCCGGGTCCATGACGATTTCCAACAGCAGCGTTTCAAATCGCACCAGATTGCTGGCAATAGAAAAGGGCCCGCTGACGGGTATGCGGACATCCGCTTCAGGAAGAACGCGGGCAAGACGCTTTGCGGCCTCTATTGCCATCGGAATTCGACCGGCGCTCTGGGGATCAAACAAGGGCAATTCGCTCATTTCCTTCATCGATGAGCAGAGATGATGGGTAATTGCCGGAATGCCGTTAAGTTTTGGCTTTTCGATCGTCGAGCCATACGCTTCGGGTTCCAGGTTATAGATATCGATACCCACGACGACGGGTGAATGGTGATACAGTTCGAACGCCTTTTTATGGCCCTGGAACAGCATCTCACCATCCCGGGAAGCTTCCCAGGGGGATTTGCCGATCAAGCTGGCAGCGTGCTCATAAACTGCGGGAGTAAATTTCATCTTCTCACGATCCTTATATTAAATGAACCTTCAGCAGCCGAATTCTTATCGATCGAATTCATCAAAATCATCTTAACGATTTTATTGTATTTGCATTAGCCACGATTTGCAGCCCTGTACGGTGCACAGCACCGGATCCTCACAGAAAATAAACCTGTTTGCGATACGCAAAAGGTGAAAAGTTCCCTTTTCGCAACCGCATAGAAAATAAGCGATTGAATGTTTGATGATTCGGTTAACACCGAATCTGGGTTGCACCCGTTTGGTACAAATATCCGATTGTATTTATCGGATTTTCGGTGCTTTGCACCGTAACCGGGGTCAGTGCTGCCCCGTCTGACGACAGGACACCACGGTTAAACATTCTTATTCAGATATTCCACGGCCTCATGCGGATTAGGCGAATAGAAATCCGCGCCTATGCGGGTGCAAAAATCCCGGGTGATGGGGGCACCGCCGATCAACACTTTGGTATCCGGATATATTTCCTTGATTTCCTTGACGCTGCTTTCCATGTTGCGCATGGTGGTCGTCAGCAAAGAGGAGAGCCCGACAAAACAACCGGGATGCTGAACAATGGCGTCCAGGAATTTGCTGGTCGGGACATCCATGCCGAGATCGATCACTTCAAAGCCATTTCCGCGGATCATCATGGCCACCAGATTCTTGCCGATGTCATGCAGATCACCGGCAACGGTTCCGATGACAAATTTTCCTTTGTGTTTCACTTGATCGGATTCGAAGAATGGCTTGATATGCTTCATGACCGCATTCATGGCCTCGCCGGAGATAATCAGGTGGGCGACAAACGCCTTCCCTTCGCTAAACTCTTTGCC
Source organism: bacterium (assembly GCA_029565675.1). Taxonomy (GTDB): domain Bacteria; phylum Zhuqueibacterota; class Zhuqueibacteria; order Residuimicrobiales; family Oceaniaggregativiventaceae; genus Sulfursilanivivens. The sequence continues at coordinate 5,722 of JAKQNP010000025.1, forward strand.
GACTCTATCCATTCCCAGCATGCAGCCCTTCAAAAGATCGTCCGGGTCAATACCGTTCTTTAACGCTTCCGCCGCAATCTCATCAGCGCCGTCTTGATCTTTCATGTCGGGTGGAAACCAGGCTGATCTGGATATCTTCCCTTTGGCGATGCAATGGGCTATTCTTTCAACCACGTCTTGCATGATCATTCTCCCTCATTTATCAGGTCAATTTGGCTTCCTGGACTATCGTCGGTGCAATGCTCTCCCACATCACCGGCATCAAGTGGATACCCCGAACGCCTGTTATTTTTTTTACGGTTTGAATGATTTCAACCGCCATTTTGACGCCTTCTTCTTTTGGATCGCCCGCCTGGCTCATTCGATCGATGTATTCGGCATTTATCTTGACGCCGGGCACTTGTTCCTTCATGTAGAGCAATGCTTTCGCTGATTTGACCGGCATGACGCCGGCGATAATCGCAATTTTTTCATGCAAACCCATGGCGACAATCCGATCCATCCAGCGGCTGAAAATCTCCAGATCAAATACCGGCTGCGTTTGCACGAAATGCGCCCCGGCGTTGATTTTTTTATAGAGCCGGATCAACCGCATCTCAAACGGCTCGGCGAACGGATTGGCTGCTGCACCGATGACAAATTCCGGTGCCTTTTTCATTTCAGTCCCGGAAAGCAAAAATCCGCTGTTCATTTGGGCGACCGTCGCAACCAGTTGGATGGAATCGAGATCAAAAACACCCCTGGCTTCGGGGTTGTCGCCGAATTTCTGGTAATCGCCAGTCAGACAGAGCACATTCTGGATACCCAGCGCAGCAGCGCCCAAAAGATCGCTTTGAATCGCCAATCTGTTGCGGTCGCGGCAGGTCATCTGGATGATCGGCTCAACGCCTTCATCCAGCAAGATCTTTGCAGATGCAATGCTCGACAGGCGGGCAATGGCCGTCTGGTTATCGGTGATATTGACGGCATCGACAAAGCCCTTGAAATATTTTGCCTTATTCCGGATTGCATCGCCGTTGCAGCTTTGCGGCGGTCCAATTTCACCGCACCAAACGAATTGTTTCGATTCAAGCTTCTCTTTGAAGGTCATCAGCGATTCTGTCCTTCACTCTTTGTTTGTCATTGCGAACCAGCCAGATGGGTGCATCGATTCGTTTTTTGAATACATTCAGCCACGCCGATGTCCCTTCCAGGTTCCAGTTGTGAATTTTGTTCAGCTTGTATAACAGACTGATGCGATGCAGCCTCCTGGAACGAAAATAGATCCGGTACCACACGCATTTTCTTTCCGGATACACCTCACAAGATCCATCTTCGCCGGTTCCCCCACAGGGACCGTTGCGCAATCGTTTTGGGCAACGCTGGCAACAGATGAATGCTGTCGAGGATAAAATACATTCACCACAATGCTGACAACCAAACAGCGGCACTTTGATCAGGTCTTCAAAAAAAAGAAAAAACCGCGAGAATTTTCTTTCGCGTGCAGAAATGGGAGGTTTGCATAAAGAAACCAAATCATTTGGCAAAGGACTTTCCTCGGTTTTATTTTGAGGCTGATGTGTGATTTAACCTAATTTGAAAGGCTGAGGCAAAGGCCAAAACAGGCTTTGCTATCGACTCGGTCTTTTCGTGAAACGAATTGCAGCATTTCCATCTTTGGGATTTCTGGGCTTTTATGAACAATACATCATCACCCGCATCACGCCTTGCACCCCTTCCATCTTGAGCACATCTTTTAGACATTGCATGGCCGGATCATCATCGGGTAAAAGCGAGTATTTTCTTTTTACGGAACCGATGATGGTGTTCAATCCCAATGGCATGGCCAGGGTGAGAAAAGCACTTTCCAGTGGACCTTTCAATGGAGAACCGTCCGGTTTCTTGGAAGGCAGCATCTGGGTAAAATTGCTGATTCCGACGGACATGTTGATGCCGGTAAAATCGCTGTCCTGATGGATCCTTGTCATCGCATTCATGAGCCGCTTGAAATCCCCTTTTGCATCGCTTCCAATCGGCATGATACCCGGATCGAGAACAAGCTGATCATTGCTCACGTTGTCGATGTGTTGGCGAGCGAACCGCACCATGGATTTCGCGGTCGCCCAGATTTGCTCGGCTGTTCTGTTCATGCCGATTTCACCGGCGTCATCTTTGCCTTCTGTGATGAGCAGAATGGGAATAAACGGCTGTTTGGCATAGAGGTCGAACATTTCCAGGCGAGCTTCGGAAATGGAATTCAGAATCGGTTTTTTGTTGCCTGCCCGTTCGACATCATAAGCCGCCAATCCTGCTGCCGCCAATTCAGGATCAGGGGTATCGATTGCCAGCGGCAGCGAAATATGCTGTTGAATTCTCTTAATCACGTCGGCCATAAAGCCAGGCGAACGGGGACCAACGTTGACATCGATATAAGCCGCGCCTTTTTCAGCTTGAAATTGTGCCAGATCAACGATGCCCGCAATATCATTTTCCTCGAACAATCGATGAGTCGAGGGGACAGAGTCATTGATCGACTCGCCGATAACGGTCAGACCGGGAATACTCAATTATTTATCTCCTTTTTTTCGCTTTTCTGCAATCGGTATCCAAATCGGACATGCTGCAAAATTGCATTTCAGGTATGCGCACACCTCTTGTTTATTTGATCAAGTGCCTCTCGTCTTCGACCTCCGGTTTGTCCGCTTTCCTCTGAGAGGAGACAATCGCCCATTCATACGGTCAGGCGGTTCAGTTGTTTGTGGTCCCGGGTTCTGCCAGCCGTATCGTGCCCAACCGGTAGCGTTGCTGGCCGTCGTCGCCCTGCAACGGAAGCGCGATCTGCGGTGTGCCGTCGCGGCTGCCGATGGAAATATACACCTCATAGGTACCGGGTTTGGTGGATGGACCAAATTGCCCGATGGTGAATTTGCTTTCCAGCTGGATCGTCGGGGGTTCTGCAGAAGGCCCGACTTGCAGGTTGCGCATGTTCAACGCATCGTCGGCGAGGACCGACACGATGCCGCCGTTATCGTCTTTCAACGTCAGAGCGGGAAAACCGCCGGGATAACAGGGCGCAACGCCGCGGTTGGACCATGTCCAGCTCACAAAAAATGCTTTGCCGATCTCCACCGTTTGGGGCCAGCTCACCCGCACCGGGTGCAGCCGATAGCCCATCCGCAGGTTGATCTGATCGATGATGTCGCGATTTTCCTGCAAAAATTCCCCTGGCCACCAGTGAATCGACAGGTAGCTGGCATGATACTCTTCGACCGCCTGCAGCAACAACTGCTTGTCCCAGGCCCCCCGCTCCTTTGAAGGCCCGTAATGCTCGTGTTCGAGGATGACCGGCAATGCAGGCCAAAATTCCTGGGCCATCTCGGCATGATACCACGAAAGCGGCGGCGGCTGGACCAGAATGCTGTCGTCGCGCAGCGTCACACCTTTGGACAGGGCATAGTCGATAATCGGGAAGTGGCGTCCGGGTTTGTTATACCCGGCAAAGTCATCGCTGATACAGAGCAGGGTGCGCTTAAAGTGTTTGACGTGCAGGTCGATGTGAAGTTTTTGCACATCGATATTGTCCTGCCGACTGCTCATATGGGTGTGGCCTTCTCCCCAGAGTCCAAAGGTGCCGATATCAATAAAATCGATGTTTGGATTGCCGTCGTACCGTGCGGCAACGGCCGCGAGAAAATTGTCCAGTTTTTCGAGAAAGACCGGATCATCGAAAAAAGGATCCCAGGTTTCGCTCTTTTCCACCGGGCCTTTTCCGAATTCATAGAATGTACCCCTGGCCCCCGCCTCTTTGACCCATTCCGGGGTAGCAAACGGGATCCACTGTTCAGAACACGTCAGCCGCAAGGCAACGCGTTTGCCCTTGGCGATCCAGCGTTGGGAGGGTGTATCGAGCAACGCCCAGTTGTACTGCCCTTCGTCGGGTTCAACCATCCCCCACGGCACACGCAGATATACGGTAGACAAACCCGGAAAGTCGTCGAGAGTATCCGAACAGTCGAGCCGGGATCCATACGTTGCCGGGTTGTTGGAGTAGAAATGGATCGTCCAGCCCATTCCTGGATTGACCAGAGCAATGTTGGTATGTTCCGGCATCACGGTCACCAGGATCGGCTGTTGGGCTGATACGGCGCGACACAACAAAATTGATAACAAAATGATTTGACAGTACATCTTCATGAGGAAGCCGTTTCATTTTTATCTAAGCATGATTTGCCGACAGGCAGTTTTCTCGAATAAAGCCAGCAGCGAACTACAAACACTGATCGGATCGCCCGATTATCTCGGGATCATCGATCACAAATTTTAAGATGCTTTTGGTAATTTATGATCATTTTTTGAAATTCAAAATTTTTATTTTAAAAACCTCTGAATAATACGACTTTATGACAGCATTCCTTTTGCAAATCGGCTGCACACGAATCTCGATCGATGATCAAAAGCTCGATCGCCGGGAAAGGTCGAACAAGCATGGGCAATCGTTTCCAAGCGAGAACATTTGGTCTGCCCCATTAGCTTTGACTCGGGGGTTTTGCAGTTGTGGAAATGACATGGGTCGGAAATTGCTGGAACCTCTATTTCAAAAAAATAGTTGTTTTATATGTTGCGCATTCCATTGTTTTTCTTTATCGTATAGTAATACCATCTATTTGTTCAGCATTTGAGGTTGGCTGCACAGAGTGGGATGGTTTTATTGGGGAGTGATGATGAGAGCTCATGAGCAGGACATGTGGGACTGTTTGTGGGCTTTTTGTGTTTATACCTGGACTTTTGCACTTTGGAGGAGGGAGAATATCATGAACAGGCCCCGTTTCTCGTTTGTTGCCGTCCTTCTGTTCTGCCTGGGTTCGACCGCTTTTACCCAACTTTCCCACCAATTCCTGAATACCGCTCACAATTCACATTTTGGCATACCTCAGGGTGTGGCGGTAGGATCCGACGGAGTTGTCTTTCTCGCCAATGGCAATGACGGTTTGCGAGCCTATACCTATGACGGCAGTGCTTTCACCAACACCGCACACAGAAACGACGGTGATTATGCATTCGGTCTGGCGGTCGGTCCGGACGGCACGGTGTTTCTCGCCAACCGTTATGATGGACTGCGGGCCTATACCTACGACGGCAGCTCTTTGACCAATACCGCCCATATCAATGACGGCGGCAAGGCTTTGAGTGTCGCGGTCGGTTCCGACGGCACGGTCTTTCTCGCCAACAGCGGTGATGGATTGCGGGCCTATCACTACGATGGGGCTTCATTCACCACCATCGCCCATATCGATGACGGCGGCGGCGCCGCCGATGTGACGCTCGGTTCCGACGGCACTCTTTTTCTTGCCAATTACAACGACGGCCTGCGGGCCTATACCTTTAATGGGACCTTGTTCACCAATACAGCTCACATCGATGACGGCGATTATGCCCGCAGCGTGGAGGTGGCCCCTGATGGAGCAGTTTTTCTCACTACAGATGGGGACGGCGTGCGGGCTTATACTTATAACGGCACGTCGTTCAGCAAGACCGTACATACCGATAATTCGTGGTATCCCCACGCCCTGGCAGTAGGATCTGACGGTACGGTGTTTATCGCATACAAATTTTATGATTTGCGCGCGTATTCCTACAACGGCACATCGCTTACAGAAACGGGCGTGATAAACTATGGATGGGAAGCCAACAGCATGGCGATCGGTCCGGACGGAACACTCTTTCTCGCCATTCAGGAAGGAGGACTGCAGGCCTTTACTTTTGACGGAGCTGTTTTTACCCATAAAGCCCGCATTTATGACGCGGGCAACGCACATAAAGTGGCGATCGGGCCTGATGGAACCGTTTTCCTGGCCAATGGCTATGACGGATTGCGCGTTTATACCTATGACGGTGTCAGTTTCACCGATGTTGCCCATGCGAACGATGGGGGATGTGCCTACAATTTAGAGGTCGGCTCCGATGGCATGGTCTTTCTCGCCTGCGGCACAGACGGGTTGCGAGCCTATTCTTTTAGAAACAATACTCTGGTGAATCGAGCCCACATCGATGTGGGCGACAACGACGGCTATGCCGCTGGCATCGCAATCGGTTCTGACGGCACGGTTTATCTCGCCAACGGCCATGACGGCCTCCGTGCGTTTACCTATAACGGCAGCGCTCTTCTCAATTTAGCGCACATCGATGATGGTGGTTTTGCCTTCGATGCAGAGGTCGGCCCGGATGGAACGATTTTTCTCGCGAACGGCGAGGATGGTCTGCGGGCGTATACTTATAACAGAAATGTTTTCACCAACACCGCATTCGTCGATCTCCAGGAGTATTCCTACAGCGTCACCGTCGCACCAAATAGCACGGTTTTTCTTGCCAATGGCGGCGATGGCCTGTGGGCTTTTAGCTATGATGGGAGTGCTTTTACCGCAACCGCGCACCTTGCCGATGCTGGTTACTCAGAGGATGTTGCGGTTGGACCCGATGGTACGGTTTTCCTTGCAAGTAGAAGCGGCGGCTTGCGGGCTTTCAGCTTTGATGGCGCTGCTTTTGCCAATACCGCGAACATCAATGAAGGTAATGCTGCCTATGGTGTGGCGGTTGGATCAGACGGCACGATCTTTCTCGCCAATGAATTTTTGGGAATGTTCGCCTACACCTATGCCCCGGTTACCGGGATCAAAGACCAAATTGTGACTGAACCGAATCGCTATTTTCTGGCCCAGAATTATCCCAATCCTTTCAACCCATCCACTACCATCGGGTATGATTTGCCCCAAGCGGTCCATCTTCGTCTGGTCATTTACGATGTACTCGGAAGACATATCCGGACCTTGATGGATGGACAACAACCAGCAGGCCACTTCCAAACAACCTGGGATGGCACCGATGAGTTCAGCCTGCCTGTAGGTAGCGGATTGTACTTCTGCCGCATGGAGTCGGCTGAGTTTGTGAAGGTAGTCAAGCTGCTGTTGGCTAGATAAGGATTTTTTTCGGCAAGTTACGCGATTTAATCAGGCACTATTGATGGAACTCAAATGAAACGCTTAGCCAAAACTGACTTTTTTTCAATCTTGACCACTATTCATACTCTGACAGAGATATCCCGACAAGAAACACCCCTGAACAAAGGTACAAAATGAAACATTTCGATATTGTCGACTTTATCGAGCAAACATTTTCTCCTTCAGAGAATGAAACCCTCTTGTTTATGGTCGATGACTCTGATCCCAAAAGGAATGAGCGGGTGGAAGAATGGGCCCGTGCAATGCAAAAGGCTGGAAAGTTACGAGTACTGCCTGTTTTGCATCACAAACAAACCGGTCGAAATGGAGCGAATCTGCCCCCAACCGGGACCCAAAATGGGCAGAAGGTCAGCATAGCTGATATTTTGAAAGCGGCTGACATTGTCTGGAGCCTGCCCAGGTACTCTGCGACTCGACCCCTTTTTCAGCTCAAAGACAAGCTTGAATTTCGTGTCGGAAGCAGTCCAAACTTTCAAATCCCCATGCTGGATTCTGTAATGCGCGAGAGTCCCCTGGATATCCAGGCAAGGGGCAAAATTCTGCTGCCAAAAGTGAGACTGGCTGACGGCCTGTTGATCGAGTTTGCGACCGGACATCATGTCTATTTTGACATCCGAAATGTTCCATGGGAAGAGGATCTGGGTAATATCACAAAAGGAATGGGGATGGCACTTGGCAACATTCCGTTTGGAGAAATTTGTGCCCCCCAGCATGAAGGATCGCTTTTTTCCTACCTCCTGCAAAAAGACAGAGAAAGTGATGCCAGGGATTTGGCCGACTTTTACAAAAAATACAAATTCAATGGAAGTAATGGCAAATCCCTTTTAAGACGCGACGGGACGATTATCGAAACAGAGACACATGGGTATATACCGATTTCAAGAAATAAAGATTTTTGGATCTACCGCATAGAAAACGGTTTCGTCAGGGAAATCATCGGGGATGGTAAAACAGCAGCAGAACAAAGAAAGCTTTTAAAGAAAGAACTGTTTTGGGGATATATTGCGGAAGTGGCCTTTGGACTGAACAGTCGAGCCGATAAAAATTCTCCTTACACGTTGGAAAATGAAAAAAGTGCAATTCATTTTGCCATCGGAAATTCAGCGCAGGCAGGCGGATTCAGCACACCCTTCCAACACAAAGCTGTCGAGCACCATCAGGATTATACGCTTACTTCGCCGGTTGTCGCGGAGGCAAAACTGATCTATAACCACAAGAGCATTGTTCCTTCGGAAACGATTATAACAAATGGCAAATACACCATCTTCGGCAAGCTGAATTTTTAACCCGGGAGACAGCAGTGCCCCGGCACAGGAAACCACCCGGCGAAATTGCAGCCCTCAGAGCGAAAATTTGACCGGACTTGTTCCGACCCAGATTCGGTGTTAACCGAAGCAAGAAATATTCACTCGCCTATTCTTTATGGGGTTGCGCAAAGGGTACCCTTCATCTTTGGTGTATTGCCATCAGATTGATTTTCTGGGGTATTCGGTGCTTCGCACCGAATATAGAGCTGACCGACACGATGCAAAAATTGTAACAAATTTTTGTTCTGAGAGTGATTGGTGACAGTCGTGTTTGCTTCATTTCATTGCATTGTTCCGATGCAGTGCCGGCCGGTGATTTTGTTGCAAGACGTTAACTATTTTAAAAAAGGTTAAATATTATGCAATTAAAATACGTTATAGGTCTGGTCGCAATTCTGGCAATCCTGCTTTTCTCAACTTTCCGCTTTTTCAAAACAGAAGATTATGATTCTGTGCCTGTTGACGACCAAACCAAAGTCAGCCATTACGAAATGTTTTGTGACACAGAAAATAGTCAAGCCTCAAAAGCATTTACTGCAGCAGTCGATTTTGAAATGCAAGGGAATGCCGAAAATGCAATTGAACAGTATCTGATCGCGATAGAGCATGATTCTCTGTTCTGTGATGCAATGGACAATTTGGGAAGACTATATCGCTACCTGGGAGAGTATGACAAGGCTATTTATTGGTACAAAAAGTCAATCACCATTTTGCCTTCCAACTTTGTTGCTCATCTAAATCTTGGGGTTGCCTATCAAAATTCCGGCAAAATAGATGAGGCAATAACGCAATTTGAAAAATTGATCGAACTGGATACCAACAATGCTGAAGGCTACTATGGCCTTGGTAACTTGCACATCAAGACCAACTCGCCTGCAAGAGCCATTCCTTTTTTGGACAAGGCAATAGCGATTTATGAAAATTCTTCATCCTCATATTTGGTCGATGCTCTTTATTTAAAAGGTTTGGCTTGTTTTATGGTAAAAGATTATGGCGGTGCAATCGAAGTGTTTGAGAAAGTTTATCCCGATTTAGAAAATAATCCACAATTGAATTATTATTATGGTTTGAGCTTTCTATATTCAGATAACAAGGATATCGATAAAGCAACCCAATACTTGAAGATGGCAGAACGGCTTGGGTATAACGTAACAGAAGAGATAAAAAACAAGCTCAAGAAGCTGTCCTCTGAACCAGAAAAACAATAATTTGACCTATTTCTGGTTGATGCGGTCTTTAGCACATGTTGCCGTTTCCCGGTGGATACACAGACCCTCTTGTTTTGCTGCGGATATTTGTCTATATTGCTTCGCGTGTTTACATCATCGCCCTGCCAATTCCGATACTCGAATACAAGCAAAGAAATGACAAGAGGAAAAATCACAGACACTCTGAATGATGGATTTCGCCGGTTACCCATTTTTTTGCATAAAAATGGTTTTACGGCTTCCTGGTTGATCCTTTACCTGGCCGCCGGCTTGCTGCTTATAGCCCACCATGAGATGTGGCGGGATGAGCTGGAAGCCTGGCTGATCGCACGGGACACCTCGCTGCCAGGATTATTCTCTCATCTTCACACCATTGGTCACCCGGTTCTGTGGTATCTTTCGCTGAAAATGCTCCAGCTCTTCACGGTCGATCCATCCGCCATGCAGTACCTGCATCTGCTGTTTGCCCTGGGTTCCGTTACACTGTTCGTTCGTTATGCACCCTTTTCACGGCTCGAAAAAATCCTGCTTGCATTCAGCTATTTTTTCCTCTATGAATTTGCCGTCATCGCCAGAAATTATGCGCCAGCCATTTTTCTCATCGTGTTGATAGTGGTTTTATATTCACAGCCCCGCAAAAATCTTTGGCTGCTTGCTCTGGCAAGCGTACTGCTGATCAACACCCATGTAATCGGCATCCTCTTTATGTTTTTTTTCCTGACCCTATTCGCGTATGATTGGCTGGGATCATCGGGGAATAAAATCATACCTAACCTATTATTCGGCACAGTCTTACTAATTCTGTTATTATTCGCCTTTGGATTGGCATGGCAATCGCTCGTCCCGGCAGGCATCCATGAAATCGGGAATATGGTCAAGAATCCATTCCATAATCTCATCAGGCTGGAATATGTCGCCCAAACGGTGTGGTCCAGTTATGTGCCCATACCGCGGCTGACGCTGCATTTCTGGAACAGCAATCTCATCCCCACGTATCTGGCCCGAATTTGTCTCTCCATCCTGGTTTTTGCGGTTGCGCTGCATATCGTGTCACCCAGCCGCAGGGCGCGGATGTTTTATACCATGGGAAGCAGCAGCCTGCTCGTATTCTTTCTCTTGTTTCATCCCGGCTTTTTGCGCCACCACGGTTTTCTTTTCCTGGTTTTCCTGGTCAGTTATTGGATAAAAAGGAATGAAAAGCCAGGTGAACCAGAGAGAGCGGATACAAAAAAGCGTTTGTTCCGGTTGATCTTGATGGGACAGTGCCTTGCAGGATTGACTGCAGGTACGCTGGAGATGCTTTACCCCTTTTCCGCCAGCAAACAAGTCAGTAAATATATTGAGACCCAGGGGCTGCAAAAGGACACGATCATCGCCGGTGATTGGGATTATGTCAGTCAATCGGTTTCAGCCTGGCTGAATCAGCCGCTCTATTATCCGGCCATCCAGGCCTACGGCAGCTTTATTGTCTGGAGCGATCCGAGGAGACAGTTTCCGGTCAAAACCAAACCGGAACGCCGCGCTTACAAGGAATATGTCATTCGCCATCTTCAGGATTTGGCCGATGCGGAACAAAAAAACGTACTGTTGCTTTCGACCTATGCACAAAAACGCCCCCTGTTAAAAAGTTTTACCAAGGCCGTGCAGGCAGATGAGGTCTTTTATCTCTATCTGATCACTCCGGATTCGTGTAAAATTCAGGGGAGCATCACGGACCGATGACGGCACGAAAAAAAAATACTGCTCGTTCAACCGGATTTGCGGCCGCCGGGCGGCGGCAACAGCGTCGCCGCATGGATGTTGCAAGCATTGAAGGCAGAGTACGATCTGTCGACGCTCACCCGGGATCGTTATGATTTGCAGGTCAGCAGTGATTTTTATGGCACATCGCTGAACGCTTCTGATCTCCATGCACGCTGCACGCCGCATTTGCGCCAGCTGGTTGACACGGCCGGACCAGCGCCGGATGTTTTCAAAAAAAGTGACTGATAGGAATTTTGATTTTGTTGGGGGTCAACTGATAAACTGACAGGAACGGATAACCGATAATTTTGATGAATGATAATTTCCAGAAAAGGTACGAGAAATGTGCAAAACTGTTTGTATGTAAATATACAAGAGCCGATTTGTCAACTATGCTGGCGAAACTCTCACAAAAATCAGTTTCGTTCTCAGATTCGGTGTTCACCGAATCAAAAAACATTCAATCTCTTGTTCTTTATGCGGTTGTGAAATGGGCACTTGTCACCCTCTGTGCATTGCTATCAGATTGATTTTATATGAGATCCGGTGCTGCGCACCGGATCCGGGTCGTTGTTTCACGCAGCAAAATAATAATATGTCACTGGACTTATGAAATAGAGTACCAAGTGAATAATTCATGATTTGTGGAGTGCGCCACATGTTCAAAAAGCCGGCAGACCATATCTGAATGGTTCCTGATAACTTTATAACAATACATTCGATCCTGGAGCGAATCGATTTGGGCCCGCTCTTTTATGTGCGCCAAGTTTGTAAAATCGACCGGATAATATTTTGCCAGCTCTTCATGCCATTGACGCTTGTATATCCTGACTATGCCTTTGTCGAAATAGAGTCGCAATTTCAAGAGTTGCGCAACAGCGCGGACCAAATCGTCACACAAATTGACATCCCTCCCTTTGATAGTGAAAAACGCCTCACTCTGAGCAAAATTCAATGCTTTGCCCATACTGTCCAGCAGTTGCCAGGTAAAAGATTTCAATGATGGTGCCGGCAGGTGGTACACAGAATCCTTTCCCCACAGCAGGTTCCTTTTCCAGCGCAGGCTGGCATACAAATCAGGGCAATAATACGCGAGAGCATATTTAAACATGGGCATGGTCAAAATCACCTGTGAATGAAGGCCAGCTGTTGCTGAATGCTTTAAAATCCTTACAGTATGTTCAAGTTCAGCCAGTGTCAAATCAGCCTGAAGAATGACAAAATCCCGGCCGCTTTCTCGATAAATCGAAACCAGGAAAGGGAGAATCTCTTGTAAAGAGCTAGTAATCTGGGAATTGGAAAATTCTTCATCCAACTCGTGCCACGGGGGAAAAAGGTCGGTTGAAGCCGAAGTACCTGGATTATTCTTAGAGCTGAATTGTACCACATAGCGTTCCAAATTATAAAGAGTATTGGCGATCATGGCAATATCATCCATCGAATCGTGACAGAACAGAGTGTTTACCTGATCACTGTTCTGATACCGGATGCCATAACGAATGATTTTATTGGCGATCCTCAAGAGCCGAAGCCTGGCCAGAGAACCTTTGTCGATGGGATGGTGGAACAGCGGCAACAGAATCCATTGATAAACGACGAATGCATGATTCAGGGCATCCCGGAATCTGTCGGCCGGGAATCCTGTATCTGCTTCACGTGGGCACTCTTTTCCGAATATTTTTTGCCAATCGCGAGCCTCGTAACCCGAAATGGTAAATCCCGTCCAAGCCTTCATCTGGCGTAACGACAATATGTTTACATCCGTGAGCATTGGCAACCATTTGCGAATCCGCTGGAATTTCTGCCAAAAAGCCAATAGAAAATGAAATTCCGAATCCCATTCCTGTTCATCCTTAATGACCACGGTCAAATCAATATCGCTTAACCCCGGTTGCCAGTTCTCATATACCATACCATGTCGGAGATACAACGCATGAATCTCCGGAAATTGCCTGCTGAATTGTATGAACTGTAATATGGCAAATTTATACGGCAATTTATTGACGAGATTGAAAGGCCAATGGGGATTGGTGAGGAGGACGATTTTTCGAATGACCGATAAAAGCTTCATAATCCGATGACACCGCAATGTTCTTTACATGCACTGTGATTTCATCTTGATCTGCAGGCACGTATCACCGGAATATATATATTCAAAAGACAAGAATCAAGAGGGCTGTAGAGCGGCTATTCCTCATCTACGGCAACCTGAAACCAATATTCAGACATGGCCAATGAATAATCCCGGGGGGGTTCTTCGTCCAGGCGGATTCAATATTTTCTGGCAAGGTATAGGCAGTGTCACATCTCAGAGGTGCACGCGTTCGATCAAATCCCATTCGATAATTTTCTTGATTATTACTATCTGAATATCTACATTTTGACCGAAAAAACTGTGCCAGCGGAGGCAACGATACACCCCGATAATACTGAGGGAGGAGGCGGGACAATTTTTTAATCATTTATACGCCTTTTTTTTATTTGGACAGGAGGGGAATTTCCGATCCTATCCATAATTATACTGATTTCGCTCCGGAAACAGCGGATTGTCACGAGGGAAGCTCGCAGCCATACAGGAAAATCCTATTTATAAGGACGATGGGAAGCGGATGAATAAACTGATTCTGGATATGTATGGCTTTATAGTAGAATGTCAATCCGATTCCGTCAACATCATTCAAACCCTGGTGCGGCCATTCCGGTTCTTTGTTCAAGAATCGGGAGAGCCGCACACTATCGTCACGATCCATACCTTTGCACCTCCCTATAATGATTTTCCCCCGATCAAGGCGGCGTTTTCATCTCCACGCAACATTGTGTTCAAAGACGGCACCACCAAAATTATTGATTATTTTCATCAAGGCGTGGTCATCCAGAAGGAAAATGAATTCCAAATTTATGGGACAGATCGGAATTTCCTGCAGGAATCCTTTTTGCTGCTGATTCTTTCTTGCTTCGGCCAATATTGCGACTCCCACAGGATGATGCGCATTCATGCGTTGGCCCTCTCCTGCGGAGAAATGGCCATCATATTGCCGATGCTGCCGGGAAGCGGCAAATCCACATTGGCTGTGGCCATGCTGAACTCAGATGGCATCGGACTTATTTCGGATGATTCTCCGCTCGTCAATAAATACGGGCAGGTACTTCCATTCCCCATGCGCATTGGAACGAATGACGCCCGCCTGTTGAAGGCGATCCCCGGAAAATTCAAGTACCAAGTAGACCGTATGGAGTACGGCATCAAGTCATTTGTCGATGTCGAATATTGGCAGGACCGTATCCAGCGCCATCCTTTCCGACGTACACTATTGTTTATCTCTTATCAAATGCTGAACGGTGCTCCCCGTATTCATTCCGCATCGTACTGGATGGCTTTAAAGGCCCTTATCCGCGATGCGGTCGTGGGTGTTGGGCTGTTTCAGGGTGTAGAATTCCTTTTCAGCCATAATACATGGGAGGTGCTGAAGCAGATCAAAACCGGCTTTATGCGCCTGAATCTAAGCCTCAAGCTTTTGCGGAAAAGTCGCGTTTATTGCTTTGCCCTGTCGCGGAATCCCGAGGAGAATGCGGCCATGCTGCAGTCATTTATCCGGACCGAACTAAAATCCTGAGGACAGAGCAGGGACGGGCCCATTCGTCTTTTCCGAATAATCCCGACGTCAATGCTGCTTCGGGCGCCGTGGGGGCAGGTTTTGTATCTTCCTGCCACGTCGGGTCCGCAACATCACCGCGCAGGACCTAAAAAGATCCATCAATTGACTCTTTTTGACAGGATCGTCTATTGAAAGAAATTAAAGACGACACGGTGAATCGAAACAGATCCTTTCAAACAGAATCGGCGATTATCCATTCACTTGCCAGCTACTGGAATCTCACGCGTGAATTGACACTGGCGCAAATCAAACTCAAGGACCAATCCACGATACTGGGATTTTTATGGAGCTTTCTCAACCCCCTGTTATTGTTGTGTATCATTTATGTCATGTTCAGCAAACGGTTTGCGGATCAAACCGAACATTACGCTCTTTATGTGCTTATCGGCCTTGTTCACTACACCCACTTTGCCAATGTCACGACCGCCGCACTGCCCGTATTTAGCAACATGCGGCAATTGGCCACGCAAACTATTTTTCCCAAATCGCTGCTTGTTATCAGCGTCCTTCTTTCGCGAACCGTGGAATTAATCATCACCATGGTTATCACTATGGGTATTGGTTTCGCCACTGGTGTCCAGCAGACCTGGGCGTTACTGGGTTTACCTTTTGTGCTTTTCCTGCAGATGCTGTTCGTCCTGTGGGTTTCCCTCTTGCTGGCAATGCTATACGTTTTTGTCAGGGATATTTTTCATATTTATCAAGTGATCCTGCGCCTTTTCTTTTTCATGTGCCCAATTTTTTTCACTATCAATTTTGTAGATACCATCAGGACAGCACGAGTCGTTCTCCTGATCAATCCTCTCACCCATCTGATGACCTACTCGAGAGACATTATTCTTGAAGGACAATTACCTTCCATAAACCACTACCTTCTCTGGCTCGCCGTCCATGCCGTCCTGGCAACGGCGATTTTGATGCTGTTTAACAGGATAGAACCGCGGCTTGTGGAGCGTGCCTGATGGATCCCATCATACGCATACGTGATCTCTCCAAGCGCTTTCCGGTACGCCAGGGGCGTGTTTCATTGCTGACCATGGTACGCGATTCCGTGGTGGATCGTACAGCGCAATCGTTTATGGTTGATGCCCTCCGTGATGTTAACCTCGACATCATGCGAGGGGAGAAAATCGGAGTCATCGGTAACAACGGCGCTGGAAAAACAACCCTGTTGAAAATTATCGCCGGATTGTTGCGCCCCGATCACGGACGACTGGAGGTTCGAAGTACGGTCACTTTTCTGGCCGGATATGGAATCGGTATGTTGGATGATTTAAGCGTTGAAGAAAATGCCATTTTATACGGTGCCATTTACGGATTGAGGCGGCAGACTGTTCTTGCAGCAATGGAGGAGCTGCTGAGCTGGGCCGAATTGACAGACTTTAGAAATGCCAAACTGAAAACCCTATCCAGCGGTATGTTTGCTCGACTGGCGTTTTCTGTGACCCGTTATATTGAAAGGGACCTGTTTTTGCTGGATGAGGCTTTGTCGGCTGCGGACCGGTCCTTTCAGCGCAAGTGCGAATCCGTATTCGCCGTCCGTAAAGAGGGTGACAAAACATATGTTGTCGCCACGCATAATCTGAGCTTCGTCACACAATTCTGTGAAAAAGCGCTGTGGCTGCATCACGGAAGATGCATGGCTTTCGGTACGGCCGATAAAGTGGTGGATGCCTATATTAAATCGAATGGAAGCGGGCCAAAAATCTCATGACAGGCTGAAAATGATGGTGATGGAAAAATGGGCAACGGTATTACTCTGGTGTGTCTTTTGGGCCTTGAAAAAATCCTGCATGAAAAAATAGCTCGGCTGGCAGGTTGATACCGGTTTTTCGGTCCGGATTTGACTCGTTAGAAAAAAGTGGAGCCATTCTTTGAGGTTTGAACTTCCCATGCTGTCAGCGCCTGACTTGCGGAATAGCATCCGCATTGCCTTTGTCTACCGACGGGATAACTACTCGACCCTGTTGACCGCCGGCATGAGCCATCTGCGCTTCTTTCGAATGGCCGAGGCCCTGGCTCGGCGTGGCTATCAGGTCGATATCATCATCAACCGCCAGCGCGAGATCGCCGTGGTCAGCCCGAACTTGCGAGAAGTGCCATTTAACCTGGTGCGCTGGGATGAGTATTCTGTTATCAAAACCGTTTTTCACGAAGGCATGCGAACACTGATCAAAGAGGGAGGAGGCGAACACCCTTTTATTATCTCAAAACTTGGTTCGGTGATCGCCAGTTCCGAGCATCCCGGGGTTCATTTTCATGGAGATGTCCGCCAGGACCTTTTTATGCTCCAGTGCGAGGTGGCAAAACGCAGCCGCGCGGTTACCGTACTGACACAAGCAAGCCTCGAACTCTTTCGCAGCGAACATGGCGATAAACAATTATTTCTGATACCAACCGGTGTGGATGCGGTCATTCCGGAACCGGGCCCGAATCCGTACACCCGTATGGGGATAAGCGATCCGGTCGCCATCTTTGCAGGCAATCTCTATGATAATACCCGTCAGCCTGAAGTAAACCGGATCTGGCAGGAACGCCTGAACCGACTCGGTCGAGCGCTAAAAGCGCGGAGAATCCAACTGGTTGCCATGGGTGTTGGTTTAACCAACCTTCTCGATCCGCAGATCGTGCTTCATGTCGGCGCCATCGAAAACAACGCGTATTGGGATTGGCAGCGATATGCCGCGGTTGGAATCGTGTTGGCTCAAGGAGTGGTCCAGCATAATGAGAGCAGTAAAATATATTATTATCTGCGAACCGGCCTTCCCGTTGTTTGTGAATCGCCGGTGCCAAACGCTGGTTTGATCAGCAGGTTGGGTCATGGTATGCTGTGTGCTTATGATGATACGGAAGAAATGGCCGATCAGGCGGCATTTTACTGCCATCATCCTCCGGACAAACACCGGGTGATGCAACGGATGATTGCTGAACACTCCTGGGATCAACGGGCCGCAATGTATGACCGTCTTCTTTTGCAAACGCTGCCTCACGTTGCGCCAGAGGAGGCGTAAGTGAAAGATACGATGCAGCGAAAATCCGACAAAATCCGGGTCGGCTTTATCTGTGATCAACTTGAAATCGGAGGGCAGGAGAGAGCCTGCTATCGCATACTTCAGCATTTGGATCGCAAACGATTCATTCCCTTTCTCTATGCCTTTCGCCCCGGAATGATGCTCGAGGATTTTTTTGCCCTTCAAATACCGATCTACCTTGGCCACACACGGCCGGGAAGAGACAAAGCCTGGAACACCATCGACCGGCTCGCGCGCATTGATTGGCGCAAACGGCTGACGCATCTTCTCCAAAATGATCGAATCGATGTCGTTGTGGTATTTTCCTGGCGGGATGGGCCGGCTGCAGCCCGCGTCGCGGGCGTGCGGGCGATTGTGGAGCGGGTCGATGGCCCGGCCCTGGCGGAGCGGATTAATGACAAATCTGGAATAACGCGCGTGGTGTGCGAATCTCGCTCCGTCTATCGTCTTCTTACATCGCAGCGCAAACGCTTCGGCTTGACGAAAAAGCAGGTCAAGATTGTCCTAAACGGTATAGACCGCAATCAGTTTAATCCTGGCCGACTTTCGAGACGGCAGTGCCGCAAGGTGCTTGGCATCGCGCATGACGAATTTGTTGTCGGAACCGTCGCCCGTCTGGCTCCCGTGAAAAACATAGGCACTATGGTTCGCGCGATCGCGTTTCTAATGTGCCAAAATAGCAACATATTACAATCTAAATTGCGCTTTATTGTGGTGGGTCCAGATGGGGGTGAGCATAAGGCGCTCCAGGGACTTGCACGTGAACTAGGAATTTCCAACAAGGTTACATTCCTTGTCATGCGGACAGACATTCCGGAAATATTGCGGGCACTTGATCTCTTTGTCTCCACCTCTATCAATGAAGGTACACCGAATGCCATGCTGGAGGCTATGGCCATGGCTCTTCCAGTGATAGCTACGCCTGTCGGCGGAGTCACGGACTTGATCGACAGACGCTATCTCATTTCGCCAAATAATTATCAGTTGCTCGCTAAAAAGATTTTAAAATTGTGGCAGGAACCGTTACTGCGAAAACGGCTGGGAAAGCAAAACCGCCAGAAAAGTGCGCAATATGAAATCACTGATGCGGCCAGGAAATTTGAACAAATTCTGATAGAAGCGATTGGCGCTGGACAACGTGGCCCGGCTTTAGCAAGACGATTGCTGTTCATCTCGTCGCAGAATGGATTACACCGGCTCACACAGTCTTTCGCAGACCAGCTGAAAAAAGAAAAAGTTAACGTAAAATATATCAGGCTGCATGATCGCAAATCTGAAGACCGCTTAATTCTCCAACAACTACACCGTATCAGCGATCCGGATTTGCTCCTGGTGGAAGATGTCGAGATTGCAAAGTTTGTGAAAAAAGTACTTCCACACATCGAGATTGTATTTTTGCAGCAGGATAACGAACCATTGCTGCAGAATCCCAAGAAATATGCTGCTGTAGATCATATCCTGTTCTATTCGGAGTTGTCTGCGGCTGCGGCGCAAAATGACTTTCCATTTTTAGTCGAAAAAATATTGCCGGGATCCATTGACCCGACTCAAAAGAACCTCGCTGCAAAACTTGCAGGGCTACTTGAGCAAAAGTCAAACAACCGACAGCCGGAGGGACTTTGAACATCCTCTCGGTCATCGAAACCTTCGCGCATGGTGGTGCGGAAACGGTTTTGGCGAATCTGGTTCTCTCGCTCCAGGAGCATGTTCATCGCGTTTTACATTTTAGCAGTGCTAATGAAACGATGGCACACGGATCCTTTGTTGCGGCGCTCAATAAAGCAGGCGTAACCGTGATCGACCAGCACTGGTCCGTATTGAACGATCCGGCCGCCCGACAGGAGGTGTTCGGAGACTCTCAGCCGGATGTGATTTTTTTCCATTGGTGGGGAAAGGATCCGTGGCGATCCTATATAAACGGTATTGATAAAACGGCGAAAAAACGCCCATGGCTGGTGTTGATTTTGCATCACGCCGTGATTCCCGCACCGGCCGGGTATGATCAATACGTTTTGGTTGCGGATTTTCAGAAAAGTCAGCTATCGAATCATTCAGCAGAGAAGGTCGTCGTCATCCCCAACGGAATTGATCTGGCACGCTTTAAAGAAAAACCAATGAAAGCGGTAAAAGGATTTGTTATTGGCAGACTGAGCGGGCTGCGGCCAGGCAAGATCCCCATGAATTGGGTGCGCACAGCCATAGGTTTTAATGTCCCGGGCGCTACCTTTATTATTGCCGGAGACGGGGAGCGGCGCAGGATCCTTGAACTGGAAGCGCAGCAGCTCGGAGTGTCTGACCAATTTTTGTTTCCTGGATATATCCCGTTCGATGAGGTCCCACGTCTTTTAAGCACTTTTGATGTATTTTGTTATGCAACCGACACGGCAATCGAATGTTGCCCACTGGCATTGTTGGAGGCTCTGGCCGCTGGTGTTCCGATTGTGGCCGAAGCACGTGGAGGTATCCCTGAAATCGTGGTTCATAATCAGAACGGCCTTTTGGCCAGGTCTCCAGCCGAAATGGGATTGCACCTGCGCGCGCTGGCGGCAGATCCCGATCGGCTGGCCGAACTCGCTCGGCGTGCGCACATTTCGGCGGAGCGTTTTTCTCTTGCACGGCAGATTGAGGATTTTCGCAAGCTGCTGAACGTGCATTCGAGGAGTGTGCAATGATCCCATGGTTTGCAGTTGGGCAGAACTGGCGAAGGTACAGGGGATCGATACACAAACAAAGCCCTTTGCGGAATCCTAGGTGGAACAGGCCATGAATCCTCAACCCTGCGCAACAATCATAATCCCCTTGCTGCGTCAAAATGATCGCTGGCTGGAGCAATCGGTTCGGTCGGCACTTGTGCAAAGCGCTTTTTCAGATGTACTCATAGTAATATCCCCAGAAACCCCCGCTTCGAATCTCGCTGTTCTTGCTGCGCTGCGACGAGAATTTCATTCGTTGAGAATTATTAGAGAAAAACCCGGAAGGGGATTTCCCGGTGCACTCAATGCCGGTATCGCCGCAGCCACTACATCGCGTGTGGGCTTTTTGCTCTCGGATGACTGGCTGCTTTCCGATGCCGTTGCTGAATGCCTGCCTTTTTCCGCGGATATTGTGAGTACAGGTCTGACAGTATATGCTGCGGATGGCCTCACACCCCTTGAACACATCAGCAGCCATATCACATGGTCTGGCTATGAGAGTCAGGCTAACCTCGAGCGCAAAGCGGCTTATCTCACTCATTTTTTCCTGTTTAACAAAAAAAAGCTCGAAGAGGTGGGCTGCCTCGACGAATCGCTCGGCGATGCGCCGGGAATTGACGATTATGAGCTGATTTGGACCATGCTGGAACGAGGGGCTTCTGTTGCAATTGTCGGTAAAAGTCTCTATTGTTACCGGGATCACGAAGAGATTCGCCTCACCTTGAGGGAAAAGCAAAACCTCATAAGGACCATGGAACGGATTTTAGATAAGCATGGCGTTCCTGGTGCTGAACGTGAGCATCTTTTAGCGAGACATGCGCGCTGGTTTGGGAAACCCATTCAGACCGTATGGAAAGAGCTTAATCAGGCGAGGCGTGGTACATCATGAAAGCCTCTCCGCCGGCAGCAGCCTTTGTAAAAAAGGCTTTTCCAGAACGGTATTGGTTTTCGCATGACGTAGCCGCCCTGCCCAAACCATATCCGGATACATTTCTATTATTGGAGCGGCGCGGATTTCCTCGCGAGGTGCTCCGCAGCGGAATTCCCTACCAGTTGAATGTATACTCCGACGAACTGGGAGGACTCCCTGAAGAACTTTTTAATGACCGGGCGATCAACTGGCATCAGCAGCAGTTTGGCAGAGTGGGACTCATTGCTGCAGCCGGTCTATTTCAATGGTCCGACAAATTGATCGTGACTGTTCTGCAGTCAGATTTGTGTCAGCAGATTTATCGCAGTTCGCGATATAAATCGCTTGCCAAAACCAGAATCGAATCCCGCTTCAAATCCTGGCCACGCATTCTGCTCAATGCTGTCCTCGATTTTGCCGCCTCGCGACAAATCACTGCGGTTTATATACCGGTTGCAGATGAGGTGTTGCGCCGTACAAAAAAACAACTGATCCCCGATCTCTTTCGGCGCATTTACAACAGCCCGGTCGAGCGTTACAGCCATGTCCGCTGCCAGCTTTTCGATACCGAGTATTGGACGATCGTGCCAAACGATAATATCGAAAAAATTGTTCCGCTGGAAGTACGGCCTGCAACAGCTCCCGCACCCCACCACAAAGAAATCTGCATCTTTCACGATATCGAAGAGAACATCGATACGGACATAGATCCTGAAAAATGCCGGTCGGCTCTTAACGAAATGCTGGTGATCGAATCTCGGCACGGCGTACGCGTGACCTACAACATTCTTGCCGCGCTTTACAAATCTAAAGTCGAATTGATTGCACCAGGTGGACATGCTTTAGGTTTTCATTCCTTCGATCATGCCCTTCAAGGCAGTGAACAGCTCGCACGCTCGCGCAGGATGGACCTCCAGGTGCGCGGCTACCGTCCTCCAAGGTCAGAGCTGACACCCGAACTGAGTGAATTCAACCTGGCTTATTACAACTTTGACTGGCTTTTGTGTTGGTCGAAAGCACTCGCCCTCGACGATCCCACGCTGCAGGGGGGAATTGTCAAAATCCCTGTCCAGCTTGATGATTATGGCCTGCATACCGGCCGATATGACTACCCGGGTTGGCTGACCAGACTTCGTGGATTCCATAAAAATTCTTTTATCGCTATTGGATTACATGACTGCTATGCAGAACACTGGCTCGCGCATTACGATGAATTGCTCGATGAGCTTTCTCGCGTAGGCCGTCTCGTCACGGCGGACCAGGTGGCCGATCGAATTTTTCTGTCTTCAGAGGAGAACCGGTGAACTATTTTTGGTACCTGTTTTCTCAAAACGGCTGGCATGATGGCGGCAATTCGACCGAACAGTATGGCCGTGCGCTTTCCGGCGAACCCAGCATTTTTATTCATGGCGATCGCAGCGAACTCAAAGCCAAATATCATTATCTGGAAATCATTCCGCGAGGTGAAGAATATGTCATACCGGCGCTTGAGAAATCCGTTGAACAAGCGAAAATCGGCATGTTTTGCAAACCGAGTGAGAATTTTTTACGATATTTGGAGTATTGCAGGGTTGCTGGAATAAAAACCATATACCGTTGCGTGGACGACTGGCGCCACAACTTCGGCGAAGGCTGGTTTGATCCGGCCATCGAAGAGAAAATGATCGCGCTGGCAGATCTCGCCGTGGCCTCCTCTCGTCGCATGGCGGACTTTTATGGGATCCGCTATCTTCCCAATGCCTGCGCCTGGATTCGGCCGAAAATTCCGTCCCCAGGCAATACTCCCCTGGTCGGCTTTGCCGGATTAGCGGACCTGCCGCGCTTCGATCTTGATCTGGTGCGGTCGCTCGCCGAACAATTTCCAGACATCCGTTTCGAAATCGTGGGCACCCGAAATCCGTGGCGCACACGCAACATCACGGCACGGGCCAGTTGCTTCTGGCACGAAGCCATTCAGCATATGAAAAACTTTGACGTGGGGATTATTCCATATTGTGGTGATCACCTCGACGGTATGCAGCCGATTAAATCCTGGGAGTATCTCGGGATGGGAATTCCTCAATTGAGCCAGCATGATCTGGATCTGCCGCGCCATAACTCTGTGTACAGGTACAAAACGCTCGATGAAAGTATTGAAAAATTGAGATCAATCCTGGCCACACTCGCCACCCTGAATAAAAGTCCGATTCTCACCTATGCTTCGCAGAACACCTGGCAAACGCGTATCCGCCAGTTAGTTGATTGGCTGGATCTCCCCTGAGGTGATTTAAGGTATCCGCAGCTTGAATGAAGCCTGGAAATATGTGATTTGCAATTTTCAGGCGTAAGGGTGTTCTCACTACGCTGGTTTCTATTCCATATCATCTTGTTCACGAAAAACAGATCATGAACATTTTGAAAGAATGCCTTGACCAGTATACTTCACAGGGTCCTTACCAGGGAATGGATCAGCCAATGACGATTGGGCATAAAGTCAGGCTATCTGTCAGGGTAATGCAATATGAAGTCTCCGG
Source organism: bacterium (assembly GCA_029565675.1). Lineage (GTDB taxonomy): Bacteria > Zhuqueibacterota > Zhuqueibacteria > Residuimicrobiales > Oceaniaggregativiventaceae > Sulfursilanivivens. The sequence continues at coordinate 29,779 of JAKQNP010000025.1, forward strand.
CGGATTTTCAATCTTTGCGAAAAAGGAAGAATGATGAACAGGCTTTTCCCTTCCCCCGCGTCTGGTGTTCAATCGTACGATTGGCGGTCGGTTTTGGTAACGCGGAAAGCGGCTTCGGCATGCAACGCAGTTGCTTCTTTATGAAATCATCTGAACCTATCATTGTAATTGAATCGATCCGCTTTTCTTCAACAATAGTTTACTGAATTGGAATTGTACTGTTTTCAAGATAAAGGCAAGTCCACCAGATAGATAATAAAGCCAATGCCAGGGGATGGTCCGAAGTGCGAATAGATAACCGCGTTTGCGTCGGAAGAAGCAATAAACCGGCATATTTAGAGATACCAGTAACAGTGCGAGTATGGCGCTCACGTACAACCACACCGGCCTCCACCAGGAGACGGACAACGTGGCAAGGATACCGTAAACGAGGACGACGCTGATGCGATTTGAGGTTTTTAAATTAAGATCATTAATGAACTGTTGCTGCTGCAGGATCAATTCCGTCCATGGCAGTGCCCGCCGGAAGAAATCGGTTTTGAGCATGTTGGCTATTTCCCAGCGTTTTAAATGTTTGACCGTGAGCGTTTTAACCAGACGGATGCGGTGGCCTGCCCTTTTTAACCGGTAGCCTAGCTCGATGTCCTCGATACAGGCTTGGCGATAGTGTTCATTAAAGCCGTTAATCTGCAAAAAAACATCCCGTCGTATGACGCCGCAAGCGCCCCAAAAGGTCGAAGCCTCTGCGTTGCTGGTTTGATGGATGTAATGGTGCAACAGATTTCGATATTGTGACAGAAAATTATTTTCCGCGGGTGCGTCGTCATAGGAGCCGATTACCGCAGCCAGATCCGGTTCCTGTTGGAAAATGGCGATCACTTGTTTAATGGCGTTGGGCTCGATCGTCACATCAGAATCGACGAAAAAAATCAAGTCGCCCTGTGCGGCGTACGCACCGAGATTGCGTGCATGTGCGGGTCCAAATCGTTCGGTGGTCGTCAAGACGACCGCACCTGCCGACTCAGCGGCGTCCCGTGAGTTGTCCGAAGCGACATCTATGACGACAATAATTTCCAGCGGTGCTGGATCGACTTTTAAAAGGCTCGCTAAACATTGTTTGAATTTTTCGCCGCCGTTATGAACAGGTACGATCAAGGAAATCGTCGGTGGTTGATTCATCATCATATCAGCGCCTTAGCTTTTCCAGAAGTATTCTTTGCAGAAAAAAGGCTCCATGGATAGAGAATATTATAACGAAAGGCATAATGGGAAGTCTGTAGCGGTCCGTAAAACTGAAAGGAGCCGAAGCAATGGTAAAGTAAAAAATGATCACCATCAGCAGCACAAATTTAACACGTTCACTTCTATAAAGGGTGAAAAATCCCAAACCAGCGGTCATATAAAGAACAAGCAGATCGACTGTGCAAAAACACAGCCAGGCCAAGCTCCCGACACTGCGATTCCGGGTCAGTACGGTTACTTTTTCCAATAGACCTTTGTTCGTATTGATGTTGGCCAGTCTATAAACGGGAAGATCTAATAGTTCAAGGAGCTTGTTGCTTCCGGGCAGCATGAAAAAATGGATTGCTCCCGATATGTATTTCTTTGTGTCAAGAACGACTGCTTGAGCCATTTTATTTAATAAGGATGTACGGGGATTTAGTTTTTCCATATCATTCATCTTTGTATTGGCATTCAGATCAACGCCAGATGCCAACGGGCGAGGATCTTTCGATGCCCGTAACAAAACGGAGACGTGTTTCATGTTCCATCTAATCACCGCCCTTTGATGATAAGAAATCGTGAACGAATCGGATACGACATAATTGCGAACCATCCATGGCGCAATCGTCAAAAAGAAAACAAAGGCAAACAACGCATACTTTCTCATGCCGATCATCAGATTGCTTCTGAACCGGAAGCAGAAAACGACGATCAAAAAAATGACCAAATAAACGCTCACAGGCCGGCAAAGTGTGGCAAGCCCAAGGAGTATCGCAGCCAGGGTCACGTCCTTATTGTCTTTTGTCGTTATGAACCTTGCCAGAAAAAAAATGCTGGAGCAGAAAATAAAAAGAAACATTGTTTCCGAAAGCAACAGGTTTGTGTGGATGACATTTGTATATTCGAAAGCAAGAAGCCAGCCAGCGGCAACGGCTATTTTTTCATTGAAAAGAGTAGCGGCTATTTTATAGAGGAGAAGGCAGGTAAAAGCTCCGATAATTGTTTGAACAAAAATCGCAATGAAAGGATGCTGCCCCACCATGGCATAGATGACGGCCAGAAAAAAAGGATAGCCTGGCGTTCTGGTCGTATCGGACTCGTACGGACTTTTGGATGAAGCGGAAAAAGTCTGATGGTCCAACAAATTCACTGCAATGCGGTGATATTCTGCAGCATCACTTACAAGCAGTTTATTTATAAAGACTTCGACTTTCCAGGGACCGATCAGAAGAAACAGACCCATTCGAAGAAGAATGGCCGCTAAAAAAATGAAAAGTAGATGTCTGTGGCTATCGACCATCATGACTCCCCGTATAAAAAAAAGCCTCATTCTCACGCCATACCATCGTCAGACAAACTTCCGGCCCCGGTATGCCATATTAACAAAAAATACAGTCATGATCGAAATACGGGTTGGAGATCGATGCCAGCAAAACGATAGTCTTGGTGAAAAACGTGACCGGAACTTTTAGCACTTTTCGATGGAGCTGTGATCTATTCCATGATTTAATTTGAAGATGGAATGGATCTAGCTGTAGCCGGGTCCAAGACCATTTCGGGCCTTTGTTGATCATCGCCCCTTGCTTTTTCTGGATTCAGTTCCTCATGATAGACCATTTCGGTATTAACCATCCACACGTCGTTGGTTTCACCGGTGATGTTGCGTGCGGCAAAAATGCCTGTGAGCATCGAGTGATCCTGATTGTTGTATCGGTGCAGACCATTACGGCCGATTGTTTGTAAATTTAAAAAACTCGCCAAGTACTGTCGTAGAATATTTAAGTTATCTCGATAATTCTCATGATAGACCGGATACGTTTTTCTCATGCGCACCACGGTACTATCGATCACTTCGTGAGGTTCGATAAGACCGATTTTTGTACATTCGCGAATGCCAGTTTCAATCATACGCTCTTCTGGCCAGTTCCATTCTTCATCTTTGTCCCATAAAAAATACTCGAGGCCGAGCAGCGTATGGTTTGGATTGGGCACCATATCCGGGCTCCAATTTTTATAATTTTGTACGCGACCGAGTTTCACATCCGGCGCGTGAATGTAAATCCAATTATCGGGGAATACGTCTTTACGATTGATAATAAGCACAACGGTTAGATAATCGCGATGGTGCAGGCGGTCCGCTGCCTGTAAAATAGTATGCGGCGGCAGAGGATCAAGGGCGTAGATCAATTCTCGTAAGGGCATGCTTGAAATAAAATGCTTACCGTCCAATTCGATGGAAAGACCGTCATCGGTTGTACCATACATACTCTCGATGCGACGATTGCGATGGCGAAGGCGCTCGACGCGTACTCCGCGGAGCGTTTCGCTACCCTGCTGCGCCAGCCGTGATTCGCAACATTCCCACATCATACCCGGGCCGAGGCGGGGATAATGAAACTTTTCGATAAGCGTGGTAATGCGTTTGTCATTGTGGCGGTTTAGAAAAAACGCGTCATGCACGGCATTCCATAGTGAGAGATTATTGATGCGCTGGGCTGCCCAATCCGCGGAAATTTTATCACATGGAATGCCCCAGACTTTTTCCGTGTAGGTTTTGAAAAAAATATCGTATAAACGATAGCCAAACCGGTTCGCCACCCACAACTCAAAGTTGTTGTCATCGCCATATGGAAGCACTTTGGCGCGGAAATAACTAAGACCGATGCGAACCGCTTCCAGAGGACCCAATCCCACCAGCGCATTGAGAGGCTTGAGCGGATAATCGTAGAAACGGCCGCTATAATAAATACGGGAGAGTCGCGGCCGCAACAGGAAATCATCGCCGATAATTTCCTGCCATAGTTTATTGATGTACGGAATTTTCGAAAAGAAACGATGTCCGCCAATATCGAAACGATAACCTTTATAATTCACAGTACGTGAAATGCCGCCGACCTGTGCATCCGCTTCTACTATTGTCGAGCGCATTCCCAGTTTTGCAAGTTCATAAGCCGCTGTCAAGCCGGCCGGTCCGGCACCGATCACAAGTGATTCAGACAATGAAGACAAGGCTATGCTTTCTCAATTTCAATTAGTTGCTAATTGCTGGTGCAAAAAGCATGTTATCAAATCACGGAGAGCATTTGCAGTCATCATCTTCCTGGAGGTGCAAATGAGATAAGAGTCCCTGCTACACCTGTTTTTGAGCGACTGGTCCAGCGTATGGCCTTTTCCGCTCCTGACTCGCTGAAAAGGTAGCCAAACATGATCTAAAAAACAAACAAAATCACTGGTGTCCGGTAACCGGACACCAGTGAAACAAAATTATTAATAAATAAAGAAATGCGAATAGAGTCTACGGGAAGAAATGGAAAGTAAAAAAAATGGTTCTCTGCAACATTGAGTGGGTAAAATTGTGGTAATTTTAGTAAATTCCTTTTTGATGAGCAATACAAACAAGACATCAGAAAGGAATAATATGGCAACAGCAGAACTCTTTAGTTTAGCGCCTGGTCTTGAAGAGCCGTGGTATGTATCGGATGTCAAATTTGACCCCAGTAATAGGCGATTGGATCTGACGATTGATTTCAAGCGAGGCTCTCATTTTAGCTGTCCTGAATGTAAAAAATCTGATTGTATTGCATGTGCATCCCGACAGCCTGTGGCGGATCTTGGGACATTATGTTGACCAAGCTGTCCAGCAAGCAGATCTAAGCAGCCTGACCGATGTCGGCATAGATGAAGTTGCCAAAAAGAAAGGCCATGAGTATATCACCGTTTTGGGCGATCTGCGCATGTCAAAGGTTGTTTATCTTGCAGATACGCGGGAATCTTCGGCCATTGAAGACTTTGCTGATTATTTAAAATACAAACTCTCGCAAGAGGAAGAAGCAAAACTGGCGTCGCTCAAGCGACTTAACTTGAAAACAGCACGAGCCCATGCCATCGTAGAATCTCTACGGGAAACATGGAATGCAACAGATAAAAATGAGGCGCGATTCTTGCAGAAAAAATGGTACTTCTGGGCTACGCATAGCCGACTTGAGCCCATCAAAGAATTTGCCAAAACCGTCCGAAACCATTGGGAAGGTATTCCCAATGTGTTCGATGGCTATATCACTAACGGCCTTATTGAGGGTCTTGATAACCAGATCAAAACAGCGATGAAAAGAGCCTATGGTTTTAAATCTTTCGCGTATTTTGCGCACAATAATTTTTCTGGTCGCGGGTAAATTGGCTTTACCCACACTATCCTGACGAGAACCATTTAACAAGAGTCCTATCAAAAGTGATCGGTTGACATAGGATCGGGTGATATGAGCGAACGTTTCGCAGCAGAAGATTCTTACCTGTCTTTCTTTGCCGTCGAGCATCGGCTAAGGTCGATGGTTCCGTGTTGCCGCAAAAGCATTTTGTGTTATCCCGAGCTCCCCAAAGAGTGGCATGTTATACATAAGATGATATACCTGTTGGGCTATCAGGTTACGAATGATTATAAGGGTAAGTTTGATCTGGCAATTAACTGGGAAGACACAACGGTTCGCTCTCATTGCGCCGAACTTTTTGGCATAGCCAGGAGGCTGGCGGTTATTAATTTGCAGTGCAGCGATATAAGCAAGACCCGGGTTGACCGAGTTTTACGGGAAGTATTCGGCTATGGGTTGGCTGTGAATCCTTTATCGTTTGATGGACTGTGTGTCCGAAAATCGGAAAAGAATTTTGCCCATGATGGACGGGTTATTCAATGCCCCGTTCTTTTTATGGAGAAAGGGTATGTGTATCAACGGGTGGTTGATAACACAGTCGAGCAGAGCTTTGTTAAGGACATCCGGATTCCCGTTATTGGAGACAAGATACCTTTTGTGTACCTTAAATACAGGGCTATAGACCAAAGATTTAGCGCGATCAATACCCGGGTTTGCGTGGTCGGGTCCAGAAAGGTTTTGACAAAGATGGAGCAGGAGAACATAATTTTATTTTCACGCCGGATGGGATTGGATTACGGAGAGCTCGATGCCGCCCGGGACAACAAGGACGGCCAGCTCTATATTTTTGATGTGAATAATACACCTTCCGGCCCCCCCAATCACATTTCGCGGTGGGGATATGCGCGTGCCTTGAGGTCTCTGTCAACAGCTTTTGAAAAGTCATTTGGAATTCGGAGTCGGACCAAATTAATTTGATATTATATAACAGATTATGCCGCCTTTTTTGCCCAAAAAGGGCCTTAGGGGCTATATTTTAAGCCCCATAATGGCTTCTAAGGAACGACAAAAAGCCTTTCTCAGGCGGCGGCCGCATCCTATTCCCCGGCCGAGCGATGCCGGTCGCGGCGGTGCGCGTAAAATGAGGCGATAAAGGCCGTTGAGGTCTTTGAGACAATATTTCAAAAAAAGTTATTTTATATATTGCACTTTTCGATATTGTCGACTTTATCGACCAGACTTTTTCTCCATCAGAGAATGAGACACTCTTGTTTATGGTCGATGACTCTGATCCCAAAAGGAATGAACGGGTACAAGAATGGGCCCGTGCAATGCAAAAGGCCGGAAAGTTAAGAGTGTTGCCTGTTTTGCACCACAAACAAACCGGTCGAAATGGAGCGGATCTGCCCCCAACCGGGACCCAAAATGGTCAAAAGGTCAACTTGAATGAAGTTTTTAAGGCAGCGGTTTCCGTGCAGGGACACGGCACAGAGTAACAGCATGCATCACCGCGCAAAATTGAGCGGATTTAGAGCTGACCGACACGATGCAAAAATTGTAACAAATTTTTGTTCTGAGAGTGATTGGTGACAGTTGTGTTTGCTTCATTTCATTGCTTTGTTCCGATGCAGTGCCGGCCGGTGATTTTGTTGCAAGACAATAAATACTTTTGAAGAAGGTAAAATATGAAGAATGGGAAATACGTAAAAGGTCTGGCCGTAATTCTGGCAAAATAATCCAACCGACTGCAACAGCCGCTCGCATGGTTTGGTATCCGTGCATTTGCAAACGCTCATCATCTGGTCAGGACGGGAATGATCGATCCGATACCAGAGCCAGGATTCAACCCGGAGCGCGAAGCAATTGCGGCAACAGGTCATGATCGGATACGGCAACGATATCGATGAGGAGGAAAAGAGCACCTTCATCGACCTTACGCGCAAACACCTAGGTGAGGCAGATATCGTACATCCGGATTTTGACAAACAGGTGGATGTCTATCTGACCACCTGTTCTCAAGACAGCGAAGCAATCTGTGAAGCATTCAAAAAGCATGTCTAGGTGCAAGCCATGAAAAACATCTGCTTCATAAATGGAAGCCTTCGAGGAAAAAAAGCTTCCTCGCTGGTTTTCCTGAACTGCATCAGCAGCATGCTGGCCGAGGCTGAATTCAATACCGACATCATCAACGTCAGGGTAAAAGCAAAAGAAAGGTACTCGGAAGAACTTCTCAAGACCATCTCTCACGCCGATGCGATCATCATGGTATACCCGCTTTTCACCTACGGTATCCCCGGATCTCTCATGCGCTTGCTGGAAGACTTTTACCTGTATGCAAAAGGCAAGGACAACAACAAAGCTGCCATGGTATATATTGTCGTGAATTGCGGCTTCCCCAGGCCGGAAATCATGGGTGAACTTATCAGGGTCATGAAGAACTTTTGCAGAAGATTGTTGCTCAACTGGAGATTCGCCATATGCATGAGTGGCGGACCGGTTGCCGCCATGACCGTGAAAACGCCACTGCTGAATATAGAGTATAAAAAGGCCTTTTCGGCAATCGTCGCGGATATTCGGCATGGCGATACAATGCAAAAGGACGATTATTTCATCAAACCTATTATACCTGAACCCATCATGCTATGGATAAAAAGCGCAGTATGAAAAGAAAATGCAAACCGCAGCAGCCCGCGAGTAATGCCCGGGTAAAATTGATCTTGATCGGCGTTGCTATAATTCTGATAATTGTTTATACGAATATTTATAGCAAATTCAGGCACGATCTTGCAGCCGGATACACAAAAATAAATGACCTTCAATCGCAACTTTATTCATCCAAAACTGGCGACGTGGAATACCTCTTGGAAGGTCCGGGTCCGACGATATTGATTTCGCATGGAATCACCGGAGGCATCGATCAGGGAATCGGGCTTGCAGACATGTATCTGGGTAAAGGGTATCGACTGCTGGTCCTGTCGAGGTTTGGATACTTGAAATCCTCCATGCCAGACCAACCATCAGCAGAGCTGCAAGCTGAAGCGTATAGCGATCTGTTGGCTTTTCTTCATATCGATCGCGCTTTCATCCTGGGCAATTCAGCCGGCGGTCCATCAGCGATTCATTTTGCGATCGACTATCCGGAGAAATGCAGCGGTTTGATCCTGGTTTCTTCAGCTGTTCCCGGGAACACCAAGGCGTTACCGCCGAAAGCTTTCATGAACGCGGTGTTTGGTTCGGATTTCCTGTATTGGTGTACCATTAAATTGTTCGGGACAAGCATGATGAAAATGTTTGTTCCTGAATCCATTTTGAACACACTCTCTTCACCAGAAAAAAAGAAGTTGATGGATACTGTATTTTTATCCGGATTACCTATCTCGCACTGGACAAAAGGCGTCCTGTTTGATACCTATCTTTCAAATCCTTCAATTGATGAAGACATCCCTTACGAATCCATCACAACACAAACACTGATCTTCCATGCCATCGATGATCCTGCTCCGCCCATCGAAGGGGCACGTCTGATTGCGAAAAAAATACCCCATTGTGAACTCGTCGCCTATGAAACGGGCGGACATCTGATCATGAATCATGAAGATGAGATCAAGCGGACAATCAACCATTTTGTTTGTGATAAATGAATTCTTTATATTGGACGATTAAACTTGGCCTCCTATGGGAAAGCCTGGCCTGTCGCGTTTTGCGTGGTCATGTTGTGATCGGGACTTGACGATGAAAAAACTTTTCAAATATTTCTGCTTATCTCTATTTATAACATTAGCTGTGGGTTCAGTTTGCTATCTGTACTCATTGCACAAGGCCCGGCAATATACCCTCGCGGTGATCGCTGCAGACCTGGAAAAATCGCAGTGGAGAAATCCAGATGGGACGATCCACAAATTTGCGATTTGCAGCCAGAACTTGAGCGAAAAACAAAGAGAGATACTCATCAAAGTCGAAGACCCCGGATTTTATGACCACAACGGCATTGACTTGACGACACCGGGTGCCGGATTGACCACGATCACTCAGGCAATTACAAAAATATTGTATTTCGACCATTTCAAGCCCGGTATGGCCAAAATAAAACAATCTTTGATCGCCAGATTCGTTGTCGATGAAATCGTATCCAAGGATGATCAACTCACACTGTTCATCAACACAATGTCTTTTGGCAGGGTCAAGGGAAAATCGATAGTTGGTCTTGCGTCTGCGGCAAACGCCTACTACCACCAATCCGTGCAAGGATTGACCGAAGATCAGTATATCTCCCTGATCGCCATGCTGGTCATGCCGAGCACTTTTCATCCTGTCGACCACCCTGAGTGGAATCGAGATCGAGTCGATCGAATAAAGGCCTTGATCGCAGGCGAGTACCAACCAGAGGGGTTGATGGACCAGTTCTACGGAGAATTGCCAGAGGAGGTCGTCGATGCGGGTTTGCCGCCTGCCTCCTATTTTGGCAAATCATCCAAAGATATGAATATCAAAGACTGACACCGGACCAGGTCAATTAGCCGACGCAAAAAGAGGCACGGCTGATTTGCAGCGTTAGAAATTCATCACCTACTCCATGGAATGAACTTGTTGCCGATGCAGAACTTCTTTGATGGCAGTCTTTGGTAATGTTGCTCTTTTATGGCCGGTTTTTCTGAAAGAAGTTCCTGATATCATCAAACCCTTCTAAAGCCATGGTCCTGAATTTTTTATCAATAATACTTCACAAATTTCCATCCTGGGCAAGACAGTCAACGGAGACCATACCCTCATCCTTGCTTTCCCCTGTAACTCCGGCAGAGTCTTTTTAACCAGCGCTCATCCGGAATTTGACAGCACGCGCAGAGGTTGGGAATTATTCAGAAATGCAATTGAATGGTGTTCGAAGAACGTGGACTAAAATTCAGGGTTGGACCAAATTATTTCGCTCTTTTTCATCAGATTATGCCGCTTAATTGTAATAAAAGGGCTTTGGCGGCAATTTCTTAAGCTCCAAAATGGCTTCCAGTGCCAGTTTCTCGCGTTTTTCTAAGTTATCCATTGATTTATTAGCAAGATGATTTGGTCCGCCCCCATGACTGGCCTTCTGTGTATCTCTATTGGATTGATTTTCTCTCAGATCCGGTATTGCGCAGGGAATCGCGGTACATTCCTTCCCTTGGCATGTCCTGCACAAACATTTAGATTTATAGAAACAATTTTAAACATGCGTATACCAAGAGTGATGAAAGAGTCTCCTTCTCACATCAGTTTTTTGCTTTTAAAAGAATTTTTAAGAACGCAATGTAAAAATTCCAAGCCGTAGCTAAAAATCTTCACATGGCTTATTTCTTCACCGTAAAAGGTAGGTATTGGAATTTCTTTTATCCGCATCCCTGCTTTATAAAGCTCAATCATCAATTCTATATCAAAGACGAAAGTATTGGAGAATGACATAAAGGGAACTTTTCTTAAGGCATGACACGAATAGGCCCTGTACCCCGAATGATACTCGCTTAATTTCGTCCCTAAAAAAAGATTGCCTAATCCGGTTAATAGCCGGTTTCCTATTATTTTTTCAAAGGGCATCCCTCCCTTTATCACCTCATTGCCCAAAATTCTGGAACCCATAACCATGTCAGCGCTGTTATTTTCTAAAGGTTCAATCATCTCTTGAAGTTTTTCAGGAGCATACTGGCCGTCCCCATGCAAGTTAACAACGATGTCAAACCCCTCACTGATGGCGTACTGATAGGCCCATTTTAAATGTTTCCCGTACCCTTTGTTGGTTTCATGCTTTATTGCTTTCAGACATTTGACATTGTTTATTTTTTTATAATCCAAAACAAGTTGAAAAGTATTATCTGATGAGCCGTCATCTGATACCAAGAGTTCTGCAACCTTATTCTTAAGATCAGTGGGAATTCTATCCAGTACTTTTGTAATTGTTTTACACGCATTATAAGTGGGAATAAAAATCAGGATTTTCTTGCTTTTCATTTACACAACTCCATCAAATGTCTATATTATATCTTTTTCTGAAGAGAGCGCATCCTGCTCTTGTCTCAGCCTGGTAACCAGATTCTTGTCCAAATCGACATCTCTATATGTAATCGGCTGATCCTTATTCACGTCTCTTATTAAAGTTGAGAATTCGGCCAGTCCTATAGGCAATAAATTTTCACTTACCGCAATTGCTGAATTTTCAACTAGTCCATAGTAGTCATAACCTCCGATGACATCCAGCCTTTTTCCTTTTTCCAACTTTCTTTTGGCCAAAGCAATGGTATCCAGGTATTTCCCCTTGGGAGAGATTGTTGCACTTTTTAATAAAACCGCTTCTGCTATACTTGCAGGAGCCTCGACAAATCCCAAATGGTGATCCCGAAAAAAAAGGTAATAAGGTCCGTCACCTTTTTTGAGCCATTTCATATTTTCATTTATTATTTTGTCTTTATTAAAGGCAATAATGAAAACAGGCCCGCCTTGTTTTTTTTCAGTAGATCCAAGCGTATAATCGACATAGCCATTCTCCAGATGGTCGAGACCCACAATTTTATCAAAATTATCAATTATTTCTGATTTCAGGGCCTTGGGCCCGTGTAAACCTCTCTTCAAGGCATGCAATCCAAAAGCATTTCCCAAAACAGTCAACTCGAGAGACTGTTTTGAACCATCTGTATAAGAGCAGGCTTTTATAGAGTCCACATTCGAAGGGATGAACTTTTTTACTCCCTCGGGAGTTTGGTAGATATCTAAAAATTCCTTGCAGCATCCGGCGATAATCGGTGTAAAACCTTGAAAAGAAATTTCATTCAGCATGCGGGCAAGAACGCCTGGCTGATCACCATCTGAATTGGTGTAAATGACTCCTTTTTCGTTGGCCAGACAGGCCAACCTTAACCCTATCGTAGCGTCTAATTCAGAACTCATGGTAACAAAAGGCAGCCCGGCTGCAAAAGAGCTTAACGCCGCCGTCGCCCCGGCAAGAACATTGCCCGTGCACTCATAAACGACATCTATCCCTTTCATCTCCTTGATTAATTCTATATTTGTCGAAACAATATATTTATTTATTTTTGAATAATCTTCTGTGACTGAAATAGCTTCATCCTTTATACCATTTTCATGATACGCACAAATCGCCTTCTCGATTGTTTTTGTAATAATCGCCTTAATGGAGAAATGTTTGGAACTCAATAATTGCCTGACAACCCCTCTGCCCACCCATCCGCATCCTACGATACAGACATTAATTGGTTCTTGTCTCCTTTTTAGCTCGGAGATTATCAGATTGTACATTTGAGTTTTCCAGTGAACCGATAGGAATTTTGATTTTTTCTGTAGGTTTTACCCGTCTCCAAAGTAAGTCAAGGAAGCGGGGTAATCGTTACTCTGAGGGCAAAAGAGTCTGATTTTTTTCGCATTTTGAGGCTATTGGGCCAGATCGGGCTCCCCTTTCAATTGCAATCGATGAAATATTAGCCAAAAAGCACTCGAAAAACAAGAACTATTTAAAAATTCGGAAGAAATTGGCGATGCCCATAGCGGTTATGCGCGAGAAATCGAGTCAGGAGAGGCTGCATCAAGGGTGACGGTTAAATTGGGGAGTGATGATGAGAGCTCATGAGCAGGACATTTGGGACTGTTGGTGGGCTTTTTGTCTTTATACCGATAATTATCCGCATATAGTGAATTCATCCAGAATGCATTTCGAAAAGATGAATCTGCTCTCCCCTCCTCTTGTTTTGATGCGAATTCTGCAACTCAGGTTTCGTGAATCCGTTGCTATCGGTTTATGACTGATTATTGCAAAGTTGGTCGACCAAATATTCAATATCAGGGCAGGATATAACAACAAGATTAATAAAAATTTAATTGGCCACCAATTAATAAATCAGTGGATTTTCCGCTGAATAGAAGGTTAGCTGGGTTTATAACAGTGGCAATATTTTTTTTAAAAACAGGTTTTTTTATTGCGGGATATCCGGAGGAAATTTGATATTTTTAAGAGCTTTCAAGATTTTGTCAGCGTCCTTTTTAGCGATGATACGCAAAATAAAAACGATATCGTTTTCAATGCCATAAAATACTCGGAACGAGTCGGAGTCCAGGTCAATCCGCAGGCGATAGCAGGGAAATTTCAGTCCCTGGATGCGTTTGATCTTATTCTTGAACGGAAAAGGATTGTTTTCAAGTTCGATCGTTTGCATAACAATTTGTCTTTGCCGATCGCTTGAAAAGCGCTTTAAATCCTTTACGGCTCTTTTGGTGAATTCGACTTTAAACTTCATCCGGCGATTCGCTTTCGATCTGTTCGAGCAATTCACGCGCGTCTATCGTCTCATCGCTCTCATGCTCTTTTTTCGCTCGTTTAAGCTGTTTTTCAAGATCGAAATGTTTGGCCAAGATAAAATCTTCCACCTCGTCGCCATCGATTTTAGAAATAACAGCGTAAGGTTGGCCATTGCGGGTGACAATCACATCCCCTTCCTCATTGGCACTTTTTATATATTTGGAAGGCGATTTTGACAGTTCTCTGATATTGATGAATTTCATATTGGCTCCGCTATCATGTTCTTGCAATTGTAAGTACAATATACGCTTATTCTAAATATCGCGCAACATATTTTTTATCGATCGATGTTAGGCAGTGACGCCGATAACCAGCTAACCCATGCATTAACCCGATGCAGCTTCCCAACCCACATCCCGGCCACCGCTGCACGGGTTATGCGAAACGTTAGAAATTTAAAAAGTTTGACAAAATTCAAATATCCCTTGCAACGTATCGGGTTACACACTACATTGAAATATGATTAAATCATTCCGGCACAAAGGAATTGAAAAGCTATTTTTTGAGGATGATCGTAGCAAAGTCAACCAAGATCATGTCTCAAAATTGCTTCGTATTCTGGATAGACTCGATGCTTCGACCGGCCCACAAGATATGAACTTGCCAGGTTATCATTTTCATGAATTAAAAGGCAAATATAAAAACATTTGGTCAGTCTGGGTTACCGGGAATTGGCGAGTTACATTTCAATTCGAGGGTCAAAATGTGATAAACGTTGATTATCAAGATTACCATTGAGGGAGTTTCATATGATTTCAAAAAGAAAACCAACTCATCCTGGCGAAATCTTACGTGAGGATGTAATAAAGCCTTTAAATCTGACGGTCACTGAGGCAGCAAAACGATTGGGAATTACAAGAAAAACCTTATCCGCTTTGCTGAACTGCCGCGCAGGAATGAGCCCGGAAATGGCCATCCGGGTTGGTCGAGCTACAGGTACTTCGCCTGAAAGCTGGCTCTTCATGCAAGCAAAGCTAGATCTATGGTATGCTGAAAATGAAAAACTAGTCGTGAGATCACTGCAATTGGAGCCTGTGATATAACACACTTACATTGCGTCTAACCCAAGCGTTAACCAAACGCAGTTCCCGTTCACCCCACCCAATCACCGCTGCGCTGGTTACGCTTATCGTTAGCTGCAAAACCAATAAAAAAAATGCTCTTCAGCTGAACAAAAAAACCCTCACCGAAGCGGATATCCGCATAAAGTTTCATTACCCCTGCGTTGGTCGGCGCCAACAGCGACAAGTGGGACGTGATGACCCAGATACGCTAAGAAGCTTGTTTCCTCGCCGAACAGCGCCGCATCGTAGCCAAGGTGGATCAGCTGATGGCTCTGGTGGACGAATTGGAAGCGCAGCTGGCCGCCTCCCGCGCCGCCGAGGAAAAGCTCCTCGCCGCTCTCGTCGCCTAATTGACCGCCCAAAAGGAATCCCCTGCCGTCACCTGAAACAAATCCTGAGCCAATCATCGACAGGAAAGCTGTAAGCAGCCGCCATCCCTACGGCAACATTTACACGGACAAGCGGTTCGGCAAAGATGCATGATCGACCCAGATAATCCGCCCAGCCAGTTCGCCGGCAGTACATGCCACAATCCAGCAATCAGATAAACTCTTTTTCCGCCTGCCAGATTTGCGCAAAGGAAAACTGTGGGCCGCGGCAGATGAAGAACTGGCGGCCGTTTTCATGCGGCATGGCATAGGGATGGTTCGTGGTCGCCGCCAGTTCGACCTGGGTGAAGCGGCCGGGCCCCTGCAGATCGGCCAGGTTTTCCTCTGTCGTGCGATGGGCGCCCATGATAATGGCCACAGTCATGGGCCGATCGAGACGGCTTTGCCCCCACAGCCAGTAATTGTTGTGCGGACAGAGCGCCGGCGGCAAGCCATGACGGCGGCCGAAGAAATCGATGGCGGCCGCCTGTCCATAATTGCGCACATAGATCACACACCCGGACTGCTCTTCCGGCGTCAATTGCCTGTAAATCGCCGCGACCTGTTCGACCATCTCCTCCCACCCGAACATGTCGGCATAATACTGCGGCAAATCCATCAGCGGCGAATGCTCTTCCGGTTGTGGCGTCATTCCAAGGGCATTCTGGTAAGCGATGAATTTTTCCACCGGCAGCACCGGAACGGCAAAAGGCATGACCAGCACACTCAGAAGGACCAGAGCGATCACGAAAACGGGCCGCACCCCTTTCCAGGAAAATCGCTCCAGCAGCACGGCGCCGGCGGCGAGAAACGGCGCGTAGATGGGGGTCAGATAAAAGACCTTGGCATGGGTGAGGATCATCACGGCAAAGATCAGCACATAGGCCCAGGCGAAGAACCGCACTTTTCTGCCGGAAGGATGCAAGCCGAAGAAGGCCAATCCGAGCAGCCAGAGCAGGGATTGGGCGAATCCGGACTGCATAAACTGCCCGAGGAGAAATTCGACGGGCGGCAGGGCGACATTTTTCTCGCCCGCGGCGCGGCGCATGAACTCCAGCGAGGGAAAATCATTGTTCACCTGCCAGAGGATATGGGGCAGGAAGAGCAGAAAGGCGATCAGCGCGCCCAGCCAGAAGCGGCGGTCGAGCAGCTGCCGCCGCTGTGCGGTGAGCAGCAGTCCGGCGCCAAGGCCGGCGATCAGAAAGCCCACCGAATACTTGTTGAGCAAACCCAGTCCGGCGGCCACACCAAACCAGCTCCACCAGTCAGGACGCTCCTGCACGATGATTTTAATCGCGATCCAGGCGAGCAACGCCCAGAAAAAGAGATCAAAGGCGTTGAGGGAGTAATAGCGCGCGGCGTTGCCGAGGATGACGGGCGAGAGGGCGGCCGCGGCGGCGGCCAGGAGCTGCGCGAATCTTTTGCCGCCCAACAGGCGCGCCATCGAAGCGGCCAGCACCACCACACCGGCACCGGCCAGGGCCGGCACGAAACGGATGGCAACCAGCGAATCACCGAACAGCCAGCGCGTCGCAGCAAGGATCAGCGCGCTCAGGGGCGGCTGATCCACGTAGCCCCAGGCGAGATGGTCGCTGCAGGCGATGTAATAGAGTTCATCGCGAAAGTAGCCGTAACGGCCGTGCAAGACCACATTCAACAGCAGCTTCAGCCCCGCGATTCCCCACACCCACACAGCAGCGCTCCTGAACAGCTGTTGCGCGGTAATTTTAATTCTCATGCTTTTCCTCCCGTTTGGATCGCGTATCCGTGGTGTCCTACCATGACCGATCACCTGCATGTCGCATCCGCAGGAGAGTTTGCTCCACCTCCACGGCTCATTTCAAAATAAGGAATTTATTTCTCAGTATATAATGATCATTCAAGACGAGTCGAACAAAGTATAGACCGCCGGGAAGGTGTTGGCAATTCAAGATGATATCCTGTTTGCCTGGCGGCAAGATTCCGAAGGCTTCCCAATACACCGCTTCACCCCTGATATTGAATACCGACAAGTCAACATTGGCCGGCCGCATCAAATCGAATTCGATCCGGGTCGATCCGTTGAACGGGTTTGGATAGTTGATGACCTGATCATGGTCGGCAGGACGATCTGGGGAAGGTCCGGATTTGACGCCGACAACACAGTCCACCAGCCTGGCTCTGAAACCGATCGGCCCCGTATGGTGGGTTTCTTGCATACTCCAGTGAACTCTTTTGAACAGGCCGGTTTTATGCCGAAACAACAAGGAATCGCGCGGCCAGGTGAACGGCCAGGTGATAAGCGAATCCTCGAAATGATCGCTGAATCGATAGACCTCTTGCCGATCAAGGAATTGCCAGATTCGTATTTCACGATTCATGCTGACGCTCAGGCTGTCATTCAATTCTTGTGCATCACAGGTGATTTGATGCCGGCCCAATTGGGACTCGGTCAGTTTTAACTGAACGGTGTCCCTGACCATATAGGTGGAGTCGATTCCCCAATCCAGCGCTTGCTTGTTGTATCTTTGGATATCGACAATTTGCGAAATGGACCACTCGACGGTATAGTCATCGACAAGGGATGAATCATCGACTGTATAAACCACCACACCTGAATCGGTCTGGCTGTGATCGAATGTGCCAACCCAATAGGTCGTATCGAATGAGGTATATTCATAAACAAACCTGTTGCCGATGGACAGGGGAAATAAATCGTACGGTTGGCCAGGGATGGGGTTGGCCAACAGCAAAAAAAGAAAAACAAGCAAATCTCTGTGGCGTTTCAACATTCGAGAGTCGCTCCATTTTGCTCAACCAGCAGTTCCCATTCTGCACACCATTGGCGCCGCGCCTTCCGCAGCAAAGCTGGCGTTCGACTGCACAAAAGCCACCAACAGGCCAGGTGAAAGCCGTTGCGGACCGAAGGTCTATTCGAATTTATACTCCCAATACCCCACATCGAGCCATCGGTTGAACTTTTTCCCGATTTCTTCGAATCGCGCCACTTGCCGAAATCCCATCTTTTCGTGCAGCTTTTGACTTTTTTCATTCGGCAGGGTGATTCCTGCTACCAGGACATGAACACCTGATTCCCGCAGTTCGTCGATCAATTTCGCAGTCAAGGCTGTTCCTATTCCTCTGCCACAGTGATCCTTTTCCACATAGACCGTTGTTTCGACTGAATGCCGATAGGCAGACCTTGCTCGCCATTTTGTTGCGTAACAATATCCGACCGCCTTTCCTGCTTCTGCATAGACCAACCAGGGATAATCGGCGGTACAGGCCTCGATCCTTTTCCGCATTTCCATGGGGGTTATCGGTTCCTCTTCAAATGTGACAACCGTATTCTCGATGTAATAATTGTAGATGTCGGTTATCTGCTCTGCATCTGCAATCTCAACAGGACGAATCATTCTGACCTCGCAGCAGTGTCCCCGCATTGGACGGGACACCAATGTAAATTTTCCCAACCTATTTTGCGGCAACTTGCCTCGAACCGGTGATCCTGCATTGTCAGGAGTTGCCGGCTCGCTTGTGCCCCACCCGAGCCAATTCATCCCGTTGACAGGCTGATAGGCTGGGGCGCATGGCGACAGGGCCGGGCCGGTCGGTTATCGGAATTTCCGTTGATCATCGGCGTCAAACTCGAGAAATTCCACCGGCGCACCGTTGCACAGCACGAATGCGACAGTCACACCCTCGGAAGGACGGTTGGGCTCGATCAAAACTTGTTGCCCGGCGATTGCCGCGGCCAGGTCGTCCACCTCGAACGCAACATGCGCGACTGTTTTCACCAGCTCGGGAAGCGGGCAGTCAGCCTCGTAACGCATCCACTGAATGCCGAAAGGATTGTCCGCATGATCGGTACAATACATCTTGCAGGCCGCTACATAGGTCTCCCCTGCCCTGGCTAAAGTTGTCGGTATGCCGAGGTGATGGTATCTCATCCGATCCGATCCTTTCATTTCGAGTGGGCCGATCTCCGCCTGATCGGCGAAAGGGTTTGTCTCTCCGAGTCCGGTTGCAGCGACTATCGAATCCTTTTGCGGGCGGTCGACCTGGCACGCGCCTCTATTGCCCTGAACCGGACGATATCCGCGATAAGGTCGAAAGGGATTGGCTTGTCGATAAGAAACTTGACCGAGCCTTTTGCGCTCTCGTAAGGTGCCAGCTCCTCCTTGAACGCCTCAATGCCGGATGGGGTCGGATAGAATCCGATATGATTCTTGAATGCCGCAAAATGCACCAGATTTCCATTTAAAACAAAGGTCGGAATTTGGTATCGGATCGCTTCGGCTGCATCGGGTGCGATTCTTTTTATGAGCGTTCGCAGCTGTTGCAGAAGCAGTTGCACATCGTGCGGAAAGCCGGCGATATATTCGTCGATACTCTGAGGGCCTTGCCTGGCCGTTTTCATTGCGGTTCTCCTCGCCAAAATCGATAAGAATGGCTCTGATGCCAAACGTTGCTCCAGCTGCAAAGA
Source organism: bacterium (assembly GCA_029565675.1). Classification (GTDB taxonomy): domain Bacteria; phylum Zhuqueibacterota; class Zhuqueibacteria; order Residuimicrobiales; family Oceaniaggregativiventaceae; genus Sulfursilanivivens. The sequence goes on from JAKQNP010000025.1 coordinate 49,377, forward strand.
TCTCGTGTATGCGCGCCTGCTCCTTGATTTTTTAAGCCCAGACCGCGGCCATTTATACAGCCTGTGCACGAGGTGAGAGAGTAGAGAATAGGGAATAGCCTGGCGCTTCTCCTCTGATTTCTTGCTCTGCTATTCGACATATGGCGATCTCTTATCCTTCCCCTTGCAGCCGCTGCGGGCTCTCCCAGCAAAACATGGGTCGCATTTTATCTCAACAGGAGCATTTTTCTGGCAATCGAATGGAACCCGCTCTGCAAACGGACCAGATAAACACCGCTGGCCATTTTGCCGCCATCGATTACCGCGGCATGAGCTCCGGTCTTCTGGAAACCATCGAACAGAGTCATGATTGTTTCGCCGCGGAGCTTGGTGATCGTCAGGCTGATACGGCAGTCCTGCTCGAGCGAATAGCGAATCGTTGTAGAGGCATTGAATGGATTTGGATAATTCTGGGCCTGCCTGCAGCAACACGGAATTTGTATAAGCGAGATTTTCACTGTACGGCCACAGCCTTTGCCGGCTCGCCTGCCAGTCAAAAGCCCAGGCGGTATCCTGGCTGCAAGACCATTTGTAAGATAAAAATTCCTGCAGTGACGCATTGTGGGTTGGCGCGAACGGAGTGCCCTTGGCGAAATTGCATGCAGACCTTTGGCGTCACCCGATCTCTCTTTGGCCTGCCCCTGCATGATCACCTGCTTCCTTAAAGAAATTTAACCAGGTGGGCACTGGAAAGCAAGAATATTTCCTCTGCCCGCCCTGGTTCGGCTGCGCCTACTGACGTATAGAGGGCAAAACAGCCATCGGAGCATTAACAAGATCGTACTCTGCTCTCCCGTCGACGCTATTCGCGCATTTATAGACCTTTAGATAAAAAAACGATTCCGGTTGCGCAAGTGGCTGACGATCGGCTTTGCTTTCGAGACTCGCAGACCGGATCCCCGCGCTTGTGCCGCAATGCCGGGAGCTTGATCAATTCACCGCAGTTTCCTTTTGAAGAATGCGGCAAGAGCAACAGTCGCGCCTGGCAAGGTCACCGCCCATGCCGACGCACCCCAGATCAAAGGATGATAAAAGGTTTGCAGAGCGATAAACGGCATAATGAGGCCATTGGCGATGAAAAACCAGCGCACTGCCTTTTCCAATCCCGCTCCCGCAAAAATGAATGCAGCAAAAAGAGTGGACAAACTCATAAAGCTGTATCCAAGAAGGTCAACTGAATAGGTAAATGAGTTAAAGACATTGAACAAGAAAGGCCGGATGTGGTCGCTGACCTCGCCGCGATAAAGGGCCGGGGCGACCAGAGTGAGCTGGACAAAATAGTTCATGCAGATCAACGTGCCGTACATGATCGCAAACGCCAGTCCCGTTTGGCTCCAGATCTTTCGGTCTGCCGGCGCATGGCTGTGCACGCATCCCATCATGACGACAAACGAGATCCCGAGAAACAGCGAAGGCACCAGCAGGATCACCAGACCATACCAGGTGCTGTCGTTCTCAGGACCACCGCCGGATCCCATGAGATCGAACCACTCGGCAAGCTGTCCGATAACATAGGCAATGCTGAAAATGGACGCGAAAACGGCTGACCAGAAACCGAGCTTGTAAACACTCTTTTGTGCTGACATACGGATCTCCTTCTTTTGTTAGAGAAAGGTCTATCCCTTCCTGCAGGCCAGGGCGTCGTCTGCAAAACCGGCCTGCAGACGAGTGGTTTTGAAAAGCACGAAATGCGATGATCCGCCGCATTTTTATCCAAAAATCGCTGCCGGGCAATTTAAAAAGCCGGCAGCATACAATCTTCAGACTGCCGACCGAATAAAAGCATCTCTGTTATCGGTAACGCAACCCGGCCATGATCTCTAGCCCTGCCCTGCAACCGGGCATAATCGGGAAAACGCTTTTTGAACCGTGGAGGCCTGCGCGAAATGAATTCCGGTCCGTGCGGGGTATGACCGTCTCCTGGGAAGCAGCAAATCGAGGATGCCAGCTGTAATCGAATAATTATAGTTAATTCATTATGCTGTATTAGTCAAGGAAAAAGTTGTTTTTTTTTAGCAATCAGGTTTTGCGCATTGATCGACAAAAAATCTTTTTAGCCGCAGTGAGGTGGATATAAAGGGCTAAAGGCGGGCGGGATCGATGGAATGGAACAGGAAAGAGCGGACAAATCCGTCGAAAATGAGGTTATCGCCTGCCAATGCAAATGATGAAAACAGCAATCCAGCAGCTGTTCTCCAAGTTTGCAAATACAATACTTGCGCTGTTGCATCACGCAAGCGACGGCTGTCTGCAAAGGCCGGCCATGAGCTCCGTATTGCCTGGTGCAAGAGATGGAAAAAATCGTAACCAGCCGAGTGCGCCTCAGATCGACTGCAGAAGCAGATAGATCCCACCGGCGATAACCAGCAGGCCACACAAGCGTTTGGCCCACAGAACGCCCGCGTTTTCAGTGACCCGGTCGAGGTAATCCTGCGCTTTTTTCGCCAGGGTGCCGAAAAACACAATAACTCCACTATGCCCGAGCGCAAAAAAGAGGATCAGCAAAACCGCAGAGACAAACGACCCCTGGGCCCTGGTAAAAGCCACGCCGAGCACCGGGGCGATAAAAGCAAATGTACAGGGTCCCAGGGCGATGCCGAACACCAACCCCAGCAGCAAGGCCGAAAGCAATCCCTGGCGGGGACGGTTCCGGGGCACAAAAGACCAATCGAGCCGGAACACGTCCAACAGATGGAGCCCGACGACAAAGAACACCGCCACGACAAGAAGGTTGCCCACACGGCCGAGATCCCCCATCAGCCGTCCAAGAGATGCGGTGATCACGCCGATAAGGGCGATCGACAGCAGGATGCCGATGGCGAAGACCAGCGAAAACCCAAAAGCCCGGGCAGTGGTCTTTTTCCCCTGACTCATGACAAAGCCAATGACCAGCGGAATGCTGGACAAATGACAGGGACTGAGCAGAATGCTCAACAAACCCCAGACAAAGGCACTCGCCAAAGAGAGCCACAGGTTTTGCGACAAGGCGGTGGAGAGGGTGGAAAACAAATCCTGAATCATCTCTGTTTTACCCGGATTTTTGCGTTCAATGCTTTGGACCGAAATGAAAAGCCGATCACCTGAGACTGAAAAATCGGTTTGTTTCCCAGATACCCTTCGGTTCCGCCGGCTGTGATGGAATGGATTCGGTATCAGACGCGCGGATCGGTATTATTGATCGATGGGTGTCAGCCCCTGCTCCTGCAGGAAAACATCGATCTCTTTTTCCGGCAGAAATCCCTCGTGGCGCATGAGTTCGTTGCTATCCTTGTCGAGAAAAACCTGGGTGGGAATCAGTTTGATTTTGTATTCCTGGGCATACCTTTTTTGATCCGCTTGCCAGACATCGTAAAAAACGACCTCGATCTGATCACCGTATTTTTCTTCGATCGATTTCATGATGGGTTGCATGGCTTTGCAGGGGATACAGTTGACCGAGCCGAGCTCGACAAAGGTGATTCTGGCGCCGCCGGTCTTTCCCATTTCTGCATCTTTTTGCGAGTCTGCTTTTGTTCCACAGCCGAGCAGCGCGACCAGAGCCGATAAGATGAGCAGTCTTTCGATTCGCATGTTTTTCCTTTCGTTGCAAACTGACTGAAGCGCTTGTTTGTTCTTTTCAGCGGATCCACTCGAGAATTTGCTTTTCGTCAGGCAGTTTGCCGCTGCTTCTCACTTCACCATCGACGACCAGACCCGGCGTCATCATCACACCATAGGACATAATCTCTTCGATTTCGGTCACCTTGATCAGATCGATCTCGATGCTGTTGTCGGCAGCGACTTTGCGCACACGCTCTTCAAGCGCCTTGCATTTGGGGCAGCCTTTGCCCAGAATTCTGATTTGCATGGTTTTGCCCTCCTGTCATTGAGAGACGGATTCAGAAAAGAATTAGACTGTTCTTTCGGCTTGCGGGAACCCATGCCGGGTGCGCAGGCTGATTCGCACCAGCATAAGCATGACCGGCACCTCGATCAACACACCGACGACGGTGGCCAGGGAAGCGCCGGAAGAGAGGCCGAAGAGCATGACCGAGGTGGCGATAGCGACTTCGAAATGGTTCGAAGCGCCGATCATGGCCGCCGGAGCAGCGTCGCGATAATTCAACCCGAGCAAACGAGCCAGGCCGTAACCGAGCCAGAAAATCAGGTTGGTTTGAATAAACAGCGGGACTGCAATCCAGAGGATAATCAGAGGATTGGCCAGGATCACCTCGCCCTTGAAACTAAACAACAGCACCAGCGTCACCAACAGGGCTGCGATCGTAATCGGCGTCAGAACATGAAGAAATCTTTCCTTAAACCACATTTCGCCCTTTGTGCGGATCAGCCATCGTCTGGAAAAGTAACCCGCCAGAAGCGGAAGAGCCACATAAACGGAAATCGAAAGGAGCAAGGCCTGCCACGGCACCGGCAAACGGCCGACGCCGAGCAAAAAGCCGCCCAGCACGCCATAGAGCACCAGCATGGTCAGGGAATTGATCGCTACCATGACCAGAGTCAGGCCGTCGTTGCCTTTTGCCAGGTAGCTCCAGACCAGGACCATGGCGGTGCAGGGAGCGATGCCCAACAGGATGCAGCCCGCCAGATAGCTGCGCCACAAAGGGATCTCGAGCATCTTGACGCCATCGGCCAGGACCACGGTCCCGGCGCCATGCTGCGCGCCGACCGGCAGATCGAGGCCAAAAGGCATCTTGACCAAATCCGTGGCGTCGGCCCCGATGAATTGCCGGAAAACCACGCCGAGGAAAAGCAGCGCGATGGCATACATGGTAAAAGGTTTGACTGCCCAATTCACGAACAGCGTCAATCCAACCGGCTTGCCGCTCTTGCCGGCTTGAATAACCTGGGCGAAATCGATTTTGACCATGATGGGATACATCATGAAAAAGAGACAGACCGCAATTGGGATCGACACCACCGGCGCACTGTTGACATGAAGGGACAATCCGTCGAGAGTGCGGGCCACCCCCGGTGCGACACTCCCCAATACAATACCGCCAACGATGCAGAGCCCCACCCACAGGGTCAAATAGCGCTCAAAAACTGTCATACTCTGGGTTTCCGGAACAGCCTTGTGCTTCATGCAACTCTCCTCAAACTCGTCGATCTCGTTAAAGGCTCCGGTATGGGGCGATCCGGCACAAACGAGAACAACGATTTTTTCTTTCGGTCTTGTCTTCTCCTGAATACGTTCCGCTCCATCAGCTGGCGGTGCTTTGCGCTTTTCGCATAAAGTCACTAAATTCTTTTCGTATCTCGTCCCGCACCCGCCGAAAGACGGCCAGAATCTCGTCTTCGTTGCCGGCCGCCTCTGCCGGATCTTGAAAGCCTATGTGCAATTGCTCTTTGACCTCGCCCAGGAACATGGGACAGGTCTCTTTTGCATGATCACAGACCGTGATAACCCAATCGAAACCTTGATCCACAAAGGCAGCGACATCTTGTGGTTTGGCAGCGGAAATATCGATGCCGATTTCAGCCATGACCTGGACCGCTTTGGGATGAACCCGGGAAGAGGGGTGTGTCCCGGCAGAATAGACTTCCAGCTCCGGATCAAAGAATTTCAGCAAGCCCGCTGCCATTTGACTGCGGCAGGAATTGCCTGTGCACAGAATCAATATGCGTTTTTTCATACCCGGCTCCTCAAAAACAGAATCAGCATCCTGTTGTTGTAAAAATTGTCTGTCAAAGCTCCCCGAACAAAAAACCGCTGATCGTTGCCATGATGACCACAAGCATCACGAAGACAACCGTTTTTTTCATGCCCATAACGCTGCGGATGACCAGCATATTCGGCAGCGACAAGGCCGGACCGGCCAGCAGCAATGCCAGCGCTGGACCTTTGCCCATGCCGTTCGCCATCAATCCCTGCAGGATGGGGATTTCGGTCAGGGTGGCGAAATACATAAAGGCGCCGACGATGGAGGCAAAAAAGTTGGCAAAAAGCGAGTTGCCGCCGACCAGCCGGGAAATCCAGTTTGCAGGAATGACGCCGTCGCCGCCATTCGGAGAACCGAGCAAAAATCCGGCAACCAGCACCCCGGCCGCCAACAACGGCAGAATCTGTTTGGCAAAATCCCATGTGGCGTGGAGCCAATCCTGCGGTTCGCCTTTGTGCCTCGACAGGAGCACTGCCGTCAAAGCGACCGCTGTCATGAAGGGCATGATTGGTCGGCCGCGGAAGAGCAGTGCAATGCCGATCGTCACTCCGCTTGCCAGCACAACCTGAAATTTGTCCAGTTTGAGCACAAACAGCAGAGAAACAACATACAGGAGGCCGAAAAACCCGGTGATCCACCACTTGAGCTGCCAGACCAACAACCAAAAGCCCTCGGCATCGGCGGGCCGGCCCCAATTGGCGAACACCAGGATCGCCACCAGGACAAAGAAATGGTACGCCGTCTGCCACAGCGGCCTGCTCTCTTCCGCTTCCGGCAGCACCAATGCCTGTCTTTTGGCTTTTTCTTCCTTGCGGAAGAAAAACTGCATCAGCAATCCGACAATCACGCTAAAACTGACCGCACCCACAACCCGGGCAATGCCCAGTTCCGGTCCCAAAATTCTGGCCGTTAAAATGATCGCCAATATATTGATCGCCGGGCCGCTGTACAAAAATGCCACCGCCGGCCCCAGGCCAGCCCCACGCTTGTAGATGCTGGCAAACAACGGCAAAATCGTGCAAGAACAGACCGCCAGAATGCTGCCCGACACCGACGCCACCGCATAAGCCGCCCACATTTTTGCTTGCGACCCCAAATACTTGATCACCGACGCCTGGCTGATGAATACGCTGATCACACCGGCAATGAAAAAAGCCGGGATCAGGCAGAGGATGACGTGTTCCCGCGCATACCATCGGGCCAAAGCCAGCGCTTCGTGGACGGCGCCGTCGAAACGAGTCGTGCCAACCGGTAAATAATAGACTGCCACAAACAATCCCGTCATCACCAACAATCTTTTCAATTCACTCCGTTCTTTCATCGAGCATTCCCTCTTTTCGCTTTTCCGATTACATGTCGGTATCGGCAGTCGGAGATCAGTCATTTCGTCTAAAACCGAATTGAAAATGGGTAAATTTTTTTACAGCCGGCACAGCTGGTTGCGGTCCACCCGATGCACGCGGTCCGCGTCAAGGCGATGGATTTCATCGCCAAAGAGAGCCGGATCCTGAACAAGCTGCAGCAGTGCCTGCACCGCCTTATCCTGATTTTGCCGATGCAAATAATAGTTCACCCACTTGTTTTCCTTGACATCGTAGATAAAGCCCGCATCCCGCAGAATCGCCAGGTGCTGAGACACAGTCGACACCGCCAGATCGAGAATTTCACGGATCTCACATACGCACAGGGGTCGCACTTGCAGCATTTTCAGGATTCGAACCCGGCTCGGATCGGCTAACGCTTTGAACAATTTTACCATGTCTGTCATCGACGACCCCTTCATTTCGGCAAACGCCGAAATATACATCTTGGCAATTTCAAAGTCAAACCATTTTTTTACCAACTATTTTTTTTCGCACACCCATAACTGCGGCGCCCAAAGAGAGGTCTCGGAGACAGCGGTTGGAAGCCAATGCCTATTTCTGCTGTTCTAGCCAGATGGAGGTAAACAGCACCAGCCAGGTAAAACGATAGGCGTCGTAGCTCAGCTGTTGGCCCTGTAAAATTTTCGCATACAGCCTGTCCAGCACTCTCTTGCGCATAAAACCCAGCAAGGGATCTTGATCGGCCAACGCCACATGCAGCAGATAATCCTGCATCGCCGGCTGGGCAGCCATGCGCATGAACGGCGGATCAAAGCCTTTCTTGGGACGAAAGACGATTTCTTTCGGAACAGAGCGGAGAAGCAGCTTCTTCAACAGCGACTTGTCCACGCCGTCTGACGCGCGCACCGATATGGGCAATGAAAAGCCCAGCTCGACTATTTCTCGCATTAGATAAGGCACATGGAGGTGAAGATTGTAAAGTCGATAGAGATCGCAGGATTTGGCCCCAACCGTTCCAACCGCAAAGTGGATCAGATTTAACAAACAGTATTGATCGACCGTATCGAGTCCATCAGCGAGATCGAGTATATTGGCTTGAATGGTCTGGTACAACTCGATGCGATTTTGTTTGGGAATTTTGTAGGCAATACCGTCCAGAGAATTGATGGCCATAACTTGTGCAAAAATCCTCGGCATTTGCCTGAGTTTGCGGATGATATTGGTCAACGTGCCCAATCTGCACTCGTTTTCCCACAGCTCCAGCCATTGGTAAACATCCGAACCCAGTGCCTGAAGCCAGACAGGCAGCGATTGCGCCAGGGCCCATTTTTGATCAATCAATTTGTCGCTGAAAAGCTGATCGGGACCCACCCCCTCGATAACTGAGCCGTCGGTGCCGATTTGCGAGAGACTCAGATGGACCATGAGGTTCATCGGAATAGTCGAGGAATCGCCGAAGGGAAACGAGTATTCGCGACCGATGCGAGTCAACATTTCGGCAAAATCTTGTTCTCGGTAGGCAATCTGCGTGCAGGGCATGTTCAACAGCGAGGCGACCGCGAGTGCCGCTTTGCCTTCGGCATCATCCGGCCCGAAGCAGAAATTGATCAATTGCACATCGCGGCGTTCCAGCGCGGCCAACCGGGCGGCCAGCAGGGTCGAATCGACCCCGCCGCTGAAAAATAAAAAAGAAGATTTGGGCAGCTTGAGCAACCGTTGATCCAGCAGTTCCTGCAGTTTGTCCACTGCCTCCGGTTCGCCGATATTGCGCAGGGCTTGCCGGCTTTCCGATTGCGCCGGCAAAAAGAAGGGCACAAAAGACCAGTCGCCCTTTTCGACGCGGCAGATGCAGCGATGACCGTTGGGAATGCGGTCAACACCCCGATAGAGTGCTAAATTTGGCGGAATGGCGCGGAATTGCAAAAGCGCATAGATAGCGGTCGGATTCAATTCGGCTGATTTCCAGCGTCGCATCAGACGCAGATCGTTTGCCAACATGACACCGTGGCCATCAGAGGCGATATAGAACTGCTCTCCTGCAGCCGGCGGCACAACCACTTCGAGGGTGTTTGTTTTAAACTGATAGCTCACTATCGGATTGTCTGGAAAAGAAAAGGGAGCCAGATGTTTGGCAAGCTCGATTTCTGCTGCAAGGGCTTCCGGTTCAGTCAGAGCGGTGCTGGTCGAACAGCTCCAGCCAGCGGGCGACTGCATGATCGGTTTAACCGGCAGCTGTGTTTGACGGACAAGCCAGGCAACTCCACAATAGTGTGTATCGTCACTGCAACAGGACTCCATATGGACGGTCAAATCCAGCCAGCGGGCATGATCGGCGAGACTCTTCTGCCATTCGGTTGCCTTTTCCCGTCGTCCACAATAGCAGCTGAAGAACATCTTTTGATGCTCCCTTTGTATCGAGTTTGATCCAACTCAATCAATTCCGTTGTTGAATTTCCCGGAGCGAATAAAAGCGATCAATTCCTGCAGCATGGGGCCGGCTGCGCGCTTTAACGCCAGGAGATAAACCGCACCGCTGAGAATGATGCCGACCGCTAAATTCAACCGCTTATCGAGATCCAGGAGAGGCAAGATAAAGGATTTCAGGATCAGCACCGCCGCCACCATGACAGCGCCGGCGAGTGCAGCGGGAGCGATGGAACGGTAGAATCGGCGATCCGACAATTTGAATATCCGATCTGCAAGACTTTGAATCAGGGGAAATGTTAAAAGCAGAAGCAGCGAGATCCCGGCAGCCGCGCCGTTCAGGCCTCTTTGGGCGCCAAAATAAACCACTGCGGCGAGCGGCAGCGCATAGGCAAGATTCCATTTCAACTCAACATCCGGACGACCCAAAGCCATCAGCACCGGCCAGCGGATAACGCCGATCGATTTGGCCAGTCCCATCGGGATCAACAGGATCAAGGGCAAGGCCATATTCATCCATTTGGCGCCCATGAAAAGGTCGATGAATTCATGGGCGAAAAGCGCCAGGCCCAGGAGCAGCGGGAATATAATGATCGACAACAGCGATGAGGCTGTGAGATAGCCTTTGTGCATCTTTTTGGTGTCACCCTGAATCGCCGAAAAGGCCGGGAAAGCCACCTTTGAAACGATGGCGGAAAGCCGAGCGACCGGAGTCTTGACCAGATTGAGGGCGAGATGATAGTAACCCAGCGCCTCGCTCCCCAGCATCCTGCCGATGATGAGAATATCGAGATTTGCCACCCCGTAGGAAGCGATATCGTTGCCCAACACCTTGGCACTAAAAGCAAAGAGTTCCTTGAAATCACGCCAGGAAAAGATCCAGCGCGGTCGCCAGCGGCAGAAAATCCAAACCAGCAGAACGTTGACCGCATCTCTCGTCAGAGTACCAAAGACCAGACTCCAGACGCCAAACCGCAAAACCGCCAAAACAATAGAGACCAGACCGCTTGCCAGAATCGAAGCGATCTCCATAATCGCCAGCTTTTTGAATTCCATGTTTTTAGTCAGGAGCGATTTCTGAACGATGCCAAAAGAACCGATAACAAAACCGATGGCCTGCACAGCGATGACCGGCTGTACCAGAGGATTGCGGAAAAAAGCACTCAGCGGATAGGATGCAAACAGAGAGATCGCGAAGAGCAACAAGGAAAACAAGATCCCACCCCAAAAAACCGAGGATAAATGGCTTTCAAAAATCTGGCTCTTTTGGATAATGGCTGTGCCGAGGCCTCGATCGTTGACCATGGAAATCGCCACCGTCACGATAGCCGCCATCCCGACCACGCCAAAATCCGCCGGCGTTAACAGTCGCGCCAAAACAACCATCAAGATGACCAGCATCACCTGCATGCTCGCCTTGGCCAGGCCGGTCCACAAAACACCCTGCATTGCTTTCTTTTTAAGCGACATCGGGAACTCGAAGATTAGGAGAATCCGGACAGTTGTGCATCACTTGGCGCCCTGTTCCGCGCAATTGCAAAAATAAACGGCTGAAGATAATCATTTTTTTCTTGATTTGCTAATCAGATAATGATAAATTGAATTGTCTCTGTTCTGGGAAACCCGACACTCACCTTTGCAGGAATTGTCACCGGCGACCACTCTCTGCCGGTCAAACTCTATGATTTTGCCGCCACGATCGTCGAAGATAAAATTCGGTTGCAGTGGACGACCGCCAGTGAGATCAACAATGCTTTCTTTGTGGTTGAACGTGCCGATCAGGACCCGCGTCACTTTTCCGCCATCGCTCAGATTCCCGGTCAGGGGAACAGCACATCGAACACCCGATATGAGTTCATCGATGACCGGATCATTCCGGGTATGTCTTATTGCTATCGCTTGACCGATACCAATTTCGACGGCAACCAATTTCAACATGAGTCGATTCAAATCCAGTATGTCACCGATTATCTCCCGACAGAGGTTCATCTTTTGCAAAACTTTCCCAATCCCTTCAATCTATCGACCTTTATTTCTTACGAATTGCCGACCGAGTCCGCGGTTGAAATCTCAGTTTTTGATCTTGGCGGCAAATTGATCAAAACTCTGGTCGATGGCGTTGAATCGCCGGGACTCAAGACAGTACGGTGGGATGGCCGGGACGATACCGGGCAGATCGTTTCATCCGGAACCTATTACTTTAGAATGAACGCAAACGGAACCGCTAAATACGGCAGGGCATTGCTGCTGAAATAGAACGCCGGCGTGCAAAAGGCGCCATAGTCAGTTTCACAAAAATAGCCGTGCGATGCTTGCCTGCAAGCATCGCATTTTTTTAATTTCCCGCATTTATCCGACAATTGACAGGCGTTCCCGTTGTTGATCCATTGTCTGCGAACGCATCCGGAGGATTGGCAATCCACAATTTTGCATCTCATCTATCCGTGATCAAGGTCAATTTTTTCCCAAAAACATGAGATCCGATGCCCTTGCAGCAATTTTTCGATTGCCATTCTCACCGGTATTTTGTATGGTTATTTTGTATGGTAAGGTGACTGCTGCAACAGCAGACGCCCCGGCTTTCAGTGCAACAATTGCATTGCATCATGTGCCCCTCGATCGATGACCGCCATTGAACCGCGGTCGCCAATCCCAGCAGCAAAGCCAGCTCCACCTACCCGCAGATCCATCATGATGGTGTCTGGTGAAAAACAACGACTGAGAATCGAGCCTCCACTCAAACGCGCATTTGTTCTAGCTGCAAATCACCGGCCGTTTCCCCATTGACTGCAAGCCTTTAACAAGGAACGAATCATGTCGCCTTTCCAGCGCTCTCAGCATATCGTCAGCCGCTTTGGTGTTCTTTTGTTGTTCCTTTTGCTTTTTCGCAATTGTTCGTTCCGTTCGCCCCAGGAGCCCACTTTTATCGTCGACTGGTTCCTGCCGTTGGTCGAGCACACCTGGACGATGTCCGAGTTGACCGACGATGTGAAGGAACTCGAAGTGGATGCCAAATCCGATCGCATGCTCCTCACCTATCGCAACGATCTGAGTCTGGCGTTCGATGAGCAACTCTTGCGGATCAATCTGGAAGCCGGCAATGGCAGTTCACGCAGCTATCCGAGCAACGTCGAGACCATCGACTCTCTGCTCGTCAGCACCATCGGATTTGTGCTGCAAGAACCTTCTGTCATCGATCGCGGGACGGTCGAATTCTTTTTTACCAACTCCAGCCATTCGCAGAAAATCACCACCCGCCTGGTGCTGCTCGATCTGTTGGAACCTGACGGCGTCACCCACCCCGTTCTGAACATCGCGGTTCCTCCTGCTGCGGCCGGCCAATCCACCAACTCTGTTCGCGCCTCGATCGACCTGAAAAATTATCACCTGGATCCTGCCGAGCATGGCGGGCACAATTTCTTTCGCTTCGCCGTCATGCCGCAAGGACCGGTAGCAGACTTTACCGGCGGCGTTGGGCTGTCGACCTCCCGGCGTTCTTTTATTCTGCGCGAGATCACCGGCAAGTTTGACCGGTTGCGGGCATCTTTCAGCGACGTCAAAATCCAGGATCCGATCCCGGAAGAACTCCAGGATATCCGTTTTCAAAGCGTTGAATTGATGATCCCGCTTTATGCCACGGTTTGTGTTCCGCTGAATCTCTTTCTCTTTATCAATGCGGAAAATCCGCGCAACGATCCGGCCTCACCGGTCTCGATCAGCAAATCCTATAACCCCATTCCCTGTCGTCCTGATCTGATCGATACTCTGAAAATCTATAATGCCGCCGCTCTTTTCAACAGCAACCCGGAACGATTGTCGATCAGCGGCATGGTGGAGATCGGCGACCCCAACTCACAGATAACCATCGGCATCCACGATTCGCTGTTTGCGCAGGCGATCTTCCGCGCGCCCTTGACGATTCAACTGCCGATCGATACGACGCTCACCGAGCCGGACACCCTCGATATCGATTCGGACACACAAGAGCTGATTCGCGACCATATCGAAAAACTGACGATCGATGCACAAATCGAAAACCATACCCCCCTGGCCGTCACGGTGACCCTGCTCTTTTCGCGCACTCGCAGCGACAAATCGATCTACGACCATCCTGCCGATCTGGTGGTCGGCCCGATTCAATTGCCGCAACCGCAGCTGAGTGGCCAGCCGGCAACGGTCAGCAAATCCGCCACCGCCGCCTGGCAGCAAAACCTGAGCAAGGCACAAATGCAATGGTTCGCCGACAATGACCGGATCTATTTGGGCACAAAAATCATCTATTTGGGAACAGCATCCCGCATGGTGCAGGTTCGGCCATCCGACTATGTCAGGGTCGATGCCTCGTTGAAAGCCAGTGTGTCCAGCAATCTGCCGGAGAACAAGTGATGAAAACAGATAAAAAACGCAGGTATCGTCCTCTGGCGGTCGTGGTTTGGGGCGCCTGTTTCGCATCGGGATGGTTTTTTCCGACAACGACGCATGCCCAAATCAGCGCGCGTTCTCTGGGCATGGGCGGAGGCGCCACCGCTCTGGCCCGCGGTGTTGACGCCGCTCTCTACAATCCAGCCAACCTGGGGCTGCGGAACAACCCGCGTTTTTCCATGACCTTTTTCTCCCTGGGCGCCGGGTTGCACAACAATAGTTTTACCAAAACCGATTATGACCGCTATCTGGTCGACGACCCGGTGTGGGATCAGAACGACATCGAAGCGATCTTGCACCGCATCCCGGAAGACGGTTTGCATGTGCACGGCCGCGCCACGAGCCGGGTGCTGTCGTTTTCCATCGGACGGTTTGCCTTGAGTATGGGCTCTGAAGCAGGATCATGGGCACAGGCAGACAAAGATCTTTTTTCGCTCGCCCTGCAGGGCAATCAGGTGGGCAGGACCTATCTCCTGCAACAAACCAATGGAGAGGCTTCTGCCATCGGTTTGATCGGGCTTTCATACGGCCATCCTCTGCGCGTGACCTTTGCCGACGCTTTTGCGGTCGGCGCCACCCTGCAGATGGTCTACGGCATTCGTCAAGCCCGCATCGTCGATGCGCAGGCGAGCTTTCTGACCCAACCGCATGGATTCGCCGTCAACGGCGAGTATGAAGCGGCTCTGGACGTCGGCAAACCCGGCGTGAATCTGGATGCCGGCGTCGCAGCGCAATTCGGCAACCACTGGACGATAAGCGCTGCTCTGCTCAATCTGACCGGCCATACCGTTTGGACGACCGAGGAGAGCAGTTTTGGCTATGTCCGCGGCGATTCGCTGACCGCCTATAAAGCGGCAGACCTGGAAGAAGAGGCAATCGAAGATTCGAGCTGGACTGTGGAGAACGGCGATAATTTTCAGCAAAAATTGCCCGCCCGCTTGCGCATCGGCGGTGCTTACGAAACCGACAAAGTGGCGGTCACTCTGGACTATATCCAGGGCTTTTCCCGCACCGCCTGGCATGGCACCCATCCCCAGTTTTCTTTAGGCGCGGAATGGAAAATCGCACGCTGGTTGCCGCTGCGCGTGGGTCTGGCTCTGGGCGGCGACATCGGAGCCGGCACCAGTTGCGGCCTGGGCATTCGACCAGGCGGATTTATCCTCGATTTGGCGGTGATGAACAGCGGTTTTATCGTGCCCGGCAAAGCCAGGGGTCTGCTCCTCGCTTTCGAGCTGGCGATGATCCTGCGCTAGGCGATCGCGGTGAGCGCAATCCGTGAGGCAAAGAGTCTAGAGATCTTTTTCGAAAATCCGCATGGTGCGATTTTTTCTCATCCCCAACTTGAGCACCGCATCTTTCATGGGAAAATTATCCTCGAGAATATAATTGGCTTCGACAACGGCGTCGACATCCTTGAGCACCTCCCAGATGCGCGAATAGAGCAAAGTATCGATGCCCCGGCGCTGGAATTCCGGCACGATGCCCAAAGCCCAGATGCGGAAGATGCGGATCGACTGCAATTTGAACAGCAGGCGGTACCACGCTTTTGGCAAAAGTCGCCCGTTGCATCCCTGCAACAATTGCATAATATCCGGCAAGGCGATGCAAAATCCGATCGGTTCATCCCCCGCTTCGACGATCTGCACCAGTTCCGGCCTCACGATTCGCTTTAGATCGCGCGCGATCCCCTCTGCCTCTTCCTCGCTGACCGGCGCATAGCCCCAGTTGTTCTGCAAGGAGCGGTTGCTCAAATCGACGATGATTCGCACGTCGCGCAGCAGATTTTTCATGTCGATGCTGCGCAACCGCAAACCGTATTTGCGCATCAGGCTCTGGCGATGGCGCAGGAAGCGCTCCGGCAGGGGATAATCGAGCGAGCGGCTGACAAAAACCTCCAGATCCTTGACCTTTTGCAGGCCAAAGGCGGCGAACAACTCGGCATAATATGGCGGATTGTAGGGCGACATCAGCCGGGGAGGCGAGGCAAAATCATCGATGACCACACCCCAGTTCTGCGACTCGAAGCTGATCGGACCGCGCATGCGGGTCATCCCGCGCTTGCGCAGCCAGTCTGCGCAAGCATCGAGCAGATATTCCGCAACCTGCACATCGTCGACAGCTTCGAAACTGCCGAAAAACCCGACCTTTTCGTTCCAATGCCGGTTATATCCGTCGTCAATAAAAGCCGCCGCTCGGCCAATTGCATTGCCGCCGTCGGCAGCCAGAAACAACACGTGCTCACCATGCTGCAACAGGCTGTTCTTGCCGGGGTCGAAGAGCTTTTTCTGTTCCGAGCGCAATGGCGGAATCCACAGTGGATCAGAGCAATAGAATCGATAGGGAAAATCGATGAACGCTTTTTTTTGTTTTGCCGTGACGGCAGTCTGGATCTTCATCTGCGCGGCCTCGATTCTACGGGTTATACAGATAGCCTGCCCCGCGCACGCTGATAAAATGGATCGGCCGGGAAGGCTGGGGTTCAAAATATTTGCGCAGCCGGGCGACGAAATTGTCCACCGTGCGGGTATCGATCTGCGCATGCAAATGCCAGACGTTTTCAAGCAGCTCACGGCGAGAAATGATCCGTCCCTTGTGCTCGACAAAATAGTGCAACAGTTCGGCTTCCTGGTGGGTCAAACGCAAGGTACGCTTGTCGCAGCGGATGGTCAAATCGCTGAAATCGACCCGGCATTTGCCGACTTTCAAGGTCACTTTCAGGGTTTCGCTTTGCCGGTACCAGCTTTTGCGCTTGAGCATTCCGTTGACCCGCAACAACAGTTCCTTCAGGTGAAATGGTTTGGTCAAATAATCATCCGCCCCCGATTCCAAGCCGCGGATCCGGTCGTCGGATCCGGTCCTGGCGGTCAGCATCAAGATGGGGATTTGCGCCGATTGCCGGCGGATGGTTTCAGCCACTGCAAATCCGTCGATGTAGGGCAACATGAGATCGAGAATGACCAGATCGATCGTTCGACCATCAAAACTCTCGAGGCCTGTGCGGCCATCCCGGGCCCAGGTAACCCGATACCCCTCTTCCTCAAGGTTGAAGAGCAGAACTCTCGCCAGATTTTCTTCATCCTCGACGAGAAGAATGTGACTCTTTTTCTTCACAGCCAGCCTTGTCTAAAAGTCCTTTTCCCTGGCGAATTTGCCGGGTAAAATCGAGGAGTCGATCGAGTGTGCGTTTCTTTCGTTCCGGATAGATCGGCAGTTCCATCGCAACCGTCATCCCTTTCCCCTTTCCCGCGCTGTGCACCCAAACGCGTCCTCCATGAACCCTGATAATCTCCCTGACCCAGTAGAGCCCCAGACCCGTCCCCTTGATCGTCGGGCTGTTCGCATCATGCAGGCGATAGAATTTTTCAAAGATCTTTTTTTGATTCTTTTTTTGTGCCAGCCCGATGCCCTGATCGCTGAACCTGATCACCGCATCGTGCGAGGAGCGGTAGACCCGCACCTCGATTTGCGGTGGCTCCGTACTGTATTTGATCGCATTGTCCATGAGATTGTTGAACACCATCAACAGGGCGCTGGCATCGGCGACGAGCTGGCACTCCAGATGCCCTCTGGAGTGAACCGCAGAGACGGGCAGCTTGAATTGATCTCGGCTCTCCCTTAGCAAACCTGAAATCAGTTCATCCGCATCATAGAGCTGAAAATTATAAGCGATCTTTTTTTGCTCCAGAGCGGCGATGTCGAGGATCGAATTGATCAATCGCTTCAGGCGCTGGGTATCCTGCAGCATCAGCTCGAAAAACTCTTTTTGCTTCTTAACCGGGACCTGACGCTCACGCAGAGTCTCCAGATAGAGTTGGATCGAGGCCAGAGGCGATTTCAATTCATGGGTGACCGCGGCGATGAATCCGTCATAAAGACGGTTGAGGCTCAACTGCAAAGTGTAGTTGCGAAAGATGAGCAACAGGGCGATAGAAACAGCAAAGAGCAAGACCATTCCACCGATAAATGTTGCCAGACCAGAGGGCCTTTCGATGGTGCGCGGCGAAATCCATTCGCTGACACGGCTGAAAAAGAGGTGATTGGATATAAAAGCATAAATCCACAGCCCAACCAGCGAAAACCAGGCGGTGAGAGCCAGTATAAAAATCACGATTGGACGTGCTGCAGAAGAGGATCCTTGCATCGCTATGCCGTCTTTTACACTAGTTTTACAATTCGATTGGCAAAAAGGTTGTATCTTAAGGTAAGAGACCAAAAGCAACAAGTAAAGCAAAATCCGCCAGCGGCGGCGAAAGCAGTCGATCTTGCGGGCCTTTTCCGACGCTTTTCATCCACCATATCGAGGAGATCCAAGATGAACATCCTGCTTGTCTATCCGGAAACGCCGCCTACCTTTTGGAGTTTTAAAGGCGCCATCCAGTTCGTGGCGAAAAAAGCATCGGACATCCCGTTGGGGATGATCACCGTTGCAGCACTTTTGCCGAAGGAATGGGAGAAAAAGCTGGTTGATTTGAACGTGGCATCGTTGAAAGATCGGGACCTGGAGTGGGCGGACGTTGTTTTCCTTGGCGGGATGAATATTCAGATCCAGTCCTTTCGAGAGGTCATTCGGCGCTGCAAAGCTCGGGGGCTCAAGGTGGTGGCTGGCGGGCCGCTGGTCACTTCCAATCCCGAGCAATTTCCCGAGGTGGATCATTTTGTTCTCAACGAAGCCGAAATCACCTTGCCGCCCTTTATCGCCGATCTCGGCAACGGCACTGCCAAATCGGTCTATCGCACCAATGAGTTCCCGGATCTGAGCCGTTCGCCCAGGCCGCTGTACGAGTTGCTCGATCACAAAAAATACGCCCAGATGAGCGTTCAGTATTCACGCGGTTGTCCATTTGATTGCGAATTCTGCAGCATCACTTTGTTGAACGGCCGCAAGGCGCGCACCAAATCCCGCGAACAATTTCTGGGCGAGCTCACTTCGCTCTACGACCTGGGATGGCGGGGCAATGTGTTTATCGTCGACGATAATTTTATCGGCAACAAGCGCAAACTCAAAAACGATATTCTGCCGGCGCTTATCGACTGGTCGCAACTGCGCCGCTATCCGTTTCGTTTTACCACCGAAGTGTCGATCAACCTCTCCGATGATCATGAATTGACCGAAATGATGGTCAAGGCCGGTTTTGTCCACACCTTTATCGGCATCGAAACGCCCAATGAAGAGAGCCTGCAGGAATGCGGCAAGACGCAAAACCGCCAACGCGATCTTGTCGATTCGGTGAAAAAGCTTCAGCGCCGGGGCTTGACTGTTTCCGGCGGATTCATTGTCGGATTCGATCACGATCCGCCATCGATTTTCGAGCAGCAGATTCGCTTCATTCAACAGAGCGGCATCGTCACCGCCATGGTGGGGCTTCTCAACGCGCCGACCGGCACCCGGCTGTTCGAGCGATTGAAGGCAGAAAATCGCCTGCTCCGGATCATGAGCGGCGACAACATGGACGGATCGATGAACTTTGTCCCCAAAATGGATCCCGACACCTTGATCCAGGGTTACCGGCATATTCTGCGCACCGTCTATGCGCAAAAAGCCTACTACGAACGCCTTGTCCTGTTTTTGCGGGAATATCGCCATCCAAAAGGACGACGGCAGCGCCTCTCCGGCGCTGAAATCCAGGCTTTTTTCCGCTCGCTTTATAAACTCGGCATGCGGGAAAAAGGCCGGCGCTACTACTGGAAACTCTTGCTGCACTGTATGCTGCGCTATCCGAACAAACTGTCAACCGCTGTGACGCTGGCGATCTATGGTTTTCATTTCCGCCGGGTGGTTGAAGCGCTATAAACGCCGGGGGTTGGCGAACAGCACCTGACGGTCGCGCCAGGGCTGCAGCAGATGATAGAGCGGTGACAGTTCGATGTTGCCGCAGCGGCATCCGTTGCCGTCGCAGTGCAGCGATTCGGTTGCGGGCAGCTGGATCTCGCCCTGCGGAGACCGATCCGCAGCCAGGAGCAGCGGCCCCCGCCGCACCGTGCCATACCCTGGCAGGGCTCGCTCGCCAAGGCTTGGCAGCCGGCGGATAACGGGATCAAAGCGATAGACAAGCGTGTCGCCGGATCTGGCGCGATGGTCGATCTGCAAGAATCCATCGCGAATCTCGAGGGGCAAGGATGCGCCGTTGATGGTCAGACTCGAGGGTCGAACAAAACAGGGCGCGAACAGCCGCCACTCAACGGCCAGCGGATTCGGGCATTCGACCACCCTGATCGTGCAGCTCCCGCCGGTCGGATAATCGCTCTTTTGTTCTACAGTCAATTCACCGCCGTCGAGCCGCAATATCGCGCGGTTGTCCGCGAAAAAGGGGACAAAAACCCTGTTTCCGCGGGTATAATAGGCAGATTGGGCGACAAAGCTGAGCCCCTCACCGCCGCGCATGGTGCAGCACCAGTGAGCCTCTTGCATGCGTATTTCCAGAAAAGGCGATCCGGCGCCGCTGCAGCTGTTGCAGCCGAATCCGCCGTTGAGGCGCTGGGTGGCGGCCAGGGCATTGTAAGTGATGTGATGCGCATCCTCGAGATAGACCGCCTCTCCGGTGGCGCGCCAGAGGGTCACCGCCGTCATCAGAGCATCGATGATGGCGCAGGGCTCGCTGTGCGACGGCCTGCCGAACCATCCATGGTTTTCATAATTTTCGCTCATGGCCAGGCGTTTGTAGAGGTCGAATCGCTCTGCGACGGCATCGACCAGCGAGCGATCGCCGGTTGCCTCGGCATAGCGCAGCAGACCGCGCAGAGCGGTGAGCGTGGCGTGGGTTTGCGCCCGAATGGCGTCGAGGTCGAAACGGAGAAAAACCGCGATCATCTCCTCGATCAGGGGACGCAGCTGGTCGTCTTGCAAAATCGACCAGGCTTGCACCAGACCGTCGAGCAGAATAAAGATACAGCCTACGTCGGTGGAGAGAATCCAGCCGTCGACGCGCTGCAGCCGGCGGGTGCCGATGATACCGCCGCCCTGTTCGCGCGCCTGCGGATCGAGGGGATAGGTTTTTGCCATGCTGCCGGCCAGGGGCAGGACGAGATTGTCGATGATGCGGCGGATCATCTCGAGCAAGGCGGGGTCGCTTTTCCAGCGATAGGTCTCACACAGCGCGCGCAAAACCCAGCCGTGCGATGCAAGCTGTTGTTCGTCCCAGCCGCCTGCAGGTTGGATGTCGCCGAAATAGCCAAGCCGGTTCATCTTTTGCGGAAAAAGACAGAGAATGGAGTCGAAAAACAGCGGTTGTCTCTGGGTGGCCTGAGCCAGGAGCGCCAGAGCCAGCACTGTGCGACCTTCGGTATCGCCGGGCCAATAAAAGCTCTCCTCGTTGGTCAAAAAAACCTTGTGCGGCTGGTATTTTTCCTCTTCCAGGCGGTCGAAATTCTTGTGCAACCGCACGGCCAATTCTCCACCTGCCTGCTGATCGGCAAGCGCCATAGCCCGGGGCCAGGTCATCGAGTTCATGTCATCCCTTCAAGGTTTGTGGATGGTTTCCGGATAGTGCTGTCGATAATGATATTGAAACCTTGGCGGCGCCGGCATTCTGCAGCGTCGCGTTTGCGCGTCGCGGTGCTGTTTGTAGCAGCCGATGAGGCGGAGCGGATTGCGGAACAGGTGTTTTGCCCGTCCCCACGATCCATGTGAGGCAGACAGGGTTGTTCATAAAAAGGTTGCGGAGCGCGACCCCGCAGGCCGCCGCTCTTGCGGCCGAGGAGGCGCGCGCAGCCGCCGGAGGACCCCGCAGGCGGCGCGCCCGCGCCGAGTGTTGTCTGGTCACATCGCCGATGACCCAGGCGCGCCGCCGAGGAGGCCGGAGGTGGACAAAAAAACGCTCCAGTCAGGCTAAGATTCAGGGTTTCGACCGATTCAATCGCTCTTTGACCCATTCGTGCAGGGCGATAAAAACCCCGGCGGTCCAGCCCTGCTGCTCATCGGCGACGTATTCGAAATCGTTGATGCGGCCGTCGACGGTGAACTTTTCCCAGACCTTGCCCGCGACGCGTTGTCCGGGAAATCGGGTCTTGACACCGTCGGCCGGATCAGGCTGAACGAAATTCTTCGCCACCACATCGAGATATTTCATGGCCAGCCGCAGGGCATCGGCCTCGTAGCCATAACGCCGCAGGCCGCTGACAGCCCACCAGGTCAATGGCGGCCACAGAGCCGGATGATCCCATTGGTAGCGCCGCGGCCGATCCGACGGCTCACAAGCCGACAACCCGAAATCCCCTTCAAGAACAGCGAAAATGTCGCGCACCCGTCGGGCCTGCTCGTCGGTTGCCAGTCCCGCCCACAGCGGACAAAAGGTGATGGCCGAGGCGACGCGCGCGGGTCGCTGATTGACAAAGTCATAGTCGGCAAAAAACCCGCGTTTTTCATCCCAGAACAGGGTTTGGATCAGCTTTTTGCGCTGCCGGGCGCGCTCTTGCCAGCGCGGATCGACCGGACAGCCGGTTTCAACCGCCATCCACGCAAAGATCTCTTCATAAAGACAGAGATTGACATTGAGATCGAGACCGGCGAAATCGCTGCACCGTTCCTCGAAGCGCGGAGTAAAGTCCCAGCCTGTTTCGCCTTCGGCGAGATACGGAGAGGCGCGGCGGATTTTTTCGGCATCGGCAATGCCGTCGGGCAAAGACAACCTCGGCACCAGGATGGTGTTGTAAAATGACAGCAACTCTGGCGGCGTGGCATGATGGCTGAAGCGATAGAGATTCGAAATCGGAGTGGCGTGTGATTCGATCGTTTGCGGCAAGCCGTCGGTCCAGAAAGCATATTCCTTCCGCAGCGTGGCGAAAGCGGCGGACAACCAAGGGAGATCTTTGTCCGGTGCTTGTTGATACCAATCGCGCACCATCTGGGCCAGAAAAGGCGTTTGGGAACGGTTGACGCCCCAGGGATGGTTGGCGTTGGGGATAAACCCCCGCGTTTCAACCTGAGCCAAAAGATCGTCGATATTGTCGCGCGCCATCTGTACGCCTTTTGGCTCTTGCAGCAATCCGAGGTGAGTGAAATAGGTGTCCCAATAAAAGAGCATATCCGTTCCCGGGATGGAGGCCGTAAAGGGTTTGGGCAAACCGGGATAGATGGCAAGAGTTCTGGGCCAGGCGTCAGTGATGGCCGTTCTGACTTGCGGCCAGACATCGGCATAGCGCGGCGAATAAGATGGAAGCATCTGAGACCTCGAGAGTTAATTCCGGATTCGGCGCAAAGCACCAAAATCCACAAAAAATCAATCTGATCGAAACAAAAGGTGAAAAGTGCGCTTTTCGCAATCGCACAAAGAATAAGCGATTGACTATTTTTTTACTCGGTTAACACCGAATCAGAACAAAATATGAGAATGTATCGTTTTTGATCCGGTCATTACCGAATCTGGCTTTAGGAAAAGGGGCAAAGCCAGAAGGTAATAAAATTCGGGGAAAATGAAAGCGAATTCGTCATTGTGCGGATCCGTTGGCATTTTGCAGCTTGGCTTTTACGAACAAATCATGTATATTTTCGCAACCAGGAAAATACCGAATTAACCGCTCACACACGAGGCGAGATGACCGATCCAAAACTATTTTATCGCGAATTGGACGCTCTGTTGGCCAAGATACGGATCGAGAGCGGGGGCGAAGATTTTTTCAGCTTTATCTTGCAGGAACTCGACTCTGCATTTGGCCAGCGTTTGAGAATCGGCGAAGGACGGATATACGAGCTGCGCGGCCATGCGTTTGTGCTTTTGCACAGCAGCAACCAAACAAAAAACCATCTCTATTCACAACAGCTGTTGGTCGATTATGAGGTGGTGCAGCTCGCCTATCAAAACCGCAGTTATATTTATGAAAAAAAAGAGCATATCCAGGCGTTCCACAGCACAGCAGCTGCGGCGACGCAAACCCAAACCGCGATATGGGTACATTCGCCCGATCGCTCCTGGTTGTGGGTTTTCAGCCTTTCGCCGGGCTGGGAACGGGAAGAAGTCAACCTTTTTACCAACTCGGTGCGCATGGCACTCAACTATCGGCTGTTTTCCGACAACATCGGCGGTCGGCTGGAACAGGCTGTGCAAATCCAAAAGAGCCTTCTGCCCCAACGCAGCCCGGTTTATGCCGGATATCAAATCTTTGGCCACTCCGAACCAGCCGAATTGGTGGGTGGTGATTTTTTCGATTTTTTTGACCTGGAAGACGCCAGCTTTGGCGTCAGCCTCGGCGATGCCAGTGGTCATGGATTGCCGGCAGCCTTGTTGGTGCGGGATGTGGTCATCGGCCTGCGCATGGGAATGGCCATGGATTTCCGCACCATCACGGTGTTGCGCCATTTGAATCGCGTTATTCAGCGCAGCACCTATTCCAGCAATTACGTGTCCCTTTTTATCGGCGAAATCGAGGGTGACGGCCACCTCTTTTATGTCAATGCCGGCCATCCTGCACCGATATTGATCGGCGAAACAGGGGCAAGACAGCTGGAATCCACCGGCGTGACACTTGGCTTTATGCCCGAAATCGAGCTGCACCGCGGCTATGAACACATGACGCCCGGATCTGTTCTCGTCCTTTACAGCGATGGAATTATCGAACGAAATGAAAAAAACGATAACATGTTCGGGATGCAGCGGTTGATCAGCTTGATCGAAAATTGCCGCCACCTGGAAGCACAGGCGATCGTGGAGCGCATATTCGAAACGGTTTTCTCGTTCGGCGGTGATGCGCCTTGGGAAGACGATGCCTCGGTCGTGGCCATCAAACGGTTGTAACCGGGGCAAAGGTGGCATCCGGCAGCAAATCGGCCTCAACAGAATGCCAGAGGCGGGCAGGCAAAAAAAAGGGCAACCCCCCACAGGCTGCCCGTTGCTCGCAGAGCACTATCAACAAAAAGCACCCAGCGAAACTTTGTCATCAATAACAAGACCCTTCTGTGCAGATAACTTTTCCCCTGCCCGGGTGAAAAATCAGTTCTGCCAGAAAGGTCCCCCCCCTACATGCAAAATTATTTGCGAACTTTGGTCAAGATCCACAATAAAACCACCGCGCCGACAACCGCCATAACCAGTTGGCCCAGCAGTCCAGTAGAGGCTAAACCAACAATCCGGAACAGCATGGCACCAACAAAAGAGCCGATTACGCCGACCAAAAGATTGCCTAAAAGTCCGAATCCCCGCCCTTTCATGATCTTGCCAGCCAAATAACCCGCCAGCAAACCGATCAATAAAAAGTAAAGCAAGCTCATTTTGTACCTCTATCGAATAAAGGTTGTAGTACCAAAGCTGGGCTCGCTGCTGTGCAGCGAGCCCAGCTGGTATCTCCCCCGCAATTCTTTCGGCTATATAAGGCAATCACCGTGCCAAATTAATAACAAGTCTGAAACTTCTGAAAAATTGCATTAATAGAGCCTATTTTGTATATTAGCTGCGTATCCAAACAATCAGGGAGAGCCTCGATGCGCAGCAATAAAATTCACAATGTTGATCTATTTACCCATGCCGCCAATGTACATTTTCAAAAACATATCAAGACCAAGAGCAAAAATGCGCTTGAAATAATCAAAGCCCAAGTAGATTGGGATAAACTGGCAGCGCCATTAGCAGATAAAATTGCCCAGTCCAAACAGCCAAAATCACCGGCTGGGCGCGAATCATTTTCTTTGGTCTTGATTATCAAATGTTTCATTTTACAAAGCATCTATGGTCTATCTGATCCGCGTCTTGAAGAAGAGATTGCCGATCGTCGGAGTTTTCAGATGTTTTTGGATTTAACCAGTGCAGATTCCATTCCAGATGAGACCACCATCTGCCGCTATCGAGAATTGTTTGCCCGTTTGGGCTTGGATAAAGAGCTTTTCAACGGTTACAAGGAACAACTCAAGAAGCAAGGTCTTGTAGTCGGCAAAGGCAGAATTGTCGATGCGACTCTTAAGCAAGCGCAAGCCAAACCAGGCAGCAAAAGAGATCAGCATGCCCGTTTCACCAAGAAAAGAGGCAAGAGCTATTACGGCTACAAAGGTCATATTGCTTCTGATTCAGAGAGCAATGTTATCCTGGATGTAGAATTTACGCCTGCCAATATTCATGATTCTGCAGTTTTTGATAAATTGATAATCGATGAAGAAAGAGCCATTTTTGCTGATAAAGGTTATGCCAATCAGAATCGCAAAAAGCAACTCAGATCCAAAGGTGTTTATTGTGGAATATTGGATAAGGGCTACCGCAACCGCTCGTTAAGTGACAAACAGAAAAAACGCAACAAAAGACTATCCTCCATCCGCAATGCAGTAGAGCGGCCGTTTGCATTTATGAAACAAGTCTTGGGATATGATCGATGTCGGTATTATGACCAGGATCGCAACCGTTTCGAGTTTGTGTTGTCAGCAATTGTGTATAATATGCGGTGTTCGATCACCCAGACCTGTTAGCAGGTAAAAAGAGACTACGCGTCGCTGTGCGTAGCATAATCTTTGATTGCCAAAGAACATTTTCCACTAATTTTCTGCAAAGCTGTAGTGAATTTGAAAAAAATTACGTGAAAAATGGCTCTACAATTTATAATTCCAATTTTTCAGATGTCTCAAGTCTACATCTCTTTGTTTTTTAAACAAATCTAATCGATCGATAATACTTTTAGAGAAGATAATACTCGCGATTTGGCACAACTCGATCGCCGGATTGCGCCAAATCACACATTTGTCTTTTACCCAGATTCGGTGTTAACCGAATCAAAAAACATTCAATCGCTTATTCTTGATGCGGTTGCGAAAAGGTCGCTTTTCACCCAACGCGCATTGCCACCAGATTGATTTTCTTTAAGATCCGGTGCTGCGCACCGAATATGGGTTTTAATGAACTGGGAGAATTTTTGCGGCAGAAACGGAGCAAGCCGGCAATTGCCAGCACCTCCTGCAAAAGGGAGCGCAGAACTGGACGGATCGAAAACAGATTCAGGATCAAGGATTTCTCAATGGTAGACACCACCAATTCAGGATTTTGGTGAAGTCGAGTCGGGGGGTAAGATATGGGGATCAAGGCTGGAGACATTGATTTTCCAGGTTCTTTCCAGTCTCTCGATTTGCTTGCGATGATAGAGCGTCTGTGCCCACCAGCCGAGAGCAAAGCCCAACAAGAGGGCAAGCAACAAATAAAGCGCAATTTCAGCGATCAGATAGAGCATCGGTATTCTCCTGCAGCAGATGGAATTCAACGCGCCGATTCAGCGATTGTCCTTGCGGAGTGCGATTGTCCGCAACCGGATTGAGGGTTCCATAACCAAGGGCTACCAGGCTTTTTTCGCTGCAACCCAATGAGATCAGCGTCCTGCGCACTGAATCAGCCCGCGCCTGGCTGAGATGGAGGTTCTGAGCCGGTGAACCGCTGTCATCGGTATAGCCGGCGATCTCGATGTCGACGTCGGGAAGCTTCGACAACAGAACAGCCAATCGGTTCAGAGACTCTCTTCCTTCGGCATCAATCACAGTGCTGCCGGAGGGGAAATGAAGGCGCTGTCGCGGCAACAGCAGGACCAAATCCCTGCGGGCCTGTTCGCGCGGATCTGGCAACGCGCAGCGGGTGGAGTCAATCACCAGGCGCACTCCCGGAAAACGACCGCCGAGTTCAGCCAGGGCCAACTTGTCAACCGAGTCGCGCACCGTGCCGCGCAGCAAAAGAACACGGCCGCGACTCTGAACTTGTACAGAATCAAAACCAGCGGCGGTCAATTGGCATCGCGCGCGCGTTTCGATGCGTTTTTCCAGGGGGGTGATGCGCGTCAAGGCCAACAGCAGCAGCAACAGATAACCGATGACGCCCCACACCGTTACAGGCAAAAAAGCCGATGCAGCCACGGTTTGTTTTGCAGTTGTATTCTCATCGGTCTGCATAGCATGTCATTTTCATGGTTAACGGCCGACCGGGGAAAGAGCTTGTTCTATCTGGCTGGATTGCCGGCTCCGCGTCGGGCGAATAAATGCAGAGTCGCCTGCGATAACCGAGCGACCCACCGGCCATTCGCCAAATTCAATCACATAAATCCCGTCCACAAGATCTCGAAAGACCACAATCCTGGTTATCTGCTCTTGCGGACGTGCCTCGAACACCCCCGTCATTTGACTGCACAACATTATCAATTTCAATGCAATTAATCAACCATTATTTATAGCCGGATTCGGTGTTAACCGAATCAAAAAACATTCAATCGCTTATTATTGATGCGGTTGCGAAAAGGTCGCTTTTCACCCAACGCGCATTGCCACCAGATTGATTTTCTTTAAGATCCGGTGCTGCGCACCGAATCCGGGTTATACCCAGATTCGGTGTTAACCAAATCCAAATCAGATGAAGACTCGTTGGCAACGGATCGCCGCCAAAGAGGCAAAAGTTTGAATCAGTGAAGGTTAAAATGGCGCAAACCGGGTTGATGTGCAGCCCGCAGTGCCTGACAGGAAAAAAACCCGGCCTTTCGGCCGGGGTGCGGAATTATTGGGCAAAATAAGTGATCCGGGTCAGCCATTTGGCTGGATCCGGTTCAGCGTTCGGATCGGTGATATATTCATCGATGACTGGCTCTTTGAACGCCAGGCCCAATTTTTTAAGATGCGCGTCGAGGGCCAAATAAGCTATACCAGAGCCTTCATAGGGGCCATAATAATCGACAGTATAGGCTGTTTGGCGCGGCAAGGTGATCATTTGAATGCCTTCGGCTTTGAACGAACGATTTACCGGAATCGCTGCAGCCATATCGCTATTCCCTGTTCCTTCGTCCCACGAAAAGTAGAGTCCGCACGGTGCACCGACCACGCGAACGCGATTCTTGTTGACGGCTTCCATGATCTTGGCGAAAGACTCGGCAAAAAAGGGCTGCATTTGACTAAACGAGACGGTCTTTTGCACCGCCGCAAATGTTCTCGCCGGAAAATTTACTTTTTTGATCGTGGTGCTCAGCTGTTCGATCGCAGCCTGTTCGGCTTCAGTTTTTTCTTTGAGCAAGGTGAAGCCGCGTTCGAAATCCGCTCCCAGCATTTTGTCCATATTCATGAACAGCATAAACACCCGCTCGGCAAACCCATAGGACCCTTCCATGACCCACGTCACCCTTGAGCTGTCGACGCCGACTTTATCGACTGTGATATGACCATCCGATTCGCTCGGGTAGGGTTCAAGAAACCGCATATGATAGTCGATCCGTTGATTGTCGGTCACACCGGTATTGGCCATCTCCCCGGTGCCGGTGATTTTGGGATTGCCAACCCACTTGTAAAGAGCACCCTCCTGGCCGTCGACGCCTTCAACAGTGACCTGCATCGACGAGTCGCGCTCTGCCCAGGGCGACCAGCCTTGCCAGGAATTCCAGTAACGCACATGCCGAAAAACCAGCTCCTGTGGAGCATCAATCGACGCACTTCGCTCAACGCGATAGGTCTTTGGTGCGATCAAGCCCAACAGCAAGAAAAGGCCGATCAGCACCAACAAGATAATGCCGATAATCTTGATAATTTTCACGATTTCCTCCATTTTTTATATCTTGGTTTGTGCCGTAACTTTCATAAAACGGCCGGGAATCCGAACAAAAAGTACAAAATCAATAACACTGAAAAGAATGCGATAATTTCCGCCGCCGGAAAATATCGATCGACCTCCGTACATCCCTGCAACGGGCGCAAAAGAAGCGAATGCATCGATGCCGGGATTCAGTGCGCAGCAGCAAATTTCCAATGAATACAAAATGACATTTACACCAACAGGGTAGCGAGGACATCTGCTCAAATGGAGGAAAAAACATAGAACACTTTTTAGTGGATTCTGCCAGCGCAGGACTCTGGTGATACCCGGATTCGTTGTTAAGCGAATCAAAAAATATCCAATCGCTTATTCATTACGCGGTTGTGAAAAGGGCACTTTTCACCCTTGCTGTTTTGGTATCAAATTGATTTTCTGTGAGATCCGGTGCTGCGCACCGAATACAGGTTGATAAAAGTCTTTTGCATTTTTCATTGTTTTTTGCATAATTGCGGTGTGAATTGCTCGTCATCGGCCCACCCGATAAAATACGTTTGGGATCGACAACCGCACTGAATTGAGGAGCCAAAAATGGAAAAACGTGGGGCAGGAATCCTTTGCCATATCACTTCATTGCCATCGCCGTTTGGTATCGGCGATTTCGGTCCGCAAGCTTACCGATTCATCGATTTTCTGACTCGTTGCCGGATGCACTGCTGGCAAATCCTGCCGTTGACGCCCACCAACCCGGTTTCCGGCAATTCCCCCTATTCGAGCGCCTCTGCTTTTGCCGGCAATGCGCTGTTGATCAGCCCCGAGCAGCTCGTCAGCGACGGTTTGTTGAGCAGTGCGGATATAGCTGCACCGCCGTCATTTCCGAATGACCATGTCGATTTCGACTCTGTCATTCCATACAAAAACCATCTGTTGCAGCTCGCGTTTGCCAATTTTGTGCAAAACCGCCGACAATGGGAAAAGGAATTCACTGCATTCTGTGCGTCTCAGGCTGACTGGCTGGAGGACTATGTGGCTTTTAGAGCCTGCAAAATCCATTTTGAAGAAAAGAGCTGGGTCGAATGGCCGAACCCGATACGCGATCGCCAGCCGGACGAACTGCACCGGCTAAAAGCCGACTTGGCCGATGAGCTCGAATACGGGCGATTCATTCAATTTGTCTTTGACCGCCAGTGGAGACAACTGCGAAAGGCCTGCAGCGAAAAAGGCATTCACTTGATCGGCGACATTCCCTATTATGTCAACCACGACAGCGCCGATGTCTGGAGCCATCGCGAACTTTTTTTACTGGATGAGCCGGGAGAACCGACGGTTGTAGCGGGTGTGCCGCCGGACTATTTCAGCGCCGAAGGCCAATTGTGGGGAAACCCGATCTACAACTGGCAAATCCTCAAGGCGCGCAAATTTGACTGGTGGCTGAACCGGTTCGAGCACAACCTCTCTCTCTATGATATCATTCGTTTTGACCATTTTCGCGGACTCGTGGCATTCTGGCAGGTCGAAGCAGGCCGTCCCAATGCGGTCAAGGGCGAATGGATCAAGGTGCCGGTAGTCGAATTTTTCACCGCTGTACAAACCAGATTTCCCAATCTGCCGATTATCGCCGAAGACCTTGGCATCATCACTCCGGATGTGCAACAGATCATGCAGCAGTTCTCCCTGCCGGGGATGAAAGTTTTGCAATTCGCTTTTGACGAGAGTCTGCCGCAAAACGCCTATGCACCGCACAACCATGTGCAGCATTGCGTCCTCTATATCGGCACCCACGACAACGACACTGCGCGCGGCTGGTTCGTCAACAGTGACAGCGAAACCAAAAGCCGCCTTGGCCGTTACATAGGCAAATGGTTGGATGAAAACAACATTCAGTGGGATTTGATCCGGCTGGCGCTGAGTTCAGTGGCCAATCTGACGATTCTCTGTATGCAGGACCTGCTCGGCTGTGGAACCGAAGGCAAGATGAATACACCCGGTACAGTGAGCGGCAATTGGGAATGGCGAATAAGTGAACCGCAATTTGTGCCGGAGATTGAGACGCGCTTGCAGGAAATGATGCACCTTTATGGTCGCTTGCCCGGGATTTGATCCGCAGGATTATCGATTCGAACCAGGTTATTTTCCTAGCAAAAAAAAAGCGTCTGCAAGCGGATTGTCTCCGCTTTGCAGACGCCAAGTTTAGGTCAACTTCGCCAATCCCGCAAAGGATTCAGCGGATCGACCTCAGACACGACGAACGTTCGCCGCCTGTGGTCCTTTCGGTCCTTCCTCGATTTCGAATTCGACCTGGTCGCCTTCATCCAGCGATTTGAAACCTTCACCTTCGATCGCCTTGTAGTGAACAAAGACATCGCTGCCATTGTCGCGGGCGATGAAACCATAACCTTTGGTGCGGTTGAACCATTTGACTGTTCCGATCTCCATGGAACTTTTTCCTTTCTTAAAAAACTATCCGCTTTTGCGGATCGGCTATTCGTACACTTGGCTTTAAACGCAAAAATCGCAACCGGAAACAATTACCCGCATTGCGATTTAAACGATGACCTATCGATGGAGCAAGATTGCACTGTTCATTCCGAGCTGCGATCGGGATCAAAAGCTTAATAAAGTGTACGGTTAATTGAACGCTTTAATATACATTATTTTTAGAGAAAATACAAGAAAAATCAACATAAATCGAATTTATTTGTTTTCGAGCGGAGGTGTTGGGCAGCCCGAATCAGAGCCAGATAGCCCTCGACCGGCACATAGTCCGGAATCGAATTGCCCGATCCCAATCCATAGCCGTTGGCCAACGCGCGAAATCGGGCAGCCGATTCAACCACCCGGGCAAAAACCGTTTCCGGTTTCTCCACACAAAGCAGATCCAGATCAATGCCGCCGAACAAGCCGATGCGGTCGCCATAGAGCTCGATCCAGCGCTCAAACGGAGCTATCGCATCCTCATTGGAATGTTTTGCATCGATGCCGATGGCAATGGCCTCTTCCATGATCGAAAAAATATTGCCGCAGGAATGGAGGAGAAACGGCCGCCCGGCAGCGTGCACGCGATCGATCACCCGTTTGTATTGCGGCAACACATGACGGCTGATGGCGTCCGGGGACATCAGGGTGCTGGTTTTGAAACCCAGATCATCGCCGAATCGGCAGACCGCAAAGGTGTCGCGGTGGCGGTCGAGAAAACGGCGCCAGATCGATTCCATCAGGTCGCCGATTTTCCGATAGAGATCGGCAAACAAATCGGGATCCTCAGCGCTGAGATAGGCCAGATATTCATAGCCCACCAGGTCCTCGCTGATCTCGAATGCGCCGTTGCCGATGCCGCCGACTGCTTTCATGCCCGCCGGCATCATCTCTCCCAAAGCGCTGAATTGCGGTTCCGCCAGTCGCCAAAAACGTTCCGGCAGCTCATCCCAGGGATATTTTTCAAAATCGATGCGATTTTGGATCGGCCCGGGGCGGCCGCCCATGATCGCACCGTGGTCCGGCAAGATTTCGGTGATGCACACCTCGAACGATACGGTATCATAGGTCATTTCATGAAAAAACCGGCAATAACAGCGAAAAAATTCAGCCTGATCTGCGGCATCGCCCTCGACCAGATCGGCAAATGTTGTGTGCAAAACCTTTTCCATGATCGATGGGCTGATGAGATGCTCATAAATCGGCAACCGCTGCGGCCGCTGATTGGCTAAAACCGCCAAGACATGGCGATAATCGGGTTGAAAATCCATATCTCTCCTTTAACTGCTGTGATCCTCGACCTACTGCCCGGGCGTCAACCCGGTAGGAAACCGGCAAGACGATCAGGCAACTTTTTGGCTCAAACAATCCTTCCGTCGTCCCCCAGTTTGGCGTGCACCCGTTTGAGTTTGCGATCGATGTCGATGCCGTAGGGACAGAGGACGTTCAGGTGGCGATAGTCCACCTGCGGATCGATGCGCTGCAACAGACCGCGATAGCGTTCACGCGCCTCATCGGCCTGATTGAACCAATTTTTCAACCTTTCGCGCAAGGCATAGTCGGGCGGCTCGGGTATGGAGCCGTCATCCATCTGTCGGTCAATCAAACCCTCGAGCGCAAAGAATTCCGACGGTCGCCAATCGGGGCGATCGCATTTGCGGCATTGGCGACAAACCTTTGTGCCCAATTCCGGCGCTTCTGCCAGCCATTTTTCTCGTTCTTCTGCCGTCATCGGCCGAAATTCCTGCGCCAACGCCCAATCGAGTTCGAGATACGCCAGGGTATTGATGCCAAGAACCGCCGCAGCTACCGGCAGGCTGAGGGTATAGCGCAGCGCATGCCGGACAGAGCGGTAGAGATAGCCGTCGGCCAGGATTTTCATGGCGATCAGGCCGATCCCCCGTTCGCGGCAGAGCGGAATGAGCTCCTCTTCAACTTGCGGAAAATTGCAATAATCGTAATAGTTCATGCCGGTCATCAGCACATCGATCTCAAACTGCTGTAACGCTTTGAGCAAAACTGCCGGATGGCCATGGCCGGTGATACCGATAAACCGCACCTGGCCCGACTGTTGAGCGCGCTGCACGGCCTCCAGGGCGCCGCCCGGCGCCAGCATCTGTTCCAGGTCATTGGGCTTTTGCACGGCATGCAGGAACAAAATATCGAGATGATCGCAGCGCAAATTTTCCAAACTTTTCTCGATCGACCGTCGGGCACTTTTTGCGTCGCGCGCCGTGGTTTTGCTGGCCAGGATGAACGCATCGCGGCGGCCAGCCACCGCCCGGCCGATCTTTTGTTCTGAAAGACCGGCACCATAATCGGCAGCAGTCTCGATATAGTTGCCGCCGCAATCGAGATAGCGGTTCAAAATGGCGTCGACCTGTGCCATCGGCGTCTCAACCAGATGAAATCCGCCGATCCCGATCAGCGTCAAGTCGAGGCCGGTTTTTCCCAAAGGGCGTTTGTCCAAAAAAGACTCCTTTGATTTCATGGGTTTATGAGCACCACAACGCTGCGGCTGGTCCGCAAGTGAACAAAGATCTGAGCGGAAAAAGCCCACTTGTCCTGTACAGGAATTCGCGGTCTGGTCGCTGGTCGCTTCTTCGCAGCCTTTTATCGATTGCCATATTTTTTACCCATTCAGGCGATGATCATCAACCACAAGATTCCGGCCAGCAGGGACAAAAGAGTGATCGGTATTCCGGCGCGCAAGAAGGCGCCAAAGGTAAGCCGTACACCGTAGCGACGCGCCGATTCGGCGACGATCAAATTGGCGACCGAACCGAGCAAGGTCAGGTTGCCGGCCAGCGTTGTGGCCATCGCCAGCGTCAACCAGGTCTGCTGCGGATCCGGAAAACTCGGCACCAAAGGCCGGAAGAGCAAAACCGCCGGCACATTGGAAATCAGGTTGCTCAACACAGCCGATGTGGCGGTGAGAGG
Source organism: bacterium (assembly GCA_029565675.1). GTDB lineage: Bacteria > Zhuqueibacterota > Zhuqueibacteria > Residuimicrobiales > Oceaniaggregativiventaceae > Sulfursilanivivens. The sequence goes on from JAKQNP010000025.1 coordinate 84,117, forward strand.
GACAATGCCGCCTGCAGCCAGCGTATGGAAACGGGCGAACAGATGACCGCTCAAGCCACTGCTCTCAATAGCGCCGGTGACCACAAACAGTCCGGCAAAAAAGAACAACAGCGAATCATCCATCTCACTGAAAACCCTTTCCGGCTTCAAACGCCGTGTGATCAGCAACAGACTGGCGGCAGCCAGCGCTGCGACAGGAATGGCGGCTCCGGCCAGGAAAGCAACCAGCATTGCCGTTAAGGCCACACATCCCTTGATCAACAGCGGCCGGTGAACCCGCAGCCGCGTTTTCGGCTTGTCATAAACAAAAACAGCTCGAGTGAATTCGGCTGGAAAAAGCAAGAGGATGACTATCCAGGCGATACCCAGACCGATCAGCGCAACAGGCAAAAGAGCACGGGAAAATTGAATATAGGTAAACTCGCCGGCAATGCCGATGATCATATTCTGCGGATTGCCGGTAATGGTGGCAACCGAGCCGATATTGGCGGCCGTGCCAAGGCCGATCAAATAGGGAATTGGATCGCGGCGCAAGGCCAGCACCACCTCAACCACCAACGGCGTGAACATCAGGACCACCGTGTCGTTGAGAAACAGGGCCGACAACAAGCCGGAAAGGACGATTACCCCGGCGAGCATCTGACGGGGAGTGTGCATGCGTTTGATCAGCTGATGGGCCAGCAACTGAAAGAATCCGGCCAGGCGCAGATTGGCGTTGATGATCATCATCGCAAACAGCAAAACCAGGGTATCCAGATCCAAAGCGGCGTAAGCTTGCGGCAATGAGATCGATCCACAGGCGATCAGGGCGGTTGCGCCGACCACGGCAATGGTAGTCCGATTCATCCGCAGCATCGGATAACGCCCGACTGCAACCCCGATGATGGTCAATGAGATCAGGGCGATTGAGATCATGGTCATAGTCCAAGAGATTCCTTATGCGGTGATCGGCCGGTGCGAAACAGAATCGCCTGATCGATTCCAGATCGATCTCTGGAGCAAAAATCAGGTTGTAATTCACCTGATAGAGAAAATTTGGCTGTATCAGGTGCCGGCAAACCAATCCAACGCCGTTTGTCGATGGACAGTGTGCCTGTCGGTTTTTAAAACAGCAGGATCCACAATCCGGATTCGCTGCGCAGCACCGGATCTTGTAGAAAATCAATCTGATGGCAAAGCATACTGGGTGAAAAGTGCCCTTTTCTCTACCGCAGCAAGAATAAGCGATTGAATGTTTTTTGCTTCGGTTAACACCGAATCTGGGCACAAACAGGCGACATTGCAAAGTAAAGAATTTTCTCCACAAAGGCATCTGTTTTTTCCACCTTGCCCCACTGGCAACCCATCGCAAAAGAACCACACGGCAAAGGGCTCTGACCATTGTCCGCAAGGACCAAAACCAGCAAGAAAGCAACCCATCGCGTCAAAAATTGCTTTTATTGCAGCCAATCAGGTTCGAGCACGATTTCGTCCAAAATACAACAAATCTGTTGCATGTTTTAGAAAAATCTTTAACTTGAAAACAATTGTCACTCGGATTTGTGGTTCGCTGAATTCCGGAATAAAGCAGTGTATTTGTTTTTCATCGAATCCGAGTAGCGTTTGCGGGCGTTCGATCAGACTACCACTTTCGCAAAAGCAGAGGCGCCAGACTGCGAAGATGAACGATCCGAACCAAACATGCCGCCTTTATTCAGATCTCGCATGGCTTTGGCCGATGTGGGGTGATCCAGCCGATCAATATGCCCGCTATTGCGAACACGTCGTGCAGTTGATCGAGCGCTACAGCAGAAGACCTGTCAAGACACTGCTGGATCTCACCTGCGGAGGGGGGAAAAATATCTTTAATCTCAAAAGCCGTTATCAGGTGACCGGCCTTGATCTCAGTCCGGACATGCTGAAAATCGCCAAACAGCTCAATCCTACCTGTGACTTTATTCAAGGTGACATCCGCACTTTTTCCCTTGGCAAGACCTTTGACGCCGTGTTGATGGACGATGGTATTTCATACATGACCACGCGCGCCGATCTTTCTGCAGCTTTGCAGAATGCCTTTAACCATCTGAACCCCGGCGGGGTCCTGATCCTCACTTTGGATGCAACCAAAGAGTCTTTTCAGCAAAACCAAACCACGGCAACCCCCGCCAGCGGTCCGGCAAAACCCGAGCATGTCGATGTCGTCTTTGTTGAAAACAATTACGATCCGGATCCAGAAGATGAGTGTTGTGAGGCAACCATGCTTTTCCTGATCCGTGAGCATGGCGTGCTGAGAATTGAACAAGATCGCCATCTTCTCGGCCTTTTTCCGCTGAAGGTGTGGCTGCAGATCCTGAATGAGGTTGGTTTCACCCTGAATTGCGATCCCTATTCAGAAGATGGGACTGAATACACAACCTTTTCATGCTTCAAATCCCTAAACCACCCAACCCATTCGCCCTGCGCTCATCCTGCAGACCCAAAAACCAGGGCGAACGAATCAGCAGGCCTTTAGAGACTGACCGCAAGGTCACGGAGCGATAAAGGCTGGACGTGTAACCAACAGGAGGTAAGTCATGAAGCTCAATGCCCCGAAAAATATCACCTGGTGGATTAGCTTGATCCTTGTTGTTCTTGGTGTGCTCGCAAAACTCGTTCCGATTGTGGCACTTTTTCCCTACGCCTTTTGGCTGGTGGTGATCGGTTTTATCCTTTTGCTCTTGGGCACCATGGTTAAAGGGCTGTAATCGTTAAAGGGTCCAAACCGACGGCTGGTCAGCTCCGCATCAAAGTCGGTTTGGACCCTTCTGATTTGCATATATCCATCACCCCTGTGGAGCACGCCATTTTGTCCACTTCCACCCAAAGATAGTGATTCACCCTCCCAAATCGTAAATTCTGCCGCAAACCGCCTTCATTGTTAGAGATAAAAAAGATAGACGCCCAGCACGACAACAACGATATAAATCAAAGTCATGATACCGCCGGTCCGCAAATAATCGATGTTGCGGTATCCACCAGGCGTCATCAACAAGGCATTGACTTGATGAGTGGGCAATAAAAATGAATTGGAAGCGCAGACCGCTACCAGCAAGGCCAAAGGCCGCGGATCGATACCTGCAATGTTGCCGATCTTGATGGTCAGAGGCACCAGAAGGACAGTGGCGGCGACATTGGACATAAACAAGGAAAAGATGGTAGACAAAAGAGCAACCGAAGCCAAAAGCACCACGGTATGGCTGTTTTGCAGACGGCTCATCAATTGCGTGGCGACAAATGCGGCGGCGCCGCTCCGTTCCATGGCAATCCCCAGGGGGATCAAACCTGCCAGCAAAAAAACCGTGCGCCAATCAACCGCACGATAAGCATCGTCGATGGAAATCACCCGAACCAGGATCATGGCCAGCGCACCGCTCATCAGGGCCAGGGAGAGATGAAAACCGGCGATCGCCAGACCGATTGCGGCAAAAAAGCAGATGAGCGCCGCTGCAGGACGCGACGGTTTGGCCGGTCGATCAGAGATGGGAGTGGCAAGCACGCAATTTTTCTTTTTGCCCAATTCGCGCAAATTTTTCCACGGACCATGGACAATCAGATCATCGCCCGGCTGCAACACTTCATCGGAAAAGTCACCGCGATCTTCCGTCGCCCCTCGTATCAGCATGATCGGTTCGATGCCAAAAGTCTTGCGCAGGGCAATCTCCCGAATGCTTTTGCCGGAGAAGGAGGAACGGGGTGGGATTACGACTTCGATAAAACCTGAATCCTGGTCAAATTCGAGTTTTTCGCGATTTTTCAATCGAATGGGGAAGATCAATTTATAATCGGCAACCAATCGCTGGATATCCTGCAATTCCCCGAGAAAAATCAAAATCTGCCCGGCAACAAAGCGGGTATATCGCCATGGAGCATATAAAAACTCTCCACCCTCTTTCAGCGCCAGCAGATGCAAGTTGTATCGCGAACGAAACCCCACCTCTTCCCGTGTTTTTTCAATCAAAGGACTGTCAGCCGGTATGCGGCAATAATAGACCGAGTCTGGCAGACGCCAGGTTTCGATGAGCTGCTGTTGTGCGCCGAGTTCCGGGGTGGCCACGCTGTCGGACGGCAGCAGCCGATGGCCGAACAGGAAAAAATAACTGACCCCGACCCCGAGTAAAATCAAGCCGAGAGGGGTCACACTGAACAGTCCGTATTTCGCCTGATTGCCCTGCAAGAGCAGATCGTTGAGAATGATCAACGGGCCGGAGCCAACCATCGTCAAGACTCCCCCCAGAATGGCGGCAAAACCCAGCGGCATCAGCAGCCGGGATGGGCTGATCTTTCTGGAACGGGCAATCGTCAGCATGGATGGCAGAAAAAGCACTGCTGCCCCGATATTCTGCATAAAAGCGGAAAGAAGTCCGACAGACATCGAAACCACGGCAATCAACCTCTTTTCGCTTGCCCCGGCGAGTCGCATGATCGATCGCGCGACTTCGCTCATAATGCCCGATCGTTCGACACCCGCACCGAGGATCATCACCGCGATCATCGAAATCACCGCATTGCTGGCAAACCCCGAAAACGCTTCCTTTGCCGGCACCAGTCCCAACCAGGGCAACACAATCATAATCAAAATAGCGACCACGTCCACCCGCAACAATTCCAACACAAATAACACTATGGTCACGGTCAGCACGGACAGGACAAGGACTATTTCCATTGTCATAAAATCACCTGTGGTTCGACCATCGATCCTGTTGTCTGGGAGAAGGCAAGCACCAGAAAGATTTCATCTTGCCTTCAGTTGTACACGGAATTCACAGAGGAGGAACAGACCGCCGTCAGGAAGCATCTCCCCTTTGCAGCACAAACAGTTGTTTATGTTACAAAATCCCGATCAATCGATCAAGAAATAATTCAAAAACCGCAAAATATGGCGGACACAAAACGAGCCGTCATACAGGATTGAAGCTGATTTCACCCCGCCGTCTTACAAATTTGAACTCTGCGAAACCAGCCTAATACGGTTTAAAGCACTGCTGCCTTAATTTTGCTTATTTCACTTGACATGGAATGGAAAAACGATTAACTATCAGTAAACAAGCGATATTCAACAACCCACCTGCTCTGAGCTGCACTTAATGCATTGATCAGGTCCGGGCTTTGCTGTGGATTGTTCTACATTCTCTATATGCTGGCAGTCCTGCTCCCCGGACTGGCGGTGGGCGTGCGCAGATTGCACGATATCGGCAAGAGCGGGTGGTTTCTTCTCATTGCCTTCATTCCGATTATCGGCGCCATCTGGCTCTTGGTGCTGTATGCCACCGAAGGTACAGCCGGCGAAAATCAATACGGTCCCAATCCAAAAGGCGCTTGATTGCGTAACCCGGCACAGCAGATTGTCTGCAGCTGTGCTGATTCCAATGAGTGTCCTCGATGATAAAAAAACAGGGCAGAAATCAATTCTTTCTGCCCTGTCTATTTTTCAAGATTTCCCTGTTCTGAAATAAAATATCGAGTTGGTGAGAACGCGGACAGTCTAAATTGCGCACGCCAGGAGAACGGCATGAAAAAAACTCTCTGCATTTTAATTTTCATCTCATTTCTGTCGGCTGTCAACTGTTATTTCAATCTGGCCGGCAAAGTCCAGGTCAAGCCCTTTTCAGCTTATCAGCAAACCACCGCAGCCGCGCAAGAATATGGAAACGTCTGGGATGCTCTGCAGGGTTGCGCTTTCGATCAGCTTGCGCAATTTGCCATGACAGAGGAGCAAAACCAGTTCGCCGAGGGTTTGGCCGCTGTTGTCGACGGCCGCAATGCCGAAGCGATCCCGCAGTTTGAAAAACTGATTCAAACGGCAGGCGACTCTGCCGTCCTGGTGCATGCGCGGTATATTTTAAAGGAACTCTATTGCCAAGATTACGCATGGGAAAAAGCGGCACAAATCGAAGAAATGCGTGCGGTACAAGATTCGTTGAACGAAATCGGTCTGATCCGCGCTCTTATCGGCACGCCCGTTGAATCGTGGTTTTTTCCTGACCAGCCGGTGGTGATGCCAACAGCCGCAAGCTTTACCGGCGCAGCGCAAATCGAAGTGTTGATCAACGATCGGAAAGCAAAGTTCTGGATCGATACCGGCGCCTCCCACAGCGTGTTGGCATCGGATTTTGCTGAAAAATCCGGAGTCATCCCCATCAGCCAGGATGAAATTTTGGCCGGCACGGCTACAAACGCAACGGTTGGCATCAAACCGGCTCTCATCGACAGAATGGAGATCGGCGGACTGGTGATCGAAAATCACCCGGCGCTGATCATCGACAAAAAAGACCTCGAGTTCAAGCTGTTCGGCATGATTCGCCTGGTCAAGATCGACGGCATCATCGGGTGGAATGCGATCAGCAGGATGAAAATGACGATCGATCTGGCAAACAAGACGACCACTCTGGAAAAACCGGTCGAGGCTGAAAATCCAAATCCGAACTTGATCTGGCTTGGCATGCCCTTTGTGAAAATGACTTCCTCGACGGGCCGGCCGCTGCTCTTTGATCTCGACACCGGCGCCAACACTACCAGTCTGGCAGACCCGATTCTGAGCAAAATCGACACCGCTGGAATTGAAAAATCAAAAAACAAAATCGGCGGCGCCGGCGGATTCCAGAGTTTCGAGACAGTGCGGCTTGCCAAATTGGATCTGGTCCTGGGAGAAAATTTGCTGACCTTTAGAAAGATCGACACCAATCCCAACCTGAAACACGATTTTTTTCTTTACGACGGCCGGCTGGGTGGCGATGTCATGCAGGCGGGACCGGTTGTGCTGGATTTTATCAACCATAAATTCGAACTGATCCGATCAAACGATCGCTGAGACAAATCTTGCACGCGAGAGTGTCCGCTCCCCTAAACGCTCCCAGGATTCGCTTGCCTGCAATGATTGGATTCCACCAGCGGGTGCAAAATCAAAAGCAAACCGATCTCAATGCAAAAATAGCCGCAATCCGGTATGAAACATGACCATGCCGTACTCATCGGCTGCGGCGGTGACGTCCGCATCGCGCAGAGAGGCGCCGGCCTGCGCGACAATGCGCACATGGCTGCGGTTGGCCCGGTCGATGTTGTCGCGAAACGGAATAAAGGCGTCGGATGACAGGCAGACATCCTTGAAACCATTGATCCAATCGGCTTTTTCGGCTGCAGTGATCGGAGCGGGCTTTTTCTGCAAACCGGCGAGCATCTGCATGCGTTCAGGCTCGGAGAGCTGATCCCACAGCAAGTACTGGTCGACGACATTGGCCATCTCCGGCCGTTTGAGCTCCGGCCGAAACGCCAACGCCCGCGCCTTGGGATGTTGCTGCAGAAACCATTTGTCCGCTTTGTCGCACGCCAGCCGGGTGCAGTGCACACGCGACTGTTGTCCCGCACCCATGCCGATAACCTGACCGTCATAGGCGACGCACACCGAATTGGACTGGGTATACTTTAAGGCGACGGTTGCAACGATCAGGGTTTCGAGCGCCGCGGGCGAAATCTCTTTTTTCTGGGTAACCGGATTTGTAAAAAGATCGGCTGCAATTTTTGCATCATTGCGTTTCTGTCGCAAAGTGAAACCGAAAATTTGCCGGCTCTCCATTTCCGGCGGTTCATAGTCCGGATCGATCTGCAAGATCAGAAAAGCGCCTTTTTTCTTTTCCTTCAGCGATTGCAGCGCCCGGGGTTCGTATCCGGGTGCGATGATCAGATCGGACACCTCGCGTTTGAGAACACGGGCCAGGGATTCATCGACAATTTCACTCACAGCCGCCACATCGCCGAAAGAGCACATGCGGTCGCCGCCGCGGGCCCGCACATAGGCTTGCGCTGCCGGCGACAGATCTTCCTTGGACAAAAACTGCGAAGCGAGAAACGCCTCGTCCAGCGGCCGGGCGATGGCAGCGCCGGCGGGACTGGTGTGTTTGAACGATGCCGCCCCGGGCAAACCGGTCGCCAATTTCAGCTCGCGGGCCAGCTGCCAGGCTCCCAGAGCGTCCAAAATATTGATCATGCTGGGAGTACCGTTTAAAATTGCCAACGGCGAAGGGTCTGGCAGCTGCATCTGTGCCGGCTTCTGGTGCGGGTTGCAGCCGTATTTGAGATCAATAATCACTTTCTCTCCTTTCTGCTAAAATAGACCAACCCTGCAGGCTTTCACCTCTGGTGCAACCGTTTCAGGAATGAGCACGGTATCGCTGGCATTACCCCTCCAACCGCTACTTGATCCTGATCCGGATTCGGTGCGAAGCATCGGATCTCACAGAAAATCGATCCGCTGGGAATACAAAAAATGCGAAAAGTGTCTTTTTTCAACCGCATAAAGTACAAGCGATCGAGTGTTCTTTGATTCGATAAGCCTCGAATCTGGATTACTGTTTGCTCTTAGAGCACTCTGTTTTTGCTCAGCCTCCGCCGCCCATAAAATCACTTGTGATTTTATAAAAAAACCCTTATCCAGCACCACCTCCACCACCCATAAAATCACTTGTGATTTTATAATAAAAACCTCTCACCCGGCACCACCTCCACCACCCATAAAATCACTTGTGATTTTATAATAAAAACCTCTCACACAGCACCACCTCCACCGCCCATAAAATCACTTGTGATTTTATAAAAAAACCCTTATCCAGCACCACCTCCACCTCCCATAAAATCACTTGTGATTTTATAAAAAAACCTCTCATCCGGCTCCGCCTCCGCCTCCCATAGAATCAATTGTGATTTGATAATAAACCCTCTGTTTCAGCACCACCTCCGCCACCCATAAAATCACTTGTGATTTTATAATAAAAACCTCTCACCCGGCGCCGCCTCCGCCGCCCATAAAATCAATTGTGATTTGATAATAAACCCTCTGTTTCAGCACCACCTCCACCGCCCATAAAATCACTTGTGATTTTATAAAAAAACCCTTATCCAGCACCACCTCCACCTCCCATAAAATCATCTGTGATTTTATAATAAAATCCTCTCACCCGGCGCCGCCTCCTCCCCCTCCAGCACCACCTCCACCCCCTGAAGACGCCCCTCCCCCGCTGCCCGAAGACGAGCTCATCGTCGAGGTGATGGCATTGAATGCCGGCACGAATGACGCCGGCGTGAAGGACCCGCCATGCCCGCTGTACCAGGGGATATAACGATGGACCTGTTCGGCCGGAATCAGGAGTGCCAATTCCTCGAAAACCTTGCGGCTCAATCCCAACACAATGCCATAGACGAAATAGCGATCG
>JAKQNP010000003.1 GCA_029565675.1 bacterium
AGATGGCAAAAAAGCCAAAGAATGAAATGAATAAAAATTCGAAAAAGAGAACCTTCCCACGCTCCTTGCTGGTGACATAGGGACGCTTGATCAAGTCCATGATCAAAACGACCACGCCCTCGATGATGAACAAAAGGATCACCAGAAAACTGCTCCACCCCAGGCGCAAGACGCCGTAGAACGGAATAAGATTCGTCATGATCACCATGAATGACCTGTACGAAAGAGCCGGAATCGAAAGCGGTGGTGATTGATCCTGAGCGATCTCTTCGTTGGCATTGGCCATACGAGTTGTCCTCGTTCACCCTGAATGATTCAGCTACCCTATTTGATATTCGCTGTCCTCATACGAAAGGAATCGCCTACCCACACACCGGTCCAGGGCGGCCTTTTGGCGATGCCCAACCCTTCCTGGGTCAGAATGGTCAAGCGAAAGACGCGGGAAATCTCTTTGTTTTCATTGCGATAGGCGGCCGCCCAGATCGGCAGTCCCCATTGGATCGGTTCACCGAAAATATTGGTTTTGGCCACCACCCAATTGCCGGCGACCACCACCTTGACAGTGGTTTCGTTTGCTTCTCCCCCGCCTTCCTGGTTGAAGAATTTTAGCGCCGAAGCGGCGAGCTCAGCAGCGCTGCCAGGACCGGCAAAACTGGCAAACGGTGCGGGAAAACGGGCAGTGTCGAGTGCTTTTTCAATGTCCACCTTTGATTTGCTGCGCATGGCTTTGATCTTCGCTTGCCAATCTCTGATCTCCTGATCCTGTGGGCTAAAGCGATGCGCCATCGCCAATTTTTCCTCGACCTCAGCATATCGCTTGTCCCGTTCGGTATCCATGACAAAAGACTCGATCAAGTCAAGGCCCTGTAACACTCGATTGAGGATGTTCTTCGCCTCTATTTTGGGTGCCTCTTCGAGATTGGTCAAGCCATCGCTCAGTTTCTTGAAGGCCAAACCGGGCGATTCGTCGGGGCGCTGGTTTTTGGGATCGTAAAGGCTGAGTTTTGTATCCTTAGGTGTCAAACCATAAATTTTGGCATCGATTTCTTCAACCGTCTTGCCATATTTGGCACTGAAAGCGACGACCTGCGCCTTGACTGCCGGGGCTTCTTTTTGCAGGACCGCAATTTTGGCCAACACTTCATCGGCATGGACGCCATCATAGATAATGTTCTTGACATAAGTTGGAATAACCTCTTCCAGCCGACCGATAAAATCCTCTTTGAGAGCTACGATCGCTTCCCAATCTTTGAGCGCTTGTTCCATTCCCGCGGAATCGACCGTTTTGCTGGCGGAAGAAGCTGCAGGTGCGGATGACGGAGTGCCATAAATCCCGATTAAACGTTTGTACTTGCTGTCCAAAATCCGCAATTCGACATTTTGGGGATCCTGGGCGCGGATCTGATCGATTTTGACCTTGATTTCAGACAACTTGGCTGCCGCAGCTGCGTGATCGCTCATGTTTTCCACCGCACGAAGACCGGCAGAGGCCTCCTTGGCCAATGCTTTGAGATCGGCACAATCCGCAGTTTGCCCAAGAGCGGAAAACAAAACCAGTGCGACAACAAGAATTGTGAGTTCCACCTTATGCATTGTACGGTTCTCCTGCAATGATTCGCGGTTAAAAACGGTTGTTTGTCGTTTCTGACGTTAATCGGTTTTGGTGAATTGTAGGCATTTTACCTTTTTCGCGCAATCGATTTTTATCTCTGCGGCCATTTTTTTACCTTCGAGCCTTTGATAGCGTTTTATGGCAGAGAAAAACAAGAGCACAGCGATCGATCAGCCAAGGCTCCCGGGCATCGATTGCATCTCTTTTCATCTGGTCAGGACTCAATTTGCACCTACTCTTCAGGGTGGATCTCGGCGACAAAGCAGCCATATCGTTCAGCCGGATCCGTGTCGTTGGTATAAAGGTGTTCGAGTTTATTATAGACGGCGATCAGAGCATCGCCCCAGATGGCGAGATCGGGCGACGAATTGTACTTGCGATCCTGAACCAGAACCGTGGTTTCGACGTTCTTGCTGTCGATTTGGATAGTCGAAAGGGCGATATCATGGTAAAAATAGTCGGTGCCCGGGTAATTCATGCTCGATTTATAGACCAGCCAGAAGCGATCGCCGTATTGCACGCCTTTGGCATAGCGGTTGCGCACCTGATCGTTGATCAACATGCGGTCGTGAAAACTCTTGCCGTCGAAAAAAACCGCATAAAGCGGTTCAACGTCCTCATTGCTGCGGCTAAAGGGCTGCAAATCGGAATAGAGGATGATCAATTCATCGCCGAACACCGAGATCGACGGACCATAGACCAGGCTGCTGCCGGATCCATCATCGATAAAGAAAGAATCGGCAAAGCATTTCGTGTCCGGATCGAATTGGCGAAGAACGATCTGGGTTTTCCAGCTGTACACGCCTCCATCCGGATCGTCAACCTGATCGAGAGAAACCACCCACAGCTTATCACGCCAGCTCTGGATCCCTCCTTCCCAGGCCCGCGCTCCGGTTTGCGCGCCCTGGCTGCGCAGCAGAATATCGAATTCTTGGCTGTCAAAGTCATAGACGCCGATGCCCATCCGGTAATAGTTTTCGGCCAGTTCGATATCGTTCCAGGTGACATAGAGCTTGTCTTGATGTAAGGTCGCATCCTGGATGCCGATATAACTCCTGGTCGCCTCGACGAGCCGCTTTTGCTCGAGCAACTGGAATTGGCGATCATAGACCGACAGGTACAGACCCAACGATTGGCCGGCTCGCATATCCGATCCCATTTCAACCGAGTAGAGTTTATCCTGATAGATTTCGACCGCCGGGTAGAGCGATGCCGGTATAAACCCTTCGAGCGGTCGCTCGGCACAGAGCTGGGCTTTTTGCCAACTGCGCTCTTGGGATTCGGCGGTGGTCACGGTCTGGACCGGGCTGAGCCGCTGCGGTCTTTCTTCGAGGCGCACCCGAATTTGGTAACGGGTGTCCGGTTGCAGGAAGATCAGCGAGTAGGGGCGTTCGAAAACCTGCGCACAGCTTTGCCAGTGATGCTCGCCTGCCCGGCGATAAAAAACAGTGCTCGCTGCAGAAGAAGGATCCCAATTCAGCAACACCTGGTCGCTGTGGACCTTTTCGATTTTCAATTGCACATCGCCATAACTCGAGCCGGGGGTTTGCACTGGGCTGCAATTAAAAATCGACAGCAATAGAAAGAAAACCAGCAAATTCTTCATCTCTCCTCCAATATGATGGATAACAGTGGCAGTATGGTCCTTATTAAGACACCAACCTAAACCCGGATTCGGTACGCAGCACCGGATCTCACAGAAAATCAATCTGATAGCAATTCATGAAGGTTGAAAGTAGCCTTTTCGTGAACGCATCAAGAATAAGCGACTGAATGTTTTTTGATTCGGTTAACACCGAACCTGGGATAAACATCAGCTTGATTTATTAACATAAACGATATGTAAATGCAAATCCAACTCGTATCGACATCACCCAAAAATTTGTTATTTTGCGATTTAAAACCCATAGACAAAGGCAAACCAGAACAGCCGATCCAAATGCGCATCGGCAGTGAGGGAATAATGCCACGAGACGGCGACATGGTCATCGACTGCTTTGGTGGCCGATAAAAGCAGATAACTCACTGCATTTTTGATCGGCGGGTCCAGCCATTTGCTGGAATAGGTCCCATATGCGAAAACAAGCCGGACATCTGCGCCGACCAGGGCAGTGTTGAACGAGGCTTCGAGCCAATAATCCGATCTGTTGCGGCTGTTGCGGGTGCTCTTTTGCCTGGGTACATAGGCTGCAGAGAATCCCGCCAAACCGAACTCGAATTCGCCATAGAGTTCAGTTTCATATTTTGCATCTTCATTAAAACTCGCGAACCAATCATAAGTATAAAAAGTCAATCCAACTGCTGCCGTCGCGGGTCCTATCGGCGAACCGAACTCGAGGTAGGGTTGATTTTCAATCATGGCGTCATCAGCAGAACCGACACTCGAGTACCACAATCCAACGGCAAGAGGCTTTATTGACAATTCTGCGGTTCCCTGCAAAGCCGGCCCGCTGAATTGTTGAATTCCGCGCCAGCAATAGGTTGTCACCAGGGTCGCGTCACCGGAAAATTCGATCTGCGCGATAGCACTTGCTGAGATCACGATAAACAAGCAAAAAAACAAAGGCATCCGCGCCATCTTGTTGGGTACCATGGGGTCGGACCAGATTAAAATGCTGATTAATAATTTTTTAGGATATTTTTTCTTTCAAAAAGAAGGCTTAGCAGCCATTTTTATACCATAAAAAAGACTTTATAGCCTAACTGTTGAGCAAAAGTCTGAAGAAAGGGCTCTTGGCCAACAGCCAATGATTCGGACCAATTGGAATTTTGTCTATTATCGTCTTTTCGCTATCCCCAGTTGCTATTTTGGTCCGACCCACAGTTCGATGATATCCGCCGTCTCCAGCCGCGGCAGCAGGATGCGATTATCCGTCGAGTCTACCTTTAACTCTTTCTGCAATGCACAGCTGTAGGCGCGGCGAATCGGTTGCGAGTCGCAAATCCGGATATAAAGATCGGTCACCCTAGTCTGCTGAACAAACGGCCGATGCGGTCCGGCACTATAGTTGACCAGATGCAGAATCTGTTTATTTCCCTGCCCTCGCCAGCTGATCTCCAGATGAGAAGGCGACGGATCGATGACGATGCCCTCTCCCGTATGCTGCCTGATTATGGAAGAGAACAACTGGCGATATTCCGGCACATGGTAAAACCGATACATTTGGCTGAAAGAGCCCGCCAGATAATAACACGTGCCTTTGCCAAAGGAATTACGGGTAAGGAAGGGGCGCTCCGGCGGCAGCAATTCGACATATCTGCCGGTCAATTCGCCCAAAGCTTTTGCCAGCACTTGCACGCCTTCGCGGACCCGCACCCGAGCACCGTGCAAAGGTAACGGCCACAGCACCAGCGAATCGACCCCCGCGAAATGAGCGGTCGGCTCGAGACGGAAATAATTCCAGTTGTTGTGTCGCAAATACATCGTGTCAAGAGAAACACCAAAGAGATCAGTCAATGCAAAATCAGGCAGTCGTTTACCGCGCTCATCATAAGCGGAAACGTCCAACTCGGCGATCAACGTCCCCCCCTGTTCAACCCATTGGCGCAGCGCCTGCGCCATGGCTTGGCTCATCGCCCCCTGAGCCGGAATTATGATCGTTTTGTATTGCTGCCAATCGGCCGTTTCCGGCTGCAGATCCGTGATCAGATCAAAGGGAATCTGGCTCTCGATCAGCATATCCATCACGCCCTGCAGCGCTTTTTCCGCGTTCAGAATCGATTCGGCTTTTGCCGAGCCGTCTGCGGGAGTTTTGGAATCAGGCGCATAGAATCGCGCACTGGCAAAGCTGTAAACAACCGCCACCTGGGCCAAGGAGTGCGTATTCGACAAAAGAGCCTCGTTATCGCGATAGAATCGCAAGATCTCGCCGGCGGCGCGCCCTCCCGGAGTTTGCAGCAGCGCAGTGGAACCATGCAGACCATACCAGATGTTGGCCCCATTGGCAATAGTCGAAGCGATGCACAACCTGGTCTCCAGCGGTGAATGCAGCCACCAATTCCATGGTTTGTGGTCTGCGGCCATAAAAATGACCCGTGGCTTTTCCGGCGCAACCGCTTCCAGGATTTTTGCTGCAAAAGAGGGTTTCCACAGAAATTCGTCTTGTGCCGGACCATACGGCATAAACCCGCCTTCGGTGCCGACAATATCGTTGTAGGCCAATGCCTGGTCCAGATTGACGCACAAATCACGAATATGCAAAATCGGCAGATTGATGTAAAAAACTTTATCCGGATAGCGCTCTTTCCAGTTCGCATAAGCTTTGCCCAAAAAAGCATCGCGAGAATCGGCATTGAATTGCCAGAACTGCTCGGCAGTGCCATCTTTTTTATCGACGCCAAAACGATTCTTGAAGGCCGATTGGCAATGCGAACAAAAACAGCCCTCGTCCCGCAAAACCGGCCCATCAAGGAAAATACCGTCAACATCCAGGTCAGAGATCTGCTCGAGCAGCCTAAAAAACTCATCCCGCCACGGACTGTTGATGCATACCGAAGGATAGGTATCATAAAAGAAGGTCACGTTTCCCTGTCGATCGCGCTGCGACCATTCGTGGCGGCGATCGAATAAAGAAGGTCCAAGGACGTGCACATTCCAATAGAGAATGACCCGGATTCCCCTCGCATGTGCCTCGCGCACATATTCCTGCAAAATTTCGCGGTGCTTTTCCGGGCTGTAGATGGAAGAATAGAGATCAGCCATCGGATGGAAAAGCTGCTCGACATTGAATCCCATCTCTTGCCAGACATCGATCACCGCCAGATTATCCGCCTCAAAGTCGCACTGCAGGGCAGCGATGCGCATCGGCCGCTCATACCAGTGAGCCATGGGCAGGACAAGGGGATCATCTGCTCTCTTATCGCTTGCAAACAACGAACCGCAGAGCAAGGACGACAAAACAATGACGTGTAAAAAAGTTCTATGCATGGCTACCTCGCTTTCAGGCTCGACCTTACCGCTAAAAAAGGACATCGACTGGCACCGTTCAATACGATCTTTGACTGGCATTGCCGACAGCTGACCGGCGTCAATCAAACAATTGCGCGGTTTCATCCCTGCTGCAATAAACAAAGCGCGCAGCAAAAAACCAAATGAAAATCCTGGTTTTTTCCAAGTTCACAAAACTCCCAAGGCCCACTGCAAAACAACGCTTTTTTCTTGCATCGCAGTGAAAATTTTCGTTAACTGAAAGGCGTTCCGTTTGGGAAGCGCACTGTAGTGGTGCCCAAAATGACCCTGCAGAACCAGACAGCTGTCACCTCGACCACAAGAGAACCACAAAAGGAGGATTAAATGCGTCATCTCGTCATCGCTCTGTTGCTGTGCCTTTTTAGCCTGGCCGCAGCGGCCGAATCACGACCTATCGCTCTCTTTGATATGAATGGCGACTGGGAAGCCGCGGGCGATTTGCCCTGGCAAGCGTTGATCCTCAGCCTGCAGGGACATGCCAACGCAAAACAGGCGGAGCTCTATCTCACCTATCCGCCGGACTATAAGCACCCCAATGTCCAGGGTATTCTCGACTATTATCTGCAGCGCCACCAGTTGCAGCCGACCCCTTTGCGATCCGTGGAAGAGGCCTTGCAGCGTTTTCATGCTGCAGTCAGCGGCGTGGTCGTCTGGGACCCACAGGTTCTGCCGTCGCTTATGGTTGCGTTTACTGTTTCGGGTTTGGAAAACGCGCTGGTGGTAACCGAAGCGCAACTGCCGCTGGTCAAGAAATACAAACTGCCGATTGTCGCCGATTTTCGCGGCAAATTTCAGGGGCAAAGCGACCGAGACATTTTCCAATGGGCCTATGACCAGTATTTCAGTCGCTGCAACAAGGATATTCTGGTCTATCTGGGTGAATGGTGCACCGGACTCAACAATCGTCCGGGTATGCGGCCGGGTATCGCCGATTTTGGCATTCTGCACCGCTGTTTTTTCACCGATCTTTCCGCCAGCCCCGCGGATGCCGATGAGTTTCAACTGGCCGACCGCATCATGGCGGAGATGAACGATTATGCCTATGTCTTTGGCTGGCATTCCTATTGCAAGGACCAAGAACCCGAACACCTGACGCTGGTATCGAAAAACGCCCTGGTGATCGCGGAAGGGCTGGCCACCTTTCCAAACTTGAGCTTTCACGCTCGCTTGCCGGTGGCTGGTGATTTCGATTTCAAACAAAAAGCATTGTTTAACCCTGATCCCGAGGTTGAAGACAAGGTCTATATCGCTCTGATCCAAAGCGACGGTATGGGGATCGGTTCCTGGGGGCGCAGCGGCCGCGGCAGTATTCCGTATGGTTGGGAAACCAATATGGAATGGATCGATTTTGCCCCGGCACTGCTGCAATACTATTACGAAACCGCCACCGAACAGGACCACTTTATCGGCAGTCTCAGCGGTCCTGGCTACCTCTATCCCAAGGCCTATCCTCCTGACAAACTGCCCGGTGTCTTGCAGCGCGCCGACGCATATATGCGGCGATGTGATCTGCACGTCTTTGGTATCATGGATTTTTCGGAAGGCGACGGCCGGGTTGGACAGGTCGATTTGCCCAAAAAGATTGTCGATGCCTATTATGAAAATATGGCCCAACCGCTCGGATTCATCAACGGCTATGGACCGGCAAACACCTACGACTGTCGGGATGGGCGACCGCTGATCTCCTATACCTATTATGTCGACATTCGAAAAACCGAGGAACAAGTCGCCGAAGATTTTCGCGAACTGGCACGTCTCAATCCGCAGCGTCCGTTTTATGTGCCGGTGCATGTGCGGGAAAACAATGATGTGGAACGCATGAGCAAAATCATGCGCTTGTTAGGACCAGAGTTTAAGGTGGTGCCGCCGGAAGAGCTGATGATTCTGGCTGGTAAAAAGCCCAACTTTACAAACCGCTATCTCGATCACCATCCCGACTATTCCGGCACCTGGCGGTTGGATGCCCAGGCGAGCCAGAACGCCATGTCGACGGTTGTTGAACTGGAAATCGATCAGCGCGGCAGCGATCTGCGTTACACCACGACAGCCTGGCACAGCCGTTTTATCCACCACCGCAAACTGCGCACCGACCGCCAATTGAAAATCGGCGGCCCGGCGGTCTGGGGCGCCGATGAACGAACTCGGCGCATGGGTTTTCTCGCCGCCTGGTCAGATTCGGTTTGGACACGTGCAGAATGGAGTGCTGACGGTCAAATTCTGCGACTGATAACTGAAGTCGAATTGCAGATTCAGCAAGGCACGGCGCGAACAACTTTCATTGCCGATCACCAGCTTTCCGACGGCGGCATGACCCTGACGATCAACGAGTACCGACTGAGCCGCGACAGCGATGAACCGGTCACCGTTTTTGTCTATCGCCGGCAATTGGAACAGCTGCCGAAATAGTTGAAAATTCAAGTTTTTCGGAACAGGCACTTGTCAGCAGTCAGCGGAAAGCATCAACACGGATCTGTCGGTCGGCTTCTGAATCAGGCCTTTGGGGGGGCGGATAACCGACGGCAACGCTGATCCTGTGCCAGAAATCGTCGTCGACTGTTGGAGTATTCTTTGTCGCGAATGTCCGGTCTGTTGACCGGACATTCGCGTATTTGGGGTATCGATTTCGCTTGCAATCCTTGCGTCTGTTTTTTACTATTAAGGATGATATTCGAGCCATCACCAACGCGGTCAGGGAGATAACCAAGCCAGGGAGACACCTCATGCTATTGAAACATTTTTTTCTAAAAAAAATCGCCCACAGTTCATATATCTTGGCCGGCAACAAAACCTGCGCCGTAATCGACCCCCAGCGGGATGTCGATATTTATATCAGCGAAGCACGTGCGATGGGTGTAGACATTACCCACATCCTGCAAACTCATCTGCATGCTGATTTCATCTCCGGCCATATGGATTTGGCAGAAAAAACCGGCGCCAAAATTTATGTGGCCAAATCCGCTCGCTGTACATTTGATCATGTTGGTTTATCTGAGGGCGACACCATCGTTCTGGAAAACATGCAGTTGAACGTGCTGGAAACACCCGGGCATACGCCGGAACACATCTGCTATGTGGTGCACGATACCAATCGCGGCGAGACGCCGGTCGGCGTTTTTGTCGGAGACACGCTGTTTATCGGCGACGTCGGCAGGCCCGATCTATTCCCCGATGTTGCCGTTGAACTGGCCGGCAAACTCTTCCATAGTCTGCACGACAAATTGCTCAAGCTGCCCGATTATTGTGAAGTCTATCCGGCGCATGGAGCGGGCTCTCTGTGCGGCCGGGCCATGGGCGCCAAATGGCAGAGCACCATCGGCTACGAGCGCCGATACAATTCCGCATTGCAAATCCACGACAAAGCCAAGTTCATCAAATCCCTTACTGAGGATATGCCCCCGGCACCGGACCATTTCAGCCGCTGCAGCGACATCAATCGTCGTGGGCCGGCTAAATTAGCCGATTTGCCCGAGATGTCCGAGCTGAATGCGGCTGAATTCAATAAGCAGCTGCAAAATCCCGATGTGGAAGTGCTGGATTGCCGCAGCTATCACGCCTTCGGCAGTCAGCATCTTCAAGGGGCATGGCATCTCGACCTCAATGGCAATTTCCCGACTTTTACAGGCTGGGTCATGGCACCGAACAAAAATATACTGTTGGTCGCCGATGAATATAAAAAAGCTCTGGAAGCAAAGGTGTGGGCCTCTCGCGTCGGCATCGATCAAATCGTAGGCTATCTGGATGGCGGCATGGCCGCCTGGGCGGTGGCTGGTCTGCCAACTCGACACATCCGGCAAATGTCGGCCGCGGATTTACATGATATGATCAGCGGCACAGCGAAATTTGTCCTGGTGGACGTCCGCGCACCCCTCGAGTTCGAAGATAACCACATCAAGGGCGCCATCAACATTCCGGTAGCCGACCTCCGCACTCGCCACAACGAGTTGCACAAGGAAAAGCCGACCATCCTCATCTGCAGCTCGGGAAATCGGTCGAGCCTTGCCAGCAGCATCCTAAGCCGTCACGGCTTTCAAAACCTTTTCAATGTCGCCGGTGGAATGAGCGGCTACAGCGCTGCCGGTTTTACACGACAATGCCATGTTTGCGAAAATCCTCATGGCTCCCGCTTCTTCAGCCGAATCGATGAGGTCAAAAAACACTGGGATTCAACCGAATAGACAAAGGATGGTGACATGAATTATTTGACTGAACTGCGCTGGTCTCCCTACCTGGTTGGAGCGGGAATCGGCATTCTGAGCTGGTTCAGCTTTCTCTTTGCCAAGCAGCCGATCAGCTGCTCCACATCGTTTGCCCGCACCAGCGGCATGATCGAACGGGTTTTGCGCGGCAAAAAGGTTCAGGAAAAAGCCTATTACCAAAAATTCAAGCTGATTGTCGACTGGCAGTGGATGCTGGTCGTGGGTATCGTCATCGGATCGTTCCTCTCGGCACTGCTTTCCGGCGATCTGCATCTGCAGTGGGTGCCCGACTTGTGGCAATCGGCCTTTGGCGGCAATCCGCTGCTGCGTATGATCGCCGCTATGATCGGCGGAATTTTCCTCGGATTTGGTGCCCGTTGGGCCAACGGTTGCACCAGCGGACACGGCATCAGCGGTACGCTGCAGCTGGCGGTCTCCAGCTGGATTTCCGCCATCTGCTTTTTCATCGGTGGTATTCTGGCTGCATATTTTATCTATCACATCATTGCCTGAGGTTGAGGAAAAGATGGAAAAACGACCCACAAACAACCACAAGAAATCGAACAAAACCAACCTGATCCAGGGATTGATCTTTGGTATCCTGTTCGGTTTTCTTTTGCAAAAAGGCGGAGCGACAAAATATGACATTATTGCCGGTCAGCTTTTGCTCACCGATTTTACTGTCGTCAAGATCATGCTTTCTGCTGTTGTGACCGGCATGATCGGCATCTATGCGATGAAAGCCATGGGCTGGGTAAAGCTGGATATCAAGCCAGGAGGTTGGAGCATCAATGTCATCGGTGGAATGATCTTCGGTGCCGGCTTTGCCCTATTGGGGTATTGCCCGGGTACCATCGCCGGAGCCATTGGCAACGGCTATCTGGATGCGGCAATCGGCGGATTGATCGGCATATGGCTCGGCACCGCGCTTTTTGCCGAACTCTATCCCCGACTCGATCGCGGCATCTTGAAAAAAGGTTATTTTGGCAGCACCACTCTTCCACAGCTTTTCAAAGTGAATGATTGGCTGGTTGTCCTGCCTGTCAGCGCTCTGATTGCCCTTTTGCTGTGGTGGATGGAAAGAGCGGGACTTTGAGGCGGCGATTGGGAAAATCGATCACCGAGACACCGAATCGCGACAAGCTGCCGTTTCTTACCACAAGGCAGCCCCACCGGCTGGTGCGGTGCCTTTTGAATCTTCAGATCATCTGCAGCCGACTCTTGCAGATTGACGAACAAGCCGCTGATCCGCTCAGCAAAAAATGGGTTGCAAGATGAACAGCGATCAATTAAGTGACCATTTTCTTGAATTGATACGCCGCACATCGGCGTGTCTGCCGCATGATGTGGAAGCGGTGATCAAAAGCAATCGTTTTAAAGAAGAACACGGTTCACGCGCCGAATTCGCCCTGCAGATGATCCTGCGCGACATCGACCTGGCCAAACATCTCTCACTGCCGATCTGCCAGGATACCGGCACCCTCAATTTTTACATCCGTATCCCGGCCGGAATCGACCAATTGCAGATTCAGGCGGCGGCCGAGCAGGCGGTGGCCAAGGCCACCGAAAAAGGCTATCTGCGCCAAAATTCAGTGGACAGCCTGAGCGGCAAAAACAGCGGCAACAATCTCGGACCCGGCAGTCCACTTTTCCACTTTCAGCAAGTCCGGGGTGATGTGATCGATGTGCGCCTCATCTTAAAGGGCGGTGGTTGTGAAAACATGGGAGCGCAATACAAACTGCCGGGTTCTTTCACTGGCAAGAAAGTTGGCCGCGACCTGCAAGGCGTGCATGCCTGTGTGATGGATGCGCTGGTCCAGACGCAGGGCAACGGCTGCAGTCCGGGATTCCTCGGCGTCTGCATCGGCGGCGACCGCGCTTCCGGCTATGAAACGGCCAAGGCGCAATTTCTGCGACCGATCGACGATGTCAATCCCATCCCCGACTTGGCCGCATTGGAATCCCGCATCGTCCGCGACGCCAACGAGCTGGAAATCGGCCCCATGGGATTCAGCGGGAAATTCACATTGGGCGCTTGTAAAATCGCTGCTCTGAACCGTTTGCCTGCCTGTTATTTCGTCACCATCGCCTATATGTGCTGGGCGTTTCGGCGACGTGGATTCATCCTGACCTCCCATGGCCGTATCGCCGAATGGCTATACCAATCTCCTGGTGAGTTCGATTGCTCCTCCGAAATGCCGGCTGAACTCGAGTCTGATCCCAAGCAAGTAATAAAATTACATACTCCCCTCACCGAGGCAAGTGTGCGGACACTCGAGGTCGGCGATGTCGTGTTGTTCAACGGCACCCTGTTTACCGGACGCGATGCGGTGCACCGCTATCTCTATGACGGCGGCGAGCTCGATGCGATTCGCAACGGCGTCATCTACCACTGCGGGCCGGTGGTGCTCGGAAAAGAGGGTGACTACAAAGTCGTGGCCGCCGGTCCCACCACCTCGGTGCGTGAAGAGCCGTATATGGCGGCGATCATTGAAAAATTCGGCATCAGAGCCGTGATCGGCAAAGGCGGCATGGGCGAACAAACCCGCCGGGCCTGCCGGGAGCACGGCGCGGTCTATCTGCATGCCGTCGGCGGTGCGGCGCAAATCTATGCCCGCTGCGTGATAAAAGTGGTCGGTGTGCATCTGGAACAATTCGGCAGTCCTGAAGCGGTGTGGGAATTGCAGGTGCAGGATTTCCCCCTGGTGGTGACCATCGATGCCCATGGCAACTCGATGCACACCGAAGTCGAGGCGCATTCGAAGGAACTGCTGAACCAAATCCTGCATAGATAAATGGCGATGTGAACAGCGGATCAGGCGAAATCGCCCTGAACAACCATTGCCTGAATTTTACCGCTCTTTTGCTTTTGGCACCTGGCGTTCTTTATCGACATCATCAACAACCAATCGTTCGACTTGGCGTGCCCCCATGGGGGCAAGGAATGCTGTGATCAATATCAACTGTCCGGAGGAATCCGATGAAAAATCCCATTTCGATGCTGCGAGTCCTGCCAATCCTCGCCTTATTCATGGCTTGTGCGACCACATCCATGAACATCCCGGTGACCAAACCGGCCAAAATCAATCTGGCGGGAATCAACAAAATCGCGGTCGGCGATATTACCGGCCCGGGATCGATGAATTTGACCGACGAGCTGATCGCCCAATTGTTCAACAGCAACCGATATGAGATTTTGGATCGTCAGCATCTCGATCGCATCTTCCAGGAACATCGCTTGTCTTTGTCGGGGACGATCGACGAAAGCACTGCCGCGGAATTGGGCAAGCTCTTCGGCAGCGCGGCGCTGATTTTTGGTCGAGTCAGTCAGCACAATTACACAGAAGAGATGACCAAAAAAGATCACAAAGATGAGAAATCGGGGAAAACCCATCGGACCTATGAGAGGAAAGGAAAAGCAAACGTGGCCGTCACCTTGCAGGTCACCGATCTGCGCACCGGGAAAATAGTCGCGGTTCGCAACCTGCAGAAGGAAGTCAGCAAAACCACCAGCGCCACAGACCACACTCCGGAAAAAATCGATCAAGAAGCCTTGTTGCACGAAGCCAGGACCAGTGTGCTGACAAGTTTTATGCAGGATATCGCACCGTATACGGAAATCGAAAAAATATCGTTCATTTCCGACAAAAATATTCCCCAACTGAAAGCGGGAATCGATATGGCCAAGGCCGGCAATTGGCAACAGGCGGTAAAATATTTCAAAGAGGCCACCATTGCCTATCCTTCCAGCCCCAAAGCGTTCTATAACCTTGGCATTGCACAGATGTGGTCCTATAATTTCGAACAAGCCGAAGCTGCCTTGAATAAAGCCTATGAACTCGAAGCAAAAAGCATCTACCTCAAAGAGATCAATCGATGCAAAAGATTGAAAGCGGAGCAGGAAAGACTGGCTGAACAGATGAGAGAAGCTGGAATTTGAGGCCAAAAACAGCGGCTGCCGCCGCATGGCAAGGTCAAACCAACTGACGGTGGTCATTTACAAAAGCACTGCTGGAATTGCAGCACCGCCAAGTCGGAATCGACGAGACGCAGCGTTAAATCATTCAACTGTATGCGTTTTCACCCAATAAAAAAGGGAGCCAGCCACTGCTGGTCTCCCTTTGACAGCCGTCTATGCATAGCGAGGAATCCCGAGCACTCCAGTAAACTCGCATGCCTCCTTGAATAGTGTCAATCAGCCGAGTTCTACCTCCTCTAACTCATCCTATCCTCAATTTTGGCTTTACCCATTGCAGAATCTGATGCAAAGATGGTATCTACCTATTTAGCAATCGGTAAAATATGATCAACAATCCGCAATAATTTGCCTTGACATTGGATCATCTGCTTGTCGTTCTCACTCTCCACTTGGCGATCCGGTCTGCGATTGCAATCAATCCACAACTTGTTCCGGAATTTTATTCAACTCCCCTGCCGCCTTTGTAGAACCAGCCCTGCAGTCAATCCTAAACCGCTCGATAAGGCAGGTAAGCAGGTGTCCACATGGCGGCATGGATCTGTTCAAGCAGTTCCGCATCGCTTGCCAATCGGCCGAGGCCACTATCGCGCGCTTGAATGGCGACAGCCAGCGCCACCTGCGCCGAAACCGCGCGGATCTTGTCAATCGCCGGCAGCATATGTCCAGCCTTGAGATCGGCTGCAGGAACCTGGTCGCTGAGTGCCCGAGAGGCGGCCATGAACATCTCGTCGGTCACCTTGTGGGTCTGACAGATCAGCGCGCCCACTCCCACACCCGGAAAAACGTAGAGATTGTTGCACTGCGAAATAAAGTGGTCTTTGCCGCCGATCCGGACTGGTTTGAAAGGGCTGCCGGTGGCCAACAGCGCACGGCCGTTCAACAAATTCAGGGCAAATTCCGGAGTGCATTCGGCCTTGACAGTCGGATTGGAGAGCGGCATGATCAGCGGCCGGTCGCTGTTTTCGCCCATGGCACGGATAACCGACTCGTCGAACGCGCCGCTCTGCCCGGTAACGCCGATCAGCACCGTTGCGCCGGCATTGCGAATCACATCGAGCAGCCCGATGCGATTGGGATTGTCCAGCTTCCACCCGGCGACCTGCTGGCGCGATTTGACAAACAGCTGCTGTTCCTCGGCAACCGGCATGCCCTCCACCAGCAGACCGTTGATGTCGACGCCGTAAATCCGGTCACGCGCCTGCTGATCGCTCAGGCCGTCGAGCATCAGGCCGGTATGGATCTGCCGGCCGATGCCGGTGCCGGCCTGGCCCTGGCCAAAGAGCACCACCACCTGGTCGCGCAGCCGCTCTTTCTTGATCTTCATCGCCGACAACAACACCGCCATGGCAGTGGCGCCGGTGCCCTGAATGTCGTCATTAAAGGAAAGAATGCGTTCCCGGTAGCGCTCGAGCAAGCGAAAAGCGTTGTTTTTGCCGAAATCTTCCCATTGCAGCAGAACCCCCGGAAAGCGGCGATGCACGGCGGTGACGAATTTTTCCACCACCTCATCATAGGCCTGGCCGGTCAGGCGCTTTTTGCGCACACCGATGTAGAGCGGATCGTCGAGCAGATCGGCGTTGTTGGTGCCGACGTCGAGCAGGATGGGCAGACAAAAAGCGGGATGCAGGCCAGCGGCGGCCACATAGAGGCTGATCTTGCCGATGGGAATGCCCATGCCGCCGGCGCCGAGATCGCCGAGTCCCAGGATGCGCTCACCGTCGGTGACCACGATAAGCGACACATTGCTGAACGGCGCACAGGCCAACATATCGTCGACGCGATCGATTTCGGTACAGCTGATATAAAGGCCGCGCGGACGGCGGAAGATGTGGCTGAACTGCTGGCACGCCTTGCCCACCGTCGGGGTGTAGACGATGGGCAGCATTTCCGCCAGATGGTCGAGAATGAGGGCATAATAAAGCGTCTCGTTGCGGTCCTGCAGATCGCCGAGATAGATATATTTGTCCAAATCATCGTTTTTGGCGCTGAAGCGCTCGTAATTGCGCTTTTTCTGCACCTCCAGATTGCTCACCCTTTCCGGGAAAAGGCCGCCCAGCTCGAAAGCGATTCGTTCTTCGCGGGTAAACGCGGTGCCCTTGTTGTAGATCGGATGGCCGATGAGCGAGTGGCCCTTAAAGGGCACTTTGATATATTCCTGATCAGAGGCTGAATCCCGGCTGCGGGTATAGGCGATCATCGCGCTCTCCTTATCAAACTCGGTTGGGGGGATAAAAAAGGTGTTTGTTTAATGAAAGGTAAGAAATAATGGTGAAATAGAAAAAGAATATTCGATTTTTCTCGTTCCCAGGCTCCGCCGGCAAATCAAATCACAATATCGGTGATAGATAAAGGTTGTAACTTTCGCACTTGGCACTTTGAACTTTTCACTTTCTCTACTTCGCCTCCGGCTCTGCCTTGCGCACCTTTTTGGCACATCCAGCGCATTGGAACAGAAATGCGGCTTTTTTGAGATTGGATGCTTCCGTGGGCGCAAGGCAGGAGCCTCCGTCGGCTTCGCGCGCCTCGGCCGCAAGAGAAGCGGCCTGCGGGGTCGCGCTCCGCTGAATTTTATGGTTTCCGTTTTGCGGTTCTGTCGTTTTATTTGGTGCGACAGGTTTGCCTCGCTTACCTCGTTCCAAGGCTCCGCCTGAGAACGCAGCTGGCCTGCTCTGCCGACAAAGCGAACACCGACCAGGGTGATCGATAACAAATATTTTACTCTAATCCTGGATCCTATTCCAATAGAATTCTGGCAAATACATCGCGTCCCTAACGGGACGCTGGGAGAATGGCATGTTCGCTTGCTATAAATATGCCGTCCCTAACGGGACGGTTTGGGTCTCCTCTTGCGGGTGCGCTAATGTTTCGCCACCGCGGGGCTTGTCCCTGCGGAGCGGTGATTGTTAGCCAGATTCGCGCCCCTTCTCCCCCTTTTTTTTTGGTGGGGGTGGTGGGGCGGTGTTTTTTTGGCTGTCAATCATCATCCCGCAGGGACAAGCCCTGCGGTGATGGGACTGTGCTCGGTTCACTGTCTGGCTGTCAATCCCCATCCCACGGGGACAAGCCCCGTGGGGATGGGCCGCCTTTCAAGGTGTTGCAGCGAGACACTTGGATCGAAACGCAAGCGTAGCCTTAGGCAAAACAAAAAGAGACTGGATTCCTACAGCGCCTCAAGATTCGCCAGGTACACCTCTGCCTGTTGAAGAATTTTGGCGCGTTCCTGATCAGAAAATCGATCCAGGATACGCAGCATCATGCCGATGCGGGGATTGTTCGACAGCTTTTTACGATGCCGAGCATAAAACGCCCAGTAAAAGCTGTTGAACGGACAGGCGCGATCGCCGTATTTTTTTTTGGGATCGTAATGACAACCGACACAGTAATCGCTCATCTTCTGAATATATTGAGCGGAAGAGACATAGGGCTTGGTGGCGATGCGGCCTCCATCCGCGAACTGGCTCATGCCGCGGGTGTTGGTGATTTCCACCCATTGAATCGCATCGATGTAAATGCCCATGTACCAGGCATCAACCTCGTCGGGATGAACACCCGCCAGCAGAGCGAAATTGCCCGTAATCATCAAGCGCTGGATGTGATGCGCATAGGCATAGCGCAGCGACTGGCCGATGCAGCAGCGCAGACACTGCATCCGGGTTTCACCATCCCAGTAATAATGCGGCAGTTTGCGGTTGTGATCAAAGTAATTCATCTTTGCATAATCAGGCATCTGCGCCCAATAGACGCCGCGCATAAACTCCCGCCAGCCGATCACCTGGCGCACAAAAGCCTCGATCTGCGCCAGGGAAACGCCGGTTTTATTTTGCTCCCAGACGCGCAGCGCCGCTTCAACCGTTTCCATAGGGTGCAGCATCTTGGTGTTCAGCGCAAAAGAGAGTCGGGCATGAAACAGGGACCAATGCTGTTTGCTCATGGCGTCTTCGTATCGGCCAAAAAAGGGCAAACCATTCATGATAAAAAAGTCCAGCAGATCCAGAGCCTGTTGGCGGTTGACCGGCCAGATCAGGATGTCATCTTCAATCATGCCGAAAGTCCTGACCTGCTGCTTCACCAGCAGCCGCCGCAGATCGCGGACCTCATTCCGAAAGAGAAGCGGTTCGGGCACGGCCACTTTGCCATCATAGGGCCGGCGATTTTCCCGGTCGAAATTCCAGGCGCCTCCCGCCGGTTTACCATTTTCAAGCAAAATGTTCCATTTTTTTCGCATCATTCGGTAAAACGATTCGAGCAAATATTGCTTTTTGCCCTCGAAAAATTCGGCCACAGCGCTCCGGGAGGTGAGAAAATGCTCTGTATCGACCGCCTCAGAGGGGATCGCAAGCGACGACACAAACTGCCGCAACTGTTGATCCAAACGGTATTCATCCGGCAGCTGGTACTCGAATCGCTCGATTTTTTCTTGTTGAATGATCTTTTCGAGATTGGCTGTCAAAGACTGGGCATTGTCCGGATCGTCCAGTTTGATATAGTTAAGCCGGTGTCCGTTTTCCTGCAGCCGGCGGGCGAACTCGCGCATGGCGGCAAAAAAGGCCAGGACTTTCTGAATATGATGCATCACATAGTCTGTTTCCTGGCGCATTTCCATCATCACATAAACCGTTTTTTCGTCGACGGTTTTAAACCAGGAATGACCTGAATTCAGCTGATCGCCGAGGATAAGGCGCAGGGTTTTGGTTTTGTTGGGCATCTTTGCTAAAAATCCTGTTTGCCGTTAACAGCCTTTTGGGGGCACGCATTGTCAACCATTCGTCGCCGACTCACGCAGACGGAAGAAGCCGTTCATCAGGAAAGAATTGCGTTCCGCGGCAAGCCCGGTCCCGTGCCCCACTGGGTTCAAGCTGAAAGTAACCTAGCCAATCCGGATCATAAAAACAACCAGAATAACTCAACAGCAAACCGGCAATCGATGTCCCGACAAAACAACGGGGCGGAGAAAACTAAAGGACTATTTGCGGTTGTTTCAGTGTTATGTAAAGATTGGTTGTGCTGATTTTCAAACGCTTCCGCAACCCTGAAAGCTTCGCATCCTCATCACAGCCGTTTTGAAAGCTGGCATCCGCAATCCCGGCAACGCGGCCCTGTCGAATCGACAACCGGAGTCGGGAAAAACCATAAACGGAATATTCTGCAAGGCCGGCAGCTGCGATGCATCCGTGGAATTACAAAAAAACCTCTTGTTCAGCGCAAACCTGGAAGGATACTTGCTGATGACAGCCGACAGGCCCAACCTTTTCGCCCTCATGCGGGCGCCCTTTTTTTCCTCTATCTTTGCCCCCCTGTTGGCCGGGACTCTCCTGGCCGTGCTCAGCCGGGGTGAATTCAGCCTCGCCGGATTCGCCGCCATGCTGGTGATGGGCGTGGGTCTGCATGCGGCAACCAACGTCTATAACGATATCTACGATACCTTGCAGGGCACCGACCGCATCAATCTGCACCGCAACGATTTCAGCGGCGGCAGCGGATTTTTGATCGCGCACCCCGAGCTGCTTCCGAGAATGTACCGGATCGCCCGCAACAGCCTCCTCGTCGCCGCGGCGGCCGCTGTCGCACTCATAGCCTTCAGCGAACCCCGTTTCTGGCCCTGGCTGATCGGACTCTACCTGCTCTCCGCCTTTTTCAGCAAATATTATACGGCCGCCCCGATCAAGCTTTCTTACCGCGGTCTCGGCGAGGTCTCTGTCTGGTTCGCCTTCGGTCCCATGGCGATCCTGGTCGCGGCCATCAGCCAGAATACGCTCTTCCATCCCTATGTCGTAGCCGCCATGCCCATCACCGGGCTCAGCACCTCCTCCATCCTCTGGATGGGACAGATGATCGATCTGCAGGCCGACAGCAGCGCGGGCAAGCACGGGATGGTGGCGCGCATCGGCAGTCAGCGCGGACGCTGGGGCTTTTTGCTGATCCATCTGCTCCTGATCGCCAATATACTGGTGCTTGGGCTTTGGGTCTTGCCGCATGGCTGGCCCATCCTGGCGGCGCTCATCCCCTATCTCCTGCTGCTGCCACGAACCTGGAAAACAGTCAATCGGTTTCATGATCAGCCCGATCATCTAAAAGCAGCCGCAGCCTCGAATGTGCAGATTCATCTGCTGATGTCCGCGCTGCTGGTGCTCGGCCTGGGCACAATTCTTGTGCTCAAATAAACCGGGTGCAGACAGCCATGTTCAAACGGTTTCGATCCATCCTCCATCCGGAAGGCTTTCATGGCCGAGCGCAAAGAGCGCCTTTTTTTGAAGGCTGGTACTACAAGCTGGTCGACGCCTCAGAGCAGCACTGTCTGGCTCTCATCCCCGGCATTGCACTCTCAGCCGATCCGCGGCAGAGTCATGCTTTCATCCAGATTCTGGTCGGCGTCGGCGGCCAATCCTTTTATCACCGCTTTGCGCCAGGGCAGTTCAGCGCGGAGATGCTGCGCCTCGACCAGCGCATCGGGCCCAACTCTTTTTCCCGCAGCGGCATAAACCTGAATCTCGACATCCCGGGCTGTCGCTTGCATGGCAGCCTGCGGTTCGGGCCGTTCACATCCTGGCCTGTGAGCTGGCGCAACCCTGGCATCATGGGGTGGTATGCCTGGGTGCCTTTTATGCAATGTTATCACGCTGTGGTCAGCCTGGATCATGATCTTTGCGGGGAGCTAAATCTGAGCGGTGAGCACATCGATTTCCGCGGCGGCCGCGGCTATATCGAAAAGGATTGGGGATACTCCTTCCCCAACGCCTACATCTGGCTGCAGAGCAATCACTTCGATGCGCCAGGGACGAGCCTGATGGCCTCGGTGGCTGTCATTCCCTGGTTGCGCGGAGCCTTTCCGGGCTTCATCATCGGACTCTATCATCAAAGCACGCTGTACAGGTTTGCCACCTATACCGGCGCCGTCATCAAGAAACTGGAAATCGGCGAACAGGAAATCGTCCTGCAAATTGAGGACCGGAAACACCGGCTCTCGTTGTGGGCGCTGCGGGCCAAAGGCGGACTGCTGCAGGCCCCCACTTCCGAGGGGATGACAGGCCGAATCGGCGAGACGCTCGGCGGACGTGTTGAGGTGCGGCTGGAATCGATCGCAGATGGATGCACCATTTTGCAGCAGTGGGGCCGCCATGCCGGCATCGATGCTGCCGGAGAACTGGCGCGGTTGCTGCAGCTCTTTCGCCAGGCCTCGGACTAGCCCTTTGCGATGCGTCCGATCATGCCGTTGAAAATGAAATGATGAAAGGGCAGCACCGAATACCAATAGAGCCGGCCCTTGAGTCCCCACGGCCGGAAGGTGGCCGTCTGATGCAGGATGTTATCCGCATCGATTCTGAATTCAAGCCAGGCTTCGCCGGGCAGTTTCATCTCTGCATAGAGCAGCAACCGCTTTTCTGCGCGGCTGGCGAGGATCACCCGCCAGAAATCGAGCGCATCGCCGGTGTTCAGTTCGGTGCGGTTGGTGCGACCGCGCCGCAATCCCACGCCCCCCTGCAGCTTGTCGACAAATCCCCGCAAATTCCACAGCCAGTCGGCATAGTACCAGCCGTTCTCTCCCCCGATGGACCAGATCCGGTTCAGCGTGTGCGTCGCATCCTGCACAGCCTTCTTGCGCTCATCCCGGTAGCAGCCATTGACCGGGACCTGAATATACTGCGATACGCCCTTGCCGAGCACGTCGCTGGTCAGGGCATCCTTCCAGCTCGAAACCACCTGGTTCTGTTCGATCTTGTCAAAGGTGAGGGCGATGGCCTGGTCATAGGGAATGAGCTTGATCCCGAGTTGGTCGGCAAGCTTGTTCGGCCGGCAGATCACCTCCACTTTCATGCTGTTGACCAGATTGACGGCCAGGGCGTAAGAGGTCGATGTGATGAAATAGAGCCAGTAGGAAGAGAGTCTGGGCGTCATCACCGGCACGACACCGATCCACCGTTTCAGTCCCCGCACGCGGGCAAAGCGCAACAGCATCTCCTTGTAGGTCAGAATGTCGGGTCCGCCGATATCAAAGCTTTGATGAAACGTGTTCTCGCGCAGCAAAACGCCATGCAGGAATTCGATGACATTGCTTGAGGCGATCGGCTGGGTTTTGGTGTGCAGCCAGCGCGGGGCCACCATGATGGGCAACTTTTCGACCAGATCGCGGATGATCTCGAACGAGGCGCTGCCCGAGCCGATGATGATCCCTGCGCGCAGAGTGGTCAGAGCGAAATGCCCGGAAGAGAGGATCTCCTCGACCTGTTTGCGCGACTTTAAATGGCGGGAAAGCCGCTCATCGTTGACGATGCCGCTGAGATAGACCACTTGTTTGATGGAGGTCTTTTCCATTCGCGCGACAAAATTGCGGGCGGATTGAGCCTCGAGCGCTGCAAAATCCGCGGTCGAGCGCGCCATGGAGTGAATGAGATAATAGGCAGCGTCAATATCCGTGGGAATGGATTCCAGCGATACCGGATCGAGAAAATCGGCCTGAACCACCTCCAGCAAGGGCGAAACCGTCTGTTGGCCGAGGGTGAACCGCTCAACATCGCGGACGCAGCAGACGACATGGTGGCCGCTCTCGAGCGGCACAGGGAGCAGGTGTTTTGCGATATAGCCGGTGGCGCCGGTGAGCAGTATTTTCATAGTCACTCGATTTCGTTTGCGCAAATCTTTCTGTCGTTCGCTTTGAGGGCTGGATTGTATTTTTTAATGCGCTATCTGGCCGCTCTTCAGAATTCTGCTTGTCATATCGCGTCCCTAAAGGGACGCGGGACCAATCAGAGGATCGTTTGCTATAAATATCGTGTCCCTAACGGGACAAAGACAGAATCAGGCGATCGTTTGCCATAAATATCGCGTCCCTAAAGGGATGCTATGGGATTAAACTAGACTCTAGCTATAAATATTTCGTCCCTGACGAAACGGACGATTTTTCGTCATTATTTTACTCAAAACCTTCCAATTTTTTCCCGGTCAGTAGCGCGTAGCCCGCCATCGATGTTCTATGGCTCAGATTCCACTATCCAGTGTGTGGCTCTGGCACGAGCCAGGCGGGCACCGGAGGGGTCGCGCACCTCGGCTTTGAATTGCAGCAGACGATCCTTGCGCTCTGCCAATTGTGCTTGCACCACCATAAAGTCTAGATCCGGAGTCACCGGCCGGCCGTAGGTCATTTCCAGATGCCGGGTTACATTTGGCGGAGCGACCAGCATGCTCAGGGGACCGATGGTGTTGTCCACCGCCGCTGCGATCATCCCGCCTTGCACGGTGCGATAGGGATTGAGATAGTCCTGCAGAATTGGAAAACGCACGATCATTGTCTTTGCCTCGAGATCGACATCGACCACTTCACCTTGCATGAGGTGGAGCACCGGCGGCGGCACCAGAAACTCGTTCATCCGCTCGCCGTAGCGTTGCCGAAACAGATCCATCACTTTTTTCATCGCATTTTTGTCGGCTGTCATGTGCTGCTCCCTGCAAAAACCGCAATGATTGAAATCATCATCGGATTGTCTGGTTTTTTTGCCGCTTTGCCAAGATTGTGCTTTTTATATTGCGTCCCGAACGGGACGCTGGGAGAATGGCATGCTCGCTTGCTAGAAATATGCCGTCCCTGACGGGACGGGTTGGGTCTCCTCTTGCGGGTGCGCTAATGTTTCGCCACCGCGGGGCTTGAAGAGTTGAAAGCTATAAAGTTGGAAGCAAAAAGACTAATCCAGACGAGCGCGATCGCAAAGTCCGCCGCTATTGCGGATAAAGCAGCGCTAAACCATGCGTACGAGGCAAGCCCCGCTGGTATGCAACAATTTTCTGTCGCCCCCTGCGGGGGCTCTGATGGAGTGTGGGGCCATCCCGTTTCCACGGGCTGACGCCCGTGGCCAAGATCTGCCGCCCACTGCGTGGGCTGGAAATTTTTCGCCACCGCGGGGCTTGTCCCCGCGGAGCGGTGATTGTTAGCCAGATTCGCGCCCCTTCTCCCCCTTTTTTTTGGTGGGGGTGGTGGGGCGGCATTTTTTTGGCTGTCAATCATCATCCCGCAGGGACAAGCCCTGCGGGGATGGGGATGTGCTCGGTATGCCTTTGGCTTTCAATCCCCATCTCGCGGGGGCAAGCTCCATGGGGATGAAAAGACGATCCTCACAAAATCCAGCAGAGCGCGATCGCAAAGTCCGCCGCTATTGCGGACGAGGAAGCGCGCGAAGGCTCCCGGAACCGCGGATTGTCGATAAACGGATCAGGGTTTTGAGTTTGAAAGTCAAAAGTAAAAAGTTAAAAGTTCAAAGTTTTGATGAGACCAAAAAGATATTTTGCTTAAACGCCAAAGCCGTCATTGCGCTCGATATCGATAAGACGTGTGCGGTCTGCCTAGTGTTTTGAAAGATTTGATATTCACGATGGTTACCGGTTTTTCCAGGAATTTGGTCTTTGACGCAAGTTCATGATCGCAATGATCAGAATTTTATCGTCTCGTTTCTGGTAGATCACACCATAGGGAAATCTGTTCGTGAGGCAGCGACGGGTTCGCTTGGAGAGAGGTGTCCAGGCATCAGGATAGTGGAGGATGCGTTGCAGTGTGCGTTTGATTTCCAATGCAAACTCAAAGCCGAGTCCGGGACTGAGCCGATTATAATAATTGATCGCATCGTTCAGTTCTTTTTCAGCCGGCTCGAGGAATTCAAGTTTCATTCTCTTTGTCTTTTTTCTTTGTCACCGATTTTGTCAAAAACCATTTGCGCAGGAATCGATTTGATCTGTTGATTTTCATAGGCATCAATACGTTCTTCTACCTCTTTTTCCCAGAGAATATCAAGGGAATGATCGGGTGAAACAATAAAACTGGACAACAATTTCTCTACGAGCTCGGCCCGCTCGACCGGGTGCAGGTCGAGTGCCTCTCTCAGGATTTGTTCGGATTTTTTAGCCATGCAAATGTTCCTCTATTCATGTGCTTTCATCACAGTATAAACCCATTTAGAGAGAAAAGCAAGACGAGAATTGGTAAAAAGCGACAAGCCTTTGGCTTTTAAAGCCATAATCCTTGCTGTTCGCAAACAATTTGTAGATTGTAATCGTTAGTTCTTTTGCTTTTTGCCAAATTGATTTTTTGTGGGATTCGGTGCTGCGCACCGAATCCGGATTTCATTTAATCGCCCCGGCCGACAGGCCTTTGATAAAAGTTCGCTGGACCAGCAAAAACAGCACCAGGGGCGGCAGGCTGAACAAAACCGCTGCAGCCGACATCTGGTTCCAGACGTCCAAATATTCACCGACGAACAAACCGATGCCCACCGGAATCGTTTGGGTCGCGTCGGACGAAGTGAGGATCAAGGCGAAAAAGAATTCGTTCCATGAACCGAGAAAAGCAAAAATCGCAGTGGCGCCGAGGCCAGGCAAGGCCAGGGGCAGCAACACTCTAAAGAGCGCTTCCAATCGTGAACAGCCGTCGATCAGCGCGGCGTCCTCGACCTCCTGGGGAATGGTGCGGAAAAAGCCGTACAACAGCCAGATCACAAAAGGCAACTGCACGGCGCTGTGAACGAGAATCAGACCGACATGGGTATCGAACAACCGGAGATCGCGGATCAGCTCAAAGAACGGAATGATAATCGATGATCCGGGCAGCATTTGCGACAAAAGCATCACCAGAAGAAAAAGATGCTTGCCGCGAAAAACAAAGCGGCTCAGAGCAAAAGCGGCCAGACTGCCGATCACCAAAGTCAAAACAGTGGTGGCCGATGCGGTGATCAGGCTGCTCAAGGTGTATCGCGCAAAGGGCAGAAAGTTGAACATGTCTACATAAGCTTGCAGCGACATTTCCGGTGCAATCCAGCGCGGTGGTAGGTGCGCGGTCTCGATCATGGTCTTCAGAGAGGTATCGAACATCCACAAGATGGGCAGCAACACCCCAAATGCGACCAGGCTCATCAGGAGGATCAAACCGAATTTTTTCATAGCGATTCCCTCCTCGAATAAACCTTGAGATAGAGGAGCGACAATCCGAACAGAACCATAAAGATCAGAATGCTCAATGCCGAGCCCTTGCCGAGGTTGAACTGCACGAACGAATATTCCCGCACCAGCACGGGCAGCACCATGGAGGCTTGAATCGGGCCGCCGCGGGTCATGACAAAGACCATGTTGAAGTCGTTAAAGCTCCAGATCAGTCCCAGCAGCAACAGCACGCCGGTCACCGTGCGCAGATTGGGCAGGGTGATGTGAAACAGTTTGTCGAGCGATTTGGCACCGTCGACGTCCGCCGCTTCATACTGCTCCACCGGAATCGCCTGCAAGCCGGCAAAAAACATCACCATGGCAAACGGAAAGAATTGCCAGACACGGGCGATGATGACGCACAACAACGCCGTATCCGCGCTGCCCAACCAGGTGATGTTATCGCTGATCAGGCCCAACTGCTTGAGCCAATGATTGATCAGGCCGCTTTGATCGTTCAGAATCCATTTCCAGGCAAATCCCGCCACCACAGGAGAGATCACCCACGGGATGGTATAGATCAACTTGAACACAGAAGTGATTCTGCCGATCTTGATATTCAACAGCAAGGCGGCAAACAGGCCAAAAACCATCGACAAAATCGTGCCCAGCCCGGCGTAGAGGATCGAATTTTTCAGCGACAGCCAAAAAACCTCGTCTTGCATAACCCGAACAAAATTTTTCAACCCGACCCATTGTCCGACGCCGTGAATCAAGCTGACCTGGCGAAAAGCGTTGGCCAAGTTCAGCACCAGCGGATAAACCAGCACAAAGAGCGTAAAAACCAGAGCCGGCAAAAGCAACAAAATCGGGGTGATTCTTCTTCTCATTGTTCCTCCAATGCCTCGCGCGCTTTTTCCGCTGCTTCGTTCCATGCCTGCCTGGGATCCATCTCACCTGCAATCGCTTTCAACCCATAGGGGGCGATGACGTTGCGCACGATCCAGATCATCTGCGGATGCGGCGGCCATGGACGGGCAATCGTGAGTTCATGTTGGTAAAGAGGCAGGTCCGGAATTTGTTGCGCCCGTTCGCTGTTCAAAGCCTCGTGAGTGACCGCCAGTGCACCAAAGTCCTGTTCGATCCAGGCCATATCCGCCTCTGGATTGCGGATGAACTTGGTGTATTCCCAGGCTTCTTGCAGATGTTTGGAATCCATGTTGATCGCTTCCATGACCATGTCCTGCAGGGTGGGCAGACTGTCCGCTTGGGCCAGCAGATGATCCGGCACCGGAATCGCCACGGTGTAGAGGTCTTTACCCGGCGATTTTACACCCACCAACCAACGAAACCAGGGGCCTTCGATGCTCATGCCGACCTTGTTGTTCGAAAAGAGATCGTTGATCTCGGAATGTGTATAGGCCAAAAAACCGGGGGTGATCGAACCGTCGATCTGATGCATGTCGACAAACAGCTGGAGAGCTGAAAAAGCCGCCTCGCTGTCGAACAACACCTCGGTCAAATCGTCGGAGAGAAAATCTGCGCCGGCTTTAAAGATAAAAGGAGCCAGGCGATAGGCAAACCCGCCGCGATCGCCGCCCATGATCACAAGACCCCATTGGTCGACTTCGCCGTCCCCATCGGTATCGCGAGTCAGTTCTTTTGCCACCCGGCGAAACTCCGACCAGGTGCGCGGTGGTTGCAGTCCATAGCGATCGAACAAATCGCGGTTGCAGCTCAAAACAAAAGCAATGGCCGAGTTGGGCAGGCCGTAATAATGTCCCTTGTAGCAGGTTGCATCGATGGCATACGGTTCATACCAGCTCTTCACTTCTGCAAAATCAGGGAATTGATCGATGGGATAGAAAAAACCGTTTTCGCCAAATTCAGCGGCGTAATTGGCATGCACCCGCATGACGTCCGGGCCGGTGCCGCAGACGAAATTGGTATAGAGCAGCTCGCGGATCATGTTCCAGCTTTTTAAACTGACTTCTACTCGCACATTCGGATGCAGCTGCATGAACTGTTCAGTGCGGTCGCGCAGCCAGCCATTCATATCACCTGACCCGCCGAAAGCCCAGTAGCGCAGGGTGATGGTACCTTCAGATTTGCTGCACGACAACCACAAGAATGCTGCCACCAACAGCACAGCGAACATCTTTTTCATGCGCAACTCCATTTTCATCCAAATCCAATACTTTCAAATCAAGAGTCTCTCAGTTCGAAGTGCTGAGTCTCTTCCGATGTGTCCCACGAAGATAATGGCTAATAACCCGAAAAAGGTGTAACCTCAGAGATCAAACCCGAGATGCTCTTCAAATCCGAAATCCGACCTTCGAAATCCAAAATGCTTTTTATTGTCGGGCTGCCTGGACAAAGGCGATAAAATTCTCCGGCGGTGTGCCGGGCAAAACACCATCGGCAGTCGATACGATATGCGGAAATCCGCGGGTCTCCTCGATAATGCGGCGGGTGGCTTGTTCCACCTGTTCCGGAGTGCCGTCGCGCAGCAGGGTCAGACTCAGATTGCCTTTGCTGCAAATTCGGCGATCAAGAGCTTGTCGCGATTCTCGCAGGTCGTTATCTCCTTCCGGCGGCGGCGCCACGGTCTCGATCACATCGGCTCCCAGGCTGTTCATGGTGCCGTCAAGAAACCACTGGCGGGTATCTCCGCAGTTGTGATACCAGAATAAGCCGCCCAGTTCATGGGTGCGAAAAGCCAACGCCTGAATATAGGGCAAATCCATCTCTCTGAACAGCTCCGGCGATGTCATTTCCAGGCCGTAGCTGGAATCGCTCATAAAATCGATTCCCTCCTCGATCGCGATGTGGACAATGAAGAGAGAAGCGCGGAACAAGGCGTTCATACTCTGGCGAAAAGCCGCGGGATAATCATTCCAGTGGAAAAAGATCTCTTGCGGGTTGATCTGACTGCACAGCCAGGACGGATGGGGATGGCCGAGCACGATAACCCCGTCCTCTCCCACTCGCCGGCGGAATTCGCGGAAATAGGTGCGGATTTCCCCCTCGCGATCGGTGATCTGTTCGCACACCTGCACAACCCGCTGGTGATCTGCTTCGCTTTGCACCGGACAAGCCGTCTCTTCGTTCCATTGGCTGTCGCCCCTGGGTTTGCGATAAACCCATTCCCCATCGGGCAAATCGATGACCCGTACCTCGGTTTTTTCGTCCGAGCGATCCGGATCACTTCGCCAGGGAAAAAGCAGAGACTCAAAGTCGGTCATGAACATCGGTTCGTAATCGAGTCGCCTTGCCAGGGTGATTTCGTCGGCAAAAGGATCACCGGCGATTGGTTCACCGAGCAACTGCAGAGCGCTGCAGATTTCCTGGTGGTCGGGCAAAAAGGGCGAAACCACCTGCCGGTGGTGCTGTGGATCACGAACATAATGCAGAAATCGTTGTCGTGGAGATAAGGGCATTGCTCCGCTCCGTTCTGATTCAGGTGTCCATTCTGCCGCATTCCGGCGCCAAGAATGGCGCAAACCAAACAGACCAGTCAATTGTTCAAGTGTTCAAAAGCTTTTAATCCGGATTCCGTGCTGCGCACCAGAGCCGGGCAATAGACCATTTGCGGCTGATTTTTCGACAGCGGTTTTTCGTCTGACGACGCGGATGACAGGCCTTGACAGTGAACATCCGCATGCAGCAGGGCAAGCGATGAGCATGGTTCCGGACTCGCTGTAGGACTCGGAACACAGGATCCACGGCAGCCGGCTGAATTGATTGCCAGCAGTTGTTCGCCGGCTATTCCTGCAGAATTCGATCCACAACCATGCGGCGGAACTCGGGTGACAGGCTGCCGAAGTAGGCGCTGAATCCGGTGACGCGCACCACCAAATCGGGATATCGGTTGGGATCTTTATCGGCAGCGAGGATTTTTTGCTTGTCCACAATGTTCAAATTGATTTGGGTGCCACCGAGTTCAAAATGGGTGCGAATATAGCCGACGATCAGCTGTACGCCGTTTTCCAGGCGCACAGTCCCGGGATCCAGTTCGATCTGCAGCGGAGCCGTGTTGCCGTACCCCGGTTGCACCACGGCCACGATGTTCGCCAGGGCGGTAGGGGCGCCGTCCTTGCGGAATCCGGGATCGGGATTGGGCCCGTGCGAAATGGGCGCTTTGGCGAACCTGCCGTTTGGGGTAGCGCCCACATCCAGGCCGTAGAGAATATTGGCTGCCCAGGAAAAGATGCCGGGAATCATGTTGAAACCATGAGGTGTCGGTTTTTCCTTGACCAGGTCGGTGAAGAGCTGAGCGATGCGGATGCCCCAGTCATCGGCAGGGGTGCCGCCATGGCCATAGCGCGGCACACTGCGCATCATCAGCCGCACTCTTTCGCCTTCACCGCCCGACCAATTTGCATCCAACGTCTCTTTCAGTTTTTTCCAGCTCAGCCGCTTTTCGCGGTCAAGGCGCTGTTCCAGGGCAGCAAAAGAATCGGCGACCGTGGCGAGTCCGGCAGCGTCGAGGCAGAGGTTGTAAAACTCTACTCCGCCGTGGCTTGCGTCGCGACCGCGTTCGATCGGACCATGGCAGAGCAAGTCCAGGTGCAATTCAGGAAAATCGTTATACATATGATCGAGATGAAAATCCATGCACTCGGCGGTCGCCTGCACGGCGCAGCGCAGATGTTTTTCATAGCATGCAAACAGGTTTTCAGCGCTGGGCTCGACATTTTCGTCGCTTAAAAAATCGTTCAGCGCCGTTTCAAAGACGGCAGCCAGATTGATCTTGACGCAGTCGTTCATCGTATACTCACGGCCTGGAATGGCGCACCAGTGGCAGCCAGAGTAGATGCGCTGCCGACCGAGTTCGATCGGATACCCGTTGCGGGTGAATCCTTCGCTGGTGTTGTCGACGCCGAGAAATTTCGGCATTCCGGCGTGGTCGGCGAACTGAATTTCCACTCCGCGGCGCAACAATTCCTCACTGCTGTTTTTTCCGACGCTGACGCCGATATTGGCCGGAATTTTCAAGCGATGCGCTGCCTCGAGCACGAGAAAAGAGAGCTCATTGGTCTGATCGACGCCGTTTTCGTCCGGACCGCCGAGCTGCATGTAGCTGGTATCCATCACCAGATAACTCGCAAGATGAAAGACTGCTTCTTCATCGGTCAACATATTTTTAAATTTGTCGCGCTGGTAAAAGGGATAGAGAAGCTGGTCGATGCGGCCGAGCGAACCGCCCATGTTGTACATCTTGCCGATGATCTGATACCACAAAACCCACTGTAAACCTTCGCGAAAGGTTGCGGGTGGATCGGTCACCAGTTTGCGGTTAATCGCAGCGATCTCGATAAGATTTTGCCGCAACTGCGGATTTTCTTCTTGTGCAGCCATGCGCGCGGCTTCGTCTCCGTGCCGACCGATCCAGTTCTGAATACCGAGCACCGTAGCTTCGAGCCCATCGTACAAGGCCTGCGCTTCATCGTCGA
Source organism: bacterium (assembly GCA_029565675.1). Taxonomy (GTDB): domain Bacteria; phylum Zhuqueibacterota; class Zhuqueibacteria; order Residuimicrobiales; family Oceaniaggregativiventaceae; genus Sulfursilanivivens. Next base: position 32,108 of record JAKQNP010000003.1, read on the forward strand.
CATTGATGGTGCGAAAGCGATGGATCTTGTCGAGTATTCCCCCCCAGCCCAGCGTCAATCCGATCGAGAGATCCTGACAAAAATGTTGAACTGCGCCGATGCCGGGAATCAATTTGTATTTTTTGATCTGCGGTTCAAGATGCGGATAAGCACAATCGGGATTCCAGGCTGGATTGCGATAGGACATAAAATTTACCCGATAGGCGCCGGCAAGGGAGCTCATCGGATCGATATAAGTGGGGTGCAGTTCGAGCAGCCGGCGGAAATTGCTGCCGACAGCCCGCGGTCCAAATACCCCGCCGCTTGGATGGTTGCTTTGAATAGAATATTCCTTGAGCAAAATATCGGTTATCGGCACTCCCGAGCCGCTGATCGTCTGAATAGGCAAACGCGATTCCGGCTCCGGCAAGACCAATCCATGGTCATCGAAATCCATCGAGCCGATCGCTTCCCATTTTTCCTGGGTGTGTTTCAACTTGGTTTGATACAGCGAGGCGATGCGTTCGTCGAAAGTCAGGACTGTTCTGTGGCATTCCACTTCGCTAAGCTGGTGCATCTGCAGTGCCTTTCACAAAAAGTATTCTCGTTCTACCCGTTTGCGCAGTTCCTGCAACTGTGAAAGCGGCATCAACGGCAAAGCAGCCGCTCGATAAGCGCGTCCCAAAGATTTGTATTTGTCGCCGGCCAGCCGATGAAAAGCCAGCCATTCCCAACGCAGTTCGGCGGCAATTCCCGCCCGTGTGCGCATCTGTTTCAATTCAGTGACGAAACCGGCCAGGGCCAGAAGTTCTTCGCCATCATTGACCGTCGGAATCACAGGTGTGCGAAACTCGATCGGTAGTTCCTGTTGTGCCAATAGACGCGCATTTTGCAGGATCCGTTCGTTGGGCCTGCCGACGGCGGCCCGATGGCGATCAGAATCGAGGAGTTTGAGATCCATCAGGATCAAATCTGTATAGGGCAAAATGGTTTCAATCTGCCGCCAGGGAACGTCGCCGCAGGTTTCCACTGCGGTGTGGATGGCGTGTTCCTTGCAGGACTGGAGAATGGCACGGGAAAAAGCCGCCTGCATCAAAGGCTCGCCGCCGGAAAGGGTCACCCCGCCGCCGCGGCTGTAAAAGGCTTGATCCCGCAACACTTCCTGCATAACCTCTTCCACAGACAGAGTCAGGCCGGCGATTTCGAGAGCACCGCTGAAACATTCCTGCACGCATTTGCCGCAAGCTGTGCAGTTTTGCCGCTGCAGAATGTGTTGGTCAGTTTCCATGAGATGAACGCCATTGGGACAGCATTGCAGGCAGGCGCCACAACCAATACATTTATCAGGATTGTAGAGCAACTCTGATGAAACAGAGATCCCTTCAGGATTATGGCACCAAAAACAGGAAAGCGGACATCCTTTGAGAAAAACCGTGGTGCGTATGCCGGGACCGTCGTGAATCGAAAACCGTTGGATGTGAAAAATTTTTCCCGTCACCCAAAAACTCCGGTATGAAAGATACTGGGCAGCTAATAAAATCCCGTTCAGTGCGGTGTTCCGAGTTGCGCGGCCCGGAAGCAGAATAAAAACATTCAGATTATTATAACAAAATTTATCACAAACACAAGAGAAATGAGTAGTGAAAATTCTGCCCTTAGCTTCTTATCAGTGCGGATTGGTCTGAACCTTGTCAGGGGGAGGAGCACCCTGAATTAATTTATTGGCCATTCGCAGCGCACGGTCGGCGTAATCAAAGGTGCGCCGGGTCAGGGCCCGCCGGCGTTCTGCGGCATCGCTGCCGAGCCGGGCTTCGAATTCGCTCTGGCTTTTCAGTGCATCTTCCTCTAAAACTCGCCAGGCGTTGCGCACAAACGGCAGACGGGCAAAATAGTCTTGATCCACCCGGTCGCACAACCGCGAGAAAACGAAATAACTGAAATCCGCTCCGCGAGATCGGCGCAAGCTATCGCCGCTGAAATGCAGTTCCAGGGCTTCTCGAGGATCGTTCATGGTATAGGCGGCCGGCAGGCTGTCCAGATGCACCGTCCAGGGAATGAAGGCTTGTACATCAGGGCGCCGCGGAGCGATCCAGATGACCGCACCGAGATCATCCGGCACCTGTCGTCGCAACTGGGCGATCAACCCATACTGAGTCGTGTGGTTGCAGATGGGATGGCCGTTGAGCTCGTGCGGATTGCCGAGGCGGTAGGACTGGCTGGAGTCGAGGTCAGTGTCTTCATAATGGTCGCGCAAAACCCGCATCAGATCACCCGGCGTCAATAGCTTTTTCGGCCGAAAAGAAAAAGGCAACGGTTCCTGTCGACCAACGGGTTCAGCAGCGAGCAGGTTGACCGCCGACCACATGCGCAGATGGTTTGTTGGTGTGGCCAGAGCTCTGGGATCGGAATAGGCATAGGAAAAATGGAACAGACCGTCCTTTTCAGAATCATACCAGCCCCGCTGTTCGGCATAGTCCATCAAATCCGATGAACCGAGAAAATGGGTGGTATCGCTTAAATCGATATAACCCAATGTATAGTGGTTCGGAATCACCGCCACGTGATCGTTCGGTACACGCGCGGCCGCCCAGTGTTTTCCCTGCACGACCGCCAACATCCAGCCCTCATCGCGATCGGCGATGATGTAGGTGCGACCTGAGGAGTCATAGCCATAGGTTTCGATCCAGTGGCCGGCCAACTGAACCGCATGTCTGGCACTGTGCGCCCGTTCGGCCAGCAAACGGCGCAACCAAAAGGAAATTCCGCCGTTTTCAATTTCCCCGTCTGTTTCGCGCGATGGACAGGCGTTCGAAACAATCGAGACGGCATGACAATTGACATAGCTGTCGGAGAACAACATGCCGGGCATTTGCAGCCACAAATAGCCGGCCGTCGTTGGATCAGGAGCAACCAAACCGCCCTTGAGCAACCGAATCGGTTCATCGGTTATCTCCTGGATTGCAGGTTGAAGATGGAGAATCACCACCTGCTCGCCGGAATCGTCCTCGTTGTGCGCGAGCAAGACCGCACCATCTGCTGTTGTGTTGCGGCCGGCCACTATCGAAAAACAGCCGGAAGTTTGAGCAACGAGCGATTGTGCAAGGCCGACGAAAAAAAAGATGGCCAAGGAAAAAAAGAATAAAATCTGTCTGCGCATATTTCGACCCTCCAAAAAGGGAACCGTTTGTCCAGAAATCTAAACTTTCCGTCGGAAAAAGCAAACAGGAGTTATGCGCTGCCGCCTCAATCCTTGGTCTTTGGCGGTCTATTGTATCCCTTTTCACCATACGGCGACAATTTGTTCAACCACAACTCTTCCAACAGCTTGAGTTCTTCTTCAGCCCGCGACCGATCCCCGTCGATCACCTCTATCTTGTCGAGAATCTCGAAATCGAATTGATCCTCTCCCAGGCGATTGAAATCGGCTTGCAGTTCTGCATTGGGAAACGAGTTGAAACGCAATTGCGCTCGCACGCGATTGAGAATGGCGTTTAGATTGGGGTAGCTGCCGATCAACACCTTGCCGTTCTGGCGGTTGCGCACACAGTAGATTCCCATTGGTATCTTCATCTCTTTGTACGATCGTTTGAGTGCAGATCGATCGGTCATCTCTGTATCCTTTCCTGCTTGAGCAGCGTAATCGCTTGCTGAACTCTCTTTGCTCTCTTTTTGTTCGGGTGGCTGGGGTTGGCCGTCGACCAGCCAATAGCTGCCATCTCTCCGTGCCATCAAACCCTCATCGATCAACAGACGGCGCAAAGTGCAATAGTCGTCAGAATAGATCCCCAATCTGCGGTTGATCTCCTCCTCGGAATAGCTGCGCTCGGGATGAAATTCTTGCAGCAAACTCTGCAGCACAATGAGCCGCTTTTTCTTCTGCACCGGGATTTTGTGCAATCGGCCATCCGGCATAAACGTGTTGAGTACGGCAGAGCGAAAGTGCGCCATTCTTTTGGCCTGGATCTCTTCATCCCCGCTTTCGCCCGCCAGCAGATCTTGCAAAGAGGTTCGCATCGCCGCGCTGTTGAGCTGATAAACTGTATAGTACTGTTCACGCTTGGCAATCACCAAACCCGCTTTGGCCAACTTTTTGAGGTGAAAAGAAACAGTCGAAACCGCCAAACCAAGGCGTTTGGCGATCTCCTCACCATATTGTTCGCCTTCGGCCAGCGTCCGAAGAATCCGCAACCGCGAGAGGTCAGCCAATGCTTTGAACAGTTCGATCGAGCGATTGATTTCCACGCACACCACCTTTTTTTATTCGATTAATATCGAAACAAATATCGGCATTTTTGGGTAAAATGTCAATCTTTTTCGATATCATTCGAATATTTTTTGCGCCGGTATCAGAATAAGGAAACCAGGAATTTTAACAGCAAAGAGCCTTCATGGGCCGTGCGCCCGGTTTTTTGATCGCACGAGTTGAGAAGAGCTGCGATGGCAACCGAATCGCTGCACACCGGTTGTATGGTGTTGGGTGCAAGAAATTGCGCCGATCGACTTGTCGGTGGACTTTGAGTCACAATCAGGCTGTAATAGGCATCCAGGCTTTCTTCAAGATCCGGTGCTGCGCACCGAATCCGGGTTTTCCTCATGCTTGATAGATGGTGATGCATGACTGTTACACTCGAGGAGGGGAAAACGTTCATTTGATTCGCATCGATTGGCTGCCAAAAGAACTGGCAGCCAATTCGAACGCATTTTCGATTTGTTCAGGAACAAGCGTGTCGGCGCGGGATTTCTCGGAAGGGTGGTTAGACGACGGTCAGCAGCAAAGCACAGCAGCGATCATCGATCCGCTTGCGATAGCGGATAGGGCGACAGCGGCGTCCTAGGTGGACACTGCAATCAGTCGACCTCCTTGACTGAGGTCACAATCTTGCCGACCAAACCATAGTCGCGGGCTTCTTCGGCACTCATCCAAAAATTGCGATCGGTGTCCTGGGCGATTTTTTCAATCGGTTGGCCGGTCTGCTCGGCGAGAATGCGGTTGAGGCGTTCGCGAATCTTGACGATCTCCAGCGCTTCGATGCCGATATCCGATGCCTGTCCCATAACTCCGCCGCTGGGCTGATGCAGAAGAAAACGGGTGTTGGGCAGACAGAATCGATTTTCCAACTTTGGAGCTGAATAGATCAGCGCTGCGGCGCTGGCAACCCAGCCCGTTCCGACCACCCGCACCGGTGCATCCAGGAAACGGATCAGATCGAACAACGTATCGGCCGACTCCACATGACCGCCCGGCGAGTTGATGATCAATTTAATGGGCTCTTTGGATTCCTGCGCCAACACCAACATTTTTTCGGTGATCTCCTCAGCGAGCTCCTGGTTGATTTCGCCAAAAAGCAATATCGTTCGCATGTTCAGCATTTTTTTGGCGGTAAAATCGCTGAAAAACTCTTCTGGTTTTAAGACCGACATCTCTATCCTTCCTTAATCTGGGGGTTGATGGTCTGTCCGCAAGAGCAACTCGAACAGAAAGCGTTTTTTAAATATCAGCTTGGGCAAATCGTGCATCCACCTTGGGCGGAAACAAGTGTGCCAATATAAGCATAAATCGTCTCAACTGCAAGTGTTTGCAGGTGTCCATCAAGCGATCTGCAGACCGACTGCTGATTTCGGCCCAAATCAGTTCTTCGCCCAAGATGCAGCAAACAGAACCTTTGGACCATTTGGCCGTCGACGGTTGAGTCAGTGCGATGCCGGTGTCGGCGGCAGGGTATCGTTCGGACTCAGCAAGGCAATGACTTTTTGCGCAATGGCGATATCAGCCGAAGCCAGATCCATCTCGAGCAGTTGTGGTGGGGTTACCCAGCGCACAGCCTGGTGTTCGGACAAATTCAACGTTCCCGACTGCACTTCGGCCAGGTAAGCCATTAAAAGATAGGATCGGCCGTCGACATCAAAAGGCTCTTCACCGATCTTTGCCGACACCTGCACCGACAGACTCAATTCTTCCCGGATCTCACGCACCAAAGCTTTTTGAGGCGATTCATCAATGCGCTTTTTGCCGCCGGGGAACTCCCATTTACCCGCCATGGCGCCATTGCCCCGCTGGGCCACCAGAACCCGGCCGTCTGCAACGATTGCTGCAGCAACCACGATTTGTGTGTTCGTGTCCATTGCACCTGCTGAATGGGTTCTCTGAGCAGAATCCAGTCGAAACACCTTGCGCTCTATTTGCCGGGCGCCCTTTGGCTATCGGCTGTGGTGTAAAGATAAAACCTCTGCTGCAGTAAAACAAACAGTAAAATTGCGGCAGAACCTTTAAAAACCAAAGAGTCGCTTGCTTTTTGTTGTTTGTCAGTTTATTTTTTGTAGATTTGTGCAATAAGCCCAGTTGCATCATCTTCTCACGTCGCCGAGCTGTGAGCTTACCGGTTGACCATCCTGTCGCAGAGGATTCCTTTGCCCTTAATGCAAAACCAAATAACCCGAATCGAGCTTCTGGCGCCGGCACGCACAGCAGCTATCGGCCGATTGGCCATCGACTGCGGTGCAGATGCAGTCTATATCGGTGCGCCCAGGTTCGGTGCCCGGGTGCAAGCTGGCAATTCGCTGCGCGATATCGCCGATCTCGTCCAATACGCCCATCGCAGCTGGGCAAGGGTCTATGTCACCCTCAACACCCTGTTGTTCGACGAGGAAATCCCGCAGGCGGTGACGCTGAGCCAAGAACTGGCACAGATCGGCGTCGACGCTCTGATCATCCAGGATGTCGGGCTGCTGGAGAGCGATTTGCCGCCGATCCCGCTCATCGCCAGCACTCAAATGCACAACCACACTCCCGAACGGGTGCGCTTCTTGCAGGATGTCGGTTTTACACGCGTCATCCTTGCCAGAGAATGCACATTAACGGAAATAAAAGCCATCCGCAGCCGTTGTGAGATCGAGTTGGAATGCTTCATCCACGGTGCCCTTTGTGTCAGTTACAGCGGTCAATGCTATCTGAGCCACGTTCTGGGCGGACGCAGCGGCAATCGCGGTGAATGCGCCCAGCCATGCCGTCTGCCCTATCATCTCTGCGACCGAAACGGCCGCGTCTTGTTGCGCGACCGCCATTTGCTGTCGCTTAAGGATCTGAACCTGACCGAGCACCTCGGAGACTTGCTCGACGCCGGTATCACCTCCTTTAAGATCGAAGGCCGTTTAAAGGAGGCCGATTACGTCAAGAATATCGTTCTGCATTATCGCCGCCATCTGGACCAGCTTCTGGAATCACGCGCGATGCGACCGGCAGCATCAGGAGCGATCCACAGCGACCTGGCGCCGGATCCGCATAAAACCTTTAATCGCGGCTACAGCGACTATTTTATCCGGGGCCGACGCGCCGATCTCGCATCGTTCGAATCGCCCAAATCGATCGGCGTGCCTCTCGGTCGGGTTAACACTGTGCATGGCTCATCTTTTACCATCGATTCCGACGAGCCCATACAGCCCGGAGATGGCGTTTCTTTCTTTGACGGCCGCGGGGTCTTGAGCGGATTTCGCGTCCATCTGGTCGACGGCCGCCGAATCACTCCACATAAAAAAATCCAATTGTTACCAGGCCAGGAACTCTTTCGCAATTACCATGCAGTCTTTAGCGAACGTTTACAGCGTTCTGAATGTAAAAGATCGATTTTGATCGATTTGCGGTTGGTTCAAACCGACGGATTTCTGACCCTGGCGGCGCAAGACAGCGACGGAAACCATGTGGTTGTCAGACGACCGCAAATCGATCCGCCGGCAGAGAAACCAGATGCCATGCTGCAAAGGTTGAAGCAGCAATTGTTGCGCCTTGGAGAGACCGAATTTACCTGCTGTGAGCTGCGCACCGATCTGCAAGTCATTCCTTTTTTACCTGCAGCGGCCATGAATGCTCTTCGGCGAGAGGTTATCGAAGCTTTGCGATTGGAACGCTTGCGCAACCGGCCACAGATGGTGTATCAGGCAGGCGACCAGAAAGTCCCTTTTCCGGTAAAGCATCTGACCTATACAGCAAATGTCCTCAACCGGCGCGCACAGGAATTCTATCGTCGACACGGCGTCGATTCGATAGAGCCGGCAGCGGAAAGCGGCATCGATTTGCAAGGCAGGCCGGCGATGGTCACACGTTATTGCTTGAAACACGAACTCGGCTGGTGTCCCCACCAAAATCCCGATATCGTTCCGGCCGAACCGTTGTTCCTGGTCACCCAATCCGGCCGCAAATTGCGGCTCGATTTTGATTGTCATGCCTGTGTGATGCGGATCATCGTCGAGCCGTAAATACAGAGCCTATGCCAAGCTGTAAAAAGAGCTGGGATCACGTTTCTCTGCAAGTTTTTTACGGATTGATTTGTATACACGATTGTTTTATATTGACAAATCAAGAGTGGAATTGCACCGTTGGCGCAAAAAGTCGATGACAACACGGATACCGCCTGGTGCGCAGAATCCAAGTTGAACCCGATCGATTGGAGCAAAGAGATGAGCAAACCAGCGATGCCCGGATTTCATCCTTCCACCCGTCTTTTTCGTTTTACGGTGCTCTTTTTTGTCGCCATGCTGACCTTTGGCAGTTATTTTGCCTATGATATTATCGGGGCCATCGCTCCTACTCTGATCGAGCAGCTCGGAGCCTCGCGAGGTACAGTCGGCTCATTCTACACCATTTACAGCATAGCCGCCATTCTTTCAGTGCTGATCGGCGGTTTTCTCATCGATATCCTCGGCACCCGGCGTGCGAGTTTGATTTTCTCGAGCCTGGTTTTCGTCGGAGCGGCTCTGGTGGCCATGGCCGACAGCTTGCCGCTTCTCTATGCCGGCCGCTTCATTTTCGGAGGGGGATCTGAGCCGTTGGTGGTGGCGCAGAGCGCCATCCTGGCTCGATGGTTCAAAGGCAAAGAGCTGGCGCTGTCTTTCGGCATCGCCCTGACTGTCAGCCGTTTGGGCACGCTATTCAGCTTCAACACCGGCGAATTGATTGCTGCGCGTTTCGGCGGTTATCGCGCCGCGCTTTTGGCGGCCGCTGTTTTTTGTGCTCTCTCTTTATTGGCGAATATCGTCTATTTCTTTATGGATCGCTATGGCGCCCGCAAACTCGCACTGGAGGAAGGCGAAAGCGAGGAAAAAATAGTCCTCAAAGACGTCAAGTCCTTTAGCCCGTCATTCTGGTACATCGCCATGCTGTGTTTGTTGTTCTATTCAGCAATATTTCCTTTTACCGCCCTCTCTACCGATCTTTTTGTCGATAAATGGGGTATCCAGCGGGTAGCCGAGACGACCGGCGGATTTTTCCGCAGCGTTTTCGGCAACTTTATGCACATGTTCAGCACTGCCGGCGGAATTTCATCGATCATCATCTTTGCCTCAATGGTCTGTGCACCATTTGCCGGGCAGTTTGTCGACCGATTCGGCAAACGCGCTTCACTGATGATCATCGGCTCGCTGTTGATGATCCCGGCCCACCTTCTTCTCGCCTTTACCCACATCTACCCGGCATGGCCGATGATCGTGCTCGGCGTCGCCTTTGTGCTGGTGCCGGCGGCCATGTGGCCTTCTGTCCCGTTGATCGTGCGCAAACAAGCGGTGGGAACCGCTTTCGGATTGATCACCTTCATTCAGAATATCGGACTGGCGCTTTTTCCTTTTCTCAACGGCAAACTCCGCGACTTGACCGAGACCTATACCTCCAGCATGGTGATGTTCGCTGCTCTGGGCGTTCTCGGACTGATCTTTGCCCTGTTGCTGTTGCGCGCCGATCGCCGTGAAGGCGGTATTTTGGAGCGCGGCCGTTAAACGCGAAGAGACTTTTCCCCTGTGTCGTTCTGTTGGTTGACCCGGATGGATGAGCTGACAGAAAGTATGGCTTTATTGTGGGTCGGTCAAAGAATATCTGACCATGAGCAACGCCGACACCGCAAACAATGCGGCAACAATAAAGACCGCTTGAAGATTGCCCTGAACAAAAACCAGGCCGAGCAAAAGAGGTCCAAGAGTCTGGCCAACGCGCAAGGCCATGCCATTGAATGACATAAAAGCGGCGCGATAGTTCAGAGGTGCCAAACCGACCAGCAGGGTCTGGATAATTGGAATGTTCAGTCCATGCCCTGCGCCAAACAGGATTGCTGCAAAAGCAATCCCTGCCCACCCTCTGCTTACCGAAAACAACAACAGAGAAACCGCATAAGATGCAAATCCCGTCATGATCAACCGACGTTTGCTGATGCATCTGCTCAATCTGCCGACCTGGGTTGAACTGAGGGCAGTCGACACGGACATAACAGCCGTAATCAGTCCGATAGTCAAGGTCGAAGCTTGAAAACAATCCGACAACAACAGAGGCAGATAGGTAAGAAACGCACCATAAAGAATGATAAAAATGAAGGTGTTGATCAAAAAAAGAATGGCAGCCTGGCGGGATAACGTCTGGAACACACTGCGGAAGTAGCTCGTGATTTGCTGTTGGCTCTTTGGTTCTGGATTTTGCAGTTGTGTGACCATCCATGCTGCCAGCGGCACAGCGACCAGGGGCAGCAAAAAGGGGAAATTCCAGCCCAGCAGCGCCAGAGCGCCACCAATCGCCGGATAGGTCGCAGTGCCGATACTGAGCACACTGGCATTGTATCCCATCGCCGCAGTGCGCTGCGGTTCGCGGTAGATATCGCCGATCAAGGTGGAATTGAGGGATCCGAGCGCTGCTGCACCGATGCCCTGGGCAAAACGCAGGATCAACAAGTGCATAAAAGAAGCTGCAAAAAAGCAGGAACTGCCGCCAAGAGCAAACAAAAAGAGAGAAACCGTCAGAATGCGCTTGCGTCCCCAGCGATCGGCCAGCATACCCAGAACAGGCGCGAGAAAAACTCCAGGCAGGGTAAAACAGACAACGAGGTAACCGATCTGTTGCGAGGAGAGAGAAAAGTGCTCAACAATCAGCGGGAAAGCGGGTGTGACAGAAGAAACCCCCATTACAGCAATGAGCGTAACTGAAAAAATGATCAGCAGATTCGGGTCGCGCAGCAGCGATCGAGCATTGTCAGTTTCATCCTTCCCAGCGGTTGCGCATGCTGAACCCTTGATGGTGTGCCCTTTTTTTTTAGCCAAGAGCCACATCCAGAGTCATCATAACCGCAAATCCGAGCATGGCACCCATCGTGGAGATATCGGTGTTCTTGTCCTGTTGTGATTCGGGAATGATGTCTTCGACCACCACAAAAATCATGGCGCCGGCCGCAAAAGCCAAGGCATAGGGAAGAATCGGCCGCGCAATGATGACCGCTGCGGCGCCTAAAACACCGGCGATCGGTTCCACCACTCCCGACATCTGACCATACCAGAAACTTTTAAACCGGCCGAGGCCTTCTCGGCGCAAAGGCACGGAAACGGCTGCTCCTTCCGGAAAATTTTGAATCCCGATACCCAGAGCGAGCGCAACGGCACCGGCAAGCGTCGCAGCCGGCATCCCGGCGCTGACGGCACCGAAAGCGACGCCGACCGCCAGGCCCTCGGGAAAATTGTGCAGGGTAATCGCCAGCACCAATAGGATGCTCTTGTGCCAACGGGTGGGCAAACCCTCTGCTTCTTCGCTTGGCAGACCGACATGCAGATGCGGCAGGATGCGGTCGATAAGCCGTAAAAAAACGCCGCCGAGAAGGAAACCGATCACTGCGGGGATCCAGGGTGCTTGACCTGCCTCTTCAGCCATTTGGATCGCCGGCGCCAGCAGGGACCAGAAACTGGCAGCAATCATCACTCCAGCGGCAAATCCGAGCATACCGTCGAGTACTTTGCGATTGATCGATTTGAAACCAAAAACGACTGCCGAACCCGCAGCGGTCATAAACCAGGTAAAGCAGGTCGCCAGCAGAGCCTGAAAAATCGGGTCACGGCCGACAAACCAATCGACGATTGCCATCTGCACTCCTGTAGGATTAAGGATACCGAACAAAAACGGTCTGTTACACCGATCGGATATCCTTTTTGGCTTTCCGGGCTTTCGCCCGGCAAGCAGTGATTTTTGAACTAATTGAGTCTAGTGACTCTAACCTTGCCGGAATGGAAAAAGCTGCTGAATCAAGAAAAACTATCAAATCATTCCAGCGGAAGCAAGCAAAATTTCAATGTCGGCGCAAAATCAACAATGAGATATCGTCCGACTGAGGTTCGTCACCGCTGAAAGCTTTCACTTCCGCCAGCAGTCCGGTTGCCGTTTCTGCGGCGTTCAGACCGGGGTGTGCAGCAAGCCATTTAAGCAAACGCTCCTGACTCCAGAATTCGTTTTGGTCATTGCGCCCCTCAGTCAAACCATCTGAATAGAGAAACAACACATCGCCGCTCTGGCAATCGATTTGGTGCAGCCGGTAATCCGTTGCGGGATTGAGTCCCAGCGCGGGCTCACCTTTTTCGGTTTCTTGAATTTTTCGGCCAGAAATAAATAGCGCCGGGAAATGGCCGGCATTGATATAGTGCACGCGACCGTGGGTTGAATCGAATTCGACATAAAACATGGAAATAAATCGACTCGGCAAGCCGTCCCGGCACAGGATGACGTTGACCTCTTTGCACAGTTGCGCGGGTTTGGCAAAATGCGGAAATAAAGCCCGGAGAGTGGACTGCAGTTTGGCCGACAACAGGGCAGCTCCCAATCCTTTGCCCGCCACATCCGCCAGCACAGCACCACGGCGTCCGCGATCGGATATCAGATCGACCAGATCTCCCCCCACATCATTGGCTGGCTTGGAGATCAAGTAGATATCCCAACCGGGAATGTCCGGCGAACTGGCCGGCAGCAGCGCGCTCTGTACACTGTGCCCGATGCGCAGCTCGTCTTTGGCCAACAATTTATCTTTGAGCTCGAGAATCAGTATCAACAGGAGCAACAAAAATCCGCGGTTTTCGATGACAACTCCGGATTGGTTGATCCTGACCTGCATAAACTGCAAGACCAGAGCAATGATCAACAAAATCCGCCGACCAGGGGACAATTTGCGCAGCAGACTTTTGAAAAGATAATGGAAACGATGAACCGTGCGGCGAAACCAGCCCATCTTTCCGATCCGTTGACGTGTCTGGGCATCGACATAAAAATAGTATATATCGCGCATATCGCGCATCAATCTTTTTTTGACCGATGAAAGCCCCAGACATTCGACGAGGTTGTCAATTGCGTTCGACATCTCGCACCACCTCAACTTTGTTCATTTGGTCAAAAAGTTTCACCTTTCTGCTGCAACCGGTCGGACCACGATTTCGAATTCTCCAACCCGCAACGGTTTATCGCGGTCCAGCTTCAGAGCAACGGTCTGCAGCATAAGGACATTCTTTCCCTCGACGAGGCAGTCATTTTCAAGCCGAGTCTCTCCGATCAGCACAGAGCGGCCTTTAACAGTTTGCCGACTGACTTGCCATTGGTTACCGGTGAGATTACCCAAACCGCAGTCATTCAACCGCGCAGTTAGATCGTCATCGGGCAGAGCGTCGATCACAGCCAGCCGCAAAATGGCTTCAGCTGAATCCTGAATGGTACAGCAACGAAACGGCAATTCGATCCAATCGCCCAATTTGCGCAACGGCAGGCGCTGAAAAGCGAATCCCAGGTCGAAAGTCTGCAGTTCGTTGGGCTGATAGATCAGGCTGCGAGTATTGAGAAAATGCATCGGCAGTTTCATCTCCGGAACTGTCGACAGCCAGTCGCGCAACAGCGGATAGTCATCGCTGAAAGTGTCGGCGTAATAGTTGTAGAACATCATGCCGTCGATGCCCTGGGCAAAATAGTTGTGCGCAATGGCGCGGATCTTGGCACCATCGAGTTCTTGATTCTCGCCGAGCAGGGAAGGCTCGCCGTATTCAAAAACCTGAAAAGGAGATACATTTCCCAATGTCAGCGGCACCAGCAAACAGCGCGAGCGGTCAGTCCATTGTTTCCAGCGCTGCAGCGGAATGTTCCAGTCGGCATAGTACCATTCGCCGGGGCACACCAAATCGATGATCTGATCAGCAATCCATCGATCCACTTGCATCCCTTCGCGAAAGCAAAAGTCGATATCCCAGGGGACAATCGCCGACAGCAGTTTTGTGCGATTGTTCTGGTTGAGCAATCGGCGAACCTGGTGCACATATTCGGTCAGATAGGGAGCTTTTTCGCACTTCGGCTGAGACAAGAACGGTGCCGTGCGGCCGAAATCGAGTTGAATACCATCCACATCGTAGCGCTCGATGATCTCTTGCAGGATGGCAAAGCGATAGTCGCGCACGCCATCGATGCTAAAATCCATCTGTCGCAAAGCTCCGATCGATTTCCAATCGCGTGCACCGGTATCGCGACCCAATGACCATTCGACATGCTGCCGCTCCCATGGAGTCCAATGCTTCGGCGTGCCGTGGTGGTCATTCATGCGCACGTTGGCCAAAACGGTTATCCCCGCCGCATGCAGCTGGTCGATCATCTCCTGCAAAGGATCGATCCCCTGTTCGAACAAGGCATCGAATGCGGAACCAGTCTGAAAATGACCAATGGCACTGCGATAATTGCACAATCCGTTGGCGGAGACGTCCAATGCGATGATATCAGGTTTAGCAGAGATCAGGGTTTGCGCGATCTGTTGCAGTTCAGCCCGGGTGCTGCACCGACGAACACTGCCAAAATCCTCGGTAATCATCAGCAGATAGCGGGAGTCGACCGGTCGAGAACGCAATTTTTCAATCACAGGATGCTGAAACAACTTTCCGCAAGCCAGAGAACCACAGCAGAGAGCAACGAGAACGCATCGATACAGTGTCATCGGAAGATATCCTTCAACCTTGGGTTTTGGATTCCATTTGACCTTCACGCTTCTTTTGGCGCCAGGCAGGGCGATAATTGCAGCCCTTGAACTCCAGCAAAGCCCTATCAGAACATCAGTTGTTCCCGCCAGACAGCCAGAAGCAAGATCGCTACACCGCAGCTGATGCCAAGAAGGGTGTAACGATTGACCGACTCGCGAAAAACCAATTGGGTCAGCACAACTCCGCCGACCAGAGACATGCCCTGGATCAAGGGAAAAACCATCGCCGACGGCAAACTCATGGCCTTTTGCATCATCAGCAGTCCGGCAACGCTGACAAAACCGGCAGCAAATCCAACACTCCTCTCACTGCGATTGGGCCAAAAGGGTTGGTGCAACACCAATGATAGAAGCACAATTGCCAGACCGCCGGCCCAATAAAAGATCAAAGCCAATTCTGCCGAAAAATTGTCGCCGAAATAGGAATATTTAAGCTTGTTGCCGAACAGAAACAACCCGTTTAAAGTCCATAGACAGACCAAAAACAGCGCAAAACGCGGCGAGAGACGTTTACCGCCGTGCTGCAGACCTCGCATTCCCACATTAAACAACAGCAGCATGATCACGAACAGCAACAGGACAAAGGCATCGAGTTTGACCAGATGCTCCTGTAACAGGATTGCTGAAGCAAGAATCGGCAAGAGCAGTGAAAGGTTGATCACTGTCCAGCTGATATAGGCGGGGCCCAGGCGGTTGACCTGGTTGATGAGGATGATACCGCCAGCATGCATGCAGCCCATCGCGATTCCTAAAACCCATAATGGAGCTGCAGACCAGGCTGAGGTTTGAAATCCGTTGCTGAGCAAGGCAAGTGTTCCTGCCACCAGGACAAAGGCAAATGCAAAAGGAATGGCGCGGCACTGCCGACGTTCGGCCGTTTTATAGACGATAGCGAGCAACGAAAAGCAACCACCAGCAGCCAGAGAGAGAAGCACGAGCAAAGACATATCACCGGATCCTTTCAGCGGTTCAGCAGCATATCGAGACGATGGACGACCTGGATCATCGAGCGGACAGTGTGATAGTTGATCTTCCAGGCATGGCCGAGAGCATCGTCAATGAGGTTCCCCTGCCGGTCGAGGCGTTCGAACCACTCTCCCCCACCAGCCCAACAGATGAATTTGTCAAATACGAAATGATACACCTGTACAAAAGCGCGCCAGTAGCGTTCATCGCCGAACAACAAACAGGCATCGAGCATGCCAACAAGCACTTCTGCCTGTTGCCAGAACTGTTTTTCGGTATCGTTGGGCGGACCGTTAAAAGGTCCATCGACGCAAACACCGCCATATTGCCAATCGATGCCGTTTTCACAACAGTGATCCGCAATTTTGCGGATCACGTCGAGATAGGGCATGGCAGGTTTGTCAAGAATTTCCAGGGCATGCAACAGAAGCCACGAAAATTCGACATTATGGCCATACGACGTCGTATCCAACGGACGCGCCACGCCGTCAGCAGGTGCAGCATCTCGTCCCCATTCGGTTTCAAAGAGAATGGCTGCAAGCGGAGTGAAATCGAGGCTGAACTGCATATAACCGACTCGATATTCAGGATGCAGCATTCGTTCGAGGATGAGGCTGATCACCTCGAGCAGGCGCCGGCGGTGGCTGGGGTGGTGGGTCATTTCATAAAGCCGGGTCAAGGCTTCCATCATGTGCATATGCACATCAAAACCTTTGCGATCACCGCCGAATCTGCCAGGTCGCTCGGGCTGCCAGTCCTCCTGCATAATCTCGTAATATCCGCCGAAACGAGTGTCGCTCATGTTTTTTTGAATAGCAGCATAGGTATCCAGAGCAGCCTGGCGGCCTCGCGCATCACCTGATGCGAGATAGTATTCGCTCATCGCATAGATGGCGAAGCACTGTCCGTACCCGATCTTGCTTCGGTTCAACGGATTGCCCTGGCGGTCGGCGATCCAGATCCATCCTTCATTCTTCTGGTCCTGGTAGTGATTGAGAATAAAGTCCGCTCCACTTCGAGCCAGCTGCAAACATTTGCCATCTGCTGAATATCCCGCGCGATGAGCAGCGGCAAAGGTGTAGAGAGAGCGAATCTGCATCAAAAAAGTCTTGTCGGTTTCACCGGTCGCCTGGCCGTTTCGATCATAATAGGTCAAAAAACCGCCGTACTGCTGATCGATGGCGCGTTCGATCCAAAAGGGCAAAAGAGTCTGGCGCAGATAATCGTCGGTTTGGCAGCGGATTTTTTGAATTTCGTCTCGATCAAACAAGGATTTCATCCTGGTCAACCTCTAGAGGGGACAACAGAATCGAATCGGGGTCGATATGATACATTCGCCACCTACCTGTCGCAGTGATCGGAATCAGGCCAAAATGGGCGGCTAATTTGTCGTGCAAAAGATCGTCCGCGTTGATGATCACTCAGGGTGGTGCCCAGCAGAGCAATCGACATGAACGATGCCAGAGAAAGTCGGAAAAAATGATCGATTCTTGGAGCCGGCAGAGCAAGGATCAGCAGGATAAACGCCAAAGGTGTCCAACGCTGAGCGAAATTGAGGGTATTCATGAAACGGTCCGGAGCAAAAAAATGAAAAGAAAAAAATAGCCACGATGCGGAAAAAGGAACCCATCGTATTCGGTTTTTCAAATCCTTTCGATGGGTCAGCAAAACCATGAAGAGCCAAGCAACAACAAGAAAAAACAATGTCCATTCAGGTTTCTCCACAGACTTGGCATCGTCACTTGATGAGCAATTTTTGTTACCCACTTTTCAAAGCTTTCGCACAAAAAGGTCGACTTGACCGTATTCCGCCGCAAAGGTAAACTCTCTGTCCGTTGCAGTTGAACGAACGTGATAGAGATCATACGGCAGGGAGATGGTTCGCCTTCCCGGGCTTTCGGCAACAGTCGCCACGACATCCCGGCTGGCCATCACCAGGTCGGGTTCGCTGCTCCACAACTGCGCGCCGCTGCGTACGGCCAACCATCGCAAAACATGGGCCGGTAGCGGCGCTGATCCCAGATAAACCGAATGATAACCTTGCACCGTCTTGCAGGCAAATGCCGCCAAGCCGTTGTCTTGCCAGACACCCCAAATATCGGCATCGTTATCCTGGACGGCAAATCGCGGCCACCGTTGTTCATCGACCCCAAATACCATCTGACCTTTCCAGTCACTGGCGGTAATGGTGGTCTGGATCAACATGGAACCCGGTTCGTCGAGAACTTGGAAATGAAAACCGGTCAAAGCTTGCATCCGTTCAAGATCGATACGGTCAGGCCGCAGCAAAGCAGGCGCATAATACCAGACCACGGTGATGCCGCTGTTTTCTGCGAGCCGGTGCAGTCTCTTGACTTGCTCATCCTGCAGATAGAAAAGATTGACCATCAGCCACAGTTTGTGGCGTTTGAGATCTTTAGACTGCAAATCGAAATGATAGAGAAAATCGACAGGCGCGCCGATTCGGTGCAAGGCTCGAGCCTGAGAATCCATAAACCAGCGCATAAAGTAATCGAGGTTTTCACCGCCCTTGGTAAAAGGCATGTCAGCACGCCAATGGCGGGTGGCGGCAAAGGTTTTTGCATCATAGACCGCTGCTATTTCAGCCACAGAATCGAGCTGCATGGCAGAGCGGCTCTCACCCCATTGCTGGAACGCCCGCACCAGCTCGATCAATCGCGGATCACTGTACCAACTTTTACCCGAACGCAACACCGGGCCAAAATCAAAAAGCCACCCACCTGCTCCCTTTGCCAAAACCTGAGCCAGATCGCGTTCGACGATTTTGAGGGATCCATCAACCTCGGTGCACCCGTCTCCGCCGATCATGCAGAACTCTCTGTCCACATCCTGGGCGCCGCTGCCATCAGGATTCACCGGCGGCGGTTCGATGAAAGTGCTGGCATCGAGTTCGGCAAAATAGAGCTTGCCGTGTCGGCGCAGCGATTCCAGCAGCACCCGGTAACCCCCATCACCGGCGATGCCTCGTGCGCGACCAAGCGCATTGCCAGCGCCATCCACCACATCGTGTTCCCACCACTGTCGATCCGTCAGGTTGGTCGTTTGATACGAATAGGGACTGGCAATAAAATCGATATCTGCACTTGACAATATCTTTTCCGGCGCCAGGTGTCCGCCTTCCTGCATCCAAACATTTTCCAACTGATAGCCATAGAAAGCGCCGCATAACACTCTTCTACCCGTCACCTCTTTTGCCTGCCGTGCAAAACTCAGCAGGACATCGGCGGTATAGTCATGGAATCGCCAATAATAGTCGATCACCTCTTGTTCATGTTGCGGGTCGCGCAACAGGCCAAACGTACTCTGCGTTCTTGCCTGCAGGTCAGGAGCAGGACCGATTTTCTCCGCCAGAGCGGGATTAAAATCAGGCAGAAAGGCGGAGAGGGAATAATGCCATTCGCCGTAGATCCCGCCTCCGAGTTGGTAGCCGATCACTCTGTTGGCCAATGAAGAATTTTCGATAAATTGCAAAAATGAGCCAAAAAGCAGCTGCATCTCTGCGAGATAGCGATCAGAACCCAGAGAGGGTTCGCTCGATTGAATTCCCCACAACCAGCCGCCGTGCGGGTTGCGCCGTACCGGCCGATAGGGTTGGACAGGCAATGCGGTTTGTACCAACTCTTGCGGATAGCGTTCCTTCCACCACAGGGGCACATCGAAAAGCACGCGCGGCAAAAAATAGGCTTCAGAGTGATTCTCGAGCAGCTGAGCAAATACCGACTCGATGCTCTGCCACTCGTAACAGCCTGGCCGCAGCCACCCCTCATTCAGACCGAGTATTGGATGCAAGATCTGTAGGCCCGCCTGTTTGAAATAGCGAACAGCAGCCGGCAGGTCCCAACTCCAGGCGAGCAACGGAAAGCGTTCCACGCCGTTGACGATCAATCGGGGTGCGCCTGCGCGAATCGCAATTTGGGCTACTGCCTTGGATTCGTCCTGCAATCGATCCACAAACATATTCCTTTTCTTTGCCCCGGAAAGACGACTTGACGTTTTCTATCCCGCGAATGTTGGTGGAAAGCGGGTTTTCGCCGGCTATTTTCATACCGAGTTTCAAAGGAACAACCTGAAAATCCCGACCAGGAAGATGGAGCGGGGTTTTGCTGTTCTCGGTATCGCCACAAAGGCGAGGACGGTATTCTTTTAAAAATCGGCGGCCCTTGTTTCACAACCGCCGGATGTTTCAGATAGTCAGCGGCAGTTTCAACAGACCGGCAGGGGCGACGCTCGGTACTCATACGTAAAATGAAATAATTTGTTGCGGTTTGATAACACCGCAAAAACATTTATCTCTGAGGTTGTTCGCGATCACTGTCCAATAACTGAATATGTTATAGCGCTGGCGATAAATCCGGCCGGCGCAGGACCTGGTCGGGCCTGCCACCTGCTCTATCGGGTGGACAAAACTTGTTCCGAGAATGAGGTTTGCATTTCATTGGTCCACTCCAGTGCCAGGCCGTGCAAGTGTGTTCCCTCTGCCAGCGCAAAAGCGATCGGTTGTTTTTGTACATTCAAACGCACCCATAACCATTCCGCATCGGATTCGATTCGCCAGTCTGCCTGCACCCAGGCTCGTCGCGTGCGATAGTCCGGTTGCTGGTCGAGAGGGTTTTCGGCATCCATTGCCACGATCAAATCCGTATACCCATTGGCCAGTTTGATTTCGAGAGCGGCGTTCATTGGGCCATAAACCTCGCCATCAGGAGTCAGAAGGGGTAATCTGTGGGCGCTGACGACAGACGGCTGACTGCCGAACGGCTCGATTACATCGATAAACAGCGAAGAAAGCGGTGCTGTATCCGCAGTGCGCTGCACCAACAAAGTGGATAATTCGCCCTCACCGCGATCGAAACCATAGGCAAACCAGGTATCGGCTACCCCCGCAGCGGCGCCGGCGGTTAAATCGATGATTTGCAGGCCGACTTTGCTTTTTGCCGGCAAATAGCCATAGGGATCAGCCAGTTGCCACTGCGCACTCCAACCCTGTTGCGGTTGGGGGTCGAGGCGGAAATTGCGCATCTCGCTTGTGGTATCGAAATCAGCGGTTTCAACCAGTTTTAACCCGCGGGTCGTCAGCTCGCCCGGGGCACCATGGAAGAATTTCGTGTGATCGCGACCGCCGATGGCGCGAAACAAGTCGACGAGATAGGCAGTCGAATCGGCAAGATCGATCAGTGCAAGAGTCCGCTCGTATTGATCCATCTTGACGGTTTGCACCAATTGAGTTCCGCTGGCACGGATCACCTGAGCCTGATCGCCGACACCCCACAGAGTGGTCTGACCTTTGACGTGGCGTTTAAGTGGATTGAGCTGTTGGTGCATCGGTTCGGTCTCCGGCTGACCGATTTTGGCCACCTGATCGAGGCGATCGACCACAAGGGTATTGTGCGCAGCCGTGCGGCGATACCATAGTGCCTTTTTGGAAAACCATCCACCATATTGTACCGGCGGATAGCCAAAACCTGGCAAGACATCGAGGCCGTGGCTGAACAGGCCAATATTCATTCCATCGGCATGGCAGTGATTGCCGCCGATATCATAATCAAGCCACGCCACCGGGCTCAGGCTGTGCGTTGAGGAGCGAAGAAGCGCCACACACCAATCGGCTTTATTTGTCGATGCAACGCAAATATCGGTTCCCGCCGCCTCTATCACTTGTTTGACTCGTTGTTGAAATGCCGAGTGATCGGCCGTAAAGATGTCATAGGGCAAGCCTTCCAGCGAATGGTCGTTGGCTCGATAGAGGACCTGTATGAACGCGGTGTCGCCGGTCGATTGAAAGAGTTTTTCAAAGAGAGAAAAAGAAGAAGAAAACGGCGATTGCCAGATCGAGCCGGCACCGGGATCGCGGGAGAACAAGACGCCGGCATATTGTTCGTTCTTCTCACCCAGCCGTCCATCGTCGCCGATGCGAGGATAGTAGGATTGATCGATCCAGGTATCGATATGAAAACGAAACATGTCGGCAAGATTCGCGTGCTTTTGCAATGATCGGGAGAGAAAATCATCGTCCAGACGGCTGAAACGGGAAAGAAAATCGGCCACCGCGCGCGGCGATAAGGCCGCATAGCCGGCGAGCCCCTTCTCACCGCTCAAGCCATTCACAGCTGTCGCACGCTCCAGCATACCATCAATTCGCTGCAGTATCTCCTCCCGTTGTTTCGGCCAGGCCAGAACGGTATGCGCGGCAATCAAGGTCAGATCCGTTTGCGGGAAATTGCTGGTGATCTTGAAGGTGTCGCGAAACATTTGTCGCAGTATCCGGTCTTCAATGTTCGCGCGAATGTCTGCCAGATTGTTCTTGCGGTTGATCAGATGGTGTTGCACGGCTTTTTGGCCAAGAAAGGAAACCAACGAAGAATCCTGCTCCATTCCATCGTATATCTGATCATAGGCCATAATCAACAGGCGCGACTCGACACATGCATCATGCCAGATCGACACAAAGCCGTTCTGGTTAACGGTATCCTGCTTTTCATAGACCAGGCCCTGGTAGCGGTAGTCAAATGAAGGGTAAAGGTCCGCCACCCGATCCAGCAGAATCGCTGCTTTATGAGCATAGCGGGGATCGCCGCTCAGCACATAGGCAGCAGATAGATTGTGAATTCCCTCGACGATCAGTTTTTTCCATTGACCATACAAAAGATAGGCACCGACAAAGCGCCAGCGATTGCCGTTTTGGACAAATCCATCACCGTCATCGACACCAAAAGTGTGCAGGGGATCAAGAGGATCCGGGTGGTCGATGTTGTAAAGCAACGCACGGTCGGCTGAATCCGCATGAAAAACGCCATGCCGATCCAGACCGCTGCGATAAAAAGCCTGGAAATCATTGGTCGGAAACAAACTTTGACAATGCGGGCATTGCACTTTCCAGGGATGGGCAAAGGGATCGATTATCCAGGCATACATCCGCACATCTTTGCCACAGGCCGGACAAAAACCATCCGACCACACCATATGCGATCTGAATGGCTCAGGACCAAACATCAGATTCCACAGATCATCGTCCGAAAAACTCAGCCACGGCTCAGCCTTTTGCACCGCGTTTGTCTTGATCCGGCCAGCCCATTCATCCCGGTTTGCCTGCTCCTGTACCTGCTGCAGGACATCGGGAGAAAAGAAAACCGACTGCCTTTTTTGCGATGCAGGTATTTCGGTTTGTGGGCCGCATGCTGTGCCGAAGGTGATGCCGATCAGGGCAACAGCAAAAAAAAGCCAACTGAGCTTTTGACGAAAAATAGGAATAGTTAAAAACAAGGCAAATCTCCTTCCGGCACGTCTGCGTGCCTGTCTTTCTTAACTGCAAAGTACGCCCATCCTGCCGATCACCTAACATCGGCATTGGGTTGATTTTCCAAATCGAAGAAAGCAGCCAAAGCGCTGCGGATGGTTGGCCATTTGAATTGAAAATGAGCTTCCTGCAAACGTTTGGGAACCACCCGAGCGCTGCCGAGGATCATCTCATCCCCCATGGATCCTAAAGCCAAACGCAGAAATGGTGCGGGAACGGCAAAGAAAGCGGGGCGATTGAGGGCAGAAGCCAAAGACCGGGTGAACTCTTTGTTTGTTACCGGTTCCGGCGCCACAACGTTGAACGGACCGACAGCCGCATCGGCATGGAGAAGAAAACTCAAAGCGCGCACCAAGTCATCCAAAGTGACCCAGCTCATATAACTGCGGCCCGACCCCAACCGTCCACCCAGGCCCGCCCGAAAAATGGGTCCAAGCTTGCCCAAAAAACCGCCTTGTGGTGTCAGCACCAAGCCAAAGCGCGTGTGAACACAACGGATACCGGCACCGACGGCAGAATCAGCGGCTGCTTCCCACTCCTTGCAGACTGTGGCTAAAAAACCATCCCCCGGAGGACTCTGTTCATCGAGGATCTCATCGCCGCGATTGCCATAATACCCGGTCGCTGAAGCAACAAGCAAGACTTTCGGAGGGGGTGACATTTCTGCCAGGATGGAGCTGAGAAAACAAGTGCTCTGTACCCGGCTGGTGAGAATCCGCTCGCGTTTCTGCCGTGTCCAAATTCCAAATATCGGCTCACCGCCCAGGTGCACCACGGCATCCACATCCTGAAAACGTTGCAGGTCAATTCTTTTTTCATTCGGAGACCAATAGATGTGCCGGTCGCCTGCCTGTGCTGCGTTGCGCACCAGGTGCCTGACAATTATCCCTTGCCGGGACAATGCTTCGCCAAGAGCAGAACCGATCAAACCGCTTGCGCCTGAGAGTGCGACCGTGTTTATCATCGTTTTTTTGTGTGGGCTCGGTTAATGCAAATTCGATGAGGTTCAGCAATGGTAAATTCTGCCTAAACTAACAAAATAAAAGCAGCGGTGCAACAACAATTCAAAATAGGCAGTTTTTGCTCTCTGATTTGTGGAGTTTTGTATTTGCAGAATAGCTTTGATTTGAGTATACTTGATAAATTTAAGGAGCCCACCATGATCGACAGTGAATGGATAATCGACGGACACGTACATATCTACCCCAATTTCGATCCCATCCGCCTTTTTGCAGCTGCACAGCACAATCTCTTGCGTCATTGCACCTTGGAAAATTATCAAATGGCTTTGTTGCTGACCGAAAGGGCGGACTGCAATTTTTTCTCGCGGTTGAGCGTCCGACCTGCGCTGCCTGGCGGATGGAGCGTGGAGCCGACTGCCGAAAAAGAGGTGCTGCGCCTGATTTCGCCGCAAGGCCAACCTCTGTTGCTGTTCGCCGGTCGTCAAATTGTCAGCAAAGAAGGGCTGGAGATCTGTTCGCTTGCCTCATCATTTTTTGTTGCGGATCGACAGTTCGCGGCTGCGGAGGCAGTCCAGCAGATTCGCGAAAATGGCGGTTTGGCCGCTTTGAATTGGGCGCCCGGGAAATGGTTTGGCAAACGCGGCAAAACAGTGGACCAGCTGTTCACTGCTTTTTCGGCAGCCGATCTCATGATCAGCGACACCACCATGCGACCGATCTTTTGGCCGACCCCCTACAAAATGCAGCAAGCGCAAAAAAAAGGTCGCCTTGTGATTGCCGGATCCGATCCTCTCCCCTTTTTCGGCGAGGAAAGCTGGGTCGGCCGATACGCTTTCTGCATCAAATGGCCCGGACAAACCGAGCACCCCGGCGCAGCCCTTCGAGAGATGCTGCGTTCAACAGAGATTAAGCGTGTGGGCCGTCGAAGCGGCATCACCGAATTTGCCCATCGGCAAATCCGCATCATGCGGGAGAAGAAAGAACGAAGTTGATCACCATCCGCCGGAAATTCAAACGCATCTTTCACGCCCTCACGTTTCGCAACTATCGCCTCTTCTTCAGCGGTCAGGCGGTCTCGATTCTCGGCACGTGGATGCAGCGCCTGGCGATGAGCTGGTTGGTTTATCGCCTCAGCGACTCGGCCTTTCTCCTCGGTTTGGTCGAATTCACCGGACAATTCCCGGCCTTGTTGTTGACCCCGATAGCCGGTGTTTTACTCGATCGCTGGAATGCCCGCTCAGTTCTCTTGTACAGCCAATCAGCCGCGCTGGTGCAAGCCTCGATTCTTGCTGTGCTCACCCTTTCCGGAAAAATTGAAATCCATTGGATTATTCTCCTCAGCATTGCCTGGGGTGTGATTGTGGCGTTTGATTCGCCAGCCCGGCAAACTTTTGTCATCGATTTGGTGCCGAGCCGAGAGAAACTGGGCAATGCCATTGCGCTGAACTCAACCCTGTTCAACAGCGCCCGCATGATCGGACCCTCGCTGGCCGGAATTCTGATCGCTCTGGTCGGTGAAGGATGGTGTTTCTTGATCAATGCGCTCTCTTATTTGGCCATCCTCGTCGCCCTGGGAATGTTGCGCCTCCCTGCACGTCCCAAACCGACCTCTACTACCGGGGTCTGGCAAGGCTTTCTCGAGGGCATGCAATATGCCTCTGCCAACCAGGCAATCCGCTGGATCCTCTGCACGCTCAGCATTACCGGATTTGCGGGTCTCTCGTACACAGTGCTGTTGCCGATTTTTGCCCGCGACATCCTGCACGGAGGACCGGAAACCCTCGGGTTTCTCATGGGTGGGGCAGGCGTGGGCGCGTTGTTCGCTGCTCTTTCTCTGGCATCAAAAGAGTCGGTTATCGGGCTGAATCGAACGATGGCACGCGCGGCTCTGATCGGCAGCACGGCGCTCCTTTCTATGGTTGTGATTCGTAATTTTTGGTTGACACTTTTGGTAATGCCGTTCGTCGGCTATGGCCTGATCGCCCAATTTATCTCCGGCAACACGCTGTTGCAGGTTTTGGCCGACAACGACAAACGCGGCCGCGTCATCAGCCTTTACAGTTTGACTTTCAACGGCGTGACCCCGATCGGCAGCTTGTTGGCCGGGACTCTCGCCCACTGGATCGGAGCTCCCCTGGCCTTGATGATAGGCGGCACGATCTGTCTCATCGCTGCAGGTGCTTTTAAAGCCAAACAGGCCAATCTTGAACGGTTGATCCGTCCTGTCTGCGAAAGCATAGAGACAGAAAGCCAACACGCCGTCATTCCTGCCGACCAAGGGTGCAAAACCAGAACACCCGACAGCATATCCTCGCAACAATGACGTCTGAAATGCCATGAACCAATCATCCATCACCCGCTTGCCGTGCATTCAAGCGCTTCCCATAGCGCTCTTGGCTTGGGCGGTTTTTGCCCACCGGCCAGAAATAGGCGCACCGCCAAACCTGAATTCCCATTCTATTTCCCCCTTAATGACAACTGCATAGACGATTCTGGACTTGTATCTTTTGAATATTTTTTGCATATTAAAGAATGGCCGGACCGAATGCGGATTGGCGCGGAACCACAATGGATCAATTTTCCACCCAGGGGATGAATGCAGGACGGAACAGAATGAAATTGACTCATGATCAAATCATTCACTTCGCTGGACCTGCAGTTTTCGAAACAGGTCAGCGGCTCTATAAACAGAACTGCGTCAAGCTTACCCATGTTGAACTCGATCATTTCGATGCTGTGGTTCAGGACTTCCAGGTCAGAATTCGCCAAACGCCTGCGGGATTGTTCGCTCTGTGCACATGCCCCAGTTGGGGTAACTGTGAACACAGCGTCGCTGCACTGCTGGCCGCAGAGGACTATTATGAAAAAAACCGCGAAAATCTGGTACAAAGGCGGATTCATCCATCGTGGCATACTTTTTTCACCGATCTGATCGAAAAAAACAGACAAAATCGACCCAACCCGACGCAACCTGCGCACTGGAAAATTATCTATACGATAAAACTCGAATTGGATGGTTGGTCGATTTTGCCACAAAAAGCCTATATCAAGCGCAACGGCGAATTCGGACGTGTTGCCCCCATTGGTCAATTCGACACTGACAACAGCGATGTAGACTATCAAGAGAATGATCTCTTTGTAATCTCCTATCTGACCCGCCTCAACCTCAAAGAGCAATTCTCCAAATGGCAAACGCCGTCCTATTACTATGATTATCGACCAGCCTACTATCCTTATGGCATCGCGATCGGCCATCTCTTTTCCCGTCTGTTGAACAGCCCTCTCTACATGGATGATGAAGGCTTGGTCGGTGAAGCCATCACCATCGCGCAAGAACCTGCGCGCATCGAATTCAACTACACGACTGTGGACGATTTTCTCGAAATCGTACCAGAGATCACCTATGGAACCGAACGCTGTCGTTTGGGACCGGAACTGTCGATTCTGACCGAAAATCCCATCTGGATTCTCGAGAAAAATCGGCTTTTCCATATAGAAAACCTCAACAATGCAGATGCTCTGATGCCTTTTGCCCAGGAACGGCTCAAAATCCGCATTCCGCGAACCGAATTTACCGATTTTGTCACTCAGGCGTTTCCCTCTCTAGCCGAGTTTTTGCCCCTGAGTCTACCGGACATCTATCGCGTTGTCACGATCGACCATCTTAACGATAAAAAATTGATTTTCAGCGATAACGAGACACATCTGGCCGTGAAACTGCAGTTGGGATATGATGGCCAATGGGTCGATTATAACGACCCACAATCTCAAAAGATTGTGCCAGGAGAAGATGAGAAATCCCTGATTCGCGTGATTCGCCAAAAGCAGCAAGAAGACGAAATCGCCAATCAGTTGATGGCTACTGGGTTGAAAAGAGAGACCGATGCATTTCATCTCCCGCTCAATCGGGCGATGAATTGGATGTCAACCAATCTGCCGGAAATGGTTGCCCGCAATTTTGCGGTGGAAGGGCTCGACCATTTGCGCAAATTTCATATTCGCACAGCCGATCCCCATGTCAAGATGCAGGTCAGCACTGAAATCGATTGGTTTGATTTAAATCTGGAGATTTCAATCGAGGGGATCCCGCTATCGCTGCTCGCCTTGCGGCGGGCGTTTCGGCAAAACCAGCCCTATCTCAAGTTGCACGACGGCAGTCTGGCAATTCTGCCGGTCAGTTGGATGAAACGCTATGCGCATTTGTTCAATTTTGCCCAAGTTGAACAAGATCGCATCCGACTGCAACAACACCATCTCACTCTGATCGATATTCTATTCGACGAGGCGGACATTTCCACGGCCGACCACGCCTTTGAGATTCGCCGTGATATTTTGCGAAATTTTTCCCGGATCGAACCTCACCCGCTGCCGCCGTCAATGGAAGAGGTCTTGCGCCCATATCAGAAATCGGGATATGATTGGTTGAATTTTCTGAAAACTTTTCAATTCGGCGGTTGTCTGGCGGATGACATGGGCCTTGGCAAAACCGTGCAAACATTGGCGCTGCTGCTCAACGAAAAAAACAGCAGCAAAAAGAGGCTCACCAGCCTGATCATCTGCCCCACGTCGGTGGTTTTCAACTGGCAACAAGAGGTGAACAAATTCGCCCCGTCATTGGAAGTGCTGGCTCATGTCGGACTCGATCGCGCCGCCGACACCGATAGTTTTCAGCAGTATGATATCATCCTGAGCACCTATGGGATCATGCGCCGCGACATCGCATCGCTGCGCAATTTTTCTTTTCACTTTATCATTCTGGATGAATCACAAAAGATCAAAAATGCCAATTCACAAACCGCCAAAGCGGCCCGGCTGCTGAACGGTCGCTATCGCCTGGCTCTTACAGGCACGCCAATCGAAAACAACACGCAGGAGCTATGGTCACAATTCGCTTTTCTCAACCCAGGCCTTTTGGGCTCTTTAACCTATTTTAAAAGAAACTTTGTTCATCCCATCGAAAAAGAGGAGGATCAGGAGACCGTCGGACTTTTGCAAAAAATGGTCTTTCCGTTTATCCTTCGGCGCAGCAAAGAAAATGTTGCCATGGATCTGCCGCCCAAAACAGAACAGACCGTTTTGTGCGCCATGAATCAGCGACAAACCCAAATGTACAACTTATGGCGGGATCACTATCGCGCCCTTTTGCTCAAAAAAATCGACGAACAGGGAATGGATAAAGCGCGCATCAACATTCTCGAGGGGCTGGTGCGTCTCCGACAAATCGCTTGCCATCCCTATCTGATCGATCCACAGATACATGAAGACTCGGGAAAATACGAACACTTGAAAGAGTTTGTGGAAGAGATCCTGGCGGAAAATCATAAAATTTTGATTTTTTCGCAATTTGTCAAAATGCTCAAACTGATCCGCAGCTATTTCGATAAAGAGGGCATCACCTACGAATATCTGGACGGGCATACGGTCAATCGAGAGCGGGTCATTCGGCGTTTTCAGGAAAACCGCTCAATCCAAACCTTTTTGATAAGCCTCAAGGCCGGCGGTACCGGACTCAACTTGACCGCAGCTGATTATGTCATTCTCTATGATCCCTGGTGGAATCCGGCGGTTGAAATGCAGGCGATGGATCGAGCCCATCGCATCGGTCAGGACAAAAATGTCTTCGTCTATCGACTGATCACCAAGGATTCAGTGGAAGAAAAAATGCTTCTCTTACAGGAAAAAAAGAAAAAGCTGGTTTCCAACCTGATTGTAACGGACAAGAGCTTTTTCAAATCGCTCAGCCGCAACGATATTGAAACACTTTTCAGCTAAGCTCTCGATCCCGCATTGATGTCAGCTGGTCACCGGACAGCAAGCGGCCTTCGAGATCGTTGGCGTTTTCTCACAAGATGGAAAATGGCAGCCGGGAAATCGCGCTGGACAAAATGTGGTTCCATCACCTGAAGAAATACAAATCAGCAAGCTTCTTGCTGCTGTCAGGGAGACTGCCATGCGAAAGGAACTGACCATGTTATCCGATTCCACCGTCCCCGCGGATATGCCGGCCGACGAGTTTCGCCGCGCCGGCCATGCCTTGATCGACTGGATTGCAGACTATTTGACCCATCTCGATCAGATTCCGGTCTTGCCCGACGTGCAACCCGGAGAAATCCGCGATCGGCTGCCCAAATCAGCGCCGGCGACCGGCGAGCCGATCGACGAAATCTTGCGCGATATCGATCGCATCGTGATGCCGGGCATGACGCATTGGAATCACCCCAATTTTATGGCCTATTTTGCCATTTCCAGCAGCGGCCCGGCCATTCTCGGCGAACTCTTGAGCGCAGCCTTTAATGTAAACGGTATGCTCTGGAAGACCTGCCCGGCCTGTACGGAATTGGAGCAAACAGTGATGGATTGGTTGCGCCAGATGATCGGGCTGCCGGAATCGTTTTGGGGCATGATCACCGACAGCGCCTCCTCCAGTACCCTGCAAGCCATCGCAGCGGCACGCGAAATGGTCAAGGAACACCCGATTCGGCAAAAAGGCCTGTTCGGCGCTCCTCGTCTGCGCCTTTATACCTCTGAGCAAGCCCACTCATCAGTGGAAAAAGCCGCTATCGCCCTGGGGCTGGGGATCGAAAGCGTACAGAAAATCGCAGTGGATCGCGACTATCGCCTCGATTGCCGACTGCTGGCGCAATCGATTGCGTCGGACCGAGAGACCGGCTGGCTGCCCTTTTGTACAGTGGCCACTGTCGGCACCACCTCAACCACTTCAATCGATCCCATACCCGAAATCGCTGATATCTGTGCAAGAGAAAAACTATGGTTGCATGTCGATGCCGCCTATGGCGGATCACCGGCGATTTTGCCCGAATTCCGCCATGTGCTGAACGGTTGTGATCGGGCGGATTCCCTGCTCTTTAATCCGCATAAATGGCTGTTCGTGCCGATCGATTGTTCGGCGTTCTTTACCCGTCGGCCCGATATCCTCAAACAAGCCTTTTCTCTTGTGCCAGAATATCTTAAAACAGATCAGGACCAGCAGGCGGAAAATCTGATGGATTATGGCGTTCAACTGGGACGCCGTTTTCGCGCTCTGAAATTGTGGTTTACGATCCGCTATTTCGGCCAGCAAGGACTGGGCGAACGGATCCGCTATGCGATCGATCTCGCCCAATCTCTGGCAAAAAAAATCGACCAACATCCGCATTTCGAACGCCTGGCCCCAACTCCCTATAGCACAATCTGTTTCCGCGCTCATCCGCCTGAAATACAAAACGAAAAGGAACTCGATCGCCTGAATCAACAACTGCTCGATACAGTCAACACCACCCGTCAATTGTATCTGTCCCATACCAGGCTACATGGCCAGCTGACGCTGCGCATGGCCATCGGCAACCTGCACACCACCCGCGAACATGTCGATTGCGCCTGGAATCTGATTCAAGAATGCTGGAAATCCATTTATAAACAGGTGACCTGAACATGTCAGAGCCCGTCACGTTTATAAACGGCGAAACTGTTGTTTTGCGGCCGGCCGAACCAGCCGATGCCGAATGGGTTTACTTCGGCAAGAACCACCCGCAAGTGCGCGATGCGCTGTTTCTCTATTTTCCTCTTACCCTGGATCAGATCCGCAACGAACAGCAGAGCTGGAGCGAGAATCGAGAAACGATCCTGTTTACCATCTGCGTAAAAGAGACAAACTTGCCGGTCGGACAGACTGCACTGGTGCGTTGGGATGCAGTGAGCAGAGCCGCGGTTTTTTATCTGGCGATCTATAAGCCTGACCAGTGGTCTAAAGGCTATGGAGGCGAAACCGTAGAGCTGATGTGCCGTTATGCTTTTGCAGAGCTGAACCTCAATCGGATTCAGCTGCATGTAAGCAGTGAAAACCCGGCGGCGATCCGCGCCTATCAAAAAGCCGGCTTTCGCGTCGAAGGGACTCTGCGCCAGGCCATGTATCACAATGGCCGTTATGTCGACTTTTTGGTCATGGGCTTGTTGCGTCAGGAATATCATTCCGCTGAGGAGACCGAACGATGAATCCGGTTCACCGCATCACTTTCTTGCTGATCGCTGTTGTCGCCGGGTGGGCGATGCTGAACGGTTGCGAGGAAAAATCTCACTCAACTCCCTCACCGATGGACTTGTATCAATTTTCCAAACAAGGTGACTTGCGCTTTTTGAATGCCAGCGGCGATTCAATCGCCAGGATCGATATCGAGATCGCCGACAGCGAGAATAAAATCATCCTGGGATTGATGTTTCGCCGTTCCATGCGCGAAGATCAGGGAATGCTTTTTATCTTTGCCGAAGAAGATTACCGCGGATTTTGGATGAAAAATACCTACTTTTCGCTCGACATGCTGTTCATCGACAGCCAGGGAATTATTCGCAACATCCATCGCAATACCCTGCCGCTCTCCGAAAACGTCTACCCTTCTGAAGTGCCGGTGCAATATGTCCTCGAAGTCGTGGCCGGCTATGCCAATCGCCATCTCATTCAGCCCGGCTTTCGCGTCGAGTGGGAAACTTATGTTGAGCAAAAACAATCAAACTGAGAGGATTTCGATGCGCATCAAGACACTCCTTTTTTCCGCGCTGGTGCTGTTGAGTTGCAGCACTCCCCGCCTGGCAGAACATGCGTTCTTTGTTTCGCCTTTGGGCAACGATGAATGGTCCGGCCGCTCTGCCTCAACAAACGGCGATAAAACCGACGGCCCGTTTCTGACCCTGGAACGCGCGCGACAGGCAGTCCGGGACTTTATTGCTGCAGACGGCATTCCGGCAGGAGGCGTAACGGTCTATTTGCGCGGTGGAGAATACCGACTCGAACGGTCGTTGCTTTTCGAGGAAGCGGACAGTGGAACGCCGGCTAGCCCGATCCTGTGGCGCAGCTTTCCAAAGGAAAGTGCGCGGATTACCGGTGCAAAACCGCTCGCCGGATTTGAGGCTGTTGCGGATTCGGCAATTTTGCAGCGCCTCTCCCCTTCGGCCAGACAATATGTGGTGCAAGCCGATCTGCGCCGGCAAGGCATAACTGAAACTGGACAACTGCTGCCGCTTGGCTTTGGTCGCGCAGAGCAGCCGATCGAATCGGAATTGATCATCGACGGGAAAGCGATGACTTTGGCGCGTTATCCCAACGAGGGGTGGCTGCAGATCGAATCGGTGCCGCAGACTGGAGCCAAGCTGCTGAATCCCGGCAACAAATATGAGTTGTTCAACAACATCCCTGCCGGCCGTCACTATGGTCGGTTCATCACCCCAGACCGTCGCTGCAGCCGTTGGCAAATGCCGGCCGACATCTGGATGCACGGCTATTGGACATGGGACTGGGCAGATACCCACGAAAGGGTCGCAGCCATCGACACGGTTAATCGGGCGATCTATCCCGCCGAGCAAGTAAAAAATTATGGTTATCGTCAAGGCCAGCGCTTCTATTTTCGCAATATTCTGGAAGAGCTCGATTCGCCTGGAGAATGGTATCTCGACCGCGCAACCGGCATTGCCTATGTCTGGCCGCCGAACGCTGTGGTGGAAAATTCGGCCTATTTGACTCTCTTGGACCAACCCATGATTCGGTTCGAAAACACGGAGCACTTGCAGATCATCGGTTTATCCTTTGAAAACTCCCGTGCCAGAGCTATCGACATCCAGGGTGGACAAGGCATCGTTATGGCCGGCTGCACCTTTCAAAACCTCGGCAATGATGCGGTTTTGATCACTGGCGGTTTCGAGCATCGCATCGCCAGCTGCGATTTCCACTCCCTCGCCGCGGGCGGAATTCGAGCCGATGCCGGGGTCCGAGCAACTCTGCAACCCGGCAACGTGGTGATCGAAAACAATCACCTGCATGATTACGGCCGCCTATTTCGCACCTATCACCCGGCCATCCATATCACCGGCGTCGGCAACCGCGTCGCCCACAATACTATCCATGATGCCCCGCATATGGGTCTCTATTTCGGTGGCAATGACCTGATCCTGGAATACAATGAAGTGCATTCCCTGGCGCGTGAAACCGGAG
Organism: bacterium; assembly: GCA_029565675.1. Classification (GTDB taxonomy): domain Bacteria; phylum Zhuqueibacterota; class Zhuqueibacteria; order Residuimicrobiales; family Oceaniaggregativiventaceae; genus Sulfursilanivivens. The sequence goes on from JAKQNP010000003.1 coordinate 66,095, forward strand.
ACGTGGGAGCTTTTTATATCGGACGGGATTGGACACAGCGAGGAAATATCGTACGCTACAACTATTTTCACCACTTGCATGGGCCCGGTTTGCACGGGGTCAATTCTGTTTATCTCGATGATTTTGCCAGCGATCATCTGATCTTCGGCAATATCTTTTACAAGGTAGATCGCGGAGCCTTTATCGGCGGCGGCCGTGACAATGTGATCGAAAACAATCTCTTCATCGAATGCACGCCGTCTGTGCATGTCGACTCCAGAGGCCTGGGTTGGGCCAGCAGAATCTTTGATGGTACAGATCTGGTGCTTTTCAACAGAATGGACGCGATGAATTTCCGACAGCCGCCTTACAGCGAGCGCTATCCCGAGTTGCTCACTCTCTACGATGACCAACCGGCACGCGCCAAACACAATATCATTCGCCGCAACGTCTCGTTGCAAGGGCGATGGATGGACATCTATGATGGACTTACCGCCCAGGACCTGACCATCACAGACAATCTGATCGTCGATGCAGCACCATCGCGGTGGTCGCCATTGGATGACCATTTGACCACCGACAACGACCGCACATTCTTTCAATTCGATGATGACAAGATGCCGGCAGGTTTTCACAAAGAATTAAACCAGACAGCCAGCGGTGCTGTTGGGGTGATACAAGACACGCGCGGCCGATTCAAGCTCGAATCAGACTCCCCGGCTTTTGATCTCGGATTCGAACCCATCCCCATTGACAAGATCGGTTTGTACGTGGATGAGTATCGCCGCCGTCTGCCGGAACCAGGGCCAATCGCCGGCCAGTGAACGATAGTTTGGACAAAAAGAAGATACAGACTGAATCAACCCAAGTCGCCTGTCGCTGCCATGGCCAAGAGCCAACAACCATTGGCCATGGCAACAGCGGCAACTGCCCGTTGTAACCCTGCTTTTTCTTAAGAGGTGAAAAAATCGAACTCCTCTTATAGGAGTGCCTGTTTGTCTGCAAATGATCTGCAGCATTTTCTTCAGCAACTCGGTTTGCGTGCCGGACAACATCTTTTGCTGCACACATCGTTTCGCGCCTTGGCGGCCGCCTTCCCCGACATCACTCCGCGTCGGTTAATCGAGCAAGTGCAAAAAACAATCGGTGCCGAAGGATCGCTGATCATGCCAGCCTTTAGCTATTGCTTCAAAACCATAAAACCCGGCTATCCGCATTTCGATCGTGCCAAAACACCGAGTGCAGTCGGCACAGTTGCAGAAACCTTTCGCCTCTCTCCTGAAGTGATCCGCACCAGTTCTGCAACCCACTCCTTTAGCCTGTGGGGCAAGGCTGCCAGAGAAATTTGCTCCGAAAATGCCCCCACCAGCCCCCTTGGCGTTGGCAGTGTGTTGGAGTGGCTGGCTGGAGATGAAAATAGCGCCGTGGTCATGCTGGGAGTCAATTTTCGCGCCTTGACATTCGGGCATTATCTCGAAGTGATCGCGCCGGTACCATGGGTTGACGTGATGCCCTGGGGCCACCTGGGTATCCTGCCGGTCGGTGTATCAAACAACAGCGAGCAGGAACTGCAACAAGTTCCTGGATGCAGCGGTGGCTTTGTGCATCTCGAAAACACACTCATCGCAAACGGCCGATTGCAGCCGTTCATGCATCACTCGTTGCGAGCTCTCTATGTGCCGGTAACGATGCTGATGAATGCGGGGTTGACAGCGGTTCGCCTTCAGCCCGAAAACATGCTCTGTCCGGCAGGCGGTTGTGTTCCCTGTGACGTGCGGCGCGAGTGGTATATCCTCGATCTCCACCACAAATGGCACTGATATGCCGTGCCGACCTTCTAGCACCGCCAATCTTTTGCCTTGCCACAGCCTCCCAATAGAATGCCGTTTGGCGAAAAATTCGCCTGTTCAGCCGATAATTCTTCTTCAGATTGCCAACCTTTTTGCCAACCTATTCGTCTAATCAAAAGAGACAAGAAGGAAATTATGGAAGCAGAAGACGAACTCATTTATCGCGCCCAGGCCGGCGATCAGCGGGCATTCGCCGAGTTGATGCGGAAATACGACAAACGTGTCTATTGCCTGATCTATGATTTGCTCGGCAATACCGCTGATACACAGGATGCTTTTCAAGAAACCTTTCTCAGGGTTTTTCGGCATCTTGATTCGTTTCGCATGCAGAGCAAATTCAGCACCTGGCTTGTGCGCACGGCAATCAACACCGCAATTGACCATCTTCGGCGGCGAAAAATACGCCATTTCTGGTCGCTGGATGCAGTCCAGCTGTCGGAACCCAAAGAGGTGGATAGCGCTTTCATCGAGCAAACGCAGGCCGATCGCGCAGCGGAAGAAAGCGACTTTTGGCGCCAGGTCAATCGTCTGGTGCGCAAACTGCCTGCCCGGCAAAGTTCTGTCTTCACTTTGCGCCATTTTCACGGCTACAAAATCAGCGAAATCGCGGCGATATTGCAGATTTCCGAAGGAACCGTCAAAAACGCGCTTTTTCGCGCCACCCAAACAATGCAAAAATCCCTTTTGCCGTACAAAACTCAAGACTAACCGGTGTCGGTGATGACCGGTCGCCGGGCAACAAGACACCAAACCTGTTCACTGGCACTTTCATGTATGGAAAAGAACATCCAAATCGATCACGTGAATCAGCCCAACACCATAGATGGCTGCCAATAGGGTCGCGCTGTGTTGGCCGGTTTGTCGATCGGATAGCAGCGGTTCGATTTTAACAAAGAAAAAATACTCAAATGAATCGACAACAGGACTCATTATGAAAAAGTGTCCCTATCATCATCTTCTGCAAGAGGGAATTCTTTGTGAGCTGCAAAAAGGCGAAGCAGCTCGACTGAAAGCGCATCTGCAGGCCTGTGCAGTTTGTCGCACTGAATGGGATGCACAGCAGCAATTGCGGCAGCGGCTGGCTCAGCGGCCCAAAACGCGAGCGGATGCTGAAGAATTGCGTCTGCTGCGCGAGGCTGTGTTGGCGCAGTTGCCATCCCCCGGCAGAAAGCGATCATCTCAGTTCTTTCCTTTCCTGGCTCCATCGCCGGCCTGGCAATATGCTTTTGCCCTTTTTTTGCTGGTTTTTGGATTCTTGCTCGGTCAGCAATTCTCACCCTCAAAAGCAGCGATCACGCGCAGCAATCTGGATGCGCTGCTGACGGCAAGCCAAGAAATCCAGGCTCAAAACAGCACCATCAATCCCTTCTTTGCCGGAGTCAATCGCATTCGTCTCAATCCAGAAACCGGTCAGATCGATATCCACTACAACACCATCGCTGATATCGCCCTGAGCGGTTCAACTGAAAATAGCAATGTACATTTGTTGTTGCAGAAAGCACTTGTCGAATCCGAAGATTCGTCCGTACGCTTGAATGCGCTGGAAGCTGTGCAGCTTGTCGCGCTTGAAGAAAATGGCTTGAACCAGGATTTGATCGCAGCCTTGGAGCGCTTGCTTTTCCAAGAAGACAACCCTGGAATCCGCCTGCTGGTTCTGAAAATATTCGAGGTCTTGCCGTTAACCGAAACAGTACGGGAAGCTCTGACCAGATTGGTACAGCAAGAAAAAAACAGCGCTTTGCGCATCAAGGCGTTTGACATCCTGACCCAAAATACGGCAAATGCCATGCAAAATCGCGAGCTGCTGCAATCGACCCAAAGCGACAGCAACACCTATATCCAATATCGCAGCAATAAGCTTTTACGAGCCAATTCTATCTGAAACTAACATTCTGTTGCGAAATCAGCAGTGTCCCGTCGTCAGACGAGCGGCCACTTTTTTGAAATAAAAACGTTTTTGGAGGACATATGGCAAAACATCATCTTATCGCGCTTTTGATCGTGGCCGGCTCTGTCTTTAGCCAGGAATTGGGCGGTCGCAGCGGAGACTATTCTTTTGAAAAGGAGCGAACATTTGAGCTCGGAGCGGGCGGGCAATTGCAGATCAAAAACATCCGGGCCGATGTAGAGATATGTTCCTGGGATAAAGATGTCATTCGAATTATCGAAACGATGAATTTGTCGGTGCGCACAAAGGAAGAAGCCACCCAGATTATTCAGGCTATTGATCAAAGCTATACGCTGTCTGGAAATACCTTGCGAATCACTGGAGAAGAAAGCAGTGGCATCAAATCTCATTCGCTGCAAATCACCACGCCCAATCGATTCAACCTGGATCTTCACGTTAGCGGTGGTGACGTCGAAATTGAATCAGTAGACGGCAAAATCAACGTGAACACCTTTGGCGGTGATATCCTGTTGTCCAGTCTTTCCGGCAACATCAGTGCCAATACAGCGGGCGGTGATATCGAGGTCAACACGATCTCCGGAGAATGCCGATTGCAGAGTGCGGGCGGCGACCTGCGTTTGCACAAAATCTATGGCGAAACGAGTGCGAACACCGCCGGCGGCAATATCGAACTGACCGACGCCACTGCGCCGGTTGCCCTGAACACCGCAGGCGGCAACATCAGCGTCCTTGAAACAAAAGAAGCGGTCTCAGCCAAAACCCAGGGCGGCAACATCGATGTTCAGCGCAGCCAGGGCGAATGCAGACTGGCAACGATGGGCGGCGATGTCGTGTTGATCGATGTCAGCGGAAGAGCCGATGTGACTTCCCATGGCGGAGAAATCAGCGGCAAGAAATTGGCCGGGCCCCTCAATGTCCAGACAATGGGCGGTGAAATCGATCTGGATGAGGTGCAAGGACCGCTCAATGCCAAGAGCTTTGCCGGAGATATCAAGGTTCGATTCACTTTAACCGATTTTTCCAAATCCCATGCGATGAATCTGGAGACCCTGAACGGCGATATCGACCTGACCCTGCCCAAAACGATGCCTGCCACGATATCCGCCGAAATACGGATGTTTGCCAAAGGGCGATTGCCAAGCCGACACAATATCTACAGCGATTTTCCTCTGACCACTGCACAACCTGAAAAATGGGGACAATCGGTTCTACGAAGTACAGGTGAGATCAACAATGGCGGTGATCCCATCGTGCTTATCACATCAGCAGGCGACATCTCGCTGAAAGCGGAATAATCGGTTGCCAAGTATTTAAAAGTGTATCCGTGAGCATCAGGCTCAGGGTCTCGAATCCCGACCTCGGCGGCAGATCGATTTGACCTGCCGCCGCACTTTGAAAACGGGCCAGATCAAATGGCAATGGATCGATTACAAAGTCAACGATTGGCAGCAAAGCGAGGCATAACAGGAAAACTGGGATAACAGATCGGAACACCGGATTTGATATTCGAGGCTGCTTTTGATCGCGATCGTTATTCCGCAGGGGGTTCTGCCCAGCTTACCGCCATGACCCGGCCGTTCAGATCGGCAGCCCAAAAAATCTGAGCGCCGGCGTCCGGACTCGCAAAAATAAATCCATCCCCCATCTGCCAGCGTTGCACTGCGTGGCCGCTCAACAAATCGATGCGCCACACCGTACCAAAAAGGGTACAGAGAAACGCTTGATCGCCAACAATTGCCGGCGCAGCATCGAACAGCGGCTCACCGGTGTCGATTTGCCAGAGCAGCTCACCTTCGTCGTCAAGAGCGTAAAAAATCCCGCTAACCGCCCCGAACAGCAACCGATCCCGCCAGACTTTGGGCGGGCAATAGTGAGCGGAGAGCGGATAGGTCCAATTGACTGCGCCGTCAGCCGGATCACAGGCATAAACACTTGCCGCACCCTCACTGGGAGCCGCAGCGACAAAAACAATCAGTCCGTTAAAGCCGATCGGATAGGCAGTTGCCGGCGCAAAATATTTCGACTCGTTCACAAAACGCCGCCATATTTGCGACCCGGTGTTGACATCGATCGCGTAGAAATAGCGATCCCAGCTGCCGACAAAGAGAGCAGAATCCGTGGCATAGGGCTTCGCCTGGATGTGGTCGCCGGTTTGGAAGACCCACTCTTGAACACCGGTTGTGCCGTCAAGTTTATAGATCTTGCCGCCCCCGTCGGCGACATAAAGAAAACCGGATTTATAATCAGGTGGAGCATTTACCGATCCTTCGACAGTCGACCGCCAAAGAACGAGTCCGTCGGCACGGGACAAACAGGCAACCGTGCCGCTGGTGGTGGCAACATAACAGCGATCCCCGACACAAGTCATGCCTTTGCGTATCTCGCCTTGCACCTTTTGGCTCCAAATCACTTCACCGCTTTCCGGCTGCAACGCAATGATCTTCCCCTCTGCACAAGCGACGATTAACGCATCCTTGTGAAAAAGCGATGCCTGCACTCTGTCATGTAAATCGATCTGCCACAATGGTTTGAGATCAGGTGACTGCAACAAAAACTCGTGCTGCTGTTGGTTGCCGTTTCCGTCCGGGAAATCGGCGCGCAGAGTTGCACTGTTGAAACCGGGCAGCCAGCAACTCAGGGTATCTCTTATGCTGCTGCTGTTCGCATCGAAGAAAACGTTCACCCAATCGCGCTGATTGCGGCGCAATCGCCAGGTCGCTGATCCAAAATCCACATCACCCGGCAAGGTAAGCACAAAATGCAAACCATCAGTGGAGCTGGCGAGACGCACTGAATCGACCACAAAAGGAGAAATCCTCTTTGGCAGCAAAGGGATAACCTCGGATTGCTGCGGTTTATTATGCCCGGCGATCCATGCGTCGATGCGGATCTGCTCATCGGCAACATGGATCAATTGATAACTCTGCTGTCTGACGGTTGCCGCCCCCATTCGATACCGAATCGAATTGGTGGTCCAGCTCTGCAGGGAATGGCCATGACCACAGAGGAACAACGAGACGGGTACCGATTCAAAGGCCGTCATGAGCGATCGATATTCCGGTTGATAATTGCGATCAGGGAAAAACAGGGGATGATGACAACAGAAAATTCGCGGTCTATCCTCTGGAACCAAATCGAGCTCTCTTTCGAGCCACTCCACTTGTTGTGGATCGATATGGCCATAGGCTTCCAACGGAAGGCCGGAATTGAGGCCGATGAATTGCACGCCTTTATAGACAAAGGAAAAAGGTTGTGCAGCCCCGAGCAGAGTTTCCTGAGCCGCTCTGCTCATTCCCGACCAGCGGGTATCGTGATTGCCCAACAAGCTGTAAAACACGAAACCACTTTTCGTCATGATCTCATGATAGCGAGTCAACGTCGCAACGGTACCAAAATCGCTGAGATCGCCTGTTACCACAATGAATTCCGGTGCTGGTTTGTGTCTGTGCAAATCGGCGAGAACCAGGCGTAAATCGGCACAGCTGGCCGAATCGGCCACGTGCGTATCCGTCAAATGGGCAAAAACAAACGGCTCGACTGCCTGGCTTTCGCTGTGTCCAATCGCCAGCAGCAAAACAGTGATGGTCAACAATTGTTTATGCATCGCAGGTTTCCCTCATCATGACGGTTTGCCTGTTGGGCCAGTGGTTTTTGCCCATTCGCAGACTGGGCAAACTAGATTGATTTCCCAGAGTTGGCTGTTACCCGATCTCCAGAGCAATTTTTTTCTTCAGGTCGGCAGTTGACTGTTTATCTACGCAACAGGGTATAAACATTACGCGTGTCAAAGCGACAGGTGGTCTTCGGTACTGCCACCGAAAGAGAAACAGGAATGATAAGCACTTGTATAGATCATTGGAGCAAAAGCATGGCATCGCCAAGGCTGAAAAAGCGATAACGTTGTTTCACCGCCTCTGAATAGGCGGCCAGAATCCGATCGCGACCGTAATAGGCGCTGACCAGCAAGATCAGGGTCGACTTGGGCAGATGGAAATTGGTGATCAAGCCGGTGACAGCCAACTTGAGTTCTACACCTGGATAGATAAAAAAATCACTGAACTCGGTTGTGGCCTCAACGCTGCCGGTCTGTCTTGCTGCAGACTGCAGGGCTTTAAAAGTTGTGGTGCCAACAACAAAAAGGCGCTTCGCAGATCGAATTCGCTCTGCATTCTTCTCGTCAATCGTATAATATTCTGGCTCCATCGCATGGTTGGTGATGTGTGGATCGCGGATTGGTAAAAAAGTGCCGAATCCCACATGCAGTGTCACCTGGGCGAGCAAAACGCCTTTTTTCTGCAAACGCAAGAGCAGGCTGTCGGTAAAATGCAGACCCGCGGTTGGCGCTGCCAGAGAACCCGGTGTTTGAGCATACACTGTCTGGTATTCTTCACCGACATTGCGATGAATATAGGGTGGGTTCGGATAGAGATGGCGGTCGACAACTTCAACGACCGGTCGATCGAGGAGCAGATGAAAGATATCATTCTCCTGTCCCACAACCTTTGCGCGGATGCCATCGAAGACAAATTCATTGCCAATCCGTACCCGTGAACATTTAAGACGAGCTCTGACTGTCCATGCATCCAGTGGATCCATGAGAATCACTTCAGCTGCAGCACCGGTGACTTTTTTCCCAATCAATTTATTTTTCAGTACCCGACTCTGGTTCATCACCAGCACATCGCCCGGTTGCAGGCAATCGATGATCTGGTAAAAACGCCGATGCTGGATTTCCCGGCCATGCACAACCATGAGGCGGGAGTAACTTCTGGGAGAAACTGCGTGCTGGGCGATCAGCTCAGGCGGCAGATGGTAATCGTATTCCTGAAGATCCATTGATAGACAACTCCTTGGATCGGGGTCGGAGAATAAAGTCCGCATGCTTGTCCGGAAAAGAGCTGGCTCCTGGGCGCACAAAACGCGCTTTTTATGACAATACAGAAATCTAAATATTAAAATAATACTTTTTCGCCACAATGACAAGCACAAAACCCAAAGCAGTGGGCAAATTTGGCATCCATCTTTTGGCAGCAGATAACCGCCCTCGCCCTGAAGAGCAACGACTGCTCTTCGATTGCGGTCGTCTGCAGCCGAAAGGGGAAAAATGCCATTGGTTGAACGATCAGCTTTGGCTATATTGCAGAGGGCTAGGCGGCAGGAGTAAAAATGATCATATCAGCGAGTCGACGAACAGACATACCGGCATTCTACAGCGAATGGATGATGCAGCGGTTGCGCGCGGGTTATTGCACCGTCACCAATCCCTTTCGTCCATCGCAGAGCAGAAAGATTTCGTTGGCGGCAAAGGATGTCAGCGCGCTTATTTTTTGGACGCGCTGGTCCAGGCCACTGCAGCCATTTGTCGATGAAATAGCCAAAATAGGCCATCAAGTATTCTTTCTCTATACCATTACCGGCTATGGTTGTCAACTGGAGCCGGGTGTGCCTGCACTGGATAGGCAAATCGATGATTTGCAGAATTTGGCGCACCGAATCGGCGCCGACCGAATCGCATGGCGTTATGACCCGATCTTGTTCACCGAACGCCGACCGCCGGACTATCATGCTGATCATTTTACCCGCTTGGCTGACAAGATTGCTCCCCTCTGTCACCGTGCGATCATCAGTCTTTTCGATCCCTATCGCAATGTTTTAAGACGCCTGGACAAAAGCAGTTCGGAAAGCATGATGAGCATCGAAGAGGATGAGTTGTTCGGATTCCTGCAAGGCCTGGCGGTGACAGCGAAGGCACTGCAGCTGCCTATAAACAGCTGCAGTGAAAGTCCATTGTGGGAGAAAATCGGAATTGTGCCGGGAAAATGCATCGACGATGACTGGATCTTTGCTGTTACAGGTCGACGTGTCTGCGGCAGCAAAGATCCCGGACAACGGCAGGCTTGCCGATGCGTAAAAAGTATTGACATCGGTCGATATGACACTTGCGGTCACGGCTGCCTCTATTGCTATGCCACGCAGCATCCGGAAAGAGCCGCTGTCGCACTGCAACAGCACAATCCTGCTCTCGATCACCTCTGATCCGGCGGGAGCTCCGGTTTTCGAGTTGTGCGGCGCCGCTGTCGAGGTTTGACAGCCGGAAGTTCGATTGATTTGGATTTTTCAGCTTCTTCGGGAAGCAAAATCCAAAGAGCAAAATAGACGGCTATACCGAGGAGCCAATGGGTCGCCAGCGTTAAAAAGACAGTTCCGATACGCAAAAAACTCGAATCGACGCGCCAATTGGCTGCAAGACCGCCGAGTGCGCCGCCGACCATACGGTCGGTGCGGTTGCGCTGCAACAGGTTGATCGAAGAGACAGCTGCAGCGCCCGGGTGTTTATCGTCCGTTTTTTCAGTTTCCCTTAAGGCGCGTACGACCATCCATAAGCCCAAAAGGATCAGAAAAAGCGGCATCAAAGTCGACCAACGCAAAAAAGTCAGGTGCCAAAAGGGCCATAAGAAATTCCAGTGCCAGCCCATGGCCTTGATAAAAAACAAAAGACCGAAAACGAGCAAAATCAGTCCGACGGTCAATTCGGCCGAATGATCCGACCGCCGGGGCGTCTTGGCTGCCGGCTGCTCGTCCGGATTTTTCGGCAAGATGAACCAGCAGACAACATAAAAAAGCAAGCCAACGCCGCTGATCAGGGAGAAAATGATTAGCAAAACGCGCACCAGTGCGGAAGAAAGAGAAAAATATTCAGCAATTCCCCCGCAAACGCCGGCAACAAGGCGATCTGCTTGTGAACGGTAAATCTTTTTAATTTCTGCAGATGGCTCAGTCATTATCGCACTCCACCTCAATCGTAGATATTCTTCCTGTTTAAACAGCCGACCGGTATAGTTACATGATTTAAAACGGAAATGAGCTGAAATAGTTTCAGTGGGGGGAATCATTTTCGATTTGTTCGGCTTGTCCGGTCATGGGTACAAATCGGACCGGCAGCAGTCTTTCTTGCTTGTACTGCGATTCGCTGATTTTTTTGACCAGGATGAGCTCCTGGAAAGCCTCGCCGACAGGGGCGATCAGGCGTCCACCAACAGCCATTTGGTCGAGCAGCGGTTGCGGAATCTGTGGTGGTGCGGCAGTAATGACTATGGCATCAAAAGGCGCTGCCTCGGGCCATCCGTTGTAGCCGTCGCCGCATCTGACTCGAGCATGCGAGTAGCCGAGGGAATCGAGACGAGAGGCGGCTTTTTGGCAAAGCGGTTCCACAATCTCTATGGAATAAACGCTGTCAGCCAATTCCGCCAATATCGCTGCTTGATAAGCTGAACCGGTGCCGATCTCAAGCACCCGCTCGTCGCCTTGCAGTTGCAGCTTTTCGGTCATGTAGGCGACGATATAAGGTTGGGAAATGGTTTGGCCGTGGCCGATAGGCAGAGGATAATCTTCATAAGCCAGGTGGCGCTGGGCAGCAGGCACGAAGGCATGCCGTGGAACCGTGCGCATCGCTAGCAAAACACGAGGTTCACGAATCCCGCGCGTGATGAGCTGTCGCCGGACCATTTCCTCGCGTTTCTGTCGCCACTTTTCTTCTTGTGGTTCTTTAGCGGATTGGCCACCCATCAATACTGCTCCTGCAACGAGTAAGGATCCGAGCAGAGCGATAATCCGCATGGATCACCTCCGAGTCAATCCACCCCACAGCCAGGGCATTGAATCGAATTGCGCATGCAGCGACGATGAAAATTCATTGAACTGTTAACGTTTGCAATAGCAAGCCCTCTTCATCGCCGGTGCGGACCTGGTAGGAAAAATTCTTTTCCAATCCCTTGATCTTGCAGAGATGCTCAAAAGGCACGTTCATCTGGATCACGATTTTGCTCGGATCATGACTTGCCCAGGGAGTAATGACAATCTCATCTCCTTGAAGATGGGTTTCGATATGATGAATTTCGTAGGATGGGTTCGGCAAATAACCATAGATCCGCAATTCAGCCAATTTTCGCCTGTTGTGATATTTGTGCAGACTCACAGAGTCCACACGCACCATGGTCAGGTTGGACTTTTTGCTCATAACCTCTCTCCCCTTGCAAGCGGTGCCTACGACAATTGCTGCGGCGAGTGCCGCGATAAATGCCATAATTGCCCGTTCATGCATGCCTGGTGCTCCCCTCTAGGATTCTTTATGCTGAAAATCTCTCAGCAGACGCTGCAAGGCAAATGTGGGGCATCAATAAAGCCAGTTTTGCGGCAATCAGCCACAAGACCGTTTTACTCGCTTTGGAGACGACGCAGAACGTCTAGACTTTGCGAAGTTTGCGCACGTTTGTCTGAGCATCGCTGTAATAGCTCAACTGAGCGGTATAATAATTGAGTCGCATCCATATTTTGGCAAAAATAAAAGCTTGCTGCACTGAAAACACGATGAACAGCACAATCACATCAGAGGGGTGTAAAACCGTTAAAAGCCCGGCAAAGGCCAGTGAAATCACGATTGCGAGAATCGACAGCAGCAGGTAAAGGCCTGTTGTACCCCACAGATGGGTGGCAGCAAATTTGGCGGCGGACGCGATTGCCATCCAGGCCGAGTTTTTTTTCTCAACCACCAATATGATCTTGGCATAGTCCATGATCAGATTGAGCAGGAGGACTATAACTAGAATAACCAGAAAAACGGCGAAATTCATCCACCAAACCACACGTGGAGAAGAGAGAGCGGTCCAGCCTGCCACAGAATTTAGAATCACCGGGGAAATCACCTTGTAGAGAATAAAATAAAGCAGAATTGCGGTAGCGGTGATGGCTACAAAATGATGGAAATAATAGCCGGCAGAGGAAAAGAAACGGCTGCTGGAAAATGTACGTTTTTCATCGGCATATAAAGCGATTGCTCCGCCGTTGAGAAAAACAGAGACCACCAGATAGAGGACACCAAAAGCCAAAATCCACCAGCCAAAAGACTTGAACCCACCGGTGAGCAGCAATTGCGCGTTATCGAACAAAGCGCCATATCCCGAAGCCAAAGCCGGGCGCAAAGTGACGAGCAGCCCATCCGCGTCGAGTTCGATAGCGCTCCACCATTCCAGGCTGAATCCCTGCAGAAGGTCGTTCCGCACACCGAGATCACCGATGCTTTGGTGTAGACCGACGAAAAAGGGAACAGCAAAAATCAAAGCCAAAAAGAAATTGACAGCATAAATCAGCGGCACAATTTTGATATTTTTTTGATTTAGCGCAAGTCCTTGTTTGAGTGCAGACACGATATTCATCGCCAATGCTCCTGTTTGGATCGAATTCAAAACAAGCCACGCCGGGCTCAGGCGGCGCAATTCTGCCGGTTGGGCAATTTATCACGAAAAAAACGCCAATACCTCAAAAAAGTGCTGCAACCAACCCATCCACAGGCTGGTCCATTTCAGCGAGGCGCTGATGCTTTTTTGCCGATAACGAGTGTTGTTGGCCAAATCGACGTCGAGCATGATTTTATGTTCCGGATCAACGGCTGCTTTTTGCACCCCGACCTCTCCGCTCCATTCGATGCGGTGCCATAGAGACTGGCCATCCCATTGATGCTTTATCGTCTCGCCGTTTTCCAAAGTGATTTCGATATCGACCGGCAAAATCACTTCACCTCGGCGCTGCACCACAATGCTGTTCCATAAAAGCTTCTCATCAGCTGTGGCCTTTTTGCTGGCTCCCGCTTCGTGTTCGCCAAAGAATCCCTTCTCTGCGATTGCCGGTCTGGACTCGACTCTATCCACGGCATAATCGCAGCGAGATCCTGTTTGCAGGGCACGGTGTAAAAAGTCGTTCAGATCGATTGGGCTGATTTCTTTCACCACCTGGATGAAATCTTCTGGTTTGGGGTGAGCAAAACGAAACCGCTGGCTATAGGTCTTGATGATCTGACTAAAAGTTTCTTCTCCGAGGATGCCTTCCAATGTCCACATTACGAGTGCAGCTTTGGTATAGCTGTTGGTCATATAGCTGCGGTGATCGATAAAAGCTGAGCTCGGCTGGTCGATGATATCGCGGCCGTTCTGCGGCAGAAAGTCGCGCCATTGACGCAAACGCGCATGATAGGCCAATCCTGGTATGGTGAGCGGAATTCCAAACCCGTCGAGTTTGAGATAAATCGATTGTTGCGGCAACAGGCCATAGGCGGCATTCATCGCTCGTGCTTCAGTAAAAGAGTTGATTCCTTCATCGAGCCAGGCATGTTGCGCCTCGTTGTTGGCCACCATTCCATACCAAAACTGGTGTCCGCATTCATGTACGATCAGTGATTCCAGGCTGAGTGAAGCTCTATTCTCTTGGGTAACCTCAATGGTAAAGAGAGTGGGATATTCCATGCCGCCGATATTCGACCGCCATGGTGCATCCACGATGGTCAGATTTTGATACGGATAGGGAACCGTCCATAGCCCATAATATTTGAGAGCATTTTCGGTTGCTTTGATGATCCGATCGGCCAGAGGTTCATTGAACGATTGTACCAATAAAATGAGCTCTACCGGAGGCAGTTCGGGATGTTGAAAGGTATGGCGTCGCATCCGGTAATTTTTACCCGCCATCCAAGCAAAATCGTGAACACAGTTTTGCGCAAAGCGATATTTGACAAAACCATCGCTCACCAGTGAGTCCTGCAAAACTCCGGTTGCGCCGACCTGATAACCGCTTGGAATCTCCAGGTCGACAGAAAACGAGCCAAAGTTGGCGTAAAACTCGCCGTCGCGATGGTAAGGTTCACAATGCCAAAGATCCTGTTCAAGAACGCCGATTTTGGGATACCATTGAGAGACAAAGAAAAAATTGTCCTGATAACCCGAGCGCAGAATACTGCGCGGCAATTTGGTGGTAAAGTCAAAGTCCATAACTACACTCTCGCCGGCATTTATCGGCCGCGGCAGAGTCACACAAAAGACGGTTTCGTCGTCGTCAACTTTTCCGTTCGGAGTGCGATATTCCAGAGAAGGTCGCAAATCGATTTTTTGAAGATCCCGACCCAACTGGGCAGTGCACGACTGAATGTCCATGTAGCCAAATTCATCATCCTGAAATTGCTCGATCTGGGACTTGCCCGGTTTGCTCCAACGCGCCTGTTCGCGAAACAACAGACTGGAGCTGTTTTTAAATGCATTCGGGTATGCATGAAAATATAGCTCGGCCACCGGACGTCCACCGGGATGAGTCCAGCGCAACATCAGTTTTCCTTCGACGGTTTTGAGCGATGGATTCAATTTTGCCGATATATGATAGTCGACCACCGACTGACACGCCGTAGGCTCGATCTGCGCCTTGGCCGAATTCAACAGCAAAAAAATACCAACAATAAAGCAAACCTTTTTCATAGGCTCTCCAAAAATGATAACACTTTGCCAGTAAACCGCAGCCAGCCCTTCGAGTTAAAGCAGCAACGTTTCTTCTCCTGGCGATCAGAATGGGATAGAACGCCAGCAGCCCAGCGATTAAGGTACAAACAGATTGAGAAAATCGGGATCATCGATCGCGCAGATTGACAATATGATAGCCAAAATCGAACTGATGGCGATGCTGATGGGCAAACGCTTCTGCATCGCTTCGGGTCAAAAAGCGGCCAATCAATACTGCATAGAGGCGTTCTTTGGGATAGATTTCAACCTCGAATCCCTGTTCTGCCATTCGATCGGCTATCTGCTGAGCATTTTTGTGAACCTCAAATGCTCCGATTTGAATCCGATAAAAATCGCTGACAGTCTGAGGTTCCTGTTGCTGCCAAAGTTGGGAGGATTCGAGGTCCAATACAGCAACATCTACATAGGGCGAATGCGGGTACCTTTTGATGAAACTTTTCAGAAAGGCACGTGCTGAATCGATCTCTCCCTTCGCCAACAACGTCTGACCATACAGAAAAACAGCATCATCTATCAAACTTGAACCGGGGTAACCCTTGATCATTTGAACATTCGTCTGCCTGCATTCATCGTATTGTCCCAGATGATAGCGATATTGTGCCAGGCGAAAGAGTGCCTGATCGGCATATTCGCTTTGGAGAGCGGCAACCCGCTCATAGAGCTGGGCGGCGCGGCCGGCATCTTTTTCCATGATGGCCTGTAAAAATAGGACGGCAGGGTGGTTAGGGCGGCTCTGGCTGACCTGGGGCAATACCTTGGCAAGATCAGCAAAACGTTGCTCTTCATAAAGCTGTTTGATTACGTCAATCGGATCCGCGTGAACAGTTCTGAGCGGTGCAAAGAACCAAAATGCCATCAGTCCGACAAGAAAAGCGGTGTTGCACGATTTCAGCAGGGCAAAGGATACAGCGCCTCGCTTGCCGATCACAGAGTCAATCACGGCTTATCTCCAGCGTATTCCATTTGGCACAGGAATGGCAGCGGGCACGGTATTCGTCTGCGACCGCACCGCAGGATGAACAGATATAGCGATGCTTGGCCACGAGCAAGTTGTTGGCCAACTCGCTGGCAAGCTCCATGGCAGTGTCACAGCGTCCGAGTTTGTTGTACAAACGAATCAGAATCATTTTGTGGTCGATGCGCGAGGGATCGCTTGCAATGGCTTGTTTGCATGCCTCAACAGCGCGCAAGAATTCACCTTTTTTCTCATAGATTTCAGCGAGACCAAGGTAGCCTTCGACGATTTCAGGGTGATCGCGGGTCAATTCCAAAAATACGGTCTGCAGATCACCAAAGTGGCCCAATTCGAACAAGGTTTGTCGTAGACGGGAAAATGCCAGAAAAGATTTCTCAGAATTGCTGCGAATAAACTTTTTTAAAACAACGAGCGCATCATTGGCGCGATTTTCGCGAACATAGCTGTCTGAAAGACTCAGATAGGCTGGCGTAAACGAGGGATTTTCCTTGATCGATTCGCGAAAACGCAACCGCGCATCATGCTCGCGTTTGAGATGAGTCAGCTGGACGCCTTGTTCATATTTGTAAGCGGCCATCTGTGTTTTCTTTTCCAATTTGTTCAGACGGCCATTTTTTTTGGTAATGTCATAGGCCCCCTGCCAATCGCCCATCTCTTCATAGACCGCCAACTCTTTGCTCAATGCCCACTCGTCTTTGTGAGCGAGATCCAAAATTTGCTGTAAGACAACCTGTGCATTTTTCCATTCCTGAACTGCAATATAATCCTCAGCAAGGGAACGCAAAATTGCCAGACGCTGCGTTTTTTTCAACGAGGGGCGGATCAGCAGATCTCGATGAATCTTGATTGCCTTCAGAGCATCACCTTCACTGCGCAAAATATCGCCGATTTTAAGATAGCCGTCGATATAATCTGTGTCGAGTCGCACAGTGCGGCGAAATTTCTCCAGAGCGCCGGTTTTATCTCCTGCGATCAGAGCATGCAAACCGGCGATATATTCAGACTGCGCTTCAACCTGTTGCCGGCTTTTATGCCGCCTTAAGAAGATCAGTAAGAACAGAATCAGCGTCCCTGTTAGAACAAGCAGCGGCAACAGCAACTCTTGATTCATTTCTTACTCCCCGGCCGTTTGCCTCGGTTTGGTTGCGGAATCGGCGTGGTTTGGCTTTGGTATGACCGAATCGTCAATAGAGGCATTTCTCAGAGAATCTAACTCGAGGCGCAAATTCTTGCTTTCCTTGTGTTGCTTGTGCAATTGCCGTTTTAACGAGACAATTCTGCCAATCGATACAACCAGCCAAAAGAGCAAACCGGCAACAAAGGACGCGTACATCACCACCCACAAGGGCAGCTCGATCGATCGATATTGGTAAAATTGCACTGCGACTCTCTGGGTTGTATTCTGCATGGCAAAACCGATGATCAGAATGACAACCGCTGCGATCAAAAGCCATTTAATCACCCACATTATGCCTCCAAGATGTTGAGCAATAATGTATGTTCCGGTTTTTACTCAGAATCGGTGCCGCGCACCGAATTCGGGTAGCTATTTGATTGATCCGATTGATTTCTGCGCTTCGCCTTGATGCGAAGGTCTTGTCGCAGCGTTATGCAATTTGTTGTAATGCAACAACTTTAAAAGTAAACAAATAATTCAAGGATTTCAACAACTAAATCGCCGGGTTGGAATTCTCCTGCTTTTTTTGAATGAATACAAGCCGGCGAATTGCCGGCAAAAAGAGATCGGTTCGTGCCCAGCAGAGCAAAACCTTGTGTTCCTCCAGCTTTGCAGCAGGCAAAGACACATCGCTAATAAAAATCGAGAGATTTCGGGTAAAAAAAAACTGCCCCGCTTTTTGGACGGGGCAGCTCTTTTGCGATCGGTGCAAGGCTATTCGGATGCTTGTTCTTCTGCCGGCGATTCTGCCTCGCCGGATTCTGGCTGGGCAGCTTTTTTGCTCTTTCTCCCGGAAGAAGCCTTCTTTTCGACAGGAGCCTCTTCGGACTTTTCCTCTGCCGCCACAGGCTCCTCTTTCGGAGCGGTCACAGCTGTTCCAGCTGCGGCTTCAGTCGACGGTTTGCGCGAAGCATCTTTTTCCGACAGAACGATCTTTTTGTTGTCTTTGTTGAATTCGATAACCGATAAAGTCAGAACATCATCGATTTGGTATTGATCCGCTGGTTTGCTGATATTTTCTTTAGCCAATTGGCTAAGCGGAACAAAACCATCGACGATTTCAGGCAGCTCGACGATCAAACCTTTTTCGATCAACCGCACAACTTTGCCTTCGGTCAATGTACCTGGCTTGTAGCGATCTTCGAGCGTATCCCATGGATTGTCTTTGGTCTGCTTGTAGCCGAGGGAAATCCGGCGGTTGTTTTTGTCGACATTCAGAATAACGACTTCAACTTCTTCGCCTTTTTTTACCACCTCACCAGGATGACGGATCTTCTTGGTCCAGGACAGGTCGGAAATATGGATCAGACCGTCTATTCCCTCTTCCAGTTCCACAAACGCGCCAAAATTGGTCAAATTGCGAAC
The DNA here is from genome assembly GCA_029565675.1 of bacterium. Classification (GTDB taxonomy): domain Bacteria; phylum Zhuqueibacterota; class Zhuqueibacteria; order Residuimicrobiales; family Oceaniaggregativiventaceae; genus Sulfursilanivivens. Next base: position 84,687 of record JAKQNP010000003.1, read on the forward strand.
GATGCCCTTATGGGCGGTGCCCACCGGATATTTTTCGGACAGGGTTTCCCAGGGATCCGGCTCCAATTGCTTGAGCCCCAAAGAGATCTTGCGATCGTCCTTCTGAATGTTGAGAACTCTGACCTGGATGGTCTCACCGACGCTGAGTATCTTGGACGGATGCTTGATATGCTGAGTCCACGACATCTCCGAGATGTGAATCAGGCCTTCAACGCCTTTTTCGAGCTCGATAAAAGCGCCATAGTCGGAAATGCTGACGACTTTGCCTTTAACGGTCGAGCCGACCGGATACTTGGTCTCCACACCTTCCCATGGATGCGGCTGCAGCTGTTTGAGACCCAAAGAAATGCGGTCTTTGGCTTCATTGAAATCGAGCACAACGACCTTGATCTTTTGATCCAGGGAGACGATCTCTGACGGATGCGAAACGCGTCCCCAGGAGAGATCGTTGATGTGCAGCAATCCATCGACACCGCCGAGATCGATAAAAACACCAAAGTCGGTGATATTCTTGACTGTGCCTTCGAGTATCTGACCGCGTTCGAGATCGCGCAAGATCTTTTCCCGCTGACCTTTTAATTCTTGCTCGACCAACACGCGATGGGAAACCACGATATTCTTGCGCATATGGTTGACTTTAACGATCTTGAATTCCATATTCCGGCCGATGAGCGCATCGAAATCGCGGATCGGACGGACATCGATCTGCGAACCCGGCAGAAAAGCATCGACACCGCCCAGATCGACAACGATGCCTCCCTTGATGCGCCTGGCACAGCGGCCTTCAATAATTTCGCTGTTTTCATACTTGTTGATCAGCCGATCCCAGGCTTGCATAAAGTCAGCTTTCTTTTTCGACAACACCAGCAAGCCTTCTGCATCTTCGATGTCGTCGATATACACCTCAATATTGTCCCCAACTATCACATCGCTGGGATCGGTAAATTCTTCAACCGGAACTGTTCCTTCCGACTTGAAGCCGATGTCGATCGAAACTTCCTTGTCATTGACGGCCAAGACTTTGCCGACCACAACTTGCCCGACAGAAAAATCGGACATGGTTTCTTCGTACAATTTGGTCAGCGTTTCGTATTCCTGCTGCGAATACTCTTGCTCCAACTTGTCCAGTTCTGCAATATCCTGATAAATGGTCTCCTTGGCCTCGGCAGCTTTTTTGCCGATGCTTTTGGATTTGGTGATTTGGGCTTCTGCCTTTTTCGGAGCCTCTTCAACGATGGGCTGCTGCTCTTCGGCACCGGCTTCTTGGGCAGAGTTTTGCATGTTCAGATTTTCATCTGAGGTTTCGGGGTTGGTTTGTTTGTTCATGATTTAATTGTTACCTCCTTTTTAGTGGATTTACGTCCTTAATGGACGGTTTGATAAGAAAAAGTTGCAACTGCCGCTGATTGCAGACTGCGCTGGTCGCTACAATAGTGGCAAACCGCATTCGGCAGCGTCTATCGCTCGACAAAACCTGCGGTTCAGTGTTAATCCGCAGTATTCTTTATCGATATTGCTAAATGGCTATCCGGGCTTCGAAAATCGCTCTTGCAGCTCCTGCGCCACATTTTCGAGCTGCCAAATCGGGGTGGATAGGCCACCGGTTATACCCACTGTTTCTGCGAGTTCAAACCATTCCGCTCGACACTCACCCGCTTCTTCAATCCGATAGGTGCGGCGATTGGTTTTTCTGCAAACATCATAGAGAACGCCCGTATTCGAACTCGATTTCCCGCCGACAACCAAAACCACGTCAACCTGTCCGGCAAAGGTGCGCAAAAGATCATAGCGATTGTTCACAAAGCTGCAGGTGGTGTCCAGAACGACCGGATTAAAACCTCGTTCTTTCAGGGCATCCTGTACAGCAAAAAACAGCTCGCGTTTGACGGTCGTCTGGGCGATCAGCGCCATTTTTCCGCCTGCCGCCAGAGCTTTTACATCTTCCGGCTTTTCAAGAACAAAAACTGGCCCACGGGCATGCCCGACCAGCCCGATCACTTCGGGATGCTCGCGTTTGCCGACGATTAAAACAACTGTACCCTCTCCGCTGAGCTGAGCAACCATTTTCTGCACACGGGCAACTTTTGGACAGGTGGCATCGACCACTTCGCTGGCCAATTCCTCGAGCCGACTGCGAGTCTGGGCGGCAAGTCCATGCGAACGAATCAAAACGCGATTTCCCCGCCACTCTTCCGATGGCGGTTTTCCGGCATCGCCCTGTTCAATCGTTTTCAAACCTTGACCAGCCAACCGCTCTACTTCGGCCGGGTTGTGCACCAACGGCCCATAGGCTAGAATTGTGCCTCCTTGCAGAGCTTTCTCAGCCAGGCGAATCGCCCGCTGAACTCCAGGACAAAATCCGGCGTGCGGATCGATCAGGAACTGCATCATTCCATCCGCTCTTTCGCAAGGCGCACCACCCGATCAACTTGCTCATCGATGGTCAAATCGCCGGTATCAAGCTCCACCGCTCCCTTGGCACGGCGCAGCGGGCTGTGCTCGCGATTTGAGTCATTGGCATCGCGCAACAATAAAGCGCTGTAGATCGCTGCAAAATCCGCTTCCACGCCCTGCTCAGCCAATTCCGTTACCCGCCTTCGAGCTCGCACTTTGGCAGGAGCATTCAAATAGATTTTAAGATCGGCATTTGGGAAAACCACCGTTCCGATGTCGCGCCCCTCAGCCACCAGATTGCCGAGTTTGCCAAATACCCGTTGTTTTTCCACCAAAATCTTGCGAACCACGGGATTGGCGGCAATCGGCGCAATAGCATTGGTAACATCGGGCAGGCGGATCTGCCGGGTGATATCCTGGCCATTGACAAAGATCAACTGTTTGCCATCCTGCTGACGAAAGTCGATTACCGCCTTTTCAGCCAGGACGGCAAGCGCGGATGAATCGTTCAAGGCGACCTTGTTTTCCAGAGCCAACCAGGTCACCGCGCGATACATGGCACCCGAATCGAGAAAGAAAAATCCCAACCGTTGTGCAACTTTGCGGGCTGTGGTGCTCTTGCCCGAGCCAGCTGGACCGTCTATGGCAATGATAAAAAATTTACCTGCCTTTTTGCGCATCATCGCGCCGCTCGTTTGGACAAGCCGACCGCATGCGACAATGCAGCCACTTCACCTCGAGTCAAATGGCGATAGCGGCCGCGCGCCAAATCACCGATCAGAAGTGGACCGAGTTGTATCCGCTTTAGGCTTTCGACCTCATAACCGAGATGTTCGAACATCCGTCTGACCAATCGATTGCGCCCTTCGCGCACATGCAATTCCAACCGATGCGGGTCGCTGTTGTAAAAACCCGCATCACAAGGTGCCGTCGGCCCATCCTCCAACTCCATGCCTTTGGCAAAGTGGGCCAGATCCTGGCGCTCAAATGGCCTCGCGAGTTTGACACGATAGACCTTGATCACTTGATACTTTGGATGCATGAGGCGATAGGCCATTTCGCCATCATCGGTCAGCAACACAAGACCATCGCTTTTGCCATCCAGACGGCCGACCGGGAAAAGACGAGCTTTCGATTTTACCAGATCGACCACCGTTTTACGGCCTCTTTCATCCTTGGCGCTGGTGATGTAGCCGCGCGGCTTGTTGAGCAGAATATAAGTGAAACGGCTTGCCGGCCGAACGATCTTGCCATCGACGGCAACCTGGTCATATTCCGGCTCGACCTGGGTTGCCAGAGATTCTACCTTTTTACCGTTCAAAGTGACGCGGGATTGGTTGATCAACTCCTCGACTTTGCGTCGAGCACCCAGTCCACAAAGCGCCAGATAACGGTTAATACGCACCATTTCGGTTAATTGTTCTCCTTTTCTGCCGCTGCATCGCCCGGCTCGACATCAGCTCCCTCAGTCGTGCTGGTCGCTTCTTCCTGCACTTTTTCTGCTTCGTCCTGCAACAACTGCTCCTCAGGAATATTCTGCAGAATCTTGCCCCCCTCACCTTCAGCCAGCAATTGTTCGATTTCTTTTGGCTTGGGCAGCTCGCTGATGTCGTCGATGCCGAAATATTTTAAAAACTCGGCAGTGGTGCGAAAAAGCAAAGCCCTTCCCGGGCCATCATCCCGGCCGCTGATATCGATCAGCCTTCTCTCCAACAAACCTTTAATCACCCCATCGGAATCGACGCCGCGAATGGCATTGATCTCGACCCGACTTATAGGCTGTTTAAAGGCGATGATCGCCAGCGTTTCCAGAGCGGCTCGGCTCAAACGCGATCGCTCTTTGCCGCTAAACATCTTTTTAACGTACGGTGCATATTCCGGCCGTGTAGCCAGGATATAGCCGCCCGCAACTTTTTTCAAAAAAAAGGCCCGGTTCTGCAGCTCGTCCTGAAGACGCTGCAGCGCATCTTCGATCTCGGCACGTTCCACCCCTTCGACAATCGATTCCATTTGGCGAATCGACAGAGGCGAATCGGAAGCAAAAATGATCGATTCCAATATGTGTATCAAATCAATCTTATCCATCGACGCGTATCAGTTTGATGTCAGCAAAATTGATTTCCTGCGCTGCGCGGATAAACTTGCGCTTGATCAGCTCAAGAATGGCAATAAAAGTGACAATAAGCACCATGCGCGAATCACCTGCGTCAAACAACTCGGAAAATTCAATCTCAGAACGCTCCTGGAATTTGCTCTCGATAAAAGCCAAACGCTCTTCCAAAGAGATCGGCAATTCCTGGACGCGATGAAAAGAGACCTTTTTTTGTTGCCGTAAAACCTTCTGGAATGCACCGATCAGAGCAAAAAGTGAAACTTGCTCTACACCTTCTTCTATTGGCAAAGAGCCATCGTCTTCGATGCGAAAAGTGCCTCGCTGATAGATCTGTCGTGAGCTCTCCTCATAATCATACATCTGCTCAGCCACGTCTTTGAAACGCTTGTATTCGAGCAACCGCTGAACCAACTCCTGGCGCGGATCGATTTCCTCTTCTTCTTGCGCTTCGACTTCCGGTTTGGGCAAGAGCATCTGCGCTTTTATGCGCATCAAAGTCGCCGCCATGAGGATGAAATCGCTTGCGACTTCCAGATCCAAAAGCTGAATAATTTCGAGATATTCCAAAAACTGACGGGTGATCTTGGCGATCGGAATATCGTAAATGTCTACTTCTTCTTTTTTGATCAAAAAGAGCAGCAGGTCGAGTGGTCCCTCAAAGGTGTCGAGTTTGACTTTATAGGGCATAACGGATCACTCACCTGATAACATAAATAAGGCCGCAATACCACACGGCCGTGTCAATTCTCTGTTCGATGGTCTCCGTCTCCAGAACGGCAGTCAATCGCCTCTCGCCGGGCCAGGAATGAGGCAGCAATCGGCACCAGACGATTTATTGAAAAAACAAATAGGGTTTCCAAAGCTGTTCGCCAGCCGCAACAAAACGCTGAATAAAAAACAGATGGTTGGGACGTCGGGGCTGACGCGCCAACTTCATGTTCGTCTGTTCAGGGGTTCGATTGCCTTTGCGGTTGTTGCAGTGAATGCAAGCGCAGACCAGATTCTCCCATGTGTCCGTTCCGCCCTTGGTCCGCGGCACTACATGATCAACGGTCAACGGACCCTGGGTAGTGCGGCAATACTGGCACCGGTATCCATCCCTTTTGAGGATATTCCTCCGAGTAAGCTCGACTCGTTTGTAGGGGATCTGCACAAAATAAAGCAAACGAACCACGCTGGGCAATGGCATCGAATAATGCAAAGACTGCACTTTCAGCGGATGTTTTTCGACGATTTCCACCTTTTGCATATAGATCAAAACAATCGCCTTCTTGGCAGTGAGCACCATGATCGGTTCATAGTTTTGATTGAGCAAAAGGACTTTGTGCGACAACATGATTCAAGCCTAGCCGGTTCGATCTCGTAAATTTCTTTTGAACGAATGCAATTTGATTCAAGAACAATTGCCTTCCCATCCATCCCGGCGCTTCTCCGAACCTTGCCCGCAAAAAGAACGTCTCGCAGAACAGCAATACTCTGCACATGCACACCATCACACCGCCCCGCGAATTCGATCTGCTGGTGCAAAAAGGCACCCTCTTTTGCACAACCATTTGCTGAATCGCAAAAGATTGTATTGTATCGGGTTGGATAAGAATGCTCGGGTGGTCGGCAGAATTCCAATAACAAAAAATATAGCTTAAAAACGATAAAGAGTCAAGCGATTTTTCGAGTTATCAATAGGTTACTGCCTTTATCTCGATTCCAGCCAAAAACCCATTTTGCTGTATTTTTCGAGACGCTGGCTGATCAGGTCTTGCGGCGAAAGGGGAACGAGATCCTGCAGAGCAGCAAGAACCGCATTTTTAACCAGAGCCGCGGCCTGGTCGATGTCGCTGTGCGCACCGCCGACGGGTTCTTGAATGATTTTGTCGATGACCTTGAGCTGCAGCAAATCTTCAGCGCTGATCTTCATCGCTTCTGCAGCCTGTGGAGCATTTTTCGCATCGCGATAAAGAATGGCAGCACACCCCTCGGGCGTAATGACCGAATACCAGGTGTTCTCCATCATCAACACGCGATCGCCAATACCGATTCCCAGTGCCCCACCGCTGGCTCCTTCACCGATTATCACCACCACGATGGGAACCGGAAGATGCGACATTTCAAAAAGATTGTGTGCGATCGCTTCGGCTTGACCCCGCTCTTCCGCTCCAATCCCGGGAAATGCACCTGGAGTATCGACAAATGAAATGACCGGCCGACCATATTTGGCGGCAAGCTTCATCAGCCGGAGCGCTTTGCGATATCCCTCTGGGTGAGGCATGCCAAAGTTGCGCCGTACTTTTTCCTTGGTATCACGCGCCTTTTGATGTCCAATCAAAACGATCCTTTGACCGCCGATTTTGCCGACGCCGGCAACGATCGCCGGATCGTCACCAAAAACGCGATCTCCGTGCAATTCGATAAAATCGTCGACGATCCGCTCGACATAATCCAAAGTGTATGGCCGTTTGGGATGTCTTGCCAATTGAACCCGCTGCCATCTTGTCAATTTGGAATAGATCTCCCGCCGCAGGCGCTGGGCGCGCTTCTCGAGTTTTTGGATCTCCTCCTGCATCTCGATATCCTCGCCCAAGGCATATTCGCGCAATTCGGCGATTTTTCGTTCGATCTCGATGATCGGTTTTTCGAATTCCAGCATAAGCAATTCATCCTAAAGACTGATTATTTCACTGTCGAAATACAAAGCGGCCGAATCCATGCAGCCAAACGCACGGCAGTCACTCGTCGTTCTTTTCAGCCCTTTCGCGGCCAAAGAGATTTCGCAACAAGCTGCAGATCCAAAGCAGGCGAATAGTTGCGCAGATAGTAGAGATGGACTTGTTCGCGTTCGCGCTTCGACAAGCCCGGACCCTGATGAAGCTGTTCCAGTCCGGTAAGAGCGGGTTTAATCAAATGGGCCAGGTCATCGAACGCTTCGAGCGGCAACAGCATGTCCCTGCCCACCATGCTGAGGCGTCCGCGCAACACCTGCAACCACAATGAATAGGAAGAAAAAAGGTGGCCCTCTGCCAAGCAACGGACCGCACAAGGTTCGCCGTTCAATCCAACGATCGAACGTTCCATCCATTTGCCTTTATTCGACCAGCTTTTCCAGATAAAAAACGGCCAACCGAACGACAAAACCAGTAGAGCGCCGAGGATATCGAACAAGCGTTTGACGAATCGAAAAAAGGGATCGTGCAATTTATAGCCGATATCGACCAACGGCAGGTGGTCAAAATAATCGATCGATGCTTTGCCGATCATCACGTCCATTTCCCGCGGGACCAACCGGTAGTTGATGGTCTGGCCCGCCAGGGTCGAGACAATCGATAAAATCTTGTGATAGGACATCTTATCGGTGGAAAAGATGACTTGATTGATCTTTTCGCGTGCGATGATCTCAGCCAAATCGCGCAGTCGACCGAGAACAGGAATGCCCTCGACCTGCAAGTCGAGGGGCCCGCTGTTGCTGGCAACGATGCCGGTGACCTGCACCATCGCCCGCGTATGCGCATCCTTTTGCAGACGGCGGACCAGACGGCGAATCGAACTGATTTCGCCAACCAAAACTGATCGATTGGAGAAAAGGGCATCCCCGAACAGGTGGCGAAACAAGCCCACCTCGTTTTTGGAGAGCGCCCGCGCTGCGATCCGCCAGCCAGCCAACAGCAGGATATCCATTGCTCCGGCATAGAGAATAACCGCCCGAGAAAAGGCGATGGTCTTGATAAAATAGGTCAGCACCGCATTGACCAGCCAACCGAACAACACAGCAGTTCCTGCTCTGCTGGCTGAAAAACGCCAACGGCTGTACAGGCCCTGACCGGCGAAACTGAACAACCAAACCAAGCTGTAAAGCAGATGGACCTTGACGAATGCCTGCCAGGGAAATTGCGGGTGGAACCGCAGCCAGATCGCCAGGGCCAGAGAGAGGGTCAAAAAGAAAAAATCGATCGCCGGCAAAGCCAACAAGCGCGCAACCTGGGCGATATAGGCGATGACTGCACGTATGGCGATCGCCAATTTGAGCATCCACGATGGGATCAGAGCCTGGCCGCGGCTGAAATGCTTGACCACGAAAAGCTGCATGGCTTCATAAAAAAGGCGGCGCTGCGCAAATGGACTTTTCTTTGAACTCTCGCCTTTGAAATGAATGATCTGTGTTTGTGGACAATAATAGTTCTGCCACCCTGCTTGCTGGATGCGGTAACACCAGTCAAGATCCTCACCATACATAAAGAACGATTCATCGAGACAGCCAACCTTGTCGATCGTTTCTCGCCTCACCAGCATGAATGATCCCGACAGGGCGTCGACAGGAGCAGCTTGATCAGGATCGAGATAGGTCAGATTGTAACGACCAAACAACCGGCTTTTCGGAAACAGTTTGGCCAGACCGACAATCTTGCTAAAAGCCACCCACGGGGTGGGAAAGCTCCGCCGACACGCCAATTGCAGCGTTCCATCAGGATTGAGAATCTTGCATCCCACGGCGCCGGCATCCGGATGAGTGGCAACAAAATCGAGCAAGACCGAAAAAGTATCTTCCTGGATGATGGTGTCGGGATTGATCAAACAGACAAAACGACCCTGGCTTTTTTCCAACGCCTGATTGTTTGCCCGCGCAAAACCCATATTGTGGCGATTGCGGATCAACTGGACGAGCGGATATTTTTCGGCTATCCATTCCGGACTGCCGTCGGTTGAGGCATTGTCCACCACAAAGATCTCGTGGTCGATTCCTTTTAGCGCCCGCAGAATTGATGTGAGCGCCTGATCGAGAAACGCGCGCACATTGTAACTGACAATGATGACGCTGATTACGGGTGTGTAAGCCATCTTTCCGATCGTTTCATTGCAAACCGGTGGTCATCGGTCGCCAGTCGCCGCCACCTTGAACTGAGCGCCCACTCATCGGCATGAGTTGGAATGGTTACCATCCACAACCGAGCAAAAGGCAGTGATTTGAAGCGGAGCATTTTACTTTCGGTGCAAATCGATCAGCTGTTCACAAGCCAATCGCACACCTTCATCAATCGCAAAAAAATGATTCTGATTCATTTTTAAAAAGTACGAAAAACCGATCAGAGAAGCAATGAGTATCTTGTTGCAGTCGATTCCCGCTTTTGCACCAGCGGCACCCGACCTTTCTGGCTGCATAGCGATGGAATTCGCTGCCGCGACCCGATTTTTCTGTATAAATTGAAATTGACGACAAAAACGCTTATATTGGCAAAACTGAAAGGAAACAGGATGATTGCGCGCTACTCTCTGCAGCCGATTGACCATCGGCAAATCAAGTTGACCGGGGGCTTGCTTGCTCAAAAGCAAGAGATCAACCGAGAAAAAACTCTGACGGCGATCTTTCGCCAGAGTTATGAGACCGGCCGCATCGACGCCTTTAAATTAGAGTGGACGGCAACCAGCGGTAAACCCAGGCCGCATTATTTTTGGGATTCAGATGTCTATAAGCTGCTGGAAGCTGCAGCCTACTCGCTCGGCACTCATGCCGACGCTGAAATGGAGGCTGAACTCGACCGAATCATCGAGCTGATCTGCAAGGCTCAACAGCCTGACGGTTATTTGAACATCTACTTCACCGTTGTCGAGCCGAAAAAAAGATGGACCAATCTCCGCGACTGGCATGAACTCTATTGCGCCGGCCATTTATTCGAAGCAGCGGTTGCTGTCTTTAACGCAACCGGCAAACGCAAGTTGCTCGAGGCGGCATGCCGTTTCGCGGATCTGATCGATGCGACCTTTGGCCGAGAAACAGGTAAAAAACGCGGCTACCCCGGCCATGAAGAGATCGAATTGGCGTTGATCAAACTCTATCGCTGCACCGGCGAAAAACGCTATCTCCGGTTGGCGAAGTATTTCATCGACGAACGCGGCCAGCAGCCTCACTATTTCGACGGCGAAGTACAGGTGCACGGGATCGCTCCAGGCTGGCACTATCTCAATGGCCATCAGTCAAATCAATCGCATTTGCCGGTTCGCCAACAAAAAGAGGCAGTCGGACATGCGGTGAGAGCGATGTATCTGTATAGCGGTATGGCGGATGTAGCGGCTGAATTGCACGACGATCAGCTGCTGCAGGCATGCGAAACCATCTGGGACAATCTGGTCACCCGTCGTATGTACATCACCGGTGGGATCGGCTCGACCCATCGAAGTGAAGGGTTTACCCGCGATTATGACCTGCCCAATCGACTGGCTTATGCCGAGACGTGTGCAGCAGTTGGTTTGATCTTTTGGGCACATCGCATGCTACAGTTTGACTGCGACAGCCGCTATGCGGATATTCTGGAAACCAGCCTCTATAACGGGGCTCTTAGCGGGGTTGGCAATGACGGACAAAGCTTTTTATATGTCAATCCTCTGCAAAGCGACGGAAACCATCACCGCCAGAAATGGTTTGACTGTGCTTGTTGTCCCAGCAACATCTCCCGTCTGCTCGCTTCAATTGGCGGCTATATCTATTCTATCGCACCCGATCTTTTGGCGGTTCATCTCTTTGCTGCGTCTGCCGGGAGTTGCAAAGTGGCCGGAGTTCCGATTTCCTTTTCTGTCCATACTGACTATCCGTGGACAGGTGATATCGAGTTTCACCTCGACGCGGCTCCCGCGGCGGAATGGACCCTTGCCTTGCGCCTGCCGAATTGGTGTCACCAGGCTTGTTTAACCGTCAACCACGAATCTGTCGAAATCGCACCGTTGGTTCGCAATGGCTATGTCCATCTGCGACGCACCTGGAAAACTGGAGATGTGCTGCAATGGCAACTCGAGATGCCGGTGGAGCAATGGCAATCTCATCCACAGGTTGAAAACAACACAGGCCGCGTCGCCTTGCGGCGCGGCCCGCTCGTCTATTGCCTCGAACAAGCAGACAACGGCTCCCAATTGCATCAGATCGCCATTGAACCTGCAGCGCAGTGGTCAGTCGAAAAATGCACTGCGTTGCCGCAAATCGCGGTACTGGCTGCTGAGGCATGGCGCGAGACCTATCCCGAATGGCCGGATCGGCTCTATCAAGCCGCACAACCCGCCAAATGCAGTCGTGTCAGAATCAAGGCCATTCCCTACTACGCCTGGGACAATCGCGCAGCAGGTGAAATGCTGGTATGGATACGGCGACTTTTACCGCCTTGGCGAGAAAAGAACAGGTCGGCAGCAACTTAATCAGCAGCAGGCTTGCTCTTCCACAGTTCAAACAGCGCCTGTCCCACCCCGGCATTGGTGACATAAGGACCGCGCACCGGATCTTCGCCGACCAGTTTGCGGCGCAGGGTCTCACTTCCCCGTCCCTTTGCAAAAAGCGGAACCAGGGAGTTGGTGTGGCTGTTGCTGTGCCATTCATGGCCGGGCATCACAGAGGCGCCGTTGTTCTGCAGCGAATTCCATTTCGCTTCGATACCCGTTTCAGTCGCACGGCCTGAACCCGGGCCGGTCAAGTACCCCGTCTCGTGATCAGCGGTAATGATGAGCAGGGTTTCCGACCAACTGCTGGTGCTGTCGATCCAGGCGACCACGGCTTCCACAGCGCGATTGAAATCGATCTGTTCTTCGATCAATCGCCCCATTTGGTTGCTGTGCGAAGCCCAATCGACCGCTCCACCCTCAATCAGCATAAAAAAGCCGTTGGGATTGTTGTCCAAGACGTTCAATGCCACGCGAGTCATATGCCGCAGTGAGGGCACATTCTTGATCAGCTCAACCCCGAAAGGAGGAACCAGCGTATCACCCGGCCGATCTTGTTGCAGGGTAGTGGCCACCGGGGCCAGGCCAAAAAGGCGTTTGGGAGTCGGGCCTTCAGCCAACGATTGCCAATCTGCCAATGAGTCGATCATCGTCCATGCATCGGCCGCGCCATCGCCGTCGGAATCCCCTCCCGCTTGACCCGCTTTTACAGCTTCCCATAAAACCGCATCGCCGAAATGCACAGGATTCGGTTGCTGAAGTTTTTCGCCCGCTGAACCGTAATCCGGATGGCCAGCACCCATCAACACATCGACCGCGCCGGTCTGCAGCATTTGTTGGGCGATCTGGCCGTAATCGCTGCGTGCATCGACATGGCTTGCAAAACCGGCTGGAGTCGCATGGCAAAACGGCACGGTGGTCACCAGTCCCGTAGACTTGTTCAGCGTCTCTGCATGCTCCAAAATGGTGAGCAACGGATTTCCGTCAGCATCCACAGCAAGTCGCCCGTTCAGGGTATGGTGCCCGGTCGCAAAGGCGGTCGCAGATGCGGCGGAATCGGTTGGTTTCTCGCGCACCGCGTCGAAATCCGACCAGATTTTTTCCGCGTCATATCCCGGTGTGCTGAGGGAGGCGGTGCAGACCGCGAGTTGTACAGGAAAAGACTCATAAACCTGTGTTCCGGGTTGCCCCTTTTCAAACAAACTCGCGGCATCGAAATGATTATAACCGCAGCCATCGCTGATCATCAAGATGATATTCTTCGGAGGCTTTTCCGAACAAGCCAACATCGGAATGATCAATGCAACCAGCAGACCACCAACAGAAATGATTGTTTTTCGCGCATTCGTTTTCTTTTTACTTTTCATCATCGCGTTTGCTTTCATTTCAATTTTGATTTTCATTTTGATCTGCTATCCCCTTTCTATCAGTTTTTGCTCGATTGCCTTTGGTGATAAATTTCGAACCATAAAAATACAAGCGATAAAAACCATATGCAACGGCTTTTTCGTCTATCGCTTTGCTCCCTTGATCGGGTGTTTCGCACTTAATCTCCGAAAAAATCATTCGGATAGTGATGTGCTAAGGTGAAAAACAATAACAATTGCAGGCAGCAGAACATCAACAGATTAATTTTGCTTGAATTTTGCCAACTCTTGATGCAGGCCATTGAAGAGGTAAACACTCGGCCACAACGAAGCTGGTAAAAAGTCCTGCTACAATCAAAAAACACAGCAACCAACCCGAGCAGGGGGAAAAAGGGCAAACGCACAAAAAAAAACCAAAAAACGCATTTTTCGCTTGACGTTTTGCTGCCTAGAACGATATCCACCAGCAACAGGCGACACCACTCTTTGCTCAAACTCGCTTCACTTTATTGAAAGGTGCGATGTATTCACGCTGACAATTCGCGATCTTGCTTTACTCTTGTCTTTTGCGGCACGCCATAACCAAGACAACTAAACCGATTAGATTAAACGCAGCGAACAATAAAGTTGCAGCTCTTCCCCAATCGAGAATAAATCCATTTCCCAAAAGGCCAAAAGTGCCGATAATTAAAAAGGCATGAGCAATCTGCTTTTTCCTTTCTTTCATTCGTCTTGTTCCCCACCCTGTTCAAATCTTGTTAAAATTTCGGCTAGGATATAGCCATAGTTCACAAACATCAGTAAAACAGTACATCGTGTAAAAAACTGAATGGCCGCCATTCAAAAAATGATTCGGTTGTTAAAAAAAGCGAAAATATGGGTACAGATAAACAATATTATCCCAATTGCAATACCTAAGCATGATAAACGGACGCGAAACATATTTTTTAGCATTATCAGTAAGCACCCTCCGATTGCGCCCACCAGCGCGCCAACCACTACAGATTCACCTATTCCTCCGAGACTCAAATTTGAAGGTGTGTCGGTTACAAGGGCGATGCCGGCTGTAACGGCACGTCCAGCGAGGCCTAAAATCAGGATTCCGGAGATAGTACCGGCAATCAAACCTTTAAGTGTCTGAGCATAAAAATTCAACTAGACACCTCCTACCATTTGGCGATCAAAGTTGGAAATAGACCAGTACTAAAGCCAATAATTTGGATCGAGTGGTATTACGGATTCGAGGCACTGGCGCGATGTCCAACTGTTTGAGTCAGGATGATCTTCATATGTTCAGGCAATTGCATGGATTTGGCAAGCATTTGCTCATCGAATCCTCCTCTTACCACCGTGGCCAGACCCGCAGCCGCACAATAGAGGTAAACATTTTGGCCAATGAAGCCGGCATTTGTCGAGGATATCAGTTTTTTAGCCGTGTCATCTCCTCGATCCAGCTGGCTGAAATCAGAGACATAGATTAAATTAAGCGGTGCCTGAGCGACCCAATCCTGTCTTCCGGTATCAGAGCGGATATCCTTATCGCTCACTTTTATCAGCTGATGGCCGCTGGCATCGTAGCGATAGAGACCACTGGCCAGAGCCGCATAGATCTGAATCTCTTGCCGGTTCATTGCAGATGGCGCTGTTCGTTTACCGGTTTCTGGCCGGTTAATGCCGAATGCTGCCCACAACACATCTGATAGTTCCTGATACGAAAGCGAATCAGAAGAAAAATTCCGAATGGACTGACGCTGTTGCAAAGCTTCCATCAAATCCATCCCTATCCGTTGTTGTGGTGTCGGCAAGGAAATCGGAGTTGTGGCTAAAGCAGTAGTTGCGACAAATGTTGACAGGACAAAAAATATACTTTTCTTCATAAGAACCTCTTTGCAGCGTTCAGTTGTACTGTTACTTCAATGATTGGCCGAATTCACAGCTGTATATTTCTCGCCAGCCAATACTGCAATCGACAAACGATTCTGTGGCGGCGGCAGCGGACAGGTTGCATAGGGGGAAAAAGCGCACGGTGGATTGTAGGCTTTGTTGAAATCGATAAGTGTCTGACCGTTGCTGTCGGGCCGGTCGACCAGCAGAAAACGGCCGCCGCCGTAGCTTTGTTCTCCGCTGGTGCGGTCGGCAAAAATGACGAACAGCTGTTCATCATCCGGTTCGGCAACTGTATCCAGGCGGAATTCTTGACGGTTTTTCTCGAAAACCAGGGCGCCTGGAGAGATTTCTTCACTCGTCGTGCCGACTACACTGGCAATGGCCAGAGTTTTCGGCGGTACGTAGGGTTCAAAACGGGCTTGCAAGCGCCAGGAAAGCTCGATTGGAAAATATTCGATCCCACTGAATTCTCTTCGTCTGGCGCTTGCGCTGTCCCAAAGGCGAACGCCATAGCGATCATTTCTTTTGATGACGATCCAGCGCAATGTGCCGAGTTCCAGGGGCGTGGCGTCACCCGATGCATCAGAGGCCAATTCCAGGCTCGAGACGGGGCTGCCTCTGGAGATCACCTCTATTCCTTCAGCTGCAGTGAACCGCAAGCGATCGCCGCGCAGAGCGATAACACCGATATGCGCGGGCGAGTGTTCGGCAGGAAATTGCACATCATTGTTTTCTGCCCCACCCAGGCGGTTGTCGCCCTCATGCAACCAGAAAAGCCCTGCAAGTGTCAGCCAGCTTTGATCGTCCGTCAGTCTCTCCACTCTCTGCCGGCGCCATGCATCGATTTCTGCAGCATGTTCATGTTGCATCGCCTGATTTTTTTGACAGGCCACTTGAAAAATGATCACGCTCGACAAGGCACACAAGCCAATCCGTTTAATCACAACTCTAATTCGGGTTGGGCACATCAGCATTTTCCTTTTATTTTGTTGCAGCCGCCCGCAGCCTTATCAGTTGGAGAAGAGTCATCGACGATCTGGCGGAAAAAGCCAACTTTTCCAAGCACTCGAGCTCAGGGGGTCTGCTGAGCGAGTTGCTGTTTTTTGGCAAAAAGTCGTGTTTCATCGGGTAGGCGAATCTCGATCTGATCATCGCGAAACAAACCCGTATAGGTGCGCCGGGTACGGCTCAACTCGTATTCCGGGAAACTCTCCAGCCATACCGGCCAGCCAGCAGCGCGCGCTTGCGCAGCTGTGGTCAGGCGCAAATCGATTGGTTTGCTGAACAGAATCTCGCGGATCACGCGCAGAGAGAAGCGGATCTGGCCATCGCGGATCGCCAAACTGTCCATGCTGGCGACAAAAAATCCGGGAAAGTAACCCTCGCGAAAATCATCAAAATCGTCGCTGGTGCCGTAATAGCGTCCAGCCGTGCTGTCGGCGTAAAATTCAAGCACGATGAAATGATTTTCGCTTAGATCCTGCAAATCCCATTCATAGTCATATTCATAAATTCGAACACGATCCGGACGGGGCTTGTTTGTTTGCGCTGCGCTCGTCTCATCCGAAACTGGAGATGGTGTCTGCTGCTGTTGCTGGCGGCAGGACAGCACAACAGACAAACTGACGATCAGAGCAGCCGCAATCGGCAAATACTTCATCACCCTCTCTCCCAAACGGTAAAGGTCAGACCATCGCTTTGCGAAGTTTTTTCTTTAATTTGCGAATTTCAAGCCTGACCGCAACGAGTTCCTGTTTGTTCTTTTCTTGCATGGCGTGATCGCGCTTTTTCTTCAATTCGCGAATCTCGCCTTTGATTTTGGTCTTGTCAAGACCAACGACGTGGTGATGAACATGCATGTCCAGCTTTAAGGCATCACAAATCGCCTTGAGCAGGTGCTCCTTGTTCAGCTGGGTATACCCTTGCACCGCCTCATCTTCGATTGTAGCCGCAATCTCGCGCAGCTCGGCGACATTCTTTTTCTTCAACTCTTCATAGGTATGCGACATGATGACAAGCCTCCTATGCTTTGCTGAAAATCAGCACGGTTCAGGTGTTCTGAATTTATGATTTAATCTATTGAACATCATCCATCTATTGTTCAAACATATTTCTATTTTTATAACTTATGCACAACATTGCCGCTGACTTGGCACTTTCATTAAAGTGGAGAATTTGAAATTCCATTTTGCGCTAAACTTCATTTCCCGGTTGACTGCTAAGCGTGGTCCATTTTTTGCGATGGCTTTTAGACTATCTCATTCCTGTCGTTATCAATTGACAGCGGCACCTTCTGGAGGCAACCAGGCCTATCCTGCTACTTTGTTTCCCCATGATTTCCCAGATCCGCCAATGCCCAACGTGCTGCGAGGCTGATACGTGCGTCTCCTGAATTCATGGCACCACTCAATGCCTTTGCCGCCTGAGCTCCCCCAATCTGGCCAAGAGCTAATGCAGCTTCAAAACGAACGTCGGGGTGTTCGCCTTTATCATTCATCCTGGAAATCAAAACTCCAACCGCGTGATCGTCTCCATTCTTTCGCAATGCTTTTGCCGCCGCACAGCGTATAATTGTGTTTTGGTTAATGTCGATAAAAATGGCGATTAAAGAGTCAACTGCTTGCCTACCAACAATATTGCCGAGATCTTCGACGACTGCTGCATCCATATCGAGGGATCCGAATGGCCCCTTTTTCAGCCTGTCAACCAAAGGTTCTACCGCCTGTTCGTCTCCAATTTTGCACAGAGCACAAGCGGCAGCCCAGTCCCGATCGCCAATATTTTCTTCGAGCGCTTCGATCAATGGACTAACCGCCCTTTTGTCGCCAATATCGCCCAAAGCTACAGCCGCAGCCTCCTGAACATTGATATGACTATCTTTAAGCAGACCGATAAGATCTTCAACAGCCCGGTTTTCCTTCATTTTACCCAATGTATAAGCAGCCGACGTACGAACCGAGGAATCTTCATCCTCGAGCAAGGCGAGCAAGGGGTCAACGGCACGGGGATCTTTGATTTTGCCAAACGCAATTGCAGCATTGCGTCGCACAAGGCCGCCTCTGTCATCAAATGCCGTGATTAAAAACTCTATCGAGCGCGGATCGTTTGTTTTTGCCAGACCCACGACTGCATCCGCCCTGACCCTATCATTCCTATCCCTAAACGCTTGAACCAAAAGATCAAATACCCGCGGGTCTTTAATTTTTCCGATTCCTTCCACCGCCTCTGCGCGTACTTGATAGTCCCTGTCGTGCAGTGCGGGAATTAAAGCGTTCATAATCCTGCTTTCATCCACTTCCAGGCTCAAGAGCTGTACAAGATGGCGTGCTGCTGCCCTGCGGACGTGCTTGCTCTTGTCTTGCAATGCAACCACATTTTCTTCAAGATTCAGCCCCAAAGCGTACATTTTTGCGACTTCTTTATTCGTTGGTTCGTCCCGGTTCTTCATATAACCCGCAAAAATAGCAGCAATGCTTCCCAAGAATAGGATTGCAACGATAGCAGCGGTAATGGTTTCCCATTTTTTCTTCGAAAGAGCACGTGATGGCTTGTCAACTATTTCAAAAGCACCATACCCCTCTACCATGGCTACTGTTTTGCCTTTGTGCGCGGCAAAACTCAATATGCCAGCGGCAACGGATTCATCAATGGCTGTTTTAAAATGCGTCGCGCAAAAGTTGTCTTTTGACTTGATGGTGATGACCAATCCCAGCGAAGCGACGATCAAGAGATGAGGTGACGACACCTCGTTGAGAATTTCTTCGATCACGATTGCCGCGTGCTTGCCTTCAAGATCGATCTCGTTGATTGGGCCACTGTATTTGACAAGATTGTTTTCAATCTTGCTCAGCCCATAGTAACTCATTGTTGTTGTTCCCCTCCGTTGAAATTGTGCACAACGGATATTAAGATCATTCTATTTTTGAAGCTTCGTTCCAATTAAAGCCTTGAAGAAATATAAGGATTCTATCCAACTATTCAATGAGAAATTGCTTTTTTATCGATAAAATTTGCCAAATGACTGGAAGAAAAGCTACTGCATCGTTTTGCTAGGGAGACAAGTCGGAAAGGAAAAATATCGCGTTGACGAGGATAAAAAGATGGCGAAGTTTTTGCCCGATGAAACCCCTCCGGAGCCTTGTAGCGCTCCCGAGTGGGCAAAAAACCTCGCCATCCGAGGGTCAGGTGAAAGCACTGCAGCGAAAAAACGAAAAGTTCCTTATTTGATCAGCGTGACTCTTTGCATTTGGCGTTCAGTCGGCGTTTTCAGCTGCACCAGATAAACGCCGGTTGGCAATTCGGCACCGCGGTCATCGAGACCATTCCAATAGATGCGGTGCGAATCAGCGCTTTGCACTCCCTGAACCAACAGGCGAACCCGCGTACCGAGCAGTGAATAAACCGCCAATTCCACCTCGGATTCGGTCGGCAGATCATATGACAGCCAGGTCCCGGGATTGAACGGATTGGGAAAATTCGGATGCATGGCAAACGATTCCGGAATCTGGGTGTTCGGCGTTGCCATTGGTGTCGCTTCAACGGGTCCATGCCAAACCGTTAAGCCGTTGTAATCCTGATCTTGCAGAAAATAGAAATAGGTCAAGCCGTTGGTCACCCGCCGATCGATAAAAGAGTAATCGCGAGGCTCGGTGGAGGTGCCGGCAGCTGGAATCAATTGTGAGTTCAGGCGTTGGCGATCACCGTCCTTGGCCGTGCCGCGGTAGATGTGGTATCCGGCACAATCGATTTCCGATTGGGTTCGCCAGGTCAACAATATTTTCCCATCCCCCGCCTGCGCGACAAAAGATTCGAGTTCAACCGGCAAGGAGTAATCGCCGCCGCCGAAAGTCCAGGTTTCCTGGTTGTAGTCGGTTGCGGTCATGCCGCCAAAGAGCACCAGATAGCGCGAACCGTCCAGGCTGGTTTCAGCCAATCCAAGTTCTTTCCTGGCCGCAGGCTTGACCGCATTGGGATCTTGAACCCATAGATTGGCGCTGAGGTCGTAGACCCAGGTCTCATCATCCAGGGTTCCGTCATTGCCGCCGAACAACAAGACTTGATCGTCGCCGATATAGGCCATCTTGTGACTGATTCGCGGGGTAGGATGACTTCCGAACGCTTTTTGGGTCCAGGTATTGGCACTGAGATCAAAAAGCCAGGTTTGATCGCTGTGTCCGGAGCTGGAGTTGCCGCCGAACAACAAAACCTGGTCGTCGCCGATATAAGCCAGATCATGCCAGATCAATGCTGGCGGTTTGGCGATCGGATTGAGCTGCGTCCAACTGTTGGCGGCTGCATCATAGAGCCAGGTTTCATCGTTGCGGTTTGTGCCCACCAGTCCGCCGTACAGCAGAGCCTTTGAGCCGCCGATATAGGCCATGGCTGTCGCAGACCGCGCGCTCGGTTTGGTGGCGGCAGGAATTGCCGTCCAGGTGTTGCTGCCGTAATCGTATTCAAAAGTATCGTCGAGGCCAACGCCGCCGGAATTCAGACCTCCGAAAAGAACCGCCTGATCCGAGCCCACATAGGCCAGTGCATGGGCGTTGCGGGCGCCGGGTTTGGGATCGGGATTGCGGTTGGACCAACTGTTGGCGCTGAGGTCATAAACCCAGGTTGCATCAATCACTCCCGCGCTCGTGCTGCCGCCAAAGAACAGCACACAGTCGCCTCCGATATAGCAAAGACCATGTAAACTCGTTGCTCCGGGATTCGACGCCGGACTTTTAAGCGTCCAGTCATCCGCGGGCTGAGCGATTCCGGCGCCAAATACCAGCAACAGGCCAAGAAAAGTGTAACCAATTTGCCGCATGAGCGACCCTCCCTCTAAACACACACGACGCCTGCGTATCTGTGGAAAATACACGCACAACGTGCCCATGATTTTTGCAGCAATGACGATGCGATCAGGAGCCTAAAAAGGCAAGGGAGAGGAACAGGGGGAAATGACCCATGCGCTTTTATCTAAATGGATGCAATGCATTTGATCTGCGAATCGCATGCCAGCGATAAAGCAAGTCATTTAAAGATACAAAAAACTTGTGCAAAGCACAACATTATTATCAAAATTCTACCCGAAAACGAAACGGCACCTTTTACCTGACCAGGGTCACTTTGCGCGTTTGCGAAAAGGCCGGCGTTTTCAGCTGCACCAAATAGATGCCTGACGGCAAATT
Organism: bacterium; assembly: GCA_029565675.1. GTDB lineage: Bacteria > Zhuqueibacterota > Zhuqueibacteria > Residuimicrobiales > Oceaniaggregativiventaceae > Sulfursilanivivens. Next base: position 105,809 of record JAKQNP010000003.1, read on the forward strand.
GGCACCGCGGTCATCCATGCCGTTCCAATAGAGCAGATGCGAATCGCCCTTTTGCACCTCTTGCACCAATGTGCGGACCCGGGCACCGAGGAGGGTAAAAACAGCCAACTCGACCTCGCACTCGCTCGGCAGATCATAGGCCAACCAGGTGCCGGGATTGAACGGATTGGGGAAATTCGCCTGCAGCGCAAAGGCGGTGGGAATTCCGCCGCTCGGCGCCGCCATCGGTGTGGCTTCGATCGGACCATACAGAGCCGTCAAACCGCTGTAATCCTGGTTTTCCAAATAATAAAAATAGGTTTGGCCGTTGTTCGCCTGGTAATCGGTATAGTCGTAGTCGTGCGGTTGGGTCGAGGTGCCGGCACCCGGGATCAAGCGGGGATTCAGGCGCTGCCGTTCGCCGTCAGGTTCGGCGGCGCGATAGATATTGAATCCCGCACAATCGATTTCACTCTGGGTAGTCCAAATCAGTTTCACCTGGCTATCGCCCGCCTCAGCGGCAAAGGAAGCCAGTTCAACAGGCAAGGAAAAATCGCCGCCGCCAAAAGTCCAGGTATCGCCATTCCAGGAGAGAGAAACCAAACCGCCAAACAGCACCAGATAGCTGGAACCGTTCATGCTCGTCTCGGCCAATCCATGGTCACATCTCGCCGCAGGAGCCGTTGTATTGGCATCCTGAGACCATGAATCGCTGCTGAGGTCATATACCCAGGATATATCGCTGCCGGAAAGGCTGCCGAACAGCAGGACTCGATCACCGCCCAGATAGGCCATTTTGTGCCCCACAGCTGCATCAGGTTTGGTGATCGGCGATTTTTGCGTCCAATTGTTGCCGCTCAGATCGAAAATCCAGGTATCGTCATACGCTCCGGCAACGTCGCCGCCGAACAGCAAAACGCGGTCGTCGCCGATGTAAGCCAAATCGTGTGCCCAGCGGCTGGGAGGGCTGACAGATGGAGAGAGCTGCGTCCAGCTGTTCGATCCCGCATCGTAGAGCCAGGTTTCGTCGTTGCGGTTTCCCAAAACGCTGCCGCCGAACAGCAACGCCTTTTGGCCGCCGATAAAGGCCATCGCGGTGTTATAGCGCGCCGAGGGAGCCGGCGCGGCAGCGATCGCCGTCCAGGTATTGCTGCTGTAATCGTATTCATAGGTAACGCCAAAATCCGTCCCATTGGACTTGCCGCCGAACAGCACCGCCTGATCCGGGCCGACATATGCCATAGCGGCTAGTTGGCGGGGCACCGGACTGGTAGCGGGTTCACGGTCAGTCCAGGTGTTGTTGCTTAGGTCATAGATCCAGGTTTTCCCATTGAGGTCACCACCCGCCGTTTTTCTACCGAAGAGCAGAACGCGATCGGCCCCGACATAGCAGAGGCTGTGCAGGGACAATTGTCCGGGATTCGGAACAGGAAATTTTTGCGTCCAATCATCCATAGACCATGCACTGCCGCCCAGAATCAGCATTGCACTTAAAAATATGTCGATCATGCGCCTCATGAGTTATTCTCCATTTTAACCAATCCAGCTCGTGCGCCTCAATTTTGTCATTTGACCAAAGCAACAAAAAAAACGGCTGCCGCTCTGCACCCGGCAATTGTGCCAAACAGGTGCCGGAGATGCGCTGTTGTCAGAAATCATAAGAGATTCTGTCGCCCTGCCTATGATCTTTGCATCTCACTCGGGCTGGTGTCAGGCCGTCGAGATTGCTCCACGACAGCAATAGTCGACCCGCTTTTCCCGAAGTTGTGCAGGACAAATCCTTTCCGTTTCACAAGATTTGTTTATGCAAAATAAGGATACGATAATCTATACGTTCATTGTGCGGTTTTGCGGACTGCTGAATTTTGGGCAGGGCTAATACAGAGGATGTCAACAGGTTATAAATGCAGCGGCAGAGGGCGCGATTCTGCGGCGGTCACGCCTTTATCCGCGATTTCTGCTATCAATGGCTAGAAGCGCTGTAAAGGGATTTTTGCTCAATGCTTTTTGGTCCGTTTCCACTCCCATTTGCCGTCGCGAAACTCGGCTTCCCATTTGTTGGGTTTGCCGTCGACCAATCCGTTCAAGACATGGCATTTTTCTTTGCGTTTAAAGCGCACCGCTGCTTCGTTGCCATCCGGATCGACGGTCGGTGCATCGACAATGAAATGGTACTTGGCGTCGATCTCGTCGCGATGCGGCAACAGCTCCTTTACCAGCACGCTGCGCGTCTCGCGCGATTTCGGAAAGGTGTTTGCCGCCAGAAAAAGCCCGGCGGCGCCGTCGCGCAAAACAAAATGCGCAGCTGATTTTTGGCATGCAAGCTCCGGCATGGGCACGGCAGTCATCCTGGGCGGCGCCGCCTGACCGTTGCGCAGCAATTTGCGCGTGTTCTTGCACTCCGGATAGCGGCTGCAGGCAAAATATTTGCCGAAACGGCCGCTTTTGAGCTGCATCTCGGCACCGCATTTGTCGCAAGTCAGGGCCGGGCCGTCATAGCCTTTCAACTTAAAGTGCCCGGTTTCGATTTCACTGCCGGGGCAATCCGGACTCTTGCCGCAGATGTGCAGCTTTTTATCCTGGTCGATCAGGTAGCTGTCCATTGCCGTTCCGCAGAGCGGGCAGCGCCGGCGCGCCAGCAGGGCTTGAACTTCCGCCTCTTCATCATCGCCGACCGCCGCGCTCTCTTCTGCCGGCACGAGATTGATCGTCTGCGCACAGCGATCGGTTTTGGGCAAGTCGTAACCGCTGCAGCTGAGAAAAACTCCGGTTCTGGCGGTGCGCACTTTCATCGGTCGGCTGCAAGCAGGGCATGCCAAATCGACCGAAACCGGCTCGTTGCGTTTCATTTCAGTGTCGGCGCGTTCGAGTTGGCGGCGAAAACCGCGGTAAAAGTCGTCCAGAACGCCGCGCCACTCGCAATCGCCAACCGCAATCTTGTCCAGATTCTGTTCCATGCCTGCCGTGAAACCGTAATCCATCAGATCATCAAAGTGGCTCAGCAAGCGATCGGTGACGATATCACCTATTTTCTGCGCATGAAACCGCCTCTTGATCAGCTGCACATAGCCGCGATCCTGGATGGTCGAAATGATCGGCGCATAGGTCGAGGGTCGACCGATGCCCAAGCGCTCGAGCTCCTTGACCAGACTGGCTTCGGTGTAGCGCGCCGGCGGTTTGGTAAAATGTTGGCTTGGCTGCAATTCTAGCAACTGGAGGACCTCGTCGATGCGCACTTCCGGCAAGGGGCTCTCATCGTCGCTCTTTTGTTGCATCGGCATGACGCGGGTCCAGCCGTCGAATCGCATCACTCTGCCGGTGGCGCGCAATTCATAATCGCCTGCGGCGATCCGTATCGAGGTGCTGTCGAATTCCGCGGCGCTCATCTGCGAAGCGACAAACCGGCGCCAGATCAGATCGTACAGCCTGGCCTCATCTTTCTCCAGAGCCGCCATCGCATCGGGGGTTTTTCGCACCTCTGTCGGCCGGATCGCCTCATGCGCTTCCTGAGCGCCTTTTCGGCTGGCATAAAAAGGCGGTTTAGTCGGCCGATACCGCTCGCCATACTCCTTTTCTATATAGCGTCGGCAGGCCTCGACCGCCACCGGACTCAATTGGGTCGAATCGGTCCGCATATAGGTGATGTGTCCGGCTTCATAGAGCCTCTGGGCGAGCAGCATGGTTTTTTTTACGCTGAAACCGAGCCGGACGCTGGCGGCTTGTTGCAGCGTGGTGGTGATGAAAGGCGGAAAAGGCCGCTGCACCGCTGGATGTTGATCGCATTCAGCAACGCGATAGACCGCTCCGCGCAGCGCGGCCAGCGCGATCTCGGTCTCGCGCTGGTCAACCGGTCGAAAGGTCTTGCCGCGCAATTTGCTGACCTGGGCCGTGAAATCGCCGTTTTGGGAGCGAAGATTTGCGGCGATTTGCCAGTATTCCTGCGGCACAAAGGCATCGATTTCCCGTTCGCGCTCGACAACCAAACGCACCGCCACCGATTGCACGCGACCGGCCGACAGGCCGCGGGCGACTTTTTTCCACAGCAATGGACTGAGCATGTAGCCGACCACCCGGTCGAGAAAGCGCCGGGTTTGTTGGGCATGCACCCGATCCATGTCGAGCTGACCGGGTTTGCCAAAAGCTTGCAGAATGGCGGATTGGGTGATTTCATTAAAAGTGACGCGCAGATATCGGTTGGCATCCCCGCCGATCGCCTCGCGCAAATGCCAGGCGATCGCTTCTCCCTCGCGATCGAGATCGGTGGCCAGATAGATCGTCTCTGCTTCCTGCGCCAACTTTTTCAACTCATGCAAAACCCTGGTTTTCCCCGGCAAAATCGCATAAACGGCTTTCCAGCCGTTCTCAGGATCGACCGCCATGGCGCGGATCAGACGCCGGTATTCGTCCTTTTTGCGCGATGCTGCGGCCTGCGCGACGGCGCTTTTTTTTGCTGTGCGGTCGACGGTGGTCCGCTCCATCGCCCGCGCGGATGTCGGCAGATCGCGGATATGCCCCATGCTGGATCTGACAATATAGTTGCCGCCGAGATATTTGCCGATCGTCTTGGCCTTGGCCGGAGATTCGACGATCACCAGAGATTTTGCCATCGATTTTTTCCTTGTTGCACTACCCTGTATCTTTTCTGCAATTTACAAATTCACGCCAATGAATGCAAGGCTTTCACCACCCACTGCCAGGCAGGCCTGAAGTGCTTTGGGTGGATACATCCATTCGGAAGCAAACGATTCGTGGTTTAGCTTGTATGCAGCGTCAGACGGTCTGAACGACTGCATGAAAAGAGCAGCAAAATCGGCTCCCGGCAGGATCACATCGGGACAAAGTGGTTGGTGAGGCGAAAAGCCGTTGCGAGGTAGTCGGCAATGCGCTCGGCGGCGTGGCCATCACCATAAGGGTTTTGCGCCCGCGCCATTTCTTCATAAACTGCAGGATCGTTTAAAAGACGATCCGTTTCGGCTAGGATTCGATGCAGGTCTGTGCCGACCAGGCGAACCGTACCGGCCTGCACTGCCTCCGGGCGCTCCGTTTCATCGCGCATGACCAGAACCGGTTTCCCCAACGAAGGTCCCTCCTCTTGAATACCGCCGGAATCGGTTAGAATCAGATAAGAGCGATTCAGCAACGCCGCCAGGCGGCGATAGTCCACCGGTTGAATAAGATGCAATCGCTCAATTCCGGATAGAATTTCGTTAACCGGACTCTGGATATTCTGATTGAGATGCACTGGATAGACGACCTCGATATCAGGATGGCTTTCTACCAGAGCACGAAGGGCTGAACAGATCCGGCGAATCGGTGCGCCGAAATTTTCCCGCCGATGGGCGGTTACCAGAATCAGGCGGTGACCTCTCGCGCAGAGAGAGTCGACAAAGTTCTGGTCAGGCTTGTGCTGCAATACCCAGTGCAAGGCATCGATGACTGTATTGCCAGTAACCGCGATTCTGGCATCCTCCACCCCTTCCTGCAAAAGGTTTTGCCGGTTGCCCTCGGTTGGAGCAAAATGGTAGGAAGCCACATTGCTGATCATCCGTCGATTGGCTTCTTCTGGGTAGGGTGAAAAGAGGTTAAATGTGCGCAATCCCGCTTCGATGTGGCCGACCGGAATAGCCGCGTAAAAAGCGGTTAAGGCGCCGATGAACGCAGTTGTGGTGTCTCCTTGTACCAAAACCAATTTCGGGCGCAATTCTTCCAAAACCTGACGAAATCCATGCACAGCGGATTCAGCGATTTGGTTGAGAGTTTGATTGGGCTGCATAATGTTCAGATCGATATCCGGTCGAATGCCAAACAAGTCCAAGACCTGATCCAGCATCTGGCGATGTTGTGAAGTCGAAACAACCGTCAATCGAAAACGCGGGTCATTCCGCAGCAACAACACAACCGGCGCCATTTTTATAGCCTCGGGGCGGGTACCAAAAAGAACCACCGTATTCAACGGCTTTTGGGAATCGGCCACTCTGTCTCCTTTTTCACCAAGCATCTGCCATCGGCAACACCGGGGTCTTTATTGCTGGTCAATCAACTGGCTATTTGACCAAAGACAATTTAAGGGTGATATCTTGCGATTCAAACTGTATCCGGCAAAAATAAAGTCCGCTTGCCACAGGATTTTTTTGGTCATCGATTCCCGACCAGAAAATGCGGTGTTCTCCAGCATCTGCATCTCGATCCATCAACACAGCGATTTTTTCACCGGCCAAATTGGTGATGGTGATTTGGGTGTGACCGTGTTCGGGCAAAGAAAAATGAAGCCACGTTCCTTCATTGAATGGATTGGGATATATGCCGGCAACGATCCAATTCTGTGGTGCAGCGCCAATGAATACTCTATCGGATAGGGTGCTCGCGCCATCGGTGTCGATTTGATTGAGACGGTAATAGAGGGCGGTTGATGGAGCGCTCTTATCGATATAGGTGTAGCGGTTCAATGCGCTGCTGGTTCCATGCCCGGGGACAAAGCCGATCTTTTCAAAATAAAGACCGTCGCTTGATCGACAAATCTCGAATCCGAGATTATTCAACTCAGATGCGGTTTGCCAGGTCAAGCAAATACCGTTGGATTGACGAGAAAGGGACAAGCTTACCAGCTCTACGCTGACCAAAGCGGTGTTTCCCTCCAGCGCCCTGATATAGCTGTCGTTAGAACCGCAAACCACATCCTCTGCACCATTGCCATTCAGATCACCAGCCGCCGCAATAGTTTTGATATCACCGCCGGCTTTAAATGTCCAGATAATTTCGCCTGAACGACCGCAAAGAGCAGCTGCCGTGTTGTCTCCAGTACCAACCGCGGCATCCGGAACCAAATCACCGTTGATATCCAGCAATGTACAAACCGTCCAGATATCACCATGAAAGGCAGTGTCCCATATTTTTTTGCCATCTATGCCTGAAAGAGCATAAACATGATCATCTGATGAACCGGCGATGCAATCCTGTCGGCCATCGCCATTGATATCATCCACGGCAGTAACGCATTGAATGTCTGCTCCTGCAGCAAAAGACCAGAGTTGTTGCCCCGTTTTGCCAGATAGGCAATGGACGCGGTCAGCAGCGGTGCCGGCGAGGCAATCATTGATCCCATCTGCATTGACATCTGAAATTTTTTCGACGCTCCAAACATCGGAAGAGGTCGAAAAACTCCAAAGCTGACGAGAAACACTGCTCTGCGCTTGGGCAGAAAGACAATAGACCCGATCATCGGCAGCACCGGCAAAGCAGTCTGCATAGCCATCCTTATTGATATCCCCTGCATAGACAACTGACCAGACGTCACCCTGCGTGTTGAATTGCCAGAGGAGCACACCAACACCCAAACTGGCTCCTGAAATACAACAGATCCGGTTATCGCCTGTGCCAACCAGAGCATCAGCTTTTTTATCGCCGTTGATATCAGGGAGCGAAGCCACAGTCCAAACATCGCCGGTGACGCCGTATGACCAAATCCACTCGCCGAGTTTGCTGGGATCGCCGGAAATGCAATAAATCGTGTTGTCGGCAGCGCCGGCCAGACAATCAGCCTTGCCATCGCCATTGATATCGCCGAGCGACGCCACTTGCCAGACATCGCCACTGACTGTCGTCGACCACAATTCAGCTCCTGCAGCCTTGCCGCCGCCTTCCAGACAATAAATCCGGTTATCTGAAGCGCCGGCAAAGACATCCACAATCCCGTTGCCACTCACATCGCCAGTCATTTGAACGCTGTTGACATACCAATCCGTGGTAGTGCTCCAAATAACAGCAGCATTGTTTTGCGCTGCTGCAGCTGCAGCAAACCACATGGTTATCCAGACAATCTTTTGTGCGAACTGCATGACCATACTCTCCTTAAAACAAACTTTCAAGAACCCCAGCCATGCCAAAAGGTCAAGCCAATTCTTGTATAACGATATTCTGAATCATTGGGATTTTCATAATCACCGCTGCGCGGGGTGACTTTGCCATTCAGAAATTCAACAAACAGATCAAAATCCAGATCATTCCAGGGTTTGACCCTAATCCCCAGTCCAGCCTCAGTTTTGTTGTTCCAGTAATCGCCGTTTATATCGGTCATCAGATAACTGACCCAATAGGCGTCAATCGCAGTCTTGTATAAGCGCAACAACCGAAAGCCAACTTTGCCATTCACATACAGGATGCCATTTCTGCGATCATTGCGAAAGTAAAAAAAATCGCCATAAATCTCATCCCACAGGGTGAGTGGGACTGTCGTATTCCAACGATGGACAGCTTCGCCGTCAAAACCTTGCCAAAATATCAATCCGGCCCGAACATCCGTATAGTCGGCACCATCAGGCAATGTGCTCTCATCAGTTTTCATATAATGTCCATTGACAAGCTCCGTACAAAGAGCAAGATAAATCCGCTGAAAGAAGCGCAAGCGCGTACCCACCATCAATTCAGCGCGGTTATTCCAAAAATCGCGATTGGCATCGCTGCCGATGCGTTGTTTGAAGTAAAGATCCATCGTACTGATGCCGAAAAGACCAAACCGCACACCTTCCAAAGCCTGCGCCATGGTGATGGTGTTGTCCTCGAGTTTGCCCATGTTTATGGTTTCATCGTAGACCTCGGCAAAAAGACGCGGACGGAATTCGGCTTGTGCTGCAACCTGCACTACCGACGACAGCATAACCGCCATCAAAAACATAAACAGATGATGAATTGCGAATCGCTTTTTCATAGACGAGTTCTTTCTTTTTCCGTGTCAGTTTCAGGAATAAGAAAACGCTCGGTCTTGTCCCAAATGCCAACGCGATGTCGGCGGGCATCAAAAAACAAACCGCGAAAAACGATAAAAAGCCAAAGCTGACAATAGGTAAAATACATCAAGATGGTGTAGAAAATGTTCTTGGGCGAATCTTCATTCTCGTAGGACAAAACCAAAAGAATTTCCATAATGAACAAAACAAAAGCGGAAAGCCAGACAGCAAAATAGGGGCCAGGCACTTTGAGAGCGACAATTCCCAATCCACTCAAGACGAAGAGCAAATGCGACAGCACGATGGCCAATAAAAAAAGATAATAAAGGGCGAACAAATAAAAGAACTCAGTCACCAGAAATCGACTCTTGAGGCGAACGGCATCCATGGCAAATTTGCGCAACACATAATTGTTGCCCCGTACCCAACGTGTGCGCTGCCGTATCCATACTTTTAATGTCTCCGGTTCTTGCTCCCAGGTTACACTGAGAGGAATAAACTTTATGTAGAAGCCTTTTTGATAGATTCGCACACTCAACTCTGAATCCTCAGTTATCGCTTTTTCATCCCAGCCACCGCATTGCTGCAAAACCGACCTTTTAATAATATAATTGGTGCCGGGTAAGATCGCGATTCGCGACAGGCAGAATCGCCCTGCCTGCAAGATCCACTGGAAGGCCAGTGTTTCGATGTTGATTAATCGTGTTAATCCGTTTCGATTTCGATTGAGTGTTCGAAATTTTCCAATAACTGCCGCACATTTTTCATCAGTCAACAAATGAGGAACAAGTTTGCGCAAAGAATCGGATTCCGGACGATTGTCAGCGTCATAAATGGCGATGGTTTCGTATTTGCAGTGTTCCAGTCCTTGGTTGAGTGCATGCGCTTTGCCATGCCCGGTTTGACCCTTGGCCAAATTGATCAACGACACACGGGAATCTTTTTTTATATAATCTTCGACTATCGTCTGTGTGGCATCATGTGAGCCATCATTGATAACAAGAATTTCTAGACGATCAGACGGATAATCGAGCTTTGACAGACGATCGATTGTGGACGCGATTACACGCTCTTCATTATGGGCAGGGACCATAATCGATATCGCAGGCCAGGATTGTAGGCTGTGATTGTCTTGTGCATCGATGCGCAACAAATGCTGGCGATAGCGATATCCGGCAAAAGCCAGGATCACCTGGTATCCAATCATCAGCCAAATGATCACAACGCTTACGAGAAAGAGAGAATCCAGGACCGGGTGTACCAGAGGGATCATTCATCCTCCATGGTTCTTGATAGGGTACTGAAAATCACTTGGGCAAGTCTTTTCCCCAAACTGCACCAAAATCGCAATCACAATAACTCTTCAGGCAGTTTGCCCAGATCGCTTGCGCAGGGTGTGGCGAACATAGATAATGATGAGCGAAAAACCGGCAAAAAAACCGATCAAGACAATGAGACCCGACAAGAACAAACTGGCGAATTTTAAAAACTGTGTCCCACTGCTCATGGTAAAAATGATCGCCTGATGCTCACCGGAAGGCAGTTTGATCGAATATCCCAACTCTCCAACAGTTCCAGTGGCTGAGAATTTTTTCCCGTCTAGAAGAATGGCACGGGGCTGTTCGTTTAGGATGACCCAATTTGGCATGGGCGAGGAATAGTGAATGGCAACTCCGCGGCCAATTAGATGGGCTGAGATCAGTTCGCCGGACAGGTCAACGATACGAACCGATGATTCAAATCGATTCATCATACTCTTCAAACGTCCGACCGTCTGCAGACGATGGTGCCCGATGGGCAACGTCACCCGGCCGCGATCATAGACTGGCCAGATATCGCCATCCAGCAAGACATCCTGATGTCGTTCGCCATCGACGCGCACGATGACCGTATAAGATGTTTCGATTTCCCAAACGCACTCATCCAATCTTTCCTTTGCCTGGGCAGCAAAGGCATTCGGCAACAACGGAAAATCGACTTGATAGATGCTGGCTTCAGAAAACAAAGAAACCCGGTTAACTTCATTCGCAGCAATTGCGGTATTGCGATACAGCTCGAGTCCACTCAACTGAGCAGTCGGACTGTGACTGACTTGACTCTGACGATAGGGTTCCACAGCGATATCGAGAACCAGCGGTAAATCTCCATATATTTGGGCCATTTTTTTAAACCGTTCCGGCCCAAGATGCCAGGTTTCTCGTGGATCTTCAAACTGCAAGGTGTAGGGGAAATCTTTCCTCAATTCAAGAATTTTTTTAATATCGATGCCCAAAGATTTGGCTGTATTCGCTGCAATTTCACTGTCCATCGAAGTGATCATAAGATCCCAATCGCTCTGATGTTTTTTTTGCAATTCAAACAAGAAACCGAGAAAGTGGCGGTACAAATCGACTACCTGTTCGGACCGAAAACGGAAAAAACTTGCAGCTGCATTCGAATTGTGCTGCCAAAAGTAGGGCGATCGAGGATTGAATAGAGCCAACGGATCAAATCCGGCTTGCTTAAAAAAGACCTGGCGAATATCCTGGTTCATCGGCGTGAAAGCTTCTGGTGCATCAAATCTAAGAGCCGATTCATAGTTGAGCTCTACCGAATTAATTCCATCCCAATCAAAGGACAACAAAAGGTTCTGCAATTCATTAAAGACCGCTTCACGGCAGGCCTCGATATTCAACGCCATGAGTTTGCGCCAACCGACGACTGCATCCATGCCGAGTGCATTCTTCTCTCGCCACTCTGGGAAACGCGTCCAGAACACATCATTGACATGCGGCAATTCCAACCACAAGTAAACAACCATCGCATTTTGATGGGCCAGTCGAATCAGCCGTTCATAGTCGTATTGATAGTCTGCATAAAAATGCCAACCCGATACATAGATCGCTCGCACACCGTTGCTGCGCCACATTTTGATCAGATCCTCGATGCTGATATCTTCTCGGTCACCAGGTTCAAAATAGACTTCAATAGCACGGCGATGAACCATGGGCTTGAGCGAAAAGTGTCGATTGAGCAGATCGATCAAATAGGGAAATCGGGCATAACCGCCATCGGTCACCGGATCCAGCAGGGCACCAAAATGGAGATATTTGCCTTCGCCAAATTCACCCCCCGTTACAACAGGCTGTGCAGAATCTGCGGTAGAATAATAAACAATGAAATTTGCATCAGTATCGAAACCCTGCAACTCTCCGCCCGGTCGCCAAATGATTTCAACCTGCGGGTAATATTCGTCAACAACAGAATTGATCAGCCGATTTTTCTCTGTACGATACACTCCAATCATTTCGCTCATCTGCGAAACCTGTTCCATTACCACATTCAGACCTTTTTGTACACCACTCATTATAAACAGGCGTTGCTGTTCAGTCAGGATGCGAGCGGCACTTTGAGGAATGATCAATAGATTGATATGGCTGGGAATTTCAAATAAGCTCTGACAAACCAAAGAATCCGCATCAATACCAACACTTGAAAGAGCACAAAACCAGTTGCTTTGACTGCGGCCAAGCTGTTCAGCAGACGAGGTATCGATTAAAATAGCCGCACAGACAGGATTGGACTGGGAGTCAAACAACGGATCGGTTTTACCGAATACCGATTCAGACAGGTCAGAAAGACTAAATTGTCCGAGTCCTTTTCTCCCTTTAGGATATCCTGGGGCTTGTTTCTGCAGCACATACATCCATCCCAAAGGTACGTCAATCGTTCGAGTTATTCTACCCGTAACCAGCGTATCAGAAATAGTTTGCCGTTGCAGCTTACCGTTTTCATCGATAAAAAATTCATGAACTCGACAACCTTGGCAATCGAGCTCGACTGTTCCACTGCCGGTTAACACACAATAATTAGGAGCCTGAACGATATTTTGGGTCATTCTTGGACTGGAGAATTGGTAAGAGAGCTCTTTCATACCCTGAACGATCTTTTTCAAAACAGACAGATCGATAAATGGATGAAAAAAGAAGCTGGCGATTCCATCCCGAACCAGCAATTGATGCTGAGCAGCAGTTAGGATAGCAGCGGCTTCCTGCTGGTCGAGAGGAACATAACCGAGGTTCTCCGGAATGATCCGTCCTCCAGACATATGACGGTTGATCAAATAGGGTACAAGTTGATCTGAGCCATGCAGATCAAGTGTTTGCCGGCGTTCATAAGCAGTGCTGAAATAGCGATTGATCACTCCGTAATCGAGTTGAGACGCTGCATAATGGGGTGTTTCCCAGGTTACCGGGTAAAGCTCGGCTCGTTCCATTTCGTTCAGAGCCGTCTCGATTCTTTGCCGCACATATTCCCGCGAATCGCTGAACAGCGGTCCGTTGGATAGAGCATCCCAAAATTCATAGTCGGCAGTGCTTTCTCCGCGCAATTGATGCGTTGATCCGTGTAAAACAATGGTTCCACCTGAGCGGACGAGCTCTTGAAGCGCATCAATAAACTCGGGTCGATCAGAAATCGACACTGCAAGATTAGACTCAGGATCGAGATAAAAGGGTACCACTGAGACAGAAAAAGGTACGGATTCGGCTTTCAGCAGACGCGCAATCTTGCGCAGGACTTTAGGATCGGTCAGGGGATGAACATCCTCGATGCGCAACAGAGCCAACGGTTTCTGTGCATGATATTCTCGCAGAATATCGTGCAATAGATCGCTGAAAACGATATGACGGCCGCCTTCAATAACAAAAGCTGTCGGCAGATCGGCAATATACCAAAATTGACCACTCTGGACAATATAGGGCCATTGCTGATCCCCTTTCACAAGCCAGGACCAAACATGACAGCGTTCTTCATCGTTGATCTTGATCGCATTCCAGGCCGGATCGACTTTGACCAGATCGATCTGTTTATAACGCACCGATATTCCCTCATCATGGCGTTTTTCGATAAAACTCATGCCATGTGAATTGCCAGTCATGTTTAGAAATTGCTCCACTCCATTGTTCATCCATACCAACGTGCCAGGATAGCGATCGATGGTCTGCAAAAATTCAACCGGATAATCAAACTGCGGATCGACGCCTACACAAAAGAGGGCGTCGCTGTTTTCGATCACCTGGTCCAGCGAATCAGGCACTGGTGCAATCGGCAGCAAGGAAACTCGAGCCCGAAAATGGGTGAGCAGACTGGCGACCTGGCGGGCATCGTTTTCACCCAAAGGATCAAAGCAGACAACGACGCGACAAGTCGTGCGTTCCTCTACAGCGGCATAAAATGCATCCCAAGCCTGAAGTTTGTCAAGCTGGTGGGTATCATAGATGTCGATATCTGGCAATCCAGCGCGTCGGGCTGCCCGTATTGCAGCCGCCAAATCACCAGGTCGCACTACAACTGCACCAAAGGGAGTAATTTCCAAATGAGCGACAATCCGTGCACGACCATTGACCTGAGAGAGGACAGTTCGAGCTGCGCCCTCGACCCATTCAGGTGTGAATGTTTGTTTCTGTTTTACTTCATTCTCCCATTGTTGCCACATAAATTCCATTACCAGCCAATCAGGTCTATCTTCGCCCCGCAATAAACCGGCAAGATCGAAACCTGTTAACTGCTTTTGCTGTTCTGGAGTCAATACAGCTCCATCGCTATGAGCGCTGACGATATGGGTGACACTGGCTATCCGCTTATGCCTGTGAATCAGAGCAATCGAAGCTTGCAGGGTCTGCAACAATCCAGAGGAAGAGGACATCAAGCTGTCTGCAGCCGCAAGGCAGCTGCCGCAGTAGCAACGGTTTTGGTTCCAGGCAATGACCGGCTCAGCTATATCGATGCCATCGAGATCGGGATAACGGCGCAAGATTTCGTCGATAAACCCCAGCCACCATTCACGGACTTTAGGATTGGCGGGGCAAAGAAAGGCACTTTCATTGTCAGGTTTATACTCTTTCCCATCAGCTTTTCGGACGCGCCAATCAGGATTTTTTTGCCAGGCCAATGCATGCTGAAAGGCAGGAAGCCAAGCCATGATTCGAATCTGCCTAGGGTGAGCGGCGCGCAACATATACTTGAGCAAATCGCGACGCCCATAATCGGCTTGCTCATTAAGAGTATAATCAGTACGATACTTGGCACCATGGACCGGATCGTATGCTTTAAAAAAGATGGTGTTGATACCCCTATCGCTCCATTCAGCAACCAGAGATTCACAAAAGCGGGCGATATTGTCGGGATCGGTGTAATAGTAGCTCGGATCGAAACGCACAGCTTGGATGGTACCGTCCTGCGGATCAAGAAGCAGGTCGCTGGCAAATTCTGCATATAGATTACCAACGCTGCAAAAAATAGCAGCGATCAACAACAGAATTGAATTTTTCATTCGACTCATCAAAAGCCCAATTTGCATTCTTTTTTGCGCAAACGAGATCTGCCATCGAGCGCTGCTGGCAATCCTTGCGATGTGAGTGTTAGCGAAATACAGAAATCACCTAGCCTGCTTTGCAGGGCTGCTGCAAACATTGGACCGTTTCCGGGGACAAAAATCACCCGTCTATGTGCTTTGTCTTCTGCTTGTCACTGTATGCAATCGACTGAAATGCATCGGTTTGAATCGATCTTACAATTTTGCAACAAAAAAGAAATGGGCGATCACCGGAATGGTGTATCGCCCATTGATCCTGGTTGGGTATGATCAGCGAACAAACTGTTCGACAAAATAGGCGGGGGTTAGCGGTTCACCGGTGGCGTTTTCGATCATTTCATTCCATCGGACTTGCCGCGCCGGCTCAAAGACCTTTTTGCGCAGAAAATCGCCGACTTGCGTTTCGCCGATCAGCACAAAATCTTGCCCATCTTTAATCTTGAGCACATCTGTTGCCAGGGTGTGATGCAGTTGTGACGCCAGCAATTCGCCGAGCAAATAGTTGTGATAATAGCAGGGCGCAATGGTAAAATGAATCTTGGCCGCCCAATCCGGTTCCTGCCGATTTGGCGGTGGTGTGACCTGCTGATACTTGGAAACCAAATCCCACCACAACTGGTTCAGATCCTGCTCGGGATCCGCATAGAGTTGCTTTTCGAATTCGTACATCACCATGGCCCAGCGCGCGAAAATCATCTGTTTGAGCTGCATATATTTGCTGCTCACTTGCTCGATATCGGCGCGCTGTTGGTCGTCCAGATCGAGCATCTTTTGCATCCAGGCCGCATCGCGGCTGCAACGGCCAAAAAACATGGCAATCGCTTCAGTGGTGAACATGTGTGCCGGTCCGCGCAAAAGATAGGGCGTTTTGAAATCCTGATGCTTGTCATAAACCCCATGACCCAGCTCATGCAGCATGGTTTCCATCCAGCTCTCGTTGTTTTTGACGTTGCAGAGGATGCGCACATCGCCTTGTCGATCGATATGGGTGCAAAACGCATGCGGATTTTTGCCTTCGCGCTCATAGAGGTCGCTGTTGGTGAGAATTTCATCCACCGGCAGCCCGATCCCGGCGTAGAAATCCCGGGCCAGTTCGACGACATCGTGATCGGCGTAATAGCTGTCCAGATCGATCGCATACACCAGCGGTGTTTCTTGAAAAAACGGATCATGATAGTGCCAGGGCAGCAAACCATTGACGCCGATACCGTAAAGATCAGCCAAAATCGAATCCAACTCGGTTTTCAAGCGGGTATAGGGCTCTTCGGTCAACGCGAACAATTCGGCAAAAAGGGCATCGAGTTCGTCGGCGTTCTGCTCCGTGGTCGTCAAGGCCAGGGTATGATAATTTTCAAAACCCAGACTTTGTGCAGCCTGATTGCGCAGCTTGACCAATTCGATGATCTCCTCGGCAACCACTCCACCGACCTGTTTGCTCGCCAGCCAGGCGTCCCGGCGAATCCGTGAATTGGTTTCGTTTTTGAGAATCTGCAAAATGTCGTTGCTGGTCACGGTGCGGCCATCCAGGGTGGCGCGAAAAGTGCTGAATTTTTGTTCCACTTGCGCGCCACGATCGACGATTTGCTTCAACAAAGGTGCTTCGATCTGGTTTTCGAGAAACGCATAGTAGAGCAAATCCAGCTGGCGGACCAGCTTTTTGTCTTTGATCGCGCCCGATTTGCGAAATTGGTCGATCCTGGCGAACACGGCGCTGTCCGCATAGATCTGCCGCAATTGCAGATTCAATTCGCCAAACCGCTGATAATCCTCTGCAGAGCCGGTCACCGCAGCGTTCCAATAGGTGAGATTGGTCTCTTTTTCCAGCGGTTCAATCGCCGCAACCTGTGCCTGCAAAAATTCTTTCACTTCACGCTCCTCTTGATTGACACTGCACCCTGCGATCAGAGCAGCGAGCATCAGCAACACACTTCTTTTCATCTCGTCCTCCTGTTCGTTCTTGGCTTTGAAAAATAAAAATACAAACTCGACCATTATACTCTACCGGCAATGCGACTGCAAATCGCGAATTGCCGCTTAGTTGTCAAACCACACTGCAGGCCGGCTTGAATCCGCAACATCGCCACGCTCGGCAATCGTCCCACGTTCATCTTTTATGTCGCACCGGTGATGTGCCGTCCTAAGATGGGACGCCGAGATCCAATTTCAATAATATCTTAGGCCTGACACGACTTTCATAAGGCATCGATTGGATACAAATTCGATTGACTTTACCCTCTGGTCAGTGCAGTAGCGTTGGATGCTTTCCTCTGTCAGGACACCACGGCTATCTTGTAAGTTAGCAATCGCAATGGAAAAACCAAAACAGATTTTTCAGCCGTTTTCGGCATCAAAATACTTGTAATAACGGACAAATGTATGTACTTTTAATTTTATTTGTCCTGATCAATCAGATCGACCACAAAGGAGGCGCTAAAAACACCGGATGGCAATCGAGTCACTGCCTGCTGATTTTTATAACCCAAAAGCTTATTGTGTCAAGTGGTTATGGCAGTTTGGCCGAGCCATTGCAAAAGAACAAGGGAAAAAGCAATGAAACCCAACCTTTGGATGCTTATGACGATAGCTTCATTAACCGCTGCTCAGGCTGAACCGATCCGTGTGCCCTACACCAGCTTTTACCTGCCGAATGGCTTGCATGTGATCCTGCATGAGGAGCACACCGTCCCCATGGTCAGCGTCAACATCTGGTACCATGTGGGTTCGAGCCGTGAAAAGCCCGGACGCACGGGTTTCGCGCATCTCTTTGAACATATCATGTTCGAGGGGTCGGCGCATGTTCCGGAAGGCAAATTCGACGAATGGTTGGAGGCGGCTGGCGCCAAAAACAACGGTTCAACATCGACAGACCGCACCAACTATTGGATGGATTTGCCGAGCAATGCCCTGGATCTGGCGCTCTTTTTGGAATCCGACCGCATGGGATATTTGCTGCAAAGCTTGACGCCGGAGAGTGTCGAAGGCCAACGCCAGGTGGTGATGAACGAACGGCGGCAAAATTACGAAAATGAGCCCTATGGTCTGGCGAGCATTCTGATTGCGGAAAACCTCTATCCCCCTGATCATCCCTATCACTGGCCGACGATCGGCTCGATGGAAGACCTGCAGGCCGCGACTTTCGACGATGTGGTCGAGTTTTTCCAGAGTTACTATGGTCCGCAAAACGCCGGTCTGGCCATTGCCGGCGACATCGATTTGGAGCAGACCCGCCAGGCTGTGGAAAAATGGTTCGGAGAAATTCCGGCCGGACCGGCCGTGCCGCCGCTGGCACCACCGGCGGTCTATTTGACTGCCGAAAAACGTCTGGTTATGCAAGACAAAGTCCAACTGCCGCGCCTTTATATGACCTGGAGCACGCCGGCAGCGTTTCATCCCGGCGATGCCGAGTGCGATATTCTGGCCAGCCTGTTGGCCGGCGGCAAGAACTCGCGGCTTTACAAACGCCTGGTCTATGAACAGCAACTCGCGCAGGATGTCGCAGCCTATCAGTTCTCCAGTCGCCTGGCTTCGGAATTTCTCATCGTCGCCACCGCACGTCAGGGCCATTCCCTGACCGAACTCGAAAAAATCATCCAGGAAGAGGTGGATAGACTGCGCACCCAGGAAGCGGACAGCCGCGAAGTGCAGCGGACAGTCAATCAGGTCGAAGCGCAATTTCTTGAAAATCTGGAAAATGTGGGCGGATTTTCTGGCAAAGCAGACTTGCTCAACCGTTATTTTTACCTGACCGGCATCCCCGACTATTTCAACGAAGACCTGCAGCGCTATCGCTCGCTCGAGACCTCTGACGTTCGCGCCGTTGCCAACCGTTATTTGCGCGACGATGGTCGCGTGGTTCTGAGTGTCGTGCCTCTGGGACATCCGGAACTGGCGGCACAAGCCGCAAAGGAGGAGCAGCAATGATCCGATATCCCCATACACTTGCCCAATCCAAAGCCCTGGCGTTTTCGCCGCTGCTGGACACCAGCCTGTGGTCGGCATTGCTGTTGATCAGCCTGATCGTCCTGTTCCTGCTTTTGCTCGTCAATCAACCGGTCCACGCACAAACTCCGGATCGCAGCCAGCCTCCGCAACTCGGGCCTCCACCGGTTCTCAAATTGCCGTCGATGCAGGAATTCAAACTGAGCAATGGCCTGCAAGTGGTCATGATAGAGAAAAAAAACGTCCCGCTGGTGCAGATCAACCTGGTGATCAGATCAGGCCACATCGATGATCCACAGGAAAAAACAGGTCGCGCAGCTTTCACTTTGGACATGCTGGATGAAGGCACAACCAGCCGAAGCGCCCTCCAACTGGCAGACGAAGTCGAATACCTCGGTGCCAAACTGAGGTGCGCCGCCGGGAATCACCTCAGCATGGTTTCCCTGCATGTTCCTGTCGCCAGACTGGATCGCGCTTTGCAGCTGTTCAGCGATGTGATTTTAAATCCGTCTTTTCCAACTGAAGAGATCGAGCGCCTGCGCAAAAAACGGCTGACCACCCTGCTGCAATGGTACGATCAGCCAAATCAGGTAGCTTTAATTGAATTCTATCGGTCGGTTTACAGCGCCG
This sequence comes from bacterium, assembly GCA_029565675.1. GTDB lineage: Bacteria > Zhuqueibacterota > Zhuqueibacteria > Residuimicrobiales > Oceaniaggregativiventaceae > Sulfursilanivivens. The sequence goes on from JAKQNP010000003.1 coordinate 125,435, forward strand.
ACCACCCCTACAGCCGCCTGGCCATCGGCAATGAAGAACAGATCGCTTCTTTGTCCAGAGAGGATTTTTTGCAGTTTCACCGCACCCATTTTCAGCCCAGCAATGCATTTCTGGTCGTCGCTGGCGACGTGACAAAAGCACAGATACAGGCCAGCCTTGAAAACCAGTTCGCGGGCTGGAAAGCCAAAGACCGACCACAAATTCACTTGCCTGGGATCGCGCAGGTGAGCAAGACCCGCATCCATCTGATCGACAAACCTGGCGCCCCACAATCGGTGTTTCGCATCGGCCGAGTCGGGGTCGATCGCACGACAGCGGATTTCTATGCGATTCGAGTCATGAATACGGTTTTGGGAGGGGCCTTCACTTCGCGGTTGAACCAGAATTTACGCGAAAAGCACGGCTACACCTATGGGGCCTACTCTGTGTTCGATTTTCGCCCCCTGGCAGGCCCGTTTGTCGTTTCCACCGCCGTGCAAACGGAGGTCACTGCAGAGGCGCTGAAAGAAATCTTTGCAGAATTTCACCGGATTCGGCAGCCAATCGACGAAGCCGAAGTTCAGCGAGCGCGCAATTATCTCGCCTTGCAGTTGCCGCGCGATTTCCAGGCGGTCGATCAAATCGCCGATCAACTGGTCGAATGGAAGTTCTATGATCTGCCGGCGGATTACTTTAATCGAACTATCGACAACATCCTGGCGGTCGGCCAAAAAGACGTCGAGCGCGTTGCACAGCAGTTCATAGATCCCGATGCCATGCAGGTTATCATCGTCGGCGACCGGGAAAAAATTCAAGCCGAGCTCGAGGGTTTGAATCTGGGACCGGTTAAAACGTTGACCATCGATGCGGTGTTGGGCAGAAAGCCCAGGAACGACTGACGGCTCATGAAGCGAATATTTGTTCGCCCTCTGTCCCAACGGTATTCCTGCCTTCAGACCCGCAATAAGAAAAGGGCACTTTGGTGCGGATTTTTCTGAAAACCTGCAGGTTGCCTGGGAGGTTCTGTTAAAAGTGCTTGTTCGGCAAAAGAATGCGTTAAACCGAGGCTGTCGTGATTGCGACAGCCTTTTTTATCTGGCGCCTTGAAAGAGAACAAAAATGTTTAAACCCTAAAATTCTCTTGCAGAGTTTGAAGATTAGAGTTATTATTTATCAAATTCATCATATCCAGTGGATGGATAATGAAGTGTTGCCACAAATCGGCTCGCCCATTGTTGATCTTTTGATCAGCGGTGGGCTGTTTTTTTTGGAATGGCTTCACGATCTGGGTCATCCCTTCGCTCGCTATCCGCAGCAGGACAACTGTCGCCAGAAAACGCCTCAGCATCCGAAAATGCCAGTCCAGGATGGAGCACGTCAAAAAATACCTTAAAGATATATTATTAATTAGGGTCACTGGTGTCCCAACAAGGGACACCGCCCAACTTAACTCTAATAATTACAGCGATAATTTAATCGGATACCATTCAAATCGATACTAGACCAAAATCATTACAAGTTTAAGATATTGTTGAATTTGGTGAAAGGTGTCCCATCTGACGATGGGACACGAGTGAATTAGGGTATAATATCTAGAAAGGAATAGAGCATATGAAATGCCCCAATTGCGGTTTAATTAATCCTGAATCTGCTCTCAGGTGTGATTGCGGATTTGATTTTCAGTCCAAAACCATGAAAGATTCCTATTTGCCCATCAAAGAGCAAGAAAAATTAATTGCGCAACAAGATTCGGGCTTTTTCGCACCAGAAAAAAAAGGAATCCAAAAAGGAATGGTAGGCGGAATGATTATGATTGTAATTGCAGTAGTTTGGTTCGTTGCCGGTTATGCTGCTGGTATCTTTTTTTATTATCCACCTATTCTGATGCTAATCGGCTTATATGCATTTTTTAAGGGATTGCTTACCGGAAATGTAAGTGGTGAAAAATAGATGTAATATTACCCTCGTTTGAATTTCGTCGAAATCTGAACAAGGTCTTACGGTGGCTGCAAAACCCTTGGAAGGAGAATTGATATGAATATGCGCATGAGAAAATTCCTCTTCTGGATACCAAGAATTCTCTGCATTCTCTTTGCCCTGTTTTTAGGCTTACTTTTCCTCGATGTGTTTGATGAAAACCTTGGTTTATTGGAGTCAGTCCTGGCCTTACTGATCCACCTGATCCCTGCCTACATCGTGATTGCTGTGTTGCTCCTTGCATGGAAGCGGGAGTGGATCGGAGCGATCCTTTTCACCGCTTTAGAGGTGTTCTATATAGTATGGGCTTGGGGGCGATTCCATTGGAGTGCCTATGCAGCTATTTCTGGCCCTCTGGTTCTAATAGGTATTCTCTTTCTCCTTAATTGGATATACAGAGCACAACTGCGTACTCAATAACTGCGGCCTGACACTGGCTCCAGCAGACGGTCGCTCCGCTTCCGCCGTTGCGCCATGCCGTTGGTCGAAAAATACCTAATTGAGAGGAACATACCGATGAAAGGAACTACCCATCATTTTCATTTTTGTCGGCTCGGCATCATAGGTGCAGTGTTCGTGATTTTGGGAACGATTTTCCCTTTCCTATTCGCTATATTTCTTCAGCCCAAACAACCTGCCTGGCAGGGTGCAGCGGTTTTCGTTGCACATTATTCTAAAATTCAAAGCCTTCCTTTTTATTTCGGCTTTTTCCTGCTAGGAGGCAGCCTTATCCTTCTTACTGCAATATTATTATTATCGAAAGCTAAATTTTATCCTTTATTAGGGTTGGTTTTCGGGATGGTCGGCGCAGCTGTGGTGAGCTTGAATTATATTATTCAAACAACATTTGTTCCAGCTGTAGTTGCGCATTACACAGAACAACACGCTGTGATTCTGGAAACTTTTTCAATGGTAAATCCCACCTCATTTGCCTGGGCGGCCGAAATGTGGGGATATGGATTCCTCGGACTTGCCACATGGCTTGCCGCCTCATTTTTTGGGAATAGAGGGATTGAAAAGACGGCAAAAGTCCTTTTCATATCGAATGGGGGTTTAAGTATTGCCGGAGCGCTGGTTACCGCTCTTGAGCTGGGCTGGGTTTTAACTGTCCCTGGCTACATCAGTTTTGGTGTTTGGAATGTATTATATACTATATTAGCAGTAACCGCTATGCGAGTTTTCATACTGATCAAGGATGATAGCGCCGCAGAGTCATGAATAAACCTGCCACCCTGCTGCAACTGACTCCGACAGCAGTGTGGTTTGCTGATAATGCTCTGGACCACAACATGTCTTTGTTTCTGAATTGCTAATTCGATGCTGTTGGCGCAGGCGCGCATGGGCATTGGACGCACCGACGCCATTGCAAATGCGGAATGGTTTGCCATCAATTTGGCCGAACCAAGAGCATTGCTCGGCGGGGCAAGGTCCTGGTTCCTGCTCCCCTATGAATTGGCTTGACCTGAAAAGGAGGTGCAACCATGCCATTCAAGGCACTTTTTCTCGCTCACGCTCCCGATGCGGACAAGGAAAAACACAGGAGCATCATCGATACGGGGAAGTATCGGCTGTTCACGGTTGTGGTGCGTAATCAGACCGAGGCACTGGAGGTGTGCAGGGAGTTCGTTGATAAAGAGGGCATTGACTCAGTTTTGCTCTGTCCCGGCTTCACGAACGGAGACGTGGCGGGAATCGTGGAAGCAGTCGGTAACAGCGTCGGGGTTGGAGTGGCGCGGAGCGATGGTCCGAGCAACAAGGTTTCTTTGGCGGCGATGGAACGGGCTGGGTATTTCCGAAAGGAGTAGCCAATCTCATTCTACAAGTCCGCCGATCAAGGTGGCCTGTCGGAGCAATACTGGATGATGTGACGCACTTTCAAAAGAGCCGTCTTTCGAAAAAGTTGCGATATGGCTGCCACGCCGAACATCAAACGCATATTATTGCTGGCAAATGCATACGATTTATGTTTAGGGTGAATTTTTTCAAACAGAGGTGATTATTTGGGACCAATTCAAGACTTGGATGCTGGGAGGTTCTCTTCCTGGCTTTATTCTATGAGCGAGTCAATCATCGAAAATAAGGAAGCCTGTGTTCCCTGCGGCGAATGCACAGCCTGTTGCAGATCATCTCTTTTTGTACATATAAGGCCAGAAGAGATCAATACTCTTGCAAGCATACCGAAAGAATTGCAATTCCCGGCACCGGGATTGCCGAAGGGATACCTTCTACTAGGCTATGACAGCAGCGGCAATTGCCCCATGCTGATGCAAAACAAATGCTCAATCTACGAAAATAGGCCTATCACTTGTCGTACTTTTGATTGCCGAATTTTCTCTGCAACAGGAATTATGGACGCAGCTGATGACAAGGATTTGATTGGTAAAAAAGTCCAACGATGGCGATTCAGTTATGAAACAAAAACTGACATCGACATGCACTCAGCTGTTCAGTCAGCGGCCAAGTTTTTATGCGAGCATCAGGAATTGTTCCCCGCAGGATTTGTGCCGCCTAACAAGCTAAAACTGGCTGTTCTTGCCATAATAGTCTACCCTGTTTTTCTCGGATTCAGTGCTTCGCAACGAATTCCACAGATAATCAATCTGATAAAAACACACAAAGGGTGGAAAGTGCTCTTTTCGCAACCGTATAAATAATAAGCGATTGATTGTTTTTTGATACGGTTAACACCGAATCTGGGTTTAGTATGAACATGAGATAAATAAAGAAAAAACTTCAACCGAGTTGACCAGCGATCAAATTGTGCAATTGATAATCCAGGAAATCAAAATATTTACAAAATAGCTTTACTTTTAAACGAAAATACAGTATTATAAATTAATAACCTCTCGAGTCGTGATAAAACAATACGAGTTTGTGGATATAAGATGAGCACAATCGCAACTTGCGCTTTTCTGCTGGTTGCGATTGTGCTTTTCTTAAAAACTATAGGCAGCGATAATTCCCAAGTTATTACCCGTTGCGGACGGGGAAATGGGTCATTGAATGTCGATCCGCCTCCTCAATGCTAAACTCTGGAGGTCGAAGATGATGCCAAGACTCGTGTTTCTTCTATCGTTGATCCTCGTTTCCACTTTTCAACTCGCGCAGAGTCAAACACTCCAAACAGTTGATAACATACCAACTTCAACCTCTCCTAATCAAGACGCCGTCCAATCCATACCAGAATCGAAAGTTGAATTGCAGCAAATCAGCGCTGAAATGAAGACCAGCGTTTTGGCTCTGTTGAAACTGATCAAGGAAATCGAATCCAATCCGCCGATCGATGCGTTGGAAGTAGCCAAGGTCATCGTTCCAAAGGCAGCCGTTCGAGAAACTGAAACACTGGAATCGTCGATTATTTTTCAGGCGGATAGAGAAGATGAGCTGACCATCTTAGAAAAACGCGAAACCGTTATTCAGGTTCACCTGGAAGACGGGCGAACAGGATGGATCAGCGATCGGGATGTGCAAATACTATCCAGAGCAGTTGAAAAAAAGCCGCCTTCCACCCTGCAAAATCTCTTTTCGTATGCAGCCCGAGCGATGCAGGACATCGAGCAGGACAAGACAAGGGCAGAAAAATTATCTGCGAATCTCCTGCAAAATTTTCTCCAGTTATCGAACGAAGAAAAGGAACTAATCAAAATCGATTATCAAGCGGCGGTAATAGCGAGAAGTGCAATAGGTCAATATTACGAAACTGCCACTCGGTTTTTTTCGCCCTATGCGAGTTATGCAGAACGCGCAATCCCTCTGTCTATCGCCCAGCCAGATCACTCTTCTCTCAACGGTCAAATCTCGTTGAATGTCGGCAAATCCGCTTATGAATCGGCAAAAGAACACTCGGAAAGTTCGAGAAATATACAGGCGAATGTGACTTATCTTCTCAATGAAAGATCACGTCTCATCGCCAATCTGGGCCATCGCAAAGAGGTGATGCAGACGCCCTTTTCCACAACTGATCTGACATTGGGGTATTCGCATCGCATGCAAAACGGCCTGCGAATCGACAGCCGCTTGGGATATCTCGCGTACGATGACACAAATCTGGATCGAAATGATTTTGGCCAGATCACCGCCGATATGCAAATGGAAGTTGCATTGAAACAAGGTCCGCGGTTATTTGGCAATATCACCCACATCAATAAAAATTTCAGCCAAAAAGGCGGCAATGATTTTGCCGCCACGCAATTCAATACGAATGCTCTTTTTAAAAACAACAAGAGCGAAACGACTTACTCCTTGCGAGGACTTTTACAGCAAAGCGATATCAGCTATCTTCATTTCAATCAGTTCACACCCCGCATGCGATACCTCCGCCGTAAAACACCACAGAGCAACTTCGGCATTATTGCTGAACTGGATTATATAGGCTACGCAGAAGAAGCAAAAAACAACTCTTATTTTAAGGAAAAAATCGATTTACAATGGGCACAATACTCGTCTACTCAACAAAGACAGCAAATCGCCGGTTTGGTGGTTAAACAATTCCCGAATAACAGCCAGTTCAATTATGCACGTCTTAGCGGCGATCTGTCATGGCGCAGTGGGATAGCTGGAATGGGGACATCCACTTCTGCATCCGCCATACTCAACTTGTTCACCGATGCCGATACACCACAAACTCACTTTATCGATCTGCGGGTGGATCGCAACCGCATCATGGAAAAATATTTTATCGACTTGAGTTTATGCAACCGCCTCTGGAGCGAAATAGATGCCAACAAACAACAAGATCATCAGCTGGACCTGTACAGCCAGGCAGGTCCGGTTTTTACCAATCATCAATTGGGACCCATATCGGTCAATCGCCTCAAGGTGGGATTCATCATCGGCAGTCATATTCTTTATGGATCTGGTGGTGATTTCTTAAAGAAGAACGGCAACTCGCTGCGATTCGGGATTGGTTTTGACACTTCCATGCGCTGGAAAAAAACCATTGGCATATTCTCCGGATCATTTGAAAAATCTGTCGTCTATGGCAATGAAATCGCTGTCAATTCTATGACTGGACAAATGGATTTCGGCGAGTTGGTGCACCGCTCTCCGACATTTTTCCAATTCCGTTGTGAAACGCGGACGCCGATCAGCAGAGATTGGGATCTCGCTTTTAATCTCTCTCACTATTCTATCCAACCGGATGTGAACGATAAAACCAGCATCAATCCGCTGGAAAGTCTGAGCAAGTTTAAACTGTTCTTGGGGCTGGTTTATCGGTTTTAGGCTATTTTTTCGAGGGCGGAGGTTTTATGCAAAAATCCGGTCGAATACCGCAAACCCTGTTGTTTTCACTGTTGTGCCTCATGCTTTATGCGATTCAGGGGTACCCGCAGGGAGTTCTTTTTTTCGGCAAATCCTTTGATGTGCGGTCCAGCATGGCCATCAGCCAGGCGAATCTGCCGGCACAAATCGGTATCAGTGCGCAAAACATTACCAATCCAACGCCCTTGTATTGGCAGGAACCGCGCGCCGGCAATCTCTATGCAGCGCCAAACAATCCCCAGGGGCTTGCACCCTATACCTTGCTTCTGGGACAGGTTCTCGACAGTTACAATCCTGCCACTGCCGTGATCTTTGAAGCGCCGCCGCACCCCTATCTGATCCAATCGATCAGCGCCGGTGGCACCACGGTCATCGCTGGCTATCACGAAAAAGGCAAGCCGCAAAATGCGGAAAATTTCACGGTTGCCTATGGAGGGCCGCGAATCGCCATCGCTTTGGCCGGCGGCAATCCTGACATTGTTTTGGGAATACCAAACGCTGTTGTGATCTCTATTCCACCCGGCTTGGCGGCGGCCTGGTTGCGAGTGGATTTCGGCTCGCAAGTCATTCTGGCGGGTTTTGGAACCAACCAGATATTCACGATCCCGGTGACCACTGCAGTAATGACCCTCAACGTGACTTTTCCGATGAATTATTCCGGTGAATCGATTGCCCTTGAAGCCGTTGCCACTCAGGGAATCTTTACCGACCGCAGTCCGAGTTCACTGACTGGACCGGGAATAAACAGCACGAGCAGTTGTGCTTCAGGTGTCGCTTCCTTTGGAGTCCAGAGAATACCCGCCTCCCTTAATGTCTCGGTGACGGCAGATCGAACAGTGGTCAGAAGCGGCGGAAGGGTACGCTTTACCTATACCGTGACCAATGGATCAGCCATACCGCTGCAAAATGTGGAACTCGTCGTCACATCCTTTCCAAAGATTGCCATCGGTGCATTGCCTGCCGGGGGCAGCAGCAGCGCCAGCCAGGAAAAAGAGGATGTTTCGACCGATATAACCGAGCGGGCCCTAGCCAGTGCCACAGATGCCTTTAACAATCCGGTGCTTTCCTCACAGGCCGAGTTTACAGTGCGCGTCATCAGTCCGGCATTGCGATGTCATTTTTGGGCAAACGATTTGGAGATCAAGGCAGGAAAAGACCTGGTGTTGAATGCCACTGCCGACAATGATGGGGATGTGAAGCTGTTAGGAGTGACAATCAATATCACCCCATCCGGTCCGCGCGGGCTCGGCGACCTGGAGGTCGGACAATCGGGTTCCTCGCAAGTCACCACTCGGATATCAGCCACCACGACTTTTACGGCGGTGGCGACTGCGGTCGATGAAGTGCTCGGATCAGCTGTAAGTTCGGATCCGATCGAAGTGATGGTTAATTTTGTTCAACCTGCGATCCAGGTCGAGCTGAGTGCAGACAAGAGCAATGTCAAAGCCGGTAAGGAAGTGTTCTATTCCGGCCTGGTGCGGAATATCGGAACCACTGATCTGAGGTCGATCATCATCGTTGATGATCAGGGCTACCAGATCGCTTCCATCGCTTCGCTGGCACCGGGGACGATGCAAGGTTTTCGATTTTCCCGCAAAATTCAGCAAAACACAACAACCACGGTTGTGGCCACTGCACTTGATCCTTGGAATGATCCCATTAACGGGACCGCAAGTGTCAACATCACTGTTGTATCGCCTAAAATCAGTCTCAGCATGAATGTCGATAAAACCGAAGCCGGCAATAACGAAGATATCACCATGACGATAGCAGTTACAAACATTGGCAACTGCGATATCGACGACATCAGCATTGCCACTTTTGGAGCTGGCATCGGAAACATCAATTGTGGTCGTCTTGCCGTTGGAGCGAGCAACACCCAATCAAAGACCTTCCGGATCAGCCAGTCCATAACCGTTTCTGCCCAGGCCAGCGGTATTGATCCAGAAAATGAAATTTGTCTCTCAAATTCGGTGGATCAGGCCCTGGTCTATCAAAAAAGCATCGGCGAATTGTTAGTCTTTCCGGAATTTGATGCGCTCGAAAAGGAAATCAATGCCCTCGCGCAAAAATTCGATTATCATGTGAGCAACTTTTTGCTTTTGTTTGATATTCACGACCAGCAAAAAACCGATCCCTCCAGCGATGGTACCCTTTTACAGGAATTGGCCGCTGCAAAAGCAGCTTTGACAGCTGCACAAGGCAAGTTGAGCGAACTGGCGGCTCTCCTGAAAGCGCAAGAAAATTTGCTGAGCACCATCGCCACCCAAGCGCATGCAGGAATCAATCCTAAAGATTTGCCAAGTTACCTTGCAAGATTGGTTGCCTGCAACTCCAGGGTCCGAGAGATGGGGGAAAAAGTCGCTGCAATGGAAGGATTGCTTAAAGAGAAACGCTTGACCGATTTTACTATTTCCGGACAAGTCCTTTTCGAGGGCAAACCGGTCGGACCGGGGCAGGTCATTTGTGGACCCATCACCGCACCGGTTGATGCCGGCGGCGCTTTTACCATTGCCAATTTGCAGGGCGAGAAAGGCCAGAGCTTCACTCTGACCGCCTTCAAAGATCAATTGACCGGTGGGACGGCAGTCACTTTTGACGGCAAAGATATCGGCGGTGTTGTCATCACCGTAGCAGAACCGCAACAAAGCGCCGCCGCACCGGGGACTTTGGACGACGCCATTGCGTCCCTGCAGGGAGACGAAGAGGAGCTTTGTACTCCTGAAGCCATTGCCTCGATCAAGGCAGGACTGGATTTTGCCATTGCGGCATCTCCTGCCATCTACAGCAAATTCAACAGTTACTACGAAAAACTACAAAAAGAGATCCGTGATCAGAGTGCCAATCCCTGCAACAATGCGATAATCGCATACTGCCTGGCTAACGGGCAAAATCAAGCTTCTGAGCATGCCCTTCTCGCGGGGAAAATGCATTCAGCCGCCAACGAGATTATCGTTCGAGCCTCCCTCTGCCCCGAAGTGGGCAGTCTGCAGGATGCGCTCGATATCGTGGCTGAGATTGACGGACGCGATGCTGAGATACAGGGGAAAGTGCAACTCATGAGCGCTGCTCTCCAACCCTATGGGTGCGATCAGGATAAAATGGAGCAAGATGGACAAAGAATCGCCGATAGCGGAAATGATCCCGAATTCATTCAAGACGGCGGCCTCGGACGGGAAATCCCAGGCGATGGTGTGGACAACAATGCAGATGGATTGCAGGATGAATTGATCCCAGGCGATGTGACCGGGAATGTCGTTATCTTTATCTATGATTCCGGAAGTCTGAAAGATGACGTTTTTAGCCTCTCGGTTTCGGGGCAAGGCGATCTGGGAACGACCCCTGCCGGCGGCGGACGCACTTATGGTCTCTCTCTTGCAGCCGGAGGGTATGTTGCTACAGTGACCGTCATCAGCGCTCCGGATAACGTCGGCACTTTTACCATCCTCATCAAACAAGGCGATGAAACCCTGGCCAGTTTATCCGGCGCCCCGCCAGAGGGCGGTCAAAGCAGTATTTCGTTTACGGTCAAATAAAAGGGCAATTCGAGGCGGTGATAGGGAGTCTTGTGACCGTTCAGTTCAGTGCGGATATTCCATCCTTTACCTCGATTATCCAGGAAAATCATTCGGGCGCGCACACCTAAATGGTGAAAGGCATTCGCAGGCCTTACAGGAACAGCTCTTATTGATGAAATTATTTGCCGGATCGCGAGGATCATGAAGCTAAACATGCAATCTGATGAATAGTCAAATGGAATGATTGCCTGTGCCGCTGAAGTACATTTGAGATGAGAACGATCAAACGGCAGTTGCACTGGCCCGAAGAGCAAGTTTTACAAGGCAGGCCTCAATGATGCAGACAATCGCAAACGAAAAGGCGCCGGCTTACGCCATGCGGGAGGCATTTATAAATGCACCGATTTAATCGGTCTGGAGCATTTTAGCCGATTTCGAAGAATGGCCCGCATGGAATGAGAGCGTTAAGAAAATGCACCTTCAGGGCCAAGTCGCGGAAGGTACAGAGTTTCGCTGGATCGCCGGCAGCATGAAAATCCGATCGCGCATCGAACAAGTCGATCCCCCGTACCGGATCGGTTGGTCCGGAAGAACGCTGGGCATACGAGCACAGCACACGTGGACGTTTGCTGCGGTGGAAAAGGGCACCAAGGTGCGAACCGAGGAGTCGTTCGAAGGATTTGTTGTTTGGCTGTTTGCCAGGCAAATGCGAAAGGCTTTTGGATTAGCAAGCGCTGGTGCCACCCGGGGAAGCACTCCACTCCACATAACTCATTGGTTTCTGCCCATCTTGCCTACTTCATCCTGTCCCCGGGGATAACTCGCTTTTGCATTTACAGCTTCACTCCGATCGCTTCTACCCGCCAAACTGTGGAGGCTAGAAAATGAAAATCAAACCGCTGCTCCTCGTCGTGCTTGCTCTGTTGGTCGTAACTATGCCTTCGCCTCTGACAGCCCAATGGAGCTATACCGGTGAACTGCAAATTGCGCGCTCCAGCCATACCGCCACCCTGCTGAACAACGGCAAGGTCCTGATCGCCGGCGGAAAAAATTTGAGAGAGGCGGAGCTTTACGACCCCGGCACCGGCAGCTTTAGCCTCACCGGCAGCACGAATAAATATTTCATGCAGGGTTCATCGGCCACGTTGCTGCCCGATGGTCGGGTGCTGCTCGCCGGCGGAATCAGCGGTGAGAAATATGCTGAGATCTATGACCCAGCCACCGGGCTGTTTACGGCCACGGACAGCCTGGAAACCAACCACTCTTTTCACACTGCGAACCTGCTGGCGGACGGCCGTGTCCTGATCGCCGCCGGTAAGAATTATAAGGAAAATCAAAGCCATGCCGTCGCTGAGATCTACGATCCGGCATCGGGCACCTTTTCCAGGACCGGCAGTCTGTTGACGGACCGCTCCGGGCATGCCGCAATACAGCTCGCTGACGGTCGGGTGCTCATCGCAGGCGGCGGACAGACAACCGGACCCGGTACGGCCATCACCCTTTTATCTTGTGAGATTTACGACCCTGTAACCGGCCTTTTCACCGCTACCGGAAAAATGAATGTCTATCATTCCGGATTTTCACTGAGTCCCCTTCCCGACGGCCGGATTCTGGCTGTGGGCGCGTTCTCAAGTACAGCCTGCGATATTTTCGATCCGCAGACCGGTTTGTGGAGTGAAGCCGGCGCGGCGCTGAACACCCGCCGCAGGAATATGCAGACTGTCGCATTGGGAAACGGCAGGATTCTCTTTATCGGCGGATTGATTCCGGCGATCACTCGCTCGGTGGGAATTTACGATCCCGTCAGCGGAACCTTTGCCTTCGCCGACAGCACGAATGCACCCCGCTGTGACCATTCGGCGACCCTTCTGCAGGACGGCCGTATTCTGGTCGCAGGCGGCTATACCGGCGGCGCCGACGTCAAGACGGCGGAGCTCATCACCCCCGCCGCGCTGGGGGTTGCGGCTGCCGAACCCACCCTGCCCGCCGATTACAGCCTGCGACAAAACTATCCCAATCCCTTCAATAGCGGTACTGTTGTGGAGTACACCCTGCTGCGGCCCGGTACAGTCACGGTTCAGGTTCTGGATCTGTCGGGCAAGACAATCGCGATCCTCGAGCAGGGATTCAGGCAGGCAGGCTTACACCGAATGCAGTGGTCCGGCCGCGACGCCGCAGGCCGAGAGCTGCCCTCCGGATGTTATTTTCTGCGGCTGACCGCTCCGGGATCGTTGCAATCCCGTAAGATGCTGTTGCTGCGCTAATGAGTGGCTGCCAAAGCGGGAATTCCCAGCTTTGTCGTTCGATCGCAAAGGGACGAGGGCTTATCGGGGTCGAATGTAAGCAGCTTCTGGCAGTCTATTGTCCCGGGCCATCAAATCGACTCGTAGGCGCCCTGCAAGTTTAACATCCCCTGGTTTCGCTTGGTTGGTGTTATATACGATCATTTTCAACCGGGAATTCGATCCCCCATATCGAATTCCCGGCGGTCAGCATTTTTCCTACTTGATCAACATCATTCGTTTAACGGCAGAATAATTTCCTGCGGTAAGTGAATAATGGTACACGCCGCTGGGCAATTCTGCGGCATTAAACTCGAGTTGAAAAGTGCCGGCATTCATAAACCGATCCAACAGAGTGGCGACTTTTTGTCCCATCATATTGTACACGGTCAATGTGGCGTGATCCGCTCTGGGCAGATTGAAACTGATCCGGGTTGTGGGATTGAACGGATTCGGATAGTTTTGTCCCAGCCCATAGTCCAGCGGCAGCGAACCGGAGATCTCTTTTACAGCAGTGGCGGAATTGTAAAAATAGACATTGTCGACATATACCGTATTGGGATCACCCTCGATGACCATCTGAGCGAGGTGGCTTCTGGCGGCCAAACCGGTAAAATCGCTCAAGGGAACATCGATACTGACCCAAGATTCTGTCGCCAGCGTTGGTGCGGCAAAGGTCAGCTGGTGCTCGGTATCGTCGCCGCCTGCATAGGCCCCATTGGCGCCAAAGTCAACCAGCTTGACCTTAAAAGCCGCTGGTTCTTCGGTTGGATCCGGTGTCCAAATGTCCATATGGAAATGGGTCAGAGTCGACGCGTCCACGGTTTGGGAGGTGAATTCGATCCCTGCAAAGGTCAAATTGGTGTAGAGTTTGGCATCATCGCCGGCAATCTGCACATCGGCAACATCGGCTGCATCCCATACCGCCGACCAGGTGTCGACCGTCACATTGGTATAGGCGTTGCTGAACAAAGAGATCACATTGGCGGCATCTACCGTTGGAGTCGGGGCGGCCTCTGTCGGCGCAGCGATGGTGGCAGATGGCACCTTGGAAAAATAGAGATTGTCGAGATAAACCGTGCCGTTGCCGACGAATTTCAGCTGGAAAATATCCGAAATCGCCAGACCTTGGTTGGTGAAATGGGTCAGCGGGATATCGACGGAAACCCACATTTCATTCATAACCGTGAAAACAAAATTCCTTTCTCCGGAAGATTGGCTGATCAAAAACACTTCCAGAGCAGTGGAATTTGGCGTCCAGAAATCCACATGCAGGTAAACCATTGCCGAAACATCCTGCACACTCCCGAGTTCGATTCCCTGATAATTCAAACCTGCGTAGAGCAGGGTCGAATCATCCGCCACTGTAACGATTGAAACCACTATCGATTGGCCCCAATTGGGATTGAAATTGGTACCCGGAATATCTGCATAGACATCGCTAAAGATCGAGATCACCTCTTCGGCTGCGGGCGTGGGCACCGGTGCGGCCTCGACAGGCTCGGGCAATGGGCCGGCAACAACACCATCCGGAACCTGAATGTTATCGAAATAGATAATGTTTTCAGCAGCTCGATCCTGACCTGTCACATAAGGTTCGACAAAATCCGGAATGATAACCAGTCGACCAAACTTTTGTCCCTCCAAAGCACTGAAATCAAAAGTCAACTCTTCCCAGGCATTGGTGACCGTATTGGCCACTTTGATCTCGGTTGCGGTTCCGGTTCCGCCCTCTACTTTAAACCCGACGTTGCTGATCACGGGTTTATGAACCATGATCTTGATTGTCGAGTTGGTCCCATCAAAGGTAAACTCGCCGTCATCATTGGTGAAACACAGCGCCCAGTTGTTTCCCGTTTTTCTGGCTGTAAACTTCGCCACCGTCGCGGATGTGTTGGGTCCGGTTGCATTCGGATTGGCGACAAACTCGAGAGGCGGATTGTCTGCATTTTCTGCCACAGTCCAGTTCCATCCGGCCCCATCATCTGCCGACTCAAA
This sequence comes from bacterium, assembly GCA_029565675.1. Classification (GTDB taxonomy): domain Bacteria; phylum Zhuqueibacterota; class Zhuqueibacteria; order Residuimicrobiales; family Oceaniaggregativiventaceae; genus Sulfursilanivivens. Next base: position 140,451 of record JAKQNP010000003.1, read on the forward strand.
ACCTATGGTGTGCGTGGCCTGTGCCAGGGATAAACCGCTTATCGATAGCATCAAGACCATTGCCAAAAATAAAGTTATTCTTGTCTTCATCTTTCCTCCAAAAATATTTGGTTTGTGCGTCTTTTATGTTGATGACCGATCTGCAGGTTCACCTCCTTTCAGACATGATATCCATCCATCCCAATCGACTTGACCTGTTACCGAGTTGACCTCAAATAATTTTCGAACGACTCTTTTGGTGCCCGGTTTTGATAAAAGACACCCCAGTGTTTTTCGATTTCATTGGGTGGCGAATTCTCTCCTCCGCCCTTCCAGGGCTCATCAAAAGCCTCGAATAAAAACGTCGTGACCCTGGTCGCATTGACCCAGTCATTGTGCATCTGCAAGTATCTCTCCTGAGCGGCCAGCCCGATCTCTCCTTTTATCAATGTGCCCTGTTCACCTGCTCCTTTTTTTTCAATATTGTAATCCGTAGCCCAGCCCGTCTCACCCAGCACTATCGGCTGACCCGGAAATTTGCTGCGGATATCCCGAAAGGTGCTGTCCATCCAGCCGATCGCAGTGTCGAGGGTTTTGCCGTTCCACAAGGGGTAGATATGGGTGACGAGGAAATCGACTTCCTCCGCCACCCGTTTGGCTTCCATTTTGTTCCAAAAATTGTAATCATCGGCGGTGGTGACGGGCTGATGTGTGTGCGCCCGGACTGCCCGGATATAGCGGATCAGATCTTCTGTTTCCATCCTATGCCCGGACCAGAAAACCTGCGTTTCATTGCCGACACTGATCGCCATAACGATCTCCTCGAACCGATTCGCCAGTTCGATCCCGCGCAGGACATTTCGAATGTTGGCCTGTTTTTGTTCCAGGTGGTTGGTTTCGTTCTCCAGCCAGATACCGAGCATCATTCGGATGGGCAATCGCTCATCGTGGATAACTTGAAGAATACGCTCAGTGTCATCGTCTGCATTGTAAACCCGGACCAGATTCCAGTATTTAGCAATAATCTTCAAATCTTCCCGAACCTCTTCCGTAGTCGGTCCTTTTTTTCCCGGTTCCTGGCCTTCTCGGTAACACCCGTATGAAACCGCATTGCCGATCCATTTTCCGGAAAGATAGGGATAAAACATTCGATATTCAAAAGGCTCCAGGCGATTCTGGACCTGACTCGATTCAAGACTTTTGCCGAGTTTTGCCATTGTGGTCATTTTCTCTCTTGTTCCCCATTCGACTTCATCTCCGCTTTTTCCACAAGCACACAGGAAAACCGCCAAAAGTGCTGAAGCGAATAAAGGCATGTTTGGTCTACTCATTTTTCCCCTTACGCATCGGGAGCCGCCGATCAATTTTGCTCTATTCGGGTTACGGAAACATACTCGATTTTGATATATTGGTCATGGACCCGTTCCTTCCCTTCTCCCACAATGTAGGAACGGCAATTCTGCAGCGCATTTTCCGTCGCATCGAACTCGCGACCAGCCCATTTGCCGCATAGCGTGACATTGAATATCATCTTCAAGTTCAGAAAAATACATGCGGTGCTCGAATCGCAATGGCTGCATTGCCATTGCTGGTGCAGTTCGCTGTCGCAGGTGGTCTCTGTTTCCAGCAGCTGCACCTGATTCTTCAACACATCATCTGTCCACTGGTCGGGACACGGTGTTTGACTGAGCGGACCACCGTCTTTACGGACATCACCATCCGGTGTCCAATAGTAAAACCGGATCGCGTCGCTTTCCCACAGGCACGCAAACGTGCCCTCCGGATGATCCACCTCATAGGGTTTGCCGCTGCATCCAGCGTTTGGATCGGTGGATTGGGCATTGGCGCAATTGATAATCTCGCCCTCATGATTCCATTCGGAATCACACATTTGTGGACAGGCATGGATCGTGTTATGGATGATATTGCTTCCATTGATGGTTTCAATGATGTCGATCTCACCTGCTGCCGGCCAATCGGTGCCATTAACTGCACTCGGAGTATCATAGAAATGCCCCTGACCCGAAAGTCTGTCCAGATCTGCATCAGTGACGACCCTTTCCGTGTTCCGGTAGGTCCAGCTGTCCTGGTTGCTGCCATTCAGCCACCAGGCTGGCCAGATACCCTTACCTGAGGGAAATTTGCCTTTGAAAACAAACAAAATGCCCGTGTTGTCCCGGTTAAGATTGTAGCAGGCCTTTGTCGTCAATCTGAATGAATCGAATAAATGATCATCCTGACGCGCTTTGATGTAAAGGTAAAGCCCATCCCCGGCTACGAGATCGATCAGGTCCTTATTCAGCCATTTTTTTCGATCATATACGACATCACCCTGCGTTGGGTCATTGTGGGGAAAAGTGGTAAAAAAATGCTTCGCGAGATCCGATCGTGTGAGGGATGAGTCGGCAAAATCCAGGGTGAAATAGCGATTCTCCATGGATTCGAGCCGGGAAGGCGCTGCAGGTCTTTTTCTCGGGTAAGCACAGGACAACAGACTGCTGGACCCAAAACATGCTGCCAATAAAACCGCTGCTGCCGCCCTTTTTATCCGCATTTTGATCATCGGGTTGTGCACTTGCCTTTGATTCCTTACAATTGAACCTGAATGGTTTGCACCGAATTGGACGCAATCGTGATGGGTGCATATTGGCCGCCAATTTGCAAATTGAACAGAATGGGTTTTACGGTCGTGTTTAAAAGCTGAACACTCAGCAATTTATGGCTATCGACGGTGGCACAGGCATGCAAGGCATCGGCATCCAGATCGCAGAGTTGTTTACGGGTCTGCACCGCCCGATCACCAGGCCGCATGGTTTTGCTGAACTGTGCCAAAATGTAGAAAATCGGTGTATAATAGATTTTCTTTCTTTCGGTATGAATCATGATCGGTGCGCCACAAAAATTGCCCACGTGATTCGGCCCGCCGTTGTGATCCAAAACCAGATTCCAGTCAATCCAGCCCTGCATCCAGTGATCGATACTGACAATGATATTTCTGGCATAGCGATGGACCGGAGTATAAGCAGGGTGATCCTCGGGATTTTCAGCCCATGCTGCGCTGTAAGCCCAGTCGGTCGCACTGGGATTCCACCAAAAGCTGTCGTTTTCAAACCAACCGGATTCCTGGAAACCATGCGGATCGCCTATACCGGAAGGTGCTTCCTTGCCCAGATCATCGATGCAGCCCTCGGTGTGGATGATGGCAAAACCAGGAAATCGATCATGGACAGCATCCAAGACATCTTGATACACCTTAAAGGTGCTCTCGTACCAATGCACGGCTGTGCCATAAACGAATGGTTGTGTTTCCGGATCCCCCAAAATGATATCGGTCCAGCGCTGCATTCCGTCCCGATTCTGGTCATAGATCAGCAGTCTGGTATCCGCATGGTCACTCGATTTTAACCGGGGTCCGAGATGGTTTTTGATGAAATCGTTTTGGGTTTCCGGAGTAAAGTGCATGCTCTCCCACTGGCCATTGTTGCCGTGCGGTTCATTAACTGCGGTCAATGCCCAGATATTGACGCCTTCACGGCGATAGGCTTGCAAATACTTTAGCAAATAATCGGCATAGGTAGCGATGTATTCTTTCCGCAAGGTGCCGCCAGTCCCCTGGTACTTGTTTTGCGCCGTTCCCGGGATATACCATTCGTTGATATCTTTCATCCATTTGGGTGCAGTCCAGGCAGAGGAAATAATGCGCAACTCCTGGTCTGGCTGGTTGGCTTTGATGGCCAGAGCCTCTTTGATCATCGGCAGCAGATCATAGGTTTGATCGACAATTCCGGGATATTTTTTTTGAGAAAAACCCTGCTTGTCAGGAGCGATTGCAAAGCTTTCGAGATTCCTGTCGTCGGGCTGGTCTGCATAGGAATATTTACCCTCAACGCAAAAATCACATGATCCGATATGAGTCCTGGCCAGGGAAAAATTGGCGCCCTTTTCGCCGAATGCGGTTTCCATGACTTGCCGTCGAGCGTCTTTGTCCAGGTGAGCCAGGACAAAAGCAGCGGATTCTGTAAATGAGGAGCCAATTCCATCCAGAGTTTGTTTGACAATTTCCGGATGGACCTGAACGATCACACCTTGTGCCTGACCCGGCCTGAAAGCCATATTATCCTGACTCGCCATCTTGTCACCGCTTTCCGAGGTCAACAGAATCCGGGAGGTGGTTTTCAGGTTGTAATTTTTGCCGACAAAATCCTGATTCTTTGGCGTGCAAGATTGTATAATCATGATCAAAACCAGTATCGATTGCAAACGCGAAATTGACTTGTTTAGAACCCTCATCAGAGGCCTCCTGCCTTGCGGGACAGTAAGGTTGCCGCTTGCGAAAAAATCACGTGTTGGTTTTCCCGATTCCGATCGTCGGTAACCGATGATCTGCTATCGAACCCGTCTATAAAAGGTTTCCGACCGACCGCTCCGCGCTCTCAACCGTATTTTAACTTTCCATTCTTATCCCACAAACCCCAGTAAGCGCCCACATCCCCTTCCGCGGCAATTTTCCAGGTTTCATCAAAACTGGAAAAATAGAAAATTTCGACATTTTCATCCAACGCCCATTGAAAGGCATTGATAAAATACTTGACCGCATTTTCATAGGACGGTAGCGCACTCCTTTCGGCGCTGCCGCGATTCGGCCAGCCCGTTTCCGTGACAATAACTTTTTTGCCGTTGCCCGCTTTCATTGCACGGTGATACATGTCTTTCAGATAAAGCAAGGAATGTTCGAAAGGATAGCCTTCCCAAAACGGATAGCAATTGGCCAGTATGATGTCGCAGGCATCGCTGATGCGGGGATGCAGGGTGAATTCATAATAGGCGTCCACGTAGCCAATCGGGATACCCGGCACATTTCTTTTGACGTGTGCCATGTATTCAACGATTTGTTCTTCCGGCAAATCCCCACGAAGCAAAACCTCATTGCCGACAGCGATGATATCCGCATGACCGGCCTTGCCGACTTGAATAACACCCTCTATTTCCTTCTCATTCTTTTTTGTGTCTGTTCCCAGCCAGGCGCCAACCAGCGTTCTGAGTCCATATTCATGTGCGATACCTGGTATGAGCTCGTTGCCATCGATGCAGGAGAACGATCGCACCCATCTGGTATAGGGTTGAATAATCTGCATTCTTGTCCGAATCTGATCGTCACTGATCTGAGTCCCAGGCCCTTGATTCTCGAGGTAAACACTGAAAGCGAGACCATGGATACCTGCATTCAGTATTTCGAGGAAAACGCGGTCCAATTCGTTCTTCGACATGGCGGAAAAATCGACACCGGCCAGGGATGTGTGCACTCGGCTTTTGCTAGACATGTTGTCCCTTCCTGGATTCGGTGCTTTGCACCAAATCACCGATAAGTTGACAGAATCACAACCGCATTATGAAAACAAAAAGTTGCGCGAATAACTCAATAAAAGGCTGCCGGTTTGGGCATTTGCACCCTGTTGGGGCTGAAACAGGAAGCGTTTCATTGATTATTTTCCCGATGGAAACGGAGTGACCAAAACCGGTATATTTGACCGGCGCAACACACCAGCTTTTGTGCTGCCCATCACGGCAACTTCGAGGCTGCAACAGCTCATTCACATCTTCAGATACTCTCTAGAAATGTCTTCATAACCCCACGCTCGAAGTTGCCGCGACCAGCCACCCAGGTTATCTTTCCACACCCGAATCGGTTTCATCTGGTTTATTTCGTCAACATCTTTTTGCCAGAATATTTTATCGATAACCTTGCGCACAGACATTTCTCCCCACATGAAGGTGGGTTGTCCCAGAAAGATGTCCACGATGCCTCTCTCAAGATAGATCAATTGTACGGGCAGGGCATCCACAGCGACGATCCTGTAGCGGCCAGGCTCGAGCTGATTCAACAGGCTCTCGCTGAAAAAGGGCCAACCGCCAACCATAGCCCACCCGTTGAGGTCAGGATACGTCTCGTTGACCTGGGTCATTTTGGCAATCGCATCTTCTGGGTTTTCTGCGTGGTTAAACTCGCCAACAATTTCGATATCGGGATATTGGATTGCTGCATTTCTAATGCCCTGCACGCGTTTTTTAAGATTGGGCGCGCTCTGGCTGCCAGCTAGGATAGCGACTTTGCCTCTTTCACCCAAAAGCGCGGCCATCTCCTGCATGATCGTCTCGCCGATTTCCAAGTCATCTGGGCCGTAAAAAGCAAATCTCTTTGAATCGGGAGCATCGCTGTCAAAGGTCATAACCGGCACACCGCTTTCAACTGCCCGGTCGATAGCCTCTGTCAAGATCGAATCATCTGAACAGGAAACAATGATCGCATCGGTTCCATCTTGCACTGCATTGCGTATGCGCTCCGCCTGTTCTGCGGCGTCCTCACTAAAGGGTGTGCGCCAATCGATTCTTACGTCCAGCTTGCTGTACTTTTCAGACAAATCGCTGGCAGCAGCTTCCGCACCTGCTCTTGCTGAAAGAAAAACCGGATTGGAAGCACTTTTCGCCACCATCGTGATCGTGATGGTTTTAACATCTGCAGGCGGTTCGGAAACGATTTCGTCAGCCAGATTCTGGCAGCTCGTGGTCAGTGAAAACAAGCCCAGACAGCCAATCAGAAATAACAATTTTCGCATTTTCATCATCGAGATCCTTCCCGGATTCGGTGTTTCACATCAAATCCCCAATAAACACAATAAGATCTTTGCACCAACGGGTGGAGGGGTTGTTGCCGGACTTGCATTAAATGTAAACTATTTTGTTGGGTTCTGTTAACACGGGATTCGGGCCCTTGTTGTGATGGTTGCCGGTTTAGTCTGCCGGTAGAGTTGCCGTGTTGTTTTTTCTGCGAGCAAGCAGTTCCTGACGAATTTCGTAGGACTTTTCCTCGCTGATTTTGAATGATGCCACTGCCCAGATTGACAGAGCCGCTGCTGTGGCCGGAATAATCACATCAAAAATTCGCATGAGCAGGAATGTCCGGGATGTTTGCGCACCGCCCATTTCGACCTGGAATCCAGTGGCGTTAAGAAGGTAACCGGAAATGCCAAAGGCCAGCGCCATTCCCAGCTTGACCATCCACCAATAAATCGATCCGAACATCCCTTCGCGGCGTTCACCTGTTTCGAGTTCATCCATATCGCAAACATCTGCGATCATCGAACCCATCAAGGTGAAAAGGCCGCCCATTCCCACTGCGATTAAGGGTGCCGGGAGCAACACCTTCCAGGGGGCCAGGGGATCATAGCAGAACCACTTGAGCAGACTGCCCACCAGAGTGACCGCCGTCGCGATCAAGAACGTTCGCCGTTTGCCCAGCTTCGATGAAAGCCAGGTGACGATGACGATGGCGCCCAAAGTCGATGCGGTGTTGATGCTTCCAAAAATTCCCATATACTTTGCGCCCATATCGGTATCGCCGCCGCTTACGTAAAAAATGGTGATATAGGAGCTAAATGCACCGACCAACATGATGCCATTGAAGAGAAAAAACGTTCCGGCGCAGAGTTTTAAAAATTCGCGCTGTTTCAGGGTGATCACCAATCCCTTCGCAAATGCCGAGAGGTTGCTTTTCAGCCCTTTTAGCGGACTTGCGTTTTCTTTTTGATCCTTGCGATTTGCAAAGCGTTCCCGTAAAAAAATGGCCGGCATGATGCCCACCACAGCCACAAAAACTCCGATTACGATGGCCAGAGTCCGGGCGCCCTGGACCGAGTCCGAAAAAAGCCGGTCGTTTTCCATGATGGCATAAAACCATGGCAAGGAAATCCAGGCGAATTGTCCCATAAAATTCATGACCGCCATCAACCGGGTCCGCTCGTGATAGTCCGAGGTCAATTCATATCCAAGCGCGACCCAGGGAGTAGCAAAAACAGTATAGAACAGATAAAACAGAATCGAACCGAAAAGAAAAAACCAGAAATAAAACATTTCGCTGTGGCCAGACGGCAGTTGCCACATCAGAGCAAAGACAATTCCGACGCAAATAGCGCCAATAAAGATATAGGGACGGCGTCTGCCAAAACGGGACCGGGTTTTATCTGATATGTAGCCCATGATCGGGTCTGTCAATGCATCCGTGAATCTCGGGATAGCCTGAAGGGTGCCAACCAAGGCCGGATTGATCCCGAGCCCAACATTGAGTACAATCGACATGAATCCTATAGCGCCGCCCAAAAGATTGTTGACGATCGATCCGAGTCCATAAGAGAATTTTTGCCCAAAAGAAAGACGATCTTCGGGTGCCGTTGTATGCGGCTGATGTTCACTCATGTTTTCTCCAATTCACAGAATGAGGACCGATTTGCGTTTTCGAGCTCAAACTGGCTCCACCTGAAACCCACGGCCGTACGAATGTCTCCCCGCTTGATGCTCAGTTCAATCGTTTTGCTCTTCATGATAGCCGTCCTGACCAAAGCGAATCACCCTCTATCGCACCTCCTGATACACCCGCACATAATCGACCACCATCGTCTGCGGAAAGACCGTGCTCTCGCTCGGCATCCCCACATAATTGCCGCCGACTGCAAGGTTGACAATGATGTAGAAGGGATGATCAAACACCCACGGTCCTGGAAGGTCGGCACGAGCGACCGTCTGGTAGAGTTTGTCATCGACGGTCCATTTGATAGCATTCGGACTCCATTCTACGGCAAAGACGTGAAAGCCGGCATCAAACCGATCGTTGTACAAATCATAGTTGTCGGTTACCGGTTTCGAACCCGAGTAACCCGGCCCGTGCAGACTACCATGAACCCTGTACGGTTCCTGGCCCCGGTATTCCATGATATCGATTTCACCGCATTCCGGCCACCCCACCTCGTCTTCGTTTGCCCCCAGCAACCAGAAAGCAGGCCAGATACCTTGCCCCCACGGCAGGAGAATTTTGGCCTCGAATCGGCCATAGGTCTGCTCGAATAAATCGCGTGTATGGATTCGTGCAGAGGTGTAGGCATAACCCTGATAATTCTCTTTGCGTGCAACGATAACCAGATGTCCCTGCCCATTCAAGGATGCATTTTCTCTTCGGTTGGTGTCATATTCAAGCTGATCATTTCCCCATCCGGAACCGATATCAAAACCCCATTTTGTTGCATCCGGCAACGAATTGGTTTCTCCATCGAACTCATCCTGCCAAACGAGCTGCCAGTTGGGCGCCTCGGGTTCGGTGCTGGTGTCGCAGTTGCCCAGCATGGCCACTAAAATGATGAATGGAACAGCGAGAAATACTCTTTTTCCAATCGTGATCATTTCACACCCTCTCTTGATTTCCCCGGGTTCGATGCAAAAAAACATCGAACCCGGGTGGTAAAGAATGCTGCTTTCTGCTTATACCGGCCTTCTTTACTTGTGAAACAGCACATTATCCAGAAAAACCGTATTCGGATCACCCGAAATGATCAGCTGCGCTACATGACCCTTTGTGGTCATTCCTGCAAAAGCTGTCAGAGGAATATCGAGGCTCACCCATGCTCCGGTTGCGATCGCCGGCATTGTGGTGGCGTTGAGGACCAGTTCATGCTCGACATCATCCCCCCCACCGAAGACACCACCGGCACCGAAATCCACCAGTTTGATCTTGAAAACCGCCGGAGATCCTGTTGGATCCGGGGTCCAGAAGTCCATATGAAAATGGGTCATAGCCGAGGCGTCCACGGTCTGAGACGTGAACTCGATTCCGGCGAATACCAGATTGGTGTACTTTTTGACGTCATCGCCAGCAATCTTGACATCAGCCACGTTGGCATTGTCCCAGGTCGCCGACCAGGTGTCTACCTGGACATTCGTATAAGCATTGCTGAAAAGTGAAACGACATCTGAGGCCGAAAAAGCCGGAGTTGGAGCCGCTGCACTTGGTTCGGTCGGTATTGTTGTGGATCCTTTGTACAAATAGACGTTGTCGACATAGACGGTATTGGGATCACCTGAAAGGACCAGCTGCGCCAGATGGGATCGATTGGCCAGGCCGGCGAAAGCTGTGAGCGGTATATCCAGACTTACCCAGGTTTCCGACTTGAGAATCGGACTGGCAAACGAGAGTTCATGCGATGAATCATCCCCTCCGCCGTAGACTCCATTCGCACCAAAATCAACCAACTGGACCTTAAAGGCCGCCGGCGCTGCCGTTGGATCGGGTGTCCAGATATCCAGATGGAAATGGGTCATGTTTGACGCATCAATCGCCGGCGCAGTGAATTCGATGCCGACAAAGTTCAGATCGGTATACCGCTTGACGTCATCGCCAGCAATTTGCATGTCTGTCAACACGGCCGTCGAATAGAGCCAGCCGGTGTTCCAGGTATTCACATTGACATTATCATAGGCATTGCTGAATAAAGAGATCACATCAGTTGCACTGACCGTCGGAAGCGGAGCGGCCGTCAGGGGCTTGGGAGCCGGTGAAACCACAGTAACCGTGATTTTGTCCGCAACCTCTACATCGCCCAATTTAACGGTAATTTCTGCGCTGCCGATATCCATGGCAGTAATCTTGCCTTCTGTGCTGGTTGTGGCAACCGATTCATTGGACGAGATCAGGGTAAAATAGGCCGGCGCGGCAGTAACGGTTTGATCGACGCCGTTGATATTGAATGTCACACCTGTAATACCGGCATTCAGGACTTCCCCGGCTTCTCCGGTGAGGGTCGTCGAAGCGATGACCGCCCGGGGATGGGCAATGCTCCCCAGATTTTCGAATTGAATGTCGTCAAACCAGACATAAAACCCCGCTTTTTCATAAGCGCCGATGGAATACTGGAACATCCCTTTTTCAGCCGAAAGTTTGCTGGCCAGTGGAATGGGAACCACAAATTTTTGCCAATGTGTGGTGAAGGTCAAGTCCGATCTCGAAGCGGGATACAAAGAGTTTCCCGAGTTATCGTTGCCAATACCGACCAGGCCTATGGGTGCCACCATGCTCGCTTTTGCCCAAAAGGTCAGCGCATTATAGCCGGACAGGTCGCGACCGCCGGGAGCGACAAATGCGCCGCCGGCATACCAGCCGGATGGATCTCCCTCGCTGGGAACCGTTATTCTGAGAGATTTTTCCCCGGCCTGTTTTTCCTGCAGGTCAATGCTGATCGCATCCAGCTTCGAGTTCGAAAAGGCTTGATAATCCAGCCCGGCACCGAATCCATCCAGAAAGACCTCTCCGGATGTCGGGAAAGAGGCAGGAGCCAATAAACCGATGTCTCTTTGACAACCAAAAGTCAGAATGAGTACGGCCATTGATAAGAGACAAGTAAAGATTCTCGTGATCATGTCATGTCTCCAGACTTAAAATCGATGATAAATTTCATTGCTTGCAGGAAAATCGGATCGTCCTGCAGCCAAGACCTGTTGTTTACATGCCGATACTGAAGTGCAGATACGTTCTGATTTCCCACTCGTTGCCGTTTGAAAAACCCGGTGCCAATGGATCGCATTCCCACTCTCCGATGTCATTCAGTGTTCGGGTCGGGCAGTACCGCGGTGAATAGTCATCCAGAGAACGCCAGGTATAGCGGATACCCAAACGGGTCTGCGGCAGATCAAACCATTTGGGTTTTCCGACCGTTGTGGACAAATCGGCCATTATCTGCAATGGATAAGTCAAGTTGAAATCGCGATGGTAATCGTAGGGACCCCAATCGTTCACCTTGACCATGGAGGTCAGTTTGACATCGTTAAAGATCAGCCTGACATCTCCGCCGTAGCGATGGATCAAGCGCGCATCGCTGCCATTGGGCTCAGCATCGCCGGCAAACAGGTTGGCGATCACGCCAAAATGCGGACCCCATTTCGAGACGATGCGGGCATGGGTTTCCCACAAATCCCGTGCTGGCGGGGCACCAGGAAAAGCAAAAATGGTGCGTCCATCCTTGAGGATGCCAATTCCCGCGTCCTGGGTGGTTGGGTGATGCCGAAAGACATAACCTGCGCTGATCGCCAACCTGGCGTCCTCCGCCATATCGCTGTCCCATGCATACATCCAGGTGGCCGGTGTCGGATCAAAAGTCAGCAAGAGCTCGCCGGCTGTCGTTTCCCGGTTGGCACGCACGGCAAAAGGATCCGAGAGGATGTTGCGCGGCCGGCCGGGTGCCGGCACATCGGCTGGAATGGGGTCTTCGATGGGTTTTTGCCACAGGAAATTGGGAGCGATCTGCAAATTGCCCCAAGTATAGGTGAAACCGGTCAGAGCGTTGTACTGGTTGCCGCTGCCGCTGTCTTTCAGCCTCCAACCGGTAAAAGTCTGGGTATAATCCGCGCCGCCGCCGGCAACCAGCCCCATGGCCGCACCCTGGGCATACCAATGCCACGGTCCGCGGGAATAGGTCAGTTTGATTTTGCCGCCCCAGGTGTCATCCGAGTTGATCCTGTCCTGATAGACCTGATAATTGCCAGCCGCTCCATCGACGATCTGAAAGATCTCACCAATCCGCGGTTCGCCCGCCCAGATACCGCCGGCTTCAATCCCCAGCTCCCCAAGCGTCGTTTCAGCATGCAGGGTCGCTCTCTTGGTCGGCGGGGCCGGAATGGCGAAAGAACTGACCGCCGGCGCCTGCTCATCAATGTCTTCATGATACATGCCGGTAAGCTCGAAACGGCCCAATTTGCGGCTGTATTTGACCAGAACAGCCGGATTGGCGCCCCACCACAGCTCGGGCCCAAATGCGACTTTAAGGCCGTTCAACGATTTTTTGCCATGCAACTCAAAGCCCAGCGGCGCTTCGCCGTTATAGATATCGATGTTCGGTCCGTAATTGGCTTCTGGGTAGAGACCGAAGAAATCGCCTTCGTACCCCCAGTGATAATGACCGGTCCGGTAAAATCCGTGCATATTGAACCATCGACTGTTCCAGTCGACGCTAGCCCGGTAAACCTGGACGCGGTTCAGCGAAGTGACCTGCAGATTTCCCTGGTCGGTCTGCACATCTTGTGTGCGACCCCGATTCTCGTAAAAGATTTCATCGATAGGATTTTCTGCGATGTGCCCAAGCACATTCAACGATACCTGCCCGCGAAGACCCTCGGTCGGCTTTGCTTCGATATCGGCATAGTAGGACTGCATATGGTCAAAGCCCAGGGCATTGGGGTATGCCGATTCTCCCAGAACTGGATCATTTGGTGTGGTGATCATCTCTCCGCCGGTACTGAAGGTCGTGAACTCTGCCCGCAACCCTCTGACTCTCACCGCGCCGGTTTGCGCTCCGACCAGTGCTGCCCGGTCACCCCGCGCCTGCAGGACGGCATCCATAACCTGGATATTCGAAAAATAGTCCTTTACTCTTTCAACCGTCAGTCCTTCTGTATAAGGATTCAGGCGATGCGCTTCCCGCAGAGCATAAAAGGCTGCCCGCGGGTAGAGTTGATAGGTCCCACGAGGACTGGTCGGCCCTTTGGCACATATACCGAACCACTCCTCGTTCATGTTGTTTTCACCCTCTTCGTAGTCGTATTGGTAACCTCCATTCCCCCAGGATGCATTGTTGTCCTGCACATCCAGATTGCTGGTCTGGCCATACTTCCACCAACCGTCGCTGAATTGAAAAGTAAAGCCACCGATGGAATTGCCAACCCCGCCAAGTCCACTTGCGTGTTGGTAGATTTCCTGCCAATTCCCCAGCAGATACTGCGCCTGCGAAAGTTGATCCTCGCTGTTGTCGAGCACGTTGAAGGCATCGGCGCCGAATTCGGTGAACATGATCGGCTTGTTGAGCCGATCTTTCACGGTTTGAAAGGCATCACCAAAGGATATCCCGCGGTACATATTGGTCCCATAGACATCGATGTCTTTGCATTCCTCTGCGATGATATCGACAAACAACACATCGCCGTTGCACATGGCGATGGGATGCGAGGTTTCGATTTTCTTCATCGCTTTGGCTGCTTCATTGAAAAGTTTGTACATATCGCGGGCGCGAATTGTGGATTGCCGATCCTCCATCGGGATATCTTCAGTCTCGGCCCCTTCCCAAAACAAACCATAGTTGTTTTCATTTCCGAGCAAATACATCAACAGGCCGGGAACATCCTTAAAATCGTTCACCAGAGCTCTGACCTCGGAAAGAAGATAATCGCGAACACGCGGATCAGAATATTCCGTATTCACGATATACGCGCCGTCCAGAGTCACACCATAGCGGCCAAAGGAATGGTTCAGTACGGTATAAATCCCATATTTTTCATAAATATACTGAATCCATTTCGGTTGAATTCCGGTATATACTCGAATGGTATTTACCCCCATGCTTTTCAGCAGCGACATTTCAGAGTCGAGCGCCGCTCTGATCACATCGTCCGACTGCACCCATAGACTGTAGCTGTAGTTGGTGCCAATGGGAAAATAATCCCAGTTCATCCCATTGATCATCAAAACCTTGCCATCCACCAGCAGCCTCGAACCCGAGCCATCGGTGACAATTTGTACCTGGCCAGCCTGTGCTTGGCTCTCGGCAGATGCAAAGGGCAGGACAAGCAGCACGGCAAAAACAAAGAGAAATCCGATGAGCCGGTGTCTCGGATTGTTGCTCGGCGAAACCATAAAGCCTCCTGCGTTTAATGTAAATCCGTGATTCAGTCCCGTTCAGAACGATTGCGAGAAATTTCTGTTGATAAAGACTTGTGACACCTGGACCTGGATTCTTTCGATCTCGCCTTGCCGCTGAAAAATGGATCGGCTCAGACCGGCATCGATCCTCAGGCCCTGCATTTCTTTCTCTTGTCCCTTTCGAGTGAAGACAATCACTTTTTGTTCACTCGATTGCCGATAAACAATCGGCACCTGACAAAGGGTGAATGCCAACATCCCTTTTTCGAGTTCAATCGATTGTTGCTGGTTGTTCACATCGAAATAGTGAAAAACCTGAGGCTTGTTCAGCCATTCGTCGTCCCTCAACAACCTCGGCTCGAAGCGAATCTCGCCATCGTGAACCCGAACACCCAACTCTCCAAATCGTGCGATGATATCTTCTTTTACCTGTCCGGTCATTCCGGGTTGCTGCGCTCCGGCATTTTTCGGCGTGTGTGAATAGGGATCCGTTGGAAAGGCGCCTACCAATTCGGGGCTTTTGTGACTGCCCAATCCTTCTCGAATTTCATAATAGGCCTTTTGAAGCTCGCGCAAGGCATCTGGATGAGCATGTGCATCGACGGCGCGAAAAAACATATCCTGGACCGCCAGCAAGAGTTTGGAAACCATATGCCAATAGATGCTGCCAAGCCCTTCGTATTTGTAAAAGGTGCCGGATCGCCCGGTAAAAGATTGATGATCGAAAATCGTTTCATAGATATCCAGGATCGTTCGTATTTCATCCGGGCTGACATCGGGACGGCGGGTTTTCAATTCATCAAGGGCTTGCTCCAAAACCTGTGCATTCCGGAACTGACTGTTAAAATGAACCTGACCGAGATCATCCTCTTTGACGATCGTTTTTTCTCTCTGCTGCAAAAATGTCTGCAAAAGGGCCGATCGATTCAGCAATTCCCGCGGAATGATATTTTTATCCATAAACCGGCTCAAGCGACGGTCTGGATACAACAGGTAGCTGGATTGATCTTGGCGATACAAATCGCTGGCGGGAAGAGAACTGACCAGCATCGCGGCATCTTCGAACGTGAGATATCCGGAACTGAGAAGGGCAACCTGACCCTCCAGCATTTCAACCATATGCCGGATCGATATTCCTTCCTTGACCGTCATTTGGATCAAATTGTAGGAGTGATAGAAATTGTCTTGCCGCTTGTTTGCCTGTAGCGAATGGTCGATGTAACGGATTCCAATCTGGAAAAAAGAGAGCAAGTCGTCTGTTTTCAGGTGTTTTCTGCGGACCCCAAATCCATTTTCATAGATGTTCATTCGGTGATCGCTGCCGGCTTGCCCCACTTGGTCTAAAAATCGTTTTCGCTCCCTGCTGGTGAAAGGTTCACTCAACAACTCCTGAAAGCACTCCAGACCTTCTTTGATCTGCATAAAGAATTGGAAAACCTGCTCGGTGACCTGGATTTCCTTTACATCCAGCTCTTTGAAGAGTTGCAGGCAAAATTCGAGGAATCGCCTCAGATAGCTGAGCGTCACCATGGATGCGCCGTATCCGACCAGAGCATTATTGGCATCGTTCCATTCTGGGCGCTGTGTGTTCATCCAGATCCCTGCTTCGGGAATGAAATTGGAAAACTTGGCCAAAATCAGAACCAGCAGTTTTTCTGTCAGATTGACATGAAATATTCGATTCTTTTCATCCAGTATAAACTTTCCATCCGAGCCCATCTCGCTCACGCGTTTGCGGATCTCCCGGTCCAGCGCAAAATCGAAATCGATGGTTTCGCGGGGATTTTGCAGGATGGCGGAATAGGATTTGATCTTGTAGGGTATATTGGCATAAGCGAAGATTTCCCGTGTCAACAACCTGTTGATCTTGCCGGGATGATGATGAACGGATAATTCGAGCAACTTGAGCAAATAAATGATCTGGTGATCGCCCCAATACCCGATATTTGCCCAGGATTCAGAGGGATTTGGCACTTCCCAGTCAAAACCATCGCGGGTCACGCGGTAGGGATTGTAGCCATCTGCAGTACAGGCATTGACAAACTTGGTCAACATGTTCTCGATGTATTCAGGAAAAGACAGGGCGAGTGCTTCCCAATTCTGAAAGATATCCCGCCAGTTACCCTCATAGTTGAGCTTTTTATTGCCCTGTTCGTCGATGATATCAATAGAAAATTGATTCCAGGGACGGCTGGGATCTCCATGGCGGCGCCCGAAAGCAAGGGGCAAATATTCATAGCAGAGTTTTTCCAGGTCAGGATCAACGGGCAGAAGGCGTTCGATCAACTCTTGGATTAGCAACCGTTCTGGCAAGCCTGACAGGACCTTTTGGTTGGCAACGGCGAGAGGCTTGTTTGCCTGTTCGACAAACGAGCAAAAGTCTGATGATTGGATCCAGTAACCGTCTTCAAAAATACCCCCACGCATGATATTGAACAAGGTGTTCGAACAATGGCGCAGGTCATTCAGCGAATCTCCGGTCAATTGAAAACCGTCGGCACGGGCAAGTCTCCGCTGCAGATCTTTGCTGTTTTTTGCGACCTGTTCCTCAATAGAGCGCTGTTTTGTCGTTCGATCAGCAGCGAGGAATCGCTCGAGAGCAACGATTTCAGATTGATCCTTGTCCACATCAGCCAGCAGGTACCACTCTCGTTCTCCACCAGCCGAAAGTTCGAATTCAGACACCAAAAAATAAGCACCGCGCTTGCCGTGGACATCGGTCTCCTGCACGACAGCCTGGCCACGCCGGAACGCATCCATCTGCGCAGCTGATAACAGAACGATCGGATGATCCAGCCCGACAGACCAAACGGTTGTCGCTCTGAGCGATTCACTCGGTTCAGCGCGATCGGTCGGAATCGAACTGAGCGTATACAATGCCAGTCCCGTGTCGGGTTGCAACTCATTTTTTTTATACCCGTCAACAAGGGTGCTGTACTCCAACTGCAGCTTTCGATTCACACCTGCCGGGAGAAGATTTTGGATACCATCAAGAATGGATATTTTTATTGGTTTTGAGTCGTCATTTCGGAACTGCGTTTTTTTTATCAGACCGAATCGATCGCTATTGAGCCAGGAACATTGAAAATTGACTTTCAGATCGTGATTCACTTCCTCAAAAATGATCTGATTGCCGATGATATTTTTGTAGATATTTCTTTCTGTTCGATAGACACCCCAATAATGGCGGGAAAACGGCTCCCACAAGTGGGATTTGTGCTCTTTGCTGACAAATGCGATTGTTTTGCTGCCGGTTGTCTCTTGCGAATCATGAATTTGATCATCCGTAACATAGGGAAACAATGCACAATCGGGGTTGCGGCGTCCTGCAGTCAACGCACTTGTGCTGGATATAAACATCCATAAATCGCTGCTGCTGACAATATTCATCAAAAAGGGGGGCATCAAATCGGAGTTGGCGATCTTGTAAAACTTTTCGTTCTGGAGGGTGACGATCTCGCCTCGCACCTTTAGATGCTCGGTTCGGATGCCACAGCATCCGATAAAAAGCGGATGGGTTGTTTTCATACAAGCCTGCCTTTGGTTGTACAACAGTATTTAACAACTTTTCACCATTCTGTCTATGGCAATAGTAACAAAGTATCGGACTATTGTAACAAAATTCCAGTTTGGGATACTCAATCAGCGATCAGCAGGAAAAATGGATTGACCAAAGGGGTGGGCTTGGATAATCTGAAAAAATGCAATGCTGGAACCAGGAGCAAATCAACGATCTGGTCCGATTTGGCTAAAAACCGTCTACCGGGAAAGATATTCGGAGGGAGATTTCTGATACTGCTTGCGGAAACAGCGCGCAAAATAGGTCAAGTCGTTGAATCCGACTTCATAGGCAACTTCTGTAATGGTCATCCGCTTCTGTTCGAGCAACTGAACCGCCCTTTTTAAGCGGATGCTGCGGATGAACTCATGAACCGTCTGATTGGTCAAACCGCGCAATTTTCGATACAGCTGCATGCGGCTCATTCCCACTTTTCTGCTCAGTATTTCTGCATTAAACTTGCTATCTCCCATGTGCTCTTCGATTGTAGCCATCACAAGCTTGAGAAATTTTTCATCTGTATCCTCGATATCGACTTGTTGAGGGTCGAGTTGAATTTTACGGCTGAACTTGATTCTCAATTTTCGTCGGGATTCCAGCAAATTGGATATTTGAGCATGCAAAATATCGACGTTGAACGGTTTTGTCAGATAGGCATCGGCACCTTTGCTCAGTCCATCGATTTGATATTCGTTTGCAGAATAGGCGGTTAACAGAATGATCGGAATGTGAGAGGTTTTTTCATCTTCTCGCAGTTTTTTCACCAGCTCAGTCCCGCTCAGAACCGGCATTTTGATATCAGTAATAATCAGATCCGGTATGATCTTGGCCGCTTTCTTGAATCCGTCCAGGCCATTTTCGGCGCAGAGGATGCGATATCTCGCTTCCAGGGTTTTTTTGATATAATTTTTGACTTCTTCGTCATCTTCAACGATCAGGATGATGGGAATATCTTTCATCGATATTTTTTGATCGGCTATTTCCAACGCATCGATTTGATCCAAATCGCTCGCGTTTGCGTCGAGATCTGATGAGAGGTTGGCAGGAAGAAGATTGAATTCGCCGACCAACTGGTTTTCTTCCAGATACTGCTCGTCGATCGGAATGTGAGCAGTAAATTTTGCTCCCTGCCCTTCCTTGCTGCTGACAACAATTTCGCCTCCGTACAGTTGGATCAACTCATATGCGAGCGCCAGGCCGATGCCACTGCCTTCGTAATGTTGTCCCTGGTAATCCTGAATATGGTAATGACGTTGAAAGACTTGCTCGATTTTGTCCTCGGCTATTCCAATTCCATTGTCCTGCACCGTTATTTCAGCATACTCTGCTGCCATCCGTTTTCCGGGTCTGCCAGTTGTCATGCCGTCGGACGATAAAATGGCAATCTGGATGGTAATTTCGCCCCCATCCGGTGTGAATTTGAAGGCATTCGACAACAGATTGTAAATGATCTTGTCCAGTTTATCCTGATCAAACCACACGATAACCGTATCTTTTTCGGTTTTGAACCGATATTGAATTCTGTGCTCGACTGCATAATCGCGAAATGAATTTGCAATATTTTCAACAAATCGGATGATGTTACCGCGTGCCAGGCTGAGCTGCAAATCGCCGGTTTCGATTTTCTGAATTTCTTTCAACTGTCCGGTCATGCGCTGCAATCGTTTCGCATGGCCATAGATAAGCTTTAAACTGCTTTGTGAGGTTACATCGATTTTTTGGGAGGCGATCAGTTTTTCCAAAGGGCCCAGAATCAAAGTGAGAGGCGAATGAAATTCATGCGCAATATTGGCAAAGAATCGGGTTTTCATCTGGTCCGATTCGTACATCTTTTCCAGTTCCAACTTTTCCATATCCAGAGCATTCTTCAAACGCTGCCGGCTGGTAAAATAGTGAATCACAAAAAAGATAAGGCCCAATCCAACCATAACTTGGATCAGATAGGCCCACCATTTTTTCCAAATAGGCGGTTCGATACGGATTTTGATCGAAGCCCCTTCTTCGTTCCAGATTCCGTCATTGTTCGAGGCTTTTACCCTGAACACATAGTCACCCGGATCGAGATTGGTATAGGTCGCTGTTCTCGTCGACTTTATTTCATTCCAACCGGGATCAAAGCCTTCCAGCATATAGGCATATTGATTTTTCTCTGGCGAAATATAGTTCAGAGCTGCAAATTCGAAAGAGAACATGGCATCGCGCTAGGTCAGGCGCAGTTCCTGCGTTTCGCTGATATGCTGCTGTAGAGCAGAAGCCTCGTTGCCGATGGGCACCGGTTTATTGAAGAGTCTGAAATCTGTGATGACAACCGGCGGGATATAGGAATTGTCCTGGATTTCGTCAGGCTGAAAAATGGTGAAACCATTGTTACCACCGAACAACATTTCGCCGCGCATTGTTCTCAGTCCACTTCGCGCATTGAAATCATTGCCCTGCAAACCGTCTGTGACGTCGTAATTCTTGAACATCCCAGTCACCCGATCAAATCGGGATATTCCCTTGTTTGTTGCCACCCAGAGAATCCGGTCATTTTGCTCGACAATACTTTTAATCTCCTTGTCGGCCAGGCCATCGTCCGTCGAATAATGGATAAATCTCTGATTTTTTCGGTCAAATTTGTTCAATCCATCTGACGTGCCGATCCAGATCGCAGAATCGCTGCCCTGAATAATTGCGTGAACAAAACCTTTGCTCAAGCTGCCTTCTCGCTCATCATGCCGGTAATGAGCAAAGGATTTTGTTTCCAGATCAAAAAAGTCCAGCCCGATATCGGTGCCAATCCATAAATGGCCGTCGAAATCTTGCATCACCACACGCACATCATCATCGCTAAGGCCACTGTTGTTCTTGTCATAAACAATCGTTACCCGGGTATCGATATCGAAATAGGTCAAGCCACCCCAGAATGTACAGAGCCACAACCCTCCATCCCTGTCCTCCAATATATGCAAAATTCGGTCGCTCGCCAGCCCGTCTTTTTCACTATCAAAACGAAGGAAGCGGTTCGAATTTCTATCGAATTGATACAAGCCATCGGCCCAGGTTCCAAGCCAAAGGCGGTCCTTGCGGTCCTTGCACAGGCTTACGATTACGTTGCTCCCAATAGCGCTGTTCTGTTTGCTGTAATTTACAAATCTGTTGTTCTTTCTGTCGAAATAGTCCAGCCCCCCACCATCAGTCGCAATCCACAGATTGTTATCTCGATCCTCGACGAAGGCGTTCACCATATCCTGGCTCAGGCCGTTTTCTCTTCCCGGATAATGTTTGTAATGATGAAAATAAGATTTTCGGTTTGTCAGCAAATTGATACCAAAAGCATAGGTTCCGACCCAGATTGTGCCAGCCCTGTCCTCAAAAATCGACCATACAGAATCGTGGCTCAGGCTGGATTGATCAAACGGATCATGTCGGCAGTATTGAAAAGTATGGGTCGCCAAATCCATTATAGCGATCCCGCTGTCCTCGGTGCCGATCCAGAGCTTATTGTGGCTGTCGACCATCAAGCAGAGAACAACATTGCTGCTGATCCCGCTTTCATCCAGAGAATGCCGATAGTGTGCAACGAAAGATACGCCGTCCTTTTCCAGCTTGAACCGATAGAGTCCATCTCCCTGGGTGCTGATCCAGATATTCTGATTCGGCGATTCGACTATATCGGTGATCCGGTATTCTGTCAGCTTTTTTCCGAGAATCGAGAGATGGCGAAATTCGTTGCTGTCTTTCGGCAAAATATCGATCGTCCCATTTTCATGGGCAATCCACAAATTCCCGCCGCTGTCCTCGAAAATTACCCGTATAGTGTTGCTGCTCGGTGTTTTGGGGTCTCTTTCATCATGCAAATGATGTGAAAAAGATTCGCTGTCCCGGTTGAACAGTTCGAGGCCGCCATTTCGCGTACCGATCCACAGGCGACCTTGACTGTCTTCAAAAATCGTTTCGATCTGATTGTCGCTGATGCTGGCTGGATTGCCAGGCTCATGTTTATGGGATGCAAAACGATCCATCTTGCGATCGTAGCGATTCAAACCATCGCTTGTTCCCACCCATAAATAGCCGTCGCGATCCTCAAAAAGCGCTGAGACATAATTGTGGCTCAAACTGGTAGAATCAGCGCGGCGGTAATGGTAGAGGTTGAACCGATAACCATCATAGCGGTTTAACCCATTAAAAGTGCCAAACCACATGAATCCCTTGCGGTCCTGGGCGATACAGGTCACATTGGCGTGGGACAAACCGTCATCCGGCGTGAGGCGGGAAAAGCGAAAGTCCTGATTAGAGGAAACCACAGGTACCAGGAAGGTGAGGAGCAATAAAAGGGTGAGTTTGTTTTTCATGATTTTGTCATTCATAAGTGCGGAGCCAATCGTTCCTCGAATCTTTACAGCTGCTGATCCAACTTCCGATTTGTACAAGATCCTTGAGAACAGGAAAAAACCGGGTTACCCTTGGTTGATGAAGCACCAAATCAATAGAACAGAACTGCGTTCAACACTGGATCAAAAGTATAGGAAAAAACTGCTGCACCTTCAAGTGGAACAAAATGTATTTGTCGCTTCAGTGCCAATCCGGAAAGCTCCTTCTGTGGGTTGAATTGAAACTTCTTATCTTGAAATTGGGCATCCACTTGCAAATGCCTGCTCAAACAACCGTGGATAGTAAAATATAGACTACAATCCGCTCCCAGTCAAGGAGAAACAAGCGCAACGATTTAGTCAGAGAAATTTTTAATTGCTCGTCAGATATAACTATCTGTTCTTTGGAGAGAATCGATGCACTTGCAGGCGGATAGAAGATATCAGTTAGCGGAAGGCTAAAAAACAACAAAAGGTTGTCGAGTCGACAACCTTTTGCTTTTGGCACCCCTTGAGAGTGTAATATCGAACCCTTTTCTTGATGATTTAAAGAAAATATATGATTTAAAAGAATTTGTACCTGTGAAAATATTGAATTGGGCTTAAAACATTCTGCAGTGTACTGTTTTAGTGAAAATGAGAGGGTGTAATTTGAATTCGGCAGAAAATTTAATAAGAATAATATTAATGAGTTATGAAATTTGAAAGACGGTTATAATATCGCTCAAATTTTACCTTATTCACCCATATCCCCTATGGCATTAGAACGTAGTAAATGGAGTATATACCATGACCAGAGATGAAAAAAAAGAACGTTTCATCGAACTGAGAATCAAAGGTGAAACATTCGAATCTATAGCCAAAGAATTAGAGGTCTCGAAACAGACTTTGATAAATTGGTCGAAAGAATACGACGTAAATCAGACTATTACAACAGCCAAGTTGATGAAATATCAAAATATATTAAAAGTGCAGGAATTAAACAGAGATGCACAAATAGAATATTATTCAAAGTTAATAAATAAATGTAAAGAGGAGCTTTTTAAAAGGAAAATGTCGGAAGTGGCAACAGATAAACTATTGAACTTAATTTTAAGAGCGAGTGAAGAATTGAAAAAAATTGTGCCAACCTATCATTACAGGTGTGATGTTGATATCATGAAGCCGAGTATTTTAAGCCAAGAATTTCATTTTGATCCTAAAGACTAAATTTTTACTAACCTGATTAATTCATAAACAAAAGAAAAAAACATAAAACAGAATTAATTTACTAAATATTTTTCGATTTTGACATCTTATTCAATACCTCTCTCTGCTATAAAGACAAAATCTACTTTTTGAACAGTTTCGCATTTTGGTTCGGGCGTATGTTTCCCATGGTTTTCAGAAAGTTTCAAAGTTGTCTACAACACCGAGCACGAA
>JAKQNP010000012.1 GCA_029565675.1 bacterium
TTCGTGCTCGGTGTTGTAGACAACTTTGAAACTTTCTGAAAACCATGGGAAACATACGCCCGAACCAAAATGCGAAACTGTTCAAAAAGTAGATTTTGTCTTTATAGCAGAGAGAGGTATTGAATAAGATGTCAAAATCGATAAATATTTAGTAAATTAATTCTGTTTTATGTTTTTTTCTTTTGTTTATGAATTAATCAGGCTAGTCTGTTGAAATAAATCAAGCTAATTTTCTACTATTCGGTAAAATATTGCAATTTTTTCGCCCAGGACCGGCACTTTGCCGAAAAACCGGGGTCGCATCAGCAAGCGTCGACCAACCGGGCAAGACGATTCGGTTTCGCAAACAGGCAAGATTGAGGACTTCTTTCAGGGGGCTTTTTTTAACAATGCCATCCGCAACCAAAGCCTGGCGGATTTAAGCGGCGGGTTTAAATCGAGGTCAGCAGATCGATTCCGCATGGCTGACATGCATTTTGCCGCGCAAACCATGCTTTTTGATTTTGAGATGCAGATTTTGCCGCGGCATTTGCGCGATTTTCGCGGCTTGCGAGACATTGCCGTCCACCGACAAGAGCAGCTGGCGCACGTATTCGCGTTCAAAAGAATTCTTTGCCTCTGCATAGGGAAGCAATTGTGGATTGGAAGCGGAGAGTGGATCGCCCTGAAAAGGCTGCAAATACTCATCCGGCAACTCGGCGGGCCCAATCCAGTCCGAATCCGATAACGCCACCAAACGCTCGATCACGTTTTCCAACTCTCGCACATTGCCTTTCCACGGCTGGCGTTTGAGGATTTCGATGGTTTCGGGTTTCAGGTAGACACCGAGATGGTTGTGCTTTTTTGAATAATAATTGACAAAGTGGTGGATGAGCAATTCGATATCTTCGACGCGTACGCGCAATGACCCGACCACCAGGGTGATGACATTGAGCCGATAGTAAAGATCTTCGCGGAACTCGCCCTTTTTGACCAATTCCTTGAGATTGCGGTTGGTCGCGGCGATTACTCTGGCGTGCGAGGTCAAAACCTCAGCGCCGCCAATGCGCCGGAATTCCTTTTCCTGCAAGATGCGCAAAAGTTTGACCTGAAACGAAGGCGTTGTATCGCCGATCTCATCGAGAAAAATCGTACCGCGATCAGCGCTTTCAAAATAGCCTTTTTGCGTGCGATAGGCACCGGTAAACGAGCCTTTTTCATGACCGAAAAGGTTGCTCTCCAGCAAGGTGTCGGGTATGCCGCCGCAATGCACCGCCACAAAATTTTCGTTTTTCTGTGGGCTGAGCTCGTGAATCATGCGGGCGACCACTTCCTTGCCGGTTCCGGTCTCGCCGAGAATCAACACCGTGGAGTTCAGGGGAGCGACTTTGTAGATGGCTTTCTTGAGCTCGATGATCGATTTGCTCTTGCCGATCAATTGGTGTTGCAGAAAAGGCTGTTCTCTCTCTTCCCAATCGCTCTTTGCCTGGGCAGACGTGGGCCTGCTCAGATACTCATGTAACGTGCGTTTGAAATTCTCCAGAGAATCAAAAGGCTTTTCGATAAAGTCGTCAGCGCCGTGTTTGATGCACTCGATGACCTGATCGACGGTCGCATGGCCCACCAGGATGATAAACCGCTCCTGGTCGACATCGCGGATCTCGGCCAGAATCTCGTCGATGGTCGATTTGAGAAAATTATAGTCCAAGATGATCCCGCGAATCGATTTCAAATCGTTCAGCAAATGAACGCCGCGGGCTAAATCATCGACCGAAATCACTTCACAGTCATAACCGTTGAGACTCTTTTGCACGATTTTGCGAATGGTCTCATCTTGCTCAACGATAAGGACAGATGATTTCATGAGGGCTCATCCTTTTTTGCTTCAAAGAATCTGGTTGTCATCGATACCTGTAACCTGTACCGGCCTTTAAGCAAACAATGTGCCTGAATCCTGCCAAAACAGAAAAACTCATAACTGATATAATAACAAAAAAATAAGCGCAGGCTGCTTCAGCCATTTTTGCACATCCGCATCTGCAGTTGTGGTGTTTATGCCACATCCGGCAAGTGTGCGCCACGCCTGCCCTGCCCGGGCTTGGCCATGCGACTCCGGGGGTGAAGGTTGTTTCTCTTTTGGTTTCATTCTTGCCAATTACTTGCTATATTTCCACAGTGGTGCTCCAACAAAAGTCTGTGAATTCCCATGGCCAACCAACCACAATCAAGCTGCCGGGTCTGCCGGCAAGTTCAGCCAAAACTGATTTAGGAATTCCGCTGGCCAGCCAAACCAGGAGATAAAGTGAAGATTTTGCATTTTTCCGACACGCATCTCGGATTTTCCGAATACCATCGTCTCGATCCGGTCAGCGGCATCAATCAACGGGAACAGGATTTTTATTCATCGTGGAATCAGGTCATCGCTGCCGTGCAAAGATTGCGGCCGGATATCGTGATCCACGCCGGAGACCTTTTTCACACCCCGCGTCCCAGCAATCGCGCCATTCATATGGCTTTGCAGGGTTTTAAGCAGATCGATGAAATGGGAGTGCCGGTCGTTGTGGTCGCCGGAAATCACGAAACTCCCCGCATTCGCAGCACCGGATCGATTTTCGAATCGATTGCGCTTTATCCGCAGGTGCACGCGGCCTTTAATTACCGGAGTGAGCGGTTTACCATCGGGACTGTCGATATTCATTGTCTGCCCCATTGTTCGCTGGCCGAAGAGTTGCAGGCAGCGGTTGAATCGATCGAGTTCCGGCCGCAAGCGGAGGCCAACATCCTGGTCGCGCACGGCGCGTGGGGCGGCAAGGATCGTTATGAAATGGGCGAATTCAACGAACAGCGCCTGCCGGATATCGAAGCCATCCTCGACCACCATTTTGACTATATCGCTTTGGGCCATTATCATCGCCAGGTGAAAGTGGCTGAAAATGGCTGGTACTCGGGTTCCACAGAAAGGACCAGTTTCAACGAGGCGGGAAATCGCTGCGGTTTTTTGCAGATCGATTTGCAAAGCAAAGCCGTGGAAAAAATCGAACTGTCCACTCGGCCGATGCGGCGGTTGGCGCCAATCGACTGCAGCGGTTTGGCTACCCAGCAGATCTATGATGCTCTGGCCGAGCAGGCCGCCGCTGACCTCGACGGCGCCATCGTGCAGTTGACCCTGCAAAACCTGGAAGAAAACTCGTTCGTCGCGCTCGCGATGGAAGCTGTCGAGGAGATCTTTGCCGGCGTTTTTCATTTGGAAAAACATCTGTTGCCTCGTGTAACCGGAAGCCGCTCTTCGCAAAGCGGTGAATATCGCATCGATTCGCTTCCGGTGGAATTCCATCGCTACCTCGATACACGTGAATCTGTGGAATTGGATATCGAACGCCTGAAACAGCTGGGAACGCGCTATCTGACCCAGGATGGCGACAATTCGGCTCTTTGACCTGAAGGAGACCAAATGGTCATCACCCAACTGCAGCTAAAAAATTACCGGCGTTTCCTCGATCTGCAAATTGAATTCCCTGAATCGATTATCGGCATTATCGGGCGCAACGGTGCCGGCAAATCCACCCTGATCGAAGCGATCGGTTGGGCGTTATTCGGCAACCGCGCCGCCCGTACAGAGAAGCAGGACATCCGCAATCTCCATGTCGACTCCAGTGCCGCCTGTGAAGTGCAGCTGGATTTTGCATTTGGCGGTCATACCTACCGCGTCATGCGCCGCCTCAAGGGAAAATCATTTGCCATCGAGGCCGCCTTGTATCGCGATGGCGGGGAAGAAGCGATTGCCGTTCAGGAACGCGGTGTGACCGAGGCCATCGAATCGCTGCTGATGATGGATTACCGCTCGTTTTTTACCTCTGTCTTTGCGCGGCAAAAAGAGGTGGACGCATTGATGAACATGCAAGCCGAGGAGAGGCGCCGCTATTTGCACCGCCTGTTGAACCTCGACCTCATCGACCGGGCGCGCGAACAGGTCCGCCGCGATCGCAGCGACTTGTCCAACAAACTCGAAGAAGCCGCCAAATATGACCGCGATGTGGAAGCGCTGAACCGCGAACTGCAGGAAACGCAAGGCCTGCTGGAGCAGGAACAAGGCACTGCCGCTGCGCTGAAGAAACAGATCGCCGGGGCTGATAAATCCCTTGCCGCCGCAAAAGAGAACTTGAAAGCGCTCGAAGATAAACGCGACCGCTATATGGCGCAGCAAAACCAGTTTCGCACTTTGCAGACCCGGTTGGCAGAGAATAGAGAGCGGTTGCCGCGCGTACAGCAGGAATTGCAAGAGATCGGCCTGGCCGAACAGGAGCTCGCCAACCTGCAGCCGGAGTTGCAGCAGGTGGCGACCGTGCAGGCGCAGCTCGAAGAACAACAAAGCGCTGCCGAAAGGCATGTGCAGCGGGCCGCCAAGCAAGAGGAATTTGCCCGATTGCAACAGAGCCTCGCTCGCGAAATGCTAAAACAAGCGGCGCTCGAAAAGCTCGCGGCTGAAGAAGCGAGCGTGCAGGAGCAAATCGCCGCAACCGACAGCCGGATTGCCGAGGCCGAAAAGACAGAAACCGCGCTCATGGAGCGTCTGAACGAACACCAGGGCATTTTGGGGGCGCTTGAACATACCGGAGCAGATTTGAAAGAAAAAGTGGCCAGGGTGCAGGAGTTGGGCCCGGAGGGTGAATGCCCGGTCTGCACGCAGATGCTGGGTTCGCATTACGAAAAAGTCGTTGCCGATCTCGAAAAACAGCTGCAAGAGCTGCGCCGCCGGTTTGTGGATGAACGCTCTGCTGTTGCAGACTTGCAGCAACAAATCGAGCAGGTGCGGCAATCGCTTGCTGAGGCGCGCCGCACCAAAGAGCAACAAATTCTATCCTGCAGCCGCGCCCAGGAAGCGAAAAAATCGCTGGATCAGTTGCAGGAGACTCTGCAACAATGGCAGAAAAGCGCAATCGATCTGCAAGGCGAAATCCAGTCGTTGGGCGACGGGGTTTACAATCGCAAAGAACATGAATCTTTGAAACAGCGCTATGCCGAACTTGTGAGCATGCAGCAGCGCGCGGCCGGATTGCAGGAACGCGTGTTGCGCAAAACGAACTTGCAAGAGGAGGAAGCGCGCCTGGCCGGTGTCATCGACGAGGTGGGAAAAGAGATCGCTGCCGCCGAGCAAGCGCTGCTGAAAATAGATTTCAATCCCGATTCCTATCTCGCCGGCAAACAGTCAGTGGAAACGGCTCAGCAGGAGCGCGACGGTTTGCGCGAGACGGACAGCGCCCAACGGGAACGGCTGGCAGGACTGCGCAAGGACAAACAGCGCATCGAACGGGATTTGCATGAACAGGCGGAGAGAGAGAAGCAGAAAAAAGCCAGGCAGGAAGAGATTACCTATTTGCAGGCACTGGACCATCATTTCGGCCGTTTCCGTCTCGAGTTGGCCGGCCGGATTCGGCCGTTGATTTCACACCACACCTCGGAACTGTTGAACCTGACCACCGATGGCCGTTATTCCCTGATCGATCTGGATGAAGATTATACCTTGACCGTCTATGACGGCAATCAGCCTTTCCCGCTCAACCACTTTTCCGGCGGTGAGCAGGATTTGGCCAACCTGTGTTTGCGCATCGCCATCAGCCAGGTCATTGCCGAACGCGGCAGCAGTTCCCCGATCAGCATGATTGTTCTGGATGAAGTCTTTGGCTCACAGGATGATGAAAGGCGATCGCTCATCCTCAATGCGTTCCATCAGCTCAAACACCATTTTCGCCAGATCATCCTCATTACCCATGTCGAAGGTATCAAGGATGTCCTGCCGGTGATCATCGAAGTCGGCACCGCCGACGAACAGAGCAGCTTTGCCCGCATGATTTGATCGATATCGCAGCTCAACGACTGGCGGCACCGGTCGCGATGCCGCGGCCAGAACAGCAATCTGCCTCGCCTTGTTGACAGGCTATGCTTTTTGCACCTGCCCGGCGGTTCCCTGGTCGCACTTTTTCTATTGCGGTGTCCCCTCACTGTCATAGGCCGCTCTGTTTTGGACTTGCTTGAGCGATAACCCTTCCAGCGAAATGAGGATCAAACCCACAGGGATCAACGGCAAAAAGTTGATCCCGTGCACGACAAATGCAAACGTCAGCGCTTCGCTTTCGGGCACATGAAATTGCAGCAAAGCCATCAAGCAGAGATAATGATAGGCGCCGACGTACCCCGGCGAAGAGGGAACCACCACTGCAATCGTGGTGGTGACGAGAAGAACAAGAGCAGCCATCCATGGCAGAGAATAGGTTTCTGTAAAACCGAATGCATAAAATCCCAATTGAAAAACCGCTCCATAACAGGCCCAAATGATCAGGGAAAGAAGAACCACGATGGCATAGTGGCTGGCGGATTTGAGCGGCACGACACCCTCGAGAAAGGCCGAGACCAGATCTGTTATTTTTTTCTGCCGGTCGGCGGCAAGAAAGCCGGTGAGCGATCGCAGCACATGCAGGCTTTTTGCGCGATGAACTTTCATCACCAGCAAGACGAGCATGATTACAACCATTCCAGCGATGGTGAAATAGCCGCCTTGTCTGGCCACCTCGGGCAGCTCCGGGTAGACGAGCAAAGTCAGGGCCATCAGCAACAGGAGAGTCAAAACGTCGATTATGCGCTCAACCACGATTGTGCCGAATACCGCGCTGCCGCTCATTTTTGCATTTCTTTGCACCAGATAGGCGCGCACAAGCTCGCCGAGGTGTGCAGGCAGAAAAGAGTTGGCAGTATAACCGATCAACAGTGCAGAAAAAAGAGTGGGGAGGCGGACGTAACGGATCGGCAGCAACAGAAACTGCCAACGCCAGCTGCGCAAAAAATGGCTGAGGGCAATCACAACCAGCATCGGCAACACATACCAATAATTTGCCTTTGCAAAAGCAGAAAGCATCTCTGCAAAGTTTACTTTCCGAAACGAGAGATAGAGGAACAGGGCGCTGAGCAGAATGCCGATCCAGACTTTCCAGTTAACCGATTTTTTCATGGCTGTCTCTGATGGGTTTAAAGAAAAAATGAACCTTTACGAACAACGCTGTCGGTAGGCCTCGGCACCGGCCAGGGCGACACGCAAGGCAAACTCGCATTGTGCGGCATCTCTGGCCGCATGGATGATGGAAAGAGCCGCTATTGAATCGTTCAAGATAATCATTACTAAAAAAAAGAGCAAGTGCGAATGGGTTTCTGTCGGATAAAAAAGTGCTGCGACAAAAGGGCAGGGGATTTCTGCTTGCGTTGCATTGTTTTTATCGATATTTTTTTTTGCTGCCTCGCCTGACCGCGAAAATCGGCGGATAATTCATCGTAAAAAAAAAGGTGATTGGGTGGCAAATAAAGCCAAAGAGGGATAAATGGCCAGCGACAAGAAAACAGCACCGGACAAAACAGCAGAGTTGCACAAGCAACTGCTGGCTGATCTGGGCAATTTGCGCGGAGAATTTCGCGACTTGATCAATCGATATCAATCGGAAACTGAAACCCGACTGGTCAGATGCATCAATATCCTTTCCGATGCGAATTATGCCGAAAAAAATCGGGTCATGAAGAACAGCAAGAAACTCAACCGCCTTGTCGATCTTTTTGCAAAACTCAAGATCGATCCTCTCCAGGACAGTTTCAAAGAACTCAAGCGGATCGACAGGGGAGTTGATCAGATCTTTGCGATTCTGGAAAAGAAATGATGCAGCGTGCAGCTGTTGATATTGGCACCAATTCGACACGTCTTCTCATCGCGACCGTTTCTGCCGCCGGGGTGATTGAGGCTGTGCGCGCCGAGGAACGCATCACGCGGCTGGGAGAGAAAAGCACAGCCGAATGCGGACTGCAGCTCGCAGCCATGGAACGGGTTCTGGCTGCGTTGGCCGAATATCAAGAGATCTGTACCACCTATGGGATTGATCAACCGATCGTTTTCGCCACCAGCGCCACTCGTGAAGCGCGCAACGGCCGGGAATTGATCGAGCGCATCGCCGCCCGGACCGGCTGGAAATGCCGGGTGATCAGCGGCGAGCAAGAAGCGTTGCTCTCTTTTCGCGGCGTGGTCAGCGACCACACCTTTCAGGGCAAGGGCTTGGTGTGCGATATCGGCGGCGGCAGCACAGAATTCATCTTCACCGAAGGCAATTCGATCAGCCACCGCGCCAGCCTGTTGCTCGGCAGTCGGCGGTTGACTGAGCTCTATCCGGCCAATGCTCCTGCAACAACAGAAACGCTGCAAAGAATGCAAATGCATGCCCTTCGCCTGTACGAATCCCTGCCCAAATTTTCCGCACAAAGCGCAGTCAGCGTCGGCGGCACGGCAACCACTTTGGCCTTGATGGCGCAAAAACTCTCTCTTGCCCGGGCAGAGCAGGCGCATGGATTCCAGCTGCAGCGAAATGATTTGCACGAGTGGATCGATCTCCTCGCTGCTCTCCCCATTCCCGCGAGAAAAAAAATTATCGGATTGCACCCGGATCGAGCCGATGTCATCCTGGCCGGCGCCATCATTCTCGCTTCCATCCTCGATTATTATCATTTGTCTGCTGTGCGCATCAGCCTGCGCGATCTGCTGTACGGCGTGTTGTTGCCTGACAACGGCCTCGAGCGTCCTCCGTCCAGACCCTTTGTCGCCAAGGGTGTATGAAGTCGGCTTTTTCGACACCTGTCTGGAGAACAAAAAACTTAACACAAACTTAACTTGGGATTTTTGTAAAAATGATGTATTTAAAGAGCCGGTTATTTTATCCCAGATTCGGTGCTAACCGAATCAAAAAGCATTCAATCGCCTATTATTTACGTGTTTATAAAAAGGATGGCTTTCACCTTTTTTCACTTGCTATCAGATTGATTTTCTGTGAGATCCGGTGCTGCGCACCGAATCCGGGTTTATGAGGGAAATTTCTTCGTGTTTCTCATCCTTGTCGTCTTGTGAATCAAAATTATCCTTTGCTCGAATGGCCAAACGTAAAAGTTGAAAAAACTGGTTCAGGAGATCTATGGAATTATACACTTTTATTGTCGTTGTTCTTTTTGGCCTGGCGATATCAGATTTGATCGTCGGCGTGAGCAACGACGCGGTCAATTTTCTCAATTCTGCAATCGGCTCTCATGTGGCACCGCGTTGGGTAATCATGATCATCGCCAGCACTGGCATGCTCCTGGGCGTGTTTTTTTCCAGCGGCATGATGGAAGTGGCTCGCAAGGGCATCTTTCACCCCGACAAGTTTATCATGCCGGAGTTGATGGTGATTTTTCTTGCAGTTATGCTCACCGATGTGATTCTTCTCGACTTGTACAATACTTTTGGAATGCCGACCTCCACCACCGTATCAGTTGTTTTTGAACTGCTCGGTTCCGCGGTTGCCGTTTCCTTTCTCAAGATCCATCAAGCGGGCCTGAGCGCTGCTGAAATCGTCAATTATATCAACACCGCCAAGGCCCTGGCCATCATCAGCGGTATCCTGGTTTCGATCATCATCGCGTTTTTCTCCGGCGCTATTGTCCAATTTTTCTCCAGGTTGTTGTTCACTTTTAATTACAAGCGCCGGCTCGAACGTTACGGCGGAGTATGGGGCGGCATCGCTTTGACCGTCATCACTTACTTTATTTTTGTCAAAGGTGCCAGCGGTGCGACTTTCATTTCCGCGGACAAGGTGGCCTGGCTTCAGGCGCATGTGGGGCTTATTCTGCTCGGCAGCCTTTTGTTCTGGTCGATTGTGATTCAGGCGCTGATGTGGACGGTGAAGCTCAATGTGCTCAAGTTGATCGTTCTGGTCGGTACCGGCGCTCTGGCCATGGCCTTTGCCGCGAACGATCTGGTCAATTTTATCGGTGTCCCGCTGGCCGGTTTTGCCAGTTACAACATCGCCCGCCTCAATTTTGCTGAACCTCTGCAAGCCACCATGGAAGCCCTTGCCCGGCCGGTTCACACCCACAGCGTTTTTCTTCTGATCGCCGGCACCATCATGGTTGCCACTCTGTGGCTGTCGCGCAAAGCGCAAACCGTAACCAAAACCGAGATCAATTTGGGCCGCCAGGACGAAGGCGCCGAGCGATTCGACTCTTCGGCTCTCTCGCGGGTTCTCGTCCGCATGGCGATTTCCCTGGCGGGGGTACTCGACGTCATCGTGCCGGGTCCGTTTAAAGAAAAGGTCAGCCGGCGCTTCAATGCCGAAGCTTATCAACCGGAAACATCGGCGAGAACAGAAGCTCCCCCTTCATTTGATCTGTTGCGCGCTTCGGTCAATCTGATGGTCGCCAGCGCTCTGATCTCCTTCGGCACATCTTTAAAACTGCCCCTATCTACAACTTATGTGACTTTTATGGTCGCGATGGGCTCCTCCCTTTCCGACCGGGCCTGGGGCCGTGAAAGCGCCGTCTATCGGATCACCGGTGTGTTGACGGTGGTCGGCGGCTGGTTTTTTACTGCGGTGTTGGCCTTTTCAATCTCGGCTGTTTTTGCTGCTTTTCTCTTCCGTTTCCATCTGCCGGCAATTGTGGTGCTCATCGCTTTGGCTGTCTTTTTTGTCTATCGCACCCATATCTTGCATCACCGCCACGAGCAGGAAGAAAAAGAGATCAGCGTGCCTGCAAAAAGCGCCTATGCTGAAGATATGATCGATGCAGTCTATCCCCTTTTGGCCGACTATTTTGCTGCTTGCAGAGAGGTGGTTACCGAAGGTTTTGACGGCATTTTTGCCGAAAAGCGCAACAAAGCGCGTTCCGCTGTCAAAGACACCCAAAAATTGGATCGTCGGGTGCGCAAAATCAACTCGATGATTTTGCAATCCCTGGCATTACCAAAACGCAAAGATAAAAACGAACTCTCTCCCGATTTGGCGCTGACTGTCTACTCTTTGCAGCAAATCAACCATTTCCTGCAAGATATGACGCAGAAATGCTACAATCATCTCAATAACCACCACCATGGCTTTCAGTCGGACCAAATCGAGGAATTGCGGCAGGTCGAAGAAAAACTTGTGCGTCTACTTGTGTCGGCTGAAAAAATTAATCGTAAAAAGCGAGCAACTGACGTTGCGCAGATCAAAAAATGCAACACCAGCCTGGAAAAACTTCTGCTCACTTTCGATAAAGCGCAGATCAAACGAATCCAGAGCAAACAATCCAAAACCCGGGTCAGTATGCTCTATTTCTCGATTCTCTCGACGGCCGGCGCAATTGCACAGCATGTCTGGCAATTGATCAGCAGCTATACACAAAAAAATTCAGCAAAATA
This sequence comes from bacterium, assembly GCA_029565675.1. Lineage (GTDB taxonomy): Bacteria > Zhuqueibacterota > Zhuqueibacteria > Residuimicrobiales > Oceaniaggregativiventaceae > Sulfursilanivivens. The sequence continues at coordinate 11,213 of JAKQNP010000012.1, forward strand.
AGGCGTCAACTCGCTTGATCTGCGAGTGACGCCTCTTTTGCCTTTGGCGATAACGCTGTTTTTAAAATAATATTCTTATATGTGAGATTGGCTCGGTTTGCCGATGGGATAGACGTTGAAGCCGATTTGATACAGTTCGTCGTGGGGCAGAATGTTGCGGCCGTCAAAGACAAACGCCGGTTTTTCCATGCCGGCATAGATCTTTCGATAATCCAGGGTTTTGTACAACTTCCATTCGGTCATCACCGCGATGGCGTGCGTTCCTTGCGCTGCTTGATACGGATCCGGTTCAAATTCCACCTGGTCGAGAATGTCCTGCAGATCCTTTTTGGCGTTAGGGATGGCTTGTGGGTCGGTGATGATCACCCTCGCTCTTTCATCCACCAGTTTGCGCGTTACGGTGATGGCCGGCGCTTCACGTGTGTCGCCGGTATCGGCTTTGAAAGCAAAACCGAACAAGGCGATGCGTTTGCCGGCGATGGTGTTGAACATGACCGAGATCATTTTGCGCACAAAGCGGTTTTCCTGATAATCGTTGATCTTGATGACGTTTTGCCAATAGTCCGCCACTTCCTGCAGACCATACGATTCGGCGATATAGACCAGATTGAGGATGTCCTTTTTAAAGCACGATCCGCCAAAGCCGACGCTGGCCTGCAAGAATTTGCTGCCGATACGCGAATCCATGCCGATCGCATAGGCAACTTCAGAAACATCGGCTTCGGTCTTTTCGCACAGGGCTGAGATGCTGTTGATTGAAGAGATGCGCTGGGCCAGAAAGGCATTGGCAACCAGTTTTGACAGTTCGGAACTCCAGATGTTGCTCGTGATGATTCTCTCGCGCGGCACCCAGTTGGCATAGATATCGACAATCTCCTGCCTTGCCCGTCTGCCGCTTTCGGTTTCGCGCGATCCGATGAGCACTCGATCCGGTTTTTCCAGATCAGCAACCGCCGTGCCTTCGGCTAAAAATTCAGGATTGGATACCACTTCGAAGTGGATGCCGTTTTCTTTGGAATTGACGATCCGCTCCATGGCGCTGGCGGTACGCACCGGCAATGTGCTTTTTTCGACAATGATCTTGTCGGATTTGGCCGCTCTGAGAATCGTGCGCGCCGTTTTTTCCCAGTATTGCAGGTCGGCACTTTTACCAGCCCCTTCACCAAACGTCTTGGTCGGGGTGTTGACCGAAACAAAGATGATATCCGCCTCTTCGATGTTTTTTTCGATCTCTGTCGAAAAAAAGAGATTTCTGCCCCGCGCCTGTTTGACCACCTCCAGCAACCCGGGTTCATAAATGGGTAATTTCTCGGACTGCCACTGCCCGATTTTATCAGCATTGATGTCGACAATGGTCACTTTATACTGCGGACATTTGGCCGCAATCACTGCCATGGTTGGCCCACCGACATATCCGGCGCCAATGCAAAGAATTTGTTTGCTGAATTTTCTTTCCGGCATCTGTTTAAACTCCTTGGTTCGATCGTATGAATTTACTGATGGTCATGCTAGGCTGTTCGCTGTCCGGGCCTTAGCCCGGACAGCAGTGATGCTATACAATAAGGCAACTTTTGTGGGTTGCGGACGAGAAAAGCGGGGCGCGCCTATTTTTTGTCTTCTGTCTGCAGTGCGCGGTAGAGCAAATGGACAATCGATGAGTACGGTTTGCCGGTAGCCGACGACATACCGATTTCACAGGTGCGGCTGATGGAGAAATGGCCGGCCGCATTTTCCATTTTGGCCACATCCTGGGCTTCCAGGCGGGTGGCACTTTCAGTCAGAGGTGGATGGAGGAAACCGCGATCACCGGCAAAAGCACAACATCCATGGTGTTCGGGAACGATCCCGCCCTCCTGACAACAGGCCCTGGCAATTTCGATCATTTTCTCTGTTTGTTCCATCTTGACCGTTGAACAGGTCGGGTGCAATACCGCACGGCCGGCAACCGGCTCGAGCGCGACCTCCGGCAGAACCGAGTCGTGCAGGAATTCAACGACATCCAGGATTTTCAGCTTATGCCACCGCTCAGCAGCTTCACCCTGGAGAAACGGAGCGAAATTTTTTACTTTATAAGTACAGGGCGAAGTATCCATTACAATCGGCAAGATGCCTTGTTCAGAGGATTCATACAGGGCCTCGGTCACCCGTTCCGCCATTTTCATAAAGGCGTTGAGATAGCCCTTGGATGAATAAGGCGTACCACAACAGAGCTCGGACAGCTGCCGCGGATAGCGGACCTGAATCGCTGCCTGGCTACAGATACGGATAAAAGTATCCGGAACCGAGAGTTCAACCTGTTCACCCGGCGTTGTGCCCATCGCGCGGCTCAGGCAGGCAGGAAAATAGATGATCGTCTGGCGGGGATTGGAGATTTCCGGCGGTTGCGGCAATTTATGCGCACCCGTAGGCATGTAGCTGTTCCAGGCCGGCAAACGATGGCCGGACCAATCGTGCAGCTTGCGGGTCACCAGGTAGAGGTTGCGGTTGCCAACAATCGTCGCCGCCGCCCGTCCGAGTTTCAACCCCCAGCGCAGTCCTTGCACCACCAGACCAAAGTGGTCGACCGTCCAGAGGGCAATCCGATGCGCATACTGCTTGTGGCCGAGCTGGCGGAAAAAACGCGTCAATTCACCGGTATCGATATCGACCGGGCACCCCTTTGCGCACAGGCCGTCCACCGCACAGGTGTCGATGCCGTCATAGCGGAATTGCTGACGCAGCTCTTGCGCGATTTTTTGTTCACCGGCGTCGCCGCGTTCAAGGAGCACGATCTCGCGCAGCGTGGCGATTCGGCGTCTTGGAGTCATGGTCAAATCGCGCGATGGACACCAGATTTCACAAAAACCGCATTCGATGCATTTGTCCACAACAGCCTCAGTCGGCGGGATCGGCTTGATCAGCTTGAGATGGCATTCCGGATCGTCGTTGATAATCACACCCGGATTCAGAATGTTGGTCGGATCGACCAGTTTCTTGATTTCCCGCATGATCGCATAAGCTTCCTCGCCCCATTCAGTCCGCACAAAGGGCGCCATGTTGCGGCCTGTACCATGCTCAGTCTTGAGCGCGCCGTCGTACTTGTTGACCGTGAGGTCGATGACGTCATCCATAAATTTGCGGTATTGGTCGACTCCTTTTTGATCCGCAAATTCCTGCGCAATGATGAAATGAATATTTCCCGCTTCGGTATGGCCGAAAATGATCGCTTCCGGATACTGATGTTTTTTGAACAATTTCTGCAAATCCATGATCGCCGGAGCCAGATCTTTAAGCCGGAAGCCGATATCCTCGATCAATACCGTTGTGCCGCTCTTGCGCATGGCGCCGGCAGACGGCAGCAAGCCTTTGCGCACCTTCCAGTAGAGCAACCGCTTTTCTTCATCATGGGTAAATTCTGCCGGCCGCAATAAATCGAGCTTTGCCAGGACGGCACGGCCTTGATTGACCAGATGCTCAAGCCCTGCTTCGCTCGTCTCCTGATACTCGCACAGGAGCGCAGTTGCGCCTTCCGGAAGGTTTTTCAGGACGGCAGATAAACCGGGTTCATTTTCCACTGAGCGCAAGGACGCGCGATCCATGATTTCCAGCGCTTCCGCTCCGGTTTCTTTGAGCACAAAGACCGCGTTTGCAGCTTGCTCGATATCGCGAAAAAGCAACAAGGCGGCCGATTTCAACGGCTTGTCGACAAACGTTTTCAGCGTGACAGTCGAGATAAAACCCAGGGTCCCTTCCGAGCCCACCATTAAATGGCTGAGCATATCGATGGGCTTTTCAAAGTCTGTGAACGCATTGAGCGAGTAGCCGGTGGTGTTTTTGCGCGAATATTTATCGAGGATACGATTGACCAACTCGGGCGAACCGTGGACCCGCTGCTGCAAGGCCAACAAACCTGCATGGATCTCAGGGGCTTTGCGCTGCAACTGCTCATCGGCATCGCGGTCAGCTGAATCAAGCAAGGTGCCGTTGGGCAGGATGATGCGCATCGATTGCAGAGTTTGCAGTGAATTGCCGCGTACGCCGGCGCTCATACCGCTGGCGTTGTTGGCGACGATGCCGCCGATAAAACAGGAATTAAGCGATGCCGGATCAGGACCGATTTTGCGGCCAAACGGATTGAGATAGACATTCGCTTGCGCGCCGACCACCCCCGCCTGACAGGTGATCGTCGACGCATCCTCGGCAATCGAATAATTTTTCCAATATTTGTTGATTTCCACAAGAATGGAATCGGAGATCGATTGGCCGGACAAGGAAGTGCCGGCTGCTCGAAAAGTCATCGCTGTGCCGTGCTGCCGACAAAAGGCAAACAGCGACTGGACCTCTCTCTCGTCTTTGGGTTGCACAACCACCTGGGGAATGAGCCGATAAAAACCGGCATCGCGGGCCATGCTGTAGCGATCGATCAGACGCGCCTTGATCCGTTCAGCAGGCAGGATGGATTGCAGAGAAAGGGCCAGATTCATCTTCAACTCCTGATGGGAATTTGTGGTTTGTCTTTGATTTGCCCGTCTTTCCCAGTCCTGGCACGCGGCAAACCGAAGCAGCAGAAAACCATTGGCAAATGGGAAAAAGTTGCGTAATATAAAGAGAGTTGCTCTGAGTGTCAAGGTGAAAAACCAATCTCTGCGCAATTGTCTGGAAATCAGCAACAAGGCTGATGCCGTTCGCCAGAGCTTGCTGTGCCGAACCACTGCGCTGACTCCAAACTTTCGGCATTTCGTCCGCAGACACCAACTCGGAGGAGACAGGGGTGTTCCAGATCGTTTTTATCTGCTCCGGCAATATCTGTCGCAGTCCCATGGCTGAAGCCTTGCTTCGACATCTATGGCCCCCTGAACAGCTGCCACGAGTAGCGATTCGATCTGCCGGTACTCTGGGGATTTTCGGCGTTCCTGCCGATCCTCTGGCCATCGAAGCGTTGCGCGAATGGGGGATATCGCTGTCAGAGCACCACAGCCAGGGGCTGCGCGATACTCTGGTCTCGCAAACAGATCTTTTTTTGGTGATGGAGGCGGAACACCGCCAATGGATGCAGGATATTTTTCCCGAGCATGCTTCGCGGGTCTATCTTTTAACGGGATACGGCAGGCCGAACAGCGAGCCCGCTGGCGGCGACGACATCATCGATCCGGCAGGACTGGATCAGGCTGCGTTTGTTGAGGTGCGCAATCGAATTCGCGGGGAAATCGACAGGATCCTGCCCATTCTGCTCGCTGCCGCAAACGAACAGGACGAGCTTGAGAAGCGTTCTTGATCGCAACGATTATTCTTCCTTTTTCTTTTCCGATTTGGCAAAAATTGCCAGCCATTCTTGCACTTCCGCCCGGCTCATTTTAACATCATGTTTTTCAGAAATCATTGGTTCTCGTTCCCTGTCTCCCAACCGATGATAAAATTCCTCTACCGTCAGATGGTTCACCCCTTGAGCGCGAGCAACCCCTGCCAGCCTGAGGTCAGAGGTGATCAGGGTGAGTTGCCGTCGATTGTCGTGGTGATCGATTACCTCCTTGATGAGGTCATCGGCGGTCTGCGGAAATCGCGAAAATCGACAAACAACTCCTGCATAACGCTTGCCCGTGTTATGCGGCTGAGCCTCGTCTCGACCGTCGAAAATGACCAGAATGCGGATGTTTTTGGCGCTGCGAAACGCCGACAATTCCAGCAACAGCCGGTCGCGGGCCTGTTCCAAACCTTTTTCGCCGCTGTTTTTCGGCAAGAGTTTGCGCCGCATAATCGCATTGTAGCCGTCGATGATCAACAGCGGTCCGGATTCACGCATCTCTGACCTCATGATTGAGGGCGGAATAGACGGCTTCGCAGACCTGATCCACGGTAATGGCCCGCATACAAGCCAAATCTTCACATCGATCGCGGTGGCAGCGGCTGCAATCCAGGTGATGATAGACCAGGCGATGCCCCTTCTCACGGGCATACGGAAACCAAATCTCCGGTTCTCCGGGTCCAAATATGCCCACCACTCTCGTGCCGACCGCCGGCGCCAGATGCAGGGGGCCGCAGTCATTGGCGATATAGACCTGCGCTTGCTGCAAAACCGCAGCCAACTGCCGCAACGTGAGCCCTTCGGCGGTCAATCCAGCAACCCCGGCCAGGTCGCGAATACCTTGCAGCCGCGTTGATTCTCCGGGGCCGGCGGTATAGAGGATCTGCAACTGTGGATCAGCCGCGAGCCGTTTGGCCAGCTCGGCGAATCGTTCTGCCAACCACATCTTCGCCGGCCAGGTTGCGCCCGGATGGATGCCGATCAATTTTTTTCGCCTGTCCCAGCCGTTTTGTTGCAGATAGTCGACCGCCCATCGCCGCTCATCCTCAGAAACAATAACAACCGGAGGTTCAATCGGCAGCAACGGTTGCCCGAGCGGCCGCAAATATTGCAGATGAAAATCGATTGCGGTTTTTGCCTTGCCGTCGTCTGCAATGCGATAGGTGTAAAACCTCTTGCGCAGGCGAAAGTCGCCGCCAATGCGGATGGATGCACCGCTGAGAAACGTCAGCCATCCGGAACGCGGATTGCCGAACAGATCGATCGCCAGGTCAAAGGTCTCTTTCAGGAGGATAAACATGACTTTCGCCAGATCGCGGTTGTCGGCCCGGTGAAATGAAAGAATTTGATCCACATTTGGATTGTTCTCGAGCAGGGTGTGATAGGGTTTTTCTGCCAGATAGGTGATCTGTGCCTGGGGATAAAAATGGCGCACCTGATGCAACAATGGCGTGGTCAAAATGATATCGCCCATAAACCGCAAGCGCGAGATCAAAATTCGCTGAATGGTTTGCAAAGTCTGGTCTATCTTTCCTTTTTTTGCGGTCGGATTTGCCGATTTTTGCGCAGAGGCGGCCGCGGTTTTGCCGCAAAACAACCGATCGCGTTCAACGGCTGCTGAATTGGCGGTCGCTTGTTTTAACGGCGGATTGAGTCACGGGACTGACGAAAATTCTGACCTCGATAACTCATTATACTAAATGGTCAATAAAAAGTCAACGATAGTCACCCAAATTCGGTGCGAAGCACTGAATCCGGGAGTCAACAATTGCAGAAGGAGGAATGGCAGGGCAGGCAGAGTTTTGGTCAGAAGCCTGGCGGAGCGGTTTGCGTCCAGTTCGGCGGAGCGGATAGCAGGGCGAAGAGTTTTTTATTGGCGCCGGGGAAAGCAAACTCGGACAACTGCTCGAGCTGGATCCAACGCCATTCGCTGCATCCCAGCGCGCGGGCCTCGCCGTTCAGATACCGGCAATGAAAAGCATGCAGGGTGATTGAAAAGTGAGTATAACCGTGTTCAATCGTGCCGATTTTTTCTTCTACCGCACAGTCAATGCCGACTTCTTCGCGAACTTCGCGAACCACGGCTTGCTCGATCTCTTCTCCGGGTTCGACTTTGCCGCCCGGGAACTCCCACAGCCCGCCGAGCATGGCGTGATTCGGTCGGCGGGCGATCAGCAGCCGGTCCCCTTGCCAGACCACCCCGACAGCCACCAGGCGATGGGGCCGCGGCCGGCGTGGCAGCTTTTTCGGGTATTCCTGCTGCTGGCCGGCAAGAGCCGCCCGGCATAACGACTGCAGTGGACAGCTGCTGCAAATGGGATTGCGCGGCCGGCAGACCAGAGCTCCGAGTTCCATGAGAGCCTGGTTATAAATCCCCGCCTTGCCGCGGGCAAGCAGATTCTCCGCCAGTTGGCGAAACACCTTTCTGCCCTCTCTGGACCGCGGTGGCACATCGATGCACAAAAGGCGCGACAGCACTCGCTCCACGTTGCCGTCCACGACTGCCTGATCCTGGTCAAACGCGATGCTGAGAATTGCCGCAGCGGTATAGGGACCGATCCCGGGCAAATCAGAGACGGTCTGCAGGTCGTTCGGGAATTTCCCGCGGTTTTCCCTGACGATCTGCCGCGCCGCGCTGTGCAGATTGCGCGCCCGCGCATAGTAACCCAAACCTTCCCACAGTTTCAAAACGACGGCCAGATCGGCTCTGGCCAACTCGTCGATCGTCGGCAAGGCGCGGAGAAATCGCTCATAATAGGGGATGGCGCTGCGCACCTGGGTTTGTTGCAGCATGATCTCCGACAACCAGACCGCGTAAGGGTCGCGGGTTTTGCGCCATGGAAGATCGCGGTTTTCCTGCTTATACCATTTGAGCAAAGAACGGATAGTGCGCTGTCGCCAGCGCGGTTCGATTGTTTTGTCTGTTGCGAGGGTCATTTGTGGATGCCGGGGAAATACGGCTCGGCTTTGACGACAACGGCGTTCAGAGGCTCCAGGCTCGCTCGAAGCTTGTGCAGCATCTTGTTGTCTTTATAGGTGCCGATGATCGCCCCTCCGCTGCCGGTAAATTTTGCGCTTGCCCCTGCTGCGCGAGCTCCGTCAACCAATGCAAGATTATGGGCGGTTATCGGCATGATCTGCCTGCGCTGGTCGAAATTCCTGTCCATGATCGCACCCAGCAGCTCAGGTTTGCCTTCGACCAGGGCGTCCCGCGCTTGCTGCGCACAGTCGGCAAAGACCTTCATCGCTTCATGCACTTGCGGCTCTCCGGCCTGATAGCGTTGCCGCAAATTGCTGTGCGGCACACCGGAAATCTCCGCCAATTCTGTGGCATAGGCCAGATAGAGCGGGGGCATGGAGACCGGATCCAATGGCTCATATTTGCCAAAACCGCGGCTTTGCATGAGTTCGCGGTTAAAATCCATAAAGACCAGACCTTCATAAACCTGAACCACGCGGTCCTGCAATCCGGCGGCAATACCCAATTCTTCGGTTTCGGCCCGCAGGATCAGATTGGCGAGCAGGGGTTTGGCGATGTCGATCTGGTAAAAAGCCATCAACGCCCGCATGACTGCGGTAACAATTGCACTCGAACCGGCCAGCCCCACCTGCAGAGGTATGTTCGAATTGTAGCGAATGGCAAAATTCTTGTTGTCCAACTCGATGCCTTGATCCTGACAATGGCGGTAAAAGATTTTTATCGCTGCCTGAATCAAGCGCAGACCGCCATAATAGCCGCGTTCTGTCACATTGTGCGCCAATTCCTCGATGTTGGCGAAAACACAAAGATCGCTGATGTTGGGCACGATTTTCAATTTTCTCGATTCCTGCAGGTCAACAGTCGCATAAAAGTTTTTCAGGGTGACGGAAAGCGTCTTGCCAAAGTAACCGTCAGAAGGATTGCCCGCCAAACCGGCGCGGGCATAGGCTCGCGTTTGAATCATGCTCGTTCCTTTGTTCCATCCAGTGGGTTTTATTTCTTTTTTCGCACCGCGATATCATTGAGGATCAACAGATCCAATGAGGTGGATTTCAGCAGGTCGATCGCCTGGGCCGGAGTATGGACGATCGGTTCTCGGTGGCGATTCAGACTGCTGTTGATGACCATCGGGATACCGGTTTGCTTGTAAAAACGCTGCAACAACTGCCGAAAAGGTGAATAACAGTTCTCTGTCACCGCTGCGGCGCAGACTTGGCCGTCGAACGACACCACTGCCGGGATTTGTTTGCCGACATCAGGCTTGAGTTTGTACGTGTAGCTCATCGTCGGGCAGGCGTGAAAATCGATCAAGTATTTGTTCGCCTTTTCCGGCAAGCAGCTGACGGCCAGCGGAAGAAAAGTCTCGCGTTTTTTAATTTCGCTGTTGATTCGAACAGCATGTTCCACATGACGCGGATCAGCCAAAATACAGCGGTGTGCCGACGCTTGCGGCCCAAAATCATCACGCCCGTGAAACCAGCCGATAATCCGCCCTTGCGCCAATTGCGTGGCCGCAAAGGAAACCATGTCATCTGCCTGGATGACATCAACAGTTTTTCTTTCCGCCTGTATCGCCATGTCGATCTCTTCTCTGGAAGGACTATGACCCAGTCCGAGGTCCGACAGCGGGATCTGCAGACGGCGGCCTTCCAGTTCGGCCAGTGTTTCGAAAATCGCTCCCAAAGTGGTCGATGCATCTCCGGGAATGGGATGGATATATAGCCCCTCTGTTTCCGGCAGCGCGCGCAACGCGCTGTTGATTCGACATTGGGCAAAAATCCCGCCGGCGCAAACCACTGTGTATATACCGGTGCTTTTCATCAAATGGCGAAAAAAGGCGAGCAGATTTTCCTGCCAGTGCCGAAGCGCCGCTGCAGCGACGTCCTGTGGCGTATAGAGCGATAACAGTTTTTTAAACGCCTGCCCGGTGGTGGAGGCTTGCACGACTTGCGGGCGGGGCGCATACAGGAAATCGATCCAGAAGGGTGCAGCCTGCCACTGGTCGCGAAAATGGGTCATCAGAGCATCCATCTCGTCAAAGCAGATTTGGCTGTTGCCACAGGCCGCCAGGGATGCGACTTTGCCTTCGTCCTGCATGTAGCGATATCCGAGCGCCACGGTCAAGGCCGATAAAAAACAACCTGTGGCGGGCATGGGGATGTCCTGCAGTTCGGTCAGGCGATCCCCTTCACAGATATAGACCGCGCCGGCGCAGTTTTTTCCGTTCGCATGCGGCGCGAAACCGCCGTAGCTCACACCAAGACAGCGATCAAAAGGTGAAGCGCTCCAGGCGGCGGCAACATGCGCGCGATGGTGATCGATCATGCGGAGTCGGCTGGCGTCTATCCCGAGTTGCTGCAGTCCGCCCACCTTGCGCACATCGACAAGTGCTTTGCGCAAGTTGGGGGCCAGCGTGCGCGCCAGTTGCCAGGGATCTGTTTTCACCGTTCCCCAAAGCGATCGCGGCAAATCCCGACAACTGTTGGAAAAAAGCGCCCGGTAATAGTGCGGCTGGGGATAGCCGCAGGCAAAGATGTCCACGTCCTGCAACTCGATCCCACACTCGTGCAAGGCTTGTTGTATCGCTTGTTGCGGAAACCGATGGTCATTTTTAACCCGGCTGATGCGCTCCTCTGACAGCGCGTAGGCGAGGTGATCTTGATGCCAGAGCGCAATGGTGCTCAGGTTGTGGTTGCCGGTGATATCGCTGATCCCGAGAATGGTGGGTGAGGACTTCATTGACTGCAAGCCTTATGCTGGTGGCCATGTCGCCGCGCCACCGCATCAACAGACAATTGAAAACGGAAGCGAGTTCGCAACCGTTATCTGTTGTTCGTCGATGCGAGTTTGATAGACAACGACTTTTACTTTTTGTTGTACCGCACTTTGCAGGGCGTCGGCATAGCGCGGATCGAGTTGCCGGGCGGGGCAAAATCGCTCTGCATCTTGCCGCTGTACGAGAAAGAAAATCACAGCGCAGCTGCCTGAAATTGCCAGTTGTTGCAGCTGCAGCAGGTGCTTGTACCCCCGCAGTGTCACCGCGTCGGGAAACATGGCAACCCGATGCTCGACCAGGGTGACGCTTTTGACCTCGACAAAGCATTTGCCGCCTTGCCCATGCAGCAGAAAGTCGATGCGGCTGTCGCCGCTTTTTATCTCAGCTTGGACGGATGAATAGCCCGCGAGTTCCGGAATCGATTCGGCGCGCAGCGCTTCTGCAACAATTGCGTTGGCCCGCAGGGTGTTGACATTGACCCAACTGTCGGGCGCGCGGTAAAGCTCCCAGGTATAGGCCAATTTGCGATGCGGGAGATCGTTTTTCGAGATCATCACCCGGCGTCCCGGTTCGCTGCAGCTCTGCATTCTGCCCGGGTTGGGGCAATGCGCAGTGATCATTTCGCCGTTTTCCAACTCGATGTCGGCCAAAAACCTTTTATAGCGTTTGCGCAGAATGCCCGGAATCAGCGGGGGAAGGTTCATGGTGTTCAACTCGGTGGAAGGTGAGGAGGCTTTTCACCTTGATTGAAAAAGCAGATTTCATCGAGGTCTTTTCGTTTGCCGGGACGGCGATTGGAATCGAGTGGATATCCCACCGCCAACATGATGACCGGTTGGAAACGTTTGTCGAGTTTGAGCGCTTGCTGCGCGCCCTTTTTATCAAACCAGCCGATCCAGCAAGTGCCCAATCCCAGCTCTTCTGCTTGCAGGCAGAAATGTTCGCCGGCAATACCGATATCGATCATGGAAAAGGTGGTTCCTGCCACTTTGCTGGCCATGCGTTTGGCAATCGAGTCGGTTTGCAGACAGAGCACCACCAAAACGGGTGCAGCTGCCGCCCAGCGGGTGGGGAGGAATACACCACCAAAAGCTTTTTGGGCCAGAGTGTCCTTGCAAGCGGGATCATCAACGATGAAGAAACGCCATGGCTGGCTGTTTTCCGCCGACGGAGCCAAACGCGCCGCCTCGACACATTGCAGCAACAGCGCGCGGGAAACGGATTGTTCCTGAAAGCGGCGGGTGCTGCGGCGAGAACGGATCAGAGCTGAGAGGGAAAAGTTGTTGTCCATCGTCCAATCGATTGCTTGTGATCAAATCAGTTCACGGTTTGTTGAGCAGTGCGGAAATCGTCAGCAATTCATAACTTCGTGCCCGCAGGCTGTCGATCAATGCGGGCAAAATGGCATAGGCGTGATCGTCGTTGCGCTGGCTGTCCAAATGCATGAGGATAATGCCACCGTTGGCCCCGTCTGGCTGCTTCTGGCCAAAGGCGAGCAGAGTGGCGAGAATTTGGTCAGCGCTGCGGTAATAGGTCGCTGAAGTATCGGCAACCCAATCCAGGGTGTCGAGCGATTCGCCCTTCCCAAGCGTCCAGCCGATCTGCTGCAGTCCGAGTTCAGCAGCCCAACGGCGAATTTCGAGATTGTGCTCACCATAGGGTGCACGCCAAAACGGCGCCATCTTTTTTTTCGTCAAGGCGGTAAAATGGTCGCTGGTTTTGTTCAGCTCGGTTTGCAAAAATTCGCGGCTGATTTCCGGCAGAGTGTCCTGGCGGCGGTTGAGGGCAAAGGTAGTCAGATGCGGATGACTCCAGGTGTGGTTGCCGATCTCGTGGCCGTCTTTGACCATCTGTTTGACCAGATCCGGATAGTGTTGCATGAATTTGCCGGTTAAAAAGAGCGTGCAGCGCACTCCTTTTTCCCTGAGTGTGGCAAGAATTTTTTCAGCGGCACCATTTCCTGATCCGCCGTCAAAGGTCAAGGCGATCGCCTTGCGGTCGCGCGCTCCGCGGGTAAAGTCCCGCGCCAGATAATCGAACCGCGGCGATCCCAGACGAGCCTGCAGGGTTTCTAAAACCACGGTGCGGCCGTCGGGCGATACGGCCCGCACCAACAGACTGTTTTCACCCGGATTGAGCTTGATGTCTTCAAAACGAAATTCTCCCTTGTCCGGCAAGGTGACCTGCTGCAGCTTGCCGTTTACTGCCAGACTGATGATCAAACTGTCAGCCGCCTGTCCGGCGATGTCGACATGATTGACGAAAACCGTCGCAGCCGGGAATTCGCTCAGCAACAGGACGGCTTCTGTTGGCGCGGCGGCAACAGGCACGGCAGGCGGTTGCACAGAGAGAGAATCGATCTTGCGGTTAAGGTGAAAAATCGACCCTCCCAATAAGGCAATCAACACAAGTGAGAGAATCTGCAGCAGCAACGACACTGACCATTTGCGGCGTGCTTTGGCTTTGACCGGCCGGTGCAGGATCGGTACCAGCTGCGATCCAATCGAGCGAAAAAAACAACGAGTGCTGCAAAAGGGTCGACCAAGAAAGACAATTTCCTTTCCCTTGTCGATAAACGTGCGGCAGAGGTAGCAGCGTTTGCGAGAGCGCGGATTAACCGGTTTTTCTGTGGTCGTGTGCATCATGCTGTTGAAATCCACTCACTTCTGTCGGAGATGCAAAATGAGCAAAATCGCCGATAAATGCAAGAAAAAAGCCGTTGTGCTTGATCGAAATAATCGATATAATTAATAAAAGCCAATCGGTTCAACCTTGCGTTTTGAGCCCAGGGCATCAATCGATACAGCAGCTTCAGCCACTTGGGGAGCACCGACAACAGCCGGTTGATTGGGTACAAATCGCAAGCACCAGGTCGCACGACGGCGAGCCCCCGGGTGGTCGCATTACCAGATGAAGGGGTGACTGCAAGACAACAATGAGGTCACTTATGGCTAACGTCAAAAGCAAAAAACGCGCGCCCGTGTGGGCAGGACAATTCTATCCCCTGCATCCAGAGCGTTTGACGACTGCTATCGGATCGTATCTGGCCACAGCTCATCTCCTGCCACAGCTTGGCCGTATTGTCGGTATGATATCGCCGCATGCGGGCTATGAATATTCCGGAAGAGTAGCGGCATCAGGGTATCGCCAGATCCAGGGCGGGGATTTTTCGACCGTTGTGCTGTTGGCACCCAGCCACGCAGAAATATTTCCGGGAGTGTCGATTTATAACGGCGATGCCTACTTGACTCCGTTAGGCTCTGTGCCGGTCGATCAGCAAGTCGCCAAAGAAATTTCGTCTCGGTCGTCTCTCATCTACCTGTCCGAGCTGGGACATCGGACCATCCTGGAACGCGCCGAACATTCTCTCGAAGTGCAATTGCCCTTTTTGCAGGTGGTGTTGAAGTCGGAGTTCAAGATCGTGCCGATGGTTATCCACGATTTTGATGAACATATCTGTGAAAATGTGGCTGCTGCCATCGTCGCAGCGTTGCCCGAAAAATCGCTGATCATCGCCAGCTCAGATCTTTATCACGGCTATTCGTATGATGAAGCGGTTCAGAGCGACGAACGCACGCTGGCCAGTATCGAAAAGGGGGATCCGGCAGCTTTTATCGAAGGCATCCAATCGGGCAGCACGATGGCGTGTGGCGCCGGTCCGATCGCTGTGTTGATGGCGGCTTGCCGGCAGCTTGGCGCTGATCGCATCTCCATCCTCGCGCGCACCAACTCGTCGGATGTGACCGGCATCCGCAGCGGCCGCAAAGTAGGTTATGCATCTGTTTTGTTCAGCTTTAGCCAATAGGAAACCATGAAAGAAGCCATTGGCATTATCGGCATCGGTCGGTTGGGGAAAAGCCTGGCCATCGCTCTCTGCGAAGCCGGATGCACGGTTGTTGCATTGTGCGATATTCAACCGGAAAAAGCCGCCAGCTGCGCGGCCAATTGCCATGAGAAAACCAGGCCTTACACACTGCACGAAATGCCGATCGATTTGAGCTTGCTTTTGTTTGCCATTCCCGATGATGAGGTTTCACCGCTGGTCAAGCAGTTTGCCGCCATCTATCCTGCCAACCCTGAATGCGTTATCGCGCACGTCTCGGGTTCTCTGTCGTCAGAGGTTTTGGCACCGCTGTTGCCGATAACCTCTCGCTTGGCAGCCATCCACCCCGTGCAAACCTTTTCCGGCGCCGAAGAAGATTGGCGGCGGTTGTTCGGTATCACCTATGGCCTCGATGGGGATCCGCAGGCCTTGATCGTGCTCAAGGATATCGTCAAACGCTTGCACAGCCGGGCTATCACTATCGCGCCGGAAAACAAACACCTCTACCATCTGGGTTGTGTATTGGCCAGCAACTATCTCGTCGGAATCGAGTCTCTGGCGATTGAGGTTTTTAAAAGAATCGGTCTCGATGAAGAAACGACGATCACCACCCTGGAACCCCTCATCGTGTCTTCACTTGAGAATATCAAAGAGATGGGCTCTGTTAAAGCTCTTACCGGCCCTGTCAGCCGCGGCGATATCACGACAGTCGTCAACCATCTGCGAGCGATCGAAAAAAATCTGCCGGAATTGCTCCCCGTTTATCTTGCCCTTGGCGAACGCATTATCGAAATAGCACAGCAGCAAAATCCGGAAAATGCCGACCGATTGCGCAACATCGAAGAACTTTTTGCTCAGGTCCGCGTTCAAAAATTGATGTCCAAGATCAACAACTATTGACAGAATCCAGCCATCAGCTGTACCTGACCAATTTTTCCAGATCGATCGAGTCGTCGGCAGGAGAGGTGCGGATGCCGTCGCTGTGCCGCTGCCAAAGGCTCTGAATCTCTTGCAGCCGGCGCGGCTTTGGCAAGACTCGATAGCGATCGCTGAACACTATTTGGGATACATAATGAGTCTTGCATTGGAATGCCGCGAGTTGACGTTTCGCTATCAAGGCATCGGCGCCTCCAGCAACAATGTCCTCGACAGAGTCAGCTTTATATTGCATCGCCCCGAATGCATCGCCGTTGTCGGACCAAGCGGATCCGGCAAGACGACCCTGATTCAGCACTTTACCGGTCTGCTCAAACCCGACAGCGGAAGTGTGTTTGTCGATGGTCACAATATCCACGACAAGGCTTTTCCCCTGACGCGTTTGCGACAACGCATTGGCTTGGTCTTCCAATTTCCGGAAATTCAGCTGTTTGAAGAGACGGTGGCTGCGGATGTGGCGTTTGGTCCGCGCAATATGGGTCTGGCTGAAACGGAAATCGACACACAGGTGCGCCAGGCACTGCAATCAGTAGCCCTGCCATACGATCGCTTTGCCCGACGATCTCCCTTCCACCTGAGCGAAGGCGAAAAACGGCGGGCGGCGATTGCCGGGGTCCTGGCCATGCAACCGGAAATGATTGTTTTTGACGAGCCGACGGCCGGACTCGATCCTGCCAGTGTCAGGCGTATCGAGGCGATCTGCCGAACCCTCACAGAGGAGAGAAGAATTGTGGTGGTGATCACCCATCACATGGATTTTGTCGCCAATGTGGCCGATCGAGTTTTGGTGTTGGCATCCGGCCAGTTGCTGTTCGATGGACCACCGCGACAATTGTTCGCGCGTCCGGATTTGCTCGAGCGCGCAGATTTGCATGTGCCGCCTTTTCACGCAGCCCTGGCACAGCTGGCTCCGGTCCTGCCGATACCGCTCAACCATTCGCTGAATCTGCGCGAGTTCCTCAGCCGGTTGGCAGAACTCGACTGATAAAGCCAGGTGCAAATAACGGCTTTCTTCATGAGGAAGGCTGTTTCAAAAGGATAGAGAGCAAAAACGGTTCGACCGGCAACGGCCGAACTCGGTTTGCCACATGAACCGCCGCTGGCCGGCCACTTCCCGGACAGTTCTCAAATACAATATTGAATTACCAAATTGTAATCACTGCAAGTCAATCGGCTCGTTTTGTTTCAAAAATGAAAGTCTGCTATTAAAAAATAACTTTCTTACATTTTTGTAATTAACTGATAATACTGCAATAACGACTCAGGATAAAATTACGCGGCAAATGGCATTAATTTCCGCATTTTGGCAAGCTGTTTGCATAGTTATTGTGAGAGTCGAAATGTTTTGATCTCAAAGAAAGAGAGTAAGCCATGACCGAAACGGATGTTTTTAGCGAGGTTGATCTCGAACAGATCGATTATGAGATATTTGATCAGCTTCCGCATACATCAGGGGGACGACTTTCCAGTTTTGAGCTGTATTACCCCAAGGTGAGCCGAAATTCAGAGATACGCAAGGTTTATTCGCTGATCAAGAAAGTTGCCGCCAGCAATGCTTCTGTATTGATCCAGGGTGAGACAGGCACAGGCAAGGAGCTGATTGCCGGAGCCATTCAGGCACAGAGTCTGCGCGCCGGCAAACCCTATGTGTTGGTGAATTGCGCGGCTTTGCACGAACATCTTTTGGAGAGCGAGTTGTTCGGGCATGAAAAAGGAGCTTTCACCGGCGCGATCAGCACCCACATCGGCAAATTCGAACAAGCCGATGGCGGGACGCTTTTTCTGGATGAGATCGGCGATATGCACCCGTCGACTCAGGCCAAGATTTTGCGCGTTCTGCAGGAACAGAGTTTTAGCCGTGTTGGCGGCAGCAAAACAATTCAGGTGGATGTCCGTATGATCGCGGCAACCAACAAAGACCTGTGGTTGGAGATCGAAAACGGCACTTTCCGCGCCGATCTCTATTATCGCCTGAATGTGGTCACCATCCATTTGCCGCCTTTGCGCGATCGGCGGGAAGACATCGCCCTGTTGGCCGAGTATTTTCGCCGCAAGTTTGCCCGCGAGATCAAAAAGAATCTCGGCTCGTTTACCGATGAAACGCTGCGCGTGTTGTGCAACCACTCCTGGCCGGGCAACATTCGCGAGCTGCGCAATATCGTTGAAGGGGCAGTGTTGATGGTGGGTGAGGGTGAAGCGATTACCCCGAAAGATCTGGCCATGCGAGGGCAGGATTATTTCGCAGCTGGCGGCCGCAACCGGCGGCGCGCAGAACGCGGCGAGGTCATCCTGCCGACTCTCAATCTGGAAGTTCTGGAAAAACAGGCGATCGTCAGTGCCCTGGAACAGACCGGTTGGGTGCAGAAGGACGCGGCTGATCTGCTGGGTATCTCACCCCGGGCTTTGAATTACAAGATTTCGCAACATCGGATCACGCATATCGGTTGGCGGAAACACTCGATGAAAAATGTTTCCTAGTCAGGTGTGGATGGGAGGAAGTGTGGAAAGGTCTTTCGTGAAAGCATTTTTCTTCGCTTTGTTGTTTACCATGGTTTTGGCTGCTCGAGCAAAAGAAATTCGCGTTCAGGTGCTGTGGGATGCAAATCAAGAAAGCGATCTGGCAGGCTATCGGATCTATTGGGGCACGGCTCCCAATCGGTTGAGCAACAGCTGCGATGTCGGCTACAAAACCAGTCATTGGATCAATGGCCTTGATGATCAGGTGAGCTATTATATCGCCATAACCGCCGTCGATTTTTGGGGAAATGAAAGCGCTCTCTCCAAAAAGGTGGTGGTGGCTTCAGAGAATGGGAACGCCTTGCCGGCGGAATTCGCTCTGTCGCCCAATTTCCCCAACCCCTGCAAACCCGTCACCCAATTCGACCTGCAGCTGCCTGCAGAAAAACGGGTGCGCTTGGCGGTCTTCAATTTGCTCGGTGAACGGGTTCGTCAAATCGAAGACGCTCTGCTGCCCGCTGGTCAGTACCGCTATCAGTGGCAGGGGAATGACGAATCCGGCGCACCGGTGCCGGCCGGGACCTACTTTCTCCACCTGGAATCGGACGGCAGACAAATTGTCCGCCGCTTGGTCTTGATTCGCTGATTCAGCTTTTAAACAACATCCTTGCCCTCTGAACCTGTTCGCCTGTTGCAGAGGGCTTCTTTTTTTCTCCCCGCCTCGATTCCCAAATCGTAATCGCTAGCGCAAACCTGTAAACCAATTGCCTGCACAACACTCCTTTTTCATCGAAAATACCCAGATTCGGTGTTAACCGAATCAAAAAGCATTCAATCGCCTATTATTTAGGTGTTTATATAAAAATAGCTTTCACCTTTTTTTACTTGCTATCAGATTGATTTTCTGTGAGATCCGGTGCTGCGCACCGAATCCGGGAAATGGGCGAGCTGCAGTTTGGCACGGCATTTGTTTGTCGACGATGAGAATAGGGAATTTGCAGCTGATAAACCCCGTTGGATAGGAGCAATGTGCAACATGTGGATACACCTGTTGAGAAGAGGACTCTATGCGTTTTTGATCTTTGCCCTGGTCAGCCAAAGCGATGCTGCAGGAGTCAAGTTGCGCTGGCAACCCAATCCAGAATCGGATTTGGCCGGATATCGCGTTCATTATGGTACCAAAAGCGATGAATATGAACACAAGATCGATGTCGGCAAGCAGACCGAACATCGACTGGATAATTTACAGGAATCGGTTGTCTATTATTTTTCTCTGACCGCCTATGACCAGACAGGCAACGAGAGTCCCTATTCCAATCAGGTCTCTTTTAAATTGGGCGATACCACGCCGCCGCTGATTGCTTCCGTCGCTCCCTTGAGCCTGACTGAAATCCAGGTGCGCTTCAGCGAAACGGTTGAAGCCGCCAGCGCCAACCTGGCCAGCAACTACCAGATTGCCGATGGACCAAAGGTTTTGCAGGCGGCTCTGCAGAGCGACCAACAAACCGTTCATCTGAAAACCGAAGCGCATCAAAACGGGAAACAATACACTCTGAGCGTGCAAAACATCAAAGACCGGGCCTTGCCGCCCAATACGATTGCCGCTCAAACCACAGCGATTTATTCCTTTGCTTCTGGTTCATCGGATACAACCCCGCCGACTCTGGTGTTGGCAACCCTGGCCAAAGCAACCGAACTGCATGTCTTTTTCAGCGAGCCGGTGACGGCCGGCTCTGCCGAAGAAAAAGCAAATTATTCGATTCAGCCTGGTATTCAGGTGCTGAGCGCTTCGCTCGACGCTGGCGGCACCGTCGCGACGTTGCAAACCACCGAACACCAAAGCGGACAATCCTATATCCTGACGGTCAACAACATAAAAGATCGCGCTGCCCCGGCGAATGCGATAGCCATCAACAGCCGTTACACCTATTCCTATGCCCCGGGCGACATCGTCGGGCCGATGATCAGTCTGGTGAGCCTGCCTGACGCCAGGCATGTGGAGATTCTTTTCAACGAGACTTTGGATGAAACCAGCGCTGAACAGGCAACCCATTACATCATCGACAACAGCATCGCCGTCCACAGCGCATCTCTCGACGCCTCTGGCCGTATTGTCACTCTCGAAACCGATGCGCATGTGGCCGATAAAGCCTACATGTTGACAATATCACAAGTGTGCGACAACAGCATCAACCGCAATCCCATTTCGCCGCAAACCACTTATTCGTACGTCTATACAGAACTCGACCGAATCGGTCCCACCATCACCCGGGTCGATGTCCTCGACCAGACCCACATTCGCGTTTTGTTCAGCGAAGCGGTGGACAAAAGCAGCGCCGAGATGACCAACCATTACCGGTTGAGCCATGATTTACAGATCCTCAGCGCCAGCCTCGACCTGGGCGGATCGAGTGTGACCCTGACCACCAGTGCACAAACCGCGGGCACCACCTATACCCTGACCGTCAATCAGATCTTTGATCTGTCGCCGGTCGGCAATGAAATTCTGCCCAACACCACTTATTCCTACACCTATCAACCACAGTCCGGGCAAAATGGTCCAAACCTGGTGCAGGTCACTGTCGAGACGGTGTCGACCCTGGTTCTGGAATTCAGCGTTGCTCTGGATCGCACAAGTGCCGAGACCATCGACCACTATCAGATCAACCGCGGCATCACGGTCTACAGCGCGCAACTGGACGAGTCGGCCACCCGGGTGCGGCTGCAGACCAGTCCACATGAACCCAACAACATCTATCTGCTCTCTGTGGTCGATGTAACCGATCAAACCGCAGCGCATAACCCGATCCCTCCCAATACCCTGTATGCTTACCAGGTCCATAACCCTGACCACGTCGGGCCGTTGATCACCATGGTGCAGGTTCTGGATGCGGAACATATCGATGTCTTGTTCAACGAAAGAATCAATCGCGAACAAGCCGAGAAGATCAGCAATTACCAGATCAGCGGCGATATTCAGGTCCGCGAAGCGCATCTGGCCGGTTCCAAACTGGTCGTGCATTTGACCACTTCAGCGCACAAACCGAATCGGCTCTACCTGCTGCGCCTCAACGGCATCATCGACGAATCCGCCGCCCAGAATCCGGTTGCCGCCAATACATCCTACGCCTATCTCTACGAGCCGCAGGACGAAGTCCCGCCGGCTGTTGCCATGGTGCAGGCGATCGATGCCACCCATGTGCGGGTGACCTTCAGCGAAGCCGTTGATGCCATAAGCGCCACCAAACCATCCGCCTTTCTTTTGAACAACGAAACCACGGTGCGCTCGGCTCGTCTGCTGCAGGATCATGTTGTGGAGCTGGAAACCACGCCGCTTTACACCGATCGGGTCTATATTTTGCTGGTCAGCGGCGTCTGCGACGCAGCGCAGAATGAAATTCCGGCCAACAGCTCTTATGTCTTCACTTTTGGCACCTTTCAGCTAAATTCCGGCCCGCGAATAACCGGCATCAACGCCCAGTCGGTAACCAAACTTCTGGTCAGTTGGGACCAACCGCTCGACAAATCTTCGGCGGAGAAAACGACCAACTTTCAGATTCAGAGCGGCGTGCGGGTGCTCTCTGCGCAGCTCGATTCCAGCCGCAAGGTGGTTTCTCTAACCACCAGCGAACATGAGATGCAAAAAATCTATGTCTTGATCGTCAACGGCATTGCCGTGGCCGGCCAACCATCGCTGCAAGTAGCCGCCAACTCTCCGTTCACCTATCTGGTGTGGCAAAACAACGACCTGGCTCCCATCGTCAAACGGGTCGATGTTCTGGGTGAGCGATTGCTCCAGGTTGCTTTTGACAAGCCTGTGGATCGCCTGTCGGCGCTCAACCGCAAGAACTATTGGATCAACAATGAAATCACGCTGTTGAGCGCTGAACTCGACCTGACCGGTAAAATCGTCTACCTCGAAACTTCGCGCCACAAAGCCGGAACCGTCTATACGCTGACCGCCAATGGCATCCGCAGCGCTTCTTCTTCGCTGGAATTCGCCTATGCTTCGTCATCGATTGCCTATACCTACCTGCCCAATCTGCAAGTCGCGGTCGAAAGCGAAGTCGAAACCAGCCTGAGTTATCTGGATGTCGGTCGGCAATACTATCTCGATCGCAACTATGTGGTGACCAAAGTGCCGGATCGTTTTCGCAAGGTCAAAATGCTGATGACCTTAAACAACGATCGCAGCAATACCCAGTCGCGCTACATGACCATCAAATTGAGCCAGGCGGCATTTGTCTATGTGGCCTATGATTCGCGCGCTGAATCTGTGCCCAATTGGCTGGATGCCCGTTTCAACAAGACCGGCTTTCAGGTGAGTGTCTCCGACAATGCAAAAGAGTTGGATCTTTGGCAAGGCTATTTCGAGAACGGTGTGGTCACGCTGGGCGGCAACAATGCTCCTGGTGCCCGCGGTGCTTACAGCATGTACATCGTCTTTTTTGAAGAGCCCGATTTTTCGCAACTCCCCGAAGGCAGCAACCTGGAAGGCTATTGGGGCAATGGGGCTGCTTTGCCGGAAACGCCGGAACTGCAGTGCAACTATCCCAATCCCTTCAATCCGACGACCCGCATCGAATATTCGCTCCCGGTCCAGGCCCATGTTACGCTCAAGGTCTACAATATGCTCGGTCAGGAAGTGATGACGCTTTTCAACGGCGTGCGGCAGGCCGGCAAATACGCAGCGACCATGGACGGCTCAAAACTCGCCGGCGGCCTCTATATCTACAGGCTGCAGACCGGCAGCATGACGATCACGAAGAAGCTTGTACTGACCAAATAAGAAATGGATTCGATCCCTTGTCAACGAGTGACCGCATACCCTATAGAAGGAGGTGACGAGGTTTAAGGCTGCATTTCAACTCTTCAGAAGCACCATGTAATTGCTGGGAGTGTTTCCGGCGGGCCGATCGTACCGCTCCAAACCTGAAAACGGATCGCCGGAGCACCCCCAAAAATCTGCTGGATGTAATTCATCGCAAGGAGAAAATCGGCTTATGAAAAAGTTTGCCATTGTTTTCCTCGGAGTCGTGGCTGCGTTGCTGTTCGGCGTCGTCACGCTTCAGGCGCAAACGCCCACAGCCATAATGACGTGGGACTTTGAGAACGCCCTGGGCAGCTGGATGAGCGGCGGCGAGAACTCCGCCATCTCCCTGAGCCCGGAACAGGCCGCCGGCGGGACCCAGTCGGTCAAGCTGGTCAAGCCGGCAACAGGGCTCGAGATCAACCTGCAAAACGACACTTACAAGGATCTCAAGAAGAACGATCAGATCAGCTTCAAGATCTGGATGGCCGCGGCAGACATGGCCAAGCTCAACGGCGTCCAGATCTTCTGGCAGACCGGCGCAGGCTGGTCGTGGAACAGCATCTGGATCAACGGTTCGGATGTAACCGGCGATGCCTGGACGACGATTACCCGCACCCTCGCCGATGAGGTCGCCACCCCTCTGCAGCGCATCGGTATCCAGATCCTGCTGCAAGCCGGCAACGAAGCGGCCACACCGGCGGTCTATATCGATGATTTTACCGTCACCCGCCTGGTGGACATCACCATCGTCAAGAATTGGGGTAAAACTCCGCAGGGGACGGCCTGGCCGATCCTCAACACGGCGGCCACTCCCGAAGGCAATGCCGGCATGGGGAATAATGCCATTCCGACCGGCTGGGCCACCATCCGCGGCCAGTTCGCAGAAACCATGGAAGCGACCCTCGATCAGGCTGTTGTCGTCTATGGACAGCTTGAATTTGTCGGCGGTGGCGGTGCCAGCAATTATACTCATCTCCGCTATGCCCTCACCTTTCAGGACAGCGCGGTGCTGAACAACCAGAATACTGATTCCGCAGCCTGGGTCAGCACCAAGAAACATTTCGGCTACGGCTTCCATCCCCGCACCGGCACCGGCACCATGTCCAATGGCAACGGCGGCGCCGGCGTGGTCTGGACCATCAAGGACGGCAGCTGGAGCAGCACCTGGAGCAACAACG
>JAKQNP010000027.1 GCA_029565675.1 bacterium
TGCAACGGCCGACCGATTGTGACCGCAATTGCCGTCAACAGCAAAGTGCTGGCGCTCATCAAAATCCAGAAATTGAACGGTTTCCAAACAAACGCCATCGTCCAAAGGCCAAAGGCGAGAGCGATGGAAGAATAGAAGCGGATCTTCATCACCCTACCCATAGATCCAGCAGCAATGCTGCAATGAACAAGAGGCCAAAGACCGAATGCAGTTGCGCAGTTTCCGCGTCGATGCGGCTGAACTCTGGTTTTGGCAAATCGGCCTGGTTTTTTACTTTTTTGCCCAGTCGGAGAGCGAGAGGTAACGAGATAAAAGTCAAGGCAGCCAACCAGGTGAGTCCGGAAAAAATGATGAGAACCAGAATGAGAAGGTATGAACCGTACACCAGCAGCGCATAGAAGCTTCGGCCTTGTTTTGCTCCGACAACGATCGGCAGAGTGCGGATGCCGGCAACTTTGTCGTTGTCGATGTCGCGCAGGTTGTTGCTGTGCAGAATGGCGTCGACCAGCAACGCCAGAGGCAGGATGTAGAGCACTGGCGGCCAGGCAAAACGGCCGGTCTGGACCAGATAGGCGCCCAGGCTCATGGCCGGTCCAAATGAAATGAAAACCGCGATATCGCCAAGGGCGTGGTATTTCCATGCGAACGGGCCAAAGGTGTAAAAGATTCCGAGAACCGCACCGAGCAGAATCAGCCAGAGCAGGGCGAGACCATTGGGAGAAACCAGGATGAAATAGATCGCGATGGCCAGGGCGATACCATAACATATTACCGCGCCGCGCAGCAGTTGCGCAGGCTGCATCAGGTTTGTGGTTAAGAGACCGCTTGAACCATAGGTCCCCCGGCGATCAACCCGGGCGCGGAAATCCATCGTGTCGGAGAGCATGTTCGAGCCGGCGTGGGCAAGAACACACCCCAACAAGGCGAGCACAAAATGGGGAAAATGCAGTCTCAGATCAGGATTTTCCACTGCGGCGATCAACCCGCCGATGATAGGCGGCATGATGCTGACGGTTAATGAGAACGGCCTTGCAGCTTGAAACCATAGTCGAGCGCGTTTCATTCCTTCTCCTGAATTGTTGGGGTAGCAGACGCTTTCCTTCTGAAAATCGATCCATGCAATGAAACGCTGAGCGAGATGAGGGTATTTCCGGATTTTTATAGCTTGTTGGCAGGTCTTTTTTTAATAAGATGTATCAGACATTTACTTAAATAATTAATGAAATGTTGCAGGAAATAATAATAAAGCCAAGGAAACTTCTTGAATGATAGAAAAAAAGGTCATATATTGTTGCGATAGGTTCCAAAAAGAGTGTTGCGAACGTGCGCACGAACAAACAGAGGAGAAGGGTCTATGTCATCGTTGCGACAGCAGGTGATGCTCAAGATTGCCGCGAATGGTCAATCGGCAGGTCACTCGGAAGGCGTGAGGGCGATGTCTATCTTTGGCATCAACCAGTTTTCCGACAAGGTGATGCATGAGCTGTTGCCCAAGGATGTTTATCGCAAGTTGCGCGATACGATCCGCCGGGGCAGCAAGCTTGATATGG
>JAKQNP010000029.1 GCA_029565675.1 bacterium
GGCCTGCAGATCGGCGATCAAATTGCGCATCTGCACGGGGCTGGTCAAATTCTGATGGGCGCGATAGAGCAAAACTCCACCCACGTTGTAGTCGTGGATTTCCTCCTTGATTTCTTCCGGCACCGTGTTGCCATAGAAACCAAAAATCAGCATTTGGCCAATTTTGTAACGCAAGCTGTCTTGGGCAAAAAGATCGCCCTGCGCCGTTGCATTTCTCCACCCAAATAGTGCCATCAACAAAAGTACAGCATGCGATCCTTTCATGGCCCTCTCCAGAAAATTCATTGCCAGCTTTATGCCATGTGGTAAAGACCAGGCAAACCGCCCGAGTCGTCTGATCCCTGTTTCAGGCAACAACGGCGGATTTGTCTTGCCTCTTGTCATGATCAGTGGACGTTGCCAGCTGTTATATAGACATTTCAGTGATCGATCGCAAGGCAAATTATGGCCTGCGCAAAACACAAGGTCCGGGTACGGATCACCAGCAGTGCCCAGAGGTTGGTTTCCCGGAAAATGGAGTCGTTTAAGAAAATCCTTTTACTTTTCAATGGTGTTTTTTAACTTGAATGAAATTTTCACTGGTGTCTGGTTACCGGAAACCAATGTGAAATATTATCTGAATGATTTAACCTCTGGGGATTCCGTGGAAACTCGTATCATTGCCGACATGATCATCAAGACGATAGGCGGGGTGGGTATCTTTTTATTGGGTATGCGGCAGATATCCGATGGCATGCAAGCGATGGCCGGCAATCAGCTTCGCCGGATGATCAGCAAGGTGACTGATAACCGTCTGGTCGCCACTGGTGTGGGTGCTGCTTTGACTTCTTTGATTCAATCCAGTTCCGTCACGACGGTGATGGTCGTGGGAATGGTCAACGCCGGCGTGATGAACCTACGCCAGGCAATCGGCGTCATTCTCGGAGCCGATATCGGCACTACCATCACCGCCTGGATCATCAGTTTTAAAATCGCCGACTACGGATTGCCGCTTCTTGGGCTTTCTGCAATTATTTATCTCTTCAGCCGTTTTGAGCGTGCTCGCTTTATCGCTCTGTTCGCTATGGGATTGGGTATGATCTTTTTCGGCCTTGAGATTATGAAACTGGGTTTTATGCCGTTGCGTGAAAATCAGGATTTTATTTTGTTGCTGGCCCGTTTCCACCCGGACAATTTCAGCGGTTTGCTGAAATGTGTGATGATCGGAGCTTTTGTCACGGCTGTAATACAATCCTCTTCTGTAACCGTAGCGATCACCATCACCCTGGCACAAACTCAGGTGATCGATTATGAAACTGCTGTCGCACTCGTACTGGGAGAGAATATCGGCACCACCATCACTGCCTACCTGGCTTCTCTGGGAGCGACGACCGCAGCCCGACGCGCTGCTTTCGCCCATATCACGATCAAGATTATGGCCGTGCTGTTGATGCTGCCGATGTTCAGAGGCTATGTTTCTCTGTTGAATGATCTTTTGCCGGCCATCATGCCGATCGCCAGCCGAATTGCATTTGCCCATTCCGCTTTCAATATCTTGCTGGTTTCTGTTTTTATTTGGTTGGTAAATCCTTTAGCCAAACTGCTCTACATCCTGGTTCCTGAAGAGCATGGATCGGGATATCAGTTCTCTTTTTTCGATACGCGGCTGCTCGACACTCCGGCTGTTGCATTTAAGCAAACGCAAGCGGGATTTGACCGTTTGAAAGGCAACGTGCAGCAGATGCTGGAAATGCTGAGTCAAAGCCTTGTAAAATCCAAAGACAGCATCGATAGAAAATTGTTGCAGGAAGAGCAGAATATCGATCTTTTGCAAAAGGAACTGGTCGAATACATCAGCGCTTTGCTGTCGCGCAATTTGTCTGCCGATGAGCGGCAGATATTGCAAAGGGAAATCTCGCTAGCTGATGAATATGAATCGATCAGCGACCACGTCGCGATCATCATCAAATTGCGCAATAAAATTGACAAGGGCGGTTTCAAGTTGACCGAGCAGGATAAAACTCATCTCCTCGATCTGCAGGCAAACGTAAAATCCTATTTGGAAGAGATCAATACAATGGCGAAAAATGGCGACATGGATGTCTTGAAAAACGCCTATCGCCAAAGCAAGCTGATCAATCAAAAAATACGCAAATACCGCAAAGCCCATCTGGATCGTCTGGGAGGCAAGTACGGATCCCCGGGTCTCAGCCTTAGTTATGCCGATATTTTGAGTTCATATCGGCGAATCAAGGAACACACTCTGAATGTGGCTGAGATTATCACGGTCGGCAGATGATCGATTGGTAGAGCAATAGCCCTTGCGGCGGATTTGTTCTTATTCAACTTTGCAAACCAATGACGTGATGTCGTCACTCGCCAATGCATCGGTGTAGAAATTTCTGGCCACCTGA
>JAKQNP010000039.1 GCA_029565675.1 bacterium
ATGGCCCGGAGACGGAAAACTGAGTGTGGGCCGTACTGGGTTCGAACCAGTGACCTCCTGCTTGTAAGGCAGGCGCTCTGAACCAGCTGAGCTAACAGCCCGTCGGTCAGGATTCTTTGGATCCGGATTTCCGCCGCCAAATAATGGCCAGCGGAATCAGGATGCAATATCCCAACACCAAAACAATCGGCGCTGCCGTCAGCGACGTCGGCCCTTCGGCCGGTCCAACGCGCAATAGCATATAGCCGATAACCAGCGCGATGAACGCCAATCCGAACAGCAGATAATTGATTCTGGAAAAGCCTAAAGGCTTTTCAGCTCGTTTTTTTGCACTCTTTTTATTCACAGCATGGAAATATACATAAAATGGTACTTTTTGTCAAGCTAATTTTGCCACCCCCTGTTCGCCCGTTTTCGTTCTTTCTTGTCTTGCTTTTGAACCGACGATTTGTTACTTTTTTGTCAATTCGATACCGCTGGCAGTCGCAAAGTATAATCGTTTTCTGGAAAAAAAGTTGGAAAATCCACAACTGAAAAAATTCAAGCGCTTGACGGAAACCGTCAAGTGCGCCGGCTGAGCGTCCAAACTCGCGCCAACCGAGTTGGCCGCAGCTTTGGAAAAGCTGCCTCCTATTACCGATCCCCGTTTGCTCGTCGGCGCCAATCAGGCCGACGACGCCGGCGTGGTGCAGATCCGCGACGACCTGGCCCTGGTGCAGACCGTGGATTTCTTTACCCCGATCGTCGATGATCCCTATACCTATGGCCTGATCTCCGCCGCCAATTCGCTGAGCGATGTCTATGCCATGGGCGGCAAGCCGCTGTCGGCGCTCAACATCGTCGGGTTTCCCAAGGATCTCTTTCCCATCGAGGTCCTCACTGCCATTCTTCAGGGCGGCCAGGACAAGTGCGCCGAGGCCGCGACCCTGATCGTCGGCGGCCACACGATCAGCGACGACGAGCTCAAGTACGGCCTGGCAGTCACCGGCCTGATTCATCCCAAAGATGTGATCACCAACGCCGGCGCCTGCCCCGGCGATCTGCTCTATCTGACCAAGCCGATCGGCACCGGCACCATCACCACCGCTCTCAAGGCCGGCTTGGGCTCGGCAGAGATGGAGCGCCGCGTTTGCGAGGTGATGGCCCGCCTGAACCGGGATGCGGCGGCGGTCTGCAACCGCATAGGCGTGCACGCCTGCACCGATATCACCGGCTTTGGCCTCATGGGCCATGCCCTGGAACTGGCCAGAGCCAGCCGGGTCGGGCTGGTCTTTGAATTTCACCGCATTCCCATCCTGCCCGATGCGCTGATCACCGTGGCGCAAGGGGCTGTGCCAGGCGGCAGCCGCGCCAACCGGCTGTTCGTCGCTCCGGATGCCGACTACAGCAGCCGGCTCAGCGAAGAACAGATTCTGCTCCTCTGTGATGCCCAGACCTCGGGCGGACTGTTCATCGCAGCGGCGGAAAACAAACAGAAAGCGATTGAGTCGGCATTCATCGACGCCGGTGTCGAGGCCGTCTGCATCGGCTGGACCGTCGCCGAACCCGTCGGGCGAATCGCCGTGCGCTAGCCATGCTCGCGGTTTGCGATGCGACGAATGCTGCGAAGCCGCTGAAATTCTTTTTACCTGGTTGCACGGCAGCATGCTTTCGGTCTTGTTTGCGTTCCGGCCCTTTTTTCAACCCTTGATCAACGAGGAAGCTGATCTGTGAAACCTCTCGTGCCACTTGGGACGCTCGGCCTTTCGTGTTTGCCCATCCTTTTCAGCGGCTGCAGTGAGGCAGATGATCATTTTGTCCCCTGGCGTTTTGCGCACGTCGCCGATATTCAGGTGGGATCGCCGCGATCGTTTCGCTTTGCGCCGGCGTGGAACGAGAACTGGCGAACCGCCCGCGGCCAGATCATCGCGCTTGAACCCGAATTTCTCCTCGTCGGCGGCGACCTCAGCCGCGACGGCTCCATCCATGGCTTTGAACTCGAAGCGATCAAGGCCGATCTCGATTCTCTGCCTTTTCCTTGCCATGTCATCCCCGGCAATATGGATACCGGCAACAAACACGCCGATCGGCAAGGCGCCCGAGGCGACCGCGATGATCTGCTGCTGAATGTCACCTCGGAACAGCTCGAGCAATTCTCTTCAGTGTTCGGTCCCTTGTGGTGGAGTTTTGTGCAAAAAAACCTGCGCGTCTCGGCCTTTTGCGATATGATCGTCGGTTCTGGCTTGCCTGAAGAAGCCCAACTCTGGGAATGGCTCGGAGCCCAAAAGAAGGCGGTGCCGGCTGCACATCATATCTGGATGATGCACTATCCTCTGTTTGTCGATCGCCCGGACGAGGGGAATTGGGACATCGCGGATTCGAACCATTATCTCGACTGGTATTTTACGATCGACGAGCCGGGGCGCAGCCGGTTGCTGCAGCTTTTTATCGACACCCGCACGGATCGCGTCATCACAGGACACGTGCACTGCCGAAAAGATCACCATGCCCACGGAATCGCCTTTGACCTGGCACCGGCGACGTGCTTTGCTCAATGGCAGGATCGTTGGCCGGACGGCGATCCGACTCTGGGATTTTATCTCTACACGGTCTATAGCGATTACATCGAAAAAACTTTTGTGCCTTTGGAAAAGGTCTCCTCTCGGCCGGGCTACGGTCCGGGAGGACACCCCAAGCCGGCAGAAAGAGACTACAGCCGGGCGTGGGAGAAAGAGGGCGACTGAATGTTTTTGCATTCGGTTAACAGCAAATCGGGTTCAAGATGCAGGAGAATAAGAATGAAACGAAAGAAACGGCTCTTTGCGCTGGTCCTGTTGGTTTTGGCCGCCTGCGCATCGCACCAGCCTGCTCAGATTCAAATCGATCGATCGGCTGCGGTTAATCCCTGGACCCATCTGCAGTTGAACAACGATCCCGATAATTTTCAGTTTATCATCGCTTCCGATCGCACCGGCGGCAAACGGCCCGGAATTTTTAGCCGCGCGGTGGAAAAGATCAATCTGCTGCAGCCCGAACTGGTCATGTGCGTCGGCGATTTGATCGAAGGTTATGCCGAAGATGAAACCCTGGTCAATGAACAATGGGATGAATTCGACGCGTTGGTCAAACGGCTGCAGATGCCTTTCTTCTATCTGCCGGGCAATCACGATCAAACCAACTCTGTCATGCAAAAAATCTGGGCGAGCCGCCGCGGCCGTTCTTTCTATCACTTTGTGTACAAAAACGTTCTCTTTCTCTGCCTGAACAGCGAATCCAATGTCAGCAATCCCCAGGCCATAGGCGGATTGTCGGCCGAACAGCTGGGCTATTTTCGCAGAGTGCTCGCCGAGAAGCAAAATGTTCGCTGGACTCTGGTTTTCCTCCACAAACCGCTGTGGACGATGGACGATCCTTCCTGGCTTGAATTCGAAAAGATGTTGCCCGGGCGACAGCTCACGGTTATTGCCGGCCATGAGCACGCTTATAGAAAGTTTGATCGAAACGGCAATGACTATTACATCCTGGCCACCACCGGCGGTGTGAGCAACCTGCGCGGGTTGTCGCACGGCGAATTCGATCATATCGTCTGGGTCACCATGACCGACAACGGTCCTGTTATGGCCAACTTGATGCTCGACGGCATCTATGCCGACGATATGCGCCATGCCGATATGGGCAATTTGCTGACGAAACAGCCCTTTACGATTGCACCGCTCTTTGTGGACAGCGACCTCTTTACCGAGCCGGCAGCTCTGCAAATCCAATTGATCAACGATGGTTCTGCACCCCTGGATGTGCAGGGTGTGTTTCATCCCAATAGCCATATCTTGCCGGAGCTGACCACCCTTGAGCGAACTTTAACGCCCCGTTCGTCCGAAAAGATCACCGTCGATATGCGCAGCAAAGAACCGATCGCAATCGAGGAGATCGAACCGCTGCGGATTTCCTGGACTTTGAAAAGCGAGCTGCCGAACAATACGGATTTTATGATCGAGGTGGAAAACACCGCCCGGCCGGTGCGGCGCTATCCATGCCGCCGCCGCCAAACGCCGGTACAGGTCGACGGTCATCTGGACGAGTGGAGCGCTCTGCCGTTTGTCGTGACCAAGCCCGCCCAGATCCAGTTCGATCGCCGGTGTTATCTCGGCCCTGAAGACGGCTCGTTTGCCTTCGCGGTTGAATACGATGACGAGAACCTCTACCTCGCCGTGCAGGTTCAGGATGAGGTTGCCTATGCCGGTCCGACCGCAGCGCCCTGGCAACAGGACGGTATCGAAATCCGCCTGGATGCGCAACCGGCTGAAGTGAGAGATTACGGCAAAAACATCACCGAAAACATCGAGATTCTCTTTATCGGATTGACCCCGGAATTGCCGGAGCGAGAGATGCTCTTCTACGATCGTGACCACATGCCCGTCGGATTGCAAGCCAGATGCATTTTGACTGCGCAAGGCCACAACACCGAGATCGCTGTGCCCATCGCTTATTTGCATGAAAAGCAGGGAGAGCCTTGGAGCGCCTTCCGCCTGAACATCACGGTCGATGACTTTGACGGTCCGGATGAAGCCGGCACCCAATTGTGGTGGCAGCCCGACTGGCGCTGGCCGATCAGCGTGTCGGGATCCGGAACCTTTATCAAAGAGTGAAGGGCAACAACCGGCCTTTGAAAGAAAAAAACAACCCTCACTCTGTCAGGTTAGAAAAAAAATTGAGACAGCGAAAGCAGCGAGCGGTGAAGGGATGCTCACCTGTTTCGCTTTGCCGCCTTAAGTTCCATGTTAACAGGCTTGAATTTTTTTCAGGATTCGGGTGTTCTGACCGTGCATAGGTGGATGTCCGTGGTGATGGGCAAAAATGCATTTTTTTCTTGCAAGAAACCGTAATTTTTTGTATTTACCCTTAGTTCATTGTTCGCCCGACTCGATTGGCTATGCACCGGCCGTCCCGATATGGAAGATCGAGTTACAGCGATACTCCGCTTTTCTCCATTTGGTGAGGAGAGCCTGACCGTTCGATGGTCTGTTTGTTCAAGTCTCGCAACTCGTCGTACGAAAAGCGACCGCTGGGGGATGGCGCAATGAGTACCACCCGGGGAAAGACAAAGCGACTATTTTTCTCGGGCACAATGTTACCGGCTTTGTTCTGTGGGCTAAAAAACGTTCAGAAGCCGCCCTTTACACCTGATGCACCCGGCGGGAAAGTTTTACCCGCGTGGAAGAAGGAGAACAGGCTCTGCACCGGCGCTGAACAGGCGACTGATGTTATGGCGAGCTGCTGAGGAAACAAAAAGGAGGTATCGTATGGATTTTCAAGGGTATTGTGTCAAGTGCCGGAAAAAACAAGACATCAAAGGTGCTGCAGTTACCAAGACCACAAAAGGACGTCCGATGGCCAAGGGCAAATGCCCGGCTTGTGGCACCACGGTTACCCGTTTTCTATCTGACAAAGAAGCCAAGAAATAGCCATTACCATCTATTTGTATTCATGCAACCGCGCTGTCGCAACCACGACAGCGCGGTTTTTTTTCACCACCCGTCAATTTGAGGCTTCCAGTGCGCTATACAATTATCGCCACCCTGGGTCCTGCCAGCGCACAGGCGGAACAGTGGTCCGCGCTGCTCGATGCCGGCGTCTCCGCCTTTCGGCTCAACACTTCACACCTGACTCTTGACGCTCTTTCCCGCTGGCTGCAATCGCTCGATGATTTTTCCCGGCGGCGCGGCGAGCAAACACCGCTGATCCTCGATCTGCAGGGCAGCAAATGGCGGTTGGGACGATTCGAGCCTTTGGTTCTCAATCCAGGAGATTCCGTTGTCCTGATCCACAGCGCCGAGGCGATCGAGCCGGGCACCTTGCCGGTGCCGCACGCCGATTTTTTCCGCGCTGCTCTGCGCTCGAGCGGCCGCATCTCGATCAATGACGCCCGTTCCGTTTTGGCTGTGGAATCGGTCGGCGACGATAGGGTGGTTGCCCGGGTGGTGGCAGGGGGGACCGTCTCGCCGCGCAAGGGCATCACCTTTGTCGATTCCGATTATCGCCTGGAAGTACTGAACGAAGCGGACCGGCTCGCGGTCGATTTGACCGCTTCTTTGGACGAGATCCGCTATGCGGTTTCCTATGTCCGCGATGGCCATGAGATGGAGCGCTATCGCGACCTGCTCGGCAAAGATCGCCATCTGATCGCCAAGTTGGAGCGGCCGCAGGCGATCGCCGAAGCCGACAGAGTGGCTGCTGCCAGCGATGAGCTGTGGTTGTGTCGCGGTGATCTCGGCGCTGAAATCGGATTGCGCGCCATGGCCGAAACCGTGCACCGCTTTGCCGCCGGCTTGTCGTCTCTATCGGTTCCGGCGCTTCTCGCCGGCCAGGTCCTGGAGCACATGAACGATCACCCGCTGGCGACCCGCGCCGAGCTCTGCAACCTCTACGACGCACTGGCTGCCGGCTTTAGCGGCGTCGTGCTCTCCGATGAAACCGCAATCGGCCGCTTTCCGGCGGAGAGCTGCCGCATGGCGGCGCTGTTTCGCCGGTCGAACTGATCTTGTGGATATCGCGCTGTGGGTTGCCGCAAAAGTCCGGAACAGCTTTTTACAATCTTCAAAGAGAAAAAAATGAATCGAATGATCTTGTTGATTCTTTGCGGTCTCGGCACGGCGGTTTTCGCCCAGCCCTTGACCTGCCCGTGGCTGGACGAGCCGTCGGTTGTTGTCACCAAGCGGGTCAGCGATATCGATCTTCCTTGCGGCTATCGACGCATTGCGGTCGGCGATAGCAGTTTTGCCGCCTGGCTGCGCAATTTGCCGCTTAAGGCAGTCGGCGAACCGGTGCGCCTCTACGACGGCCGATTAAAGTTCGATCAATCGGTTCACTATCGCGTGCTCGATATCGACATCGGCCGGCATGACCTGCAGCAATGCGCCGATGCGGTCATGCGCCTGGCAGCCGAATATCTCTACAGCCGCAAACGGTGGAACGACATCGCATTTGACTTTACCAGCGGCGATCGCGCTTGTTATGCAGACTGGATCCGCGGCAAACGTCCGCAGGTGCGCGGCAATTCGGTGACCTGGTCGTTTCGGTCCGTTCCCGATTCGAGCTATCAGAATTTTCGTGCCTATCTGGAGATGGTGTTTCGCTATGCCGGCACTTATTCCCTTGCCCGCGAAACCCTCCCGGTCGCAGACTTGACCCGGATCCAGGCAGGCGATCTCTTTATTCAAGGCGGATTCCCTGGCCATGCGATTTTGGTCGTGGATGTCGCTGAGCACATGCAGAGCGGTGAAAAGCTCATGCTGCTCGCACAGAGCTATATGCCGGCGCAGAACATCCACATCCTCAACAACCCGTGCGAAACCCAGGTGCACCCCTGGTACACCATCGGCAGGAGAGCGGAGCTGTCGACACCTGAGTGGCGGTTCAAGTGGAGTGACTTGCGGCGCTGGAACAGTGCATTCGATCATGGCAGCGATTAGCTTTTCGATGTGTGACGCTATTGCAGGATTTTCCACCTTCCGGGGTTCATGGTGCTTCTTGCTCCCATTCCAGCCGATTTCCCTTGTCTTTTTGCCGAAAAATGGTTTTGTTTAACCGGGCTGTTTCGCCTCGTGACGCAACTGCATGTTGGCTATCACAAAGAAGGGCTGTTCGCCGTTAATCCAAAGAGGGAGTGATCTATGCGTTGGCGATCCTGGTTATACCTCTCGCTCGTTGTGCTCTCAGTGTTGATGGTTTTGAATTGCGCCGGTTCCCGATCTGAAAAGCCGGCCGAACGGCCGCGCGAGTTGCCGGTCGTTTCCCGCGAATTCCGCGCCGCCTGGGTTGCCACTGTGGCCAACATCGACTGGCCGAGCCAACCGGGACTGCCCGTGGAAGTGCAAAAGCAGGAGGCGTTGGCCATCCTCGATACCGCTCAGGCGCTGAATCTCAATGCTTTGATTTTTCAGGTCCGACCGCAATGCGATGCCTTTTATCCGAGTCCCTATGAACCCTGGTCGTTCTATTTGACCGGCCGGCAGGGACAGCCCCCCACGCCTTATTATGATCCCTTGAATTTCTGGATCCAACAGGCACATGACCGCGGCATCGAGTTGCATGTCTGGTTCAATCCCTACCGCGCCCACCATCCGGCCGGGGGTGAGATAACCGACGCCTCGATTGTACAAAAACGACCGGATCTGGTGCGAAGCCTGGAGAACGGCTATCACTGGCTCGACCCGGCTGAACCCGGCACCCAGGAACACTCTTTCAAGGTGGTTATGGATGTGGCGCGGCGCTATGACATCGACGGTGTGCACTTTGACGACTATTTCTACCCTTACGGCGACGGCTCTTTTCCCGACGATCGCGCCTGGCAGGCTTATCAGCGGTCGGGCGGCAAACTGGGGCGCGACGACTGGCGCCGCGAGCAGGTCAACCGTTTTATCCGCCAGGTCTATGCGGCGATCAAGAAAGAAAAGCCGACTGTCAAATTCGGCCTGAGCCCTTTTGGCATCTACCGGCCCAACCATCCGGCATCGATCCAGGGATTCGATCCCTATGCGGTTCTCTATGCCGACGCCCGTCTGTGGCTCAATGAGGGCTGGATCGATTACTGGTCGCCGCAGCTCTATTGGCCGACCACCCAAATCCCGCAGAGCTTTCCGGTTCTCCTGGGTTGGTGGGTGCAGGAGAACAAACGGCAGCGCCACCTCTGGCCGGGGCTCTTCACCAGCCGGGTGGGCGACAGTCTTGGTGTGCGCGAGAATTTCAGCCAGATCATGATCGAGCGCGGATTCGTCCCCGACAATCCGGGCCACATCCATTTCAGTTTCAAGGCTTTTTTGCGCGACAGCCTCGGTCTCAACGCCACCCTCAAATCCGGCCCTTATCAGCAACCGGCGCTCGTGCCTGCTTCACCCTGGCTGGACAATGAGCCGCCGTCGCCGCCGACCCTGGCGATCAGCCGAGAGAACGACACGCTGCTGGTAGCCTGGAACCATGCGGCCGGCCATGACGTCTTTCGCTGGCTGGTCTACACAAACGCCGGCAATGGCTGGAAAGTGCAGATTTTTAACCGCAATGACCGGCAATGCCGGTTAAGCTTGCGCGATCTGCTCGGCGAGTCCGACAAAACGCCGGGCCGTATCTCTGTCGCCGTCAGCGCAATAGATCGCAGTGGCAACGAAAGCGCGCCGGCACGCAAGAACGCGACCCTGGTGCTGCCGTAAATCAATCGATGGCAAGCATCACAAAAGCAATCGGCAAGAAGCTCATAACCTCGCATTCCGGCATCCTGATCGACAAGAGGGGCGGTTGTCGAACGCGAATCCAGGCCGACACCAGAGTCGGACAATCAAATCGAAATCATCCCTTCAGGAGGCTGGATAATGAAACGGTTTTTGTTGTTCAATCTGTTTCTGCTGTTTGCATTCTCATCGCCGGGTCTGGCGTTGGTCGGCAATTTGATCCTCGGTTTGTCTGCCCCGCAAGGCAGTTTTGGCCAGGCTGAGCTGGACAACGAGCAGGCCGGCTTTGCCAGGATGGGCTTTGCCGGCGGCCTGGAATTCTCGTTGCCTGTTGCTGCACCCGGCATGTACGTGACTGCCTCGGTCCTCTATGTGCAGAACAAGTTGGGCAGCGAAAAATCGGAAGATGATTTTGCCGGAATGCTCCAGGAAGTCGATCTTGGCTTGTCGCCCTACAGCCTCACGAGTGTTGATCCGTGGTTGAATGTCCCCCTGTTGGCCGGATTGAAATATGAAATAGGGGTCACTGAGAACACAGCTGTCCACCTGACAGGTATGGCGGGAGTCAGCATGATCAGCGCCGGCAAACGCATCGTGCAAGCGGCTTATGAAAAGCCGGTACAAACAGAGGTGATGTTGCAAAGCGATATTCAACGTGCCATTGCGTTTTGCTGGGGTCTCAACTTTGGGATGACATTCAACAATCACTATAACATCGGCATCCGCTATCTCAATATGGGTAAACCCGAAATCGAGGAAAAATACCTCTTTTCTGTTTATCGCAATGATCCGACGCTTGGTGAGTCTCTGAATGAGACGGCCGCCAGTGTGAACACAAAAATTCCAATTTCCCTGCTCTTGTTTACGGTCGGTTATCAGTTTTGATCGGAAATCTCTGGTCTAGTTCAAAGTATTGGCACCATATAAATTTTGTGCTCAAAAGGGTTGCTTTAAGTCAAGATTTATTGTATCTTCTTTGTAGATACAATATCACCCGGATTCGGTGCGCAGCACCGGATCCGGGTATCAATGAGGACAACAATGGAAACAAAAATTAAAAAATGGGGAAATAGTCTGGCTGTGCGGCTGCCAAAAGCATTTGCGGAACAAACTGGAATTGAGAATGGCTCGGATGTTCAAATCTCTATACAGGATGGAAAAATAATCCTCATTCCAGTCAAGGATCGTGCAAAATTGCTCGATGTTTTGTTAGAAAAAATAGACGAGTCCACCATTCAAGGCGAAGTCAATTTTGGCAAACCGGTTGGAAAAGAATTGTTATGAACTATGAACCGGAATGCGGCGATATCATTTGGATAGGATTAACTCCACAAAGCGGCCATGAGCAAGCAGGCCGTCGTCCTGCAATCGTAATCTCCCCCATAAAATACAATTCGAAAACGGGGCTCCTGATCTGTTGTCCCATCACTTCTCAGGAAAAAAATTATCCATTTGAAGTTCACATCCCCAAAGGTTTTCCTGTTTCCGGTGTTATCCTGGCGGATCAAGTCAAAAATCTTGATTGGCACGTACGCGAAGCGCAATTCATCTGTAAAATGCCTCACTCAGTAATAGAGCAGGTTGTCGAGAAAATTTCCCTGCTTTTGGAATTTTTAGTCAGCGATCAATAATCAAGTGCCAACCCTAACTTGCAACGGATGCGCACTTAATTTGCGCCTCGTTCTCTTTTGGTTTTCGTCCATCATACCAGGTGCACAAAGCAAATCTCCAGTGCGCACCGTTATGGTTTTTCGTTCTGTTTTTAATCTTTGTCTGCCAAAGGATAGGATCCGATGAACAAAGATGACACGTTTCTCCGCTGTCCCTGGGTTGATATTCAAAAACCGGACTATGTGGCCTACCACGATCAGGAGTGGGGGGTGCCGGTGCGCGATGACCGCAAATGGTTCGAGTTTTTGTTGCTGGAATCGGCGCAGGCGGGATTGAGCTGGTATACCGTCCTGCGCAAACGCGAGAACTATCGCGCCGCCTTTGCAGGGTTTGACCCGGAAAAAGTCGCCCGTTTTGACACTGATGCGGTATCGCTTCTGCTCGGCAATGCCGGCATCATCCGCAATCGCCGCAAAATCGAGGCGGCGATCAACAACGCGCAAAAATTTCTCGCTGTGCAGCAGGAATTCGGCAGCTTTGACGCGTATATGTGGCGTTTTGTCGACGGCTATCCGCAGCTCCATGAAATCCGTACCCTGGCGGATTATCCGGCCACCTCGCCGGAATCCGATCGGATGAGCCTCGATCTGAAAAAACGCGGTTTTCGCTTTGTCGGCTCCACCATCTGTTATGCCCATATGCAGGCAACCGGGATGGTCAACGACCATGCCGTCGGCTGCTTTCGCCGCGAAATGATTATCCGCTCGTACCCGGCGCTTTTTCGCCGTTGAACGAATCCACGCCATGCAGATGCAAATTCATGGCGATCTGCATCGATGCTGACAAAGATGAAAAGGAGAATCTGCTGCGATGCAAGACGACATCGCTGTTCGCCAGGCACAGTTGGACGACGCCGAGACCATCACCGAGTTCAATATCGCCATGGCGCAGGAGACCGAAAACAAAAAGCTGGATCCGCGGACGATTCTCGCCGGCGTGCACGGCCTGCTGAACAAACCGGAATATGGTTTTTATCTGGTCGCCGAAAGCGGCGGGCGCATCGCCGGCTGTTTGCTGATCACTTTCGAATGGAGCGATTGGCGCAACGGCCTGT
The DNA here is from genome assembly GCA_029565675.1 of bacterium. Taxonomy (GTDB): domain Bacteria; phylum Zhuqueibacterota; class Zhuqueibacteria; order Residuimicrobiales; family Oceaniaggregativiventaceae; genus Sulfursilanivivens. Next base: position 11,926 of record JAKQNP010000039.1, read on the forward strand.
TCTGGTGGATTCAAAGCGTTTATGTCCTTCCCGAGTTCCGCCGTCAGGGTGTCTACCGGCGTCTCTACAATGCGGTTCAGGAACGCGGCCGCAAAGAACGGGTATGCGGTTTTCGCCTTTACGTGGAAAAAGAAAACCTGGCCGCCATGCAGACCTATTGTCGCCTGGGCATGTTTGAAACTCCCTACCGCATCTATGAAAGAGAGACTTGCAGCTGAACGCCGTCTGCTCAGGTGCGCAAATCCTTTTTTTGCTCGACCCCCGCAACTGCCGCTCCGGCCTTCCTCGCTTTTGCCTTGAATATGTGGCGATTATTTGCTATCATTACAGAAAATCAGAACCAGCTCGGCTCATGTCGATCAAGCGAGACAGATATGGCGGTTTTAACTCTCAGACGCGGTCGTGATGAATCCCTGCGGCGCCGGCATCCGTGGATCTTTTCCGGGGCGGTCGAACGGGTTCTCGATAATCCGGCGCTGGGCGACACGGTGGATGTGGTCTCGGCCGAAGGCGAATGGTTGGCTCGAGCGGCTTATTCGCCGCACTCGCAGATCCGTGCCCGGGTGTGGACCTTTTTGCAATCGGAAACGGTTGATGCCGGTTTTTTTGCGCAACGCCTGCAGCGGGCAATCAGCCTGCGCGGCGATATCGACAGCACCGGGCTGCGGCTGGTCTTCAGCGAATCGGACGGATTGCCCGGATTGATCGTCGATCGCTATGACCGGCATTTGGTATGTCAGTTCCTCGCCAGCGGTGTGGAACGCTGGAAATCGGCGATTGTCGCGGCTCTGCGACAAGTGCTCCCGGATGCTGTCGGCATCTATGAGAGGTCCGACAGCTCGGTGCGGCAGAAAGAGGGATTGCCCATGCACACCGGTGTTTTGAGCGGCATGGAACCGCCGGAGCGGATCCGCATCCGCGAGGGCGAACTCGACTACGCGGTCGATATACGCAGCGGACACAAGACCGGTTTTTACCTCGACCAGCGCGCCAACCGCGCTGTTGTTGCCGCGCAGTGCCGGGGAGGTGCCGTGCTCAACTGTTTCTCTTTTACCGGAGCTTTTGGAATCGCGGCCCTGGCAGCCGGCGCTGAACGGGTTGTGCAGGTCGACAGCTCGGAAAGCGCTCTGAATATGGCCAGAGAAAATACCGAACTGAACGGATTCGAGCTGTCGCGCTGTGAGTTCATCCGCAGCGATGTGTTTCAGCTTTTGCGCGGTTATCGCGATAGCGGCACATCTTTCGACGTCGTCATTCTCGATCCGCCCAAGTTCGCCGAATCGCAGGCGCAGCTCCACCGCGCCGCCCGCGGTTACAAAGATATCAACTTGTCGGCCATTCGCCTGCTCAAACCAGGCGGATGGCTGGCCACTTTTTCTTGTTCCGGCTTGCTGGCGGTCGAGCTGCTGCAAAAAATCGTTGCCGATGCCGCGCTCGATGCCGGCCGACAACTGCAAATCGTGCAGCGGCTTTTTCAGGATCGCGATCACCCGACCCTGGCCAGTTTCCCTGAAGCCGCTTATCTCAAGGGATTTCTCTGCCGGGTGCTGGACTGATTTTCTGTTGACGAGTTTACGATCCAGGATGCGATGAAAATTATGCCGCCGTCTTGTCCCCGATTTGCGCCCAAATTGCCGCCGGAGAGTTACCGTGCGATGCGTTTCGCTGTTCTTGCCCAGTGCGCAGGCGTTCTGGCCAGTCAGCTGTTTTCCAGCGGTTTCATGCTTTCCTATTTGTCGCTGCTCGGCGCCACCAGTGCGGCCATTCTCTTCTTTCTATCGCTGCCTAACTTGATGTCATTTTTTCTCACTTTGCCGTTTGCCTATATAGCCGACCAATTCGGCAAAAAACGGTTTGGCTCTTATGGGCTGCTGGGCACAGTGCTGGGATTCGCATTGATCGCCAGTGCCGGCTTCTTGCCGACAGAGAAAAAATTGGGGCTCGTTGTATTGGGTATCGGTTTTTTCAGCATCAGTCTGACCTTTTTCTCTGCCGGCTGGTTTGCTTTGCTCGAACCCATCGTCCCCGCTGCAATCCGCGGCCGCTTTTTCGGCACTTTGCGCTTTTCCTGGCAAGCCGTCTCCATTCTCTTCAATGGTCTGGTCATTTATGTTTTGCATCGATATTCCGCTTTGTCTATCTATCAGTCGATCCTGGTCAGTGTGACTGTGTTTCTGGCGGTTCGTCTCTATTTTTATCGCCGGATTCCCGAGATCGAAAGCACCCGCGCGGGCAAATCTTCTTTTGCGCAGGCCTTGTGGCACAGCCTCAATTTGCCAGGTTATTTGCCTTTTTGTTCCTATACCTTTTTGCTGATGTTATTTACCGGCGCTGCCCCATGGCTTTTCGGGCTGGTTGAAAAAGATGTCCTGCACTTTAGCGATTACCAGATCGTGCTGATGGGCAACCTGTTGTTTGTCGGCTCTCTGCTCGGTTTTTTCCTGGGCGGAGCGGCGGTCGATCGCCTGGGAACCCGAATGGTTTTTTTGCTCTGCCATTTCTCGTTTTCCGCTGTTCTGTTCGCATTTTTGTTGCGCCAATCGCTGCCTTTTTCGCTGCCGGTTGTGACGGGAATTCTGAATGCGCTCTTTGGTCTGGCGCAAGCGGCTTCGGGGATTGCGATTACCACCGAGATGCTCGCCTTGATTTCGGTCGAAAACAAATCGCTCGCCAGCGCTCTCAGCCTGACCCTGATCGCTGCCGGCAACGCGCTCTCCGGCATTCTCAGCGGCAAAGCCCTTCAACTCGGCATCCTGGCGCCCAGCTGGACATTGGGCCAGCAGACCCTGAGCGGGTATGACGGTCTCATCGCCATCGCTGCGGTCATGATTCTTTTGCTGGTGGTGACGCTGGGACTCATTCCGTCAGTCATGCGCAAGGCTCGTTGGGTGCCGCAGGGAAACTGATTTATGATGCAAATTGGTGCAATGTTTTTTCATCGATAACCATCAGCTCCAGGCTGCTTGCGGCCGGAGCAACAGGAGGAAGTCATGGCAAGATATCTGTATGGCAATCCACCGGATTACCTAAAACGGCCGCCGGCGCGGTTGCAGCCAATTCTGGCCAAACAGGGCAAACCCAATATCGATATCGATCGTCTGCGCCGCGATCTGGCCGGCGTGGCGGTCATCGAAGAAACGCTGGTGGTGCAGTCGCCGGAACACTGGCAGAAGATGATCGCCGGCCTGGACAAGTCGATCGATGCCATTTTGCCGGTGAGCATCACTGCCTATCCCACCGAAGTCTGGAATTCGCATCCCCAGCCGCTGGTCGAGCGCAAACTGCCGGTGCTGTTCTGGTGTCTGCAGGATCACGACGAACCCGATTTTTGGCGCTGGTCGGCACGGGATCTCCTGCGCACACTGGGAATCGAAGTTTATCTGGCCCGGAATCACCGCGACGGCATCGAGCGGGTCAAAGCCCTGGCCATGCGCCGGTTCCTCTGCAACAGCCGGCTGATCGTCTTTGGAAAACAAAATTTTCCCTGGAATGCCGATGCGGTCGGCGACCGGATGCGCAAGCCATTAGGCACAGAAATCCTCGTGCGGCCGCTCGAGGCATTCCGCCGGCATTATCCTGCTGTCAAAGATCGGGAGATCCGCGAGGTGATCGACCAGCGGCTGAACCAGCGCTATCGCCTCGGTACCGTAAAAACCGACGAGCTTTTGCAAGCCGTGCGCACCTATCTCGCCATCCGCGCGGTTTTGCGGGAAGAGAAGGCGCTTGGATTTGGTGTCAATTGTTTCGGCGATCTCGTCATCGGCAACGGCCGCGATGTGCCTTGCCTGGCGCAATGCCTGTTGCGCGAAGACGGCTATATCGCCGCATGCGATGGTGACTTTGCCGCCATGATGACCATGGTTTTAACCTCATTCTTTACCGACGAGGCAGCCATGATGTCCAATCTCTATCCGGTCTCCTATGTCGGTGCGTTGACCGATCACTTTGGTGACCCGCTGTCGCCCAATGCGCGGCGCTATGCCCGCAAACGCTGGCCCAACATCGCCCGCCTGGCGCATTGCGGCTATATCGGTGTGATCTCGCCGGAAATGACCCCCGGCGGCAGCGTTGTGCTCAACGATTGGGGCGGTACCTATGAAATCAAACGCGATGGCCTGGGGTGCGGAATCGATGCCGAACTCGTCGCCGGCCGGCCCTTGACCGCCGCTGAACTCTATTTCGACGGGCAGCGGTTCCTGCTCGGTCGCGCCCGGGTCCTCGAAACCACCCGGCATGCCGGAATGCCGCACTGCGAATCTTCCGCCTTGCTCGAATTCGACGACCTGCCCGGGTTCGTTGAGCTGATCTCCAGGGAACACGCGGTTTTTGTCTATGGCGATCATATCGAAAGCCTGAAATTGCTGGGCGAAACTCTGGGACTCACCTGCAAGGTTGTTTGATGGAACCGCTGTTGATGTGGACATCAAAGACCGCTTGACGCCCTCTGCTGCTTCTGCGCTCGCTTCGACTTTCCCGGGGCGAGCGCAGTGGTACATTTTGTACCGGGGTGGGGGAATCGTACCAGGTCCACCTGCCCAATCCTCATGACTCCCGCCGCACAGAAGATTTTTAAGAAATTGAATTTTAAGGACTAAAGCCGGAAATTTTCTCCGCATGTTTTCAGCAACTCCTGGCATGCCTCTTGCTTGAGGTGTTATCGTAAAGAAAGGATAACCACGATATTCACTGCTATCCAACAGTTGGAACAGGGGATGTCGGGCTAACATCAGGAAACATGAGGAGATCAAAATGAAACGCAGTGCATTTTTATCTTTCCTTTTGCTGTCGCTCTTTGCAGTTGCTCTCACCGCTTTTGCCAGCGTGAACACCAACGAAGCTGCATCCCAGTTGAGCGAGAAAGATCAAAATTTGTTGAAAGACCTGCAGGATCCGGAATTGTCTACCCGCACCAAGGCTGCCAAAGCGCTGTGCAAGCACTGTTTGCCGCAGGCGGTTGATCCGCTGATCGAAATGATGAAGAATGACGATTCCTATCAGGCGCGCATTCTCGCCGCCATGGCTCTCTATGAACAGGGCGATGCGAAGGGCTTCCAGGCCATCAAGGAACAAGCTGATAAAGATCCGCGCCAGACGGTTCGCACGACCCTGCGCGGCCTTTGCCAAAAGATCGATCAAAGTGCATCCTGATTCTGTCTGGTTCGACAGAAAGGGCAGGCCGCTCGGCCTGCCCTTTTTTTTGTCCCGATGCATACAGGCTTAAGGAATAGCCGTTTGGCTGACAGTGTTTTATGAATTAAGCACGTTAGCGAGACAGGGCGGTAGCGGATTGGGAAAAGGTTCAGATAACAAATCGAGAGAGAAAAAACGGATCATGAAAGCAGGTTGGAACTTTTTGATTTTTTTGGTGATTCTGGCTGCTGTGCCGTCCCGGGCACAGAACTGGAGCCTTTATGTCGGCAGTTGGGTGGGCTCCTGGAACAACCAAACCGCAGGCACCACCGGCCCCATCGACGCCGAAATCAGCGGAAAAAGCGATTCCGATACCTTTCAGGTCTTTATCAAGACCTTTGGCGTCTTTGGCTATGCCGATACTTTGCGTTTGAACACCACCGGGGTTTTGGATCGCGAAATGGGATTGGCGCAGTTGACCATTCCGTCGCCGATTACCGGCATGATTCTCTTCAGCGCCACTCAGGTCAACGGCGGGCTGGCAGGTTATGGGGTGAATGTTGCTCTCAACGGCACCCACAGCGACAGTGCCATGTCGATTCAATATACCCTCTCCGGTCTTAAAAAGGGCAACGGTACCATCGAGTTGAAGAGAGCAAAGCCGACGTCGGTTCACGATCGATCGGTTTCTGCAATGCCTCTGGAGTTCAAACTGGAAGCCAATTATCCCAATCCGTTCAATCCACACACCACCATTGAATTTGCTCTTGCCCTTTCCGGGCCGATCGAGCTGACGATATTCAATTTGATCGGCCAGCCGGTGCGCGTGTTGGTCGCAGCGGATTTGCCGGCCGGCCGCCATGGTTTTTCCTGGGACGGCCTGGATGAAAGGGGAGTTGCCGTGCCTTCCGGGATCTATTTTTATCGTCTCGAGCACCCCGATTTTTCCCGAACGCGGCGAATGCAGTTGATCAAATAGAGATCAGATATACAAAGGCTGTAGTTTCCGATCGTCGAGACTGTTGTTTTCTGCAGGTACTTTTTTTACGTCAGAATGATTTGAACTCTGCTCTTCAGGTACGCTGTCTTTTACCACCGCTGATACTGAAATTTCCAATCCCGCGCAAAACGCAAATTAACCGAGTATTGCACATTTCGCGCATAGGCAGAGTGTCCGTGCGGCAGATAGACAAAGACATCTAGCCGGGGGGTGAGTTTGATGTTTTGCGTCAGCGGTACCTGGATCCCCTCGGTCAATTCAAAGGAAAAGCGTTCATCGTCCGCCAGGGTGGTGCTGTTGCTGAACAGATAGCGGCTGCGCACTTGCGGATCGAGATAAAAGTTGGCGATGGGAATTCGCAACCGCGCAGTCATTTCAAATCCGCTGTTGGTCACGCTTTTTACCAGGTCGGTTTTGGCCAAAAAACCGAGACGCAGGGTGTTGTTGTTTTTGCCGATCGAACTGTAGCCCACCGAAGCATAGAGATCTTGTTGGATGAATTTGTGATTGGTGTCGAAGCGCAAGCTGGCAAACGGGTTGTGAGCGCGCGATCGGGTCAGGTGGAAATCCATGACCGACTCGAATTCAATATTGGTTTCCAGGGTTGACAGGGATGCGAGATCACCCTGAGCGGCGATACGGGTCAGATCATAGCGATACGTGCCGCTGTTTTCCCAGCGCATTTTGCTCGATTCTCGCAGCAGACGCAAAATGGCATGTGCGGCGAATGAGTCGGCCCCGCGGGTTGTGGACTTGATGCGCGATTCTTTCGCCCCGGTCAGGCGGGTATGGTTGGCGATGGCGATTTTTTTCAGTCCCAGATCCAAACGATCGATCTTTAAGCGCCAAAGAGGCCGATTCAGGGAAGGGTGATTGGTCACCCAGTCCGACAAATCAATGGTTTCTCCGTGTTTCTTGAGCGGGACCAGCTCTGTGAGATAAAGCCCGCTGATCGACCATTCTTTGCCGACACTCTCATCTGCTTTGAGCGGATAGGTGCCGGTAAAACGCATTTTCCGCTGACTGGTCGTGAAAATGCCGTAATTGTCGCCGCCTTCAGCCAAAAATTTGCTGGTGGCAACCCGATAAGGTTCATCGTTTTGAAAGTCGCGCGAGTTGATCTTCCAATCGGCAGACAGCCCTTTGTCTGAGCTTTGCATGGACAAGGCGTACAGGTGCTCGCGCACATCCCTGGCATAGGTTTTCGATTGTGCGTTCAAGGCTTTGATCTGTTTGCCGCTCATCTGCACAAGGGCGACCTGGTCGTAGGACCAGAAAATTTTGTCGATATCCCGTGCGGTCAGGGTGTTCTGCAGGTCAGTGGCGTCAAAGCGAAAAAATCCTCGATTGATGATGGCGATCTCGGCGCGCATGCGCTGCAAAAGGACGGCCAGCAGGGATCGCACCACCTCGTCCTCAGGAATCGGTTTGTCCTGCGAGATCAGCGGTTCATCCGGCGAAAAACCCCATTGATGTTGAAAGCGGGCGATATACTCCTGGTCCAGCCGGCGATAGATCTCACTCGATTGCGCATCTTCGGCTTGCTGCAACGCCAGGGACTGATACTGAACATCTTGCAGTCGGCCGCTTTGATCCAAGGCACCGCTCAGGCGACCGATGTGCATGGCTTTCACCGGCGCCGTGATCACGACGCCGCGCAATTCGCCATTCTGAGCGGAAACCTGATAAAGATAGTCGGTCAATGAACCGGGCTTGGCGATCCACACATCGATGCCGGTGATTTTGTGCGCCAGTTCCAGGCACTTTGAGGTCTCCAGGTGGGTCAGCGCGACCAGGATGTCGCACTGCATTCGCAAAGAATCCGCCAGATTTTGTACAACCTTGGCAGGCTCTGCAAGGGTCAGCTTGCCGAGATTTTGCGCGGCAACAGTCTGCCGATAGGATGGATCGATGAGGCCGATCACACCAAAGCGCACACCTTGTTTTTCGATCACACTGAAAGGCGGCAGGTAAGTGCTGTCGTTGAGAAAAAGATTTGCCGCCAACAGGCGCGGTCTTTGCGGCTGGCGGGCAAAATGATGCAGCATCTCATGGCCATAGCTGAAATCGAGGTTGCCCACCACTCCCGCGTCGTAGCCGGCCCGCTGCAGCAGGGAAAAAACGGTGCGCCCGCTGTCGACCCGCGCCAGATAGTGATAGGCCAGCACGTCGCCGGTATCGAGAACAAGGGTCGCCTCATCGGCAAGGGCGGCTCTTTCAGCCGCCAGGGTTTTTTCGATCGACAACAGATCGCCATGCGATTCAGATTGATCGCAACTGATCAGCCCTTGAACATCGCCGGTGATGAACAGATGAAAAGAAGTTGCACTCGCAGACAACGAACAAGCGAACAAAACAATTGCCAAGATTTGCCGTGCTTTCATTTAGGGGCTCTTCTCCTTGCCAAGAACATTCCTGTCTGATCCTCTAACCCCCCATGTCCCAAAATCATCTGCCCCCCGGTTCAACCTACCGAAATGATCAGGATTGCGGCAAATTCAGTCGCTCATTCCGGCTCTTTTACATTAACAGAACTGATCAATCCATGCAAGACTTTTTTTGCCCCCATTGTTCTTTCACGCCCGAATCGATGAAAATGTTCTTGAAATCCTTTTTAATTTGTCATATAGTATAGATCACTGGTGTCCTGTCATTCGACCGGACACCAGTGAGTATGGATCCATGTTGGTCGGATTCGGTTTGCTCGTATTTCAGTATCCGGTCGGCAGACCGGATACCAGGGCGCGCATTTAAAAATTCAATCTTGCTTGATGGAGGATAGGATACGATGAAATCAATTGTTTTGCGTACATGGTTATGGTTTTTTGTGGCAACATCCGTTTTGGCTGCCGGCAACTCTGCTTTTAACGGCGAGTGGGTGCTGGTGCCGCAAAAGAGCACGGAGATCGATCTGTACGGATCGCTCGAACTGTCTTTTACACTCGCGGGCGACCGCGTCACCGTGATTGAGAAATGGGGCGGCAACAGATCCTTTGCCGATACTTTGAACCTCAAGGCGGACGGCTCGACCAACCGTCTCGCTTTTCGCGATCGGGTCTGGCCGACCAATGTGTTCATGGGAATCGCTCTGAATCCCGGCACTGAGCGCAAGATCAAAGCCTACTGGTCTGCCGACGGCAACACCCTGACTCTCGATTCCGATTACCCTCTGCGCGGATCACAAGGCCTTCGCACGGTCAGCTCAAAGCACCGCTATCAGCTCAACCCGCAAACCGGGATTCTGCGCTACCGCATCGACCGCTCGACCCGTCCCGATGCCGCGCCGATCGAATATGTGCTGAAGCGCAAAGGCACACGGGAAGCGTTTGTCATGCAGCTGGCTGATGAGTGGCAGGTCGAGGGCAAACTGGATGAGAATGCCTTTTTGATCAGCTTGCAGGGAGTCGCCAACAGCCAGGGTCCGACTCTTTATTTCATCTATCCGCCGAATTGGGCTTTCAACTATACCCCGGCGATCTATGATTTTTATCACAATGAACGCCACTATACCTTTACCCGGCTGAACAGCAAAGAAGAAGCGATCGATCGGCTCAAAGATCGCGTACAAGGCTATGTGGTATGGGATCCGCAGGTGCGCACGTCGCTGATCGTTGCCTTTACGGCGGCGGGTTTGGAGCGGGCGGTGGTGGTGAGCCCGCGGTTGATTCCGTTGGCGGAAAAAGCCGGCTTGAAAAAGGTCGAGGATCTGCGCAACATTTTTGTCGGCAAATCCGATTACGAGATCTATTCCTGGGCCTACGATCGCTACTGGCCGCGCTGCAACAAGGAGCTGATCATCTGGCTCGGCGGCGAGTACGGCGATGTGATGAAACCCGGCGTGGCCGATTGGGGAATCTACAAAAAAGCCTTTTTCAATGACCTCTCCAGTGTCGAGAGCGACACCCTGGAATACGGTTTGGCGCGCAAGCTGCTTGGCGAGATGACGCCGATGTCGCTGGTGATGGGGTGGCACTCTTACAAAAAAGACAAAGAGCGCGACCATGTCAAATTGACTTCCAATTTCGGCCATACCGTGGAAGGCTTGCATACGCTGCCCAACATGAGCTTTAACAGCCAGGTGCCGGCGACTCCCGGCTTCCAATTCCGCAACAACCACCATCTGCGGCCGGACAGCACCTACAAAGTGGAAAAAAAGGTCTATATCACCTGCGTACAAACCGATGGTCTGGGCATCGGCGCCTGGACCAAACCCGGGCGCGGCGAGATTCCCTATGCCTGGGAAGTGATCATGAACTATCACTGGCTGGCGCCGGCGGTGATCGAATTTTGGTACAGTCAGGCCACGCCGAACGATTATTTTATCGGCTGTCTCTCCGGACCAGGCTATATGTACCCCAAAGCCGTACCGCCCAAATTCATGCCCACTCTGCTCACTCGCGCCTATGAGCTGATGCAAAAACTCGATCTCAAGGTTTTTGAGACCATGGATTATTCCGAGGGAGCCACAGTCGAGGGCAACAGCGATCTGCCCAAAGAAATCGTCGATTTCTATTATGACGCCATGCCCGGGGCGATCGGTTTTGTCAACGGTTACGCGCCGTCCTATACCTTTAGCCATCGCGATGGCCGGCCATTCATTTCCTATGACTACTATCTGTCGCCAACGCGCACCGAAACCGACGCAGTGGCCGATTTGCATGAACTCGCAGCGATCAACTCGGACCGGCCCTATTTTCTCCTTATGCACGTGCGCGAAGCGAGCGACGTCAAACGGGTCAAGAGCATTCTCGATCGATTGGGACCCGAGTTCCAGTTGGTGCCGCTGGACGTTTTTCTCCATCTGGCCGGCAAAAAGCCGACATTCAAGGAGCGCTATTTGACCAGGCCTTGAATCGATGATCACCATGCAGAGAAAGGCGAACGGACGGGTGGCCAAGCTGTTGGCGCCTTCCGTCCGTTTCCTTGACCCATCAAATACGGAAGGCAATCATGGAAAATTATGAAAAATTGGGATCGTTCTATCTTGGCAAAGAGGTGGACAGCAAATCCCAGGCAGTTACAGACCGTCTGTTGCTCTACGATTCCAAGGATTTGACCACCCATGCGGTCTGTGTCGGCATGACCGGCAGCGGCAAGACCGGTCTTTGCATCTGCCTGTTGGAAGAGGCGGCGATCGACGGCATCCCCGCGATCATCATCGATCCCAAGGGGGATATGGGCAACCTGCTGCTGACTTTTCCGGAGCTGCGCGGTACCGATTTTCTGCCGTGGATCGATCCGGCTGAGGCAAGCAAGAAGAATCTTTCTCCGGCCGAATATGCCGACCAGCAGGCGGCACAATGGCAGAAAGGGCTGGCCGAATGGGGACAGGACGGCGAGCGGATTCACCGATTGCGCGAGGCGGCCGAATTCACTCTGTTCACTCCGGGCAGCAGCGCCGGGGCATCGATTTCCATCCTGCACTCATTCGATGCGCCGGCTGCAGAAGAGCGGGAAGACGTTGATCTCTATCGCGAACGCATTTCGGTCACCGTCACTTCTTTGCTCGGTCTGATCGGCACGGATGCCGACCCGATTCAAAGCCGCGAGCACATTCTGCTTTCATCATTGTTCGAACACTATTGGTCGGCCGGCAAGACCCTCGATCTGGCGGCATTGATCCAGGCGGTGCAGACGCCTCCTCTCAAGCGGATCGGCGTCTTTGAAATGGAATCGTTCTATCCCAGCAAGGAGCGTTTTCAGCTGGCCATGGCGCTCAACAATCTCCTGGCTGCACCGGGATTCAGCGCCTGGTTGGAGGGTGAACCGCTGAACGTCGACCGTCTGCTCTACAGTGAAACCGGCAAGCCGCGCGTAGCGATATTTTCCATCGCTCATCTGTCGGACAGCGAGCGCATGTTTTTCGTCTCTTTGTTGCTCACCCAGATCATCGGCTGGGTCCGCCGTCAGCCGGGCACCGGCAGTCTGCGCGCCATGCTCTACTTCGACGAGATCTTTGGCTATTTGCCGCCGATCAGCAATCCGCCGGCCAAAGCGCCGCTGTTGACTCTGCTCAAACAGGCGCGCGCTTTCGGCCTTGGGGTGGTGCTGGCAACCCAGAATCCTGTCGATCTCGACTATAAAGCGCTGTCCAACACCGGGACCTGGATGATCGGCCGCCTGCAGACCGAGCGCGATCGCGACCGTTTGCTGGACGGGCTGATGACCGCCGCCAATCCGAACCTCGACCGCGCCCAACTCGGCCGCATGATCTCCGGATTGAACAAGCGTGTTTTTTTGTTGCACAACGTGCACGAATCGGCGCCGGTGCTCTTTAACACGCGGTGGGCGCTCTCTTATCTTTGCGGTCCCCTGACCCGCAATCAGATCAAGCAGTTGCGGCCCAGCCGGGAAACCGCGGTTCCCGCTCCGCAAAAAGCGGTTCGCAACGACGCCGGCACCCCTCCAGCTCTGCCGCCTGAAATCGCTCCCCTTTATCTGCCGGTCCGCAAACAAAAGCCTGCCGACGCCGTGTTGGTCTATCAGCCGCTTTTGTGGACACAGGCGAGGGTGCACTATTTTGACCAGAGCAAAAAAGTCGACCATGTGCAAGCGACGCAGCTGGCGGCGGAATTGCGCGAAGGGCCGGTGCCCATAGACTGGACATTGGCACAGAGAGTGGAGTGGGTGGCTGAAGACATGCAAAATCAGGGCGAAAGCAGTGCTGACTATGCGCCGCTGCCGTCTGCAGCTGCGATCGCGAAAAACCATACAGCCTGGCGCAACGACGCAGCAGAACATCTGTATCGCACTGCCCGCCTGACGCTGTTCAAGAACAACCGTCTGAACGCCTACTCGCTGCCGCAGGAAGATGAACGCGATTTTCGTATCCGCCTTGCGCAGGTCGCGCGCGAAGGCCGGGATCAGTGGAGCGATGAGCTGCGCAAAAAGTACGGCGTGAAAATCGACCGTTTGAAAAGCAAAATTCAAACAGCGGAAGAGCGAGTGGACCGCGAAAAGAATCAAGCGCAGCAACAGAAATTGCAGTCGGCAATTTCAATTGGCAGCACCGTGCTCGGCGCTTTTCTTGGGCGCAAACGGCTGAGCAAGACTTCGGTCAGCAGGGCGGGTACGGCGATCAAAAACGCCGGCCGAGCTTCCAAAGAAGCAACAGATGTCAAACAGGCGGAAGAAAATCTCGCTCGCCTGCAGCTGGAATTGCAGGAACTGGAAAACGAATTCCAGCAGGAACTCGAGAGCGGTGCAGACCGCTTCGATGCGCTGAAAGAACCGCTGGAATCCTTTGATCTGCGGCCGCGCAAAACCGATATCCAGCTCGATGGTTTTGGTCTGGTCTGGGTGCCCTATTGGCGGCAAAAGGACGGCAAAGAGCTGCCGGCATCCTTCTGACAGAGCCTGCGCCGAGATGATCAACACCACCTGCGGTTTAGACAGCAGCGCGCCCTGACAACAGTCGCCGTTCGCACTCGTGAATGATTCAAATCGTGAGATACCGGTTTAGTATGGCGGATAGAAAAACTGATTGCCCACAGGTGTGGGGGACCCGGATTCACAACTGTCTGACACCACCACGCCTGTTCCTTTTCTTTGGCATCATCTTCGGCATGGTCTGGTCGATCATCACACCGCCGTTTCAGGCACCGGACGAAGACCGCCATTTTTGCCGGGCCTATCAGTTGTCAGAGGGCCGGTTCTTTCCCGTCGATTTTGATAACACCCAGGGCGACTCGCTTCCGATCAGCGCCATCGAAACGATCGAACAGGTCAATCCCGGAATGCGCTATGATTCGTGGGGTGCGCGTCAGGAGCTGACGCGGGTTTGGCACTATCTCTCGCTTCCCCTCGAACCCGAAAAAAAGGCCTTTCACGCTTTTCCGACCCATGTGATCTATCCACCACTTGCTTACCTGCCGCAAATCATCGGTATTTTCATCGGTAAAAGCTGCGGTGCCTCTCCCTTGTTGTTGATGTATTTCAGTCGCTGGTGCAATTTGATTTTCTGGTTGATCATGATTCACGCTGCTTTGCGGCTGATGCCTGCAGGGCGTTGGATTCTGCTGATCGTCGCTTTGATGCCCATGAGCCTCTTTCTCGGCGCCTCGTTGAATCAGGATGCCGTGATCAACAGTCTGGTTTTTTTGGCACTGGCTTTTGTTCTCAACCGGGCCCGAACACCCGGCCGCCTTGCGCACCAAGATCTGCTGGTCATCGCGCTTTTGCTGATGGCTTTGGCGTGCTCAAAACCGGGATACGCGATCTTTTCTCTGATTTTTTTGCTCTTGCCCGTCGACAAAATGCCATCGCGTCGTTTCTACATCCCGACTGCACTGTTTTTATTCACCTCAGGTTATGGCCTGGCTCTCTTTTGGAACCGGCTCATCAGAGCCAACCTGAACTGGTTCGAACCGTTTGCCTCATACCCGGATCAACTGCAGTTGGTGCTGCACAATCCCCTCCAGTTTCTCAAGGCGGTGGCCTTTTCGCTCTGGAATTATAAAGGTTTCTATCTGCGTTCGCATATCGGGCAATTGGGATGGCTGGATACGGTATTGCCCCGGCATGTCATCCTTACCTATTTGTTTATGTTGGTGGGAGTGGCTGTGCTGGAACGCGGCGCTACCGTTTCAGGGCGCCAAAAGGGGATTATGGCGCTGATTATCGCCGGACTGACCTTACAGACCCTGCTGGCGCTCTATCTGGTCTGTTCACCGGTGGGCTCTCTGCAGGTCGTCGGCATGCAAGGCCGGTATCTCATTCCGGTCGCGCCGATGTTCTGGCTCTTGTGGCAAAACCGCAGAGTCGGCCGACCCAACTTCGCCTGGAACACGGCTGCCAAACCGGCCATCGTTCTGACTCTGCTGTTGACGCTGGCCGAAACGACGCGAGTTCTTCTGCAACGCTATTATTGACCTGCGGCTTTCAGCTCCGATCACGAACAAGAGTGGCCTGCAATAAAAAAACGGGTGATCCCTTGTGGAACCACCCGTCGTTATTTGGATCCTATTTGCCTTAGATCTTGGGGATGCGCAGCTTCTGTCCGGGGTAGATCAGATCCGGATTTTTGATCACTTCGCGGTTGGCTTCGAAAATAACAGGGTATTTCATCGCATTGCCATAGTATTTTTTGGCAATCTTGGAAAGAGAATCACCCGGTTTGACTTCGTAATAATCGAGCACCTGCTCTTTGTCAGTAGCAGGGGCTGTAAGATTGTCGGCGACCACTTTCGCCACGCCTTTGACATTGCCAGCCAGCAGGATGGCTTTTTCGCGGGTGGCGATCGAATCGCATACACCGCTCAATGTGACGACACCGTCTTTAAAATCGGCTTTCAGATTGGTGATTTTCCCAGCCAGATCTTTGTTGAGCATTTCTTCGATTGCTTTTGCTTCTTCTTTGCCTGCACCGAAGACATTGGCCCCCACATTCTTGATGAAATCAAATAACCCCATTTTAATCTCCTTTTTTTGAATGGATTCGAGGTTTCAGGCGATCAATAAGTCACCATAGGATCCAGTTTTTTTGCCGCTTCGACCCAGCGTGTAACCATCGACAAGCTCGGCAACTGGCGAACCAGTGCTCTTCCCTTGCTGTTCACTTCCACCATTTTGGCATGCAGATTTGCCGGCACCCGGTTGCGCAATTCTTTTACTGTGTCGACGCCCGCTTTTTCCAACAATTCGGCATATTCACTGCCGATGCCTTTGACGCGATAAAGATCCGCCATATTGACCCATTTCAGGATCAAAGTTTCGTCGACACCCGATTTCTCCGCCAATTCCTTGCGATCTTTGCGGGTGGCGCCTTTTTTCAGCAGATTGGCGACACTGCGCACTCCCACTGCACGCAATTTCTGTTCATAAGTCGTCCCGATTCCCTCAATCGAGCTGATTCGATAAGTCGTCATTGTTCTCCTCCTCGTTAGATTAATCGTTCCCCACCGACAGAAAAAAGTATTTATACTTACTACAAAACAAACCGCGCAAATATTCCTCAAATAAACAACACGTTCGGTGATGAACAAAACCGATAAAAATACACAACCATTTTACATTCTTATAATTGTTTGACTCCCCCGGGAGAGGACCGTCCAATGTTATGACGATCGTGTGCTAGGCCCCTGTTGTGAAATGCGATATCCCTGACACGTTATCAAATATAGAAAATTAATCACTAGATACAAGGTTTTTTTTGCGAATTGTCTCTATCTTCGCGGTCACCTCATCTTGTGTGTCGATCAACTGACAGGTCCCAAACCTTTTGCACCATTTGCCTGGCGCCGCAGAGTGCACAGGCATAAAATGCTTGAATCGCACGGCAAAAAGCCGTATTGTTTAAAGTTCGAACCGAGAATCCAACAAGGAGGTAAAATGAAAACAATCCATATCAGCATTATGTGTGCTCTGCTGCTCTTGATTTCGTTATCATTGGCTGCCCAGGACCACAATTCTTTGCAGGGCAATTGGACGCTGGTACCGCAAAAAAGCAGCGAGATCGATCTCTACGGCACCCTGCAGCTCGATTTTCAGCTCAATGCTGATGAAATCCGCTTGATCCAGCAATGGGGGCGTGGGCGCAGTTTCAACGACACTCTCCTCCTCAAAACCGATAAAGCAGTGGAACAGGTGATCGCCGATCGTGTTTTCCCCACCAATGTCTTTATGGGTCTGATGATGCCGGTGGGAGCCAAACGGAGCCTCAAAGCCTCCTGGCAGCAAAAGGACCTAAAGCTTGTGGTCGATGAGAGTTTCCCCCTGCGCGGCTCGCAGGGCGCGGTTCCGGTCCAGGTTCAGCATACCTATACCCTGTCGCCGCAAGAGGATATCCTCACCTACACCATCAACCGCACCAGCCGCAAAAGCGGTCCGCCGATCCAATACGTGCTGAAACGCACCGGCAGCCGCATTGCCTGGACCATGGAGCTTGAGGATGACTGGGCAATCGACAGCAAGCTGCCCGAGCAGGCCATGTTGATTTCGCTGCAGGGCCTGGCCAATGCCGAGGGACCGAATCTCTATTTCATCTATCCCAAGACCTGGGATTTTCGCTTTACCCCCAACGTTTTTGATTTCCTCCAGAACGAGCGCCATTATACTTTTACCAAGCTGAGAAACGCCGAACAGGCGCTCAATACTTTTCGCAATGCGATCAAGGGCTATGTGGTCTGGGACAAGGAGGTGCGCACCTCGCTGATCGTCGCCTTTACTGTGGCCGGACTGGAACAGGCGGTGGTGGTGTCAGAAGAATTGATCCCGCTGGTTGAAAAATTGGGAGTGCCCCTGGTCGAGGATTTTCGCGGCAAATTCACCGGCCAAACGGATGCGCAGATCTACAGCTGGGCGATCGATCAGTACTGGGATCGATGCAGCAAAGAGTATATCGTCTGGATGGGCGGCGAGCACGGCACCATCATGAAACCCGGTGTGGCTGACTGGGGCATCACCAAAAAAGCCTTTTTCAACGACCTCTCCACAAAAGAAACCGACAGCGAAGAATATGCCCTGGCCAACCGCTTGCTGGCAGACATGAAACCCCTCTCCTATGTTTTTGGCTGGCATTCCTACAAAAAAGATAAAGAGCGCGATCACGTCAAACTGACCTCCAGCTATGCGCTCCGCGTCGAGGGCCTGCACACCCTGCCGAATATGAGTTTCAGCAGCCAGGTGCCTGCATCGCCCGGTTTTGTCTTTAAAAACAACCACAACCTGGTGCCGGGCAAGACCTACAAGCCGAAGAAAAAAGTCTATATCTCCTGCATCCAGACCGATTGTCTCGGCCTTGGCGCCTGGACGCAGCCCGGTCGCGGCGAGATCCCCTATGCCTGGGAGGTGACCATGAACTGGTCCTGGCTGGCGCCGGCGATGATGGAATATTTCTATTCGCAAGCCACACCCAACGACTATTTCATCGGCTCGCTGGGCGGCCCCGGCTATATGTATCCGAAAGCCATCCCGCCGCACTATCTCCCGCAAATCGTCGACATTGCCTACGATCTCATGCAGAAACTCGATCTCAACGTTTTCGAGATCATGGATTACTCCGAGGGCGCCACTGTCGAAGGCAATTCGGATCTGACCCGTGAAGTGGTGAACACCTATTACGAGCGCATGCCCGGCGCCATCGGTTTTGCCAACGGCTATGCACCATCTTACACCTTCACGGCTAAAGACGGCCGACCGTTGTTGTCCTTCGATTACTACCTCTCTCCCAGCCGGCCGGAAGCCGATGCCGTCGCCGATCTGCTCGAACTGGCGGCCATCAATGCCGAGCGTCCCTACTTTTTGCTCATGCATGTGCGGCAGTGGAGCGACATCACCCGGGTCAAGTCCATTCTCGACAAACTGCCGGCCGAGTTTGAACTCGTGCCTCTCGATATTTTTCTCAAGATGGCCGGCCAAAAACCGACTTTCGAAGAGCGATTTTTGGAGCGCTGATCGGCAGGCGGTCCATACCGCACATCGTGTTCGATTGCCTGATTTTTAGAGATGAAACCCCCGGAGACGGCCGAGCTCCCGGGGGTTTTCACTTGCTGCCGGAATAAGGCTGAAAATTGTGCCGGTCTCCTCATTAAAATGTTCGACTCTTGATCCGGAGAATCTTGCTGATGAACAACAAAATTTGGCTGTTGCTGCTGTTGCTGCCGGCTGTGCTTGCGGCTGACCCGGTGCTGGACGTCATGCCGGACAATTTTCGCACCTCCGCCCATCTCATGCCGATCAACGCCGCCGAAGCGATTATCGAACCGTTCTGGGATCCCACACTCTCCGGTTTGGCGGAATGGCAAGTTGTGCCGGCCAGCGAACGAGGGCTAAAAGTCTGGCAGAACTGGTGTTGGGCGGCATACGAATGGCAAAGACTGCCGCAAACCGGGCCTGCCCTCGAGATGTCGCGGTCGTGCGATCTCGACTGCAGCGATTACGACTATCTGCTGGTTTCAGCAACCCTTCCCCGGGGAGCTCGATTGACCATCACCGCTCGAACTGACCTCGGCCTGCGCAGCGCCAGCGAAAATGCCGGCAGCGAAGGCATGCAGGAATATCTTTTAGACCTTGAAAATGCATCCCGGTTGCATACCCTGACGCTGAAAATCGATAGCGATCACACCGGCATTCAGCACGGCTGGTTCAACTGGATCGGCCTGCAGAATTCTGAAAGGTTGCCCGCGGTTCTGGCGCAGTATTCCCACTTTGATTCGCAATGGGAAGGCTATCTGGTTCCCGATTCAGCAGAAATCGGTTTTACACCGCGGTACGGATTCCTGATCTCCGCTCAGGAGCTGATCGCACTGCGCCAGGCCCATAAACGGCTGCTGGCAAAGACCGGCTCTTCACCTTTTCTCGAAATCGCCGAAATCGAGGGCCAAAACGAGCCGGAAAAACAGATCGGTGAATACGTCGGCCGCGACAATTTTCGCTGGAACCGCACCCGCGATCACCGCCGCCTGCTCTCCACCGGCCCGGGAACCAGCTACCAGCTGGCGCTTGCCGGTCTGGTGCTCGAGGATTCCCGGCTTTTGCGCCTGGCCGCGCGCCACATGCTCTCCATCGCCGCCTGTCCGAGCTGGAAGGAGGGCATGACGGAAAATTTCCCCGGCAGCATCTGGAACCACCGCGCCTTTGCCCAGTCGCAGTACGCCTTTGAGGCGGCCCTGGTGCTCGACCTGGCCGGCGACTGTTTGACCTGGTTGGGCCGCGAATGGATTCTGCGCCGGATGGCCGAAGAAGTCATGGCCACCATCGATTGGGTCTCGTGGAAATACGACTATATTCACCACACCAATCAGCTCGCCTGGTTCAGTCAGGGCCGCATCGCCGGGGCTCTGGCGCTGGAAAAATCCTTTCCGCGCGCTGGCCAGCGGGTCGAATACGCCTATCGCGAGCTGACGGAAAGCCTGGAGCGCGTCATTTTACCGGATGGCGGCTATGAAGAGGGGCCGACCTATTTCCAGGTGGTTGCCGGTCGCGGCGGCATGGGCCTGTATCTCTATGCCCGCAGCCGCGGCAAAACCCTGAACGATATCCTGCCGCCTGCCATGCGCCGCACCACCGCCTTTGCCGCTGCGCTGTTGTCGACCGATGAATCCGCGGATGTCATTCCGATCTGCGATGCCAGACCGGTGCTGGATGAACAAATGCTGGCGTTGATGGCCAGCGCCCTGCCCAACAGCGCCTGGGGAAAAATCTGGCAAAACCACGTCGCCCGCAACGATCAGATTCCCACCGCCCTGTTGAGCTGGCTGCAGGAAGAGCATCTGCGCAATCAGACCTGCTCCGTCACCCAACCCGTTGTGCACCTGCCGGATCTCGGTTTGATGGCATCCACCCGCATGATCGGCGATCAAGCGGTCAAGTTGCTGATCCCGGGCAACAAAGCCGGCGCCACTCATACCCATGAGGACAAGGGCAGTTTTGTGCTCGAATTCGCCGGCGACACTTTTGCCATGGATCCCGGTGTCAGCGATTACGGCAATCCACTGCATCTGCTGCTCAAACAGGCCCAGCGCCACAACATGCTGTTGCCCACGGGAATCGACGAGCGGCCTGCCCCGGCCAATCCGATCATGAGCGATGTCAAGCCCCGGGGCAAGGGCGACGGGCAGGCATTTCACGCCGAAATCGATGCCACTCCGGGCTGGGAATCCTATTATAAACATTGGCAACGGAGCTGGGAATCGGATGCGCCGGACCAGCTGACGATCCGCGACCGCTATGAATTGATCAAGGGAGAAGGGGTTCAGTTTCTGTGGAACACCCGGCTGCCGGTCACCATCGACGGTCGCACTGCCGTCATTCGCGGCAAACGCGGACACCTGATCCTGCAGGCGCCGAAAGACTGCACACTGCGGTTGCAGCTCCTGCCTCTGGTCGGCGACGACATGCAGAACCAGCTGGTGATCGAACGGCAGGGAAAAGAGGGCGAGCTGGCGATCGAGGTGCAACTTGTTGTAAAATCCTGATCACTGCCATTTCTTGATGGGGTTGCTTTTGAAATGGTTGATTGGGCTCTTACAGGGTTGGTTGGCATTTGCTTTTTGGGGCCGCTCTGCGCGATTTCCTGATGGGATGGTTCTCGTTAAAGTTGAGTCTGCTCTTCCAGCGGTCATCGATATTTGTTTTTTTGGGGCCGCTCCGGCTCCGGCCCCGCTTCTGTGTCGTGACCGGGAATTGGGGGAAATGATTCAGATCGTTCGTTTTTGATTGTTTGCGTTGCGGGGCCGGGATCCTGCGCGGGCTCCGCGCGATTTCCTGAGATTGAGGATCTCGAAGCAGTCGATTGCGCTCATCCAATTTCCACCTGCATTTGCTTTTTGGGGCCGCTCCGGCTCC
>JAKQNP010000045.1 GCA_029565675.1 bacterium
GGCATCCTCATTTTGCAGACGTTTGATCAAGCCGCCGGCATCTTCACTGTAAAGCGAGGTGTTATAGGTCGCAAAGCGAATGCTTTGATGCTGAGCGTTAAGAGTCATAAGTGCCGGTGGTGTCGCCTCAGAGAAGTCGGGCTTTGTCAGTGGGCGCAAGTCAGGGTCGGTGCTTTGGCAGCTCGCCATCATCATTAGGCTCATGCCCAGTATTAAATTTTTCACTGTTCTTTATCCTGGAAAGAGCGCCAATTTTTGCCGTGCAAAAATTCAAGTGGTTTGAAATTTCGCTTGTAATCCATTTTTTTATGCTTATCGAGCCAAAAGCCCAAATACAGAAAATCTTTTTTGTGCAATCTTGCCTGTTCTATTTGTTGCAGGATGGCGAATGTCCCCAGGCTCCGCGATGCATATTCGGGATCGAAAAAGGTGTACACCGCTGAAAGTGAATCCGGTAAAACATCAGTCACGGCGACAGCGAGCAATTTATTGTCGTCACGGATTTCGAGAAATACCGTTGGGCTCCAATGGCAGATCAGGAAGTTGTCGAAATCTTCCGCTTCGGGATCATCCATGCCGGCGCCGGCGTGCCGATAGTTCAGATAGCGCTGATAAAGATCGAACACCTCATCGTTACGATGCGCCGGAGACACCGAAATGTGCAAATCTGAATTTCGCTGCAAACAGCGGCGCTGGTTTCGACTGGGCTGGAATGGAAGGGTTGGCACACGCACCGGAACACAGGCTGAGCAAGCGATGCAGTTGGGGCGGTAAATATGCGAGCCTGAACGGCGAAAGCCGAGCATCAACGCCTGGCCATACATTGACGGCAGGCGTGCGTCTTCTGGGTCGAGTACGAGATCCCGGGCTAAACGGTCGCGCCAATAACCGCATTCATGATCGGCGGTCTGGAAGATGCGGATGTTTTGCTGGTTGCCCATGGCCGCATTGTAATGCAATAAAGCCGGGCCCATGCAGTGATGCATGGGGCCGAAAGTTCAACGAAAAAGAAGCTTAATTTCTTTCCTTGACGGAGAACGATTTGATGAAGTCGCCCAGAGTGCGTTCGGACAAATCGGTCAGTTCGCCGGCATCGAAAAAGCGTCCATAACAGGTTGGGCAACTTTCAAACCAGATATGTGGCTGGATCGGGTCCACCATCCGGATCATCTTGCTGCTTGGGCAAGCGGGGCAGTTGATTTGGTCGGTCGTGTTGAGCTTTGCGCCGGTTTCCACATCTCCCGTATCAACATCGGCTGCGATTTTTTTAATGTCTTCATGAACCAGAACATCGAGCCAAAGTCCCTTGCAGGAGACGCAGCGATCGACATCGCCTGCCGGAGTCTTCACTTTTTCCATCGATGAATTGCATTTTGGACACTGCATGCCGATTTCCTTTTAATTTTTGTTGATGACGTGGCCCAGCACTTTTCCAAGTACCGTTGGTGTTTCGGTGGAAAATTCATTTAATTGCACCGCATCTTTTGCCCAGAGGCAAATAACAGTCGATCCATAATTGAAACGTGCCATTTCGGCAAAACGGTCGATCTGGATATTTTTGCCGCGATAATCTTTGCGTTGAATGCGCGATGCGTATTTTGGAATTTCAACGCCGCTCCAGACCGTCTCCACGCCCGAGACCAGCAGGGCACCGACCATCACGAGGCACATCGGGCCGTGGTCGGTATCGAAATGGCAGACAAGTCTCTCGTTGCGTGCGAATAGCCGCGGAATGGCCTGTACGCCCCAGGGTGCAACGGTGAACAATCGGCCAGGGACATGGACGGTTTCGGTGAGCGTGCCGGCCCATGGCATGTGTACGCGGTGATAGTCGCGCGGCGACAAATAGATGTTGGCAAACCAGCCGTCGGCAAAGGGTTTGGCGGCGTCTGCATCACCCAATAATTCGGCGGCCGTAAAGCTGTGGCCCTTGGCCTGGAAAATATCGCCATCCTTGATGCGTCCGACCTGGCTGATCTTGCCATCGGCGGGAATCAGCAGGCTTTCGGGATTCGAATCGGCAACGCGTGCACCAGGTTTCAATGCGCGGGTAAAGAATTTATTGAAACTGGCATAGCTCAGCGGATCACTGGTTTCCGCCTCATCCATATTGACGTTGAATTTTCTGACGACGAGGGCAATCAGCCAGTTCTTGAAAGGACGCCATTCGTTTCTTGCAACGAAGTAGGCAAGCCGCGAAAAGAAACGGTGCGGCATTGCATATTGAAGAAATACAGCCAGAGTCATACGGATATTCCGATTCATGAATTATTTTGAAAGTACCAACATGTCGGCAGCGATTTTTTCGGGTAGGAAAGGCGGGCGAATGATGCCGACTTCGTTCCCCTGCGGATTCAGTACGACGATCGTTGCCGAATGGTCCATGGTGTAGTCGCCGTTTTCCAGCGGCTTTTTTGCGTAGACCAAGGCAAGTGACTGGACGAAATCGGCGAGGGCGGGCTCGGGTGCGGTTGCGGTTAAAGTGTCTTGATGAAAGAACGCTGCGTAATCAGCCAGCATTTTGGGAGTGTCGCGCTCCGGGTCTACCGAGACAAACAGAACCCGGGGACGTTTGCTCATCGGTACGCTTTCCCAGATTTTCTGCAGATCGGAAGAGCGT
>JAKQNP010000064.1 GCA_029565675.1 bacterium
CTTCCGAAGACAGGGCGCCTTTGTTGGCGGTGGTCACCAGCAGTTCCTTAATGTCAATCAATAAGGAAGAGATTTCGTTTAAAGCACCTTCTGCTGTCGCGATCACGCTGGAAGCCCGGCTCGAATTATTGATGGCGGCCGACAAACCGGCCATCTCCGAGCGGAGATTTTCCGAGGCAATCAATCCGGCGGGATCATCTTTCCCCGTGTTGATTCGCAGGCCTGACGACAATCGCTGCAGCCGAGTGCCTAAATCGGCGTTGTTGGCGACCAGTCTGTTGATCGCATTCATGGATGCGATATTCGTGTTGATACGTGACATGGCTTATCCTCCGTGACAAGACAAGCGAGAAAACTCGCCCGCTTTCTAGCAGATCCCATAACCTGTTCAACGTCCTGATCGGGATCTGATAAACCAAACAGTTCACCCAGATACAATCCGTTCTTTGCGATGCTGCGACGCGAAATCACGCGATTTCGCCGTCCTGGGTCGCAGACATTGTGAACTGTCTATTCGAATTAGCCCAATACATTCACAAAACTAATTCACTATTCAATTGTAAAATCGGTTATTGTACAAACCGTGCTTTGGCATGCGTGGTGTGGTTCCACCTCACGGCTGCATTCGAGACCGAATGGCTTCGGCTCGGCTGTCGCGGGGACAGCAGCATTCAGAAATGAGCAGCAACTCCGTTGCAAACTCCTTTTTACCACCGGTTGGGGGAGGCCGCTCGCCCAGCGGCCCTCATGCACCGGCACTCATCCTTGAGTCTTTTTGTGACTCGCAACGCATTCCGCTTCTTTCTACCGACAACCCGGAATTGTCATCGACGTTTAGCTTCGTTCATTGCTTTTGATTTTTCGTCATCCTGGTTCAAAAACTTTAGTAAGAGCGATAATATTTTGAAAATTTGTTTTATAGGACCTTCCAACGGCGATTTTGGCTTTTTTTTGCGTTTTCCGTCCGTATAAATTTTTGGAATTTTTTTTGTTCCGTCTATTCGGCAAGTAATCACCACGTCCTATAATCCTTTTGATCGGTTAAAAAACCGCCGGGTCTTCCCTGCCCTGTGAAAGCACAGCACAGGAAAGACCCGGCATTGTCATATTCTATTCAGAATATTTTTAGAATTAACCCAGCAAGGATAATACATTTTGCGGAGCAAAGTTGGCCTGTGCCAAAACGCTGGTAGCCGCATTGACCAGGATTTGAGACCGGGTCAGGTTCGACGTCTCGGTCGCGAAATCGGTATCGCGGATCGCGGACTCGGCTGCCTGCAGGTTTTCATTGGTGACATTCAGCGAGTTGATGGTGGTTTCCAGGGTATTTTTCTGGAATGAACCCAAGCGACCCCGCAACGTACTGATGTCTTTGATGGCGCTATCCACAATCTTCTGAGCGGTGTAGAGATTGGTACTGGAGAGAGAATTGGTGCCGCCGCTCTTGAGGGTATTGAGGTAGCCATCAATCGGATTCCCTAAACTGGTATCGGCGATATTATCAATCCCTATCGATTCCAGACCGATGGCATCCACCTTGGAACCCAGGGCAAAGTCTGCCCCGCCGCCGGTGATATAGAACGTTTCGGTGGCGGTGGACAGGCCGGCCGCCGTGGTCAGATCGATCTCGGCATCGAGCATGGCGGTCCGGAGAGTCAG
>JAKQNP010000007.1 GCA_029565675.1 bacterium
AGAGATGGTGATGCCGGGTGACAATATTCGAGTCAACGGGGCGTTGATCACCGAGATAGCGATGGAAGAGGGTCTGCGGTTTGCGATTCGCGAGGGCGGACGCACGGTAGGCGCAGGCGTGGTGACAAAAATCATCGAATAATGCAAAGGGTGGTTACACATGGCGGGTCAAAAGATTCGGATCAAGCTGAAAGCTTACGACCATCGTTTGATCGATAAATCGACGGAAAAAATCATAAAAACGGCAAAACAGACAGGGGCGATGATTGCCGGCCCGATTCCGCTGCCGACGAGGCGTTCGGTTTATACCGTTCTGCGGTCGCCGCACGTGGACAAAAAGTCGCGTGAGCAGTTTGAAACGCGGATTCACAAGCGGCTGATCGATATTCACAATTCATCACCCAAAACCGTCGATGCGTTGATGAAGCTCGAATTGCCGGCAGGAGTCGACGTAGAGATCAAGGTCTGAGCACAAGCCGCGGCGAGCCGACTCGTCACGAAAAGAAAGCAAAATAAAACGGAATCAGAATGGTAGGATTAATTGCAAAAAAACTGGGAATGACCCGCTTTTTCGATGAGAAAACGGGTAATTCGGTTGCCGTCACGGTTTTGGAAGCCGGCCCATGTGTGGTTACGCAGGTAAAGACTGAGGAAATAGACGGTTATACCGCAGTTCAATTGGGTTTTGGCCAGAAAAAGGAAAAACGAACCAGCAAAGCCATTCTCGGTCATTTGGCAAAGAGCGCGGCAAAACCGCTTTATTTGATGCGCGAGTTCCGCGATTTTGTCAGCGCTGCGCCCCTCAAACTCGGAGATGAGGTTAAAGCCGATGTATTTTCCGTGGGCGACCAGGTCAGCATATCCGGAATCAGCAAAGGCAAAGGTTTTGCCGGCGTGGTCAAACGGCATCATTTCAACGGTGGTCCGGTGACGCACGGGCAGAGCGATCGTTTGCGAGCTCCGGGTTCTCTTGGACAATCTTCATATCCGTCGCGTGTCTACAAAGGGTTGCGCATGGCTGGGCGGATGGGTAACGAAAAAGTTACGGTCTCCGGCTTAAAGGTGGTCAAGGTGGACATTGAGAACAACTTGTTGTTGATCAAGGGTGCCATCCCCGGAGCTAACCAAGGCTATGTCCTCATAAAAAAGTAATGGTGCTATGGAACTAGAAGTCTATAAAATCGACGGAAATAAAGCCGGCCGCACGATCGAGGTCGATGAAGCGATTTTTGCCTGTGAGCCGAATCCACATGCGGTTTATCTGGCAGTCAAGGCGCAGCAAACCAATCAGCGCCAAGGGAATGCTGCGACCAAGACACGCGGAATGGTCTCCGGCGGCGGCAAGAAGCCCTGGAAGCAAAAGGGTCGTGGAACCGCACGGTCTGGTTCATCTCGATCGCCGATTTGGCGTGGCGGCGGCACGGTACATGGTCCGCAACCACACGAATTTGGGATGAGTGTGCCGAAGAAGGTTAAACGACTGGCCCGCATTTCGGTGTTGTCGAGCAAAACGCGCGAAGATCTGTTGCGGGTGGTCGAGGATTTTACCGTAGAGACGCGCAAGACCAAGGATTTGGCGTCGATCATGCGCGGTTTTGGTTTGGAAAACGATAAGACGCTGGTGTTGGTGCCTGAATATGACGGCGATCTGCTGCTGGCCAGCCGCAACATCGGCAATCTGAAAGTCCAGCTGGCGTCAGATGCCTCCACCCTTGATTTGTTGGAGAGCAAGACGTTGCTGATCACCGAAAGTGCGCTCAAGAAATTAGAAGGTGTATTGCAATCATGAAAAACGAACGCCGAGTTCTCGTGAGGCCTTTGCTCACAGAGAAGATGCTCAAACTGCAAGAGACACAGGGCAAATACGCCTTTGTCGTCAGCAAAAGCGCAAACAAGATTGAGATCAAGCGCGCAGTCGAACAAAAGTTCGATGTTTCGGTCGATGCGGTTTCGACGATCAATGTGCATGGCAAGCGCAAGCAGCTTAATACCCGACGGGGTATCACCCACGGACGGCGTGCCAGTTGGAAAAAAGCGATTGTAACGCTGCGCGAGGGCGACAGCATCGACTTTTTTGCCGGAACGAAATAAGAGTACCGAGCCCTAGGAGAGTTCATCGATGGCAGTGAAAACATTCAAGCCTGTCACCCCGGGACAGCGCTTCAAGAGCGTCAGCAGTTTTGAAGAATTGACCGAACCACAAGAAGTGCGTTCGCTGTTGGCGCCGCTTAAAAAAACCGGTGGTCGCAACAATCGCGGGCGAGTGACCGCTCGTCGTCGTGGCGGCGGCCACAAGCGTCAATATCGACTGATCGATTTTCGGCGCGACAAGGACAATATCCCGGCAAAAGTGGTGTCTATTCAATATGACCCCAATCGTACCGCCAATATCGCCTTGCTCAACTATGCGGACGGCGAAAAGCGCTATATTCTTGCGCCGTCAGGAGTAAAGAAAGGCGATACCTTGCAGTCGGGCGAAAACGCCGAAATACGCGAAGGCAATGCCATGCCGTTGGCCAGGATTCCGCTCGGCACTGTTGTGCACAATGTCGAACTCAAGATCGGCCGTGGCGGCCAGTTGGCGCGCAGCGCCGGAAGCTATGCACAGCTGACTGCCAAAGAGGGCGAATATGCTTTGCTCAAACTTCCCTCTGGCGAGGTTCGCATGGTTTTGCAGCGCTGCAAAGCCACCATTGGTCAGGTAGGCAACACCGACCACGAGAACATCTCAATCGGAAAAGCCGGACGTTCGCGCTGGCTCGGGCGTCGACCCAAGGTCCGCGGTGTGGCGATGAACCCGGTCGATCATCCGATGGGCGGTGGTGAAGGCAAGAGTTCAGGCGGCCGTCATCCCTGTACTCCGTGGGGAAAGCCGACCAAGGGTTACAAAACCCGCAAAAGGAAACCATCAGATTCTGTGATTGTAAAACGAAGAAAATAATGGGATAAGACCAATGGCAAGATCCATAAAAAAAGGTCCGTATATCAGCGAAAAGCTGGTCGAAAGGATTGAGCAGCTGAACAAGAACAACGAGAAGCGGGTCATCAAAACCTGGTCTCGCCGTTCGACCATACCGCCTGAATTTGTCGGCCACACCCTCGCGGTTCACAACGGGAACAAATTTATCCCTGTTTATGTGACCGAGAATATGGTTGGCCACAAATTGGGCGAATTTTCTCCGACGCGCACTTTTCGTGGACACGCGGATAAAAAGAGCGAAAAAGCTAAAGTTTGATCAAATCGTTTTGGAGATCGATAATGGAAGCAAGGGCAGTTGCCAGATTTATCCGGGTTTCACCCTTTAAAATGCGCAGAATCGCCAATTTGGTGCGGGGGAAAGTGGTGAGCGATGCCTTGAACACCCTGCATTTCAGCGATATCGGATCATCCGAGCCTCTGGAAAAAGCTGTGCATTCGGCAGTTGCGAATTTCATGAACAACGAAAAAGCCGGCAAGGTGTCGCCAGAGGATCTGGTTTTAAAGGAATTGCGTATTGATGGTGCATCGATGTTGAAGCGTTTTCGCGCCGGTTCTTTAGGGCGGGCGACGCCGGTTCGCAAGCGCTCATGCCATATCACTGTTGTGGTCACGGACGAGAAAACAAACTGATTATCAATCGATAGGAGTAACCTTTGGGACAGAAAACGAATCCAGTCGGATTTCGCTTGGGAGTGATTCGGACGTGGGATTCAAATTGGTTTGATCAGAAGAATT
This sequence comes from bacterium, assembly GCA_029565675.1. Classification (GTDB taxonomy): domain Bacteria; phylum Zhuqueibacterota; class Zhuqueibacteria; order Residuimicrobiales; family Oceaniaggregativiventaceae; genus Sulfursilanivivens. Next base: position 3,716 of record JAKQNP010000007.1, read on the forward strand.
TTCCCAGCAAGTTGTCCGAAGACTTGATGTTGCGCAAGTATGTTATGCGTCGATTGGCGCGCGCCAGTGTATCCAAGATCGAGATCGAGCGAACCGCCAAGCAGATCACTCTGGCCATCCATACCGCGAAGCCGGGGATTGTCATCGGTCGCAAGGGTACAGAAGTCGACAAGTTGCGCGAAGAGCTGCAGCGTTTGACTGGCACCGATGTGCAGATCAACATCAACGAGATCAAGCGTCCCGAGCTGGATGCGGCCTTGGTAGCCGAAAATATTGCCAGCCAGCTGGTCGGCAAGGTCAGCTACAAGCGGGCGATGAAAAAAGCCATCATGTCTGCGATGCGTATGGGAGCTGAAGGAGTTCGTATTGCGGTAGCGGGTCGTTTGGGCGGGGCTGAAATGGCGCGTCGAGATCAATACAAAGAAGGCCGGATTCCCCTGCATACCTTGCGAGCCGACATCGATTATGCGACAGCAACGGCGCAGACGACTTACGGCTCCATCGGTGTCAAGGTATGGATCTGCAAAGGCGAAGTGATCGAATAAGACAATGTAGTGGAGTGCATAACCCATGTTAATGCCGAAACGAGTTAAATTTCGCAAACAGCAGCGCGGCCGCATGACCGGCAACGCCACCCGCGGGAATCGTGTTTCCTTTGGGGAATACGGTTTGATGGCGGCAGAGCCGCATTGGATTACAGCGCGGCAGATTGAAGCCGCTCGTATCGCGATGACGCGCCACATCCGGCGCGGCGGGAAGATCTGGATTCGCATTTTTCCGGACAAACCGGTGACCAAAAAGCCTGCTGAAACGCGAATGGGTAAAGGCAAAGGTGCGCCGGAATACTGGGTCGCAGTTGTCAAACCCGGCCGCATCATGTTCGAGATTGAGGGTGTAACAGAGGATGTCGCCAAGGAGGCGCTGCGCCTGGCTGCGCACAAGTTGCCGATTAAATGCAAATTCGTAAATGCCTCTGAAGTGGGAGAAAGTTGACAATGAAAATGGATGAGATCCGACAACTTCCGGTTGATGAGCTCAAGATTCGACTTGAAGATCTGTATGATGAGCACGAGAATTTGCAGATACAGCATTCGACCCATCAGCTGGATAATCCCATGCGAATTTTACATATCCGCAAAGACATCGCCCGTATACACACGGTGCTGCGGGAATACGAATTGGGAATTCGCAAATAAATTAACGCAAAAGAGTCCATGGAGAGAACCAGTGGAACGAGCAACAAGAAAAGTCATTACCGGGGTTGTTGCGAGCGACAAGATGGATAAGAGCCGCACCGTTAAGGTCGAGCGCTCTATCAAGCATCCCCTGTATCGCAAATATGTAAAAAAGACCTCCAAGTTTATGGCACATGATGAGACGAACGAAAGTCATATCGGCGATACGGTGCGGATCATGGAGACGCGACCACTCAGCGCGCGCAAACGTTGGCGTGTGATTGAAATTGTCCAGCGGGCAGAATAACCGAACTTTTAACACGAGAAGCAACAATGATACAGGAATACACTCGCTTAAACGTAGCGGATAATACCGGCGCCAAAAAAGTCATGTGTATCCGCATTATGGGCGGCTCAAGACGGCGCTACGCCACTGTCGGCGACATCATCATAGTCTCTGTGAAACAAGCCATACCGAACAGCCCGATCAAAAAGGGTGACAAGAGCAAAGCGGTTGTCGTGCGAACCAAGAAAGAGAAGCGCCGGAAAGACGGTTCGTATATTCGTTTTGACGAGAACGCGGCGGTGTTGATCAACGAGGCGATGGAGCCCAAGGGAACGCGTATTTTTGGCCCGGTAGCGCGCGAGTTGCGCGAGAAACAGTTCATGAAGATTGTTTCGTTAGCGCCAGAAGTCATCTAAACGGTTTGTGAACCACAAACGCAAGATTGGGTTATCTCATGCGCATCAAAAAGAATGATCAAGTCGTCGTCTTGTCCGGAAATTACAAAGGGAAAAAAGGCAAGGTGTTAAAGGTTTTCCCGGAGGCCAACCGGATTATCGTCGAAGGCGTGAACTTTATCAAGCGGCATACCCGGCCTTCGCAGCAGAATCCGCAGGGTGGCATTGTCGAAAAAGAAGCGCCGATTCATGTTTCCAATGTGATGGTTGTCTGCCCCAAGACCGGAGTTGCATCGCGAGTCGGGCACAAGTCTGTACATGACGACAAGTTGAAAAAGGACGTTCGCGTCAGAATCGCGAAAAAAAGCGGTGAAATGCTTCCATAATCAAGGATTTGGTAAAGATCATGGCAAAAAAAGAGTATACGCCTCGATTGCGCGACTTTTACAAGCAGGAAGTCATCGGCCAGCTGCAGAAGCAATTTCAGTACAAGAATGTGATGCAGGTGCCCCGGCTGGAGAAGATCGTGCTCAATATCGGCGTGGGTGAGGCCACGGAAAACGCAAAGAATCTGGACGGTGCGGTCGAGGATCTGACCAAGATCGCCGGACAAAAGCCCGTTATTCGCAAGGCAAAAAAGTCGATTTCAAACTTTAAGTTGCGCGCCGGCATGCCGATCGGCTGCAGCGTTACCTTGCGCGGTGAGCGAATGTACGAGTTTCTCGATCGGTTGATATCGGTGGCCATTCCGCGGGTGCGCGATTTTCGCGGTTTGCCGATTCGTTTTGATGGCCGCGGCAACTTTAATTTCTCAATGCGTGAACAGATTGTTTTTCCAGAGATCGACTATGATAAGGTCGACAAGATACGTGGGGTCAATATTACCCTGGTGACGACGGCCAGAAATGATGAAGAGGCCTATGAGTTGCTGAGCGCCTTTGGCGTGCCCTTTATCAAGAAAAACAAGTAACACCACGATAAAACAAAGAGGATTAAATTGGCCAGAAAGTCATTGATCGTCAAATCAAAAAGAGAACCAAAATTCAAGGTTCGCAAGTATAACCGCTGCTCTCGCTGTGGTCGCCCGCGAGGCTATTATCGCAAATTCGGCCTTTGCCGTCTTTGCTTTCGGGAATTGGCTCTGCAAGGCCATATACCCGGAGTGACCAAATCCAGTTGGTAAATCAATTAACCAGTCGTATTTTCCGCTACAGGTTTGTTAGGGAGAAAATAGATGTCTAAAACCGATCCCATTGCGGACTATTTGACAAGAATTCGAAACGCAACTCGGGCCAAACACCGCAAGGTCGATATTCCGGCGTCGAATCTGAAGAAACAGATCACTCGGATTCTGCAGGACGAAAACTATATTCAAAACTTTGTCCTCATCGAGGACGACAAACAGTCCCTTATTCGTATTTACCTCAAATACGATCAAGAGGAAAAGAGTGTCATTTCTGGCATAAAGAGAATCAGCAAACCCGGTTTGCGTATCTACGTGGGCAAGAACAAGATCCCGCGGGTTTACAACAATCTGGGTGTTTCGATTCTGACCACTTCCCAGGGTTTGATGACTGGCCAGGAAGCTCGGCGTCGCGGTGTGGGTGGCGAAATCCTGTGTCATATTTGGTAACCGCACACTTGAGAGGAGTCTACAGTGTCACGTGTTGGAAAAGCACCCATTCATCTTCCTGAAGGGGTCGAAGTCAAGATAGCCAACTCTGTGGTCACGGTCAAAGGACCGAAGGGCGAGTTGTCGTTGCCGATTAATTCAGAAATGATCTTGGACATTGACGGCAATACGGTAACGGTCAAGCGACCGACCGAGAGCAAAGCGCATCGCAGCATGCACGGTCTGACGCGCACCTTGATCGACAACTGCGTAAAGGGTGTGACCACCGGGTTTGAGAAAAAATTGGAAATCGTCGGTGTGGGTTTTCGCGCCGAAGTGAAGCCCAAGGGTTTAATGCTCAGCATCGGTTACTCGCATCCCATTTTTTTCGTGCCGCCAGCGGGAATCGAGATCACAGCGGGCAAAGACAACATCATCACGGTTCGCGGGATCGATCGTCAGTTGGTGGGCCAGGTGGCAGCGAAAATCCGTTCTCAGCGCAAACCCGAACCGTACAAGGGCAAAGGCTTGCGTTACGTCGGTGAAGTGGTGAGAAGAAAAGCCGGCAAGACTGCGGCCTAACCTAAACCTCAAAGAGTAGAGTTTGCTATGTCAGTCAATCATAATACCAAACAAGCGGCGCGGGAGAAGCGGCATCGTCACATCCGCAAGCAGATCAGCGGAACGAATGATCGTCCAAGGCTGATCGTCTACCGCAGCAGCAAACACATCTATGCGCAAATAGTCGATGATTCCAAACAGGTTACCTTGCTCGGCGTGTCGACGCGATCCAAAGCACTGCAATCTGAACTTGCAGCTGCCAAAGGCAAGGTTGAACGCGCACGGCTGGTCGGCAAGCATCTGGCAGCAACGGCCAAGGACAAGAAAATCGAACGCATCATTTTCGATCGCGGCGGTTATTTGTATCATGGTCGAGTCAAAGCGCTGGCCGAAGGCGCCCGTGAAGGCGGATTGGAGTTCTAGAAGCTAACGGTTCGTGTCAACCCCAAGCATGAGGATGAGTAACTTGGAGAAACGAATTAATCCCAATGAATTAGAGTTGAAAGAAAAGGTCGTCCATGTCAACCGAGTCGCAAAGGTGGTCAAGGGTGGACGGCGTTTCAGCTTTAATGCGATCGTGGTCGTCGGCGACGGCAAAGGCCATGTCGGTGTGGGTCTGGGCAAGGCGAACGAAGTGACCGATTCGATTTCCAAAGGAACGGAAGCGGCGAAGAAGAACATCATTGAAGTACCGCTGCTCAACGGCACCCTGCCGCATGAAATCGAAGGCAAATTCGGAGCTGGTCGGGTTTACATAAAACCTGCGTCACCGGGTACAGGGGTTATCGCGGGCGGGCCGGTACGCGCCATTATGGAGGCCTTGGGAGTGACCGATGTGCTGACCAAGTCGCGCGGTTCGGCAAATCCGCACAACATGATCAAGGCGACCATGATGGCGTTGGAGAATATGATGAGTGTCGAACAGATCGCCCGCAAGCGCAGCATGCCGATCATGCGGGTTTTTAATACCGATCCCAAACAAAACAAGCCGGAACAAGAAGCGAATTAGGTAAGGTGCAATGACAGCGAAAAAGAAAGTCAAAGAGATCAGAATCACCCTGATCAAGAGCACGATCGGCTGCCTGGCAAAGCAGAAAGCGACAGCCAAGGCCTTGGGATTTCACAAGATGCATAGCAGCGTCGTCCACGGCGACACGCCGGTCATTCGCGGAATGATCAACTGCATATCGCACCTGGTCAAGGTCGAGGACGTAAAATAATTACCCAATTGGTTGAATCGAGACAAGCTGAGGCACGAATGGATTTATCAAGTTTGACATATGCTCCCGGTTCTACAAAGGACCGCAAACGCGTCGGCCGGGGTGGCTCGCGTGGGAAACAATCCGGCAAAGGACACAAGGGGCAAAAATCCCGCTCTGGCGCCAAATTGCGCCCCTGGTTTGAAGGCGGTCAGATGCCGATTCAGCGCCGTCTCCCCAAGCGCGGTTTTTTGAATTTTGCCCGCACCGAGTATCAGGTGGTCAACATTGGTGACCTGGCCAAATTGGCCGACGGCATGGAAGTTACGCCTGAAGTGTTGTACGACACCGGTCTGATCAGAAAACCGAATCAACCCGTAAAGATTCTGGGTGACGGCGAGTTGAAGAAGAAACTCATCGTCACGGCGCACCGCTTTAGCGAAACCGCAAAGGCCAAAATCGAGAAAGCAGGCGGGAGGGCCACCACCCTATGATGTCGAGCGTCCAAAGCATTTTCAAGATTCCCGAGCTCAAGCGGAAAATCTTGTTCACCGCCATCATTTTAATCGTCTATCGAATCGGCGGCCATGTGCCTGTTCCTGGAATCAATGCTCAGGCACTGTTGAATTTTTTCGAGTCGCAGCAGCGCGGCTTGTTGGGTTTGTATGATCTTTTTGCCGGCGGCGCTTTCAGCCGTGCAACGGTTTTTGCCCTCGGCATTATGCCCTACATTTCCGCCTCAATCATTATTCAACTTCTCGGTGCAGTTTTTCCCTATTTTCAAAAACTGCAAAAAGAAGGCGAACAAGGTCGCAAAAAGATTACCCAGCTTACCCGTTACGGAACAGTGCTGATCTCCGCCTTGCAAGGGTATGGCGTGAGCGTTTTTCTCGAACGAATCGGCATGACCGCCACTGGCGAGCTGGTCGTACCTGCTCCGGGATACGGTTTTCGCCTGCTCACAGTTTTGACTTTGACTTGCGGCACCGTGTTGATCATGTGGCTTGGCGAGCAGATCACCGAACGCGGTATAGGCAATGGTATTTCGCTGATCATCTTTATCGGTATCATTGCGCGTTTTCCGAATTCGGTTTTCAATGAAATCCAGCAAGTCATTCACGGCAATCGCACGCTGATCGTCGAACTGGTGTTGTGGGCGCTGTTCGTTGGAACCATTGCGGGCAGCATTTTGCTGACCCAGGGCATGCGCAAGATACCGGTTCAGTATGCCAAACGGGTGATCGGCCGTAAAGTTTATGGCGGCCAATCGACTCATATCCCTCTGCGGGTCAATACCGCAGGCGTGATGCCGATCATTTTTGCCCAATCGATTCTTTTCATTCCGCAGACGATCGTGCAGTTTTTCCCGAACAGCGATTTCATGCAATCGATCAATCTGCTCTTCGATTACCAGTCGTGGGTCTATTGGATTGTTTACGGTTTGATGATCGTTTTCTTTACCTATTTTTACACCGCCATCGCCTTTAATCCTGTCGATGTGGCGGACAATATGAAAAAATACGGCGGATTTATTCCGGGCGTGCGTCCGGGTAAAAAAACCGCAGAGTATATCGATAACATTTTGACGCGCATCACCTTGCCAGGATCAATCTTTCTGGCAGTTATTGCGGTGTTTCCGTCTTTTATCACCAAGTTTACCAACGTTTCATACGATTTTGCCAGTTTTTACGGTGGCACATCGCTGCTGATTGTTGTCGGGGTGGCACTCGACACGCTGCAGCAGATCGAGTCGCATCTTTTGATGCGCCATTATGACGGCTTCATGAAGAGCGGCAAGATTCGCGGGCGGAGAAGATTCTAAAGAGATCGGGAAGCAAATGCGGTTGATTTTTCTTGGAGCTCCGGGATCCGGCAAAGGAACACAAGCAGCAATGCTGGCTCAGAGCTATGGCATCCCACAGATATCGACCGGCGATATTCTCCGCAAGGCGGTCAAAGAAGGAACAGCTTTGGGCGAGAAGGCCAAGGCGATCATGGCAAAGGGCGAACTGGTGCCGGATGAGATCATTCTGGAGTTGATTCGGCAGCGTTTGGCCGAGGCGGATTGCAAGAAAGGTTATATTCTCGACGGTTTTCCGCGCACCCTGCAACAAGCCGAAGGACTGGAGCGGTTTTTGGGCGCTAAATCGATTCAGGCTGCCATTCTGATCGATGTACAGCCCGAGACTCTAATCAGCCGCATTACCAGCAGGCGCGTGTGTGTCGACTGTGGTGAAACGTACAATCTCTTCACCGATCCACCGCCTGCCGACAGCCGTTGTCGGCGCTGCGGCGGCCAGGTCATTCAGCGCCAGGACGACAGCGAAGCAACGGTGCGCAATCGCCTGCAAGTGTATGAAGAAAAGACTGCGCCGTTGATCGATTTTTATCGTCAGCAGCGGGTTTTGTTTCGCGTCGACGGCGAGGCTTCGGTGGACCAGGTTTACCAACAGATCGTCTCTGTGGTGCAACAGATGGCTGGTGAAATTCGATGATCGCCATTCGCACAGCTGCCGAGATCGAAAAGATTGCCCATAGTGCGCTTCTGGTCAGCGAAGCGCTGGATCTGGCTGGATCCGTAATCAAGCCCGGAATGACCACCCGCGAGATCGATGCTGTGGTTGATGATCTCATCTGTTCTCGAGGAGCTCGGCCCGCTTTCAAGGGCTTCAACGGCTATCCGGCGGCCAGCTGTATTTCGATCGATGAAGAGGTTGTGCACGGCATTCCAGGCGACAAGGTGATTCGGGAAGGGCAAATCGTCAGCGTCGATATCGGCGTCGAATGGGAAGGATACTATGGCGATGCGGCCCGCACATTTTCGGTAGGCGCAGTTTCCGCAGAAAAGCAAAGGTTAATGGATGTCACACTCACCGCGTTGCTTGAAGGTGTGGATCAGGCGCGGGAGGGGAATCGGTTGTACGACATCGGATATGCCATTCAAAATAAAGTGGAAGAAGCAGGATTCTCAGTGGTTCGTGATCTGGTAGGACATGGGATCGGCCAATCCCTGCACGAACCGCCGCAAATTCCGAATTATGGTCACCCTCATCGAGGGGCCAGGCTTTGCAGCGGTATGGTTTTCGCTATCGAACCGATGGTCAACATGGGCACATGGGAAGTGGAAACATTGGAAGACGGTTGGACCGTAATTACGGCTGACCGATTGCCGTCTGCTCATTTTGAACACACAATCGTGATCACCGAAGGCGATCCAATCATTCTAAGCAAGGGGAATTGATCTGTCTATGCCCAAAGAAACGTCGATAAAAATTGATGGAACGATTCTGGAAACGTTGCCGAACGCCACGTTTCGCGTCGAATTGGAAAACGGTCATAAGGTTTTGGCGCATATTTCTGGTAAAATGCGGATGCATTTCATCAAGATTTTACCTGGTGATAAAGTTACCGTCGATCTCTCACCGTATGATTTAACGCGTGGCCGGATAACTTATCGCTATAAATAACTCAGGAGTTGGATTATGAAGGTGCGTTCTTCAGTCAAAAGGATATGTGAACATTGCAAGATTATTCGGCGCAAGGGCACGCTCCGAGTCATTTGCAAGAAGAACCCGCGTCACAAGCAACGGCAAGGATAACTGAACATAAACTGTAAAGGAGTTAACATTGGCTCGTATTGCTGGTGTTGATTTGCCGCGCGACAAACGCATCGAGATCGCGTTGACTTATATTCATGGAATCGGTCTGGCCTCCTCACAGGCGATTTTAAAGAAAGCCGGGATCTCGCCCGACAAACGGGTTCGCGACATGGGGCCGGACGATGTGGCCAAAGTACGGGATGTCATCGCCGATCATAAGGTTGAGGGTGCCTTGCGGACCGAAGTCACAATGAACATCAAACGGTTGATGGATATCGGCTGCTATCGCGGCTTGCGCCATCGCCGTGGTTTGCCGGCCCACGGTCAGCGCACCCATACCAATGCTCGCACTCGTCGTGGCCGCCGCAAAGCGACGGTTGGCATTCGCAAAAAAACCGTATAATGTAGATAAATTTTAGCGAGGTGGTTCATTGGCTGCTAATCGAAGAAAAACCGCGAAAAGAAAAGAAAAGGTCGAGGCGAACGGTGTTGCCCACATCAAGGCAACCTTTAACAACACCAATGTCACGTTGACGGATGTCTATGGTAACGTGATTTCCTGGGCTTCGGCCGGGCGGGTTGGCTTCAAAGGATCGCGTAAAAGTACGCCTTACGCTGCACAGATGGCGGCTGAGTCGGCGGCAAAGGAAGCCAAGGAATTGGGTTTGCAACGGGTCGAAGTGGTGGTCAGCGGTCCCGGGAGCGGCCGTGAAGCGGCAGTGCGTTCCCTGCAGGTTGCTGGATTGGAAATCACTGCCATTCGCGATGTCACACCAATCCCACACAACGGTTGTCGGCCGCCAAAGAAGCGGCGCGTCTAATCGATAGAAAACGTGGTTTTGCCGGTTTCACGACCGGCCGATAGATGAGGAGGTTTATTTCATATGGCAAGATATTCCGGCCCGGTATGCAAGCTGTGTCGCCGCGAGGGGATGAAACTTTTTCTCAAAGGTGCAAAGTGCACCAGCAACAAATGTCCCTTTGAGAAAAAGGGCTATGCTCCCGGCCAACATGGACGTTCACGAAGAATAAAGATGTCCGAATATTCGATCCAATTGCGCGAGAAGCAAAAAGTCAAACGCATGTATGGATTGCTGGAAAATCAGTTTCGCCTGACCTTCGAGAGAGCGGAACGCAGCAAGGGCATCACAGGTGAAAACCTGTTAAAAATCCTCGAGATGCGTCTGGACAACACAGTCTATCGTCTGGGTTTGGCTCCGTCGCGCGACGCCGCTCGCCAAATGGTTTGTCATCGCCATTTTGTTGTCAATGGCCGTCCGGTGGACATTCCATCGTTCCAGGTCAAATCAAATGATGTGATACGCGTACGCGACAAAAGCCGTCAGATGGTCATGATCCACAACGCCATGAAGCGGGTACGCGACGGCAAGATGGTTCCTTGGCTGGAACTGGACAAGGCGCAGATGCAAGGGACAGTCCTGAGTGTTCCAAACCGACAAGATATTCCGGTCAATGTGAACGAAAACTTGATCGTCGAGCTCTATTCAAAATAACGGGTTGAACAATTCAGCTCAGAATAGAGAAACTCATTATCAATGGAGTCATCAATGGCATTACCAAGTTTTCAGATGCCGGAAAGCATCGAACTCGATGAGTCGACATATTCGAATATCTATGGGAAATTTATTGTACAGCCTCTGGAACGCGGATTTGGTACGACGATCGGCAATGCTCTGCGGCGGGTGCTACTTTCCTCGATTCCAGGTGCAGCCATCACCATGTTTCGCATCGATGGTATTGTGCACGAATTTACCACCATCCCGGGTGTTCAGGAAGATGTGACTGAAATCGTGCTCAATCTGAAGCAGGTTCGCTTCAAATTGATTGACAAGAAACCCGATAAAATCGTCATCGATCTGAAAGGGCCGAAACAGTTTACGGCTGCAGATATTCAGGCAACTTCGCACGCTTTTGAGGTGCTGAATCCTGATTTGCCGATCGCCACTCTGAACGAAAAAGCAGAGCTGCGCATGGAATTGCGCATCGGCCGAGGCCGGGGTTATGTGCCGGCTGAGGAAAACAAGATGCCTGATTTGCCGCTCGGCACCATACCGATCGATTCAATTTTCACCCCGGTTACCCGTGTTTCTTACCATGTGGAAAATACGCGGGTCGGGCAAAAGACCGATTTTGATAAATTGATTCTCGAGATCGAAACCGACGGCAGTTTGACACCTGACGATGCTCTGAGCCATGCCGGCAAAATTCTCCGGGATCACATCCAATTGTTCATCAATTTTGACATCGACACCGAAGAAGAAGAACCGACTGAAATCGATGAAGAGTCAATCCGCATCCGCAAACTGCTCTTGATGAGTGTGGATGAGTTGGAGCTTTCGGTTCGTTCGCACAATTGCCTGGCAGCTGCCGATATCAAAACCATCGGTGATCTGGTTCGTCGCGATGAGCAAGAAATGCTCAAATTTCGCAACTTTGGCCGCAAGTCGCTGCAGGAGCTGAACAAAATTCTGGAAGAAAAAGGCCTGCACTTTGGTATGGATGTCGATCGCTATCTTAAAAAATCGGATGAATAACGGGTCAATCTTTTGCAATAGAGGATGTTGTAATGAGACATTTAAAATCAGGCAGGAAATTGGGTCGTACCGCTTCGCACCGCAAGGCCCTTTTGGATAATCTGGCGACCGAGGTTTTTCGCCACAAAAGCATCATCACCACGACGCCGAAGGCAAAAGAGGCGCGTTCGTCAATCGAACGATTGATCACTTTTGCGAAAAAGGGCGATTTGGCTGCTCGCCGTCAGGTCATGCGGACAGTGAACGACAAAACCGTTGTCAAGGAGTTGTTCGAATCAATCGCCCCTAAATTTGTTGAGCGAAACGGCGGTTATACGCGTATCGTCAAACTCGGTTTTCGCAACGGCGATAATGCTCCTCTGGCGATCCTGGAATTGGTCGGATTTGAAGGGGTTAAAGCCGAGCGCATGGAAAAGCAACGCCAGGAACGCGAAGAGCGCAAAAAACGGACAAAGAAAGAGGCTGAAGAAGCAGCCAAAGACGAAACTCCAGATTCAGAAGAATAGCACCTGCGAGTCAATTCACAGCGGGCAATCTTGTGACAGATTGCCCTTTTTTTTAACCCTGTCATGCAAAGGCGGAACTTTTAAAAGGGTTTCAGGTAAAAAGAACAGGATTGGAGAATGATTTTTAAACTGGAAAACCACATGCGATTTCTTGTTCTTTTTCTGGTCATCGTTCTTATTTTCGGCCGTTGCACCACTGAACGCGCTTTGCCGACTGGTTATGATCAACTGCAACGGCAATACAAGGGCGAGGTGGTCGTCACGACTCTCTTGCCGACCGAAACAGCGCACTATTGGCAGATACCTGCGGTGGGCAATGCGCAGATGATTCTTATCGGCCGGGAAGATGATGTCAGATGCTATCCGATTCTGCGTTTTTATCCGGGTACCGCCCTTGACAGCACCGACAACATCCTGTCAGCAGAGTTGGTGTTAAACCAACGTTTTCTGAAAGGCGAATCGGCTGATTCTTTGGTAGCCCTCGGCTATCGGTTGACCGACCCGTCCTGGAAAGAATCCACTGTTAAATGGGAGAGTGTCTCCTCGCACATCGATAGCGACGAGCCGATTGCCCGAGTGGTCTTTCCTCCAGTGGATAGCGCTGAAGTGCGCGCCCAAATTCCAGTCGACCTTGTCAAAGAGTGGGTGGGAAGCGTTACTCCCAACGGAATGATTCTCACCTTTGCGGAAGCGCCGATCCTGGTCGGATTCAGCGCCACTGAATCTTCTGCGACTGCAGCCTATTTGCAAATTCTCACCAAAGACAGCAACAACCAGGTGGATACCGTGCAGGTGGTGGTCAGCCATGACGCCACTGTGATTGATTCTGAACGAAACGATCAGCCGCTTACCAAAGAACGCAATCCGGAAATCCTGCGCATCAGCAATCTGAGCGGGTTTCGCACCCTGTTGCGGTTCGATCTTTCCGCTATTCCTGTCGAGGCAACGATTCATCAAGCCTACTTGACTTTGCCTTTTGCAGCCAGCGGCAGCGAAACCGAAGACTATGGGATGGGATTGGTTTTCAGGACTGTTCTCGAGGATTCCGGCTGGACCCTTGCTTCTCTCAAAGTTGACAGCACCGCGAGTGCACCGATTGCGGTGGCGCTATCCAGTCTCGGTTCTGTGTCGTTCTCCGCGAACACCACCATCAGCACAATGAGTTCCATCATCCAGGCTTTGATATTCAATCGTTTGGAAAATTATGGATTTTTGGTCGAGTCGAGCACTTATGGCCTCGATGCCGCCAGACTGGCGATTGTGAACAATCCAAGCGACAGCACCCAGGTCCCGTGGTTGCGTGTGACCTATTCACGGCCGGCCACCGCCAAATTTCTCAACTAGTCGAAAAGCCAACATTCGTTGCTTCTTCGAATGTCAGCAAATCGAACAACAATGACCAAGGCGTTAGGTTTTGCGATGAAAAAAGTTGCGTTGCTTTTTTTGCTCATTCCTGTTGTGTCGGCGGCGGATTCGTTTTATTCTGCCCAAGCTTTAGGCATGGTCAGCAATTTCTCCACAAGCCGATCTTCCGGAATGGGCGGTGCGTCGATGGCTGTGCGAGAACGCATGTCGCTGTCTGCTCTGAATCCGGCTTCCATTCATATCGATGGATTGACCACCATTTCGGCAGACTATCAGTATGAGTCAGTCGATGCCAAAAGCGCCGCTTCTACAGTCAATACCCGCGACGGACGTCCGTCTGGATTCAAGTTTGTATTGCCGATAAAATATCAGCTGAATTTGATCACCAGCCTCACGCCGATTTTGAGTTCAAAATATACATTGGCCATCGACGGCAATCTGTCAGATACCGCTTATCAGCGCAAAGTGATCGGCTATGGCGGTCTCTCTTCGGGCAACCTGGGACTGGTGTACCATTTCAATAAGGATTTAAGCCTCGCTGGTCTGGTCAATTTGTATTTTGGCACCTACAACGAAGATTGGAAAACCGATTTTACCTCCAGTTATTATGTTGATGGCACAGATGAAATGACCAGCCATTTCCGCGGCATTGGTGGTGAACTCAGCGTCTATTATCAACCCTTGACCAATTTTTCTCTGGGCGCTCTCTATCGCCATGGTGCGGATTTGCATGTTGAAACCAAAACCACCCTGGATGACTATTACGACACGCCGGTTGTTTCGCTAACAACCGAATACCCCGGTGCCCAGGGAGCTGGATTTGCCTGGCGAATCAAGAAAGTCGTGGTGGCTGCCGATTATTTTCAGCAACAGTGGCAGAATTATCGCGTCCGCGGTATGGAAGGCGAAAAAATGAATCGCTACTGGCGATTCGGCGGCGGGCTCGAGTACAATGACACACAGGCGATCTATGCCTCCTATCCCCGCCGCATGTTTTTTCGCCTGGGCGCCTATCATGCCCAGCTGCCGATCAAAACCGCAACCGGAGAAACGATAGATGAAAGCTTTGTTTCGTTCGGTGTTGGTTTGCCCTTTCATGCCAATCGCGGTCGAATCGATATGGCGTTTGAGCTCGGTCGCCGAGGCGATTTGCAGGCTGGACTCTATGAGGAAACGATTGCCCGCCTTTCTTTCTCCATCGGCGCCAATGAATTGTGGTTTCATCGGCCAACGCGTTGATCCAGATGTGCGCAGTCAGCCGAGCTGCTGCACTGCCCCGACTGGATCATTCAACAGCCACAGTTCTCCTCTTCAGTGTGCCGAATTTGGCCTTCCCAAAAATCTGTTGCATTTTACTCAACTTTTAATTAAAATTTGAGAACCTTTTGATGATTGCGTTTATCCCTTTTTAAGCCGTTTGGCTGGCAGGGGTGGTGTATTTTGCTTTTTGAGGCTTGAGTGATTTTCTGCACAACTGTCACGACGATAGGACAGCATACTGGATGTGCAGCCAAAAGGTTTAGGCAATGACCGGGTGTTCGGCGAAGGTCTGCCGCATCGCTGGCAAAGTGAGCATCCGCGAAGAAGACAAGTGATATTAACAATGCCAGATTTATAACAGGAGGATGGTTCAGTGGCTGGAAAAAAGATTGTGGCAGGAATGATCATTCTGATCATCGGCTCATTTTTTATCGGGATGGGGCTCATGTCGGGCTGCGCCACTACAGAAACACCAAAGGTGCAGATCAGCCCGGAACGGCAAAAAGCGATGCAGGACTCTTTGCGCCAGATATGGGATCGACAGCTTAATCTGGCCTGGAGCTTGGGATATGAAAATTATAAAAACAAGATGTACAAGGATGCAATTCCTCACTTGTGGAAAGTGACCGAATTGGACACCATTCAACGCTTTCCTCTGGTTTATAATTTTCTGGGCGACAGTTATTACAAATTGAATGTACCGGACAGTGCGGAAATCGCCTATCGCATGGGAGTCGATTTGTACCCGGACAAGGCCTATTATCACCGCAATTATGGCTATCTGATGACGGCTAAAGGCGAGAACGAGCTGGCGATCGAGCAATATCTAAAGGCCATCGAACTGGAAGAGGATCCCAAGGCAGATGATTACCGGGTTCTGGGCAATCTTTTGGTTACCGCCAATCGAATCAACGAAGCAATTGATATTTATGGCAAGCTTGTGCAGTTGGATCCGGCAGATATAGAAGCGCAGAAGGTCTATGCACAGATTTTGCAATCGACCGGTGACATCGAAGCTTTTATCGTTGCACAGGAAGATGCCCTGACCAACGAGCCTGACAATTCGCGCTTGCTGTTCAGTCTGGGTGAAACCTATTTCAAACGCGGAGAATATGAAAAGGCGATCGACAAATTTAAGCGATTGATTGCCATTCGGCCGGATGATGCCTTTGCGATGGAATATCTCGGCAGTGCCCAACAGAATATCGGCAGGTATCGGGATGCCATTGCAACCTATGAAAAAGCTATCCAGCTCAAAGCGGATAATGTCAAGGTCATTTGCGAAATGGCGACCTGTTATCGGGAGTTGAAACAATTGAGCAAGGCTCGTTCGGTTGCCCGCAATGCCCTGCAGATCAAGCCAGGCTATGGTTTGGCTCATATTGTAATCGGCGAAATCTATGAATCGGCTGTCGATGAGTGCATCAATTCGCGCGGCAATCGCAAGATTACGTTCGATGATAAATTGATCTATCGGCTTGCCTACGAATCCTATCAACGCGCAGCCGGCGATCAGCAGTTTGCCGATCTTGCCCGACGCAAAATGGAATATATTCGGCCCGATACCCCGACCAAGGAAGATGAATTTATGCATGCAGGCGTAAATAAATCCGATCTCGACTGTTATAAATGGATTTATTGAGGTTTTTGAATCGAGGAGCGATGGCAGGCCCTAAAAGCCTGCCATTGTCCGTTTGTTTGACCGGGATCAACTCATCAATGCATTACTGGGTGATTCGTTTCGGACTTGTGGCAAATTGTTGCATTTCCATAGGGCCGAAGGGGTTGCTGCATCCTGGTGAAGCCGGTAACTCGATATCTTAAACCAGCGGACCCTCCCTTCAATCCCAGCCAAAATTTCGATTTGTTTAAGCCTCACAGACTATTCTCAGTGTAATCGGCCTGTGGATAGGTTATTTTAAAACGGTGGACGATGCAATGGACGCCTTAAAGAAAATAGATCCAGCCGTATATGCCGCCATCCAATACGAATGGCATCGGCAAAATGATAAACTGGAGCTGATTGCTTCAGAAAACATTACCAGCCTAGCGGTGTTGCAAGCGACCGGCCAGTTGATGACCAACAAATATGCTGAAGGTTATCCGGCAAAGCGCTATTATGGCGGTTGCGAATATGTCGACATGGTGGAAAACCTTGCTCGCGATCGAGCAAAACTGCTTTTTAAAGCCGAACATGCGAACGTGCAACCGCACTCGGGTTCACAGGCCAACATCGCCGCCTATTTTTCATTGGTCGGCTACGGGGACAAAGTGATGGGCATGGACCTTGCCCATGGTGGACATCTGACGCATGGCAGTCCGGTCAATTTTTCCGGTCAATTCTTCAAAATGATCTCCTACGGCGTAGACCGCAGCGGCAGGATCGACATGAACCAGGTGGAGCAACTGGCGCGCAAAGAAAAACCGCAATTGATTATTGTTGGAGCCAGTGCTTATTCGCGCGAAATCGATTATGCAGCTTTTCGCCAGATCGCCGATCAGGTCAATGCCAAGATTTTAGCCGATATAGCCCATCCAGCCGGTCTTATTGCAGCAGGATTGATCTCCAGTCCCATACCCCATTGCCATGTGGTCACTTCAACCAGCCATAAAACGCTTCGCGGACCGCGGGGAGGGTTGATCCTGGTTGGCCGCGACATGGACAACGATCGCGATCTCCGGACTGCCAAAGGCCGTCTAAAAAAACTGTCCGAACTCGTCGACGCCAATGTGTTTCCCGGTTTCCAGGGCGGACCTCTGATGCATGTCATCGCCGCCAAAGCGGTTGCCTTTCAGGAAGCTTTGCAGCCTTCCTTTATCAGCTACCAGAAACAAGTCATCCGCAATGCCAAAACCCTGGCACAAGCTCTGATTGAGCTGGGTTTTAGCATCGTTTCGGGCGGAACAGACACTCATTTGATGCTCGTGGATTTGCACAACAAGTCGATCAGCGGTCGCGATGCCGAGCACGCGTTGGAAGCATCAGGGATAACAGTCAACAAGAATATGGTGCCTTTTGACGACAAGAGCCCATTCGTGACCAGCGGGATTCGTATCGGTACACCGGCATTGACTACCCGGGGGATGAAAGAGGCCGAAATGGTTGAAATCGCCGGGATGATCGATCAGGTGCTGCAAGCACCCGAAGACGAGAAGATCCATGCAAAAGTCGCCGGTCAAGCCAAAGAATTGTGCAAACGATTTCCTCTCTATGGTGATTTGAGGCAATAACGGGACTGGCGAAAGGGTTTCTGAAATCGTTACAAAAATACGGTTCAATAGGCCAACAAAATGAGATGTCCTTTTTGCAGTTATCATGACACGAAGGTGATCGATTCTCGCACTCGCGACGGCGGTCGGTCCATTCGGCGGCGGCGCGAATGCTTGAAATGCTGTCGTCGTTTCACCACCCGAGAAGAACTCGACCATATTCCTCTCTGGGTGGTTAAAAGAGACGGCAGGCGCGATGAGTTTGACCGGCAGAAATTGATCAAAGGCATTCAGTACGCCTGCACCAAACGGGCGATTTCACTGGCCTTGATCGAAGGTATTGTTTCCAAGATCGAATATCATCTGCGCGATCAAGGCATCGAAGAAATCGACTCACAGCAGATCGGCGAGATGGTGATGAAGGAATTGCGCGAGATCGATGAAGTGGCATATGTGCGTTTTGCTTCGGTTTATCGCAATTTCAAGACCAAGGAAGAATTTTTACAGCAAGTCAAGCAGTTGAAAGAATAAATCTGCATCTGCGGCAAAGGAGCAAGGTTTGGGATTCCTGCACAAGAAAACATTCAATGGCGGGGTTCATCCTCCGGAACAAAAAGGGGCAACAGCAAAAAAAGCAATTGAGACGCTGCCGATTCCGCCAGAAGTGGTGATTCCTCTTCAGCAACATATCGGCGCCCCGGCAAAGCCGCTGGTCGAACCTGGAACAGCGGTGCAGGTTGGTGATCTGATTGCTGAAGCTGGTGGTTTTGTTTCATTGCCGGTACATGCTTCGATATCCGGCACCGTAAGTGCGGTTGAAGAGAGGCCTCATCCTCTGGGTGGACAAGTGTTATCGGTGGTGATTCAAGGCGACGGTCAGGATCAGTGGAATCCATCAATCGGTTATGATGCAAATTATCTCGATCTGACGGTAAAGGAGACGGTTGAGCGGATTCAGCAGGCCGGCGTCGCCGGAATGGGAGGGGCAACCTTTCCTACGCATGTCAAATTGTCACCACCGGCAGACAAGCCGATCGATACCTTGATCATCAACGGGGCAGAATGTGAGCCCTACTTGACTTCCGATCATCGCCTGCTGCTGGAAGAGCCACAAAAAATATTATTGGGGATTCAAATCCTCGCCAAAGTCTTGTCGGCAAAAAAGGTGGCTATCGGCATCGAGGACAACAAAGCGGATGCAATCAAAGTGATGCGCGGCTTGATCAGCAAACTGAAATTGCCGTTCTCGGTTCATGCCCTGCCGGTCAAATACCCCCAAGGAGCTGAAAAACAGCTGATCAAGGCAGTCGTCAATCGGACTGTCCCAGCCGGTTCTCTGCCAATGACTGTCGGTTGCGTGGTGCAAAATGTGGCCACGGCTGCTGCCATCCATGACGCAGTAGCTTTTCGGCGGCCAGTGGTGCAAAGGGTAGTAACGGTGAGCGGCAACGCTGTGCAGACCGCGAAAAACTGTGTGGTTCGCCTCGGCACCTCTTACCGCTTTATTTTGCAGGAATGTGGCGGCGTCAACGGATCTCTCGGCAAGGTGATCATGGGAGGACCGATGATGGGTTTTGCGCAGAGTTCGCTTGATTTGCCGGTGATCAAAGGGACATCCGGCTTGTTGTTCCTGGACGCCAGACAAGCCCGGCGGAATCAGGAGACGGTTTGTATCTCTTGTGCGCGCTGCATTGATGTTTGTCCGATGCGGCTGATGCCCAAGATGTTAGGGGCCTGGGTGCGCCACAAACGCATCGATGAAGCGATCGACTATCATATTCTCGACTGCATGGAATGTGGATCATGTGCTTTTGTCTGCCCGGCGCATATCGATTTGCTCCATTTGATTCGCTATGGCAAAAGTGAGGCGATCAAGAAAAGGAAGAAAGCCAGCTGAATTCCGCAAGTGCAGTGCCAATGACTGGTAAATCCTAAACGAGAGCTGTTTTCCATGGATGATCAATTCTACGTTTCAAGTTCTCCGCACATTTCCGATCGCGAATCGGTGACGAAAATCATGACTGCAGTGGCTTTATCCCTGCTTCCCGCAAGTCTGGGTGCGATCTATTTTTTTGGCTTGCGGACCCTGTGGATCATGTTGGTCAGCATTGCTGCGGCAGTGTTGACAGAAGCGGTGGTTCAGAAGGCCATGAAGAAGCCGATAACCATCAGCGACGGCAGCGCTCTGGTCACTGGTTTGCTGTTGGCGTTCAATATGTCGGCGCAAGTTCCGCTCTGGATTCCGGCTGTGGGTGCGGTGTTTGCCATCGCAGTGGGGAAACAGGTTTTTGGCGGCCTCGGTTTTAATCCGATGAACCCGGCTTTGCTCGGACGCGCTTTTTTGCTTGCTTCCTGGCCTTCGCATATGCTGTCTTTTGATCGCTGCATTCCACGCGGCAGTCTCTATCAGTCGGTGTCCGGAATTGATGTTATGACTTCAGCCACCCCGTTGAACGTTTTTAAACAGGCCCGCGAAATCTTGGCGCATCCCGAACTTTACCCCGATTCCTTTGCGCAAGCCGACAAAACCATACACAAACTCTACGATTCGATTGATTCGCTCTTTATCGGCCGTATCGGCGGTTGCCTGGGCGAAACTTCAGCGCTGTTGCTTCTGATCGGTGCGGCGTTCTTGCTCTACAAACGCTATATCGGCTGGAAAATTCCGTTCAGCTATATCGGCACGGTCGCTCTTTTAAGCTGGATTTTCGGGGGTACAGATGGTCTTTTCAGCGGCAATGTTTTGTTTCATATCTTTAGCGGCGGTTTGATACTCGGCGCATTTTATATGGCTACGGATATGGTTACCTCACCGGTTACCTATCGCGGCCGTATTTTGTTCGGCGTTGGCTGCGGTGCCATCACGGTTTTAATCCGTCTGGTCGGCGGTTATCCCGAAGGTGTTTCCTATTCCATCTTATTGATGAATTTGCTGGTTCCATTGCTCGACCGTTATACCCGGCCAACAGTCTTCGGAGGAGCAAAAAAATCATGAAAGAAGTTGCCAAACTCGGTTTTGTGCTGACCCTGGTTACAGTTTTGGCTGCCGCCGGATTGGCCATGGTTTATTCGATAACCAAGCCGCGGATCGATGCACAGGGAGCGATGGAAACCGAGAGTGCATTGATCGAGGCACTGCCGCAAATCGATCCTGCATCGATCGAAGCGGTGCGCGATGGCGACGAAATCCGCTACTATCGCGCTCTGGACAGCGATTCGCAATACCTCGCCTTTGCCTATATCGCCAACGGCAGCGGCTATTCCAGTGTGATCAAGACTATGGTGGGAGTGGATAAAGATGGCACGCTGATAGGGTTGAAAGTGCTCTCCCAGACCGAGACTCCGGGATTGGGAACCAAAGTCGAAGAGATCAAATATGGTGAAGCCGATCCATGGTTTTTGCGCCAATTTCTGGGCAAAAAAGCCGACGGTGTTGCAGTCAAAGCCGACGGCGGCGAAATCGTCAGCATCACCGGCGCAACCATCTCTTCGCGCGCTTTGACCAAGTCGGTGGCTAATGGTTATACAAGCTTGCTTAAACGACTCGAGGCCGATTCGGCGATGGCGAGTACCAGTGCTGAACCGGATGGCAGCGAATGAACGGCAATCGGTAAAATTTAGGGCACTGCTGGTGCCCGATTTTTCACCCAGATGATCTGTTGATTGTCTGCACGGTTTTTTCATGGAGGCGGTAATGTCGGCATGGAAGGAATTCAGCAAAGGATTCTATAAACAAAATCCAGTTTTCAAGCAGGCTCTGGGGTTATGTCCCACCTTGGCGGTCAGCAGTTCAGTAAAAAATGGGCTGGGTATGGGACTGGCTGCAACTTTTGTTTTGATCTGTTCGAATGCCCTGATTTCCTTGATCCGCAAGAGCGTACCGAATCGAATTCGCATCCCGATCTATATCGTGGTTATTGCCACTTTCGTCACAATTGTCGACTTGTCGATGGCTGGATTTGTGCCTGATTTGCACAAGTCATTGGGCATCTTTGTTCCTTTGATTGTGGTCAACTGCATCATACTCGGCAGAGCAGAGGCGTTTGCCGGCAAAAACAATGTTGGATTGGCTTTTCTCGACGGCGTCGGCATGGGACTGGGCTTTACCTTGGCGCTGTGCTTGATTGGCTCCATCCGCGAGATCGTTGGCAGTGGCAGTTTGCTCGGTATTCCGGTTCTGAGTGCGTCTTATGAGCCGGTTTTGATGATGATATTGCCGCCGGGTGCTTTCTTGACCATTGGTTTCGTGCTCGGTTTTTTCAATTGGATCGAGAACCGCAAAAAAGCAAACTAGACGCACAATGCGTGGTGCAGATTTGCTGAGAGGCTGATTATGGAATTCCAGAATTTGATGATTATCGCGCTGGGAGCAATTTTTATCAACAATTTTATCTTTTCCCGCTTCCTCGGTATTTGTCCTTATATCGGCGTTTCAAAACAACTCGATTCGGCCATCGGGATGGGCATGGCGGTTGTTTTTGTTATGACCTTGGCTTCAGCGGTCACCTGGTTGGTCGATCACTATTTGCTTTCTCCGCTTCCGATCAATGTTTTTTATCGCCTTCTTACCCTGCAACAACCACCGGATTTGGTTTTCTTGCGAACGATCGCCTTTATTCTGGTCATCGCGGCATTGGTGCAATTTGTTGAGATGGTTGTGCAAAAAATCAGCCCATCTCTCTACAATGCGCTGGGCATTTACTTGCCGCTGATCACCACCAACTGTGCCATCCTCGGTGTAGCCATACTCAATGTCGATACCCAATACTCTTTTATCGAGAGCATCGTGCACGGTTTTTCTGCCGGCGTGGGTTTCACCCTGGCCTTGATCCTCATGGCAGGAATTCGCGAACGGCTGGAACTGGCCGAGATTCCAAAATCTTTACAGGGCATTCCAATCGCTTTTATCATGGCCGGCCTCATGGCGATGGCATTTCTCGGATTTTCCGGACTTAAGATTGGGATGTGATTAACTTTTGAAGAATCAAAAACCAAATACTCCCGATATGACGCCTGCAGCCGATGATCTCGGGAATACCCACCGCACAGATCAGGAACGATCCGCACCGTCAGAGTCTCAAGATAGCGCCGATTCGTTGCGTCACCGCCGCCAGGAAAAGGTCATGCCTTTTCTCGATCATCTGGAAGAGTTGCGCGGAACCATACTCAGATGCTTGATCGCGGTTGTGGTTGCGTCGGTGGTTAGCTATTTTTTCTCCGAACAAGTCGTCACCTTTTTGCGCCGTCCCGCACCAGCTGATCTGCAATTGATCTATCTATCACCGACCGAGGGCTTTATGATCTATATCAAGGTTGCCCTCTTTACCGGCCTGGTAGTGGTATTGCCTTATGTCGCCTACGAGTTCTGGAGGTTCATTGTGCCGGGCTTGTTGGAGCGCGAAAAGAAATTGGTCTTGCCCATTGTTTTTTTTACTGTCGTCTGCTTTGTCTTCGGCGCAGCTTTCGGTTACCTGCTCGTCATTCCATTCGGCTTGCAGTTTTTATTGGGATTTCAAACCGATTTCCTCACTGCCAATTTGACGATCGGTAAATATCTCGGATTTGTTGTCACACTGCTGTTGGTTTTTGGGGTTGTTTTCGAACTGCCGGTATTGGCTTTTTTGCTGTCCAAGCTTGGTATTCTGACGCCACAATTCCTGCGCAACAAATGGCGCTATGGTGTTGTCATCATCTTTATTCTCGCCGCTGTTCTGACACCGCCCGATGTTTTTACCCAACTGATGTTGGCCGGCCCGCTGCTGTTGCTGTATCAAATCAGCATCTGGGTGTCTGCAGCTGTATACCGCGCCAAGCCGAAAAACGATGAATAACCCATTGTCTTCATCCTTCCCGCCCTGTTCGGCCAGGGGGAAATGCGAGATGTTTTAGAAAGATACTCATGGATATTGCAGCAGCAACGATCGATCTACATGTCCACTCCAATTACTCGGATGGTTTTTTATCTCCCGCTGAGATAGTCCGCGCCGCCAGCCAACTTCAACTTTATGCGGTTGCTATCAGTGATCACGATAACATACTTGGCTACACCGAAGCGATGAAGGAAGGGCAACAACATCCTATCCACGTGGTTCCGGCTGTCGAACTCAGTTGCCTCTGGCAAGGTCAGGAAATTCATCTTTTAGGCTATCTTTTTGATCCGAACAATCAAGCCTTGGTCAGCCACTGCCAGCAAGTCTGCGATCAACGGGAGCAACGCGCGCATAAAATCCTAAAGCTGCTGAAAAAGCAGGGGGTTTCGATCGGCATCGAATTGGTCAAACAGTTTTCAGGCCCGGGGTGTATCGGCCGACCGCACATCGCCCAGGTGTTGATCGATGAGGGATATGTTTTTTCATTTCAGGAAGCCTTTGAAAAATATTTGGGAGAAAATCGGTCGGCATTTGTTGAGGAGCAGTATATCGAGATCGGGCCGGCCATTCGCTTGCTCAAAGATGCCGGTGGTTTGGCGGTTTTGGCACATCCGGGTATTTATCAATGGAATGAATTGCTGCCGTATTGCATAAAGCTCGAACTCGATGGTGTGGAAGTCATGCATCCGCGACACGATTTCACGCTGCAAAATATTTTGACCCAGATCGCTGAATCCAAAAACCTGGTGCGGACCGGCGGTTCGGATTTTCATGGGCGCAAATATTATGAACCAACCCTGGGCACGATGCCGGTTCCAGCAATTTGGTATACGGCGATGCTCGATAGGGTGCAGTCATTTCATGATTCTGTTCATGCAGAAGGAGAAAAGATTTTTTGAGCGAACGAATTCGAATCACCTTTTTGCCGGGAAGGCATACCGGTTTGTTTCCTCCCAACACCAACCTTTGGCATGCTGCCCAGGAATTGGCAGTAGAGGAAATTGAAGCCTATTGCGGCGGGAATGGCACCTGTGGCAAATGTCGAGTGCGCATTGAAGAAGGTGAATTCCCCATAACCGAAGCTGATCGCAAAGCGTTCAGCGACGATGAATTGATTGAAGGCTATCGCCTAGCCTGTCAAGCAATTGCATCACAAGATTGCCTGATCTGGACGAGCCGAGCCGATGAAAAAGATCAAACCGCTATTCTGACGGAGGGTCTTCACCAGGAGTTCGAGATCGATCCGGTCGTGAAAAAAACAGCAACTCATGTGCAGCCGCCTGAGCTGGATGAGAATCCCTTTGATCTGCAAAAAACCTTGGCCGCGGCGGGCTTACAATCGGTGCAGTTGACACTGCCGGCGATTCAAAACCTGCCGGAAACGCTGCGCCAACACGATTTTTCGGTCACCAGTGTCGTCGCCAACGGTGTGTTGCTCGATTTTGAGGGCGGCGATACGCGCGGACAGGGATATGGTATTGCAGTCGATCTGGGCACCACCACTGTGGTCGCCAAGCTGCTCGATTATTCCGGAACGGTGCATGCCGTGGCTTCGCGTCTCAATCGCCAACGGGCTTATGGTGAGGATGTGATCTCGCGCATCGGTCACGCCAGCAATCCCGAGGGATTAAAGACCCTGCAAAAAGCAGTGATCGATCTGCTCAACGATATGATCGCCGAGCTGCTGGAGACTGTCAAAGGAAAAAGGGAACAGATCTACGAAATGGTCATCGCCGGCAATACGGTGATGGAGCATTTGTTCCTGGGCATTCAGCCCAAATATCTTGCGGAAATGCCCTATGTGCCGGTATTTCAGCGACCTCCGCTGGTGCGGGCGGTCGAACTCGGGCTGAATATTCATCCAAACGGCTGGATCTATTGTTTTCCGCTTCTCGGCCGCTATGTTGGCGGTGATACGACCGCTGTTGTTCTCAGCCTTTTATCGCGGCCAAAGCAGGAGACGTGGTTGGTTGTCGACATCGGCACCAACGGTGAAATCGTGCTCAGCCGCCGGGGGGAACTTAGTTGTTGTTCAACGGCTGCTGGGCCGGCATTTGAAGGGGCACAGATACGCTTTGGAATGCGTGCTTCCCAGGGAGCCATCGAACGGGTCTTTTTTACCGACGGGGATTTGCAGGTCCATACAATCGGAAATCAGTCCGCCAAGGGAATCTGCGGCTCGGGATTGATCGATGCAGTAGGCACTTTTCTCCAGGCAGGAATCCTTGACCGCACCGGACGGTTGCTGGAGGATAAAGACATGGATTCCAAGCTGACTGCGGCGTTGGGCAGCCGCCTGCGAGGTCAAGACAACGATCGACGGGTCTATTTGACGCCAGCCGGAAAATCCGAGGTTTTTCTCAACCAGCGCGACATCCGCGAAATACAACTGGCCAAGGGCGCGATTGCCACCGGCATCGAAGTTTTGCTCGCCAATGCCGGTTTGCAGCTCGACGATCTGGATGCGCTCTATGTGGCCGGGGCTTTTGGGCAATACATTCGAGTGGACATGGCTTTGGAAATCGGCTTGCTGCCGAGAATCTCGCCTGATCGCATCCACTTTATCGGCAATGCCGCTTATACGGGCGCTGAAATGGCCCTTTTATCGCAAACGCAAAGGCGCTTGGCTGAACAGATACCGGATCAGATTCGCTATGTGGAGATATCGGCTGATCCCGAGTTTCAGATGCGTTATGCTGAACAGATGTTTTTTTAAACAGACACGGCATCTTGTTTTTGCTGTGCTGACAAACCGACAAGGTTATCATCCAGCAGCCCATACAGGGAGGTGGAGATGGTTGGTGAAAAGATCGAACAAGCCGCTAAGATTTTGCAGGAAAAGAATATTGATCTCTGGTTGACGTTTGCGCGCGAGACGTCTTCCAATCCTGATCCTGTTTTGGATTTAATCCTCGGTGCCCATTGCACCTGGCCATCGGCGATTATTCTCTTCGCCTCGGGTGAAAAGATCGCGATCGTCGGCAGCCTGGATATGCAAAACATCCGTGATCACGCTCCCTATCAAGTCATCGGCTACCGCGATTCAATCCGCGATGAGCTTTTAGGCATTTTGCACAAACACGATCCCAAAACCATTGCCGTCAATTATTCCACCAACGACGTGATGGCGGACGGATTGACTCACGGCATGTATTTGATGTTGACGGAATATCTCGCTGCCACCCCTTATATCGATCGGCTGTGTTCCAGCGAAGCGATCATCGCTGCTTTGCGCGGCCGCAAGAGTACAGGCGAGATAGAGCGCATTCGGGCTGCCATCAAGGAAACGCTGCAAATTTTTGACCTCGTTGCCGAAAAAGTTCGCTGCGGGATGTCGGAAAAAGAGGTCGCTTCTCTTATGGTCGAGGCGATGCAAGCGCGTGGACTTGCACCGGCCTGGGACCCCGACCATTGTCCGGCGGTCTTTACGGGTCCGGATACCGCCGGGGCACATGCCGGTCCAACTGACCGGCCAATCCAACCCGGGCACATCATGAATATCGATTTCGGCGTCCGCAAGGACGGCTATGTTTCCGACTTGCAGCGAACTTTTTATTTCCTTCGTCCTGATGAAGTTCAGGCGCCGGAAGCCGTTCAACACGGATTCAACGTCATCCGTGATGCCATTCAGATGGCTGCAGCTGCACTCAAACCTGGAGTGGAAGGATGGATGATCGATCAGGTTGCGCGTGACTATATCGTCAGCCAGGGCTATGAGGAATATCCGCATGCCTTGGGTCACCAGGTTGGCCGCAGCGCTCATGACGGTTCGGCCCTCCTTTGCCCGCGTTGGGAGAGATACAAAAATCTGCCTTTTTTGCCGGTTGAAGCGGGACAGGTCTACACTCTGGAGCCGCGATTGAACGTCAAGGGCGCGGGCATTGCCACCATCGAAGAGATTGTCGTGGTGCACGAGTCAGGCTGTAAATTCTTGTCCGAACCGCAGAAAGAATTGATCACCATAAAATCCGCCTGATCCTGCAAATATCGGTCTGCAAACTCGTGTTAGAGCCTGTATGTTTCCGTGTATAAAGGACGAACCTTTACGGAAGCAGCACAGGAGCATGCATGAAATTCTTTACCCAAGTTTTGCGACTTGCCTTGGCAGCAATTCTGCTGTTTTGCCCTCTGCTTTTTGCCCAGCAGGAAAAGGATAGAGAAATTAAAACTGCGGTGCACGAAGAACCTGCAGACCAGAAGATCGCTGCCGTTGGCGCAACCACTTCTATCCCTCAAAAAATCGACTATCAGGGATATCTGGCCGACGCAGGAGGATTTCCCGTTGTCGGCTCGATCGATGTCGTTTTCAGCCTTTGGGATGCAGCCAGTGACGGCAACAAGCTATGGGAAGCAACCCGCACATTGGAGGTTAACAAAGGCTATTTCAACTGCGAACTGGGTACGGAAAATCCCTTTCCGCCAAATTTGTTTTCCGGAGCAGAACGTTATCTGCAGTTGACCATTAACGGCGAAAATTTATCCCCTCGAAAATCCCTCGCCAGTGTTCCTTTTGCTTTTCAAAGCGACAATACTGACCGCTTGCAAGGCCATTCTGCCGGCAGCTTTTACCTTCGCACCCAAGCCGATGACCACAGCCTCAACCGCATCGATGCCTTCAGTCTGGGCGGCTATCTTGCAACGGCTTTTGCCACCCGCGAGCAGAACGATGCGCGTTATCTGCGCCACGGAGAAGCCAATTCGATAAGCAGCAATATGATAGAGGATGGCACGATTCAGATTCAGGATATCGGCTTTCAGCTGGGACAGGGCACAATAACCGGGATTAATGCGCTCTCCGGCTTGAGCGGCGGTGGAACGACAGGAACCGTTGGACTATCGTTGCATGAAGATTATCTGACCGGTCAGGCGTTTGATTCGCGATTTGTACGCAAGGGTGAGATCGGTGCGATTACCGCTGCGATGATCGGGAACAGTCAAATTACCGGCGAACAGGTAAAAAACGGCACTCTAGGCGAAGAGGATTTCAATTTTGCAGTCGGCAAAATCACGCAAGTCGTCGCGGGTTTAGGGTTGCAGGGCGGCGGTACGAGTGGCAACATTCTGATCAGCTTGGATCCTGATCTAAAAAACGGCACGGCGTTTAATTCCATTTTTGTCAACACCAATGAATCGAATTCCATTTCCGGCGAGATGGTCATCGACGGGACCCTGACCAGCGCTGATATCAAGGACGGAACGATTCAAGCGGTGGATCTGGCGACTGCCGTCGGCGATATTACCGCCGTCAATGCCGGAACAGGAATGCTGGGAGGAGGAACAAGCGGTGCTGTGACGTTGCAGATTGCCCCTGAATATGAAAGCGGCACCCACTACGACAGCCGGTTCGTGCGGCAAGGCCAGGTCGATGCGATAACCAGCAATATGGTCAAGGATTATTCCTTGCAGCCCACCGATCTGGGATTTGCGGTAGGCGATGTTACAGGCATTATAGCCCAACGAGGCTTGCTGGGTGGCGGTCCATCCGGAGATATTACCCTGATGCTCGCCGATGATCATTTTAGCGGCCGAGCTTTTGACAACCGTTTTGTCAATGAAAATCAGCTCGATGCCATCAATACCAATATGATCCAGCCAGGCGCTGTCAGCAGCAACAAAATTGCCCCTGCTGCTCTGACAGCCGACCATTTCCCGGCCTCTCTTGCCTATGTGCGCAGTCAGCGCTCCAAGGCGGTTTTGGCCGTGCAGAATCAGGACTCTGCTCCGAGTTCGATTGGCCTGTTCGGCAACGGGCCGATCGGGGTGGCCGGAAGCGGCGACATCGCCGTTAAAGGCGAAGGATTGCTCTACGGCGTGCAGGCGATTTGCAGCAATGCCGGCGGATATGCCTTAAAAGTCGAAGGCCGGGCGACTTGCAGCACCGGCGGTTGGGCCGATTTGGCCGAGTTTCTCTACGGCAGTGAAATTTTGGAAAGCGGCGATGTCGTGGTGATCGATGAACAGAGCGAAAATGCGCTTCGAAGATGCCGTCAACCCTACGACACCCGTGTTGCCGGAATAATCTCCACCAATCCGACCCTGACGGTCGGTCATCTGGCGAATGCCGACAATGGCTATCCGCTCGCCCTTACCGGCGTGGTGCCTTGCAAAGTCACTGCCCACTCGGCGCCTATCCGACCAGGCGATCTGTTGACGACCTCAGATGTGCCTGGCCATGCCATGAAAGCAGTAAATCCGCCCTATGGCACAATCATCGGAAAGGCACTCGAAGCGCTTGCATCGGGCACCGGTGTGATCAACGTTTTGGTTAAAATTTGACCGCCAACCACACCAGAGGCCACACCATGAAGCAGACCACATTTACCGGCTTGATTCTTTTGTTCGGCTTGGTTTGTCTGATCGTTGCGCGCCAAGCCGTTGCGCAGAGCTACCAGCTCTCGAGACAACAGCTGCAATCGGTGAGCGGAACAGCGGAAACGCCGAATTATCGCCTTCGACACGGATTCGGCGTATCTGATATGGGCAGCATGCGCAGCGATCGGTTTAAAGTTGGATTGGCAACCCGCGTGCAACAGATTGCCAATGACCAACCTGTCATACCCTCGCGGTTCGTTTTACAGCAGAACTATCCCAATCCTTTTAATCAGAGCACTGCGTTCGTTTATGATCTGCCTCATGCGGTTCAACTGCGTCTGGTGCTCTACTCGATTCTCGGACAACAAGTCCGCATCTTGTACGATGGCGACCATTCTGCAGGAAGATTTTTATTTCTCTTTGACGGAACCGACAGCGAAGGTTCACCATTGTCAAGCGGACTCTACCTGCTGCAAATGATTGCTGGCGGCTACAACCAAACGATCAAATTGTCCATTGTCCGCTAGCAGATAAAAACATTTTTTAGTCGCCGGCTGCTTGCCTTGCTGATGGCTGCGACCGCAGTGTGGCCACAACCAGCCCCGGCACCACCTGTTTGGATAAAAAAATAGGGCGCGATGATTGATCCTCGAAACTCTGGTCAGTGGTCTTTTTCAAGAGAATATCTATTTGTTGGGTTGTGTGAAAACTCGTCGGGCTGTACTCATCGATCCGGGTGATAATGCGGCAGTCCGTGGACTGATCAAGTGGATCGGCGATCACGATTTTGCGCTCGACTACATTTTGTTGACTCACGGACATATCGATCACATCGGCGGAGTTGCCGACTTGCAGCGGCGTTTTTCTGCTGTGGTTTGTTTGCACAGAAGTGATGAAATATTGCTCCAGGGCAGTGCTGCCCAGGCCCGGATGTTTGACCTGCCGGCGCCGACGATGTTCGCTGTCGATCGCTGGATCAGCCATGGGGATCGATTGACTGTCGGTGAGATCGAACTTGAGGTTATCGAAACGCCGGGCCATACGCCCGGAAGTGTTTGTTTCTATTTGCCGGATCGCGATACGCTTTTTTCCGGCGACACTCTTTTTTGGGGATCGGTCGGTCGAACCGACCTGTCCGGTGGGAGCACCACGAATCTGCTGACCTCGATTCACCAACGATTGCTCACCTTGCCGCCGCAAACAGTTGTATATTCAGGGCATGGTCCGGTCACCACGATTGCGCGTGAAAAAGAGAGCAATCCCTTCCTCAACGATGCAGTAATTTAGCTGCGGATTTGGCTTTTTGCATAATTTTCTTATATGCTCTCGATTGCTGCCGAAGAAAATCAGCTTTTAAGTTCTATTTACATATTTTTACTAACTTTTACAGCAGAAAAACTCCTTGCAACTTTTGCGAAAAATGGCTAATTTTTGGTGCTGATTTTTCACTCACCGGATTTCCAGATTGCATGTACGCGCCTATTCCTGAATTTTCCATTTTTTACGCTGAATGGTCATAACCATGGTCCAGCTGGAGACTCTGGTTTTTGCGTTTTGGACAGCAATCTGGTTTCCTGTTGCCGTCAGGAGGCATTATGGATCTTGAGAAGGGGTTGGAATCTGCCAGGGTTGTGATTCGGGAGGATGAATGCAAAGGGTGTGGGCTTTGCATCAATATCTGTCCGGAAAAAGTGTTGTTTGAGCAAAAACACCTCAATCGAATGGGATATCATCCAGCGGGATATCTCGGCACCGGCTGTATCGGGTGTGGATTTTGTTTCTACCAATGTCCTGAACCGGGCGCAATCACGGTTTATAAAAAGGGATACGTCGGGGAGGAGGTGGAGCGATAGATGGCGAAGCAGCTTATAAAAGGCAATGAAGCGATTGTCAAAGGAGCGGTTCTCGCAGGGTGCCGTTATTTTTTTGGCTATCCCATCACCCCAGCTTCGGAAATCGCTGAAGCAGCCGCCTATTATATGCCGCAGGTCGGCGGAACGTTTTTGCAGGCAGAGAGCGAGATCGCATCGATCAACATGGTCTATGGTGCTGCGTCTGGAGGCATCAGGGTAATGACTGCGTCTTCAAGTCCGGGCATCAGTTTGAAGATGGAAGGGATCTCGTATGCAGCCGGCTCTGAGCTGCCCCTGGTTTTAGTCGATATCATGCGGGGCGGTCCGGGATTGGGGAATATTGCTCCGGAACAGTCGGATTACAACCAGATCGTCAAGGGCGGTGGTCACGGCAATTACAAGCTTTTGGTTTTGGCACCTGCCAGCGCCCAGGAAATGTGTGATTTTACCATGCTGGCTTTCGATTTGGCGGATCGCTATCGCAATCCAGTCTGTGTGTTGGCAGACGGTTTTATCGGCCAAATGATGGAACCCGTCGATTTTCCGCCGCCGGTCGAAAAACTCGCAGACAAGCCCTGGGCGTTGCATTGCGATGCCGATGATGAAAAACGGTTGATCAGTTCTATAGAGCTTGAGCCTGAACGCCTGGAAGCACACAACCGCAAGTTGCAAGCCAAGTATGCAGAAATTGAAAAGGCCGAGATTCGTTGTGAAACCTACAAGACCGACGACGCCGAGTTGGTGGTGATTGGATATGGCGTGATCTCGCGCATTCTGCAGTCTGTGGTCGATCGGCTTCGGCAGGACGGCTATCGGATCGGTATGTTGCGGCCGATCACTTTGTGGCCTTTTCCCAGGCCACAAATCGAAAAACTTCTTGACCATGTGCAAAAGATACTGGTGGTTGAATTGTCCAACGGGCAAATGGTCGACGATGTTCGCCTCACTGTAAAAGATCGTATTCCAATCCATTTCTATAACCGAATGGGTGGAGTGGTGCCCTCTCCGGAAGAAATCATCGAGCAGGTGATCAAACTTTTTGAGGCATAAACCATGGCAGAAAAAGTGTTGAAAAGAGCGGACAGCTTTTATCCCATATTTGAGCGCAAGGGCGGGCCAACCCCGGATGTGACCCATTATTGTCCGGGATGTGGGCATGGCGTTTTGCATAAATTGATCGCTGAAACCATCGACGATTTTGGTATCCGCGACCGCACGATCTTGATCAGCCCGGTTGGCTGCAGTGTTTTTGCATACTATTACTTTCGCACCGGCAATATTCAATCGGCACATGGCCGCGCTCCGGCAGTCGCCACGGGCATAAAAAGAGTTTTTCCGCAGAGTATCGTCATCAGCTATCAAGGCGACGGTGATTTGGCTGCCATTGGCACGAACAACATCCTGCAGGCAGCCAACCGCGGGGAAAAAATAACAGTCTTTTTTGTAAACAACGCCATCTATGGGATGACAGGCGGTCAGATGGCGCCGACGACCTTGATCGGTCAAAAGACCACCACTTCGCCGATGGGGCGTAAACCAGGCAATGAGGGATTTCCGATTCGGATGAGCGAGCTGATCGCCACTTTACACGCACCGATCTATGTGGAACGGGTGGCGCTGACCGATGCCAAGAACAGCACCCGGGTGCGAAAGGCTGTGCGCAAGGCTTTGCAGAACCAGATCGACAACAAGGGGTTTTCCTTTGTCGAGGTGTT
This sequence comes from bacterium, assembly GCA_029565675.1. GTDB lineage: Bacteria > Zhuqueibacterota > Zhuqueibacteria > Residuimicrobiales > Oceaniaggregativiventaceae > Sulfursilanivivens. The sequence goes on from JAKQNP010000007.1 coordinate 37,189, forward strand.
GTCGGTTTGTCCATCCGGGTGGAAAATGACCCCTGTGCAGGCGAAAGAATGGTTGACGCAAGAGATGATCAAGGCTTTTCCTTTGGGCGTTTACAAAGACATCAGCGACGAGATCGAAGCGCAGCCGGCAAAAGGCAATGTTTTTTCGGTGCAAGGTCTACGGGAACAGCTGAATTTGCCAGAAGAGAAAGTCGCCCCTGCAACACCGGTTAACAAAACAGCGACGCCGGAAAAATACCGCAATCCGCGTCTCAAAATGGCTGGTTTTGGCGGTCAGGGTATTCTGATGTTGGGCCTGGGAATCGCCCAGGCCGGTATGGACGCCGGCTACGAGGTGTCGTGGATTCCGTCTTATGGGCCGGAGATGCGCGGCGGCACAGCCAATTGCCATGTCAACTTGTCTACTGAACGGATCGGTTCGCCGCTGGTGACTCGGCCGACTGTCTTGATTGCGATGAATTTGCCGTCACTGGAAAAATTTGTCGATGAGGTGGTTCCCGGTGGTCTGATCATTACCGACGCTTCTTTGGTCACCCAACCGCCGGCACGCAAAGATCTCGAACATCTCTCTATTCCAGCCACCCAAATTGCTGATGAACTGGGCAACACACGGGTTGCCAATATGGTCATTCTCGGAGCTTATATCGCCTATACTCAAATTCTCGATCAAGAGACGGTTTTTGCCTCACTGCCCCACTTTATCAAGCAGAAATCGCTGATCGGGCTGAACATTCAGGCGATTAAAAAAGGAATTGAATCTATCTCCAGCCAGATTAAAAATTAGGCCGTGCTGGGTACCGGCATGTGTTCAGTTGTTATCGAGCCTTAATGATTTTACCAACGCCCTGCCAGAAACCCTGACCTGGTGGGGCGTTTGGCTATCGTTTTTCTGCTCTTGCGGCATCCAGGCAAAGCCTGCCGCCAAGACAGCGCGATTTTTATACCGACTTGGCGATCCGCTGACGAATGTGGCGGCGGATACGATGGAGTGCGTTTATTGAAACAAAAATCAATCGATGCCACGAAACTGCGACAACTTTTATATCTTGAGCTTCTACCCTATGTAAACAAGCCTGGACAATACGTTGGCAACGAGATCAACCTGATTCGCAAAGATCTGCAAAGCGTGCAGGTGCGTCTCGCTCTGGCGTTTCCTGATTTCTACGAGGTCGGGATGTCTTACATGGGGTTTCAGATCTTGTACCACGTGGCCAACCAGCGAAAAGAGATCTATGCCGAGCGTATTTATGCGCCAATGCCGGATATGGAAGAGCGCATGCGCAGTGTAGGGGTGCCGCTGTTTTCGCTGGAAACCTATTCACCGGCAGTCGATTTCGATGTGGTCGGATTTACCTTGCAGTATGAAATGCACTATACGACCATACTGAACATGTTGGATCTGGCCGGAATTCCTCTGCGGTCAGCGGAGCGCACAGGTTTGCCACTGGTTATCGCCGGCGGTCCATCGGCCTTCAATCCCGAACCGATGGCTGATTTTTTCGATGCAGTGGTTATTGGCGATGGCGAGCTGCTCCTGCTCGAAATCGCCGATCGTGTGGCTGCGGCAAAAAAAGGCGGGCAGAGCCGTCAGGAACTGTTGCGGCAGTTGGCGCAACTGCCGGGAGTCTATGTACCGCAATTCTATCAAACGGCGACCGATGCCGGCGGAAGATTCCGGGCCATCAAACCGCTTTGCAAGGAAGCAGGTAAAACCACCAGCGCTCGCATCGAAGAGAGACTGTTGCCGCAAAACTATCCGCAAAAGCCTTTGACCCCCATCATTCGAACTGCTCATGACCGTGTTGCCCTCGAAATCGCTCGAGGATGTTCGCGCGGTTGCCGATTCTGCAACGCTGGTATGATCTATCGCCCGGTGCGCGAACGCAGTGTGCAGGAAATTGTCGAGCAAGCAGTGGGCAACATAACAGCGACCGGATATGACGAGGTTTCCCTGCTGTCGCTTTCCACTTCCGACTATCGCGAGTTGCCGGGACTGATGCGCGGATTGCGTCAGGCTTTTGCTGAGGATCAAATCAACCTTTCATTTCCCTCGCTTCGTCCGGAGCGGTTCACACCTGAGGTCGCTCATTTTGCCAAGGACGTTCGCAAGTCGGGATTGACGTTGGCGCCAGAAGCCGGCAGCCAACGGTTGCGAAATGTCATCAACAAAACGACCCGGGATGAAGACCTCATTCAGGCTGTGGATCTCGCTTTTCGCGAGGGATGGAAGTTGATCAAACTCTATTTTATGATCGGCCATCCGACCGAGGAGGAAGCCGATCTGTTCGCAATGGTGGGGTTGATTCAAAAAGTGTCTGATCTGGCGCGTCTGCATGGAGGTAGGCAAATCAATATTTCCATCTCGCCTTTTATTCCCAAACCCTTCACACCTTTTCAATGGGTTCGTCAGGACCTGCCAGAAGAAACAGCGGCCAAATTGCGTTTGCTGAAAAGTCATCTTCATCAGCGCAACACCAAATTGTCCTGGCGCGAGCCCGATTTGGCTGCTATCGAAGGCGTGTTGGCGCGTGGAGACCGCCGGCTGAGCCGAGTGATCCAGACTGCCTTTGAATTGGGCGCCAAATTCGAAGGCTGGTCGGAAAATTTTAACTTTTCGTTCTGGCAAGATGCACTTGATCGATCAGGACTGTCGCTGACAGAACTGTTGGGAGCACGCGAACAAGATGATCCACTGCCCTGGGACCACATCGAAAAGGGGATACCAAAAGCTTTTTTGTGGAAAGAATACCAGAACGCCATGGCCGGCATTGTCACTGAGGATTGCCGCATCGGGCAGTGCAACAGCTGCGGGCTGATGAGCTGTGAGGTGTGCCAGGAATTGCTGTCCGGCCAGCATCCCGACACAACAGCCTCAACTTTGGAGAGCAAAACAAAATTAAGCCCAGGTGCCCATCAGGAAGAACCGCGAATAATCCGCATCAAGTATCGACGCGATGCGGAGATGCGCTATTACTCTCACCTCGATGTGATCCGTTTGTTGGAACGGGCTCTGCGGCGGGCGGATGTTCCAGTGGTTTTTACCGCAGGTTATAATCCACATCCCAAGATCTCTTATGGACCGTCGCTTGCTACAGGCCATATCAGCGAGGCAGAATATTTCGATTTGCACACTTGTGCAACACGGGAAATGGTGGTTGATTCACTGACCGAACAGTTGCCGTTTGGTATGGAAATCATCGACAGCCGTACTCTTTTCCAAAAAAGCAGGTCGCTGTCGGAACTGATCAACCGGGCGGATTATGAGATCCGTCTGCCGGACGGGATCGATAAGGATCGTTTGCAACAGAGCGTTGAGCAGTTTTTGCAGAATGCAACAGTGGAAATCGAACGCCGCCGCAAAGGCAAAAAGACAACTCGGAATCTTCGCGCCTTTGTCCAGTATATGAAATTGGAGGGTTCACGGCTGTTTGTCCAAGTTCGCTATCTCCAAAGTGCAACCATACGCATTGACGAGCTGCTCGATGCGCTCTTGCCTGATGAGAGCATTTTGCTCAAAAAAGCAGTCATTAAACGCCAGGAGCTGTGGATTCAGTTTGGTGAGCTTTTGCGAACACCTTTACAAGTATGAAAACTAAAACCATGAAATGAATAGAGAAAGTCTATGGATAAAAAAATCATTATCAATGTATCAATCGGCGAGACGCGGATCGCGATTCTCGAGGATCAAAAATTGGTCGAATTGTTTTTCGAACGGCCAGAAAATGAACGTACGCTGAGCAATATCCATTTTGGTCGAGTGGCCAAAGTGGTCAAAGGCATGCAGGCGGCGTTCATCAATATCGGCCAAAAGCAGGACGCCTTCCTGCATTTTTCTGATATCGGCGATAACTTTGCTCAGTTCAACTCTTTATTGGGACTTGAAGAGGCAGGTGGGCACCGAAACAGTTCTTCGTTCAGTGATCCGCATTTAAAACAAGGACAGCCGATTCTTGTACAGGTGACCAAAGAGCCGATCGCCAGCAAGGGTGCACGAGTGACGACCAACCTGACTCTGCCTGGCCGCTATCTGGTGTTGTTGCCATTCGCCCAGACAATCGGAGTGTCGCGCAAGATCACCAATCGCCGCGAACGGCGGCGACTGAAGGAACTGGGTGCAAAAATGGTACAGAGCGGTTTTGGTTTGGTTATCCGCACGATTTCCGAGCACAAAGAAGAGAAGGACCTCAAATCAGATTATGAGAACCTGATCAAATCATGGAATGAGATGGTGCGGCAGATTGAAAAGGAAACTCCACCGTCGCTGGTTTTCAAAGATGTTGGGATGCTTTCGAGTGTGGTGCGCGATCTGTTTACCGCCGATATCACCCAGATGGTCGTCGATTCGAGCAAAATGCATCGGCAAATTGTCCGCTACCTCAAGGATGTATCGCCGCAGATGGTCGACCGGGTGGAATTGTATCGCAAGAAAGAGCCGATATTCGACGCCTACAACATTGAGAACGAGATCAGCAAAAGCCTGGCGCGCAAGGTGTGGCTGAAGAGCGGAGGATATATCTTTTTCGATCACACCGAAGCTTTGACCGCGATTGATGTGAACAGCGGCAGATTCATGGGACGGCGCAGCCATGACGCCAACAGTCTGAAGATCAATCTCGAAGCGGCAAAGGAAATCGCCCGTCTGCTGCGCCTGCGGGATATCGGCGGCATTATCATTATCGATTTTATCGATATGATTGAAGAGAAAAACCGCAAAAAACTGCAACAAGATTTCGAACACGAGCTCAAAGCGGACCGGGCCCAATATAGCGTGGCACCTTTGAGCCAGTTCGGCATCATCGAAATGACCCGCGAGCGGGTGCGACCCAATCTGCTCTTTACCATCAGCGAGGCTTGCCCGGCATGCATGGGGACCGGACGCATCATTTCCAATTCGACAGTGGCTGCGCGAATCGAACGCTGGATAAAACGCTATCGCAGCGAAAAAGGCGACCGCGCTCTGCAGCTTGTGGTCCATCCGGAGCTGGCCAAGTTTCTTACAGCCGGATTCAACAACCGTTTGCGCAAAATATCCTGGAAATACTGGACCCGGGTAAAGGTGGTCACCGATGACAGCATAAGCATGGATGACTTTCGGGTGCTCGACCGCGATGGTCAGGAAGATTTAACTATGCAATTTATGCCTTGACATTTTAACGCGATTTTATTATCTTTATCGGCTAAGTTATGAATTCGTGTGTCAATAGGTGCAGGATTCCACGGTTGCACAAGAAAGAGCAATCACGGAGCACTTTAGCAGAAAGCGCGAATTCAGTTCTACAGCTGATCAAACGAAATCGGATCAATTTAAAATAGACTAACAGGAGAGCGGTCTGCATGTACGCCATAGTGGATATCGCCGGTCAACAATTTCGCATCGCCAAAGACGATGTCATTCAGACACAACATGTAGCTGGCGAAGTCGGCTCAAGCTTGGAATTTGATAAAGTTCTGCTTTTGGCCTCTGACAAAAAGACCCAGGTCGGGATACCTTATATCGACGGGGCCAAAGTTCAGGCGACCATTATCGAACATGGCAAAGAGGATACGATTATCGTTTTCAAGAAAAATCGGCGCAAAGGCTATGAAGTTAAAAATGGCCATCGTCAGCCGTATACCAAGTTGCGTATCGACGCCATTTCGGCCTAAGTTATTGTTCAGGAGGATGATCCATGGCTCATAAAAAAGGTGTTGGCAGTTCCCGAAACGGCCGCGATAGCAACCCAAAGATGCTCGGCGTCAAACGTTTTGACGGCGAATTGGTCTCTGCGGGCAGCATTTTGGTCCGTCAGCGCGGCACCCGGATCCATCCGGGAAGCAATGTGGGAATCGGCAGCGATGACACTTTGTTTGCCAAGATCAGCGGCAGAGTGAAATTCGCGACGCGTGGAAAAGATAAAAAGTTTGTCCAGGTGATGGCGATCGATTGAACGGATCGCCACGTTGGTTGATTTTTATGCACGATCCCTGCCAGGGGATCGTGCTTTTTTTTGGCCATTGCGCGCCCCAAAGAGCGGCAACTCCATTCTGTTGGTTGCCTAAACCCTGTCTGCAGCACAATCTGTTCTTCCGGGCTGTGTGAAATTGCAAGTTCCGCGCCGATCAAGACAACTTCACCATCATCCAACCACACAGCTGTTCGCCGACCGGATTCCTGTGATCCAAGCAAGTAGATGAACAATAAAATTCTCTGCTCAAGATTCAATGTCAACTGAATTAAAAGAACAGGCAGCTTTTTATTGCCACTGTGAAAATTGCGATTGTCACTTTTATTTTTTTACAAATTGATTTTCAGTTATATCCGTTGCTTCGCGTCGAATCCGGGTGCAACAAATCAGCCGTGAATTTTATCACATCAAAAATTATGCCACTATTTTATTTTAACTTGACTCTTAAAAAGTGATGGGTTATATTCAGATCTTAATGCCGATCAAAAGGTTATCTGATGTCAGATCCGGCAGATACTCTCTCGGATGTTGAGAAATGGGAGCCGGTTATGATTACCGTACATGACGTCGAACAGATTGCCCGTCTGGCCAAACTCGAATTTACCGATGAAGAAAAACATCGGTTTATAAAATCTTTCAATGAGATCTTGTCTTATGTTGAGCTGTTGAACGAGCTCGATCTCGATGGAATCGAGCCGACGACCCATGTGGTACCGTTGCAGAATGTGTTGCGCGAGGACTGCCTCGAATTTTCATTGCCGCGGGAAAAGGTCATGCAAAATGCCCCTGAACAAAAGGAAGGCTTGTTCAGGGTTCCGAAGGTGATTGGGGCATCTGATGAGTGAAAGAATAGTCGCAGTCATTCCAGCCAGATATGCGTCCTCACGGTTTCCCGGCAAGCCATTGGCGATGATCAGCGGCAAGCCGATGATTCAGTGGGTTTACGAGCGGGCAAGAAAGGCGCAATCGATCGATCGTTTGCTGGTCGCCACCGATGATGAACGGATCGCTGCGGTTGTGCGCGGATTCGCAGGCGAGGTGGTGATGACGCCGGGCAACCTCAATTCGGGTTCAGATCGCGTGGCACTCGTCGTCCGCGATCAGCAAGCGGATTTGGTGATCAATATTCAGGGTGATGAACCCTTGATCGAACCTCAAGCGATCGATGCGGTAGCCGATGCGCTGCGGTCAGCTCCGGATTGCTCGATGGCAACGCTGGTCAGACGCATCATGGATCCGGCCGATTTGGATTCTGGCAATGCTGCCTATGTGGTTATGGATTCGCAACAGCGTGCGCTCTATTTTTCCCGGGCAGTGATTCCGGTTGTTCGCGATGAACGGGACAGAAAACGCTGGATCTTTCAGACACCGATTTACGATCAGATCGGAATTTATGCCTATCGCCGCGATTTTCTCCTGCGTTTCACGCAATTGCCGCCGTCTCCCCTGGAACAAGCTGAAAAACTCGAACAACTGCGCGCCCTGGAAAACGGTTATCGAATCAAACTGGCCATAGTCGATTTCAAGCCCATCTGTGTTGATTTGCCGGAACACATTCAGCTGGTGGAAAACAAACTTGGGGAGATGCAGAATCGTGAAAACTAGAACCAAATTCATCTTTGTGACCGGCGGTGTGGTCTCCTCTTTGGGAAAAGGGATTGCGACCGCTTCTATTGGGCGCTTGTTGATCGCGCGCAATTACCGGGTCACCTGTATGAAACTCGATCCCTATATCAATGTTGATCCCGGCACGATGAGTCCCTTCCAGCATGGCGAAGTTTATGTCACCGATGACGGTGCTGAGACCGATCTCGATCTCGGCCATTATGAGCGATTCATTCATACCAACATGGGGCGGCGAAACAACGCCACCACCGGGCAGATCTATTATTCGGTGATTACCCGTGAACGCCGCGGAGATTATTTGGGCAAGACGGTTCAGGTTATTCCGCACATCACGGATGAAATCAAGCGCCGCATTCTGGCTGTTGCCGAAGGGGATGAAAAATTCGATGTGGTGCTGGTTGAGGTCGGCGGTACAGTCGGCGACATCGAGAGCCAGCCTTTTTTAGAAGCCATTCGTCAGTTTGGTTTGGAAAGAGCGCCTGAAGATGTGCTTTATATCCATTTGACACTGGTTCCCTTTATCAAATCCTCTGGTGAGATCAAGACCAAGCCCACACAGCATTCGGTGATGAAACTGCGCGAAATCGGGTTGCAGCCGGATGTGTTGCTTTGCCGCACCGAGAACAGTCTATCCAAGGAAGCTCGCGACAAAATCGCGTTGTTCTGTTCCTTGCGGTCAGAAATGGTGATCAATGCCAGGGATGTCGAATCCATTTATGAAGTGCCGCTGTTGTATGAGGAAGACGGCCTTGGCGACAAGATTTGTTCCCGGTTGGGGTTAAAGGCGAAAGAACCGGACCTGGGCGGCTGGATCAATTTTGTCCGCAAAGTCAAAGAACCTTCTGCTTATGTGCGAATCGCGATTTGCGGCAAATACACCAATCTGCACGATTCCTACAAAAGCATCGTCGAAGCTTTTGTTCATGCCGGAGTGGAGAATGACGCAAAAGTCGAGCTCAAATGGCTTTTCGCAGATTCGATGAATGGCGACAACATCGATCAGCATTTGCGCGATGTCTCCGGGCTCCTGATTCCCGGGGGTTTTGGGGAACGGGGTATCGAGGGTAAAATCGCCGCCATCCGCTATGCGCGCGAAAATGATATGCCCTTTTTTGGTATCTGTCTGGGATTGCAATGCGCGGTCATCGAGTTTGTCCGCCATGTCTGTGGAATGGCGGAAGCCAACAGCACCGAGTTCAACCCGAGCACAGCAGATCCAGTGATCGACTTGATGGAAACGCAGGTCGATGTTACGCAAAAAGGCGGAACCATGCGGCTCGGCCAGTATCGCTGTGTGATCAAGCCGGATACATTCTTACATGCTGCTTACAAAACAGGGGCAGTGTCGGAACGCCATCGCCACCGCTATGAATTCAACAACAGCTATCGCGATCGCATCGAAGAGAAAGGAATGGTTATTTCAGGCATCAATCCTGAGACGAACCTGGTCGAAGCAATCGAGCTGCCTGATCATCTTTGGTTTGTCGGGGTGCAATTTCATCCGGAACTCAAGTCTCGTGCCTTGAACGCGCACCCGCTCTTCCGCGATTTTGTTCGTGCATCTCTGAGCTACAAAAATCCGCGCAAACAATCAGAAGGAGAAGAGTTTGATGAGGATCGTTGAGGTCGGCAATCTCCGGATTGGCCCGAATGAACCTTTGGCTTTGATTGCGGGTCCGTGTGTCATCGAAAGCGAAAAGGTTGTGCTGCAAACAGCGGCAGCCGTTAAAAAGATCGCCGATAAGCTGCGCATGCCCTATATTTTCAAGTCATCCTACCTCAAGGACAATCGGTCCACGAGCACCTCTTTTCAAGGTCCGGGATTGGAAGAAGGCTTGCGCATTTTGCAAAAGGTCAAAGATGAGATTGGAGTTCCGGTTCTTTCCGATATTCACTCCGCCGCCGAAGCGCAAACTGCAGCTGAGGTTTTGGATGTTTTGCAGATACCGGCCTATTTGAGCATGCAAACCAGCATTGTGGTGGCTGCGGCGCGTACGGGCAAGGCTATTAATGTCAAAAAAGGCCAGTTCCTGGACCCGTCGGACATGAAAAATGTCATAGCCAAAATCGAGCATGAAAACAATTTCAATCTGTTTTTGACCGAGCGCGGCACCTTCTTCGGCTATCACAATTTGGTGATCGATATGCGCGGTTTGGTGGTCATGCGATCGTTCGGCTATCCGGTAGTGATCGATCCGACCCATGCGATTCGTGTTTACGGAATTTCCTCCAGCGACCCGCGCGGCGGCAATCCACAATATGTCCCGGCGCTGTCGCGGGCGGCCATCGCCAGCGGGTGTGAGGCGATTTTTATCGAAACCCATCCGAATTGTTCAGAGGCGCTGTGCGATGCAGCCAGTATGTGGCCACTGCAGCAGCTGGAAAATTTGCTGAATCAGATCAAGCAAGTTGATCAAGTGCGCCGGGAAGTGGAGAAAAAATTTCCTGTTTGAGATGCGGGCGGACTGTCGCGGTCGCAAGAGCCGGGTACGACGAGGTTTGTCAGGCTGTGAAGTTTTTGATCGAACGGATATGGTTTAATTATGAAAAAAAAGAATGCACCGTTGAACGCAGGCGACAGGGTAAGCGAACCATCCATTCTGTTCGAAGCAAAACGGGTTTTGCAGATCGAGAGCAATGCGGTGGCCGGGTTGCTCGAGCGGTTGAACGATTCCTTTATCCGTGCGGTTGAATTGATCTATGCCTGCCGCGGGCGGGTGATCGTTTCCGGAATCGGTAAATCGGGTATTGTCGGGCAAAAGATCGCGGCTACTCTGACCAGCACCGGCACCTCAGCTATTTTTCTTCATCCAGCCGAAGCTGTGCACGGCGATCTGGGGATGGTGTTGAAAGATGATTTGGTGATCTGTATTTCCAAAAGCGGCAACACCGATGAATTGTCCCGTCTGTTGCCGGTATTTAAAAAGATCGGCGTACCGATTATCACCCTGACTGGCAACATGCGGTCCGCTCTCGCAGCCAAAAGCGATGTCGTTCTCGATGTGAGCGTCGATGAAGAGGCATGCCCTAACGATTTGGCGCCTACAGCCAGCACAACTGCTGCCATGGCTCTCGGCGATGCTCTGGCAGTTGCTTTGCTGAAAAAGCGCAATTTTAGCACCGCTGATTTTGCCCGGTTGCATCCAGGTGGAACTTTGGGCCGGATGCTGCTGACGGTCGATGATATCATGTTTTCCGGCGACCATGTGCCGATCGTGTCGCTGCGCGCCAATTTGCGCGAGGTGATTCTGGAGATCACTCATAAGCGATTTGGCGGCACCTGTGTAATCAATCCGGACGGCACCCTGGCGGGTATTATCACAGACGGCGATTTGCGCCGGTTGTGGCAACAACCTGAATCGCAGCAAAAACTGCAGGCACAGGATATCATGAGCCGGTCACCCAAAACAATCCTCTCCGGAAGTTTGGCGCGCGAGGCGATGCGGATGATGGAAAACCACAACATTTTGCAATTGGTGGTGATCGACAACGGGAATAAACCTATCGGCATGCTCCATATCCATGACTTGTTGGAAGCCGGTGCCGGCCACCTGTTGCGCAACGGCCAGTAAATTGATCTGTCATGATGCTATCAGGATTGCAAATATTCGCTCGATCGACTGTCATGAGGGCGTTTTGCACGGCGGTGATGGCGATCGCAATAGGCGCGGCACTCATCTCCTGCAGCCGATCTGAACAAGACGGGTACAGCGACAACGAGGATACGCCCAACCAGCCGATACCGAGCGAAGAGGGATGGAATTCGACGGTGCGAGCCAGCCGCCGCGGTCGTGTTGAGGCAGTGGTGCGTTACGGTCATATGTCGCGATTTAGCGATCAAAAAACATTGCACTTCGACGAGGGAATCCGGGTCGATTTTTATAATTCGCAGGGCAACGTCTCTTCGCGCCTTTCCGCGCGGGCCGGTGAAATGAACGAGCAGGACAGCTGGGTCAAAGCGATTGGCAATGTCGTGGTCGAATCGGATACCGGCGTAACCCTGTTCACTGAGGAGTTGTTCTATGACCAATCGCGGGCAATGATTACATCCGAAACAGATGTTGTGATCGCCACCGCGGAGGGGGATACCCTGTATGGAGAGGGTTTGGAATCGGATCCGCAGATGATCCATTATCGGATCATCAAACCGCGAGCTCGGGCTCATACCGGTCTGGATCTGGCTCCCGAAAAATGGACAAGCTCTCCGGCAACAATAGACACTGTATCTGTCCAATCCGAGGACAGCAGCGCGGGGATGAAGCCGTGACAGCCGGCAAGCGATCAAACAGGTGCACGAACAGAAGCGCCCTAAGCTGCTGGTTCGGCCTGACTTTTTTGTTGGTGTTCGGGCTCAGAGCTGAGAACATCCCCGAACCGTTGCAGCTGATCCATGCTGATCTTTTGCGCGGTGAGATGATGCAAAACGAACCGGTGCGTCTATTGGAAGGCAATGTCTATTTCAGTCAGGGAACAGCGCAGATGCGCTGTGAGCGGGCGGTTCATTATGTGCAGAGCGAGCGCGTGACCTTTGCAGGCCAGGTGCAGATCGTCACAGACGATTTGGCTTTGGCGGCCGACGAGATCGACTATTTCTCCCGGTTGCGCCGCTACATCGCAGTCGGTCACGTTATTCTCGAAGACTCGATCCGCACCATGAGCAGCCGAAAGTTGACTTTTCAAGAGGATACTCAAACCGCTTACGCAGATGAGCATTTCAAGCTGGTGGATCATTCGGAATCTATGGTATTGACCGGTGATTCTGGTGAATATCAGCGCCGGATCGGCTATGTCAAGGTGAACGGCAATCTTGTTTTTACGCGAGTCGATACCGTTGGCAAGGATACTTTGGTCATTTATGGGTCACGAGGCGAGATGTTTGATGAAGGCGCAAAGGTGATCATCAAGGACAGTGTCCGGGTGCGGCAGCGCGATTTGTTGGCGTCCTGTGACGAACTGGTTTACAGCGATACGGCGCATACGATTGCTCTGAGCGGAGATCCGCGTGCAGCCCGGGAGTATGAAGTGGTCAACGGGGATTTCATTCGATTGCATTTGCAGGGCAATGAGGTCTGGAAAATCGACGTCGATGAGCAGGCACGAGTTTCTTCCACTATCGATTCGCTCGACCTCACCCATCTTTTGATGGGCAAGAAGGTAGAGATTTTTTTACAGGACCAGCATGTTGATTCTGTGCATATCAAAGGCCAGTCTACCAGTTACTATTATCTGGTCGATGACGGTGCTGTACAGGGTTTGAATCGGACCATCGGTGACCAATTGACGTTTATTCTGGCAGATGACCAAATCGAACGGGTGGTGATTACCAGCGATCCGGGCATTTCCGAAGGAGTTTTTTATCCCATCGACGGCCATTCAATCCGCAAGGTCGAAAACGACATGGATGCCATCCTAGGGACCATCAAGCGACCGCATGCAAAAAGGAATGTCCGATGAGCGCAGAGAGTTCTACACTGCATTGTCAGCAGCTGGTTAAAAAATATGGCAAGCGAATTGTGGTCAACAGTGTCAGTCTGGAGATTCGTCAAGGCGAAATCGTCGGGCTGCTTGGTCCGAATGGTGCGGGCAAAACGACGACATTCTATATGATCACCGGCATGGTTCGTCCGAACAGCGGCAAGATTTCCCTCGACAATCAGGAAATCACCAAGCTGCCGATGTACCGGCGCGCGCGTCTGGGGATCGGATATTTGTCACAGGAAGCCTCGGTTTTCCGCCGGTTGAGTGTCGAGGAGAATATCCTGGCTATTCTGGAGACCTTGCCTTTGAGCAAAAAAGAGCGGATACAGCGCACCGCCGAGTTGCTGGATGAACTCGGTGTGCGACATGTGGCCAAGAGCAAGGGCTATATGTTATCGGGCGGTGAGCGGCGTCGGGTGGAAATATGCCGTTCTTTGGTCACTCAACCCAAGTTTATCCTGCTCGATGAACCTTTTGCCGGTGTGGATCCCATCGCCGTCGAGGATATTCAAAAGATTGTTGCCGATCTGCGGAAAAAGGGCATCGGAGTTTTGATCACGGACCACAATGTTCATGAAACGCTTTCGATAACCGATCGTGCTTATCTGATGTTTGACGGCCAGGTGCTCAAATCGGGTACTGCAGAATTCCTTGCGAATGATGCAGAGGCGCGCAAGCTCTATCTGGGCGAGCAATTTAAACTCAATCGCTGAGTCGGTTTGGCTGCCAGGCCTGTCGCACTTGACGGAAAACGCTGCTGAGGTATAAAGGGAGAGTTAATCAATGGTTCAGATTTCACAACGACTCACGATGCAGATGAGGCAGTCGCCGCAACAGGTACTGCTATCTTCCTTGCTGCAATTGCCGACCATGAGTCTTGAGCAGCGTATCCGTCTCGAGTTGGAAACCAACCCTTTGCTCGAGTTGGAAAACGAGCTGGATGAAGATCAGGTGCTGGAAGAAGAGCAGGAGGAGCGATTCGACGAGTCTGAAGAGCTCAAGGCGGCTGATGAGAGAAAGGAAGAGATCGATTGGGATGAAATCCTCAACGATGAAGAGCATTTTGAGCCGCGCATTCCGAAGGAAAAGAATCCAGATCTGTTTGAACGGCCAGAGGTTGCTGAAGAGACATTGACCGATTACCTGATGAGTCAGCTGCACATGGCGCAGCTGGATCCGCACGATGTTCTTATCGGCGAATATTTGATCTGGAACATCAACAGCGTCGGCTATTTGGCAGGTGATCTGGAAACGATTGCCGAAAATCTGCAGGAAGAAATCGATCATGTGGAACGAGTTCTGGAGGTTATTCAACATTTCGATCCGGCCGGAATCGGCGCGCGCAATTTGCAGGAATGTTTGTTGATCCAACTGATGGAAGAAAAGCCGGTTTATGAGTTGGCTGTCGAAATTTTGCGCGATCACTTTGAAGACTTTAAGAACAAGCGCTATGAAAAACTGGCCAAGCAACTGGATGTCGATATGATCGACATTAAAGATGCAATCGACCATATTACTCAGCTCAATCCCAAACCAGGAGAAGGGTACAGCGTTTACAGCAACAACTTTATCATTCCTGATCTCGAAGTCAGATACAAAGAGGGCGAATTCAAAATTTCTATGAACGACTGGAATGTCCCGCAGTTGCGCATCAACAACGAGTATCGCAAAATGATGTTGGATCGCAAGCACACGAGCAAGGAGACGCGGGATTACATCAAACAGCGTCTGGAATCGGCGCGCTGGTTGATCAATTCGATTCATCAGCGTCGTGCGACCATTTTGCGAGTCATGGAGACCATTTTGGATAAACAGCGCGATTTTTTTGAAAAAGGGCCGGAATATCTCAAACCGATGATTCTCAAAGACATTGCAGATGAGATCAACATGGATATCTCTACTGTAAGCAGGGTCACCAACGGCAAATATGTACAGACCGAGTGGGGAGTCTTTGAACTCAAATATTTTTTCAGCGAGAAAATCCACAGCGATGAAGGTGAGGACGTTTCCAATAAAATGATCAAGGGATTGATCAAAGATATCATCAGCAAAGAGCCGGCGAATCGGCCTTACAATGATCAAAAGATAGGCGAGATGCTCAAATCTCAGGGCTTTAATGTCGCCCGCCGCACCGTCGCAAAATATCGCGAGCAGATGCAAATCCCGGTTTCCCGTTTGCGAAGGAGAATCTGAAAATGCGCCGTTACAACGAAACTCTGAGAATAGATGCGACCACGGTATTGGGAGTGATCCACAAGGGGCAAGCGGTCATTGCCAGCGATGGCCAGGTCACCTATGGCGATACGATCCTCAAAGCACGGGCACGCAAAGTGCACAAGCTCTATCACGACAGTGTTTTGGCAGGGTTTGCCGGATCAGCTGCTGACGCTTTCACCCTGTTCGAACGTTTTGAAGAGAAATTGGAGCGATTCAACGGTGGCATGGGAAGGGCTGCTGTTGATATGGCGAAAGATTGGCGCACGGATCGCTATCTGCGGCGTCTTGATGCCCATCTGGCCGTTCTCAACAAGGAGAAAATATTTATTCTTTCCGGCAATGGTGATATCATCGAACCTGATGACAATATCATCGCCATCGGTTCAGGTGGGCCCTATGCCCTGGCTGCTGCCCGGGCTTTAATAAAACATTCCAAATTGAATGCAATCGAAATTGTCAAAGAAACCATGGCGATTACCGCCTCGATTTGTATCTACACCAACTCACATCTGACGATTGAAACTCTGCAGTGAAATTCCCGCCGAATTTTCAATCAAAGAAGGCCGGTGCTGCAGACAGTTTTTTATGCCGATGCGGAGAACGGCCAACAGTCTGGAGTGAATGACGTCCATGAAAACCAGTCCCAGGGAAATTGTTGACCAGCTCGATCAATATATTATCGGTCAGGAAGCGGCCAAACGTGCTGTGGCCATCGCCCTGTGCAATCGTTGGCGGCGGCAACTCGTGTCGGATGAGCTGCGTGAAGAGATTATGCCCAACAACATCATCCTGATCGGTCCAACAGGTGTGGGTAAAACAGAGATGGCTCGCCGATTGGCCAAGTTGGCGCATGCGCCGTTTATGAAGGTTGAAGCTTCCAAGTTTACTGAAGTGGGGTATGTCGGCCGCGATGTCGAATCCATTATTCGTGATCTGGTCGATATCAGTGTCGATATGGTTCGCAGCGAACAAATCGAGCAGGTTCAGAATCGGGCTGAGGAATTGGGCAGGAACCGTCTGCTAGACATTCTTTTGCCCCCCGCCGCGACAGGCGAAAGCGAGCACGCTGCCAAAAGCCGAGAATCGCTGCAGCGGTATGAACGATCGCGGGACAAATTGACCACCCAATTGCTCGAGGGCAAGCTCGATGATCGTGAGGTGGAAATCGAAGTGCAGAGCGATCTTCCGTCGATGATGCAGATTATCTCACCGATCGGAGTGGAGGAGATGGGGCTCAATATCCAGGATTTATTGGGCCCTATGATGCCAAGAAAAAACAAAAAACGCCGCATGCATATCAATGAGGCGCTGATCTATCTGACGCAGGAAGAGACACAAAAACTGATCGATATGGAAGATGTGATCCGCGAAGGAATCAGCCGCGTGGAACAAGCCGGGATCTGTTTTATCGATGAAATCGATAAAATTGCCGGGGAAGAAAATGGTGCAGGCCTTGATATTTCGCGCCAGGGCGTGCAGCGCGATCTTTTGCCGATTGTCGAAGGCACCACGGTGCTCACCAAATACGGCATGGTGCAGACCGATCATATACTCTTTATCGCCTCGGGCGCTTTTTCGGTGTCCAAACCATCGGATTTGATTCCTGAATTGCAAGGCCGGTTCCCGATTCGGGTTGAAATGGACAGTCTGACCGCTGAAGATTTTGTCCGTATTCTCACTGAGCCGCGCAACGCCTTGATCAAGCAATACAAAGCTCTGATCGCCACCGAAGGGGTCGAGATCGATTTTACCCGCGGCGCGATCGCCGAGATCGCTGCCATCGCTTCAGAGGTCAACAATACGGCCGAGGATATCGGTGCCCGGCGACTGCACACCATTATGACCATTTTGCTCGAGGAAGAAATGTTCAATTTGGCCGAGCTCGAGTTCAAAAAAATCCACATCACCAAAACGTTGGTGCGTGCGAGATTGAAAGAGATCATCGCCGATGAAGATCTCAGCCGCTACGTTCTCTGAGGTTAGGGCTCAAACGATCAGCCTGAGCTGCAAAGACTATTCATCACGGATTGCGCGGATCCATGCTTTTGGTTTGTATTTCCTTCGCCTCCACAAAGTTCTTGTGAGCCATCAGCAGTGTTCTGTCGACAGACGGGGCACCGCTAATCGGCCAAAAAGCTGTACAAAAACACATCATACAAAGGGCAATAGACCGGCGGCGTGAAATCTGCAGAATTGCCGCGCAGGAGGGAATCGTGAAAAGAGATTTTACCGCAATTACCGACTTTAGTGCTGAGGAAATCCATGCGATTTTTGCACTTGCCCGCGAACTCAAGGCAAAAACCAAGCGCCGGGAAGAGCACCATTTGCTCAAAGGCAAGACGCTGGGGATGATTTTTCAAAAGCCGTCCAACCGCACACGGGTTTCTTTTGAGGTGGGAATGTTTCAATTGGGCGGCCATGCGCTTTATTTAGGGCCATCAGAAATCGGGCTTGGCAAGCGCGAATCCACTGCTGATGTCGCGCGCGTTCTATCTCGTTATGTCGACGGCATCATGGCCAGGGTTTTCGGCCATCAATTTATTCTCGATTTGGCTGCCTACAGCTCTGTGCCGGTTATCAATGGGCTCTCCGATCGCTTGCATCCATGCCAGATCATGGGGGACATGCTCACCATTATCGAGCACAAAGGCAAAGCTGAGAATTGGACCATCGCTTATCTAGGCGACGGCAACAACATCACCAATTCCTGGATTAACCTGGCCCGTTTTATTCCCATGCATCTCAAGATCGGTGTTCCCGAAGGCTATGAACCGGATGCGAAGTTGCTCAGCGAAGCCCGTGCCGCAGGGACGAGCGAGATCGAGCTGCTCCATGATCCGGTTGCCGCGGCGAAAAATGCGGATGTTTTATATACCGATGTGTGGGCGAGCATGGGCCAGGAAGATGAAGCGGAAGCGCGCAAAAAGGTTTTTCGTTCCTTCGCAATCAACCGGCAGTTGCTCAGACATGCGCATCCGGATTGCATCGTGATGCACTGTTTGCCGGCTCATCGCGGCGATGAGATCAGCGATGATGTGATTGATAGCCTGCAATCGGTGGTCTTTGATGAAGCGGAAAATCGGCTGCATATTCAAAAAGCGATAATGGTTAAACTGATGGAATAGGGGGCTGCTTTGCCACCGGTGCAGATCGAACGATTCAAAGAAACAGATGCGGCAGAGTGGGATGAATTCGTGCCGCGAACCAATAACGGTACCATTTTTCATACTCGCCGATTTCTTTCCTATCACCCGCAAGGACGGTTCGTCGACCACTCGCTTTGGTTCGACGTCGAAGGCAGGCGCTTTGCAGTGCTGCCGGCGGTCGAGTTGAACGTCGATGGTCGACGTCTGCTCGTTTCCCATCGTGGTGCTTCTTACGGCAGCATAGTCTACCGCAATCCGCTGGGCATCCGCGATGCCTTTGACTATGTTGCGGCATTGCTCAAGTATGCGAAAGCAGATGGATTCACTGGGATCGACCTGACCCCACCGCCGCGTTGTTATGTTTCTAAACCCACCGACTATATAGAATTTGCGCTTCTCCAGAATGGTTTTACCTATCGAAAACGCGAGATTTCCAGCGTGATAACCCTTGATTTTAATCCGGAAGCGGTTCTGGGCACTTTTAGCGAAAGCTCACGCCGGGCTGTGCGCAAAGCCATCAAGTCGGGGGTAAAGATCCAGGAATCAGATGATTTTGCAGCGTTTTATCGGATTCTCGAGCGCAATCTGCGCTTGCGCCACAATGTCAAACCTACCCACACTTTGGATGAGTTGTTCAGGTTGCGGGAGCTTTTTCCCGACAAGATCAGGCTGTTTGCCGCAGACTATCGCGGGCAAATGATTGCCGGAGTCGTGCTGTTTGAGTGCAATCCACAAGCGGTCTTGGCCTTTTACATCAGCCATGACAACGATTTTCAACAGGTACGTGCGGTCAATCTGTTGTTTCACGAGATTGTGGCGTGGAGCGTGCGTGAACAATACAAGTTTTTTGACTTTGGCATTTTTACCGTCAACGAGGATCCCAATTGGGGACTTGGGCGGTTCAAGGAGAGTTTTGGCGCCCAGGGCATATTTCGTGACAGCTTGCAATTGCTCTGGTGATCCGGGCAACAGATGCCGATGAGGTTCAGCCGCAAAATGGCAAAACGAAACAAACGCATTCTGCATATCGCTCCTGCCAATATCTCCAATGTCCCGGGCACTCTGGTGCTGACGGAAAGGCGAATGGGGTTTGATAGCCGGCTGGTAACGCTCTATCGCGATCGGCGGCGCTATTTCGAGGATATTTGTCTCGATTTGCCCTTTATTCAATTTCCCGGTGTTCGCTGGGTCAAAACCAAGGTCTCGGCCCCGGAAAAACTGCAAGTGGACAATGTGTTGCGCATTCCTGAACAGATTCCCCGGCGCTGGCAACCGCATACCTGCAGCGAGGGGACTCTGGTGTGGCTGCGCGATGCCGTCTGGCGGCCGAAGATCGAACACGCCATTCGAAGCTATCACCTTGACGAATTCGATGTCTACCAGCTGGACGGCGGTCTGGACCTCTATCGCCATGCCGGATTTATCCGCCGGATGAAAACGCGGCGCAGAACCGTGATCTGCTGCTATACGGGCAGCGATTTGCGCACACGCGGAGTGATTCCGGCGATCGATGAGCTTGCAGATGTCAATTGCACCTTTGAGTATGATCATTTGCTGCTGCACCCCCACATTCACCACATTTTTTTTCCTTTTGATGCTGCTCCGTTTCAGCGCGTTCACCGCTCGCCTAGCCATCCTGTTCGTGTCGGCCATGCGCCGACTCAAAGAGGGGCCAAGGGAAGCGGAGTGATTTTGTCCATCCTTGCAGAGTTGGCTAAAACCCTGCCCTTCGAGGTGGTGCTGATCGAAAACCTTACCCACGCCCAAGCCTTGGCGAAAAAAAGCAGCTGTGGTATCTTTATCGATCAAATCGGCGACCTCGGATATGGAATCAATTCGCTTGAATCTCTGGCCATGGGAATTGCCACCTGCTCCTGTTTGGCACCTGGTTTTGCCGATGCCTACCCTGATCATCCCTTTGTGGTGATAGACGCCGGCAATCTGGCTGACCAGATTCGTCGGTTGATCACGGAACCCGAGTGGAGAGAGGAAATGGGCGATCGCGGCTATGACTGGGTTCGCCGGGTGCATCGGGCTGATGCAGCGGTTTCGGCGATTCATCGTTTGGCCGGGATCTAGTCGGTATCGCAAACGACCTCCCAAAACTGATATTGAGATGATTTTTATGCGAATATTGTTTGTCAACAGCATTCAGATGTTTGGCGGTGGTGAGGTCTGGATGCTGCGCACTTTAAGTGCCTTGCAAAACCGCGGTCATGAAGTCAGTCTGCTTTGCCGACCATCTACCCAGTTGGAAAGAGAGGCCAGGGCTGCCGGCATTTCGGTGCTGACTCTGAAAATGCGGGGCGATTTGGATCCCGTGGTGATCTGGAAAACCGCTCGAATTCTGCGCCGCAATAAAATCCAGATCGTTCTGACCAATATGGACAAGGAACTGCGTTTCGCCGGTCTCGCCGCCCTTTTTGCGCCCGGTTGTGCGGTCATACCGCGCCGTGGTATCGATTATCCGCTTAAAAATCGTCTCCAATATCGACTCAGCTATGGCTATCTGGCTGATGCGGTGATTGCCAACAGTCAGGCCACCAAACGCGCGCTGCTGCGCCATTCACCGTGGCTTGCCGAAGGCAAGGTGCAGGTGATCTACAATGGCATCGATCCTTGCCCTTTTATGGCGCCTCCCGAGCGGGATTTGCGCCAAGAGTGGGGAATCCCCCTGACGCACCGCATCATCGGTTTCGTCGGTCAACTGGATGAACGCAAAGGGATCGATGAGTTGCTGGTTGCTTTCGCCCATGTCGCCAGCTCGGTCAACCATGTTCATCTCGTTCTCTGTGGCATCGGTCCTCTCGAAGACAAAATTCGCCAGTTTGCGGCAACAAATGGCCTGACCGATTGTGTGCATTTGGTCGGTTTCCACCGGCAAATCCCGTCGGTCATGCAGGCGATCGATTGCCTGGTCCTGCCGTCTCACTGGGAGGGATTCGGTATTGTGTTGATTGAAGCCATGGCTGCAGGCAAACCCTGTATCACCACAGCAATCAGCAGCATGCCGGAAATCGTCGTTGATCAGACGACGGGACGGATTGTTCCGGTTGGCGATAGCGATGCGTTGGCCGAAGCCATGCAGCAAATAGTACTGGATCCTGAACTGGCCAGGCGTTTCGGCCGCTGCGGCCGTGAACGCGTACTCGATCTTTTTCAATTGGATACCATGATTGACCGGCTGGAAGAACTTTTTGCAAACATCTGGAACCATGTCAACAGAAAACCGTTTCAGGAATGATTCCAGCCAATCCCAACCCACTGTGACAAAAACAGCACTAAAAAAGTGATCCAAATGGAACGGCAATTTAAAACTCTTTTTTTGCGCCTGCTGCAAAGCCTGGCACGGGCACCGAAAGCGGCCTTTGCCGACCTGGCCGCCAATCCGCCAAAGCGGATTTTGGTCATTCGTCAGCACGACCAACTCGGTGATTTTCTGCTTTCCACACCTGTCTTTCGCGCTCTGCGGGCATTTTATCCGTCTGCGGAAATATCGGTTGTGGCGAGGCCCTATTCCGCAGCTCTGGCAATGCACAACCGCTATATCGACCAGGTCATTGTCTTTCACGACCAATTTCGGCAATGGAATCTTTCCTATGCCAGCCAATTCTGGCGCCAATTGCGCCAGGATTTTGACCTCGCTGTGGTTTTGAACACTGTTTCACATTCGCTTTCCAGTGATCTCATTGCGAGATTTTCCGGAGCGCGCTTCATTCTTGGCTCTGACCAACCGCGGTTTGTTGGCCTTGAACATAACTTTTTTTACAATCTCATCGCGCCTTATCGGGATCTGCCCCTGCCCCAAAACGAAAAGAACCTCGATATTGTTCGTGCGATCGGCGCGGATACCGCTGATCATTCGGAACACATGACATTGTTGCAGGAAGAAAGGCAGCATGCGGCTGAAAGACTGCAAAAAAGCGGCTGGAACGCTGAACGACCGCTGGTCGCTCTGCACCCTGGTGCCGGCAAAATCCTGAATCGCTGGCCGGCGCAATACTTTGCCCAAGTTGCCAATCGCTTGGCAGCAATGTCCAATTGCCAGTTTTTTGTTACCTGGGGGCCAGCTGAGGATGAACTGGCAACCAACCTGATGCAAAACCTGCAAACCGAGGCAATAAGCTTTCAATGTCGAGACATCCGCGAATTGGCAGCCATACTTTCACATGCAAGTTTATTCATCTGTAATGACACCGGCGTGATGCACCTCGCTGCCGCGGTCGATACACCCTTAATCGCCATCTTTGGTCCTACACCGCCGGAAGAATGGAAACCGGTCGGTGACCGCTTTGTTTCGCTTCGCGCACCAGACCATCGCTGCGAATCCGTTGCGGTTGAGGAGGTTGTCTCACAGGCGATGGGCATGCTGAAAATGTACCCTGTGGCAGAGAAAGCCGGGTGAGCAAACTAACCGCTTTGCCAGCCAATAAAACTGTTGACCTTTATTTTTAGATTTCTATCTTAAATCACAGACCGAATGAGTGCTGCATGGAAAAAATATGTTGCATCTTGGTTAGGCAATACTTATTTTCGCGGCCATAGGGACCTGGATGCGGTGCAAAGCACCGAATGACCAACGAAATCAAAGGCACTGTGAAGCACAAAAGTGCCAAAAGGACTTTTCCATAACTGCGTAGATTGTTGTAGATGGTAAATGCCGTGATTCGGTCAACACCGAATCACGGGGGTAAGTGTCTGGGAGGAATTGATCTGCTTATTCCCCAAAGGTTATTTATTCTAACTAGTAACTTTAATAAGGATTTATGGATATGCCAAATTTCATCGATGATAGCGACGATCGCGAGGAGCAATTCTCTGCTTCAATGCGAGGCGACAACGACGAGTTTGAGGAGGATGACGTCCCTCTCGATGAAAATGATGAGGACGAATGGGACGAAGATGCCGATGAAGAAGAGGCTGACTGGGTAGAGGACGAACAAGTGGTCGAAGAGGGTGACGAGGAGGAAGAAGACTCGGAATGGGATGCGTCCTGGGAAGCGGAAGCGGAAGAGGAAGAGGAAGAAGAAGATGAGGAAGAGGAAGAAGAGGATGATGACGAGGAAGAAGAAGATTGGGAGCTTGACGAAGAGGACGAAGAGTGGGATGAGTCAGAAGAGGATTGGCTGGAAGGTACTCCAGAGTGGGAAGGTGATGATGACTGGGAGTAGCCCGGCCAGAGCGGTTGCTTTCTTATTGGTATCGAATTGATTCCGGGGATTTGTTGAAGAGAGAATATCCAAGATATCCGCGAGTTGCAGCAGGTGCTGTTTGTTTTTATCAGGGAAAGCTTTTGCTGATTCAGCGCGGCAACAATCCACAAAAGGGAAGATGGACTTTTCCCGGTGGAGCGGTGCGGGTAGGGGAGAGCTTGGCTGATGCCGCACGGCGCGAAGTGGCGGAAGAATGCGGCATAGTTTGCAAAATTAATGATTTGATTGACTTAACTGAATACATTGAGCCAGACGAAACCGGCAAGATCCAATATCATTATATCATCGCTGATTTTTTAGCCGATTATGTGGCGGGAGAATTGCAGGCTGCCAGCGACAGTACAGATGCACGTTGGTTTGAGTTGTCTGAGGTGGCAAATTTGCCGACAACTACGGGTCTCAACAAAACGATCGAAAAGGCGCTGCACAAGCGCAAAATGATATGAACCCTATGCATTCATCCAAGCCCGGGACAAAGGTTGCCGGGCTTTTTCATCCGCAGCCGCCAATTCAGGGAGCAGAAAAGATTTTGCTCATCAAGCTGCGCGCGATCGGCGATGTGGTCATGTCAACAGTGGTACTGGACAATCTTCGCGCCCATTTTCCTCACGCACAAATCGATTTTCTTACCGAAGCCTTTTGCCGGGATTTGTTGATCGACCATCCGGTTGTTCGCCGAGTGTTTGTTTTGCCGAAAAAGGACCGGAGCGTTTGGTTGCGGCTGCACCGCTGGAAAGAATCGCTGCACCTGCTGATGGACATCCGACGGGAAAAGTATGATCTGGTCTTTGACTTTTTTGGCAATCCGCGAAGCGCCTGGTTGACCCTGTTTAGCGGTGCGTCCCATCGCATCGGTTATGATTTTCGCCTGCGCAGTTTGGCTTATAATGTCGTGGTTCCCTCACGTGCGGATCAGCTGCATGAGGTGGAATGGCATCTGGATGCTCTGAGTGCGATAGGTGTGCCGATCGTTGCACGCAACCCTCGTTTGGTCGTTTCATCCGACTGCAAGATCGCCGACCACTTTTGGACGCAAAACCGGCTTGCCGGGAAACGGATTATCGGTTTTAATTTTTCCGGTGGGTGGCCGGCTAAGCGTTGGCCGTTGGAAAAATTCGCTGAATTGGCGATGCTGTTGCAACGGGATTTTGCCCCGCACTTCGTTTTGATTTGGGGACCGGGCGAAAAAACGGCGGCTGATCAGCTGCAGAAAATGATCGGTTCCTCTGCCATTGCTCTGCCCCCGACCGACCTAAAGGAGCTGGGCTGTTTTCTACCGAGGCTTGATCTGCTGGTGTCCACGGATTCTGGTCCGATGCACATCGCCGCGGCACTGGGCACTCCCTGTGTGGGACTCTTTGGACCCACACGTCCCCAACAACAAGGACCCTACGGCGAACCACACGAAGTGGTCTGTCAGAACGAGCTGAGTTGCCTGGGATGCAATCGCACAGATTGTCCGGACATCCGTTGCATGTTACAGCTCGCCCCGTCAAGGGTTCTGGAAGCAGTGCATCGATGCGTGAAAAAAAACAGGCTTTGGGCATCATGAAAAAGCTTTCTGTCATTGTCATCACGAAAAATGAAGAAGAAAATATCCGGGCTTGCCTTGAGAGTGTTCGTCAAGCCGATGAAATTGTTGTCGTCGACGCAGAGAGCACCGATCGCACACGCGCTATCTGTCACGAGTTCACCGATAAAATTTACATTCGCGCTTGGGATGGTTTTGCTGCGCAAAAGCAATTTGCGCTTGATCAGGCAACCCATGAGTGGGTGCTCAGCCTCGATGCAGATGAACGGGTGCGTCCGGAATTGTGGCAAGAGATCCTGATTCTGCTCAAAGGCGGAACGGATTTCGATGGTTTCCGCATCGCTCGGCGGTCCTATTTTATGGGCAAATGGATGCGTTACGGAGGCTGGTATCCCGGATATCAGGTGCGGCTTTTTCGCCGCAACCGAACCGGCCTAAGCTCTGCAAGGGTGCATGAAGGCTTTTTGGTTGAAGGCCGGATTGGTACCCTGACACAAGACCTCGATCACTTTTCCCATCCTACGCTGTTCCACAGCCTGGAAAAACTCAACCGTTACTCAACCCTCGAAGCTCTGGATCGGCTGGATCGCAAGCGAGTGCGGCCAAGCCATTTTATCACCCATCCGCTCTCTGCGTTTTTGCATAAATTTATCGTGCAACGAGCTTTTTTGGATGGCTTTTATGGCTTTTTGTTGAGTTGGATAAGTGCTCTGGTCAAAATGGCGCTTTATATGAAGATCTGGTATTATCAACAACTGCCTGCTGAAACATTGCAGCAGCGGCAAAAGGAGATGGTTTAATGCTCCTTTCGGTCATTGTCATCACCTATAACGAAGAAAAGAATATTGCCGCCTGCCTGGAAAGTGTCGCCTGGGCGGATGAAATCATCGTGGTCGATTCAAAAAGTCCGGATCGCACAGTCGAGATAGCCAGACAGTACACAGAGCATGTCTATAGCACGGATTTCATGGGCTATGCCGCCAACAAAAATTTCGCCCTGGCTCATGCCTCCGGGGATTGGGTCTTATGGCTCGATGCTGACGAAAGAGTGACGCCTGAGTTGGCGCAAGAGATTCGTCACACCCTTGACCAACCGTCTGCTGTGCACGGTTACGAAATCAGCCGCAAGGCTTTTTTCCTGGGCCGCTGGATTCGCCATTGCGGCTGGTATCCTGGTTATGTTTTGCGTTTGTTTCGCCGAGAATCGGGTCGATTCAATGACCGCAAGGTACACGAGGGATTGGAACTCAGCGGTGAGCGCAGGCGGCTGCA
Organism: bacterium; assembly: GCA_029565675.1. Classification (GTDB taxonomy): domain Bacteria; phylum Zhuqueibacterota; class Zhuqueibacteria; order Residuimicrobiales; family Oceaniaggregativiventaceae; genus Sulfursilanivivens. Next base: position 63,617 of record JAKQNP010000007.1, read on the forward strand.
TAATGACTTGCTGCATTTTACCGATATGGACCTGGAACACTATTTCGACAAATTCAACCAGTATACTTCGCTGGCAGCTGAAGATTTGGCGGATAAGCAGCGGCATGCGAGGTTGTGGGATCTGCTGCTGCGACCGACCTTTTTGTTTATCAAGATGTATCTGTTCAAACGCGGTTTTCTCGACGGCGTGCAAGGATGGATGCTTTGCCTGCTCTCGTCTGCCTATGTTGCTGTCAAATATGCCAAATTATGGGAGCTCAACCATTCGGAATCAGGAGCAATGCTTCCTCGTTGAAATCGTTGCGTTGTTGCAAAAAATGATGTATCTTAACTTTCGTAATTGTTGATATCTGTTTTCGGTGCGCAGCACCGGATCTTAAAGAAAATCAATCTGATGGCAATGCGCGTAGGGTTAAAAGTGCCCTTTTCGCAGCTGCATCAAGAATAAGTGATTGAATGTTTTTGATTCGGTTAACGCCGAATCTGGGCAAAAGAGTGTATGGTTGTAGATTCGATTGAAACTGAATCTGGATGATGAATGGATTTCTCGTCAACAGAGAGCGGTATGACCACCAACCTTTTGGGGTTCGCTGTTCACGGCTTTACATTGGAGGCTTTTGTTCTTCATTGTCCGACGGGCAATAAATGCCGCAAGAAATAGTCGTTGGAAGAGATCGGTTTGTGCCAAATAGAGGAAGAAAAAGAGGAGCTTGTCATGAATTTTTTACTGGAAGAAGTTGACGATATCGCTGTTCTCAGGCTCAAGGAACCGCGGCTGGATTCGATGATTGCACCTGATTTAAAAGCCCAGGTTCTGGTATTGTTGAGCAACACAAACCGAACTAAAATCATCGTCGATCTGAGTCAAGTGACCTATGCTGACAGTTCTGGATTAGGCGCATTGCTTTTTGGTTTGCGGCAATCGCGTGAAAACGGAATCGCATTTTTGCTGTTCGGCGCCCAAAAACGGGTCCTGACTTTGCTGCAGATCGCTCACCTCAGAGATGTTCTGGTCAACTATGCGAGCGAAGAGGAAGCGATCAACGCCATTCAGCAACAATGAGCACATTTAAATGCCGATCCCGATTCCTGGGGCGGTTTCGACGCCGGCGCTCCCGGGAAAAGCAAACGATTTGTCAAGAAAACGGGATCCGCGATGGGGGAAAAGGTCGACAAGATCAAGTAGGCAGCCATGGCCAACCAAGCGGCGCACGAGGTAAACACTGCCTGCGATTGGTCCGATTTTCCCTCGGAACAGATAAAAAAAGCCCGATACGAAATCGGGCTTTTTTGTTTCCTGTGGTTACATGTTTGCAACGATGATCAAGAACAACCGCTTGTTTCTCCACAATTCAAGCATTTGTAGCAGGCGCCATTGCGCACCATGATGGCACCGCAAGAATGACAGGGCGGTGCATCTTCTTGCCGCAAATAGAGTTCACGATCACTGGCAGTGGGTTCACTCCTTGTTTCAGCAGACCTGAACTCCTCAGGAAGAATCGATTCTGCCGTTTCAGCATTCGGTTTTGTTTGGTTGGTCTTGAGGTATTTGTCTTCCAACCAGCGGAAAAGGTAGTCGCTGACCGATTTGGCAATGGGAATGTTCGGATTGTTGGTAAAGCCATAGGGCTCGAAACGGGTGTGGCTGAATTTGTCGACAAATACTTTGAGCGGAACGCCATATTGCAGGCCGATCGAAATGGCGGTTGAGAAAATGTCCATCAATCCGGAAACAAACGAGCCTTCCTTGGCCATGACGATGAAAATCTCACCTGGCGTTTTTTCATCGTATTCACCGACCGTGATGTAGCCTTCATGCCCACCGATCGAGAATTTGTGTGTCCATGCGTGCCGTTCATCGGGCAAGCGTCGGCGTTTGCCGTTCTCGATTGGCGCGGTTTGATCGTTATTTTGCGCCGCGGGCAAGGGGTGCTTTTTGTTCGTTTTTGCGTTGGTGTTCAGGGGCTGCGTGCGCTTGGATCCGTCGCGATAGATGGCGATCGATTTAAGACCCAATTCCCAGGCTTGCAGATAAGCTTCGGCGATATCTTGCGAAATCACATCGTTGGGCATATTGACGGTTTTCGAGATCGCACCCGAGATAAAGGGCTGGACGGCCGCCATCATGCGGACGTGACCCATGTAATGAATCGACCGCTGGCCGTTGGTGGGTCTAAAAGCGCAATCAAAAACCGGCAAGTGCTCGCTGGACAGGTGCGGCGCGCCCTCGATTGTATCCTTCTCTTGAATATAATTGACGACATCCTCGATCTGAGCGTTTGAATAGTTGAGGCGTTTGAGGGCTGAAGGGATGGTCTGGTTGATCAGTTTGATAAAACCACCGCCGGACAGCTTTTTGTATTTGACCAAAGCGATATCGGGCTCGATGCCAGTGGTATCGCAATCCATCATAAATCCGATCGTTCCGGTAGGAGCCAAAACAGTCACCTGGGCATTGCGATAGCCGTATCTTTCCCCTGTTTCGATGGCATCGGCCCAGGCTTGCTCGGCTGCTGCGAAAAGCGCAGGTGGGACAAAATCCTTTTCAATTTTCTGCAGTGCAGCTTGATGTTTGCGCATCACTTGCATCATCGGGGTGCGGTTGCGGCTGAATTCCGCAAAAGGTCCGACAGAACTGGCCAAAACAGCGGAGGAGAGATAAGCCTGCCCGGTCATCAAGCCGGTCAGCGTGGCCGCCAAAGCCCGGCCGGCATCGCTGTCATAGGGGAGACCATAATACATCAAGAGGGCACCGAGATTGGCGTATCCCAGGCCCAGCGGACGGAATTTGGTGCTGTTATCCGTAATTGAGTTGGTCGGGTAGCGGGAATTGTCGATGATGATTTCTTGCGCAACAATCATCACATTGACAGCCCGTCGAAACGCAGTTGTATCAAAGTCACCGTTTTCTTTGACGAAACGCAAGAGATTCAACGATGAAAGATTGCACGCCGAGTCATCGACAAACATATATTCGCTGCAGGGATTGGAGCTGTTGATTGGCGCGCTGTTTGGGCAAGTATGCCAGCTGTTGATGGTGGTGTGGAATTGAATACCCGGGTCGCCGCAAATATGAGCGGCCTCGGCCATCAAATTGAAAAGATGACGGGCTTTATAGGTATCGATGACCTTACCCGTGGTCACTGCGCGGGTGTGCCATTCATCGTCTTTTTGCACGGCCCTCATAAAATCGTCGGTAACGCGCACGCTGTTGTTGGAATTTTGGAAAAAGACCGAATTGTACGCTTCACCACCGAACGAACCGTCATAGCCAGCTTCGATCAACGCCCAAGCTTTCTTCTCTTCATGCGCTTTGGTGCGGATAAACTCTTCGATATCCGGATGATCGGCGTTTAAGATGACCATTTTGGCCGCACGCCGCGTCTTGCCACCGGACTTGATCACTCCAGCAAAGGAATCATAGCCGCGCATGAACGAGACCGGGCCGGAGGCATAGCCGCCAGAGGCCAACTTTTCCTTTGAAGAGCGCAGAGCGGAAAAATTGGTTCCGGTTCCGGATCCATATTTGAACAGCAGGCCTTCGGTTTTTGCCAAATCCAGAATCGATTCCATGCGATCTTCGACCGAGTTGATGAAACAAGCAGAGCATTGCGGCCGTTTTTCGATGCCCATATTGAACCAGACCGGGCTGTTAAAGGATGCCTTTTGATTGACCAGCAGATGGGCGAGTTCGCCGGCAAAGCTGTCTGCATCATCCTCGCTGGCAAAGTAACCGCCTTTTTGACCCCATTCAGCCAATGTGTTGACCACACGGTCGATCAATTGTTTAATGCTGTTTTCGGCAGGGTAATCAGAATCGTTGGACAGATGGAAATATTTGGAGGCAACAATGTTGATGGCGGTTTGCGACCAGGAAACAGGCGCCTCGACTCCCTTGAGCTCAAAAATGACCTCTCCCTTGTCATCGATGATGGTCGCTCTGCGCTGTGTCCACTCGATCTGCTCATACGGATGGACGCCGGCAGTGGAAAAAAAACGAGGAATGAACAACTTTTCCTTTATATTCGGCAGATTGCTGGTCTCTGCAATTTCCAAGCCCAACTGGCTTGGCTCAGCTGTTTTTTTCATCTCTCCCCTCGACCGGTTTTGCTTATTGCGCGTGGGCCTAAAAAATCAGCCCATGCCATAAGATTCACTGCGATTTAGTGCATGGAAAATGGGCGGTGCATAGAACAATTGATTCATTTCACTTGTACACATGTGTTTCGATGAGGTCGATGTCGATTGTTTGGTGCCATGTCTTATTCTAATGCGACAAAAGCGATTGCTTATTGATGCCAGACCGTGTATGAAAGATTGCGATGAACCTCTATGTGTGGAGGCAACAAATCCCCTTAGGATTTTTTCAGAACGGCTGGTTTGCTTGATTGAATACCAGCTCTTGATTCCAAGCAAAAACACCCCACCAAGCCTTGTTGAAATAGGAGAATCAACATTCTCTACTTCGATCAGGCTTTGCAATCGATAAACTGGGATGGTTGATCATTTGATTCAGGATGTGAAATGACGCTCTTACTGGTGCCAATCCGTGGATGCGTCGCTGCGTAGACCGATAACCAGGGGAAGTGGAATCCGCTCAGGTTATGCAAGAGCCGTAAAGAAATGTATCAATTTTCGCGTCAATGTCAACAGAAAAATTCGATATTTTGTGATATTTTTAGCACAATCTACTATATATAGCGTAGGTGGTCAAGTTCATGAAACGCCGCGAAATCTTCAGAAGATCATTGCGATACAGGGTATGCCGTCGGCCACAAGAACACTTACAACTCTGATAGTCCTGGACTGTTGGATTCGCTTACCGCAAGCCGGCGCAAAATCCAGTGGCCAAGGCTCTTCTTCCTGAAAAGCCTAGAATTGTCTTGCTTTGCCCGGCTTTTATGACTATATTTTGCCCGATGATCGGCAGGAGCAAATTAAACCGAATATTTCGGCTTCTGCAATGGTTATTACACATGAAAGCATTTTCGGCAGCCCTGAAAGATCTCTTTTAGGGCGTTTTTATATTGGCCTCAAGACCGGCCACACTCGGGTGTGGGTGAACAAAAGGTGAACCGACTTTGAATAACAGTGGCGACAGCCAAAAGAAAACGGATGCAGAATTCATGAAAAGGGCTCTGCTGCTCTCGGAAAAGGGACGGGGGCAAGTGAGTCCAAATCCTCTGGTTGGCGCGGTCATTGTCAAGGACGGTCAATTTATCGCTGAAGGCTATCACCAGCAATTTGGGCAAGCCCACGCCGAGGTCAATGCTTTGCTTAAAGCTGGAGATGCTGCCGCCGGAGCGACATTGTATGTGAATTTGGAGCCTTGTTCGCATCAAGGCAAGACAGGGCCGTGCACCGAAGCGATCCTCAAGGCCGGGATCGCGAGAGTGGTGATCGGCATGCGAGATCCCAATCCACAGGTCGATGGGCGGGGCGTGACTTTTTTGCGTTCCAAAGGGATTTCGGTTACCGAGAGTGTTCTCGAAGAACAATGCCGTGAGTTGAACCGGGGATTCATCCATGCACAAAAAACTGGTCGGCCCTATCTATCGATCAAGATCGCTCAGACTTTGGACGGTCGGATCGCCACCAGCACCGGCCATTCCAAATGGATCACTGCCGAGCCATCCAGAAAAATGGCCCATCAGATTCGGGCAAAGCATGATGCGATTTTGGTCGGTATCGGCACTTTATTGACCGATGATCCAAAACTGACTGTGCGTTACAGCCCCGGTCCTTCTCCTCGCCGGATCATACTGGACAGCCAACTGCGTGTGCCTCTGGATGCCAAAGTGTTGGACAGCGGGCTGGCACAGAACACCTTGTTGATCACCACCGACCGGGCGTCAAAAGAAAAGATAGCCCGGATCGAGGAACGCGGTGCTCAGGTTGAGGTGTTTCCGCAGGACGACCGCGGTTGGGCGGCGCTGCCGGCGGTGTGGACGCTGTTGGTGGAGCGCGGTATCACGTCGCTGTTGATCGAAGGTGGGAGTACGGTGCAAACCGAGTGTATCAGGAATGGCTATGCCGAACGGCTCTACCTTTTTGTCGCTCCAAAAATCTTGGGTTCGGGAATCGATGCAGTCGGCGATCTGGGAATACGCAACATCAATTCCGCCCTGCGCCTCGGCAATGTAAAAATCAGGCGGTTGGAAGAGGACTTTTTGATCCGTGCTGATTTCATGTTCAATGAATAGGGAGAAGGCCGCTCCCGGTTCGTTTAGAGAAAAGCGATGTTTACTGGATTGATCGAACAAGTCGGTTTTGTTAAACGGATCGAACCTTATGGTCGAGGTCGACGCCTTGCAGTCCAGGCGGAACGGATTTGCAGCGATGCCAAGATCGGCGACAGCGTCAGCGTCAATGGAGTATGCCTGACGATCGTCGAATTGCAGCGGCCCATTTTGGCGGTCGAGGCAGTTGAAGAGAGTATGCAGCGCAGCAATCTGGCCGCTCTGCAGGTTGGCGAAGAGGTTAATCTTGAACGCTCGCTGCGCCTGGATGGCCGTTTGGGAGGCCATTTTGTGCAAGGGCATATCGACGGCACCGGGATCCTGCAGGCGATCGAACGCCGAGCACCCGGCTATTGGTTGCGCATCTTTACCCATGCCGATCTGCTCAAATTTTGTGTCGAAAAAGGTTCAATCGCCCTGGATGGCGTCAGTCTGACCGTGGCCGGGCTTGCTGCGGATCGAGTTGAGGTGGCGGTAATTCCACACACCGCTGAATCGACCACTTTGGCGCAAAAAAAAGTCGGTGCCGTGATCAATATCGAAGTCGATATTTTGGGCAAGTATATCTATAGGTTTATTCATGGGCAGGGCACGAATGCGGAGGGCATCGACCTGTCCAAACTGACTGAATGGGGATATTCCATTTAAGTTTTGGGTTGTAAAGTGGAAAACTATCATTTCGATTCTATTCCTTTAGCTCTGCAAGATCTAAAAGATGGCAAGATCGTTATCGTTGTCGATGATCAGGATCGGGAGAACGAGGGCGACTTTATCATGCTGGCGGAAAAAGCCAGTGCTGAAAAAGTCAATTTTATGGCCAAATATGGCAGGGGTTTGATATGCGTTCCCATGACCGGGCAGCGTCTGCAAGAATTGCGCATCGAACCCATGGTGGTACAAAACTCCGCCTTGCTTGGCACTGCCTTTACCGTTTCCGTCGATTTGATTAAAAATGTGACCACCGGCATCTCGGCCCACGATCGGAGCCGCACCATTCTGGCGTTGGTTGATCCGGCTTCCAGACCAGTCGATTTCGCCCGGCCGGGACATATTTTCCCGTTGGCCGCAGCCCGAGGTGGGGTTTTGCGGCGCGCCGGTCACACAGAAGCGGTGGTCGACCTGGCGCGTTTGGCTGGCGCTTATCCCGCCGGCGTGTTATGTGAAATCATGGATGACGACGGAACCATGGCACGTCTGCCCAAATTGCGGGAAATTGCCAAGCAATTCGATCTCAAGATGATAACCGTTCAAGATTTGATCGAATATCGCCGTCGTACTGAAGTTTTGGTTAAAAAATATGCCACTGCCAATCTGCCGACCCGATACGGCACGTTCATCATGCATGTCTACGAAAGTGATGTCGATGAGCAACATCATGTCGCGCTGGTAAAAGGAGAGGTGCAAACCGATGAACCGGTGCTGGTGCGCGTACACTCGCAATGTCTGACCGGAGATGTATTTGGCTCAAACCGCTGTGATTGCGGCGATCAACTGCAGTTGGCCATGCGCATGATCGATCAGGAAGGCCGCGGCGTATTTTTGTATATGCGTCAGGAAGGAAGGGGAATTGGTCTGGCGGATAAAATCCGCGCCTATGCTCTGCAAGACGACGGCCGTGACACAGTAGAAGCCAATGAGGAACTCGGTTATCACGCCGATTTGCGCAATTATGGCATTGGCGCTCAAATCCTGTATGATCTCGGTGTGCGCCGAATACGCCTTTTGACCAACAATCCCAAAAAAGTCGTTGGCCTGGATGGCTATGGCCTGACAGTGGTTGAACGAGTGCCGATTGAAATCGAGCCCAATTCATGCAATTGGCGTTATTTGCAAACCAAGCGGGATAAGATGGGACATTTGATCCTGCTGCCGGAAAACGAGGCAAAAATTAAGGAATGACCATGCCGGTTATTTATGAAGGACAATTGAGCGCTGCAGGCAAGCGGTTCGGAATCGTCGTCAGCCGATTCAATGAGCTGATCTGCAGCAAGTTGTTGGCAGGCGCGCTGGACTGCCTTGCACGCCACGGCGCCGACATGCAAAAGATCGATATCGTCTGGGTGCCGGGTTCGTTTGAAATACCGGTCGCCGCTAAAAAAATGGCCGCCAGCAAAAAGTTTGACGCCCTTATCTGTCTGGGTGCAGTCATCCGCGGTGCCACGCCGCACTTTGAATATATCTCTGCCGAGGTCACCAAAGGGATCGCTCAGGTGGGGCTCGAATATTCGCTGCCGATTTCTTACGGCGTTATCACTCCTGACACACTGGAACAGGCGCTCGAACGCGCCGGCACCAAAGCTGGGAACAAAGGCTGGGACGCAGCGTTAGGTGCAATAGAAATGGCGGACCTGTTCAGCAAAATTTCCTGAGCCGGTAACCGACCGGCAAGACCATCTGGGGCAATCGGTCGATTCCGCGTCGAGACGTCATCTCTACTCCTTGCTAATCGATTGCGTTGCCACCATCATAGCTGCGACTCAGTCCGCTGCCGACCGCACAGAATCCAGAACGGAGAGATCTATCGTGATTAACTGCAGAAAACTCCTCTGCGCGATCGCCGCTTTTACAGGGTGTGCTTTTGCCTTATTGGCTGCACCAGAGCGGATTTTTGCACAGGCTGGTGAATGGAAAACCTTTACGCATACAGGTGATGTTCGCCGTTTTGCAGTGGGCGAGGAGGCGATCTGGTGTGCGACCAATGGGGGCCTGTTGCGGTTTGACCGCCAGCAATCGAATTTTTCCGTCATCACCAATACCGAGGGATTGGCGGGAAATGATCTGGTCGCCGTCACCGTCGACCAGCGAAACCGAGTATGGGTCGCGACGGCAGAAGGAAACCTCAATATCCTTGATCCGGTTTCTGCTGAATGGATCATCAAGAACGATTACCGCAAAGTTGGTATCCGCGATTTATTGGCCTTTGGCGATTCGATATTCGTCTCTCTTTCCATAGGCGTCAGCCTCTATGATGTGAGCAAATCGGCTGACCACACCTTTTGGGAAACCAAAGAGACCTGGCACGTCGGAGAAACCAATCGAACGACCATCATCGGGCGGGAGATCTGGTTGGCCACCGAAAACGGCATCAAGCGAAATTCACTCGACTACCCCAACCTCAAAGATCCAGCCATGTGGCAACTTTTCACCGTGCAAGACGGGTTGCCGGACAACCATTGTTATTTTGTCAAAAGAATCGCTGACCAGATTCTGTCTGGGACAGACAAGGGATTGGCCTTATTCAACGGATCGCGCTGGCAAGTGATTGCGCATTCGGGTTTATCGGTGACCGATGCCGTTGCAGACGGCCAAGGATTTTTGACCGTGGCAACATCCGCTGGCGTTTTCACCCAGATTGCAGCCGACGCCTGGCAATTGCGCGGCCCGGCACTAAACCATGTCAAGCAAGTCAATACCGACCGCGATGGTCAGCTTTGGATGATCCAATCCGATCTCGGACTGGCGCGTTTTGCGACAAACAGCAATGCATGGGAGTCTTTTCGTGCCGGAGGGCCGGTTAGCAATGCCTTCAGCGCGCTCGCTGTCGATCGGGATGGCAACCTCTGGGCTTCATCCCCGAATCCAGGGGGAGGCATTTCGCGCTTTGACGGCAGCAGCTGGACCACCTATGCCCGGCGATTCTGGGATCCTCAGGCTCCGTCGCATGCCGATGATTTTCGCGCTCTGGCTGTCGATAGTTCGAATCGAATATGGGCTGCCTCCTGGGGCGGCGGTGTTACCATCATCGATCCCAATAGCGATCCAGTCAGCTACACTGTTCTGGATGCCACCAACAACCGTCTGTCAGGGATCCCGAACGATCTCAATTATGTGGTAACCACCGGCTTGGTGGCCGATTTGCAGGGCAATATGTGGATTCTCAATCGAGAGGCTGCCAACCGCAATGTTTTGGCGGTCGTCAGTCCTGAAAACCGCTGGCAGTATTTTTCGACCAGCGACGGCATCGGTTCTCTGGCAATTTCAGCGTTGGCCATCGACAATGCTGGCCGCAAATGGATTGGCACCGCCGACCGAGGCATCAAGGTGCTCGAGGACGGCGGAACGATCTTTAACAAAGCGGATGACGATCTGAGTCAGGGCTTAACCACAAGCGATGGTCTGCAGAGTATGGCTATCCAATCGTTGGCCGTCGATTCGGATGGAGTTGTCTGGGTCGGTACCCCTGAAGGATTGAATTACTGGTTTCAAGGGCAGGTCGGGGTGCGCTTTTCGGTGATCAACGACGATATTACGACACTCATGGTCGATACCCAAAACAACAAATGGCTAGGCACCAGCGGCGGATTTTCACGCCTGGCCAATGACAGTTTCACGTGGGAACATTTCAGCACCTCCAACAGCCCGCTGGTTTCCGACCGCATCACTTCCTTTGCCATGAATCATCGCACCGGTGAACTCTACATCGGCACGACCAATGGCCTTTCTCGACTGCAAACCACTTATGCTCGACCGGAAAAATCCCTTGACCTGGTAAAAGGGTATCCGAATCCATTTATCATCAGCGGTCCCAACCCCCGTTTTGTGATCGACCGATTGGCCGCGCAGGCATCAGTCTCGATCTATACGCCGGAAGGCGTTCTGGTTCGGAAAATTCCTGAATCGCAAGTGATGGGCTCGCAGGCGGTTTGGGATGGTAAAAACAACCATCAGGAATTCGTTGCGAGTGGCATCTATTTGTATCTGGTCACCGCGCAGGGTGGACAGTCGGCTGTCGGCAAGGTGGCGGTTGTTCGCCCTTGAGCGGATAGGGGCAAGTGATTGCGAAAAAAAGTGTTCGGGCCATGCTCAAGACACTCTATGCAAAAAATATCGCTCTAATCGACGAAATACAAATCGAGTTTGCCGGCGGGTTGAACATCATTACCGGTGAGACTGGCGCAGGCAAATCGATCCTGATCGGCGCTTTAGGCGCTCTTTTGGGTGAAAAAATGGATCGGGACATCATCCGCACCGGTCAGGAAAAAGGGGTCATCGAGGGGGTCTTCCAGCTGCAAGTAAACGGTGAGCTGAAGGATTTTTTCAGCCGCCATGAGCTCGACTGGGACGAAGGGGAGCTTTGGGTCCGGCGGGAGATCAAGGCTGCAGGGCGGGGGCGGTGTTTGATCAACGATTCGCCGGTGCCACTGACAATCCTGCACGAGTTGGGCGAGCTGTTGATCGATTTGCACGGCCAGCACGAACACCAATCCCTGTTGTTGTCGTCACGACAGTTCGATTTTCTCGACGCTTTTGCCCATTTGCAGAGTGCGGCTGTCGCTGCAGAGTCCTCGTATCGGGAAATGCTGAACCTGATCCGCGAATTGCGCGAGCTGCGCCAGCGCGAACAGGAAATCCGTCGTTCACGTGAAGCTCTGCAATTTCAGCAGCAAGAGATAGCGGCGATCGATCCGCAGACCGATGAGGAACAGCGCCTGTTGCAAGAAGAAAAATTGAGCGGCCATGCGGAATTCCTGCTTGAAAATTGCACTGCGCTTTTTCAGCGGCTCTATGAGCAAGACGGGTCGGCCTCTGAAATCCTCACCACCGTGGCGCGCGATCTGACCAAGCTGATTGAAATCGATCCCTCGTTTTCTCGGCTGGTGCAAGATTGCGAACAAGCACGGATCGTTGTGGATGAGTTGGCCAGTTCACTGCGGCTCTATGCGGATTCTCTCAACTTTGACCCGGGGCGTTTAGAAGAAATTCGCGTGCGTTTGTCCAGGTTGGCCGGGTTGAAAAAAAAGTATGGCGGCACGATCGATGCGGTTTTACAGCATCGCGAAAAGCTGGAAAACGAATTGCAGCGCATCGATAGCCTGGATGATGAATTGCAAACTCTCTCGAAACGCTTGGACCAGGTTCGCCACCGATTGAGCGATGAAAGCTTCGCTTTGTCTTCCGAACGGCGGCAAGCGGCGACGGAAATCTCCAAAGCAGTTGTGGATAAATTGAGCCAACTGGGCATGCCGAACGCACGGTTTGAGATAGCAATCACACCCCGTGAAGCAGATGATGAACCCTATCTGTTGGCGGACGGCAAGAAAGTGCAGGTTCATGCACGCGGAATCGATCAGGTGGAATTCGCCATCTCTACCAATCCCGGGGAAGAGCTCAAACCTTTGGCCAGGGTGGCATCGGGAGGCGAAATTTCGCGAATTATGTTGGCCTTAAAATCGTTGTTGGCCGATAACGACCGCATTCCGGTGTTGATATTTGATGAAATCGATATCGGCATATCAGGCCGGATCGCGCAATCGGTCGGCCGCAATTTGCGGCAGTTGGCTGCATCGCATCAAGTGCTCTGTATTACTCATCTGCCGCAAATCGCCAGTATGGCGCATCATCACTATCTGGTGGAAAAATCGGTGACTGACGGCCGCACCCGCACGTCGATACGCTTGCTGACCGAGGACGAGCGCACAGAACAGGTGGCGCGGTTGTTTGGCGGAGAAATCGTCACTGAAACGCATCTGTCCAGCGCGCGAGAATTGATTGCCGAGGCACGCGCCTCACATTAATTAAAAAAACTTGCTTTTTTTTGCCTTTAGAGAATTAAAAAGTTTGCTTTTATGAACTGAAAATCACTATATTTTTCTAGGCAACAAGGGCCGATAGCGCTTTGTCATTTTGGCGTGCATCGATCCATAAATTTGGCATCTCAAGATATCCAGGGGTGGCTGCAGGAATTTTATCCATAGTTTCGATTCACTTGATCCCTTGGTAGCAGCACCTGATGCGGATGGAGGGAGTGATGAATTCCGATAGAAAATCAATTGTGTGGGTGTTTGTTGCTTTGAGCATCATTTTAATCGGTCTGATGCTCGTCTGCGCACAACAACAAGCCTCGCAAAGTCGGGGAGACGATCTGTCAGCTGATGACGATCAGTTCAGGCAAGAACTGCTTGAAATGCTCGATCTAGCCGATGATCTGGAACCCACTGAATCCACATCGACGGTGGCACAGCAAACCGTGAGAGACGATGTTGACGACGCGGATGAGGATGAGGATGATGTGCTCGCACTTTTGATTCCAGAGATCGAAACGGAAGAGCCGGCAGCTCAAAGCGTTTCCACGCCCGCACCGACGGAAACCGCACAGAGCATGGGATTGTCGGAAGATATGTTCATCAAGGTGCGCAACGATGTCGCGCGGCTTGAAAAAACCTTGCTGGAGCGCAGCACTGCGGTCGACAGTTTGCGGCAGATCATCGAAAACCGCGACGCCCGCATCCGCGAACTGGAACAGCGCATGGCACAAGGTCGTTCTTACGCTCAGGTGACAAGGAACAGTTCAAGTCCGGTTGTCGGCAGCTCGGTCAGCGGCTTCATGGCTGAATATCAGGCTGCACGGTCCAAGTTCGAAGGTTATCAATATCATGACGCCATTGAGGGCTTTCAATCTCTGTTGAGCCGCTATCCCGATCATTTGATGGCCGACAATTGCCAATATTGGATCGGTGAATCCTATTTCGGCCTGAAAGATTACCAAAAAGCTATTCTTGAATTGCAAAAAGTTTTTGCCTACAGCCAGAAAGACAAACACGACGATGCTCAGCTGATGATCGGTCTGTCCTATATTCGACTCAATCAACCTGAAATGGCAAAAAAGGAATTCGAGACGTTTATCAATTCATTTGGTAACAGCGAATACCTCGGTATTGCGCAGCGGTATAACCGCAACACCTGAGCCATTCGATCTGTTGGATCTTTCGTCCTCTATTCAGAACCCATAGGATTTGTTTTTCAGTGCGCAGAGCGGCGGTGGTCAGCGATGTGACTCGCTTTAGCCGGATGTAAAACAAAAGATGACCTCGACCTGTTCTGCGCAGGTAGCAAAAAGCGCTTTAACCTGCCTAGCCAATCGCCCCTTTCGGATATTGCTTGTGTCTATTTTATATTCCGAACGCCGTGAATTGAATTGTCTATTAAAAATCCACGCCCAGCCATTGAAATGAGGATTGCCGTGTCCGAGTTTATCCATTTGCATAACCATTCGCATTACAGTCTTCTTGATGGTGCATGCTTGATTCCTGGTTTGATCAGTCAAGCTGAAAAGTATGAAATGCCCGCTTTGGCCTTGACTGACCATGGAAATATGTTTGGTTCCATCGAGTTTTATACTGCCTGCAAAAAGAGCAAAAGCGGCGTCAAACCGCTGGTTGGAGCTGAAGCTTATGTGGCACCTGGAGGACGCACGGAAAAGACTGCGGATCCAGATACTGGAGCCAATGCCTTTCATCTGGTGCTGTTGTGCAAGGATTCGACTGGATACCGAAATTTGATGAAATTGATTTCTGCTGGATATCTGGAAGGCTTTTATTACAAACCGCGTGTCGACAAGGAATTGTTGCGGCAATATCATGAAGGCCTCATCGCATTATCGGCCTGCTTGAAAGGGGAGGTAGCCAATCGCCTGCTCAAACAAGGCTATGAAGCGGCAAAAAACAGCGCAAAAGAGTACCGCGATATCTTTGCTGACGATTTTTACCTGGAAGTGCAGAATCATGGCATCCAGGAAGAAGATCAGGTTCGTGCAGAACTCATCCGCTTGGGAAACGAATTGGGCATCAAGGTGGTGGCCACCAATGACATACACTACCTGAACAAAGGAGATCACGAAGCGCACGATATTTTGCTCTGTTTGCAGACGGGCAAGGATTACGACGATCCGTCTCGGATGCGCTACACGAGCCATGAGCTTTATTTCAAGAGCGCTGCAGAAATGGCCGCCGGTTTTTCTGACCATCCGGAAGTCTTGCGCAATACCCTGGAAGTGGCAGACAAATGCAATCTCGAAATCGAGCTCGGGGTTTACCATCTGCCGGCCGTGGAAATCCCGCCTGCGGCCGAAAGCGACAATTTGGATGATTACTTTGAAAAGCTGTGCTGGAAAGGATTGCAGGAGCGTTACGAACAAGTCACGCCTGAGTTGACTGAAAGAATGCGCAAAGAATTGGATGTGATCAAAAAGATGGGCTTTGCGAGCTACTTTTTGATTGTTGCGGATTTTATCAGCTATGCCCGCAGTCAGGACATTCCGGTAGGGCCGGGCCGTGGATCCGCGGCGGGAAGTTTGGTTGCCTATGTTTTGCGCATCACCAACCTCGATCCGATCCGCTACCACTTGCTTTTTGAGCGGTTTCTCAATGTTGACCGCGTGTCCATGCCCGATATTGATATCGATTTTTGCAATGACCGCCGTGAAGAAGTAATCACTTATGTAAAAGAGAAATATGGCTATAAAAACGTTTGCCAGATCATCACTTTCGGCACAATGGCCGCGCGCGGGGTTATACGCGATGTGGGCCGAGTGTTAAAAATACCGTATGGCGATGTGGACAAGATTGCCAAGCTGGTGCCTACTCAGCTCAAGGTCAAGCTGGCCGATGCCCTGGATAAAGTGCCTGAACTGAAAGAATTGGAGGGAAAAAGCCCGGTCTATCAAAAGCTGATCAAAAATGCTTTGATATTGGAAGGACTGGCTCGACACGCGTCGATTCATGCTGCGGGGTTGGTGATCACGCCGCAAGAATTGACTGAGCTCATTCCGCTCTATAAAACCAAAGACGGGGATATCACCACCCAATACGATATGAAATATCTGGATCGGGTGGGGGTATTGAAAATCGATTTGCTCGGTTTGCGCACCCTGACGGTGATCCAAAAGAGTGTGCAGGCTGTGCATCAACAGCGGGGTATTGAGATCGATATCGATTCGATACCTTTGGACGATCCTGAAGTCTATCGCTTGTTCGCCCGCGGTGAGACGATTGCGGTATTCCAGTTCGAGAGTGCCGGAATGCGGGAAAATCTGAAAAAACTGGGCCCGGAAAGTCTTGAAGATCTGATTGCCATGAATGCTCTGTACCGGCCGGGACCGATGGACTTTATCGATGATTTCATCTCTTATAAAAAAGGCAAGAAAAAGATTCAGTATCTTCATCCCTTGCTCGAGCCGATTTTAAAAGAATCTCATGGCATTGCCGCCTATCAGGAGCAAGTCATCAAGATTGCCAGCGAAATAGGCGGCTTTACTCTGGCGCAGGCCGATGTGCTGCGGCGAGCCATGGGCAAAAAAGATCAAAAGGTCATGGCCGAGAAGCGGACACAATTCGTCGAAGGGGCGAAGCGCCTGCAGATTGGCAAAGACACGGCCAACCAGATCTTTGATATGATGGAAAAATTTGCCGGATACGGTTTCAACAAATCGCATGCTGCGTGTTATTCACTGGTGGCCTATCAAACAGCCTTTTTAAAACGCTACTATCCGGCAGAATTCATGGCCGCAAGCATCAGCACCGAACTGAATGACACCAAGCGGGTCATCGTCTTTTTGGAAGAGTGCCGGCGTATGGGGTTGAGTGTCCGGCCGCCGAGCATCAACCAGGGTTATGCTGAATTTGTGGTCAGAGAGAATGCCATCGAGTTTGGCCTTGCGGCGGTTAAAAATGTCGGCCGTGGCGCTATTGAGGCCATTGTGGCTGAACGGGATCGGAATGGCCCTTACAAAGACCTGTTTGATCTGTGCAGCCGCATCGATCTGCGGGCTGTCAATCGCAAAGTCATCGAAAGCCTGATCGAAGCGGGTGCAATGGATGATTTGCCAGGCAGCAGGGCGCAAAAATTTGATTCGGTCGAAATCGCGATCGACTTTGGTCAGAAAGCGCAAAACCAAAAGGCCAACGGCCAATATTCAATTTTTGATATGGACGATCAATTGACATTGGTTGCTCCGGCGCTGCGCCAAATCGAAGAGTGGGATGCATCCACACAACTCAAACGGGAAAAAATGGTGCTCGGTTATTATCTTTCCGGCCATCCCCTAGATCGGGTGCGCGATGTGGTCAAGACTTTTTCGACCTACAACACCGACAACATCAGCGAAGCCCGTGATGACCAAACCGTGCATATTTGCGGACTGATCACAGACATTAAAATTCACTATGACCGTAAAAACAGGCCAATGGCTTTTTATACTTTGGAAGACTTTACCGGTCACCTCGAAGCCATGGTGTTTGCAGATGCCTTTGAAAAATATAGACATTTGATCGTTGACGAAGGCATGGTCATGGTGATCGGCAAGTTGAGCAGATCCGAAGAGAATGAAGTGACCAAGTTGCTGGTCGATGAGGTGATTCCTCTGGAGCAAGCCCGTGAACGCTTTACAAAAAGCGTTTGTCTGGCTATTTCGGTCGACAAGGTTGACAATGAGGTGTTGCAGGAAATTCGACATCTGATCGACGAGAACAGCGGCGAAGTCCCACTCTATATCAGACTGCGCAGCGAGGCTAAAGAGGAATATTTTCTTTGCTCGCGCACCCTAAAGGTGCATCCGAATTCCGCTCTGATCGAAGAATTGCGCGATAAAATCGGCCACAACAATGTGTGGATTTCTTCATAAAAATCAACTTGCCACCATTTGGCTTGAAGGAAAATTTGCTTTTTTGTATATTGGCACAGCAATTCGTTCGGATTACCCATTTCCAGAAGGAGAAAACATATGGAAACCATCATTGCCCGTGTCAAAAAGCTGCTCAGCAATCCGGCTGCTGAATGGCAGCTGATCAACAGCGAAAGCAGCAATTCCATCACCATTATGAAGAATTATCTCGCCTATCTGATCGGCCTGGCGGTTGCGGCGCACTATATTGGCGGAATCCTGTCGGGTGAGAACCTCTTCGGCGGCCTGATCCTGGCCCTGGTCCAATATCTGTTGATTGTGGTGGGATTTTATATCAGCGCCTTTATCATCAACCTGTTGGCCCCGAGTTTTGGTGCAGTTCAGGATGACCAGAAAGCCTTCAAGTTGGTCGCCTATTCCGGCACTGCCGCACTGGTGGCACAGATATTTGCCGTTTTGCCCTTTTTAAATCTTCTCACTATTATCGGTTCGCTCTATACTTTTTATCTTTTTTATGTTGGTGCTCCAATTGTTCTTGGTTTGCCCAAGGAGAAGACCTTGCTCTTCACTCTCGTATGCGTTTTGGTGATGATTGGAGTCCTCTTGCTGGTGTCTCTAATTTTATTGCCGTTTCGTTGCGCCTGATCGCTTTTTTTTCTGTTTTGGAGTGATCAGCCGGCACCTACAGGCGAAAATGTATATGCTTATCATCCTGCTTGTCGCTGCACTATTCATCCTTGTGGGCTTGACTTTGGTGCTCGATCGCCGGATTGCTCGACATCTGGGCAAGAGACAATCCGGATGGATCTTTTTATTCGTCGCTGTCATCGCTCTCTACTATCTGCTCGACGCTTTGCTGACAACCGGATTACGAATGCACAATCCTTTCATTCTTTTTTGGTTGGCGGTGTTGCTGATTGAGGCGCTGTCGTTTGTCCGGTCGAGATGTGTTAGGGCAAAAAAACATCAGGAGAAGGCAAATGCGTGACCGTTCTGCTGCAGATGCTCTTTTGCTGGTCAACTCCAGTTTGTGGTCGCCGGGCAGCGGTTATTTGCCTGGCGACAGCCTGTTGATTCGCGATGGACGGATCTTTCGCTATGGTCGCTATCGCGATTTTACCGACAAATCGTATCCGGTGGTAGACCTGCAGGGTGCGCTGGTTATTCCGGGTTTCAACGATGCGCATATGCATTTAATGGAGGGCGGTCTGGCGTTGCAGCAGGTACAGCTCCGCGATAGCGTCGATGAAAATGAGTTTTGCGAACGGCTGCGCAAGACAGCCGCGGCTTTAGCGCCCGGAAGCTGGATCACCGGTGGGTACTGGGATCATGAAAATTGGCCATCCCGACGTTTGCCGACCCGTGGGTTGCTCGATCGTGCTGTACCGGATCATCCGGTTTTTGTTCTGCGCCTGGATTGCCACATCGGTGTGGCCAATTCTCTGGCTTTGCAGCTTGCCGGTATAGATGAGTCGATCGCGAATCCGCCGGGCGGGGAGTTTGAACGCGATCCGCAATCGGGAGAATTGACCGGTATATTAAAAGACGAAGCGCACAAAGCGATGTTGCGAGCCATCCCGGCCCTGACTGAGGAGATGCGCTATCGCGCCCTGAGGCACGCTATGCACCACGCCGCCGCTCTGGGTGTGACCAGCGGTCAGGGACAATGCGAGGCGGCCGATTTGCCTCTCTTTCGCCGGATGGCCGAGCAAAACCAACTGACCATGCGCCTTTCTCTTTGGAGTATCCCTGAACAAAGCGATTCTTTCACCGATTTAGACGGGGATTGGCTGCGTTGGGGGGGCGTCAAACTGTTTGCCGACGGTTCACTGGGCGCGGCAACGGCTCTGCTTTCCTCCCCCTACGTCGATCCGTCTGACAGTTGCGGGTTGGAGATCTACAGCGCCGAAGAGTTCAGAAAATTGATATTGACCTTGGACCGCCGCGAATGCGATCTGGTGGTACATGCCATTGGAGATGCAGCAGTGACCCGGACTCTCGACGCTTTTGGTAACTGTCAGCAGGTGAGGCGCCGTCGCAGCCGCCGGCATCGAATCGAACATGCGCAGGTTGTGCAACCAAACGATGTCCCTCGTTTTGGCCAGCTCGGCGTCATCGCTTCGCTGCAGCCATCTCATGCTATCGATGATATGCGGTGGATTGCTGATCGGTTGGGCGAACGCCAGCAATGGTCATACCGGCTGGCATCTTTGCTGCATGCCGGAACGTCGATCGCCCTTGGTACGGATTGGAATGTGGAACCGCTCGATCCCCTGCTGACCCTGCATGCCGCGGTGTGGAGACAAGACACCAACGGACGACCAACTCAAGGTTGGTTTCCAGCGGAAAGGGTATCGATCGATCAAGCGGTCAATTTCTATACATCAGGTTCTGCGTTTGCAGAAAGACAAGAAAACCAAAAAGGGCGCTTGCAATTGGGATATCTGGCTGATCTGGTTGCCCTGTCGCACGATATCTTTGCCGACCCGCGGATGCTGCTCGAAGCCAGAGTGGAAATGACGATGGTGGGTGGAAAGATCGTCTACCAGCACAACGTGCAGGCGCAAATAGAGGAGATTCGATGAAGGCATTGATCACGGCTGGCGGCAAGGGAACACGGCTGCGCCCTTTGACCCACACGCAAAACAAACATTTACTGCCGATTTGCAACAAACCGACCCTGCATTATGCGCTGGAAAAAGTAGCCCAGGCAGGTATTCGCCAGGTTGGCATTGTCACCAATCAGGAAGGGCTGGAAGTGCAACAGGCGATTGGCAACGGCGATCGCTGGGGCCTGCAGATCACCTATATCCCCCAAGAGGCACCCTTGGGATTGGCGCATGTCGTGCGCATCGCCCGGGAGTTTATCGGCGATGATTCCTTTATTTTTTACCTCGGCGACAACATGATCGTTGGCGGCATCAGCCGATTCATCGAAGAGTTTGCCGAACAAAAATCCAATTGCCACCTGACGCTTTCGCGAGTCAAAGATCCGGAACGTTTCGGCGTGCCGGAAATCGTCGGCGATCGTATCATTTCCATCGAAGAAAAACCGAACAATCCGAAGAGTGCTTTTGCTGTTGCGGGAATCTACCTGTACGACAGCTCCATTTTTGAAGCGGTCAATCGGATCAAGCCCAGCGCTCGCGGAGAATTGGAAATCTCTGATGCCCATCAATATCTCATCGATCACGGTAAAAAAGTGACTTTTTCGGAAATCACCGGCTGGTGGAAAGATACCGGCAAGCCTGAGGATATTTTGGAGGCCAACCGGTTGCTGCTCGAACACACCGAAGGGAAAATAGCCGGCATGGTCGACCGGCAATCGTTGGTTACCGGCAACGTCGTTTTGGAAGAGGGAGCACAGATCATCAACAGCGTGGTTCGGGGGCCGGCGATTATCGGCAAAGGAACGGTACTGGAGAACAGCTACATCGGGCCATTCACTTCGATCGGCGATAATTGTCAAATCCGCAACAGCGAAGTCGAGTTCAGCATCATTCTCAACCAGTGCGTAATACTCGATGTGGGGGTGCGGATTGAGAACAGCCTCCTGGGAGTGGCCAGCCGGGTTGTTCGCGCCGCCAGCCGTCCGCGTTCCAACCGGTTTATGACCGGCGACCAGAGTTTGATCGAAATTAGTTGAAAGATTTTGCCGATTGATCATTAGAAATAACAAAAAAATCTTGAAGATATTAATTTATTTTGCTAAATTGTCATAATGAACTAAAAGATTTATATCTGATCAAATGCTTGCCAATGAGGGACATCGGCCAAGACAACTGCAACAACAACAGCGCAAATTGTCTCGGATTTGAATCCAATCGATACCCAACAAAAGTCGCTTCGAGTTATGGATAGAACTGAGCTTGGTGATAGGTGTTCGTCAGACAAAGGGACATTGTTGAAATTTGGCATTCTGGTGATGGTGTTGAATCCGGTTTGGCAAAAGAACAAACAAGGATGAAGCAAATTTGTACCGAGTGGATACAAAGCTTGAGTTTTTCCGACAACCCCAATCGCTTTCAGCTATTGGGGTTTTTATTAGGGATCCGTTAGTCGAGAGGTTTGCATGGCGACGGTGAACAGGCGAGATCCCCAAGGTGGCAGACGCTTTTTAGATAGTTATTCAAGGAGAACCGATGGAATCACGAAAGGTCAAAGCGCGTCTGGAATTGGAAGACGGCTCTGTTTTTCACGGGTATTCTTTCGGGGCGCAAAAATCGGTCGCCGGTGAGGTGGTTTTTAACACCTCCATGGTCGGCTACCCTGAAAGTTTAACCGACCCATCCTATCACGGTCAGATTCTGGTCATGACCTATCCGTTGGTGGGCAATTACGGCGTCCCGCACCACAACACCCTGGATCAACTGGATCGCTGGTTCGAATCGGATCGGGTTCATATAACCGGATTGGTGGTGTCCGAATACAGCTCTGCTTATCACCATTGGAGCGCTGCGCAAAGCCTCGGAGATTGGCTGAAAGAGCACGATGTGCCGGGCCTGTCCGGCATCGATACGCGCATGCTGACCAAGCGGTTGCGCGATGAAGGCACGCGGCTGGGCCGGATCCGGTTCTTCACCGATGAGATCGGTTTTTATGATCCCAACAAAACCAATCTGGTCGAGGAGGTCAGCATCCGCGAACCGATTGAAGAGGGTTCGGGCAGTAAAACCGTGTTGCTGATCGATTGCGGATGCAAGATCAATATTGTGCGATCATTGTTGGCCTATAACCTTCGCGTGCGGCGCGTTCCATGGGATTACGATTTTACCAATGAGAAATTTGACGGTCTGTTGATTTCCAATGGTCCCGGCGATCCCAAAATGTGCGGCGTCACCATTCGCCACATCCAGTCGGTCCTTGAACGCAACATTCCGACATTTGGCATCTGCCTGGGCAATCAATTGCTGGCTTTGGCCGCCGGCGCCGATACTTACAAGCTTAAATTTGGACATCGCAGTCAAAATCAGCCCTGTATTGAAGTGGGAACCAAGCGATTTTATATCACTTCACAGAATCATGGTTTTGCGGTCGACGGCCGCACCCTGCCAAAGGGGTGGGAACCATGGTTCGTCAACGCCAACGACGGCACCAATGAAGGGATTCGGCATCGCACAAAACCCTTTATCAGTGTCCAATTCCATCCAGAAGCCGCACCGGGGCCGACCGATGCACAACTGCTTTTCGACGATTTTTACAGGATGCTAGGATGATACAAAAACCGAAAAAGGTTCTGATTCTTGGGAGCTCGGCGCTGAAAATCGGTGAGGCCGGCGAATTCGATTATTCCGGCAGCCAGGCCATTAAAGCGCTGAAGGAAGAAGGGGTGGCGACTGTTTTGGTCAACCCCAATATTGCCACCATTCAGACTTCGGATTATCTGGCCGATGAGGTTTACTTTTTGCCGGTAACGCCCTATTTCGTCGAACAAGTGATCAAAAAGGAAAAGCCGGATGGAATATTATTGGGGTTTGGCGGCCAGACTGCCCTGAACTGCGGGGTTGCGCTCGAGACCGAAGGCATTCTGCGCCGCTATGGGGTGAGCGTTCTCGGCACTTCGGTCGAAACGATCATGAACACTGAAGACCGGGAACGTTTTATCGGCAAACTCAATGAAATCAATATTAAAACACCGCGCAGTTTTGCGGTGAACAGCGTCGAGGATGCAATCAAGCGCGCAGAGGAGATCGGTTTTCCGGTCATGATTCGCATTGCCTATGCTTTGGGCGGCTTGGGTTCCGGTCTGTGCCGCAAACCCAAAGACGTTCAGGAATTGGCACAAAAAGCGCTTTCCTACACGCCCCAGATTTTGGTGGAAGAGTATCTGCTAGGCTGGAAGGAGATCGAATACGAGATTGTTCGCGATCGCTATGACAATTGCCTGGCGGTATGCAACATGGAAAACTTTGATCCTATGGGCATACATACCGGCGAAAGCATTGTGGTCGCTCCCAGCCAGACTCTGACCTATCACGAATACCACAAGTTGCGCGAAATCGCGATCGCCACGGTTCGTCATCTCGGCATCGTCGGTGAGTGCAACATTCAGTATGCCCTTGATCCGCGTTCAGAGGACTACCGGGTTATCGAGATCAATGCCCGTCTGTCGCGCAGTTCAGCGCTGGCCTCGAAAGCAACCGGTTATCCATTGGCTGCGGTGGCGGCCAAATTGGCGCTCGGCTATGGCCTGAGCGAACTGCAAAATTCGATAACCCGAGTGACGCAGGCCTGTTTTGAACCGGCCTTGGATTATGTGGTGGTCAAGATTCCTCGCTGGGACTTGAAAAAATTTCGTCTGGTTTCCAAAAAGATCGGCTCGGGTATGAAGTCGGTGGGCGAGGTCATGGCGATCGGGCGCAAATTCGAAGAAGCGCTGCAAAAGGGATTGCGCATGCTCGAAATCGGCGTCAACGGCCTGGTTTGCAACAAAGAGATGGAATTTGGGGATCTGAGCGAAGAGCTGTCCGAGCCTACTGACCTGCGCATCTTTGCCATTCCGGAAGCGTTGAAGAAAGGCTATTCGATCGACAAGATTTATGAACTCACCCATATCGACAAGTGGTTCCTGTACAAAGTGGCCAACATTGTCGAAATCGAAGGCCAATTGCGTCAGGTGGGGGAGCAGCGCTGTTCGCGGGAATTGTTGCTCGAAGCCAAACAGTATGGTTTTTCCGACAATCAGATTGCCCGCGCTCTGGGTGCGACTCCGGAAAACGTGCGGCAACTGCGCAAAAATTACAAGCTGTCGCCGGTGGTCAAGCAGATCGACACGCTGGCCGCGGAGTATCCGGCGCAGACCAATTATCTCTATCTGACCTATAACGGTCAGGAAGACGATATCGATTTTCTGGCGCGCAATTCAGTGATGGTGTTGGGAAGCGGCGCCTATCGCATCGGCAGCTCAGTGGAATTCGACTGGTGCTGCGTCAATTCGGTCAAGACGCTCAAGCAACTCGATTATCACACAATCATGGTCAACTACAACCCCGAGACCGTGAGCACCGACTATGACGAATGCGACAAGCTCTACTTCGACGAGATCACGTTTGAATCCGTGATGGAAATCGCCGAAAAGGAAAAACCGATCGGCATCATCATTTCCATGGGCGGGCAGATTCCCAACAATCTAGCTCTCAAGCTGCATCAGGCCGGGGTGCGAATTCTTGGCACCAGCCCGTTGAGCATCGACAATGCTGAGGACCGCCACAAGTTTTCCCAATTGCTGGATGAACTAAAGATCGACCAGCCGGAATGGAAAGAGTTAAAGACCACTTCTGAAGCGATTGCGTTTGCCCAAAGAGTCGGCTATCCTGTCCTTGTCCGTCCATCTTATGTTTTAAGCGGTGCGGCAATGAGTGTCGCTTCGACCGACGCCGAGTTGGAGAAATTTCTGACCAAAGCGGTGAATGTTTCCAGCGATCATCCAGTTGTGATCACCAAGTTCATCGAAAATGCCAAAGAGATCGAATGCGATGCGGTTGCACAAGAAGGCGAACTGTTGGTCTATGCCATTTCTGAGCATGTCGAAAATGCGGGTGTGCATTCAGGCGATGCCACAATGGTTTTACCGCCGCAGCGGACTTTTTTGGAGACCACCAGACGGGTAAAGAAGATCGCGCGCGCCATCGCCCATGCTTTGCGCATAAATGGCCCGTTCAACATCCAGTTTGTGGCAAAAAACAACGAGGTCAAAGTCATCGAGTGCAATCTGCGCGCGTCGCGCAGTTTTCCGTTTGTTTCCAAGATATTCAAGCTGAATCTTATAGATTTGGCAACGAGAGCGATTATGGGCCATCATGTTCCGCGAATCGATCGCTCGGTTTTTGACCTCGAGTACGTCGGGGTCAAGGCGCCACAGTTCTCCTTTACCCGCCTGGCCGGCGCTGATCCCACCGTAGGGGTGGAAATGGCCTCCACTGGAGAAGTCGCTTGTATTGGCGACGATTTTGACGAAGCTTTTCTCAAGTCGCTCCTGTCGGTCGGTTATCGCCTGCCGATCAAGCGCGTGCTGATGTCCACCGGACCCATCGAAAGCAAAGCGGAATTTCTGCAGAGCACCCGTATGTTGCATGAACTCGGCATCGAATTTTACGCCACCGGCGGAACCAGCAAGTTCATGCAGGACAACGGCATTCCGGTGACGAAATTACACTGGCCGTTGAGCGGACGAAAACCCAATGTGCTCGACATTATCGCGGAGAAAAAAATCGATCTGGTCATCAATATTCCAAAAAACTATCAAGAAGAAGAATTGACCAACGACTATATCATCCGGCGCAAAGCAGTCGATTTCGCCATCCCGCTTTTTACCAATCTGCAGCTTGCCCGCCGGTTCGTCGAAGCGATCAATCGACTGGGTATCAAAGACCTGCAGATCAAAAGCTGGCGGGAGTACGAATGATCGTGCGCACATTGCCAATGTCTGTTTGCTGACTGTCGCACGCGAGGTCGGTGACACCCAACTGCAAAAATTGACCGAACTGGCACAGTGAATGGAATTTGGTACAACTGTGATTGGCTGAATTGCACCTGGAATAAATAATGAGCAAACCTTTGACCATATGGCGCGATTTCTGGCGGTGTGCGCATCGCGGAGCCAGCGGTTGGGCGCCGGAAAACACGCTGGCTGCCATGCATCTGGCTCTGCAGATGGGTGCCAACAGCCTGGAGCTGGATGTGCACCTGAGTTCCGACCATGAACCTGTGGTCCTGCACGACGACACTCTGGATCGCACCACCAATGGCAGCGGTTTGGTGCGGCAGTATAGCCTTGTCGAATTGCAAAAGCTTGACGCAGGCAGCTGGTTCGGCGCCGAGTTTAGCGGCGAAAAATTGCCGACCTTGCAACAGGTGATCGATCAGACCGGAAAAGCGCGGCTCAACATCGAAATCAAAGGCGGTGCAGACACGGCGATCGTTGCCGAGGCTGTGGTTGCGCAAATCAGAGCCAATAAGGCAGAAAAGAGATCATTGGTCACCTCTTTTGATGAGCAAGCCTTGCAGGCCGTCAAACAAATCGCTCCGCAAATACCGGTTGGTTTGATCGCATTTAACCGACGTCCGGATTTGCTGACCGGTGACTGGGAAGCGGTGAGTTGCCATTATGAATTTGTCGACGAACCGTTTGTGCGTGCGGTGCGCGATTCGGGCAAGCACCTTTTGGTCTGGACAGTCAATGAGATCGATGAGATGCGGCGGCTGTTGAATCTCGACGTCGACGGTATGATCAGTAATTATCCCGACCGTCTGCAATGCGCCTGCGAAAACCGCAAAACGACGTGATAAACACTGCAAAAAAACTTGACATTTAGCCCTAATTGTTGTACATTTTACGGCTTTAGAAAAAAGTGTTTGATGGTGGGTGTAGCTCAGGTGGCTAGAGCACCAGATTGTGGCTCTGGAGGCCGCGGGTTCAAGTCCCGTCACTCACCCACTGAATAAAAAGCAACGCGCCCCCATCGTCTAGGGGTTAGGACACAGGATTTTCGATCCTGCAGCAGGGGTTCGAATCCCCTTGGGGGTGCCAAAGGTGAAAGGTTGTCAATTTTGACAACCTTTTGCTGTTTAATGGCACCTAAATTATTGATATTACTTGTAAGTAACTCAAAGACCTCATTTCTTTTCAGAGTTCGATAAGTCTTTCCATCGAATGTTAGTTTTTCATGAAATATCGAACTCAAAATTTTCTGTTTTACATCCACCCTTGCTTCATTATAATATCCATCCAAGTTATAGAGCAATGAAAAACCATAATCAATATAATTCATAAATTCAGAGCTCACGGATAAAAGCCGTGCGCGTTCATCTTTGAATCTATTTATTTCACTTTCATATCTGCTTTTTGCTTTGCTGTATGTGGACGCTTCAATTTGATCTTTAAAAAACTTGTCTTCAACATTCTCTATCAAATTTTGAAATTCTTGAATTTGTTTATCTATTCTGGCAAGTTCTCTTTTCTTATCAACTTCATCTTTTTTGAAGACGTCCTCAACAATGTGATAATAAAGATTCATAATTTCAGGCGGGATTTGAAATTGATTGAGATATTGGATGAATTGAATATTCGCTTGATCCGCTCTGAACCGTTCAGGACATCCATGTTGACAATGATAGTAAAAATGTCTTGTTCCTGTTTTTGATGTCGAAGCACTCCCTGTCAACTTTCCGCCGCACTGTCTGCAAATAAGAAATCCCCTCAAAGGCAAGTTCTCGTTTAATTGGCTTTTTGGATTCATTGTTTTCTTTCGACCTGAAATAACTTTTTGAACTGTGTTAAAGAACTCTTGAGACACCAAAGGTTCATGCATCCCATTTACAATTTCTTCAGGTTCATCTTTCCAGGCTTCAATTCGAATTTTTCCCATATAGACGACATTTCGAATCATCTTGTGAAAGCCGTTAGGGGAAAAGTATAAGCCCTTTTTATGTACTTTTTTCCGCACCTCTTCAATACTGTAAATTCCTTTGGCTAATTCTTCGAATGCGTACTTAATCAAATCTGCATCTTCATTTGGCACCAAATAAGATTTTCCATTCCGCTGTTCCCAAGAATAGCCTTTTGGAATTTTACCGTTCCAAAATCCATTCCTGCGGGCTTGTCTCATTCCGCGTTTTGTGTTTAATCCCCGCCGTTCATTCTCCACCTGTGGAAGTACCATATTGAGGATGTAAGGAATCCAGTTTTCAGGCGCTTCGAGATCATAATTTTGGTCCAGAGTGCGAAATTCAAGACCATATTTGCCTAAAAGTTGAATCATGCTTAATGATTCAGCAACGTTTCGAGAAAAACGATCCATCCGAACACAAAGGAAAACAGTCGCCTTGATTTTACCTGTTTTCAAATCATTTAGCATTCTTTGAAAATCGGGTCTATTAAAATTCTTTGCTGAATGATCATCTTGATAATGAGCGATTATTTCCCATCCCGCTTTTTCGGAGTAAGCTCTAAGCCGTTTTTCCTGGTCCTGTAAACTAAAGCCACTTTCTCTTTGTTCATCCGTCGAGACGCGGGTATAAATGACAGCTTTTCTGTTCATCTACTAGATCCGCTTTAAAGTTGGTGTGATCAATCTCTGCCAGTCGATAAAGAAGAGTTCTTAAAAGTTTTACTTCTTCTTCTGAATACCTTTTTCCACTTCCGTTTTCAAGGATTGTCTTGCATTCTGAAATTGACAGCATTTCATATCCGCCCGAAATGATGCCCTTCTGTTTTCTACAGTAAGGTCATTGGCACGGAGTATGCGGGTTTTTCCCATCATCATGTGGCTTCAAATTTCTTTTTTACAGTCTTGTTGATGTAGACAATATTTCCGTTATTTTGCTTTATTTCTATATTTTGATACTTATCCTCTTTAAGGATATCGATGATTCTTCTCTCCACTTTTTCCGATCTAGAAGCTTCGAGCATTTCAATTTGACCATCATTCAATTTTATTTTGATACTCTCGAAATTCTGCATTCGTATCATGGACATTAACTCGAATTCACTTGGGTTTAAATAAAGGTTATGTTCAAATTGTGGTTTTAAATCTAAGTCGGCATAAATTTCTTGCAGTATATAATTTAAACTAATACGGATACAATTTCCGAATAACCTTAATTGTGTACCAAGATTTAATTGAACATCCGAGAGAGGTTCAGCCCTTCCATCTTCAAATACAAGTAAGAAACAGGGAACTCTGCTTGTGAAAGCCCTTGCCACATAGAACTCCAATAATGGATATTCTGAACCATCAAATCCTTTGCCACCTGTTAGTTTTTTTCGAGCTTTCTGTATCTTTTCAATCGGCAACCCGAATTTTCTCAATTCCACTACTAACCTAAGCCAAATTAAATCCATGATACTGAATTTTCTCCATCCCTTGCCTTCGGGACGTTCAGCCTCCAACAAGCCGTTTTTCTCCCAGTTGTTTAGAACTCGGCTGGTAACATCATCGATATTCAGTCTATTATCCTTTTCATTTAACATTTGAGAAAATCGTTTGCCGACATCTGATGTAAAATGATCTGCATACGCTAACCAAAAATCAATATTTCTGAGTATGCTAAAATTATCGAACTCGCCACTTACTCTTTCCGCTAAAGTTTTTTTATTTAATAATGTTCCCATTGTGTATAATCCTTGATTGAATCATGCAAATACTTTACAGCAATGTAACATAATATGGTAAAATGTAATAAAACATTCCCTAAAATGCAACACATATTTTATTCTTTGGAGTAATCAAAGGATGGTGGAAATGTAGGAAAAAATATTATCATCACGTGTTAGCGGCGTTGCTTTTCCTCTTCCGGTGCATCAGGATGTTTGCTGTCTAGTTTCATGATCTCGCGAAGTATATCCGGCTCTGTGAATTGGCGTGGATTGAGTTTAGGATAAGGACAAATATCTAACTCGAGGACAAGTTAATTCTTAGGGGAGATCAGCGATTGCATTTTCCTCAAGTGAATTATCGGTGTCCATTGTTTCGTATGCCTCAGAAACGCGATCCGTGATATCCTGTATTGCATGGTGATTAAGAAAGGGAATTGGGATTTCCTTCAACTCTTCTGGAACGATGAGCAGCACGTACATGCTATATCGGAATGCTGTGATTATTGGATAACTGATTTTGAGGGATTAAATAATGGCATAGATAAATTCAAACGCAGAATCTTAAGACATAAAAGCACAGTGCACTATGTCTTCGCTCACGGCCAATTCGCGGTGCGAATGCTGGCATAGGTGGCACGGCATATGATGCCGTCAAAAGCGTCGAAGCGACATAGTAGAGTCATGCAAGGTTCTACAATGCAATGTTTGAGGTAGTGTTCTGCATTGGGATCTACTTTTAGAGTTGGGGTTCTACGAGCACGCATCATGTCAGCGGATGTGTAGTCCGCAACATGTCCGTTTGCGGGTGCTGGGTGAGCAAAGCGTCTCGGTATCTAATCATTCGCTATGTTCCCGAGAAAGGCGTGAGAAGAATAAAGAAAAGTGCTGGATAGCAAGCACCTATCTATTCAATTGTACACCAGCTGGGTCGCTGAACATTTTTCAGTGGGATTACCGGTTGGTACTAGATATTATAATCTTGCACGCAGTTTACCGAGAAACCGTACTTATTCCTATTAAAACCAGTCGTACGGAATTAGAAACTTTTTTCGGCCAGAATTAATATCTAAACTATGTAATCTCCGACCTCTAGTAGACTAAAAATGCACATAGTTGCCCAGAAAGGCATATTTACCATGATTATAGGCTAAGAAATGGTCGTGGAAGTAACGGAATACTCTAGCATAAAAGTGGCTGCCAGCTTGTCTATCGTCGTGTGGATGCAGTTGTTGTGTAGTTTACTGAACTGAACAGGAAAAGTGTTCTTTATTTGTTTCACTCTTCTTCGAATCCAAAAGAATCGAATCGCAATGTGCGGCAATTCTCTGTGACATCGCGGATAGTCTTTTCCGTGGCTCCATCCGGCAACTCGGCCCGGATTTCGAGTGTTACCTCGACGTTGGCCCCGATATACTTCGAGAGGTGCTGAATCACCTCGTCTGCGATGCGGCCGGCATCTCTTACGACGCGCAGCGAATCGAGTTGCACCGATCCGTGGAACCGCCGGTAGGTGGGAGCGGTTGGCGGGATAGGGGCTCCATTATCGGTTCTGCCCATTGTGCCCGCTCCGGTCCCATAGCCCTGTTCAGTAGTGTGCCCGTCTTCCGCGACATTCGTCAAACCATTTCTGGCTTTTGTCTTCTCCGTCTCGGCATCCCAGCGCAGCTGTTCAGTCGCCACATCGGGTTTCACCACGAGTGATCCACCTTCGCTTTGAACGGAGGTGGCACCTCCGCCTACGAGGCCTAAATAGCTACCGTCGGAGTCCTTGGACTGTGCATAGGCGAACGTCTCAGACTGCCAGTTCCGCAGCGCGATCCCTTCCCGAATTGCGGAGATTAGAACGTCCGAGTCATGAAGACGGGGAAGGTACAGGTAAGTCGCAAAGTCTTCGACAAGCTGCTTCACCAGCACGTCATTCCCGCGCCAGAGGGGTACTCGGTCTAGTTCAAGACGCAGCCGAACTCCGCCCATCTGGACGAGAAGCATCTCCTCACTCTTGAGCTTTTTGGAAGCGCGAAGTGCCAGCGAATCCGATCCCTGCAGGCGGATTTCCGTCCATTCGAGTGATCCCTTGGGGTCTGGCTGGTTGGGCACCAGCAGCCATTGGTATGCCTCCGGGATGCGGACATTTACCGTGTCATCGGCGTTTTTGCACTTCGTGTCCGCCTGCTTGGACTGGAACGGATCGAGGTTGAGTTGCTCGCGTTCGTTCCAGATGGACTTCCAAGCCAGGAACTGTCGGATGGCGGTCTGCAGATCCTTGAGCCGACTCGCATCGCCCGCCAGGAACACCAAGGTGTTCTTGTATGAACGGGGACTGTTGCCGCGATTGTCTAGTATGCCTTGCGCCTCCTTCAGGGCGGCGTTGTCAGATTGGCCCTTGCTGTGGGGATGCTCTGGGCCGAGGACAACCAGCCGGACCTCGTGCTCGTCCGAAATATCGCTACCGCTCACGCACGCATGCACTCGGTGGAAATCGCCCCGGACGCGTGCCTCGTCGCGCAGGCGACTTACGATCTCGTCTAGGATATCGTGCTCATGAAGTTGGTTCGCACGGTCATCTGCCAGGCGCGTAACCGTGGGCTGAGTCGAATACCAGTAGCGGCTACCGTCCACATACAGGTAGGTCGCGCGGTCCGTGAGCCGCCGAATTGCGTCACCGAAAGTGGCCACAGTCTCGCCGGGCTGAACGCAACCCAGCTTCACCTGCCGGTCGTCAATGCCACGGTTGGCGGCCCGTTGCGTGGGGGCTGACCCGACGTAGATGGTGCGCGCCACGCGGCGACAGGCCGAATAGCGGCCCAGGTTGGGCGATTCCTGGTCGAGCCTGAGCGGCAGGGAATGCTCGCCGTCCACGTCCTTGGCGATCACCGGCGTCCACTGATCGTCAAGATAGCGGGTCAGCTCGAACTGAACCGCCGGGTCGTCAATGGGAATCGTCGCGGGCATGATGAGCAGGTTGCCATCGTTGCGCTCCCAAAGGGAATGGATCACCGCCGCCATGAGCCGGAGCACGCCGCGCGTGCGCTGAAACTTGTCCAGTGTGGACCAGTCATTGTAGAGGCGGTCGAAAAGCTCCGGATGGATCGGATAGGCCAGCTTGATGCGCCGTTCGTAATCGGCCTCGCGGCACTCGGAAGGAAACTCGTTGTGCTGCGATCCGTACATCTCCACGAAGGCGCGGGCAACGGCATCACGCGCCACGAAAGCCTGTTTGTCGAGAATCGGCTCGAAGAGACGGCGGCGCACGATCTCGAACCCTTCGTCCGGACTTGCCGGACGCCAGCTCGATTCGACGCGGCCAATGGCGTTCTTGAGTCGTGCGAGAGCGCGCTGGCCCCATTCGCCGCCGATCTCGTTGTCCGACGCGGGAATGCTGACCACCAGCAAGGTTTTCTTGGCCGCCTTGGCCGCTTCGCTCAGGGCTTGGGCGAAGGTAAACTGCGTGTCAAAGGTCCCGGCCGGAAGGACGCTTCCTTCATGAAGCTGTCGGGCATAGGCCACCCATTCGTCGATCAGGACAAGGCAAGGCGAGAACTTGTTGAAAAGCTCCTTCATCTTGTCGCCGGGATTCGTGGCCTTCTCGTCGTCGGCGCGGATCATCTCGTAACCGGCCTTGCCGCCCAGTTGCCAGGCGATCTCACCCCAGATCGTGCGGATGACCGTCCCATCGTCCTTGGTGCTCGGGTTGCCTGGCGATACCTTGGTGCCGACCACGATGGCCCGATTGACGGTTTGTGCAACCTCACATCCGGCGTCCTTCAGTACCTGTTCCGTGCCGGGCAGGTCGGACGTGGGCGTTCCGGAAAAGAGATGGTAGAGCGCCAGCATGCTATGCGTCTTGCCACCTCCGAAGTTCGTTTGCAGCTCGACCACCGGGTCTCCGCCCTGGCCACCGATGCGGCGCACGCCGTTGCTGAGAAGCTTCTGCAAACCTTCGGTGATGAAGGTGCGCCGGAAGAACTCGGTGGGGTCCTGGTACTCGGATGCCGCCTCGCCCAGGTGCACCTGCCACAGATCGGCCGCGAACTCCGCCTGCTGGTACTTGCCGCTGGCCACGTCCCGGTGCGGGGTAACGACCTCGCGCCAGGGCTTGAGACCGGTTTGTGGGTTGCCCTCAGTCGGGGCCACGGCAAGCTTGCGCATCTCGCCCCGGCGCTGCTCGTCGAAGCGGACGCGCAGTAGCGCCATCTTCTGCTCTTCCAGTTCATTGGCCTCGGGTGCCGAGATGGCCGTAAGCAGGCGACCGATGCTGTCCAGCGATCGGTAGGCATCATCGCTGCTGAAGGGCGTCTGGTGCGCCCAGCGATTGCGTACATCCCGCAGTTCGCTCACCAGCGATCGTTCGGTATGCCCGAGCGTGTTGCGGAAGACCGCGTTCCACTGGTCCCACATCACCGTGAGGAGATTGTGGGTGTCCCAGTTTAGTTCGCTCTTTTTGGCCGCCTTCACGCCGCTGTGATCCTCGCGGAGGGTTTTGGAGACCTCGTCTTGCCAGTATTCTCCGTGAACGGCCTGCAATTCCCGCTCCACGAAGGGACACAGGCCCTTATTGAGAAGCTCTAGCGCCTCTCCGACTCTGCCGTGATTGCTTTTAGCCATGTCTAATCCTCATCGTTCGCGGTGGTTCATCCAAACAGATCTTGCTGCGCCTCGCTCGGAGCGGTCTGCTGCGCCAGGCGTGTCAACTCCGGCCAGGCCAAAACAAGGCTGTTGTATGCCAATGCTTCGTTAGGCCAGCCTTTCTTCTCACAAACCTTGTGAAGGCGGTAGGACAGCTCACGCGCTGTCTCGCCGAGCGCGCCGCCGAGCTTGCGGAGCAGTTCTGCCGCAACGATTTCGCCGTGCTGATCCAGAGCACGGATCAAGTGCTGTGTCGCCTCCCAGACCGTCCTCCGGTCGTCCGAGGACGGGTCCCAATCCTCCGGAAGTTCAGTCCGCTTCATCAGTCTGACTTTGCCGCCGTGCGCCGCCACGATGCCCGCCTGTACAAGACCATTGACTGCGGTGTTTTTAGCTCGGGAGAGGGTCTCGGCCACCCCGAACTCGCCTTCCGCCATACCGTGCTGGTCAAACCACGCCAGCGCCCAGCGGGTGTCGGCGTCGAACTCCGCCTCCTGTTCGGCCAGCACCTCGTCGAGTATTTGATTGATCAGGGACAGCGCGGTGCGTACGGACATCGCGTTGCCACTCGACTCGACGACCTTCGCAAAGCGCGAAAAGATGGCCATGCCGGGACCAATGGCAGCCTGCGCCAGGTCCACTGGCGCGATATTGCCCTGCTGGAGGTGTTTGAGTGCGGCTGGAAGTTCCTTCTTCATTTCGTTCAGGAACTCGCGGCGGCTGCATTGCGGGGCGTTGGCTGAGCGTGGACGACAGGCCAAGACGATGTAAGATGCCAACGCGTTAGTACCCATGGCCACCATCCGCCACTTCTGCGAAGCCCGCACTGGCCATGTCGCGGTGATCTGAAAACCGCTGCCAAGAAGTGC
The DNA here is from genome assembly GCA_029565675.1 of bacterium. Taxonomy (GTDB): domain Bacteria; phylum Zhuqueibacterota; class Zhuqueibacteria; order Residuimicrobiales; family Oceaniaggregativiventaceae; genus Sulfursilanivivens. The sequence goes on from JAKQNP010000007.1 coordinate 98,846, forward strand.
GTCAAGCAACGTCTCCCACCCTGTAGTAAGATCGACGCTTTTGCTCGATCCCTCTTGAACTCCATTGTCGTCTTCATCACTGCCAGCTTTTTCGTCTTCCTGCTTGAAGGCGTAGTAGACGGTGAGCGGGAAGCGTGAGTCCATTTTTCCATGCAGGGTGGTAAACGCCTTGCGGAAACCAGACTCGAAGTGTTCCTTGGCCTTTTCCCTGTCGCCATTGAATCGATCCGGTGCAGCAATTAGTTCCGGGGCCTTGGGCACGAGAATAGTTTTAAAAAGATCGGGGTACTGGTCTCCGATAGTTCGCCTGAGCCAGACGTAGAAGAAATCTGAGAGTGCGGCGTATCCAATGTTGTCATAGTAGGGCGGATCAGTGCTGACCAGAAGACCACGCGAATCATTACAGACACCTGCGGCATCTACTTGAAGTACGTTACCTCTGTTTTCTGATGACTTTCCAAGTACTTCGATACAGTCAGCAACATAGTTTCCACAGGTAGCCCAAGCACCAACCGAATCGCCAAGTGTGTTGGCCTCAGCAAAATCCCAAACCATAGGAATGGCCTGTCGACTGAATAAATTCATCACTTTTTGGTTGCCAGCCGTCCACCTGCAAAGCCCATTGTTAAAGTCCGCACACCGATCAAGCGCCAGTCCCAAAAAGGTAGTGATGATATTTGCGTACGCACCCGTTTCTGTCTCCGAAAGCCCAGCTTCACGAGCATCCGTAACTAAATCCTGCCGCACTTCCTTTACCAGATCGCTCAAAGTCACCATCACCGTTAGCTGGCGGGGAGTGAAGATGTCTGCAAACCTTGGCCATCCATAAAGTGGCGGTGAAAACCAGCGTCGGTCATTTGTCATGTCTTGCTCTATTGCAGGTTCTTCCAACTTTGTCACTTCTGGAACCCACACCGAGTTGCTAGGAAGGTAGGTCCTGCCACGTCCGATGTCAGCTACGGTGGCAATGGGTATATCCTTAATACCATAATTCGTTGCGGCTTCCCGAACTTGGGCTTTAGATAAAATCTGGTCACAAAATAGACAGCGTGCACCTTTTCCGCTTGTTGTCTCCTTCTCAGCGGTCCCACCATGTTCGATGGTGAAACTAACGTTCTTGCTCCTCAACACAGGTTTTGCATGCACAGGATTTGGCTTTTTTCGACAAAGCCAAAAGGACCGTACCAACGGCGCTTGGGCTCCACAGGCTGGGTTCGGACACTTGATTGTCCTTGCCCACAACCAAGCGATCACGTTCGCTTCCCGCCCACCGTATTCCTTGGGCAGCTTGACCTTCGGATAGAGATGGCCGATTTTCGCTATGGCGCGTTCTCGGATCAGGTTCCCGTAGTAGCGCACATCTGCTGCAAGCCCGGCCGCGCCCTTCCATCCATTTCTGTGTATCTCATTTTGACTCATTTCATGGTTGACCGGCGGGCGGTCCAGCCAGCGAGGCACGAGTTCCAAGTTGCATTTGTTGAGAAGCACCGCAACCGGGTTTAGGTCGGCCGCGTGGGCCGCGAAGCCCAGACGAGCCGCTTCCAATGGAATAGACCCGCCGCCGGCGAAGGGGTCGAGGACTGGCGGCAGCTTGCCGTCCGTGTGTTTGAGCATCTCTTCGTGGGCTTTGGCGTAGACATCCGGCCGCTCGTGCAGTTTCTTCTGCATCAAGTCCCGGATGATGTCGAACAGGCGCTCGCGCTCGGCGTTTTGTGCCTCCTCGTTCGGAAACTTTTCGGGATACGTCGAAGGATCGTCCACCACTGATGCAAAGAGTACCGCCCGCGCCGTCGGCAGCGGAAGCCGTGCCCACCAGTGGTGGATACCCTTGGGATGCGGCCCTATGCCGGGCATCTTGTCATAGGCAGACGCGTCGTTGATCTCCGGCAACGGCAGCGCAACTTCGATCAGTTTTTTCGGATGTGTAGTCATCTGTTCTCGTTTCCGTTCATGCCAAGAGTTTCCTGATCCAGGTCACGAAGGCGTTTGCCTGCGGATGCTCCCGTTTGCCAAGCGTCTTATGTTCCGTAGTCAAATCAAGATTCTCCTGGAGTTCGGATTTCGATGGCAGACGCTATGCGGGTGCGAATTTCTTCATAGATGGCAATATTGATACCCTCGGCGACCTCAAGGGTAACGGCGAGTCCGTAGGCTACGGGCTGTTGAATCTTCGCAGCGTCTTTTCGGCAGTTGACCTTGACCGCTAGGTTGGCGTCATCAGTGATCGCGATAGCTCGGTCGCCTTCAAATACCTCGTGCTGCACTGTTCCGCGTCGAGATGCTTTCGTTTCTACTTCCTTACGGCATGTCGCGATGGCGTTACCGTCCACCTCGAACCACAATCCGGCCGAGCGGTAACGCTGTGTGCTCACCGCAACTGGGGACATCCACGCCAGAGTGACCGTAAGGCGTCGCCATTCACGGCGCGCACCCAGCGAAGGTGGCAGAGGCAGCGAGAAGACATGTGCTTCTTCGTCGCCAAGCTGACCGAAGCCAAGCAACGTCGCGCGCTGTTCGGTGCAGGCTAAGACACGATTACCATCCGGCACGCCATAACCCACCCAGCGGCTGATCAAACTCCGCATCTGGTGTCCGATTTTCGGAGTCTGAAAAATGGCGCGCAGATGATCTTCTATCTCTCCCCAGGAACAACCATGAATCACCATGGCCTTCAGTAGAGGTGCTAAATACGGTCTCAACTCAATATAGGGTGCCTGCTCCTCGAATACATCAAGTAGGGCATCGTGGCAGGCCGCCGTCATTCGTGAAACCAGAGCGGCAGCATTGCTGGTTCCACAGCAGTATGCGACTTTGTCCAGTTCACCGGCAATCGCACTCGGGGAAGCAACTTTGTTTCCAGGTGTAATGCGATAGCGCCGCGCCTTGAATGTCGCATCGGCAGTGGTCTCGAGCGGCTCTGTGTAGAGGAATCTGCCTCCATTGAAAATAAGATCGGGCTTGATCGACCTGCGATAACCACTCCCAAATGGTGAAACTGGACTTGGAAGAAGGCTTTCAAACAAATTCACCGCATTGTCCATGGAAGCCACCGTCGCCGAGTCATGGTGGAGCGCGCCAACGGTGAGACCATTGATGCTTTCGCCAGGTGAAAGTATCTTCCGGTGCCGTGCGTCCGCATAGAGCGCCTTGACAACTCGGGCTTCTTTCTCGGCGTTCGTCAGCGCGTTGAAATCATTACTCGACATATCGGTATTGATATCATCCGGATGGTTACCCGCGCTTATGATGAAAAGAATACCATACTTGATGCTCAGCCAATCCAGGAGTCGGGCCAACGGACTCAGCACCTGAGTAAACTGCTGACATGGGTCGCCAATGGAGAAGTTGATGATGCGTACCGTTGGTGCCGCAGGATAGGCCGTCCCTTCGGCTTCAAACATGCGGTGGACGGCCCGGTGAATGTGATCGACCACCAGCACATCGTCTGGAATCTGTTCTGGACGGGGCGAATCGATCCATGGGATGGGCTTCATGATCGGTCGTACGTAGACAGGACGAGCCAGCGGCAGAACTTCGTCATTCAAATCGCCACGGCAAACCAACGAGGCCGTTGCGGTTCCATGCATCCGATCCGCGACGGTGTACTCAGAAGCATAGTCGTCAGGGTCGTCGATAATTAAGCGGTCTTGAAGGAGTCTGTGATTTGCCAAGGGCAGGCCGTCAAGAATCGCAACTACGGGGTTGCCTGTGGGAAGGGCTGCCTCTCCTGCGTCGTGATCCGACAATTCGCATTCAACCGGAGTCTTCCCCGTTGCCATCTGGCCGACCGGCCTGAAAAACATCACGCTGTCACATTTAATCAGATCTACTGCGGGATGGTCGATGATCTGTTGCGCGGTGTTCGCGGGGATTTCCGCGAGCAGGGCATGATAGGCAATATCGGGGAGGATGCAGTTGCTAATCAACGTTCCGCCAAGTCCCTCGATGAGTGTCTGAACCTGCCTCTGCGCCTCCGGGCGCTTATTGTCCGTACCTCGGAACCACAGCTCGACCTCGAAGCGTATGGCGCGGTTGCCATCTTGTTCCAAATCCTCACACCAGGCATCGAGCAGGCCCGTTTCTTCGATCCGATCTTGAACACCCCACCGGCGGATATCCTTGAGACACAGAAACACATCGCGAAACTTGGTAAGCCCCCATCCGAATGTCATATTCTGATCTGCTTGAAATCGTTGCCATAGCGAGAGTATTTCATCCAGCGCCCGCTGGTTGGTCATGACGAGATATAGTCGCCCGCTGAGTTCCTTGTCTGCATTCTGTTCGTCGTAGAAATCTTCGTCGGGCGAGATTTCGTCAGTCTCCAATTCGGCCATCCATTCAAAACCGGCAATCAGCTTCACCGCGTTGGCGAAGTTTTCGACACCGCCAACAGTTTCGATCACTAGAATTTGCTCCGGGTCGGTTCCTGCGGCAGTCTGCTGTAGCTCTACGCGCCGCGCATTGAATTCGGTTTGAAGTTGCGTGAACATCGGAGAAAGCCTTTGACCTTGCCTACCAAAAGACGGCCGGTGAATGCGTGGAAAACTAGGACGCCGCCGGGACCAGTCAGCTGTGTCAGGCGCTGGAAACAGCAATAGAGGGCGTTCCGGCATTATTCATCGCCTCCATTCTGCTGCTTCGTTTTGACTGTCCGGGATGCCCAGTTTTTAAAGGTGCGATCCACGATTTTCTTCATGTCGGAGCTGGGTTGATCAAGGACGTACTGCCGGAAGACACTTGCCCCGAATTCCTCGGCTTCGGCGAAATTGACGCCGTAAAGCTTTTTCGCCATGGTTTCAGGCGTGTATCCGAGCGGCACCTTGATTCGCTTCTCGAACTTGGCGAACCATTCGGTGAGTCGGGCGCGCGTAGGTTCAGGCAGTGTCATACGAACCTGGAACCGCCGCCATACGGCACGATCCAGCAGCTCGGCGTGATTGGTTGCTCCGATGACAACGACATGGCTCGGCAGCGCGTCAATTTGCATGAGCAGCGAACTGACCACGCGCTTGATCTCACCCGTCTCGTAGCGGTCGCCGCGTTCCTTCCCCAAAGTCTCAAACTCATCGAAGAACAGAACGCATTTGCGCGTGCGTGCATGTTCCAGAAGACGATGCAAGCGGACCGCCGTTTCCCCGAGGTAGGTTCCCACGACACCCTCGTAACGGACGATTAGCAGCGGAACCAGCAAGGCATGGGCGAATGCCTCGGCGAGTGAGGTCTTCCCGTTGCCCGGTGGGCCGATCAACAGCAGGCGGTTGCGGGGCTCAAGGTTGTATGAGCGCAGCAGGTCAAGGCGATGGTGCTCCTGCACGACCTCTTGCGAAATTTCGCGCACTTCCTTGGGCAGAATCAGATCGTCGAATGATCGTTCGGGCATTACCTCGTGAAGCAGGTTGGACACCTTCTGCTCAAGCACGGCGCTTCCGCCGTTCGGGGCGGATCTGTCGGCGGGCATGGTCCGGAATAAGTCCTCCAGGTTGTTAGCGAGGACGGTATGCTTCTTCGCTCTTTCCTCAGCAATGATGGCCTCGACGACCTTTCGGAATCTGATCTTGTCGCCAGTCATTCCGAAGCGAACGAGGTTAGTGAGTAAATCAGCTCTGGCCATAGATTCTCCAGTTCATTCGCATATTGATGTCACAAGAACAGCCTCATAAATCCACTTTGGGCGATCCTTGAAGCAAGAGTGCAGGTCATTCATCGGCCACCTCCTTCACTTGGTCATGCTCGTACACCAGCCGATAGCTTGCGGGGAATAGCGTCACCCGGCCACTATCGCGCAACGCGCAGATCCGCTCCCCGGAGTACTCATTTGGAGATCCATCAGGTGCTGCCAAGAGGAGCGAATATTTAGCAGGGTGATTGGCGCACAGTTCCCACACTTCCGCTTCGATCTGTAATGGCTCGCGGGTGATGCAATGATCCTTTACCCAGTAGCATTGCAAGAGTTCCCCATTGGCGGAACGTCGCTCCCATGGAAAGGCGTGGGAACCGGAAACCTTCTCAATCCAGCCGCCGTCGGAGGCATAGAAGCGGTCCGATCCGTCCTGGGTGTAACCGTGGGCTTTGGCAAAACGCTCTATCAGGCCCGGCTTGGCAGGATTGAAAATCTTGCGGCGTGCATGCGGTTGGTCTTCCTCGGTGTCCTGTTCGACGTCGTTATCGTCACGGTTTTTATCGATCTCACTGTCGCCAGCGTCGCCGCCTATAGGTTGCTCGACATCGGTGTCTGTTGCGCTGGGCCATGTGGCTGTGTGGCCTGTGCAGGCCTCTTCTTGTGTTACGATTTCACCGGTCTGTGGTTTCGTGCCGGGAATCAGACCGACTTGCTCTTCCGGCAAGAGCTTGAAGTTCTCCTCGAGGTACTCCAACACGAACTCCGGCGAGCGATCGTAACAGAGCTTGATGGCATCAGCAATATCCTGCTTGTTGAAGAAACGTCCGAGTTCCTGCGCGACCGCCTTGGCCATCTTTGCAGCCGAGCGGTCTTCGACGTACAGCAGGGAGTCTTTCCATAGCACGTCGATTCGGCGCGGCGTGCCAGCAGGTGTGCCGTCGATGTATGGCACGGTTTGAAGCCCTGTCGCGACCTGCCAGCTAGTGATCGCCAGGCAATTGGCCAGCTCGTGCACGCGGCGGGTTTCGCAATCATCATCGAGGACGATCCGGCGCAGGCTAGCGCCGAGCGCTTTGAGCCAGGGCCTGGTCTGCAAATCGGGCAATCTATAGTGATGATTTTCGAATCGGTCTTCGATGATCTGGGCAAGTGGACGAAGCGACATGAACGGATGTTGCTCACAGATGTCGGCTGAGAGCATCTGAAAATCGGCGGTTTTCTGTTTTGTCGGCGTAAACAGGTGCTTCCAAGCGACCAGCGACTGCATTGTCAGCGAAAAGACCAGGTCTTCAGTGGGAAACCATTCGCCCTCGATGTTCAACCAGTGGCCTGTCTCGCTCCAGATACGTTTCGGGTAGCGAGGCAACAGCGAGCGAACGCGGCGTACCTCGTCAGCCGAAAGGCTCTCGCCGGATTCGAGGTTAGCTAGCCATTCGATGGCCAGGTCAGCCGTAGGCCGGTCCGCCACGCCGATTTTGTGCCAAAGCGTAAGATGCCGTACCGAGGGGTGAACGAGCGCAGCGCCAGGTACGTCCCCTTCATCTGCCTCAAGGAATACTTCTGCTGCATTACCCCAGCCGTTATCCTCGGTTAGTATGATTTTTTCTTTCTCGAATCTGATCTTTAAATTTTCTAGTTCCTCGGACGAACACTTGTTCAGAAGGTGGTCGAGGCGGTGATACCACTTTTCTACCTCATATAACGGAGGGTTGTCGATCAATGCTAATGCATGGAGACGATCAATAAGCCGGGCAGCCCCCGTCGGAGTGTCCCGAACGCCGAGCATAATCAGCAACAGACGCGTTGCTTCGGTGTCAAACTCCGCTCGGACGAATGGCTCGACTTCCAGAAGCGATTCAGTGTCCGGAGTTCGACGAAGCAGCTCTGCCGGGATACGGAAGTGCCCACGAGTGTCTTGGAGACAGGGCAACTCGCGAAATTTTACGACCCAACACGGAAGCAACCCCTCCTGCGTGATCGCCCGCATGGTGTTGTTCGTGGATACTTGAAGAATTCTCGCGTTCGACCCCTTGTTCCAGAAGGACGTCGGCTGTTCCATAATGCGGATCAGAAGCCGTCCCCAAAAGGTCTCGTCGGCAGAGGCTAACGCTTGCCATCGCTTCCAGGTACTGTCCTCGAAGTCCCAATCTTCTACGATGAACTCATCCGTCACGTAGGGGTAGTATGGCTCATCGTTGAAGCCTCTTACCTTGAGTGTCTCTCTCAGCTCATGGCGACCCCAGATGCGATTTCGTGCTTGCATCAGCGGGACAAAAGAAAAGAGCCGGCTACGTCCCGACGCCAGCCACTGCCGCCACTCATCCTCGGAGCAGGACAGCGGCACACGGTAGTCTTCGTGAAGAGCGTGGTCTTCATACCACTCTTCATCAACGAACGCATCGAGATCATTGTGGAAGTCCGCAACTATGCAGGCTTTTACTGGCTTTCGGTAGCCGTCTCGCGTAACGAACTGGAACGACTCAGAAACGGCCGCTCCCAACGACGCCGCCAGCTGGGCAAGACGAATGCAGTCCTCGATTTCGCATTCTTTCTCTTCGAAGAAGTCACTGGCAACTTGCTGTATGACCTCGCTGACGTCGCTGGTCTGGGTGAGGCCTAGTTTCTCGAGGAGGTCATATGATTCTTCGACCTCGTGTCCGAGAGCTTCATCGTGGCGCTCCTCGGCTTTACGTCTCTGTTCGGCAATAAACCGCGGCCAGTTCTGATTAAGTACGAGCATGTGCTGCGCGAGGAAGTTCCAGTCCTCTTCGGACTGCAGGAGCTTTTTTTCTCCCAAACGCACCACTTCGTCAGCCGCATAGAGAACGTCTCGGCCTTGGACGGGAACGACATTCACCCTCTTATGGCAGCTGATGCTGCAGAACTGATGGTTGCTTACCTGATCCGAAACATATGCCCAGAGCATCATGAGTTGACGCCAACTTCCTGGACGAGGCAGATGTTTGGCCTCCAAAACGTTGATCACATTGGACTTGTCGATGGCGTTCACGTACCCTAAGTTGGTTAGCTTTTGACGGTTTCTGGCCGACAAAGAACGGGACAGAATCGCTTGCTTGTCGTCAGCGAAGAAAGCGATGACCTGGTCGTGTGACCAGACGTCGAGAAGAACTTGCGGGACCGTCTGGCACTTCTTTCGAGCGACAAGCTCGCCGGTTTCAGTCAAAAGGAACTTCGACTCGCAGATTATGTCTTCCATCGCCTGTTCGATGGTGGCCGCACATGACCCTTCAAGAGAGCTGTCCTCCCGGTCTACATTCGAAAGCAGACTGTACGCCTCAGCCCGCTGATCAGTAGACTGGCGGTCGTCACTCACCCAGGCCAGTAACGCTTTGGCCGCGAGTTCTCCAGCCCGCTGAAGCAACCAGCGGTTTGTGGGTGATGTTTCGGGGTCTTTGATTTTAACGCGAGCAGGATCCTGCACAAAGGGCGCGTTGCATGCAAAGGGCAGGTTTGTAGCGACGCCGGTCGGCAGGATCACGAACAGTCGTCCTTCAAGGCCGAGAACGATCTCTACCCGACAGGGGGGGAAGGTCGTCTCCTCATCGACAGACACCATTCGTTCTTGTCTGATCTCATCGAGCGCTTCAGCGGGAAAGTCCTCGTTAGGTGACCGGATCAGTAAATGCCTCTTCTCGGGGCTGGATGAAAGAGACATCCACTCGGAATCGGGAAATGGCCCAGCGCCCTGAGACTCCCAACGCACCTCTTTCTCGCCGACTTTTAGGCTCCGGATGTGGTGCAAGAACAGCAAGGATGCAGGGCTCCGCACCCACTCAGCGAGATTCCTCTCCAGTTCGCGCTGACGATGGTCGTCCTTGATGCCAACCCGAACGGTGGTAAGGGCAGGATCTTCGGGGATGTCGCACCAGACTGGCTCGGTGAACCGTTCTCGATGAAAGGACACGGAAAGCGTAGGTGTCTTAAGACGCACCTGATCGCCAAGACTGAATGTGCTTTTGAAACCGATACCACGGAATCCAATTGTGTGGAGGGCGCGCTTGTTGGAATATCCAAAACGACACAGAGATGCAAAGTGCTCGGCCGTGAAGTCTTCACCATTATGGGTGAAGAGAAACTCACCGTTTTGGATTTCGACGGTTGCCTCGGTTGCTCCAGCATCGTCAGCGTTTTGGAGGAGCTCCGAAACGACGTGACTAGGGCTCTGCACCTGCTTGAATAGCTGATGCCAAGGTCCCGCTAGTTCGGGGTCCTGTTCCAGCTGTACCCAACGCTTGGCCGCGCGTGCACGAATATCTTCAAAATACGGAGGTACGTCCGTCATTGTGGAGGTACTCCCTTTTCCAACAACTCCGACAACAGGTAATTCACGCTCGTGACGCCGAAATCAGGTTCTCTCCCAAACGGGTCATACACATAGGTGATGTTCGTCGCCTGTTGACTGTCTACTTGTACGATCGCTAGGATGTACTGTTCAGGCTTATTCAGCGCAGTGAGTATTTCGTTCTTGGTAACGGTGACTGTATTCGCTCCTTGTATCCGCCCTTTTACCTCAATGAACCGCAGCCGAGAGTCTCCTGTTGGGTCGCGTGATTCGATGTCGTAACCGCACTTATTTACAGATACGTTGCGCGGCTCGAATCCAAGCATTTGTTCGGCCGCGATAACCGCCTGCATCGCGACCATCTCGATGTGCTTGGTCTGAATTGCAGATGCTAGAAGATCTGGCCTGCCTTCAAGCTTAGCGAGAAGTCCCGCAGGGACGATGAGTGCGCCACCAATGACATTTGGCGGAAGCGGTGAGATACGGCGCTCCTGTTGGAGATCTTCCATTCGCTTCTGAAGCCGTGTGGTCAACTCGTCAGCCCGCTGACGGGCCTTGCTGGAGTTGATCTTGGCGTTGAACTTGCCTGCCAGCTCCTCTTGTTTGAGCTGTTCTGCACGATTATCCCAGTGCCTAATCTCGGTCGAGAGCCGCTCTTTCACGACAGCCATGGTCTTGTCGACAAGTTGCTCTTTACGGCTCTTGACATCTTGCAGGTGGCAAGGCACAAGGTTCCGGACAGCGTAATCGAGGGCGCGTGACTCGATCTCATTACGCAGCCAACGGGGTTCTTCCATCTGCTGGATCAAAGCTAGTTCTAATTCTGTGGGCGGTCGATAATCGAGATATGGCGCGTATCCGGCACCGTGTACTTCGCCGGATGCGGTCACTTCCGCAAACTGAATCTGGTGAGACACCACGCGACGATTGCCGTTACGATCTGTGCGCGCATCCTGGATGGAATGCTCCAGATAGACAAGGGCACGCACCTCCTCATCCTGTGAGGTCTCATCGATCAAGATGGAACCTTGACGTAGAAGGTCCCGATGCCTTTCGAGAACCAGGTCTATCGTGGCGTCAAGGAGCGGATGGCCGGGGCAGATGAACTCAGCCATAGGCTTGCCCGGGACGTTTATCAGATCTTTCTCGAAGGAGAGCCGTTCATATCGAGTGAGCACGGGGTCACGCATGCCGATGATTCGGTCCCGGTTGCGAATTACAGCGGGCACATGGGTCGCCTCGTAACGCTTCGGTTCTCTTTCGCGCAGCGTGCCACCGAGCCGCTTGAAGGATTCATTGAAGAAGGCGGCAATAAAATGTGGCTGGAGCCGACGCGCCTCGGCCCGTTCCATGTCTTCCCGAATCTCCTGGACGCGAGAGGCATCCATCGAGTCTTGGGCTAGTGCGTTCTCCTGGATGAGACCGCGGAGCTTTTCGCGGTCCATAGCGTTGTCGACGACTTGGTTTAGCCTATCGCGGACTTCCGGACGGTCTCCGTACCGGATGGCCTCCATGAGGAGGTTTCGCAGGGGCTTGTCGCCGAAGAGAAGCTTACCCAAGATGTCGAAGACCTTCCCGCCCAACGCTTTTCGTTCCTCCTCTAGCTTTACCAGCAGGCGTAGATACACATCGCCTTCCCGCGTCTTGGACGCTACGAGGTTCCAGCAGTGACAGACTTCTGTTTGCCCAATGCGGTGGATGCGGCCAAACCTTTGTTCGAGACGGTTCGGGTTCCACGGCAGGTCATAGTTAACCATCAGGTGTGCCCGCTGCAGGTTGATGCCTTCACCCGCCGCGTCCGTGGCGATGAGCACTTCGGTATCTTTGTCCTGCGTGAAGAGCGATTCTGCCTTTTTACGCTCCTCCCGACCCATACCGCCATGGATGATCACGACGGACTCCGGCTTTCCTATCAGCGAGCCGATGTGGTCCTGCAGGTAGTTCAGCGTGTCGCGATGCTCGGTGAAGACGATCAGTTTCCGGCGGTGGCCATGGGCGTCGAACATCTCTGTCTGATTCTGCAGTAGCCGTGAAAGCTCGTCCCACTTCCGATCCGCTCGCGACTGACGCACCCTCAGGGCCACTTGCTCAAGATCATTGAGAATCGCGATTTCCGCCCTCAGTTCAGCAATGGTCTGGGCCGCCGATGCGAGATCGACAACGCGCTCTTCCGTGTCCTCGACCTCCTTGTCCGGCGCGTCTTCGAGGTCTTCAAGGTCGTCCTCTGTGAGATCCGGAACATCCTTTTGCCAATCTATGTGGACCTCGGCACCACGCTTGAGAAGTTCCTCCTCGCGGCATCTTTTCTCCAACCGCTCTTTGCGCCGGCGAAGCGACTGGTAGATGGCTTCCGGGGATGATGCCAGGCGGCGTTGGAGGACTGTCAATGCGAATCCGACTGTGCCCTTGCGGCCGTCATTGGCGAGTTTTTCGGCTCGGTTGAACTCTTCACGCACATACTCTGTCACGCGCTGGTATAGGTCAGCCTCGCCGTCGGAAAGTTCGTATTCGACTGTGTATGCCTTGCGCTCCGGGAAAAGAGGTCGGCCGTCGAACTTGAGCAGATCCTCCTTGACCATACGCCTCATCAGATCACTGGCGTCAATGGAATGGACCCCGTCCCGGAACTTGCCCTCGAAGCGGTCACCATCCAGCAGAGCCATAAACAATTGGAAGTCTTCTTCTTTGCCGTTGTGAGGCGTGGCTGTCAGGAGCAGGAAATGGCGAGTAAGGGTGGAAAGAATCTGTCCCAACTGGTGGCGTTTGGTCCTGTGGATTTCGCCGCCCCAAAAGGATGCGCTCATCTTGTGGGCTTCGTCGCAGACCACGAGATCCCAATCTGTGGTCTTTAGTTTCTCCTGTACGTCCTCGTTGCGGCTGAGCTTGTCGAGGCGGCAGATAGAGAGCGGATTCTCTGCGAACCAGTTTCCAGTCCTTGCCGCTTCATACTTGTCATTCGTCATAATCTCAAATGGCAGGTGAAAGCGCCGATAAAGTTCATCCTGCCACTGTTCAACCAGATTGCCGGGGCAGACGATCAAGCAACGTTGCAGATCCCCCCGCGCAATCAACTCCTTTATTAACAGCCCGGTCATTATAGTTTTCCCGGCCCCTGGATCGTCGGCCAGCAGGAAACGAAGCGGCTGTCGAGAAAGCATTGATTCGTAAACAGCTGTAATCTGGTGCGGCAGGGGGTCGACGAGTGAGGTGTGGACAGCCAGGAGTGGATCGAAAAGGTAGGCGAGACGGATACGGTAAGCTTCAGAAACCAGTCTAAAGAGGTCGGAGTCGCTATCGAAGCTCCATGGTTTACCGGATTCCAATATTTCAAGGTCGCCCTCTTGGTCCCGATATATGAGCTCGTTCGCCAGTTTGCCCTTGCTGTCCTTATAGGTCAGCTCGATAGCCACAGAACCGATCCAGGATACATCTACAACCGTTACGAAACCATCGGGCAGTACTCCTTTGACGGTTGCACCTCTTCTGATTTCTTCAAGTCGGGCCATGTAATCCCTTCTTTTTGCGCAATATTATCCTCTCCTTGTAACGACTTACCTTGAGTAGAGTCACAACATAAAATGGACTGACAGAGAATTACCATACTTCCATGTCGATAACCTTAAAATGACTGCCTAATGTCTAGCATGAACCAAGGTTTACCCTCGAGTGCAGCGAAAAAGCAAATCGTCGGATTAAAAAAAGTTGTTAGACCTTCAGTGCATCTTTGTTTGACCTTTCATCAAGCCGAAAAATATCAATGCCCTTTCTCCGCAATTCGTCTAAGGCCATCGCCTGTGCCTCGGCACTGCTTCCCTCCTCAGTTTGCAAGCAGTTTACTGCTTCGATTCCAAGTAAGATCATCAGCACGAAGAAATCGCTGATGTTGCGGAAAAGTGCGTTCGGCAACATAGGCTGCTCTTTCCGGATTGTCATCTCGGGCTTTTCGAAGAGATGGTTAAGCGCGTGATGGCTGAAAGAGCTATGCGAAGCGTGTTTATTCAGATACTCTCTAAAACCGTGGAAGCAACCACCAATTTCCTGGGCGCGCTTCCCTGCAGGGGGCAGGCGGTCTTCAAGTGCTTCCTTAACTCGAGACGTGTTTTTGCGAAAATAGATTAGGAGCTCGTGGTATTCAATAAACGGCCTTACGAGAGCTCCGGCTTCTTGTGCAAGCCCATCAAGAATAAGCTCGTATGCACCTAGGGCGTAATTTCTGGCTTTCGCCAACGCTAATCCACAAATCCAATGAAAGTCATCATAGGGTGTTTTCCTATTTAGTAGGCCGATACAGTCATCGATAATGGAAAAAGCCTCTTCAATAGCTTTTCCCTGCTGCCCGTACTCCTTGGTGAGCATTTTAATCGAGTGGTTTCTTGTTCTCCAGAGATCCATGGGCAGAATCCTAACATGGTTCTTAGTACCAGAAAATACATATATTTAACAGGACAGTTTTTGTAGTTATATAGCAGAATTATACCCCCAAAGCATTATATATCACGCATATAACTATACGACAAAACTACTTGTTTTGCAAACATAAATTAATGGGCTGCGATACTCTCCTCGCCTCGTCGTGATATGTCAGGCCTTCGTGGACACTTTTTCTTTTATGTGAAAGTTGAAAATGGGGGTCTTTTTGATGAAAAAAAAGTAAAAGAAAAACTAAGAATCCGGTTTAAAATAATGGCTTTGAAAATTGTTAAATTGTTTTACGTCAGCTGAAAATGGACATTCCGACTAAATGAAAATTCATTTTCACAAACAAAAAGAGTATTTTTATACGAAGTCCAATTTGTATGAAGCAGTTTCATATAAAATTTATCAGGAAACAATATCTTAAAATAACTTTAGTAAAGAATTAGCCTGCATTATTCATAAAAAAAGCTGTTTCGTCTAACAAGTTTTTGATTTATATTGATTTGACGATCAGTATAAACCAAAACTAAATTAGAGAAACAGCTATGACTGAATATACGAATCAATTGATGCTTTTTAAA
>JAKQNP010000048.1 GCA_029565675.1 bacterium
GAGGGAACCCTTTAAATCCTGGTGCAATTCGAGCCGGGTCAGGATTTTTTTCGCCCGGGTGATGACCTCGCGGGGAATGCCGGCGAGATTGGCCACATAAATGCCATAGCTGTCGTCTGTTCCTCCGGGAATGATCTTGTGGAGGAAGATGACCTGGTCTTTCCATTCCTTGACCGCCACATTGTAATTTTTCACGCCGGGAAAATCATCGGCCAGCGC
This sequence comes from bacterium, assembly GCA_029565675.1. Classification (GTDB taxonomy): domain Bacteria; phylum Zhuqueibacterota; class Zhuqueibacteria; order Residuimicrobiales; family Oceaniaggregativiventaceae; genus Sulfursilanivivens. Next base: position 220 of record JAKQNP010000048.1, read on the forward strand.
GGTCAATTCATGAAAATGGGTGGCGAACATGGTGCGCGCCGGAGTTTTTTGAAGATGCTCTGCCAGGGCCCAGGCCAGGCTCAGGCCGTCGTAGGTGCTGGTGCCGCGTCCGATCTCATCGAGGATGACCAGACTGCGCGCGGAAAGATTGTTCAAGATGTCCGCCATTTCGTTCATTTCCACCATGAAGGTGCTCTGTCCTTTGGCAATATCATCATGGGCACCGATGCGCGTAAAAATTTTATCTACAGTTCCGATCGTCGCGGACGATGCCGGGATGTAGCTTCCTATCTGGGCCAGGATGATCAGGATCGCGATCTGGCGGATATAGGTCGATTTGCCGGCCATGTTGGGGCCGGTCAAAATGATCAGATGATTCTCAACGCTGTCGAGCAGGGTGTCGTTAGGGACAAAGTCAGTTTCGAGAGACTGTTCGACTACCGGATGCCGTCCGTCGCGGATGTCGATCAGGGTTTCGTCATTGATGAACGGCGCGACATATCCCGGCCGCTGGGCCAGCAGGCACAACGCGTAGAGCGCGTCCAATCGCGCGATATCCCGGGCGAATTGATGGAGCGCGACGGAATGTTCCAGAATGTCCTGCTGCAGTTTGAGGACCAGTTCCTGTTCGATTTTTAGAATCTGTTCCTGGGCCGTGAGAATTTTTTCCTCGTATTCCTTGAGCTCCTGCGTGATGAAGCGTTCGCCGTTGGCCAAAGTCTGTTTGCGGATGTAATCCTGGGGAACCGAGGCCAGGCGGGTTTTGGTTACCTCAATATAATAGCCGAAGACGCGGTTATATCCGACTTTGAGCGAATTGATCCCGCTGCGCTGGATTTCGCGCTGCTGGAAATGTTTAAGCCATTCGCGGCCGTTGTTTTGAATCTCGCGCAATTCGTCGAGTTGTTGATGAAATCCTTTTTGAATAACCTTGCCTTCGTGTTTGGTGATCGGCATCTCCGGATTAATGGCGCGTTCCAAAAGCTGGCGCAGGTCCGGAATGTCGTCGAGTCGAAACAGCGGATTGAGTTGTTGTATTTCGTGGATGGCCTGTTGAATTTCCGGAATCAGACACAGGGCGTTTCGGATAAAAAGGATGTCTTTGGGATCGGAATAACCGCACGAGAGTTTGGAAATGCTTTTTTCAACGTCGGGTATCTGGCTCAACAGTCGTTTGAACTGCTCTTGGAGTTTGGGGCGGTCCTTGAGCAGGGTCACGGCCTCTTGGCGCTCGAGAATTTTCGCTGGATTTTTCAGCGGATGGTGAAGCCAGAAATGCAGTTTGCGTTTGCCCAGGGCGCAGAGGGTGGCGTTGATGGTTTTGAACAGCGTGTTTAGTTCGAGGCCATAGATCGCGGCCGGAGAAATAAAGGCGTAATGTTCATCTGCGTAGAGTGTAATTTTGTCCACATGCTTGAGCGGCTGCTGGTTCATCTGTTTGAGATATTCCAAAAGCGCGCCGGCGCTGGAGATCGCGACCGGCAATTCCTGGATCCCGAAGCCGCGCAGATTGGGCAGCCTGAAATGTTCGCAGAGATTTTTCTGGGCGATCTCTTTATTGAAACACCAGTCCTCATGGGGGCTCAACATAATTTCTTTGGAACGCAGCAAGGGATGATTGAAGAACGCCTTGATGGCATCCTGGGCAGCCTGCGGATAAACGCATTCGTAAACCGGAAGCCGGGCCAGGATTTCGACACAACGGTTGGTTTCAGCATATTGATTGGTTTGAATCGTTCCGCTCGCAGGATCAATAAAGGCAAGCCCTGTTTCTTTGCCGTTGGGGCTTAGACACAGAATGTAGCGCGCGTCCGCAGATTGTTCATCCAAAAAAGTTCCAGAGGTGATGACGCGGATCACATCCCGGCGCACAATGCCTTTGGCAAGGGCTGGGTCTTCAACCTGTTCGCAGATCGCGACTTTGAATCCTGAGCGGATTAATTTTGAGATATAGCTGTCTGCAGAATGATACGGAATGCCGCACATGGGGACATGATTGGCGGTTCCCTTGCCGCGCGAGGTCAACACCAGGTCCAGAATGCCGCTAGCCACCTGCGCGTCTTCATAAAACATTTCGTAAAAATCACCGAGCCGGAAAAAGAGAATACAGTCCTGATGTTTGGCCTTGATAGAGCGGTACTGCTGGAGCATGGGGGTTTCGGTTTGAGTTGACATGCGACGACATTAAGGATAAAAGGTTAAAAAGGTGAAATTATATTACCATAAAACTAAAAAATATAAAAATAAAGATATTCTATGCGTTGACAGAAAAATCTGGTGGATGATATAATCCCTTAGCCTTAAAGAAGTTGTAAAGTTTATACAGGAGTCATTTCTGTCAAGATGGCCACACATTCCATGAAATCAATAAAAATTTTATGCCGTTCCCTGTTCCTGCTGGTTGCGGCAGGACTTTTTTTGCCCTTTGCCTGTCTTGCGGGTGAAGGCATGGTGGCACGTGATTTGGCCAAGGTTGGTGTCGCTCATTATGAGGCCGGACGTTATGAAGATGCCATTCACGAACTTAGCAAGGTCTTGCTGTTGGAACCGCGCAATGAAACAGCATTGGCGTATTTGCGCAAGATGGGAATCGAAGGCGGGGTTTATGGTTATAACGCAACCCCGGTCAACCGCGTCGCCGAATTAGGCGAAGAAATTTTGGGTTATCAACAGCAGTTGGAAGAATTGGAACAGCAGCGGGTGGTTGATCAGGAGCATGCCCAGCAGCTGGAGGCGCAGAAGGCTGATCTGCAAAATGTCATTACTCAGAAAGAACAGGAAAAACAGCAGCTGGAAGAGTTGCGGGCCGCCGCCAATGAAGATGAAGGAACAGCAAGAGGTCATTACTTCC
>JAKQNP010000058.1 GCA_029565675.1 bacterium
TGGATGATAAAAGTGGTGCCCAAGCCGATTTGCGATTCGACCCTGATGGTGCCACCGATCTTTTCGACGATGCTTTTAACGATGTACAAACCCAGGCCCGAGCCCGGTACCGCTCCCGACAGCCTAAAAAACATATCGAAAATTTTACCTTGGGATTCCTCGGCGATACCGATCCCGTTGTCTTTTATGGCCAGCTCGAGTTGGTTGGCGTAGGTATGGGCAATGATGGTAATGTGGGCGTCATCCTTGTTTTTATCGGTAAACTTGATGGCGTTCGACAGCAGGTTCTCGAGCAAGGTGGTCACACTATGCCGGTCTGAAAAGAACGGTTGGCTTTGGTTGACGTCGACTTCAAAACGGATACCGTCGGATTCCTTTGATCCGCTGAGTGCGGTGACCACCGCTTGTATGGTTTGTCGCAGGTCTATCCTTTCTGTCTGGATCCCCATGCGGCTGCTTCGCGAATAGTCGAGGATGTTTTTGATGAATTCATCCAGGCGGGCGATGCGGGCGCGTATCATCTGGGCGTGCAGCAAGGTATCGGGCTCAAGGGTTTCTTCTTCGATAAACGACACCAGCCCGAGTACGGCGGTGAGTGGCGAACGCAAATCGTGCGATACGCTGTACACAAAACGGTCGAGCTCGAAATTGGTTTTTTGCAGTTCGGCGTTTTTGCGGATGAGCTCGGTTTCGGCACGCTTGCGCTGTGAAATGTCCTGGTGGGCAATCACGACCATCGCGGCCTCGCCGTAAAACTCGCGCGCGAGCATGGCAAACCACTGCGGCCCGTTGGGTGACTCGCAGGGATATTCCAGATAATAATGTGGGGTTTGCTTGTTGAGTACAGACTTGATGCCTTTTAGCACTTCGCCTGCGGTATGGTCTCCCAGTTGATAGGATTTTTCACAAACGTCAAAATAGTTGTAGTGGTGGCCGTTGCCCGTTGGCGCTGTCGCTCCGTTGTGGCGCCCGAATTCTTCCCAGGCGCTGTTGACCGCCACGATGTTACCGCCCGAGTCGATCACGGCAATGTGCGCGCTCAAGGAATTCAATACCGATCGGCTAAACTGCTCGCTCTTTTGAAGCTCCTGCTCGATGCGCTTTTTCTGGGTGATATCGGCGCGAATGGCGATGTACTGGTACGGTTTGTTGTTTTCATCTACAAACGGCACTATGGTGGTGTCTACCCAATAGGTCACGCCATCTTTCGCTTTATTTTTCATCTCGCCGCGCCAAATCCCGCCTTTGGCTATAGTCCTCCAGAGGTTGCGGATGAAGGCCTTGTCGTTGTAACCCGAATTGATGATGCGATGGTCCTGGCCGAGTAACTCTTCACGGCTGTATTTTGAGATTTGGCAAAAGTTGTCGTTCACGTGGGTGATGATTCCCCGGTGGTCGGTCGTGGCCACAATGGCGGCTTCATCGAGCGCAAATTTGTAGTCTGATATTTCCTGTACCGACTTCTTGAGCTTTTCACCGAGGTTGATGATTTCTGTGATGTTGCGCGAATGGCAGGCCGTACCTACGATGGTTTGGTCCTTGCGGATGGGGTGAAACGAGATTTCGGCCCAGATAGGGAGCGGGTTATTAAGACGCACGACTTCTGGAACAACAGTGCCTGCTCGGCCGGAGCGCCTTCAAGGATTTTACTTCCTTTTGGAATCGCCGCGCCACGGGTAAGCGTTACCAGTTCGTTAAAAGGTTCGTTGGCGGTGATCAACCGGTAGTTTTTGTCGACGCTCCACATCAGGTCGCTGGTATTGTTGATGAGCGCGTATTGGTTGCTGGCATCGAATTCTTTCTGTAGCTCGGCCGCTTTCTTATCGGTAATGTCGCGCAGGTTGGTCACCATCGCCTCTACGCCAGGCTCGTGGAGCAAATTAGTCAGTGTTCCTTCACACCAAACCCATTTGCGGTTTTTGTGCAGCCGCCGGTGTTGGAACTGGAAATAATCGCCGGCCTTCTTTAATATTTTATTCCTTTTTTTTACAAAATCGGAACGATCGTCTGGGTGGATCAAATCGAAGACGAGCCGATCCTGTAGTTCCTCGGCCTTATAGCCCAGAACTTTGGTGACCGTGGGGCTGCAATAAAACAATCGGCCCTCGCGATTGGCGAGTGTCTTCATGTCGGCACTTTTTTCAATCAGCGCCCTGAACCGCTTTTCATTGGCTTCGATGAGCCTGTTAGCGGCATCGTACTTTTCTGCTTTTACAAAGGCTTCGAGCGCAAACGACAAATCGGTCGCGACTTCGCTGAGCAAAAAGACTTCCTGCTCATCAAAAAACCCCACAATCCCCGAGTGAAATCCGATGACGCCGATGGTTTTCCCGAAATTGCTTAACGGGAAAGAGATACTCGAGCGGATGCCGTATTTAACGAGGCCCTCTTTCCATTGCGCCATCCCGCTATCGGCCAAAACATCATTGCTCACAGCGTGTTTGCCCGAGCGCAAGGCTTTTCCTGTCGGGGTATCGCGTACCAAGGGATCATCCTTGTGCATGCCCGCGTATTTTACCGCCTCTTGCGCGACCTGGCCTTCGCCACGGGCACTTACGATATGGAGGTTGCCATCGGGATCCATAAGGGTGATGACGGCCATTTTGAACGCACCAATCTCAATGGCAATCCTGCAGGCGTTAGACAGCAATTCCTCGCGATCGGTAATTTGTACAATGCTGTGATTGATGGCGCTGTTAAAGGCATAGAGCCGATTGGCCTTGAGCAACTTTTCTGATGCCATGACCTGCTGGGTGCGATCGACCGAGAAAATGAAAATCCCGTCATCGAACGGTTGTATGCTGAGCTCGAAATGGCCCGAGCTGCCATCGGGAAAGGTAAACTCGTTTTGCAATTTCTCAGGAATCAGGAGTTTCATGCACCGCTTCATGGCGGCAAACACCTCTGTTTGCTCGATACCCGGATAACATTCCATAATGGTATGGCCCAGAAGTTCCTGACGCGAATAACGGCTATAACCCACGAGCGCATCATTGACGTAGGTGTAGCGCCATTGGCGGTCGAGGATCTGCACGCCCTCGAGCATATGGTCGAACATAAAATGAAAGTCTTGGGAACCTGGCTTTTTTTCCTGCATACTAGCGTCTGGTTACTTTTCAGTGTAAGCA
>JAKQNP010000001.1 GCA_029565675.1 bacterium
AGCATTGGCTTATTTGCTGCGTGTGAAAGACGAAATACTCGAATCCACGGACTGACCAGGCCGCCGCACAAAGCCAAATCCGAAACTTTTTTTTGCCCCTTTCGTCCCTATACAAGGCACTTCCAGCGCAGATAGTGCTGCAAGATGGGACAATTTTTGTTTTTATCTGTTTTCCGGTTCGCCATTGTTATTTCAAGAGCTTTCAGTGCGCCGATGGATTTTCAGCGTCAAGGGGCAAGAATCTGCCAAAGTGCTTTGAGTGAGTAAGTGAGAAGGAAGAAGGGCTCATTTTTCAGAGGAAATCATGATGAATGAAATAACACCTGGCACAGCGCCAGTCGCGGCGCAGGATCTGAATCTGATCTCCCGCATCATCAACGTGTTTGCCGCGCCACAGCTGACTTTTAAAGCTGTAAAGATCAGACCGGCCTGGGTTATACCGCTGATCGTTCTGATCCTCATCGGCGTTCTGGTGGGCGAGGTCGTGGGTCCGATCGCCATGCAGGAACAGACGGAGAAAGCCATCGCCATGCTGCGCGCACGCGACATGAGTCAGGAGCAAATCGATACCGCCATACAAGCGATGGAAAACAATCCCATGACCAAAGCGATGCGGCATCCTGTAGCCCGAGCGCTGGTGATTGTCCTGGTTGGCTTGCTCAGTGTTTTTTTCCTCGCCGCTCTATGGCTGTTGGTCGGCAAGGTGGTTCTTGAGGGGCGGGTTTCGTTTGGGCAAATGCTCGGCCTGGTCACCTATCACTCGTTTATCAATACCCTCGGCGGTTTGATCAAACTGCCCCTGATGGTTGCCAAATCGAGTGTGGATGTCCATTTCAGCCTGGCCACTTTCCTCAATATCACACCGAAGGGATTTCTCCAGAATTTTGTTTATACACTGATGGCGAAAATTGAGATATTTTCCATCTGGTCTCTGGCCGTGTTGGCCATCGGGCTGGGGGTGTTGGTCGGCAAGCCGCTCAAGTCGGTATTGCCCTGGGTCCTGGGAATCTATGCGCTTTATTATCTGAGTTCATCGGCCTTTTCCGCGCTGGGCGCCATGATGGGCGGCATGTAGAAATTGTGACGAAGGTTATCCGCGTTAAACTGTTGATCAATCGAGTCGGGAGTTTTGGCATGACGGGAAAAACTTTTTTATGTGGCGTTTTTTTGTTGTTTGCCTTGGTTGGAACAGGGTTTTGTCAGCTCGTCAGTCTGGATGAATGCATCGAAATAGCGCTGCAAAACAATTCGACGCTGCGCAACGCCGCCCGCCGGGAGCAGGTGGCCGGAACCCAGGTCACAGATGCCTGGTCAGCCTTTTTGCCGACGATTTCGACGTCGCTGTCGGCAGGCAAGTCGATTCGGGGTGCCCGGGTGGATCAGGAGAATGTGCCGGTGGGTTACGATTCTTTGACCAATCGCACTTTGTTTGATCAGCAACAAATTACCCAGCCGCGCAGCGAGCGCAACTCGCACTCGGCATCGATATCGCTGAACCAAAATTTATGGGATTTCGGCCGCAGCAGCAATGGAATCCGTCAGAGCAAGGCGTTGCAGTCGGCATCTCGTTTCTCGCGCGAGCAGACCGAATTGGATGTCGTTTTGCAAGTCAAGGTCGCCTATTATGAATTGCTCAAGCAACTCCATCTGCAGGAAGTCTATGGAAAGGCGGTGGCTTTGGCGCAACAGCAACTGGATGAAGCGCAGACCCGGTTGGATATCGGTTTGGCTTCACAGGCCGAAGTCTATGCCGCGCGGGTCAATTTGGGCAGCAATCGCGCCGCTTTGCTCGAACAGCAGAATTTGGTCGAGTTTGGCCGTGCGGATCTCAATTACGCCATGGGGCGCGATCCGAGCACGCCGATTGAAGTCACTGAGGATCGCAGTGCACCGATATTTCCAGACCAGGATATCAAACAGGCGGTCGATACGGCAATTGCTGGGAACAAGACCATAAAAATGCTCGAGTTGGAAGCAAGAAGCAATCTTTTTGCCTATCAGGCCGCAAAGGCGCGCTATATGCCGGCGTTGGGATTTGGTGCGTCCTACAGCCGCGCCAATGACGATTATAACCGGGTTTATACAAGCAATTTGGATGAGGATTATTCGGTCAACCTGGGTCTTTCTTTTCAGCTGAATTTGTTCAATGGTTTTACCGATAAAGCCGCGATTCAGCGCCAGCAGTTGGGTTATGAAATCGCACTGGAAGACCTGACGGAAGCGAGACGGATCGTAATTGCCAACGTCAAACAATATTTTCTTCGTCTTGCTGCCTATCGGGATTTGCTCGAAATCAACCGCGAAAACATCGAGGCGGCAGAGGAAAATTTGCGGTTGCAGCGAGAAAAACGCCGAGTCGGCTCTGGCACCGAGCTGGAAGTGGCACAGGCACAGGTTCAATTGACGGAAGCCCACAGCAGCTATGTGCGCGCCGAGTATGACGCCAAAATCGCCCGCGCGCGATTGGAGTCGGTCCTGGGTATAAGCAGTCGTTGATGCTAAGAACGGAGTACAGGCATGTCGAAAAGAAAAAAAGGATTGTTGTTTCTTGGTCTGTTTTTGTTGATCGCCGTCATGGCGGCGGTTACTTTAAAACGCGACAACACCGGCACTGTCGATGTTTCAGTTGAGGTGGCCAAGCGCGGGGATATCACGCGCACAGTCTCAGGATCAGGTTATGTGCAATCTGCGGTCGATGTGGATATTTCGGCTCGCATTCCTGCAGAAATCGTGACCATCCACGTGCGTGAAGGAGATAGCGTCAAACAAGGTCAGCTATTGGCCGATTTGGACCGCACACGTTATGAGGCAGCCCTGGAGCAGACTGAATCGCAGCTGCTATCGGCGCGTGCGGATTTCAAGAAGGCGAACGCCGATTTCAAGCGCACTCAAGACTTGTTTAATAAAAATCTGACCTCGCAGGCGGATCTGGATGCGGCGGAAGCGCACTTGTTGTCGTCTGAAAGTGCGGTGCGGCAGATGGAAGCGCTGTTGCGCCAGACGAAAGATGATTTGAGCAAAACGCGGTTGTTGTCGCCAATGAACGGAACAGTGATCAAACGCTACAAAGAGGTGGGTGAGATCGTAACCGGATCGCAATTTCAGGCTGATCCCATCCTCAATGTAGCAGATCTCAGCCGCATGGAGGTCTTGACCGAGATCGATGAGAACGACGTGGTTTTTGTCACAGTCGGTGACGAATGCCGGATCGAGGTTGATGCGATCCAGGATACGATTTTGCCGGGACGGGTGTCGGAGATTGCTCACATGGCGACCACCCGTGGTCGGGGAACCCAGGAGCAGGTGACCAATTTTGAAGTCAAGACAGCAGTGATCGAAGGCCATGCGAAATTGCGGCCGGGCATGTCGGCAACCATCGATATTGCCACAGAAACCCGCTCCGATGTTTTGTACCTCCCGATTCAGTGCGTGACCGCGCGGGCAGCGAAAAAGGACAGCGCCGCCGCCAGTTCGTCGACTTTGCCGCCATCCGCGTCGGGTGAAGGAAAAACAGACATGCAAGAAGTCGTATTTGTGGTCGAGGGCGATACGGTGCGCATGGCAAAAGTCGAGACCGGTATCAGCAACGATACCAGTATCGAAATCATCAGCGGAGTGCGGGAAGACGAGAAAGTGGTATCGGGTAATTATAGAGCCTTGTCAAGCCAGTTGCAAGCAGGCAGCCGTGTAAAGGTCAAAAAAGATCTCGGCTATCGCAAGACGTCAGATTGAGTGAGGATTCTATGTTGATCCAGCTGGAAAATATTACCAAGGATTATCAAGTTGGTTCGGTAACAGTCACTGCCCTGCAAGGCATAAAGATGAACATCGAGCGCAATGAGTATGTGGCGATTATGGGGCCTTCCGGCTCCGGGAAATCGACTTTGATGAATATACTCGGATGCCTGGATACTCCGTCTTCGGGTTCTTATCTGCTCAACGATACCCGGATCAGCGATCTGGACGATGATCGATTGGCGGAGATTCGCAATCGGGAAATCGGATTTGTCTTTCAAACATTCAATCTTTTGCCGCGCGCGAATGCTTTGCAAAACGTCGAATTGCCGCTGATTTACCGCGGTGTGCCGTCAGCCAAACGGCGGGCGCAGGCCAGAGACTCTTTGGCAAAGGTGGGCTTGGCTGATCGCATGGATCACAAACCGAACGAACTGTCAGGCGGACAACGCCAAAGAGTTGCCATTGCCCGCGCTTTGGTCAACAATCCGTCGATTATTTTAGCCGACGAACCGACCGGTAACCTCGACAGCAAGACCGGCGACGAAATCATGGAGATCTTTGAAACGTTGCACGAAGCGGGCAACACCATCATTTTGGTTACCCATGAAGAGTATATCGCTGAACATACTGACCGCATCGTGCGCCTGCGCGACGGGCTGATCGAACGCGATGAAGCCGCCAACGGCAGCCATTGATCCGCCTCTGCTGCTGATCTTTTCAGCGACAAGAGGTTTTTGTGTCGAATCAAACGGACTGATCTATGAAAATTGTGATCACCATCTGGGAAAGCATGAAAATGGCCTTCGAGGCCTTGCGCTCGTATAAGATGCGTTCGACTTTGACCACTCTGGGCATTATTATCGGTGTGACGACCGTGATTACCATTGTGGCGCTGATCCAGGGATTGAACAAAGCGTTTACCAATCAGATCAGTTCTTTGGGGAGCGATACTCTTTACATCGCCAAATTTCCTTGGATGATGGAGGGCAATTCTTTCTGGATGTATCGCAATCGCCGCAACATCACCGTAAAAGAAGCCGAAAGACTTGCCGACCTGTCGACTTTGGCGCAAGCGGTGGCGCCAGCCTTGTATACCAATCGTCCAATCAAATTTCAGGAAAATCAGCTCGAAGGAGCGATCATCGTCGGCACCACGGATCAGTACTTGATCACCGCAGGTTTCGTGCCTGAATACGGCCGCTTTTTAACGGCCAATGACGTCAGCCATCATCGGCCGGTGGTGGTGTTGGGCAGTGAAATTGCTGAAAAACTGTTTCCCAACTCCGATCCG
>JAKQNP010000017.1 GCA_029565675.1 bacterium
TGCCGGAACTGAGACAGAAATAGGCTGGAGTACTGGCGTTCAACAACTTTTTCTTGGAAAAGAAATAACCGCTGAAATAACGCGCCATCATGTCATAATCGCTCGGATCGCCGTCGATGGTTTCAAGGTCAAGCTCTGGCACTATATTCCCGACAGCAATTTTATTTTCAATAAAGAATTTCAGCATCTTTGCAGCGAAAAGCGTGTCGCTGCTGTGCGGTTGTTTCTGATCGGTAAAGAATAATATGATGCGTCTGGGCAATGGATCGAATTTGTTCCACAAGCTGAAAAATATAGGAAAGCCAATGGATTTAATGATGAGAGGATCTTGCTGATCATTTTTCTTTATCGTTATGGGTTGATTGGAGAAGTTAAACGAATCGTGTCGCAGAAACTTTTTACCATTCTCTTGCTTCAATCGATTCTCGATCTCTCTCCATATTTGTTCGGTTATGATACGAAATTCTTTGGCAAAGCGCGTCTGACTGTTGATGGCTAAATCCGAATTGCCGACGAGGTAAAATAGCGTTGCAGCCATATTTAGTCCTCTTTAGCGATGATCTTCACCCACCCCGGTACGGTTCCGCTATTCGGCTGATCGACCAGCCTCTTGCGGGATTTCGGCGCCGGTGCATCGCCGCGATCGGTGAACAAAAGATTTCGCATTTCAATGCGCAACTCTGCGGGCAACAGAAAAGAGACGGATGACAAAAGCAGCGACCCGCCCCAGCCGAGATGGAAATTTTCACCGGGATCGATAGGATAGGGTTCGCCGAAAGCCTCGAGAAAAAAATCGGACTCGTGTTTTAAAACATCGTTGGCCATCTCCACCGCACAGGCAAAGGGGTGGGTGACCAAATCTTCGAGCGATGCCCAGGGAATCCAGTCATTCTTTGTGTGGTTTTGTTCGCGAAAGCGAGCCAACAGATCCATATCGATCGACCAATCGATGTGGAACGTGATTCCCGCCGGTATGCATTCGACCGGGATAGAAAATCCTTTGGGATTATCGCTTGCCTGAATGCGAAAGATTTTGGCCTGGCGCACTTCAGCGCAATCGCGTTCCAGAGGCTTGGAGTCTGAAACGCGCAGCACTCGTAACAGATCAGTCTTAGGATCGGATTTCTTTGTATCTTTCGACGTTTTAAAATTTTGAAAGAATTCATTTTCCTGCCGGCTGAACAGGTTTTTTTTAGTCCACTCTTTCGTACCTCTACGCGTATCATTTTTTTGCTTAAAATTTTCCAGTGAGCGGCGAATCGGATCATCGAGAAAGCGTTTTTTCCGATCTTCTGACATTCGCTTAATCGCGCAATAAAAAATAGCGGTGCGAAGAACGCCTTTTATCGCTGTCCCGGGTATAAAAGGCCGTTGAAACGCATCGCGGATGAAAGGTCGGATATCCTGCACACCATTGACATCCGCGATTCGGCAACTGTAGCGGGTGATGTTGGACAATAAATTTGGTTGGTCAAAACCTCGGTTGCGCAAATAGTCGCCCAGACGAAATCGCTGCAGTCCTTTGTCGATGGTTGCGATATAATCTTCCAGCAAATTTTCTGCAGCCAGAGCGCGAACCAGACGATCCTCGCTTACCGCGATCATCCGATCCTTTTGAACCAGAAATTCAAAGGATTTGAGTACTCCTGCACCGCCGCCGATATGCAGCGGCGACAGGGTTTCCAAAGTCATGTGCATATGTCAGTCCTCTATATTTGCAGCACAAATGGCAAGCCATTGCGAAAGATGGGATGGCTTTCACCTCCGGTCCAGGCATCAGGTTTTACATCCACCAGATGGCCTTTTGGCAACACCGGGAAGATGCTTCCTTCGGCAAACATCCACACCGTCTTGCGCTTCATCTGAACGCCCGTCCGCCGGCTCCAAAACCAGCCGCGCCTTTCCAACAACTGATATTGGGCATCGGTCAAATCAATTGCATCTTGTTCGGGATGGAAAAGACCAGCCAAGAAATAGCGCTTGCCCTGATTGGTCAAGAGTTTTCCCCATTCGCCTTGTGGTTTGATCCATTCAGCGGTAAAGCGTCCGAAACCGCTGGAGCGTTCACCGCCGATGCCGAGCTCACCGAGATAGGTGACGATTTGTTGCCAGCGCTCCCAATTTTGATCGTCGGCAAGACGCAGCAAAAAATAGAGCCCCGCGTTTTCCGCAAAAACCCTCTGTCCGATAGAGAAGAGATTGCTGGCCGAACTCGCGCGATCGAGAGCCACCCGTGGTGTCAGATAATCGATGGACAAGCGTTGGAGATAATCCTTGTACTCATCCAGTTCCGCAAGGAACTTTTGTCCTTCAGAAACCGCTTCCGGGTTCGCAACAGAAAGAGGTTCATCCTTGCACCAGAGAGCAAAATGGTCGACCTTTAGATAGTTCAACGATTTTAGTGTCTTTTTCTGGACGGCAGTCGCCTTCTCTCCTACCTGTCTGTTGTACACCATGGGCTTGGGCAAAAAATAGACATCATCGATCCACGGGAAACAGGAAGATACGATGAGAGCCGGCCGATCGGGAAAAGTGACCAGAAAATCGTGCAGAACGGATTCGCCTTCCAACTCCAAAACGGCATGGCAGAGAGCCGAAAACAGGGTGTCAGAATGGGGAAATTCCACCGTCTTCTCCAGCCCAATACCGCTCTCACCGATCCGCAGTGGTGCTGAAAAGTGCATCTTGATGAGATAATCAGACATTTTGCCCATCTCCATAAAATGCAGCGATTTCATCGACTTTTTCCAATACTTCTTCCAGTGAGCTGAAGGCTTGCACAACCTTTTCCATTTTTTTCTTTTCTTCAGCATCAGCCGTGCGGTAAAAATCAATTTTTCGGGCAAATAACGCGGGATTTTCATTCTTCAATTGGATTTTTACTCTTCCATATCCGCGCGATCCATGGCCGCCAAGGGCATCGTCTTCGAGGATCCGCAAACAGGAAAACAGATTGCCAAGATCTTCCTTGATCTGGCTCTGGTCTTCGGTCTCCACAGTATAGACCAGTTCAAAATCGAAAGAAGAACCAGCCGGCACGCGTTCGATTTGCCTTGGATTGGCTGCAGCGCTCACGCGATCCAATGCGTTTTCGAATTTCAGCTCGGTGTACTCCAAACCGGTATCGATTCCCTGCAACAAATTTTTACTGTCAGTTGTCAGACGCAAATCGCGCACCGCCAATCTGGCAGGAAGATTTTTTTCATCCTTCTCTTTCGAGGTGGAACCGAATAAGCGGCAAACAGGGCAAGTCGGTTTCGAGCACTCGTGGCGATTGACACCTTGTCCGCTATAACGATTCGAATCAAGTTTTTTCTGCCGCTCGAGTATAGCACGCAGTTTTCCTTTCAAAGAACTGCCGGGGATATAGGGTTCGCGTGTTAACGGATCGCGGACCACTGGGCTGTCTACTCCGCCGATCTCCAATGTGTCTTTTGAGGCACCTATATGCAAACCTGTCAGGCATAAAAGGGCACCATTGATGACCAATTTACCTACAAGAGGTTTATAATCGCTCATTTTTAGCTCCTTCCAATCAGTCTTTTCCACCGTAATATTTGTGGTAAGCCACAATAGCTTCAACAAAATTAGCTAACTGCTCAAAATCTTCTTGCTTGTAAATCTGATCGATGCAGGGTAGAATGACATCCATAAATGGCTGCACACCATTTCGTCTGCTATCAGCTCTTCCTGAAGCATAAGCCAATTTGGGCTTCATCATCATCGCTTCAGTCCGGAAATCGAAAGTTTTCTCAATCACTCCCCGGCTGCGAATGCTCTTTACTGCATCGAGAAACTTACGAATCTGACTGGTTTTTAAATCAACAGGTTGACTGCTAAGCAAACGACCGATCGCATCAGCAAAAGAAACAAGTTCTTCGCCTTTGAATTCGGCCAAACGTTGTTTGGCTTTAATGACCTGGACAGTCTCGGTCACTTCCCTGAATTTTTCTTGGGGTTGATTATAAGGCATTCCGACCTCCTTTTATTTATTCGGATCTCGACATCAAATCCAGCCACATCAGCGCGTTGCGCCATTGGGGCAATTTTTCAGACACCATCATCGCCTCTATCAAAGGGCGGATTCGTTTTGCTTGTTCTTGTTTCACTTCTTTTTTTAGTCTGCCCAACAGGTAAGCTAAGGACGGCAAATAGAGAATCCCTTCCGCCTGCCAGCGTTCCAGCACCTGAAAAAGTTTGTTGACCAGACTGTGGCTGATCAGGCGGCTTTTGTAGCGATTGCTTTCGTAGTCGATCTCACCGCAATCGAGAAAGAGCTGTAG
>JAKQNP010000020.1 GCA_029565675.1 bacterium
TTACGGTCTACGACATCAACGGCCGTATCGTGGAAACTCTGGTCAACGGCGTACAGCCGGCCGGCTATCACAGCGCCGTCTGGCACAGCCGCAACCGGTCAAGCGGTATCTATTTCTACCACCTGACCGCCGGCAATTACCAGGCGATCAGGCGCATGGCGCTGGTGCGGTAGAGGGATAATCCTCTCTGAATGGTTACAAGAGATCGTCTGAAAGGTAGTAAGAAAAAGCGGGCCGTCCACCTGGGCGGCCCGCTTTTGTATAGCCAAATCGACTCTGAGCCTATGATGTCAGATTCACGTTGTTCGCTTCAATATTGCATTTCGAGGCGTCATTTTTTGCTCCTTCCCTGTTGCCGGCGTTCCTTGAATTGATCATGCGAGAACACTGGGAAAAATCAGATCCGTTTGCCGGCAAAAAGAAGCAATTTCCTTTGTTGCTCTGCCGAGATCTACGGATTGACAAGATCATCGATCAACTCCTCGGCTGCATTGTCATAGAGCAAAATTTCGCCCGGCGTGCGCATCAAAACCCGCAATCGCAGCGCTTCCAGAATCAAGCTGGGTGGCACAAATCCGTAAGGCAAAGCCGTAGACAATTGTGTCATCGTCGGAATCCAATTCAACACCACATAGTGAACATTCGGATCGATCAACCGCCTGAACTCGATGGCTTCGTCAGGAGACAGCCGTTGGTTCGCCACGCGGATCCAGTTGGCTTGTTCCCAGCCAAGTCCGCTGAATTTTGGCCGCGCCTCCAACACAAGTTCCACCTCCGCAGCAGGCTTGCCGCCTGTGTGGCGATAGGTCACATAGATGCGATTTTCCCTGTTGATAGCAAGCGGATCTCCTGACAGGATCGGCGTCACCCGGGTCGGAGAGAGTGCACGAACATGGCGGATACGCGCTGCGACCTGGGCGGGATCCCCCCAATCCTCGACGAATTCATTTTGATTGTTATCGATCCAGATGGCGCCGCTCTCCTCTCTGAATTCAACTTGTTCGCCGATCATCTGCGCGGGCTGGATGCCGAAATTGGGCACGCCGGCTGGATCCGGACATTCGATCAAGGGATAGTCAACCGGTGTCAGCGCCTGCGGAATGGGAAACTCGACTGGTGTCGCAGTTCCCGGCAAAACCATCTTGACAAAAGCGCGCGGCTTTTCAGAATCGATGCCTAGAGGGTTTTGCTGCATTGGCTTGCAGGCCCCACAGCGCAGTTTTACGGAGACACTCCATTCCTGCTGAGGCGCCAAATCGCCGACAGTCCAGTGGTAATAGAATCCCCATGGATCCACAAGCCCGGTTCCCCAGATTTCATCCGGGGCAATTGTAAAAGACTCCCGGCATGCTTCAAACATCGGCGAGAAGATTTCCCAAACCTGTAAATCTTTGATGATCTGTTCCGGGTGATCGCGCAGATAATTGGACTTGATGCGAATGGTGATCTCTTTGCGGATCGGATCAAAGAGTTTGTGGATGGTAGGGCCGCCCGGCCGCTCTACACAGACCTCTTTGTTCGGCAACGGCATATAGCGAACCACGCCATCGCCGAGCAGATAGCGCACCCGCGCCTGTTCAGCGTCGACCGGCAGGGTAACCAAAAGATCGGCGTCGCTCACGGTTTCTCCCGGCATAACCGGTTCGACGCATTCTTCGCAGTAAGCGACAAAGGAAAATGATTCCTGTTGTCCCTCCAGGAGATGCCCCATGGGCACATCGATCTGCCCTTCTTCGGCAAAGGTCTGGTCGGCCTCCGGCGCTAAAACGATTCCTGATGAAGCGGTCAGGGTTGTCGCTTTGTATTTAAAACCCTCCGGCAACCTTTCTTCCACCACCACATCCTGGGTCGTCATCCGGTAGGACTCGGCCTCGAAGACCCGATCGAAACAGGCCGGAAGTTCGGCCGCGCTCGTGGCAAGGCAAAAGGCGCCCAAGGTGGGTTGGGCAATCAAATCGTCCAGCAAAAATTCGCAGATCTCCTGCCCAAGCCCGACGGAATAATAGCGGATTTTGTGCAGAATGGCGACGGGAACCACCACGCTGACAATGCTGTCGATCTGGCCATAATCCGCAAAACAATCGCTGTCTGACGGACAGCCATCGCTGAGCAGGATGGCCAATTTGTTGGGATTGCTGCCATATCGAATGAGCGTCTCATTGCCGAGCCGCATGGCTTCTTCGATATTCGTGCATCCATCGGCGTGCGCTTCCAGTGCATCGATCAGGGCGTCATAATCCCTTGTCAAGGCCGGCGCCACCCCGTCAGAAGTAGATGGATGGAGCCCGCGTGCCCGGGTATCATACTCGATAATTGCGGCCGCGTCCCGCCCGCCTCTGACAGGTTCTTTCATGCGATTGATAAAATTTCGCACCGCTGTCATCCGGATATGGTTCGGATCATTTGTTTCCATCGAGCCAGATTGATCGATGAGGAAAACCACATCCATCGGGATGGGGACATCCATGATGCGCGAGTCGCCATGCACCTCGATGGAGACAAGGAATTCCTGACCGACTTCCAGGCATTGGGTATTTGGAGGCAAAATCAGATGTTTGAACGGCAGGGGTGCGGGATAGTAGGTGTCTGGTTGCCCGTGTGCAAAAGGAATTCCGAACAGCAAAAATACCGATAAAATCAAATCGATTTTTTTCAGCATATTCGCATCCTTAAAATCGATTGTGTTTGCGCGCTGACCAGCGCGCCTCGAGAAACGCCTGCCTGGGCTATCTCTTGTGCAGCTCGG
>JAKQNP010000042.1 GCA_029565675.1 bacterium
TCCGCTTTGGTTGCCGGCCGAAAGCGGATCGCCTGACCGCCGCCGGGCGCCAGGCGAAGCGACAGGACGGTGTTTGCATCCACCAGTTGCTCGGTGATCTCGATGGCATACGGCTGGGTGCGCCAGTCGGCATCGGGAGCATCGCGGTAGATGGTAGCGACATATTTTTGTCCAGGTTCCAGAAATGCAAGAGGTGCATCCAGTATCCGTCCCTGGTCGTCGGTGATCGAGCCGAGAAACCAGTCGCTGCCGTCGCGTTGTTGCCGCACCACGGTGATATAGTCGCCGATCCGGGCGTGCAAAACCCGGGTGTCGTGCCAGTCGGTGGGCACATCGACGATGAATTGAAAGGGTCCCGGCCGGGCGCGATAGTTTTCCGGCAAATCGGCGGCCATGTGCAGCGGGCTGTAGATCACCACATACAAGGCCAGCTGTTTGGCCAACGTGGTGTTGACGCGGTTGTCAGGTTTAATCTCTGGATAGAGCAGGTCAAAGATGCCGGGTGTGTAATCCATGGGACCTGCCAGCAGCCGCGTAAAGGGCAGGATCGTTGTGTGGTCTGGCGGATTGCCGCCGTCCGGGCTCCAGGCATCGTACTCCATGCCGCGCGCGCCTTCTCGTGTCATCATGTTGGGATAGGTGCGGCGGATGCCAGTGTCTTTGATGGGTTCGTGTACATCCAGCATGATCTGGTGTTTGGCCGCGGTTTCAACAGCCAGGCGATATTGTTGCACCATGTACTGGCCGTGGTGCCATTCGCCTTGCTCGACGCCGTTTTCGTCCAGCCGCAGAATGCTCTGTCCGTGTCCCACATAGCCGGTCTTGACCGTATTCACGCCCAGACGCTGGTAAAAAGCAAACGCTTCTTCCATCTGCTCGGCATAGTTGCGCACGCCGCCGCCGGTCTCGTGATGGCCGATCAAGCGCACGCCTTTGTCACGGGCATATCGAGCGACCGCCTCGATGTCGAAATCGGGATAAGGTGTGGTAAAGTCAAAATTGATCGATTCGTTTACCCAGTCTCCGTCCCAACCCAGATTCCATCCCTCCACCAGCACGCCGTCAAAACCGTATTCAGCGGCAAAATCGATATAGCGTTTGGCGTTGGCGGTGGTGGCTCCATGTCGGGGTCCCGAATGCCAGGTGGAGAGATCCAGGTGCATCTCCCACCAGATACCCACGTATTTGCCGGGTTTGACCCAGGAGACGTCGCCCAGGACATTGGGCTCGTTGAGGTTGAGGATCAGATAGGAGGTGATCAGACCGCCGGCGCTATCGGAGATTTGCACGGTGCGCCACGGGGTTTTGAAAGGGGTGCGGCTGCGCACGCGAATGCCGTCGGACCAGGGCACCAGATCGGCCTGAAAACCGGTTCGACTCGTGCGGCGCAGCGCCATGCTGGCGTAATCGGTGAGGGCGGCTTCGTGAATGCTGAGAAAGAGGCCGTCGTCGGTCTCCAGAGTCACGGGCGTATGGGCCACGGTGATATCGCTGGCCCGGGTTTTTTGGTAGAGATATTCGTAGCGGTTCCACTGGTAGGCGCCGATCCACCAGGCAGCGGCATCGGCAGCCAGATTGAATTCGGTCAGCTCATCCATGATTGCCACCTGCTCCGATTCCGGTTGCAAGGGGAATTCATAGCGAAAACCAAGACCATCGTCGAATAGGCGAAACACAAGGATCAGGTTTCGCCGGGAGGGAGTTTTTTCCTGTAAAACGATGGCAAGTTCGTTGTGGCGGTCGCGGATCTCTTTTTTCTCGCCCCAGGGCTGGATCCAGGTTTGATCAACCTGGCCGGAATCGACCGCTGCGATAGTGAAATCGTAGGCCAGCGGTGGCTGATCTTTGAGAACAAAACCGAGACGCGAGGGAAGGATGACCGGCCGATTGAAGCGGTCGAGTTGATAAGTCGGCGCGCCGTTGTGCAGTGAAAAAGTCAGGCGCAGAGAGGCGTTTGGTGACGAGACTGACAGCGGTTGTGCAGCGCACGGTTGGGAAAAAATCAGAAAGAACAAGAGCAAGATAGAAATGCAGAGACGCATCACTTTTTTTCTCCTCTTCACATCTGAATGCAAAGCTCTCATCTATCGCTTTAGCATGTGATCTCAATTCGCCATGGTGACCTTAAGAAAACCGCCGGATAATTTCGACTCAGCTTTGCGTTTGGCGGATGTGTTTATGTATCAGGGAAAGGAGAAAAAGCGCAAATCGATTCTCCATGCTGTGTGGTCCGGCTCCGAGGTTTGACTGACTGCGCTAAAAGTACCCATTTTCACCGGTAATCCGTATCATTGGCCTGTCTTCTGCCAACCCATTCGATGACTGGATCTTAACGCAGTTCTTCTTTTTTCTCTTCTGGTGCGCCAGGTATAAAATGAGCAGTTTCGATAAACAATTTTGGATCATAGCCGTGCTGTTGCAGCAGGCTGTCGATCGACGCCCGGTCACCTGCATCGAGTTTTGCTTCGCGCGCCAGAATCCAGCCGAGTTTTCGCGAGGGTGTGCCCACCACTACATAGCGGTAGTCGGCATCGAGCCCGATAATCCAATAATCGCCCCAGAACAGCGAAATACCGAGAAAGCGGACAAAACTCACCTGCAATTTGGCATTGCTCTGCTTGTCAACGATGCGGGCGATGGCCTGCGCCTCATTCGTGCTGCCGTCCTGGCGCCGGCAGCTGTTGATGACGTCGATGCGGCCATCGTCGCGCAACCGGTACTCGGCGGTGGTGTTGCTGTTGCAATTGCGCTGAAAACGGTTGGGCAACCTGGCGATTTCATACCAGAGTCCGGCATAACGCTCAATCTCAACGCGGTCAACAGTTTGTAAGGGGGCAAGAGACTGTTCGGCTTGTTGGCAAAACGCCAACAGCGGACAGAACAGCAGAAGAAGGCGATAGTTCCTCATGATCATTGCTCTCCGACAGGTTTTTCTTGTTTCTGCCTGAAATTCGTGCTAAATTGCCATCGCTGCTGTCGCGATATTGGCTAGCGATAAATCCTGTTCAAATTGATCAGGAAGGGAATTGCCATTCTCCTGTCAACTGTTTGTTCTTCAGGGAGAAGCACAGAATCCAAAAGTCACTCAAGTGAACGGCGATGTTTCAAGGCGGATAACAGCGCGAACACTGCTTGCAGGGTTTTGGAATCTGCAAACAATCTTCAGGGCAGGTCGATCAGTCGATCCGCCGTTTCGCATATTTGCATTGTTTCATCACCTGAAAAAAGATAACAATGTTGGGTAAAAACACAATTCTTTTCTTTAGCGTGATCGCACTCGGTTTTACCTTGTTCGGCCGCGTCGATCACTTGCCGCCGGTTGGTGAGACGGTAGAGTTGGCAGATGATTCGCCAGTGGATACCCATGCTGTCATTTTACCTGCGACAGTGCGCAAGCTGATTTTGATTTGTCAACAACGAATACGGCTTTTGGCCAATCCTGCGTCGCTCCAATGGGACGTAGAACGGCGCTTTCCGGCTTTTTACAGCTGCAGGCTTGGCGCCCATTTGCCAACCTGTCCGCAGGTTTTTTGCCTCAAAAGACCCGCACCGACAAACAGCGATGAACCTCCCTTCTTGTCCTGAAACAAAAGATTATCGATGAACATCGGCAAGAGTTGATCGGCAGAGAATGGTCTTGCTGCTGAACTCTATTGGTCAATTTAATGGGAGAATCGCCATGAACGATATTTTTTTCTGGTTTATGCTTTTGGTGGTTGGTGGATTTTTTGTTGGTTTGATCGTATTTGCATTTTATATCTTTATGGCCAATAAAGGCGAAGATCCAGAGGCGAAAAAGTACCAGCAGAACCACAAACGGAATCGCTGATAGGAACTACCATTTCGGGGTATGACTGCCATACCCCGAAATTCATTTTATCAACACCATTCGGCCTACGGTTCGTTCACTGCTGCTCTGCAGCGTATAAAAATACAACCCGCTTGTCACCGCACGACCAGCCCAATCCTTGCCGTTCCAGGTAAATCGATGCGCACCCGCAGCCAATTGCCCTTCGAAGAGGCGAGTGACCAATCGGCCGTTGAGATCATAAACATCGATTTTGACCCGGCGGTCGATGTTGAGCGCAAAGTCAATGACCGTCGACTCATTGAACGGATTGGGATAATTTCGCGTCAGGGTAAAAGAACCTGGAAGCGGTTTTCCGGGAATGTCGGCCACCGCTGAGGTGCTTTCATCCAGGTATTGGACAATCAAACGTGGATGATTCATGAACCAATCGTCATCGTCGTCTTCGAAATAGAAATATTGATCTGTGGGGTAGGTGTCAGTTTTTTCGTATAGCAAGCCGCAGTTGCTGTCGGGATGATCAACCCAGTTCTGGATGAGCGCAGCCGGCAGCTGCACTGTGCCGTCAAAGGCTATGCCGGTGCCATCGCCTTTCAAGGTATAGGAGGCAATGGGTTGCGTAGAGCGGTCGCTGTTGCCTTTGCAGCCGGCGATTTCCCAGGGTAAAAGGCTGTGTTGAGCCGCGTTCCAGGTCACCTCACCGGTGCGGGCGGTATTGTTGAGATAGCCGATGCCCTCATTCCAGGGTTTCAGGATTCGATAGACGGCAATATCAGCCCGGTGTGAGCTGTTGGTCTGGCTGTTCACGCCGCCGGCAAATAGGAAAGTCAATTTACCAGCCACGATCTTTTTCCCCGCCAGATGTTTTTCCAGGTCTTTGAATTGCACCAGGCCGGCATTCCACCAATAGAGCTCATCTTTGCCAGGTGTTCCACGCTGACCGTAATTGCAGTCCGGAAAAGCCTGACGGATGGCTGTCGCTTCGTTGCCGGCATAGTTTTGGCCGTTGATCGGCTTGCCGTTTTGGAAAATGATCTCATGATGGCCGTCTGGTGTGATGGGAAAGACGGATTGATTGCTGTCCACAAACGCCGCAGACTGGGCGCGGACCGCAAAATAGAGTGTTGACTCGGGATCCAACCCGGTTATTTCATACTGCAGATCGGTTGTTTCGTAGCGAGGATGGTCAAAATCCAGTTTTGCCACATCGTCGGCACAAAATATTCGATAAAGAACCGGTTCCGACGTTTTTGCCGGCCACCAACTTATCCTGACTTTTCCTGGCTCGCCGGGAAAACCGTTTGCTTCCGCGATTCCATGAAATTTGCGTTGCATGATGATATTGCGAAAGTTTGCCAGAATCGCTGGTCCGGCGCTGCTAAGATTGTTCATACTTTCGATGTGGAGCTGGCTGCCATAGAGGGGCATGCTGATATGGCGGACAAAGGTTACATAGCAGGTCCGGGTGGAAGCGAGATTCCGATAAGAATCCGGCAAATCGGCGATGCTGTAGGTATGGGCGGCGCGGTCGACGTAGGGATTGGGCGCGCCGGCAAAGATTTCATCCCCCTCGAAAATCGTCGCTGTTTGATTGCCGCTTTCCGGACTGCGCTGGGCGCAGATACCGCCATATGCCATCAGCAGGAACTGCAGTCCGGCGCAAAAACCGATGGTCGGTCTGCCCGGGTTGCGCAGGAGTTCCACATATGAATCCAGACTGCCGTCGTAAAACGGCACATCCGAGGTGTTGCCGCCGGGGATGACAAATGCGTCCGCTTTGCAGGAATCAGCTCTCGTGCGGGAGGCGTAGTACCAGTTGTCGTGAACAACCCAGACATCGGTGAATCCGCGATAGCTGGATTCGAATTTGGGCACCAGGCTGGGCGGCTGCACCGGTCGGTCCCCATATTCGACTGTGTAGAGGATTGGCTGACCAACAGCGACCGCGATCAAAAAAAGTGCAAAAACAAAGATTGCTGAAGCCTTTTTAAACATGAGGTGTCCTTTCGCAGTTCATCGCCACCAACAGAATTTTAACATAGCCATTCAAAAACAGAAAAACAAGATACAATTCGAAAAAAGAACACCCGTAATGGAGGTTTTTTGGGCGAGTGCCTAAAAAGAAAAACAGCCACCGACGATAATGCTGTAAGTGGCTGTTTTCTGTGGGGGGAGGAGGTGGGCAATACTGGATTTGAACCAGTGACCTCTGGTATGTGAGACCAGCGCTCTAACCAACTGAGCTAATCGCCCTGCAAACAAAACATAAAAAAGATAGTGCATCCAATGGATAATTCCAAGTAAAAAGTTCAATGAGCAGTAAATTGTGTGGATTTGTCGCACAAACAAGTCTCCAAAAACATTTAAGATTTGATTTCCTCCTGTTGAACTCTTATATTCTTCTCGATCGACAAGAGCCGAGCCGTTGATTTCTCTATGACCCGAACAGAAGGCAGTATGCGCGATGCAGCCATTTTTACCGCTTAACTCAGAACGTCTCGATGTGTTGTTAAAAAGCTATCCACAGGCTCACATCGGTGTGATCGGCGACTTTTGTCTCGATGCCTATTGGGTCATCGATATGAGTGCCAGCGAGATCTCGCTGGAAACAGGAAAGCCGACGCAACCGGTGCGCAGGCAGCGCTATTCTTTGGGCGGAGCGGGGAATGTGGTGGCTAACCTCAGCGAGCTCGGTGTTGGTTCGCTGTCGGTTTTTGGTTTGATCGGGCCAGATCCCTTTGGCACCCGCATGCGCGAGCTTTTGCTGCAGCGGTGCGTCAATATCGAGAATCTGCTTTGCGCTTCCAGCGACAGTTGGCAGACGCTGACTTATTGCAAACCCTATATCGAAGACGATGAATTGCCACGGCTGGATATGGGCAATTTTAACTGTTGTCCAGATGAACTGGCTGTCGATTTGATCGCGCGACTGGAACGCTCATTGCCACAATTTGATCTGGTGATCATCAATCAACAGGTGCTCTCCGGCATCCATACAGCCTGTTTTCAGGATCGACTCGCAGCTCTTATCCGCAGTCATCCGGAATGCCGTTTTCTATATGACGGGCGGCATGTGAAGGGGCGTTATGACGGCGCCTGGCTCAAAGTCAACGATCATGAAGCTCTCCGCCTTGTCGGACAAGGAAAAGATGCTCAGGAACGCGTTTTACGGCGCGAAGTGGAGCAGGTAGCCGAGCAGCTCGCCGCAAAACTCAACCACCCAATTTTCATAACCCGCGGTGATCGTGGCTGTCTGGTGGGGGATCCGCGGGGTTGCACTGCCATTCCCGGCATTCAGGTGATCGGCCGAATCGACACAGTCGGAGCAGGGGACAGTTTTCTCGCCGGTCTGGCCGCATCGCTGGCAGTGGGTGCGGAGCCGGTTGAAGCCGCTCAGGTGGGCAATTTCGTCGCTGCAGTCACCATTACCCGCATCGGAGTGACCGGCACAGCGACAGGGAACGAAGTCAACGCCGTCGGCAGTCGTCCCGCCTATCTATACGAACCGGAACTGGCTGAAGATGTGCGCCTGGCTCGCTATTATGGCGATACAGAGATAGAAATCATCGAGTCAGTCCCTGAGAATCTGAACGTGCGCACCGCCATTTTTGATCATGACGGCACCATTTCCACTTTGCGGCAGGGTTGGGAACAGGTGATGGAACCCATGATGATGCATGCCATCCTGGCCGACCACTACAACGATGCAGATGAGGCGCTCTACCATAGGGTTTTGCTGCGGGTGCGGCGCTATATCGATCAAACGACGGGCATTCAAACCTTGACGCAGATGGTTGGTCTGCGGGATTTGGTACGAGAATTCGGCATCGTGCCGGAAGAAGAGATACTCGACGCCGCCGGTTATAAATCGATTTACAACGAAGCCTTGATGCAACTGGTCAACCGTCGCCGGGAACGGCTGCGGCGCGGTGAGCTTGCGGTAGAAGATTTTACCGTAAAGAACGCGGTGCTGTTTCTGCGCGCCTTGGCTGCACACGGCGTCAATCTCTACCTCGCCAGCGGCACGGACGTCGGCGATGTGCGTGCTGAAGCAGAGGCTTTGGGTTATGCAGATTTGTTCCAGGGCCGTATCTATGGCGCAGTCGGTCAGGTGACGCGCGAAGCCAAACAGATCGTTTTGGATCGCATTCTGTCAGAGATCCACTCGCCAGAAACCGAGTTGGTGACCTTTGGCGATGGACCGGTGGAAATTCGTGAAACCCGCTTGCGTGGCGGTTTAGCGATCGGAGTGGCAAGCGATGAAATCCGCCGCTTTGAACTGAATACCGGCAAGCGCAGCCGTCTGATCCAGGCGGGTTCTTCGATCTTGATTGCCGATTTTTCCCAGATGAAGGCCCTTTTGCAGCTGTTGCGGCTGTGAGGGCAAGATCGCTTTTTTGTAAAGTGGTTTTTTCTGCAAATCCTGGTCTGATCGCTTCAGGCGATGAAAGGAGAACACAAATGCGAACGATTGGATTGCTTCTGTTGTTTTCGGTGCTGCTGGTGGCTTGCGACAGTGAACAGCTCAAAAAATTGGGGCAGGATGTGCAAAAGAATGTTCAGGAAGTGCAAAAGAAAGCCGACGAAGTTGCGCGAGTTGAACGCGAAGAGTACCAGAAGAAACTGGAAGCCGAACTCGAGGATTTGCAAGTGCATCTGAACGATCTCAGACGCCAGCACGGTGGCCGCAAAACCAATCCCGGCTACGAGGTCCAGCCGCAGATTAAAGATCTGGAAGACAAGATCGCCGAACTGCGCGCTCGCCAGACGGAACTTTTGGAAAACCGGGAAAAAAACTGGAGTGTGCTTAAAAAACGCCTCGATGAAACCCTGCAAGAAACCCAGAACCTCATCGAACGTCTGGCAGATTGACCTTTTAGCAGCCCTTGTGCAAATCTCGGAGAAGGTAAGAGACGATCGGACGATGATCGGACAAATTTTATTAGCCAGACTTGGTGTTAACCGGATCAAAAAAACTGTCAATCGTTTATTCTTGCTGCGGTTGCGAATAGGTCACTTTTTACCCAACGTCCATTGCCATCAGATTGATTTTCTTTGAGATCCGGTGCTGCGCACCGAATCCGGGTATTAATAAGGTTTCGGCGGATAGCGCCGAATTGATTGGATAAGGTGGTCAAGCAGATGATCAAATCATGAATAAAAAACAGGGCGATCCCGAAAAAAGAACCCATCGAGATGCGATACTGATGATCGGTCCGCTGCCGCCGCAGGTCGGGGGAATCGAGGCTTTTATCGGCTATCTGCTGGAAACGGATTTGTCAAAGAACTATGCCATTAAAACCCTGGATATGAGCAAACCTGCGATCCAGCGGGAAAAAATGGCCTACGCCACTTTGATGGGATATGAACGCAGTTTTGGCCGCGGTTTCTGGCTTACTTTGCGTTCCTGGGGGTATTCGGTACTCTTTTTTATGCGTTTTCTGTATCAGCTGGTGCGTTATCGGATTCGCATTTTGCATATTCATACGGCATCGCACACCAACTTTTGGGAAAAATGCATCTATATTGCGGTCGGCAAGCTTTTGCGCAAAAAAGTTATCATGCATGTGCATGGTTCGCAGTTTGAGCTCTTTTATCACCAGAGCCGTTCGCTGACCAGGCGCTTGATCGCCTATTTTCTCGGTCTGTGCAATCGCGTGATCGCGCTGTCACAATCGTGGTTTGATTTTTTTATCCAATTTCTGCCTGCTGAAACGGTAAGCGTGGTCCGCAACGGTATCGATTTGCGGGCCTATCAACAAAATGATTTTCGCAAGAGTCCTGAGCCCTCGGTGGTTTTTCTCGGTGAAGTCGGGACGCGAAAGGGGATTTTTGACCTGATCGAAAGCGCCTGGCTGTTGAAAAATACCGGCGAGTGCCCGAAATTTCACATTATCGGTCCGGGCGCGATCCTGGCCGCCCAAGAACGCGCCATCGATAAAGGGGTCGGGGACTATTTCAATTTTTATGGTTCCTTGCGCGGCAAGGAAAAGATCGGATTGATGGCCTCGGCCTGGTGTTTCGTTTTGCCCACATATGCTGAAGGTTTACCTCTGTCAATACTCGAAGCGTACGCGGTCGGCTTGCCGGTCATCTCTACATATGTCGGCGGGATTCCGGAAGTGGTCAAACACGGCGTCAACGGCTTTTTGGTGCAACCGGGAGACGCCCGGACATCTGCAGAGATGTTGCGAACTGTGCTCAATGACTCCGAAATGCGACAAAAAATGGGGCACGTGAACAGGAGGCAGGCATTTGAAAAATATGATATTAATAATTGCGCCCGCAAGATCGATGAGATTTATCGAAAACTTTTGTCGGATTAATCCCTGGTGATTTTACCCTGACGATCTGTCGCATGTTTGCAAGTGAGCACTTTGCTGACAACCATTTTTAAACTTGCTTTTTACATAAATATAGTTTACTTTTAAACCTGTCTAACCGAAAAAGGTTAGAAATCCCAATAGGAACGGCGCTCGGTTTTTTGTGGATTTGGTTGCCCAAGCAGCTTCATTGAGGATAAGAGCGTTGGCAAGAAAGATTTGCGGCGACAGCGGACAAATCGATCGGCAGCCTGGACGAGAAGACAAGTTGGATTCCGGAGGGAGGCTGAGATGACAAAAGCGGATATCGTGGACATTGTGTCCCAGGGAACCGGACTTACCAAAGTCGAGACGCAGGCCGTCATTGACGGATTTTTTGCTACGGTTGTCTATGCGCTGCAACGAGGCGAACGTGTCGAGTTGCGTGGATTTGGCAATTTTAAGCCGGTTGTGCGACAAGCCCGTCAAGCCCGCAATCCGATGACCAATGAGCCGGTCTTTGTCGATGAACATGTTACGGCTGCTTTTCGCCCATCAAAAGATTTGAAAAAATATTTAAACCAGGATACAGAGATCTAGCGACTATCCGATCAAAGAATAGGAGGAGCGCAGTGCCCAGCGGTAAAAAACGCAAGCGACATAAGATAGCCACGCACAAACGCAAAAAACGTTTGCGCGAAAATCGGCATAAAAAGAAGCTCAAATAAGACAACACAGGGCTGGGAGTCATTCTCAGCCCTTTTTGACTTTCAGACCCAGATTATAACCCAGATTCGGTGCTTCGCACCGAATCTGGGTATAAAACTATGTTCTTTTTAAACCAGATTTGGGAAAAGCTTTTTTAACCCTTTGTGCTCGACTTTGTAATTGATTTTGCATACAGTCCATTTGCACTGAATCAGGGTCAAAAACAGGTATTTGCGCTGACAGTGGAATTATTTGCCGAACAAGAATCCCGGGTCTATTCAGTCAGCGAAATCACTCGCGCAATCAAAACAACGCTCGAAGACAGCCTGCCGACGGTCTGGATTGAGGGAGAAATATCCAATTTTATCCATCACAGTTCCGGGCATATGTATTTTTCTCTCAAAGACGCCGATGCGCAAATCAACTGTGTGATGTGGCGAAGCCGCATCGACACTTTGCGGTTTGTCCCGCTGGACGGGATGAAAATACTGGCACTTGGCAATATTCGGGTTTATGAGAAACGCGGCAGCTATCAGCTGGATTGCATCCGTCTTGTGGCTGCCGGCAGAGGCGAGTTGCAGCTGGCTTTTGAGAGGCTGAAGGAACGACTGTACAGCGAAGGCTTGTTCGATGCGGAACACAAGAAGCCGATTCCCGAGTTTCCTCAGCAAGTGGGGGTGATCACTTCGCCGACAGGAGCGGCGATTCGCGATATATTGCAGGTGATGCGCCGCCGTTTTCCCGGCATCGGTATCATTTTGCGACCTGCCCTTGTGCAGGGACAAGATGCGGCGGTGGACCTGGCAAAGGCGATCGCCGAGTTCAACGAATTCGGCCTGGTCGATGTGATCATTCTGACCCGCGGCGGCGGTTCGCTTGAAGATCTGCAGCCGTTCAATGAAGAGATGGTTGCGCGGGCGATCTTTTCCAGCGCGATTCCAATCGTCTCCGCAGTCGGACATGAAATCGACTTTACCATCAGCGATTTTGTCGCTGATCTGCGCGCTCCCACCCCCTCTGCGGCAGCTGAATTGGTTGTGCCCGACAGCCGGGAATGGCGTGTGCGGCTGCAGCAGGTGCAGCGCCATCTGGTGCAGCAGATGGAAAACCGCTGTCGCATGGCTGGCGAACAGATCCGGCGAATCCGCAGCAGCTATGCTTTTCGCCAGCCAGAAGAGCGACTTCATCAGTTGCAGCAGCAGATCGATGACCTGGCCGCTCAGCTATCGCGCGCCATGCAGCTGCGCTTCGAACGCGCTGAACAGCGGCTACAGTCGATTCATCAGCGTTTGGTCGATCAACAGCCGCAAACCATTTTGCGCCGCGGCTATTGTCTGGTGTGGAATGACGAAAAACAAAAATTT
Organism: bacterium; assembly: GCA_029565675.1. Lineage (GTDB taxonomy): Bacteria > Zhuqueibacterota > Zhuqueibacteria > Residuimicrobiales > Oceaniaggregativiventaceae > Sulfursilanivivens. The sequence goes on from JAKQNP010000042.1 coordinate 12,183, forward strand.
ACCCTAGCGGCTCGTGACCTGCGCCAAAATGATGCTCTTCGTCTCTACTTTGGTGATGGCGGGGCGAGGGCTGTGGTAACCCAAACCGGACTGCCGGCTTGGCAGGCCGGTGATGGCCGCGAACCGGGAGGCTCTAATGAAAAAACAGACCTTTGAACAAGCATTAAAGCGCCTGGATGAAATCGTCGAATTGATTGACAACGGCGAAATAAGTCTGGATCAGTCGCTTAACCTGTTGGAAGAAGGCACTGGACTGGTGGCTTTTTGTGCGCAAAAACTCAATCAGGTCGAAAAACGCATCCAGATCTTGCGCAAGGATAACGAAGGATTTGTTTTGGATAATGAAGAACTGACGTGATCGCGGCAGAGCGAAACGTTGTTCCGAACCGGAATATTTTGTCTCTTTTTTTGATTATGTTTTAATAAAGTGCGTTTTTTCAAAGGGATCGTCTCATGCAACAAATCTTGTCGCGTTTGAATGATCAAAGTGACATCAAGAAATTGACCATTCCAGAAATGGTGCTTTTGGTGCGTGAATTGCGCGAAACGATTGTCGACACGTTAAGCCACACCGGCGGGCATTTGGCGCCTTCTCTTGGTGTTGTTGAACTGACCGTGGCTTTGCACTATATTTTTTCCACTCCAGAAGATAAGATCATTTGGGATGTTGGACATCAAGCCTATGCGCACAAGATACTGACCGGCAGGCGTGATGCTTTTAAAACGATCCGTCAGCCGGGTGGCATCAGTGGTTTTCCCAAGATCAGCGAGAGCCCTCACGATGCCTTTGGCGTCGGCCACGCGAGCACTGCGATTTCAGCTGCTTTGGGGATTGCGACTGCAAGAGATTTGGCCGGCGAAAAATACCATGTGGTGGCGGTGGTTGGTGATGGCGCGCTGACAGGAGGATTGGCCTACGAGGGACTCAACAATCTGGGCGCTTCAGGCAAGAATGTGGTGGTGATTCTCAACGACAACAGCATGTCCATCTCGCCCAATGTCGGAGCAATGGCCAAGTACCTGACCAATCTCATCTCCAACCCTCTGTACAATCGGGTCAAGAGTGAAATCTGGAATTTTACCGGCAATCTGGACCGTTTTGGTGAACGAATTCGCTGGGCAGCGCAGCGGCTTGAGGAGAGTTTAAAGAGCATCATCATGCCGGGTCAGCTTTTCGAGCGGCTCGGTTTGCGGTACTTTGGTCCGATCGACGGCCATAATTTATCCGAGTTGTTGCATGTCTTCCGTGAAGTCAAGAATTTGCAAGGTCCGATTTTGGTACACATGCTGACCAAAAAGGGCAAGGGTTTCAAACCGGCGGAAGATAATTCAGCCATTTTTCATGGTCTGGGCAAATTCGACCCGGCCACCGGTAAAGTCGTAAAAGAATCGACCATCCCTTCCTTTACACAAGTGTTTGGCCAAACGGTGGTCGAACTGGCTGCAGAGAATCCCAAATTGGTGGCGATCACGGCCGCGATGGCGATTGGCACCGGATTGAGCGCTTTTTCGACCGCTTATCCAGAGCGCTTTTTTGATGTAGGCATTGCTGAGGGCCATGCAGTCACGTTTGCGGCCGGTCTATCCTCTCAAGGTTATTTACCCATCGTTGCGATCTATTCGACTTTTTTGCAGCGCGCTTATGATGAAGTCATACACGATGTGGCTTTGCAGCGATTGCCGGTGATTTTTGCACTCGACCGTGCCGGGTTGGTCGGCGATGACGGCCCTACGCATCATGGTGTTTTTGACCTGGCCTATATGCGCCATATACCCAATTTGATCGCCATGGTGCCGAAAGACGAGGATGAATTGCGCCATATGCTCTTTACCGCTGTGCAGACCGGCAATGGACCGATTGCAATTCGCTATCCGCGCGGGGAGGCGATAGGAGTGCCGCTATCATCTCCCTTGCAGAGTCTGGAGATCGGCAAGGCAGAAATCCTGCAACCCGGTACCCAGATCTGTCTTTTGGCTCTGGGACCGCTGGTTTATACGGCGCTGGATGCAGCTGCAGAGATTAAAAGACGCTTTGGGATAACGATTCAGGTGGTTAATGCCCGGTTTCTCAAACCGTTTGACAAAGAATTGCTGCTGCATCTATGCGATGATTTTCATTGTTTGATCACGCTTGAAGAGGGCGTACTCGCCGGCGGATTTGGCTCGGCAGTAGCCGAGTTTTTGGCCGACCACCATTGTGAACCACTTGAATTGATCCGCTTGGGAATTCCAGACCGTTTTATCGATCAGGGTGATCGCGATTCACTGCTCGATGGAATCGGTCTCAGCGCCCCCGCCATCGTCAGAACAATCGAGAAAAGCAACACCCTGAGAAAACTGGCTGAATTCAACGACTTTATGCCTCTTGGCACTGAGAGCAAAACCGTATGAGGTTCGGAATAATCGGGCATACCGGCAAGCCCGAAGTGCCGGTGGTGGTCAACCGCTTCATCCGCATCCTGCGAGATCGCCGGGTCGACTATTGGCTCGCCGATGAGCTGCAGGAGATCATGCAATTGGAAAAAGAACGAACATTGCCGCTCGATCGTCTTGGTAAAGAAGTCGATGTGGTGGTTTCTTTTGGCGGTGACGGCACAATGCTCGATACAGCTCGCCATGTTGGTCCGTCCGGAGTACCTATTCTCGGAGTCAATATCGGTGGACTCGGTTTTTTGACTGAGATTTTGATCGAGGAAATGGAAGAGACTGTCGATGAGTTGTTGCGGGGCGATTATCAGATCCTCGACCGCATGTTGCTGCAGGTCGAGATTCAGCGGCCGGCAGACCTTCAAACCATTACCGCTCTCAATGATGTGGTGATCGAAAAAGGCGAAATTCCGCATTTGGTCGTTGTATCAGTCGACGTGAATCAGAGCTTTCTTAATACCTATCGCAGTGACGGTTTGATTGTTGCCACACCCACAGGTTCTACCGCTTATTCGCTTTCTGCCGGGGGGCCCTTGTTGTCGCCATCTTTGCACGCGATGATTATTACCCCGATCTGCCCGCATTCTCTGACGGTTCGGCCTGTGGTGCTCGCCGACGACTCGCTGGTTGAACTCTATGTGCCGACAGATCAACATCCCCTGCAGATCAGCATCGATGGCCGCCGCTATGGGCCCATGGACCATTCCACCCGCATCGCGATCAGCCGATCAAAGACCAATATCCATTGGGTGTCGACCTGCAGGCGTGATTTCTTTGAAATTCTGCGCACCAAGTTCAACTGGGGCATCGATCAACGAATCCGCAAAATGGCAAACCCACAGCAACGGCCAGAGCAGTGAAAAATCTGCAAAAAAATAATGATTCCCACATCACACCGCTGATGGAACAGTATCTGGCGATCAAAAAACGCTATAAAGATGCTGTTCTTTTCTTTCGCATGGGCGATTTTTTCGAGATGTTTTACGAGGATGCGCGTATTGGCAGTCAGGTGCTCGGCATCACCCTGACTTCACGCGCCCATGGCAAAGCCGCGGATGTTCCGCTTGCCGGTTTTCCCCACCACGCGCTCGATGTCTATTTGGCCAAGATGATCAAAGCAGGGTACCGTGTGGCTGTCTGCGAACAGATCGAAGATCCCAAAAAGGCCAGAGGTATCGTCAAGCGCGACGTGGTGGAGGTGGTCACGCCAGGAACCGCCATCAGCGAAGATTTGCTGGAAACCAAGCGCAACAATTACCTGGTGTCGGTCTCATTGGGCAAAAACAGTTGTGGCCTGGCCGTGGCCGATATCTCGACTGGAGAGTTTCAGGTTGGGGAAGTGGAAAAGAGCGATCTTCGTGAACGAGTCGAAGGACTCGATCCAGCTGAAGTGCTGATCAGCGATCGCGACGCGGTGTTTGTCGAAGAGTTGCTGCACCTCTCTGCTGGAGTTACGGTCACCAGGCGGGAAGAATGGACTTTTCAATACGATTATGGTTATGAAACGCTGACCGACCATTTTGGCACTCTGTCGCTCAAAGGATTTGGTCTGGAAGAACTGGTTGACGGCATCTGTGCAGCCGGCGCTATTCTGTGCTATCTGCGCGAAAACCAAAAAGAACGATTGGTTCATATCAACCGCATCGCCTTGCTGCAATCGGCAAAGTACATGGTGATCGATGCCACAACGAGGCGCAATCTCGAATTGCTTCGCTCGATGTCACAGGATGGCAAGCAAGGAACGCTGTTGTCGGTCATCGACCGCACTCGTACCCCCATGGGGGGACGCATGTTGGTGAATTGGCTGCGCTATCCATTGAATGATTTAGCGGCCATCGAGGAACGCCTGGATGGGGTGGAAGAGCTGAGCAATGCAGTTCGCCTCATCAGCGAATTACACGAGATGCTGCGCGGTATCGGCGATCTCGAGCGCCTGGTTGCCAGATTTGCCACTGGACGCGCCAATGCTCGCGATGCCCGTGCGATAGCTGACTCGCTGCAAATTTGTGCGCACGTTAAAAAGTTGCTCGATGCCGCTGAAAGCACCCTGATTGCGAGGTTGCGACAGGGACTTGATCCGCTTGCGCCACTGGCAGAAAAAATCCAAGGGGCGATCGTCGATAACCCGCCTCTGTCGATCACCGACGGCAATCTTATCCGGCCAGGCTTCAATACCGAGCTCGATGAACTGCGCGATATCTCCTTTTCCGGCAAAGACTGGATCGCCCGATTGCAAGCCCAGGAAAGGGAAAAAACCGGCATTACTTCTCTTAAAGTAAGCTACAACAAAGTGTTTGGTTATTATATCGAGGTGACCAAACCGAATCTGCATCGGGTGCCGTCCCACTATATCCGCAAACAGACCCTGGTAAACGCCGAGCGTTATATCACCCAGGAACTCAAGGAATACGAAGAAAAGGTGCTGGGGGCAGAGGACAAAATGGCTGCCCTGGAATACCAGTTGTTCGATAAACTGCGCCAGGATATCCTGGCGCAGACTGAACCGCTGCAAATCAATGCCGGTTGCCTGGCCAATTTGGATTGTCTGGTGTCTTTGGCTTTGGTCGCGCGGGACAACGATTACCATCGGCCGGACTTGAACGACAGCGATGCGATTCGCCTGCGCGATTCCCGCCATCCGGTGGTGGAGAAGATGATTCGCGCCGGTGAACCTTTTATCGCCAATGATGTTTATCTCGACAATCGGGAAAATCAAATATTGATCATCACTGGCCCCAATATGGCCGGCAAGTCGACCTATCTTCGACAGATTGGACTGATCGTCATCCTGGCCCACATGGGATCGTTTGTGCCGGCAGCTGAGGCGCACATCGGTCTGGTGGATCGCGTTTTTACCCGGGTGGGCGCCAGCGACAATCTAACCGCAGGGGAGAGCACATTCCTGCACGAGATGAACGAAACAGCCAACATTCTCAACAACGCTTCCTCAAAAAGCCTGGTGTTGTTGGACGAGATCGGCCGCGGGACCAGCACCTATGATGGTCTATCCATCGCGTGGTCGGTGGTCGAATATCTGCACAATACGCCCAAATTGGCGGCCAAGACAGTTTTTGCCACCCATTATCATGAGCTGACGGAACTTGAACGAATTTTGCCGCGTGTAAAAAATTACAACGTGGCGGTCAAGGAGTGGGGTGATCACATTGTTTTCCTGCGCAAGATCATCCCCGGCGGCTGCGATCACAGTTACGGAATTCAGGTTGCGAAACTGGCCGGCCTGCCGGCTGAGGTCATCGCCCGGGCCAAAGAAATTTTGGCCAATCTGGAGAGCGAAACACTGAACGGCAATGCAATGCCCAAATTGGCGGTACATCGGCAAAAATCCACAGCTGAAGTTGAGCAAATGAATCTTTTTGCCGAATTGGAACGCAAATTACAGCAAGAGCTGGTCAAGTTAGATCCAAATCAGTTGACTCCAATTGAAGCTTTGAATAAATTGGATGAGTTGAAAAATCTCGCTGGTCGCTCCAAATAGGCGAGATACAGAATGCTGTACAGAAGAAGGATGGCCGCGTGAAAACACGCATGCGAAATCTTGTTATGTTTTTGGGGATAGCGATCGGGGCGCATGAACTCTACAGCGCAGAAATAGCCAAGTATGCCGGTGAATTCATGGCCACCGGGGTCGGAGCGCGCGCGCTGGGCATGGGAGGGGCCACTGTCGCCGGGCAGGGAGATGTGACCTATGCCTATTGGAATCCTGCCGGATTGGTTTCAGTCGATTATCCGGAAATCGCCGCCATGCATTCGCGTCGATTTGGTGGCGTGGTCAACTATGACTATCTCGGTGTCAGCATGCCGTTCAGGCGCGACAAGACTTTGGCTGTTTCCCTCATCCGTTTGGCTGTGGATGACATCTACTTCACTGATCTGATTCGGCCAGGCGAGCCTTTGAGCACCGGCAATCGGCCGTTTATTACCGAGACCGTCAGCGATGCGGAATATGCTTTTTATCTCAGTTATGCGGCATCAACGAGGAAAGGATTTTCTTACGGCACCAATGTCAAATTCGTGCGCAAAGGCGTGGGAGAGCACTCGGCCTGGGGCATCGGCTTTGATATCGGCACGCGATGGAATCCCATCGGTCGTCTGCAGACCGGGGTAATGATTCAGGATGTGACGACGACTCTGTTGGCCTGGAATACCGGAACAACGGAATTGATTTCTCCGACGGTCAAATGGGGTGCCGGATTGCCATTGCCGATTCCCTTCCTGCATAGCGACCTCTGGTTGGCGGCTGACTGCGACACCCGCTTTGAGGGACGGAAAATCGCCTCCCAGGCTCATGTCGGCAAAATGAGCTTCGATTTTCATCTCGGCGCAGAGCTTCTTTTCAAGCGCACAATCGCTCTGCGCCTGGGCACCGATGTCGGCAACTTTGCCGCTGGCGCGGGCATCCGGCTGCCGCGTCTGGACATCGATTACGCCTTTCTCAGCCACGAATACCTGGACAGCACCCATCGAATTTCCCTGCGCTTGCGTCTGGAGGAGAAGCGTTTTCTCCGGCGTTGAAATCCAACCTTCTTGCTTTATCGGACGTTTTGTCGCTGTGATCGGGCGACCCCATTCGACCCCCTGAGGGGTACGCTTGTGTTCGATTGCGGGTTTTTGCATATAAAAAATATTTGACTAATTCAAAAAATATCATTAAAATAGCGATTGAATTAAACCGGCAGATCTTTCCTTGCTATTGCCCATTCGGATCGGTTCTTTTGACCTTTATCAGGAACAACAATGATCACGAGCATGACAGGTTATGGACGGGCTGCATTTCGGTCCGATGGAACCGAAATTTTGGTTGAGATCCGCACGGTCAACAATCGATTCCTCGATATCATGACCAAACTGCCGCGCTGTATTGCCGGTTATGAACAGCAAGTTCGCGAGATAATCAGCAAACGTTTGCAGCGCGGCCGGGTCAGTGTCTATATCAGTCTCAGCCGCGGTGACGAGAGCGGCATCCAGCTCGACCTCAATCTCGAAGTGGCCAAAGCCTATCTCAAGATTGCGCAAAAATTGGAACAGGATCTGGGGGTTGCGGGAAAACTGAGTGTTGCTGAACTGTTGGCCATGCCTGATGTCATTGCCGTTCCAGTGCAGGAGACCACCGATGAAGAGATTTGGCAACTTGCCGAGCAGTCGTTGCAGGCTGCCATCGAGCAATTGGTGGCCATGCGTGCGGAGGAAGGCAAAAATCTGGCACAAGATTTTCGCCATCGTGTCGAGCAGCTCGAAAAACTGATCGAAGAAATGGAAAAACGCGCTGTTGAGCAGCCTCGTATTGAAATGAATAAATTGAGTGAGCGGATTACCAAGTTGATCGACAACCGCGATGCGGTTGATGAATCGCGTTTGGAGATGGAATTGGCCCTAATCGCCGACCGCATCGATATCACCGAAGAGTGTGTTCGCTTTCACAGCCACAACCAGCTCTTTTTGCAAACCCTCGAACTGGAGCCCTCACAAGGGCGTAAACTCAATTTTTTGCTCCAGGAAATGCATCGGGAAGCCAATACCATCGGTTCAAAGACCAGCCAGTCGGACGTTTCGCATATTGTGGTTTCGATCAAAGATGAGATCGAAAAGATGCGCGAACAAGTGCAGAATATTGAATGACGCTTGCCGTGAAACCAAGGTCAGGTTTGTTGGTGGTCTTGTCGGCTCCGAGCGGTGGAGGCAAAACCACTGTGATTCGCCGGCTGTTGCAGGATCAGACTTTGCCGCTGAATTATTCCATTTCTTTGACCACTCGTCCACGCCGCAGCAATGAACAGGAAGGAGTGGACTATTATTTTGTCGATGAACCGGAATTCAAACGTCGTATTTCCGCAGGCGAGGTGATCGAGTATGAAGAGGTGCATGGGCATCTGTACGGAACACCACGTCAGCCGATCGAGTGTGCGCTAAAGGATGGGCGCATCCTTTTATTTGATATCGATGTCAAGGGAGCTCTGGCTATCCGTGCGGCGTATCCGGAACAAAGTTTGTTGATTTTTTTACAGCCGCCCAGCCTCGAAGAATTGCGCAGGCGGTTGCTGGATCGCGGATCTGAACCGATCGCGATTGTGAACAAACGGCTGCAACGCGTTGACATGGAGATGGAAATGGCGGGCCGTTTTGATGATGTGATTGTTAACGACCAATTGGAGAGGACTATCGCCCGGGTGCAAGAGATTGTACGAAAACGGTTCGCAGTTGCAGCAATCTCATCGATTCCACCGCAACGCCAGAAACGGGGTGTTAAGGGCGCAAGATATCGAAAGAACAACACAGGAGAGGTTTCATGATCAGCACAATTCCTTTGCAGGAACTGGAAAAGAATGCCGGCAGCATCTATGAGGCGATTGTGATCATCGCCAAGCGCGCCAATCAAATCAACACAGCACAAAAAAAGATGATTGAAGCAGAAACCGCCGCCGTCGAAACCGACAACGATGATTACGATGATGAAGTGGTCAGCGCGGATTTGATCGATCGCCAGTATCTCAAGCTCCCCAAACCGACCGCGATTGCTTTGCAGGAAATGCTAGAAGGCAAGTTGCAGAGCATCGATCGTCGGGACCAGGGTGCGCAAGACGAGCAGAAATAGCCTCGAGATGAGCGACATGGTCAAGGGAAAGAAAATAGCGATTGCGGTCAGCGGTGGGATCGCTTGTTACAAAATCGCTGAAATGGTGCGCGAACTGGTAAAAAACGGAGCGCTGGTGCGCGTGATGATGACGAAGAGTGCACAGCAATTCGTCTCTCCCTTGACTTTTTCCACATTGACGGGGAATGAAGTTTTAACCGATTTGTTTGGTCATGATGTTGTGGGCGCAGTGCACATCGAATGGGCGCGCTGGCCTGATATAATCGTTGTTGCGCCGGCAACCGCCAATACAGTAGCCAAGTTGGCCAACGGCCTTGCCGATAATGCGGTGACCACCACCATTTTGGCAGCCACTGTGCCGGTACTGATATGTCCGGCGATGAATAAACAGATGTATGCCAACCCGTTTTACCAACAAAACCAGCAGCGGTTGGCTGATCTCGGGTATACCATTATCCAGCCGGAACAGGGTGAGTTGGCTTGTGGTGAAGTGGGGTGGGGGCGGCTGGCCGACGTCCAAGATATTATCGACGCGGTTGTGCAGCGGCTGACTCTGCCAAAGGATCTGGCAGGGAAAAAAATCATCATCACGGCAGGGCCGACCCGCGAATTTCTCGATCCTGTTCGTTTTCTCAGCAATCGGTCCAGTGGGAAAATGGGCTACGCACTAGCTGCCCGGGCTGCCTGTCGTGGGGCTGATGTCATATTGATCAGCGGACCGACTTTGCTGCGACCTTTTCGCAGTGTTCGCTGCATCGCGGTCGAAAGTGCCATGGAAATGACCGAAGCGGTTGCGCACGAGCTCGACGATGCGGACGTCCTGATCGGCGCAGCAGCGGTCAGCGACTATCGCCCGGCCAAACGCGACAGCGAAAAGATCAAGCGCACCGGCGAACAGGCAGTGCTTGAATTGACAGAGAATCCGGATGTCCTGCTGCAGGCTGCAGTGGCCAAAAAGAAGCGGCTGCATGTGGGGTTTGCGGTGGAGACATCAGAAGAAATCCGCCATGCCGGCGAAAAATTGCGGAGCAAAAAACTCGATTTTATCGTCATCAACAACCCCAATGAACCAGGTGCCGGCTTCGAGGTGGACACCAATAAAGTCACCCTGCTCTATCCGGATGGTTTGACAGAACCCCTGGAGTTGATGAACAAGTTCGTTCTGGCTGACATCATATTGGATCGCATCGCCGATCGGCTGCAAACGCTGCACAGGTGACCAATGGAAAACTGGGCGCAAAAAGTCGAGCGTCTGCTCAAACAGCAGATTGAGCTCTATGGAGATGAGGAAGTCCTGGCGCGCCAGTCTTTGCAGGAGTTGTTAAATTCATCTTTAAAAGGTGAATCATCGGAAGATTGGCGACAGAGCGAAAATCTTTTTATTATGAACGACCGCATCAGCTCCTGTCTGCAATGCCCCCTGGGATATACGAGAAAATCCTTTGTCTTTGGCAACGGCAAAGGAGACGCCGATATTCTGGTGATCGGTGAAGCGCCTGGCGAAGAAGAAGATCGACAAGGATTCGTTTTTGTTGGCCGAGCCGGTGAGTTGCTGGACAAAATTCTCGCGGCCATCAATTTGCGTCGCCAAGACATCTATATCGCCAATGTGCTCAAGTGCCGTCCTCCACAAAACCGCGATCCACAACTGACTGAAATTGCCGCTTGTTTGCCTTATTTGCACAAACAGATCGAACTGATCAATCCGGCATTTATCCTGTGTTTGGGCAGGATTGCTGCTCAGACAGTGCTGCAAACCACGACGTCATTGGAAAAACTGCGCGGACAGGCTTATCCATTTATGAATGCTTCGGTGATCGTGACCTATCATCCCGCGGCGCTTTTGCGCTTTCCGCAATACAAGCGCGCGACATGGGAAGATGTCAAATTGTTGCGAAAACTGTACGATGAATGGTTGACTCAAAAGAGTATGAATCATGGCAGATGACGGACTAGAGGCTCAAAAACTACCACCACAGGCCATTGAAGCGGAGATGGCAGTCTTGGGCTCGATGATGCTCGATAAACAAGCAGCCGGGACGGTTTTTGAGGTGCTCGATGTTTCCTGTTTTTATCGACAGGCCCATCAAAAGATTTTTTCGACCGGCTTGAACTTGTACAAGCAGAACGAACCGATCGACATTCTCACCATTGCCAGCGAACTGCAGAAAAAACAAGAGCTGGAAGAGGTGGGAGGCGAGTTTTACCTGACTGAATTGGTTGAACGCATTCCCTCGGCTGCCAATGCAGAAAATTATTGCCGTATCGTTCTGGATAGAGCCTTGCTGCGCAAGTTGATTGCTGTCACCAACACCATTCAACAAGAGTGTTACGAGAGCGCTGTGGCTGCCAGTGAACTTCTCGATCAGGCGGAAGCCAGAATATTCAATCTCGGTCAGCAGCATGAACGGCGCGATTTTGTGGATCTCAGCTCGGTTCTCTTTACGACGATGAAGACCTATGAGAGCTTTCATGGGTTGAAGAGCGGCATTACCGGTATTGCGACCGGCTATCACAATCTGGACCAGATGCTCTCCGGGATGCAAAAATCTGAATTGATCATTCTGGCGGCGCGTCCCTCGATGGGCAAAACCGCCTTGGCGCTCAACATCGCGGTAAACGCCGCCAAAACTGGCAAGTCGGTGGGAATTTTCAGCCTGGAAATGTCTGCGGTGCAGCTGGCCATGCGGTTGCTCTGTTCAGATGCGCGCGTCAATTCGCACTCAGCGCGAACCGGTCGATTGCCAGATTCCGAATGGGCGAGGTTGGGCATGGTCGCTGGCCACCTTTCGCAGCTCAAGCTGTTCATCGACGATTCGCCAGGACTGACGGTCATGGAATTGCGCTCCAAAGCCCGTCGCTTGCATTATGAACACAATGTGGAATTGTTGGTCATTGATTATTTACAGCTTTTGCGCGGCAGCGGACGTTATGAAAATCGTCAGATAGAAATAGCCGGGATTTCCCAAGCTCTCAAGTCGCTGGCAAAAGAGATGGAAATTCCGGTATTGGCGCTTTCCCAGCTGTCACGCGCCGTCGAAGCCCGCACCGGAGAGCGGCGCCCCATGTTATCTGACCTGCGCGAGTCGGGGGCTATCGAGCAGGATGCCGATGTGGTGCTGTTTATCAATCGACCATCCGTCTACCTTGCTCATGGGCAGACCGATTCGCCGCAAGATGACAAAAAAGCGGAGATCATCATTGCCAAGCAGCGCAATGGCCCGGTTGGTTCAGTAGAACTGAACTTTATTCGCGATTTTGTGCGTTTTGAGAATATCAGCCCGCAAGATGCGACTTCTTCAGTCGACAGCAATCTTTTTTAAAAGTGCAGCGAACAACCGGTCAAAGGGAATAATTACAATTATTTGGTACTGGTGTCCGGGCGAACGACTGGACACCAATGTTATTTTGGAAAAATGTTCTAAAATTAAAAAAAACATTTGATTTTTGCGGATAAAAGTTTAATATACAATTGGTTAATTGTTGATTCGAGTTCAGGGCGAGTGAAAAAAACAATCGGAACAGTGCCTTTGTTTTTTACTATGGCGGATACGATGCAAGAGTCGTACGTCAAAGTCTATGAGGGATTGATTCGGCGAATCAAGCGCTACAATCCCAGTGCTGACGAGGCTTTATTGCGCAAGGCTTTCGAGTTCAGCCAGGCTGCGCACAAGGAACAGCAGCGCAAGTCCGGCTCGCCCTATTTTGAACATCCCCTTGAGGTCGCCAAGATATTAACCGGCCTGCGAATGGACTATGAAACGATTGCAGGCGGTGTTCTTCATGATGTCGCAGAAGATACGGACATTACCATCGAGCAGGTGGAAAGAGAGTTCGGCAGCAGCATCGCGCAATTGGTTGATGGGGTGACCAAGATCTCTGGCCTTAAGATGCAGGGCTTTGAGCGACAGCAGGCAGAAAATTTTCGCAAGATGTTGCTGTCCATGGTCAAAGACATCCGCGTGATATTGATCAAATTCGCCGATCGCTTGCACAACATGCGGACATTGGAATATCTGCCAGAAAAGAAACGCCAGCGCATCGCTCGGGAGACTCGCGAAGTCTATGCCCCGCTCGCCCATCGATTGGGTTTGGCCAAGATCAAATGGGAATTGGAAGACTTGTCTTTGAAATATCTGGAACCGGATGTCTATTTCGATTTGTTCACCAAGATTCGCGAGACGCGCGAGGAACGAGAAAAAACCATCCAGGAAGTGACGCATCCGATTCGTCAGGCTCTGGTGGAAGCGAAAATCCAGGCTCGTTTCGAGGGAAGACCGAAGCATTTTTATTCGATTTTCAACAAGATCACCAAACGAGGTGTTCCATTTGAAGAAATTTACGATCTGTTGGCGATTCGCATAATCGTCGATAAGGTTGAAGAATGCTATCACGCTCTGGGCATTGTCCATTCGCTATTTACTCCGATCCACGAACGTTTCAAAGATTATCTGGCAACTCCAAAATCCAATGGTTATCAATCGCTGCACACGACTGTCATCGGCCCGCATGGCAAAAAAATCGAAATCCAAATTCGTACAGAGCAAATGCATCGCACCGCTGAAGACGGAATTGCTGCCCACTGGCGGTACAAAGAAGGACGTCTGCGCGAGGATGATCTGGACCATCACCTCAGCTGGTTGCGTCAGGTGCTCGATTGGGAGGATGGTGAGCCGGACTCTGATTTTCTGGATCATCTCAAAATCAATCTGTTTCAGGATGAGGTTTTCATCTTTACGCCAAAGGGTGATTTGTTCCGACTGCCGGTAAAGTCCACGCCGGTCGACTTTGCTTTTGCCATCCACACCGATATCGGCTTGCACTGCCTGGCAGCCAAAGTCAATGGGAAAATCGTTCCTTTGAACACCGAATTGCGCAGCGGTGATACAGTCGAAATACTGACCTCCGCCAATCAACGACCGAACGAGGACTGGCTCAAGTTTGTCGTCACGACCCGTGCACGAAGCCGGATCAAAAGGATCATTAAAGATTCCCAGTATGAGAGCAGCATCGCTCTGGGCGAAGAGATGCTTACGCGTGCACTATCGCGATTCAGCAAAAAGATCAAAGATGTGCAGATCGACACACTGTTGGAGAGTTTGAAGCTCAAAGACCGCAATACCCTGTTTGCCAGTCTCGGACGCGGCGATCTCAAGCTCGATCAAGTTATCCGCAAACTGCTGCCCGAGGAAAAAAGCCCAGAACATGCCGATCAGTTTATTCTGAAAAAGTTTATCGAGCGGGCCCGCAAATCGTCGCATGGGGTACGAGTGGCAGGCATGGACAATATCATGATCGCCTTTGGCGGCTGCTGCAACCCTGTTCCGGGTGAGCCGATAACCGGCATCGTTACCAAAGGCCGTGGTATCGTCATCCATTCCAATACCTGTAAAAATCTTGTCCACCTGATGCAAGATCCTGATCGTATTGTTGACGTCTCCTGGGACGTGGAGAAAGGCAAACGCTTTCTCAGCGGGATCTATATCCTCGGGGAAAGACGAAATAAATTTTTAACCGAGATTTCTGAATATGTTGCACATGAAGACGCCAATATTGTATCGGTGAACATGAATTCCGAGAACAGTCTCGTCAATTGCATCATGACAATAGAGGTTTACGATTTGGCTCATCTGCAGCGTATCATGGCCAAAATTAACAAGCTGCCGGGTGTCATTTCGGTTGATCGATTAAATAAATAGTTGATTCTAATTAAATTAAATATTATTTTTATTCGCGATTACACGGAAGCGTTGATTCTTTTCGCATCCTGAAGGTTCAGCGATCTATCCTGGACGCTGTCAATGAAAAAGAATCTCTGGTCTGCCTTCCGCCCAGTTTGTGATGTTCGCCAAGGATTGAGAGGTAACAAAAAGAGGAGCGAGATTTATGATGATTAAGAAGGAAACCATCACGAAGAAGGATGTCTCCAAGAGAACTGCGCGGATCGTTGGAGAAAAAATCTACTTGACCGAAAAAGTGGTGGATGGTGTGTTTCAGGCTTTGCGTGAATTTATGGCGGAAGCAGATCCGGAAGTGCGCATCGAAATACGCGATTTTGGTGTTTTTGAGGTCAAGCGCACCAAGCCAAAGCCAAAAGCCAGAAATCCCAAAACGGGTGAAATTATTTATGTGCCGGCTCGCCGCAAAACCCATTTTAAGGCCGGCAAATTGTTAAAAGAATATCTAAAAAAACCCCTTCCTGATTCCCAGCAGGAATAATGGCTCTTCTCGAAACGAGCGCTGAAAATCTGCAACAGCTGCCGTTGGGGCGCATCGCTGCATTCGATTATGGCGAAAAGCGGATCGGAGTGGCGTTGAGCGATCCTCTGCAGGTGCTGGCCACGCCGTTTCGGACTTTGGGCAATGCAGGAAAAAAATCTGTGCTTCGAGAGTTATCTGCATTGCTTTCCGATAACGCCTGCTGCTGTGTGGTTTTTGGCATGCCCTATCATCTGCACGGTGACGCTGGCGATAAAGCCCGCCAGGTCGAACAATTGGCCGTTGACCTCGCAAAGCGGATCACCTTGCCGATCTTTTGTTGGGACGAGCGGTGGACGACGGTCAGAGCTCACCAAACGCTGCAAGAGTTGGGTGAGTCGCCGTCGCGAAACAAGGCGCGCGTTGACCGCATGGCTGCAGCCTTTATTTTGCAGGCTTTTCTGGATCGAATCGCGGCCGTTCGCTCGCACCGATGAACCGGATATCGATCCGCTGGCCTCCATGCAGGTGGTGCAATCTCCTGAGGCATCGCGCTCTTGTGGATACAGCTGATTGCAAAGCAAGTAAATGGATTGATGAAAAAGACCCTCGTTTTAGCTGTTCTGACCGGGATTCTATTCGCCTTATCCTTTCCGCCTTTTAGCAGCGGTTTTATAGCCTATGGGGCGTTGATCCCGTTTTTTTATCTTTTAAACAATCGATCGTTTAAAGAAACGATCCGTTTGGGTTATCTGAGCGGGTTCTTTATTCATTTGACCACCCTTTTCTGGGTTGGCAATGTCACCATGCCCGGTGTTGCCGGCATGCTTTTGATATTGCCGCTTTTCACCATGTTGTACGGGGTTTTGCACCGATTGGTGCTGCTCCGTTTGCCGCGGACCGGCTTTGTTTTTTTGCCGTTTGTTTGGACAGCGGTTGAGTATCTGCAATCTTTTGGCGAAACTGCATTTCCCTGGATTTATCTCGGCTACACACAGACTTATTATCTGCCGGTCATCCAATTCGCCGAATACACATCGGTTTTTGGCGTCACTTTTTGGGTTTTTTCTCTCAATATTATACTCTATCACCTTTTATTTGGTTTTTCTGAAAAGCCAAACCGCAAGCTTTGGCTAATCATTTGGATGGTTTTATTTCTGCTGCCTTTTGGTTTTGGTCTGTCGACCAGTGCTCGCTTGCAGAATGATAGCGATTCAGTTCGCATCGCTCTTATCCAAGGTAATATCGATCCGTTTGAAAAATGGAATTCAGCCAACACCGAACGCCAATTTGTTCTTTATGACAGCTTGACTCGTGAAGCGCTGTCGAGCAATCCCGATCTGGTGATCTGGCCTGAAACCGCGATGCCGTTTTATCTGCGCTATGAATACCGCTATTTGCGGCGCATTCGGCAGTTGATCGACACCAGCGATGTGGTTTTGTTGACCGGTTCGATCGATCTTTCTTCGGACGAAGGTGAACATCGCTATTACAATGCGGCGCTGCAGCTGCGACCCGATGAAGAGAAAATCAACTCGTACGGCAAAAGAAAATTGGTACCGTTTTCGGAACGGGTGCCTTATTCTGATTTTTTTCCCATCTCATCCTTGCGCGATTGGCTGATGGAAACTTCGCTTGGTGTAGGTGATTACAGCCGTGGTGCAGAATACACGCTTTTTTATCTGACCAGCGATTCGTGTGCGCAAGCGAGCGCTGATTCGGGATTTGCTTTTGCGGTACCGATTTGTTACGAGTCGACCTTCCCTGAATTGGTCCGCCAGTTCGTCAAGCGCGGTGCCGATTTTCTGGTGGTGATCACCAACGATGCCTGGTTCGGACGGACATCGGCACCCTATCAACATCAACAAATTGCGGTTATGCGCGCGATCGAAACGCGCAGAAGCATCGCCCGCTGCGCGAATACCGGCATTTCCTGTTTTATTGATCCCTATGGACGAGTCAGCCAGCGATCTCGGCTCTTTCGCCAGGCGGTGCTCGTCGGTGATGTGAAGGTAACCCAAAGACAAACATTTTTTGTGCGTCATGGGAATCTGTTTTCCCAATTCACATCCTTGCTCTCTGTGCTCGTTGTCCTGTTTGCCATAGCCAAGGGAACATCTAAAAGAGGTTATCGTTGAAATGGCAGACATCCGTGCACAAGCCGCTGGTTTTGCCGAAACGGCACCTGCAATTTCATCTGATTTGGTGAAAAGTCAACCAGGCTACTGGACCTTGCCCTACAAACGGCCTTATCGACTCCATTTTGCACGAGGTTCTTCTGAACAGATTATTCGGAAAGTTCGTTAACCACAAATCTTGTTTTCTTTTTGTCCTGATTCTCTGCCAGGCAAGAGCCGGTTCAAGTCCTGCTGTTCCGAACAATGCCGAACAACTGGACCTTTTGGTTCTTCGAGCAATTGCCCAGATCCCGGCTTGCTCCTCTGCAGAGGAGCACGATTTTATTATTTCCAGAACACCGCGCGGCGATGGTGTGGAGCGAATGGTCGATCAACGCCTGAGCGAATGGGCGTTGGCCGCAGGCAGCAAAACCGTACGAATTGTCGAGCCGGGAAAGAGCGGCGATGCCAATGCAATCCAATTGCGTTACAGTGTTTTGGCGGTAGGAATAGATTACACGCCGATTTCCAGGCCGGACAGCCTGAGGCGCACCGTATCAATGACCATCCAATTCACCCTGCTCAACCCGGATCAAGAGATCGCATGGGCTAAAACAATCAGCGATTCTCTGCTCGATTCGATAGACGCCGACGCTCTGAAGCAGTTGGAAGAAAGCGATCTGCCTGCGACAGTCGGCATTGGGCCGAAAAAAACGCAAAAATGGAAATGGTTGGAGCCGGCGTTGGTGACAGCCGTCTCTGCCATGGTTGTTTATCTCTTTTATTCGTATCGCAGCAATTAATTGCCAAAAGAAAGATACCCTATGAAACTGAAGAAAATCTATTTGTTTTGCCTCTTGTTTACTGCATTTGTATTGGCTTCGTGTTCATCACAAAAATTAGCCGGCGACTTGACTCTTGAACAGCGAATGCAGGAAGCCATCGAGTTGTTCAACAAGAGAAAATATCTCGATGCACGAACACAATTTCGCGTGATTACCCTGAGCCATGGCGGATCGCAATTGGCCGATAAAGCCCAGTTTTACCTGGCTGAGTGCCATTATGCCCTTAAAGAGTATATCCTGTCATCTGCAGAGTACGAGCGTTTGCTCAAAGTTTATCCCAACTCTGAATTTCGCGATGATGCCAAGTACAAGCTTGGTATGTCTTATTTCCAACTTTCTCCCAAATACTCTTTGGACCAAGAATATACTCTGAAGGCCATTGAACATTTTCAGGAATTTCTCGAGGAACATCATTCCAGCGAGTACACGCCTGAGGTTGAGAAAAAGCTGAGCGAAGCGCGTGGCAAACTGGCGCACAAGTTGTTTGCTGCGGCTGATCAGTATCGCAAAATGGGAGAGTTGAGCGCTGCCATCATTTATTATCAAATGGTTTTGGACAAATATTACGACAGCGATTACGCTGCAGATGCGCAATACTGGGTCGGCGAATGCTATCGCAAACAAAAGCGCTATGATCTGGCAGCTGTAGAATTCGAAAAATTTATGCAGAAATTTTCTGGCCACAGCTATACCAGCCGGGTTCAGAGTTATTTGGCAGAGATGCCCAAGACTGCCGAGTGAGAATCCGGGTTCTGGCGTGCGTTTCAAGGACCGGTTTACGACAATTGCCTGATCTGAGAATACGGAGATTATCAGGGTGAGATTGGCACTGTTCGGAGGTACTTTCGATCCAGTCCATTATGCCCATTTGATTCTGGCCGAACGCGTCCGCGAACAATTGAACCTGGATCGGGTGCTTTTCATTCCATCGGCTAATTCTCCTCACAAATTGGGCCGCCGCGTCGCAGCCGACCGGCATCGATTGGCCATGTTGCGGCTGGCGCTTCGCAGCAATCCGGCCTTCGCGGTCGCCAAGCTTGAGATCGAGCGGGGCGGAACAAGCTTCACCGTTGATACGGTTAATCGACTGCAGCAGGAACTGCAAATTCCGCGTTCATCTTTGTTTCTGATCGTCGGTGCCGACAATCTGGTTGATTTCCATACCTGGAAAGAACCGGATCGCATCCTGCAAATGGTTCAACTGGTGGTTATCGATCGGCCGCATGTCGCGATTGATTCGGCAAATCTCTATACCACCGACTATTTGCAAATCGACGCACCTTTACTGCAAATTTCATCGACCTGGATCCGGGAATTGGTCGCTGCCGGGCGAAGCATTCGCTACCTGGTTCCGGAATCAGTTGAAAAATATATCTACCGCCACCGTCTCTATATAAACGATGGCGAATAAATGCTTCTTCTGCTGGCGTTCATTGCGCCTGGCCATTTTCAAGTCAACCATGTGCGAAGATCATTCGACTCGCGGCACAGCCATGCAATCGCCTAAATCGGTCTCTGCCGATTCTTTGACCATTGCTCAGATTTGCTCTTCACCTTCCTGGGGGGGGATGGAGATGCATGTCGCTGAGCTGGCTTTTCTTTTGCGGAACAACGGGTGTCAAGTGCAAGCCTTTTGTGCCCCGCAAAGCCGATTAACCACGCGTTTGCAGGATCAGGCGATCGAACCGAAGGTCTTTCGACCACATGGTTACATCGATCCTTGTGGCATATGGTCGCTTTTTCGCGCTTTCAGAAAAGATCCTGTTGATGTTGTGCACGTCCATTACTCGAAAGATTTGTGGAGTTTAATCCCAGCTCTGCAACTTTTGCCAGACAACCGCCGCCCCGCGGTGGTGCTTAGCAAGCATATCGGTACACAAAAGCGCAAAACTGATCTATTCCATCGCCGGCTATATGCTCGAGTCGCTCGGGTGATCGCCATTTCGCGGGTAATCGAACGGAATATCCTGCAGACCCATCCTGTTCAGCCGCAGCAGGTTGTGGTTCTGCATCATGGGATCGACACCGATCGATTTCAACGATCTGAAACCGTTCGCAACCGCAAACGTGCAGAATTGGGATTGGCGGCCTCAGAGATTTTAATCGGCACCATCGGCCGTCTGGAATCGGGCAAAGGACATCTCGAATTTCTCGCGATGGCAGAACAATTGGCAAGCGAGTTCGATCAGGTTCGTTTTGTGATGATCGGCGAGGCAACCCGCGGAGAAGAATTTCGCGCCGAGCCCATTCTAGAAAAGGCAAGAACGCTGAATTTGGCTGATCGACTGCAATTGTTGGGATTTCGCGATGATGTGCCGGAACTGTTATCAGCGATGGATATATTTGCCTTTCCCTCACATGCAGAGGCTTTTGGTCTGGTTTTGATTGAAGCCATGGCGGCGAGCTTGCCGGTTGTCTCCAGCCGTTGTGACGGCGTGTTGGACATCGTGCAAGAAGGCAAAAATGGTTTACTCGTTCCTCCGCATGACAGTGCTGCACTGACACAAGCGGTTCGCTCGCTGGTGGTTGATCCAGAGTTGCGATCAACAATGGGCAAAAACAGCAGAAAAATAGCCGAGCATCATTTCTCAACCAAACGTATGATGACAGAGTTGCTGCAGCTTTATCATCAGTGCCTTGCAGAAGCGGCTCTTTAGATTAGGTTTCATTCCTACTGCGTGAAAAGAGGTTGCGCATCTTTTGCGGAATCTTTTCAGCGTGCTGGCGATTTAATTTAGCCGAGGACTTTGCCATGGTGGAAGAGCGCCTTATCCGATTAATGAAGCGGGTACCTTTATTTGCCAAAATGCCCGATTCGGAGGTGTCGCAAATCGGCGATCAATGTGTTTGCCGGGAATGCAAAAAGGACCAGGTGATTCTGGTCGAGGAAGAGCTGGGGCAGACTTTTTTCATTATTCTGCACGGCATGGTCAAAGTGACTCGCACCAGCGACGAGGGTCGAGAGGTGATCATCACCATGTTGCGGGCAGGCGATTTTTTTGGTGAACTCTCTTTGCTCGACGGCAAAGGCCGATCCGCAACGGTGGTGGCTATGGAGGATTCCGAGTTGCTTACCCTCCGGCGCAGTGAATTTCTGTTGCTGTTGGAGCAATACCCGATGATTTCGGTGGAATTGCTCAAGGTTCTGGCAGACCGTATTCGCAAGAACAATACACAGATTGAGTATTTGACATTGCAGGATGCCGTCGGACGGGTGGGATCGACGCTTATTCATGTGGCGGAAAGCACCGGTTACAGCAGGGGAGAGGCGAGAATCATCCCGAAATTGCCGGTACAACAGGATCTCGCCAATATGGCCGGTACAGCCCGCGAAACGATTTCGCGAATTATGGCTTTGTTCGAATCCAGCGGACTTGTAGAACGCGACGGACATCGCGTTATCATTCCCAATTTTAGTCGCTTTAAAGACGATTATCGCACTGCAGTGCACGGCAAGGACGAGGCCGGCAAAAACGTTGAAAAAGCATGAGGTAACGTTCGATCCCAATGAGCGGCGGTGGCGCTCAGATGGGTTGAGGGTTGTTTTTTGGTAGAAGAAAATCGAGAAACAAGATGAACGGCAAACTCAAAATATTTTGCGGCAGCAGCAATCCGAATCTGGCCAATTCGATCTGCGAGCATCTCGGCGTTCAACCCGGCAAGATCAATATCCATAGATTCAGCAACGACAACATCAAAGTTAAAATTGAAGAAAATGTTCGCAACGATGATGTGTTTGTCATTCAAACCGCTGCACCGCCGGTCAACGATCATCTGATGGAATTGCTCATTATCATCGATGCGCTTCGTTATGCTTCGGCGGGGCGTATCACCGCAGTGACGCCCTATTATTTCTATTCGAGATCCGACAAAAAGGACGAGCCAAGGATTTCGATCACCGCAAGATTGGTATCCGACTTGCTGCAAACGGCTGGTGCAAATCGCATTTTGGCCATGAAGTTGCATGCACCACAGCTCATGGGCTTTCCGCGTATTCCGATCGATCAACTGATGGCCAATGGTTTGCTGTTGGACTATTTCAAAGAATGCATTGATCTGGACAATACGGTTATCGTGGCGCCCGATGTGGGCAGCGCCAAGGGCTCAAAGTGTTTTGCCCGTGCGTTGAATTTGCCAATGGTCATCATCGACAAAGAGCGGCTGGGCGATCAGGAAGAGGTCAGTGCGGGAGCCGTGATCGGCGATGCAAGTGGCAAAGATGTGTTGATCACTGATGATGAAATTCTTACCGGTAAGTCAATTCTGCAAGCGATTCGGATCTTGCGCAAAATAGGCACCGGCAAAATTTATGTCAGTTGCACACATGGTTTTTTTTCCAACAACGCCTTGGACAAGTTTTGCGAATATCCCATCGAGGTGTTGGTTACCACCGATACCTTGCCCTGTGTTGCGCGGCCCCAAAAATTGCCGCTGGTGGTTCTATCGGTCGCAGATCTGTTTGCCAAAGCGATCGTGGCAATTCACGAAGGCGAATCGGTTGGCGACCTTTTTCCCGCTGATGTGAGAATCTGAAATGTTGTTGACAACTTGCTTTGCATTTCGTAACTTGAGTCTTATTTTAACAAAACCTGCATTTTGTGCTGGCAGAATTCAACAAAACAGTTTTTTGGATTTTATTCTGTTTGCCACAATGGTCATCGCCACCCATTGACGCAAACATCAAATTGTATTTATTGGTGATTCGATGCGCAGCATCGAATCAGGGTAAAAAATAGGTTATCCGGCATCGGTGTAAAGCACCGACTCGTCGATACGATCACTTGCATTAAAAAGCGCCAAGAGCGGGGATTGCGCCCTGCAAACGGCATGATCTCATTCGCTCAATTTTGTATGGATTTTCGCGAATCCGAATAGAGTTTTTTCAAATCTGTCGATGAATTTGATTCTTGATTAAAGAATTTCATCGCTCATTAGAAACCGATAAACAAGGAGGCTGTATGGCAATTTTAGATGAATTGGCTGAAAACATTATCAAAGGGCAGGCGCCAGCTGTAGAGCAGTTGACAGAAAAAGCGCTGGCTGAGGGAGAGTCGCCCGAATCAGTATTGCGGAAAGGGTTGATCAAAGGCATGGACGTGGTTGGGGCGAAATTCAAAGCCAATGAATTCTATGTGCCTGAGGTTTTGATTGCTGCTCGAGCGATGAAAGCGGGGATGAAGATCCTGCGACCGCGTCTGGCCGAAAGCGGTGTTCAACCTGTTGGACGTTTTATCGTCGGAACCGTCAAGGGCGATTTGCACGATATTGGCAAAAATCTTGTGGCGATGATGATGGAAGGCGCTGGCTTTGAGGTGATCGATCTGGGAGTCGATGTGACCCCGGAAAAATTCGTTGCCTCGATCAAAGAGACAAATGCCCAATTTGTCGGTATGTCGGCTTTGTTGACAACGACAATGGTGAAAATGAAAGATACGATAGAAGCAATTAATTCCAGCGGCATGCGCAATTCTGTCAAGATTGTAGTTGGTGGCGCCCCCTTGACGCAAAAATTTGCCGATGAGATCGGTGCCGACGGCTATGCGCCGGACGCCGCCTCGGCAGTCGAATTGGTCAAGAATCTGCTCAATTAACTGGCACTGCTCTTGACCGTACGACATGATGTTTAAAGAAATTTAACTTCATTCTCTTGCCATTTCGAGAGCCCTCCTGCGAGGGCTCTCGTCCTGTTTTTTAGGTGTATCTGTCAACTTCCTGCTGGAGTGATCACTTGTCCATATCCGAGATCGATCTATTTGTGCCCGGTCGTGTCTGCTTGTTGGGTGAACATTCCGATTGGGCCGGTGGCTATCGCCGTATGGATTCAAGCTTGACCAAAGGCTATTGTTTGGTGGTCGGCACTGATCAGGGTATCAATGCCAGAGCTCGCGCCCATCCAGATAAAGTGATCATTCGCTCGACTCTACCGGACGGCAAGATCGTCGGGCCGTATGAAATTGAACTCAAAATGGATGCCCTGTTGCGGGTTGCCGCCGAAGGAGGATTTTTCAGCTATTCGGCAGGAGTTGCCGCCTACGTGGTCAACCACTATCACGTTGGCGGCTTGGAGGTCAACAACTATCGGATGACCCTGCCGATACGCAAAGGCTTGTCATCATCAGCAGCCAACAATGTGTTGATCACCCGTGCTTTCAACCGCATCTATGATCTCAAGCTGACCTTGCGTGGTGAAATGGAGGTGGCCTACCAGGGAGAAATCCTGACCCCATCGCGCTGCGGCAGGATGGACCAGGCATGTGCCTATGCCAAGACCCCGGTCTATTTGATCTTCGATGGCGACCGTTTGACCGTTCAGCCAATCTATCCCCAAAAGCCGATTTATATGGTCATAGCCGATCTCTGCGCCGGCAAGAATACCCAGCGCATTCTCGCCGATCTCAACGCTTGTTTTCCTAAAACGCTCGGCAAAATCTCGGAAGATGTGCGATACTATCTCGGGCCGGTCAATAAAGATATCGTATTTCGCGGCTGCGAATTGCTGCAGAATGGCGATGCAGAGCGGCTGGGGGCGCTGATGACCGAAGCACAGCGTCTTTTCGATCTGTTGATTGCGCCGGCCTGTCTAGATGAACTGCGTTCGCCCCAATTGCACAGTGTTCTTGAACACCCTCGCGTCATGCCACTGATATATGGCGGCAAGGGTGTCGGTTCACAGGGCGATGGCAGTGTTCAATTGATCGCCCGTGGGCAAGAGGAACAAAAAACCTTGATGCAGGTGTTGCGCGAAATCCGCTGCGAACCCTATCCCTTAACCATCGAAGCAAAAGCTGACAGTGATGCAGAAAAATCCGTCAATTGAGTTGATTTTTTTTGACCTTGGCAATGTTTTGGTGGAAATCGAATTGGACCGGTTTTTTCATGCCATGGCTGCACAGACGGGCATGTCGAAAAAAAAGTTTAAAAACAGAATCAAAAAGCTCACACCGTTGTACAAAGCCTTTGAATGCGGCCAAATGTCCAGCCATCAGTTCTTTCAACTTTTTGGCGAAAACTTTCCACTTAAATCTGCAAGTTATCCTGATTTTGTCAAGGATTATACCGGTATATTCGAGCCCAACCAAGAGCTGTTTTCCTGGTGTCGCATCTTGCGGCAACAGGTCCGGTTGTCAATAATCAGCAACACCGATGAGCTCCATTATCAGCGCATCGCAGAGGATTATGCTCTCGATGAACTTTTCGAAAAACCGATCACATCTTTTAGAGCCGGCTCTCGCAAGCCCGACCCATCGATCTATGATTATGCTCTACAGCAGCTGGGGATATCGCCTGACAGAGCGCTTTTGATCGACGATCGGCGCGAAAACGTGTTGGGTGCGCAGCAAGTCGGCATGCATGCAATTCTTTATGCCAACAACAGAAAGCTGAAAAGAGATTTGCACCGTTTCTTTCTGCAGATACCATAAGCAGAATGGCACTACCTTTAGATCTGATCGCTGGCGTTCCAAACCATAACACCGACACCGCCTGTCGAGCTTCGGGTGACCAGGATTTGAAGCCCGGCGAGGGTCGATTTCAAATCAGGTTGTGTTGGTCATCGCCAGCAGCAAGCACAAAGGAGGAGATGCATGGCATCTTTGGCAGTCCGCGGAGGACGCCCGATTCGAACTGAACCTTTTCCGGTTTGGCCGGTGTGGGGCGATGAAGAGATTGACAATTTGACCCAGGTCATTAAAGGTGGACAATGGGGACGGTTAAAAGGCACTGTAACCAGCGATTTTGAACGCCGGTTTGCCGATTTACATCAAGCGAAACACGGCATTTGCATCAACAGCGGCACGACTGCCCTGCAGATCGCGCTGATCGCCGCCGATGTGGCGACGGGAAGCGAGGTGATTTGTCCCGCTTATACGTTTATCGCCACGGCGTCTGCTATTGTCGATATCGGATGTGTGCCGATTTTTGTCGATGTTCAGCCCGACACTTTCAATATCGATCCGCGGCAGATCGAGGCAGCCATCACCGAACGGACTACAGCGATTATGCCGGTCCATTTTGCCGGTCGACCTTTTGACCTCGATGCCGTTATGGAGATAGCAACCAAACGCCGACTTAAAGTAGTCGAAGACGCGGCACAGGCCTGGGGCGCTGCCTGGCGAGACCGACCGGTCGGCGCTATCGGTGATGCAGGTTGTTTCAGTTTCCAGTCGTCAAAAAACATCACCTGCGGCGAAGGCGGAATCATTCTGACCAACGATGACCAGGTGGCCAAATTTGCCAAAGCTCACCACAACTGCGGACGCAGTGAAGTAGGTCAGTGGTATGAACACTATTACTATGGCGGCAACTATCGCATGACTGAACTGCAAGCCGCGGTTTTGCATGCGCAGCTCAACCGTTATGAAGAACTCCATCGCATTCGTCTGGAAAACCTCGACTATTTGAACCAGGAACTGGCGCAGATTCCCGGCATCACCATTTGCTCCCCAGATGACCGGATCACCAATCATGCATGTCATCTGTTTGTGTTTCGCTACATTAAATCGCACTTTGCTGATGCCCCACGAGCGACTTTCCTCGATGCGCTGCGAAAAGAGGGGATTCCCGCCAGTCCGGGTTATTCTCTGCCCCTCTATCAACAACCGG
The DNA here is from genome assembly GCA_029565675.1 of bacterium. GTDB lineage: Bacteria > Zhuqueibacterota > Zhuqueibacteria > Residuimicrobiales > Oceaniaggregativiventaceae > Sulfursilanivivens. The sequence goes on from JAKQNP010000042.1 coordinate 38,981, forward strand.
TTTTCCGTGAGAAATCCTTTGGCCCGCGCGGCCGAAAAGTCGATCTCGATATCGATTACAGCAAATTTCATTGTCCGGTAACCGAAAAACTCTGCTTTGAAGAGGCGATTTGGTTCACACAAAACATGTTGCTCGGCACCAAAGAAGACATGGATCAGATAATCGCCGCCATCGAAAAGATCAGCAAACATGCGGATGAACTGTCCGATTAACCATTCAATGCACTACTGCATCACTCGATAGATTGCAGCGGTTCGACTCTCTTTCCCAAGGCAGCGACCATGTATGAATTGACGGTACAGACCACTTTTTCAGCAGCTCACCATTTGCTCGATTACTCGGGTGCTTGTCGACGAATCCATGGCCACAACTGGAAGGTCAAGGCAAGCTTGCAAGCGAGCCAGTTGAATGAAAAAGGCATGGTTTTTGATCTGATGGAATTCCAACGGATCTTGAACACATGTGTACAGCAATTTGACCATCGGATGATCAACGAAGTCCCGCCTTTCGATCGGATCAACCCGACTTCTGAACATTTGGCCAGAATTATTTTCGAGTGGATGAGCGAGCATCTGCCAGCCAATCTGCGATTGACAGAGATCAGAGTGGCGGAGACAGACGATTACTCGGTAGTCTATACCCCTGAATAACCTTCATCTTTCTCGGCAGGATGAAGGAGTCGCTGCTGTCGGTCTTGGGCATGCAACGATATGAATTTACAAATTCAGCTTGACTATTCTGTTTTATTTATTAACTTTTTAAAGGATGCGAGCGGTTACCTCTTTTACCAACTCAAACAAGAATCATCAGCTGCTGATCTGCGAGCTGTGGAATTTTTTTCATTTTTACCGATGGTGTTGTTCAGTCCAACTGTTTGAATTTCTGATTCGGTGCTGGGTTCCAGACCCGGGTATTTGGGATGAATCTTTCATATGATTGATTTGAAGGCAAAAATTGCGCGCTATTATGAAAGCTATTTTTATTTTGCCAGCTTTGGGAGTGGCGGAATGGATTAGAAATCGAATAAACCTGCCTGTAATCCGCCCACTGCCACAAACCTGGTAGTGGGCTTTTTTTTATGGAGTCACAGATGTCTATTGATCAACTCCGCCAGGAGATCGACGCAATCGACGCACAGTTGTTGCAGCTTTTGAATGCACGGGCTGCGAAAGCCATGCAGATCGGTCGCATCAAGTCGGCAATGCAGCTGCCGATCACCGATTCCGGGCGGGAAAGAGCGGTTATCGAGAGCCTGACAGAGCTGAACCGCGGGCCGCTTGCCACAGAACACATCACTCGACTGTTTAGCCAAATCATCGAAATTTGTCGTTCACTGCAAACCCGGGAGAAATAGCATTGGTCATCGTGATGCGAGACAATGCCACAGAGCAACAGATTCAAAATGTGGAACAGCGTCTCGAAAGGTACGGATTCAAGATTCACCGTGTCGATGGAGTGACACGCACCATTCTGGGAGCAATCGGCGATAAGCGCGGTATTGAAATGCGTGAATTCGAGAGTCTTGAAGGTGTACATGAAGTTCTGCGCATTACTGAGCCATACAAGCTGGCTGGCCGGACTTTTAATCCGGATAACAGTATAATTCCCATCAACGGCTCGTCAATCGGCGGTGACGAGATCATCGTGATGGCTGGACCTTGTTCGATCGAAAGCGAAGAACAGCTCTATACAACCGCCAAAGAAGTGAAAAAGTATGGCGCCAAAGTTTTGCGCGGTGGCGCTTTCAAGCCGCGTTCTTCTCCCTACAGCTTTCAGGGGTTGGGCGAACAGGGCCTGATTTTTCTCAATCGCATCGCCCAAGAACTGAAAATGGGGTCGGTCTCTGAGATCATGGAGATCAAACAGATGGAGGCCATTACCCGCTATGTGGATATTGTCCAGGTCGGCGCGCGCAATATGCAAAATTATGCGCTTTTGCGCGAATTGGGAAGAATAAAAAAGCCGATTCTTCTCAAGCGAGGTCTTTCGGCCACAATCGAGGAGCTTTTGATGGCCGCCGAATACATCATGTCCGAGGGCAATTATCAGGTCATTTTGTGCGAACGCGGCATACGCACTTTTGAAAACTATACACGCAACACAATGGATCTTTCGGCGATTCCGGTGGTGCAGAGTCTCAGCCACCTGCCGATTGTTGCTGATCCCAGTCATGGCACTGGTCGGCGGGATCAAGTCGTTCCGATGGCTCGCGCGGCAGTGGCTGCCGGTGCCAACGGCCTGCTCATCGAAGTACACCACGATGCGGATCACGCGCTTTCAGACGGGTTTCAGTCGCTCTATCCTCAGCAATTTCAACGCATGATGGAAGAAATCAAGACCATTGCCTGGGCAATCGGCAAGACCATTTGAAGGAAAGGCATGCATGAACGCAGACAACTCTTTCGAACGCATCCTGATTGTCGGAGTCGGGCTTATCGGTGGCTCGCTGGGTTTGGCTCTTAAACGCAAGGGCTTTGCCGGGGAAATAATCGGTGTCGATGAACAGACGGCACTCGATATTGCCTTGCAGCGCAAAGTGATTGATCGCGGATTCCGTCGTGAAGAATTGCATCAGGCAACCCGACAGGCGGATCTCATCTTTCTCTGTACCCCGATCGCCGAGACGTTGCGCCTGTTGGCAACAATCGGCAAAGATTTGCAGCCCGGCACCTTAATCACTGATGTGGGGAGCACCAAACGGCAGATCGTCGAAGCGGCAAAGATTCATTTGCCGGCAGATGTCGATTTTATCGGCGGTCATCCCATGGCCGGTTCGGAATTCCGCGGTGTCGAGGCGGCTGATCCTTTTCTGTTTGAGAACACGACTTATGTGCTCACACCCAGCCGACCGACTCATTTCCGGATGCAGCGCGCTTTTGGCGAGTTGCTCGAGAGGATCGGGGCAAAAGTCTTGTTGCTGCTGCCCGAATTGCACGATGAAATTGCTGCTGCTGTCAGCCATTTGCCGCAGATGCTGGCGGTATCGCTGATGCATCTGGTCGCCAGCCGTCAAGATGAAAGCCCCTATTTCCTTAAAATGGCGGCCGGTGGTTTTCGCGATATGACCCGGATCGCCTCGAGCCCTTACGGCATCTGGGAAGATATCATACGAACCAACAGCGACATGATCGTCCGCTATATCGACGACTATATCGAGGAGCTGCACAAGTTAAAGCTCTGCTTGCATGAACAGTGTTTAGCGGAATATTTCGATAAAGCAGCAAAAAACCGACTTTCAATTCCCAAAGACACCAAAGGATTTTTGCAGCCCCATTATGATCTTTTGATCGGTGTGGAGGACAAGCCAGGTGTTATTGCTGGAATTTCAAATGCCCTGTCAGAACGCCAGATCAACATCAAAGATATCGAAGTCTTAAAGATCCGCGAGAATGAAGGGGGAACCATGCGACTGGCGTTTTCTTCGCGCGAAGATCGCGATCAAGCAGCAACGATACTGCGCCAAGTTGGCTTTGACGTCAGAACGAGGGAATAGCTATGTCCACAAAGACCATAAAACCCGCTCTATCGATTCAGGGATGTATACAAGTACCGGGGGATAAATCGATCAGCCATCGAGCTTTGATGCTATCGAGCATTGCCAACGGCGATTCTGTTATCACAGGTCTATCGCAATCCGCCGATGTGCAAAGCACCATCAATTGCCTGCGTGCTCTGGGGATTGAACTGGAGATCGATGGGAATCGCGCTGTGGTGCATGGCCGGGGAAAATTAGGTTATCATAAACCTTCAGAGGTATTGAATTGTGGCAATTCAGGCACCACCATGCGGTTGTTGGCTGGTCTGTTGGCTGGTCAACCTTTTGACGCAGTCCTCGACGGTGATGAATCGCTGCGCCGCCGGCCAATGCGGCGAATTATCGATCCGCTTGAACAGATGGGGGCGACGATCGAGAGCAACGACTACAAAGCGCCGTTGAAGATCCGTGGCGGCCAATTGCGCGCCATCGATTATGCCACCACCATTGCCAGCGCCCAGGTGAAATCCTGCGTCATCTTTGCCGGTCTCTATGCAAACGGCAATACCCGGGTGACTGAGCGCGCTCCTTCCCGCGACCACAGCGAACGCATGTTGATCGAATTCGGTGTTAAAGCGCAGTATTCTATGGGTGGTGCCGGAGTGCGCGGTCCTGCTGAGTTGCAACCGTGCGAGCTGGATATACCGGGTGATATATCTGCTGCCGCATTTTTCCTGATTGCAGCCACCTTGTTGCCTGATTCGAAAGTGGAACTGGCCAATGTCGGGGTCAATCCATCGCGTATCGGCATTCTCGACGCTCTGGCCACCATGGGTGCCAGTGTCTATAAAGACGAAGTGCAAGAGCGCAACAGAGAACCGCGGACCAACCTGACATCCGGATACAAGAAACTCAAGGCCACGACGCTGGGTGGTTCTTTAATCCCCAAAATTATCGATGAGTTGCCTATTCTGGCTGTGGCGGCGACCCAAACCGAAGGCGTGACCGTGATCAAGGATGCCGAGGAGCTGCGATTCAAAGAGTGCGATCGCCTGGCAACGATGTGCAAATATTTGAAAAAAATGGGGGCCGACATCCGCGAAAACAAGGACGGTTGTGTGATAAAAGGTCCGACCCCTCTGCATGGCTGTACAATCGACAGCTTGGGTGATCATCGCATTGCCATGTCTTTTGCCATCGCCGGCTTGATCGCTGACGAAAAAACAGTGATCAAGAACAGCGAATGTATCGATGTTTCATTCCCAGGTTTTTTTGAGGTGCTGGAAAAAAGTGTCGTTCGTTGATGCAAAAACCGGGCTATATGGGGTCTTTGGCGATCCGGTCGGCCACTCACTTTCGCCTGTCCTGCACAATTGGTTCATGCGCCGTTTTGGCATCAATGGTGTCTATATGGCTTTTGCAATCTCGGCTGATCGACTGCAAAAAGCGATTCAGGCTTTGCCGACTCTCGGTTTTGTAGGAGTCAATCTGACGATTCCGCACAAAGAAGCTGTGCTGGCCTATGTCGATCACTGTGACCTGCAAGCGGAGATCATCGGGGCCGCCAATACAATTCGAATTGTCGACAATCGTGTGGATGCTTATGTGACCGACGCGGACGGATTTGTCCTTTCGCTGCACAAACAACAGCAGCGTTTTCACAACGCTTCAGTGGTCATGCTCGGTGCCGGCGGTGCTGCTCGATCGATCGCCTATGCGCTGGCAAGGCTGCAGGTTGCCAGACTGGCGATCATCAACAGGACCTATTCGCGGGCGGAAAGCCTGGCGCGATTCGTGCGAGAACGTTTTCAACTGCCCGACACCAAAGCGTTGCCGGAAGGTGAACAACTCGAGGGGCTGTCCAGTGCTGATATTGTCATCAACACAACCTCTGTTGGAATGTATCCCTATACTTCAGAGTCCCTGGTCAAGGATCCGCGAGTTTTCCATAACGGTCAATTGGTTTATGATTTGATCTATAATCCTTCTGCCACCAGATTGTTGCACGATGCCCGCCGAAATGGCGCGGAAATCCAAAATGGCCTCGATATGCTGATTTATCAAGGATTGGTTTCTCTTAATATCTGGCGGCAGGACACTTACGAATTGCGCGCTGCAGATCTGCAAGAACTGCGGCAGGTGCTGACTCAAGAATTGGCTGCCCATGAATAGATTGCGATTTTTTACCGCTGGAGAGTCTCATGGCCAGGCGTTGACCGCTATTGTCGAAGGTTTGCCAGCCGGATTGTCTTTGTCTGAAGCCGACATAGCCAAGGAACTGCAGCGTCGTCAGCGTGGCTACGGCCGCGGCGATCGGATGAAAATCGAAACGGATCATGCTCGTCTGCTGTCCGGGGTGCGTTACGGCAAAACGCTGGGGAGTCCGGTTTCCATGTTGTTGGAAAACCGCGACTGGCCCAACTGGACCACAAAAATGGCTGTCGAGCCGATGGAAGCGCCGATCGGCAAACTGCAAATGCCGCGTCCGGGACATGCTGATTTTGCTGGTATGGTCAAATATCGCCAAGATGATCTGCGCAACATTCTGGAGCGATCATCCGCCCGCGAAACTGCAATGCGTGTCGCGGTCGGCGCTATTGCCCGCCGCTTGTTGGATGAATTCGGCATTCGCATCTGCAGTCATGTCGTGTGCCTGGGCGGAGTTGATTCTGCTTTTTCCGCACTGCGTATTTTCAATCAACACGACGACGCGATAACCCCAGTGCTCGATGAATGGTGGGCGGGTATCGAAAGAGCTGAAGCTTCGCCGGTTGCTTGTGCAGACGGTCGTGCGGAAAGACAAATGATCGAAGCGATTGGTCAGGCGCAAAAGCGCGGCGATACCCTGGGTGGCGCTTTTGAAGTGGTGGCGCTCAATGTGCCGGTCGGTTTGGGCAGCCATGTGCACTGGGATAGACGCCTGGATGGTTTGCTTGCCTGGGCGGTGATGAGTATCCATGCCATTAAAGCGGTCGAAATCGGCCTCGGCTATCAAGTTTCTGCTTTGCCGGGCAGCCAGGTACATGACGAATTGTTTTATACTCCAGAACGAGGCTATCACCGAAAGCGCAATCATGCAGGCGGCATTGAGGGCGGGATGAGCAACGGTGAACCAATCATTGTCCGCGCGGCGATGAAGCCTTTGCCGACTTTATCTACGCCTCTTCAATCTGTGGATACCGCGACCCGACAACCCAAAGCCGCCTTTAAAGAGCGGTCCGATGTGTGTGCCGTACCAGCTTGTGCAGTCGTCGCCGAAGCCATGCTCACCATTGTCCTGGCTGATGCGCTTATGGAAAAATTGGGCGGTGATTCAATCGACGAGATGCGTAAACGATTTCAGGAATTGCCCAATGTACCCCTGGGATGGTAAAAATATCTATTTCACTGGTTTTATGGGGACTGGCAAAAGCGCAGTCGCCAGACATTTTGCTCGTCTGTTGGGCAGATCCTTTTTCGATACCGATGCTTTGATCGAGAGTGAAGCGCAGATGACCATCAGTGAAATATTCACTCGCCAAGGTGAAAGCAAATTTCGAGAAATGGAAAAGCAAAAGGTGCAGCGCCTTGCCCGAGAAAAAGAAATCGTTGTCGCACTGGGTGGGGGCGCCATAATGGATAGCGATAACTGGCGCGAACTGCAAAGAAGCGGCTTGACCGTCTGTTTGTTTGCCAAACTGGATGTTTTATACGAACGCCTGGGGAGAAAGAAGGACCGTCCTTTGATGGCGGGTTATTCTGCTGATGCTCTGCGCCAGCATATTGCTGCTCTCCTGGCTGAACGCCAACCATTTTACGATTTGGCCACCTATCAATTTGAGAGTTTGCCGGATAAAACCCCTCAACAAACCGCGGAAGAGATTTATATCGCCTTGCGGGATGAAATATGAAAACGGTCTGGGTTAATACGGTCAACAACGATTACCCAATCGAGATCGCTCCCCATTTGATGCAAAATACCGCTGCATTTGGGCAAGTTTTCAATCGATTTGCCCAGGCGGTTGTCATCACAGACGAAAACGTGCGCAAACTCTATGGCAGACAGCTGGTGAACCAATTGCGGCAGAGCGGGCTGCAAACCGAATTGTTGTCTGTACCGCCGGGTGAACCTTCCAAGTCGATGAACCAGGTCGGGAAGCTGTTTACCCGTCTGATCGAACGGCAGATTACCCGGCAGGCGGTTATCGTTGCTCTCGGCGGGGGAGTGGTCGGCGATCTGGCTGGCTTTGTCGCTGCCACCTATCTGCGCGGCGTTAATCTGATCCAAGTGCCGACCACTCTATTGGCCCAGGTCGACAGCAGCGTTGGGGGCAAAGTCGGCATCAACCATCGGTTGGGCAAAAACCTCATCGGTTCTTTCTATCAACCTCAGCATGTCCTTATCGATCCATATGTCCTGCAGACTCTGGAAATGCGCGAGCGGAGAGCCGGTGCGGCAGAGGTCATCAAATATGGATTGATCGCTGATAGCGGGCTGTTTGCACAACTGGAAACAAGCCTGGAAGCATTGCTGGACTTGACGGATATCGATTTTGTCGCCACCGTGATCGAACAATGTTGTCACATCAAAGCCGATATCGTCGGACAAGATGAACGCGAGCAGAGTTTTCGCGCCCTTCTCAATTTCGGCCATACCGTCGGACACGCGTTGGAAAACGCCACCCAATATCGAGTTTTTTTGCACGGTGAAGCCGTGGCCTACGGAATGCTGGCGGCCTTGCATCTGTCCATCGATAGCCTGTGTTCCACCTCATTGGAAAGGGCGATTCAGTTGATCCGCCGCTTGTCCTTGCCGCCGATCCCCCAGTCAATCACAGTCGATCAGTTGCTGTCGGCCATGCAACAGGATAAAAAACGCCGGCCGAGCGGCCAGACATGGATTCTGTTAAAAACGATTGGCAGCGCCTTTATGTCGGAAAATCTGCCCGAAATTCGTGTTCGGCAGGTCCTGAACGATGTGCTCCTTGCAAGGCGGGTGAAGAAATGACTAAAAGTAAAACGCAAACCGAACCTTTTATTTTGGTTGTTCATGGACCAAATCTCAATCTTTTGGGCGAACGCGAGCCTGAAATCTATGGCAGCTTGACGCTAAAGGAACTCAACGAACGGATTGTCTCCAAGGCCCGATCTTTGGGTGTGCGAATCGGTTGCTTTCAATCGAACCATGAAGGGCAGATCATCGACACTATCCACGGGCAACGCCATTCAGCAGCAGGGATGGTCATCAATCCCGGCGCCTTTACCCACTATAGCTACGCAATACGCGATGCCATTAGCGCGGTCAACTTGCCGTGTGTCGAGGTCCATCTGTCCGATATCCAGCAACGCGAAGAATTTCGTCGAATTTCGGTCATCGCGCCGGTTTGCATCGGTCAGATCAGCGGTAAGGGATACGAGAGCTACTTGCTCGGATTGGAAAAATTGGTCGAGTATCTGAGGTAACCATTTATAATCTTCCTTTTTGCATACACAAGCGTCCCGCAACCACACCAATTAGCTGTTGACATTTCCTGTCATTCATGCTATATTCTTTCCCACTCGCTTTCGACTTGCACAATCTGGTTAATAAAAATATATTAAACAAAAGTATATGATGTTTTACCTGGAAGCATGAATCAATTCGTCAACTTTTTTTGATTCTCAATGGCTTCGGTCTGCAAGCAGATTGGTCTTGGTTGCAGATCTTGCCGATTGTGTACAAGGTAGTGGGTAATCGCGGAAAGGTTGATGCAGGCTTTTCTTTTTTGTCGTCTTGCCATACGACAAGCTCCGACCCTTGTCTCTGGATTTTCATTGCGTGTCGGGCTCGTCGGATGAACCGTTGCTCTTGCACATGGGGTAATACAAAGATTGCCGATGAAAAACAGTGAAATAGCATCGATATTTGATCGGATGGCCGACATTCTCGAGTTCAAGGGTGAGTTGATTTTTAAAATCAATGCCTACCGCAAAGCCAGCCGGGTGCTTCTTGAAGGTGCTGAAGACATCGAAATCCTGGCAGCCCAGAATCGTCTTGGAGAGTTGCCGGGCATCGGCAAGGCAATCCAGGAAAAAATTCTCGAATATCTGCGCGAAAAAAGAATAGCCAAGTACGAAGAGTTGCTTGCCACGGTTCCGCGGGAATTGTTTGAGTTGCTCAGCATACCCAATTATGGGCCCAAAACTGCGGCTCTTGCCTATCGGGAGCTGGGGATTGAGACTCTGCAGGATCTGAAAGCTGCAATCGACAAGGGATCTTTGCGCGACTTGCCGGGAATGGGCGATAGAAAAGTAGAAAAGATCCGGCAGGGGATTGAACTGCGTGAATCTGCCAGTGAACGCATCTCAATCGGTATCGCACTGCCGATTGTCGAGGAGGTTATTTCTTATTTGCGCGCGACTGGCGGTGATCGAATTTTACAAATCGCTCCGGCCGGCTCGGTGCGGAGGTTTCGCGAAACCGTTCACGATATCGATGTGTTGGTGGAAACCGCTGTCAGCGCTGAAATAATCCGTTTGTTTACCGAAATGCCGCAAGTGACCCGAATCTTGGCTGCCGGGGAGACCAAAGGCAGCGTTTTGCTGGATGATCGTTTTCAAGTGGATTTGCGCGCTGTTTCGCCGGGCAGTTTTGGAGCGGCACTGCAATATTTTACCGGCTCCAAGGAACACAATGTCCGTCTGCGGGAGTTGGCGCGCAAAAAAGGGCTAAAGATCAATGAATATGGGGTTTTTGCCGGCGAGGATAAAGTCGCAGGTGAAGATGAAGAAGCGCTTTATGCCTATCTGGGTATGGCGTGGATCGCTCCTGAATTGCGCGAGGATCGCGGTGAGATCGAAGCTGCCGTGGCACAGCACTTGCCGAATCTTGTCCATTTGAATGAGTTGTTGGGCGATTTGCATATTCATTCCAATCAGAGCGATGGTCACCTGACCCTGGAGGATATGGCTGCGGCGGTGCGTGCGCGCGGCTATCGATATATGGCTTTTTGCGATCATTCGCAGAGCGCGTTTTATGCCAATGGGCTTTCAAGCGATCGGTTGCAGCACAGCAAGGAGACGATTGCGCGGTTGAATGAAAAATGGGACGACTTTGTCGTACTGGCAGGGGCTGAAGTTGAAATCCTGGCGGACGGCCGTCTCGACTATAGTGATGAGATCTTGAAAGAACTCGATTTTGTTGTGGCTTCCATCCACAGTGGATTCAAGAGCGATCCAACCGGCCGCACCATCGCGGCAATGCAAAATCCCTATATCGACCTCATCGGGCATCCCACCGGCCGTTTGATCTCGCGTCGCAAAGGTCTTGAAATCGATTTGGACAAGGTGATCGAGAGTGCGGTGTTGACTGGAACTGCGCTGGAAGTCAATTCTTCTTGGGATCGACTCGACCTTCAGGAACTACACATCAAAAACGCAATTGAAGCGGGAGCCAAAATTTGTATCAATACAGACGCCCATGATTCTTCGCAATTGGACCAAATGCAGTTTGGCGTTGCCACTGCGAGAAGAGGCTGGGCGACCGCAAAAGATGTCATCAACACCCTATCACTCGAGAGATTGAAGAAATGGCAAAAACGCAACCGATGACCGCAAAAGCTTTTCGAAACTCTTGTTGGTTGTCCTGCTGGCTCATCCTATTTCTACCGATCGCCATGGTCGGTGGTTGCCAGCAGGCCCAGCCAAATCGGACTGCAACGGCGAGGGACGGGATGGTGGTCAGCGCCCATGATCTGGCGAGCCGGGTGGGAGTTGAACTCTTGCGTTCCGGCGGCAATGCGGTGGATGCAGCTGTGGGAGTCGGCTTCGCCCTGGCGGTTGTTTATCCGGAAGCCGGCAACCTGGGTGGCGGCGGATTCATGGTGATTCGATTTCCTGACAATTCTTCCACTGCCATCGATTTTCGTGAAACTGCTCCTGGTGCAGCACGCCGCGATATGTATCTGGATGAAAACGGCGAGTTCATTCCCCAGAAGAGCCAGCGCGGTTACCTTGCGGCAGGTGTGCCCGGCACGGTCAAAGGTCTCGCTTTGGCACACGAAAAATATGGTCTGTTGTCCTGGGAGCGCGTTATCGAGCCGGCGATTGCGCTTGCTGAGAAGGGATTTGACCTGACTGAGAAGCAGGCTGCAGCTCTGCAAAAGGTCGGCGAGGCTTTTCCATCGTCCAATAAAGTTTTTGGCAAGGCGCTGTCGAACTTTCGGGCAAAGCAAAACTTTCGTCAGCCAGAACTGGCGCAGACCCTCAGGGCGGTGCAACAAGAGGGTGAGCAAGGTTTTTACACCGGTGCGGTTGCCGATTTGATTGTTCAAGATATGGCTCGCAATGGTGGGTTGATCACTCTTGCAGATCTTGCAGGTTATCGCGCAGTTGAACGCGAGCCGCTTACCGCTGTTTATCGCGATTTCGACCTGATCTTGATGCCGCCGCCGAGCTCTGGAGGTATCGCTCTCATCGAGATGCTCAATATTCTCGAGTTCTACGATCTGGCTGGCCCCGGACCGCAATACGCTGAGACGGTCAGGCTAATCATCGAAGCGATGCGGTTGGCTTTTGCCGATCGCGCCCATTTTTTAGGTGATCCCGATTTTGTCGATATTCCGGTGCAAAAATTGATCGCAAAATCTTATGCGGCGGAATTGCGGGGTAAAATACCAGCTTTCGGAGCCGGACATTCAGAAGAATCTGCAGAAATCCCCGCAGCGATGCAGGGCGAAGCGAGAGAAACAACTCACTATTCGGTTGCCGACCGCAGCGGTTTGGCAGTTGCCGTAACCACAACCTTGAATGGATCCTTTGGCAGTTTGGCTGTGGTCGACGGCGCCGGATTTTTGCTCAACAATGAGATGGATGATTTTACCGCCAAGCCGGGCGCAGCCAATATGTTTGGCCTGATTCAGGGTGAGGCAAATGCCATACAGCCGCACAAACGCATGTTGTCATCCATGACGCCGACGATTGTGTGCCGGCAGGGACAACTGCATTCTGTTGTCGGATCTCCGGGTGGTCCGACGATCATCACCACCGTTTTGCATGTCTTGTTGCACACCCTGGACTATGGCAAAAATATCGAAGAGGCGATCGCTGCACCACGCTTTCACCATCAATGGTTGCCCGATGTAGTCGAATATGAACGCGACCGCTTTGATGACGATCTCATCGCTGGTCTTCAGGAGTGGGGCTATCAGTTGCGCTCCACCGGCGTTCTTGGCCAAGTCCACGGCCTGAGCTGGGATCCGTCTGCGCAAAATTTTTACGGCGCAGCCGACCCCCGCGGCGATGGTTCAGCCCGCGGTTTTACTGCGGATGGCAAATAAAATTTCAAAGACTTGAGGATGGGGATCATGAACAAAATGCAGACCTACTTGGCTCTTGCCGGGTCACTCTTTTTGTTGCCTGCAGAATCGCTCTGGGCTGCCCAGACCACGGCGCAGCAGGTGGTGATGAATCCTTTTCTCAATCTGTTGGCGCTGTCGCTGATCATCGAGCGTTTGCTCGAGATCGCGGTTACTCTCATTCCAGGAATCGAAGAGAAAAAGATCGATCTGGTCGATGACGCGGTGGCTTTTGCCCGCTTTGCCCTGCGGATCAAGAGATGGACCTTGCTGGCCGGTATGGCCCTTGGTGTTGCCTTTTGCCTGTTCTTGCGGTTTGGAATTTTGGATGAAATTTTCACTGGCGTCATCAGCCCTGAAAATGGGTTGAACCTGGTCATCACCGGCTTGATTGCGGGCAGCGGATCTGATCCTGTTCACCACATCATCCAGCTGCTGATCAGCGTGCGAGAAAAATTGAGTGCGAGTTTTCGTGCGCGCCGATTGCCTGGCAAGGTTTCATGAAAAACGACTATTTCAACGCCAGCAAAAGTCCGGCAATCGGCTTGCTCGCTGTTCTGCCGCTTATCATCGCCTATGAGTGGCTCTCCCGATCGCTCTTTGCCGAAGAAGGCATACAATTGCGAAATATGGTCGATTCGACTTTCAGGCAGATTTTCGACTACCTGGGACTTGGCCATAATTTGCTGCTGGTCATTTTTATGGTGGCTGTTGTCCTTGCTTTGCTTCTCGACAGCAAACAGGCAGCATCCATCCACCTTCACTATTTCGGTCTTGTCGTCATCGAGAGCGCTTTTTATGCGGTTTTGCTCGGATCGATCGTCAGCCGTTTGACGGCAACGGTTCTAAGCATGTCAAACAATCACTTATCAGACCGAGCTGCCATCATGCTCTCACTAGGTGCCGGCGCGTATGAGGAATTGGTCTTTCGCGGGATCATCTACCAATTTACCGCCTTGCCGCTGATCCGCTATTTAGACGTCACGCCGCTGATCGCTTTTATCCAGGCAGCGGTTTTATCTTCACTGCTTTTTTCCGGCTTGCACTATCTGGGCACCGAAAATTTTACCTGGTATACTGCCTATTACCGCTTTTTTGCCGGACTTTTTTTCTGTGGCTTGTACCAGCTGCGCGGGCTTGGTGTGGCAGCCTGGACGCATGCACTCTATGATCTGTTCATTTATCTGACATGATGGAAATGCGATGAAAAAGAAGCGTTCACTTGCTTGGAGTCGCCTGTTGGTGCTGTTGGGCCTTTTGGTGCTTTGGGTTGGGCTGTTTGCCGCATGGTCGGTCTTCTGGCCTCTTAAACCGTCAGATACTGCGGACAATGTGACCATCCGCATACCTTACGGAGCTTTTCCTGCTCAGATCGCCGATTCCCTTGCCACCCAAAAGGTGGTTCGCAGTGCCTGTTGGTTCCGCCAAACAGCCAGATTTATGGGCGTTGCCGATCAACTCAAAGCCGGAATGTATCGGTTGACTGTCGACCAATCCGCCTATTCGGCAGTGACCCACATTGCGCGCGGTGAGCAGGTCTATGTGCGGGTTACTGTGGCAGAGGGACTTCCTGCGCGTCAGATCGCCCATTTGATGAGCAAAAGTCTGGAGATCGATTCCTTGCGTTTTATGCAGCGCGTCGAGGATTCTCTTTTTATTCAGACTTTGGACCTGGTTGTGCCGACGCTGGAAGGCTATCTCTATCCGGATACCTACCATTTCACCCTTGGAACCGATATCGATACCATCATACAGCGCATGGTTCAGCAGTTAAAAAAAGTTGTGCCGGACAGTTTTTATCAGCGCTCAGAAAAAATGGGATTTGATTTTCGGCAGGTTCTGACGTTGGCATCGATTATCGAAGGTGAGGCTCTGTTGACGAGCGAAATGACGATCATCTCATCGGTTTATCACAACCGTTTGCGTCGCGGCATGCCTTTGCAAGCCGATCCAACCATTCAATATTTGATCAGCGATGGTCCACGGCGGCTGCTTTGGCGGGATCTAAAAATCGAATCGCCCTACAATACCTATCTGCACATCGGCTTACCGCCAGGCCCGATCAACAGTCCTGGCATCGATGCAATCGAGGCAGCGCTCTATCCGCAAGATACACCCTATTTATATTTTGTTGCGGACGGTCGCGGTGGCCACCGTTTCAGCACAACCTTACAGGAACATAATCTGGCAAAAAAACAGTTCGATCAAATCCGCCGGCAAGTGGCACAGGAAAAGCGGGAGAAAGCAAATCGTGAGCAATCGCTCGAGTAAGGCATCGGCCAAGACACCCGGGTTTCTCGAAGACCTCAATTCGCAACAATCTGCAGCTGTGTCCCAGACCGAGGGACCGGTGTTGATTTTGGCCGGGGCCGGGAGCGGCAAAACGCGGGTCCTGACCTACCGTATCGCCTATCTATTGGCAAACGGTCTGGCCGATGCCTCGGATATCCTGGCCATGACTTTTACCAACAAGGCGGCGGGGGAGATGCGCGAGCGAGTCGCCAAATTGGCGCCCGATCGGATGGCAGGCATGTGGATCGGCACCTTCCATTCGCTTTTTGCCCGCTTGATGCGACGCGAAGGCGAGCGGCTCGGGTATTCGAGCAATTTTGCCATCTATGACGAGTCTGACCAGCTGGCCGTTCTCAAACAAGTGGTCACGGATCTGAAATTGTCGATGCAGGAATTTTCACCCAAGATGCTCTCCTATCGCATCAGCAACGCCAAAAACCGGTTGGCTTTGCCGAATGATCTGCACGAACAGGCGGAAACTCCACTGGATGAAATTGTGGCCCGCGTTTATCAATTGTATCAAAACCGCCTTCTTGAATTGAATGCGATGGACTTTGATGACCTGCTGATCAAGCCGATCGAATTGTTTGAGCGCTTTCCGTTGGTCGCTGAATATTATCAGGATAAATTCCATTACCTATTGGTCGATGAATATCAGGATACCAATCATGCACAGTATATTCTGTTGAAAATTCTTGCCGCCAAACATCGCAATATCGCGGTGGTCGGCGACGATGATCAATCGATTTATCGCTGGCGTGGGGCGGATATTCGCAATATTCTGGATTTTGAGAAGGATTATCCGGACTGCAAGAAATATCATTTGGAACAAAATTATCGTTCCACCGGCAAGATTCTCGCTGCTGCTCATTCGGTCGTCAAAAACAACCGCCAACGCCATCCCAAGGAACTGTGGACCAACAAACCGGATGGGGAAGATGTCTGCCTGCTCGAGGTGGAAAACGATTTGGCGGAAGCGCGCATTGTGGTCAACAAGCTGATCCGCGAGTTCAAACAAGGACCGCGCAACTTTGGTGATTTTGCTGTTCTCTATCGCACCAACGCCCAGTCCCGGGTCATCGAAGAAGCTTTGCGCAGCGAAAGCGTACCTTATCTTATTGTGGGCGGGGTTAAATTCTACGAGCGCAAGGAAGTCAAGGATGTTTTGGCTTATCTGCGGTTGCTGAGCAATCCTGCAGATGCGATCAGTTTTCGCCGCATAGTCAATTATCCGGCTCGCGGAATCGGCGAGGCCACCATCAACAAGCTCGAGGAATTTGCCCGGCAACATCACCTCACCATCGTCGAGGCTCTGAATCGCGCTTCGACGATTGATTCAATACAGCCGCGCATTCGCGAGGAAATATCGGCTTTTGCGCAACTGATCTCCAAATATACTTTGCTCAAACAGGAACTCTCACCAGCCGAGTTGGCGGCAGCTTTGGTCGATGAAGTGGGAATTGCGCGCGATCTCAAACAAGAAGGAACCCTGGATTCCATCAACCGCATGGAAAACGTGCGGGAATTGCTGTTGGCGATTGCCGAGTTCAGCGCCAAGAACGGCCGCACGTCTACACTCGATGATTATCTCCAGCAGGTGTCGTTGACCACGGATTTGGATTCCCTGACCGATCGAACAAACGCAGTTACGCTGATGACTCTGCACAGCGCCAAAGGCCTTGAATTCCCGATAGTTTTTATTGTCGGAATGGAAGAGGGATTGTTTCCGCTTTCCCGCAGCATCACCGATCCACCTGCTTTGGAAGAAGAGCGTCGGCTGTTTTATGTTGGCGCCACACGCGCGAAAGAAAAGCTCTATCTTACCTGGTCGCGCTTCCGACGGCGCTTTGGCGACGGGATGCAAAGCGTGCCTTCGCGGTTTATCAAGGAACTCGACCCAGAAACCACTCATTTGGAAAGTTCTTTGCATTCCGTGCGCGCCGAGCGGCGCCGTCCTATCAGCGACGATGCGTTCGATGCCCCTATGCCGGATTATGCCGATCAGTCTCAGGAATCCAATGAGTATCGCATCGGCATGCGGGTCATGCACGAGATCTTTGGCAAAGGAACCATTTTAAAAATTGATCCAAGCGGTGCCCAGGCTAAAATTTTGGTCTTGTTCGACACAGCGGGCAAGCGCAGACTCATTTTGCCGTATGCTAAACTGGAGATTTTATAGCTCATGAAACAATATTTGTTTTTTGGGATTTTTATCAGCCTGGCCGTCATGGTTTTACCCGGCTGGTCTCAGAGTCCGAATGTGGTGCAAGAACAAGAGGATTTTCTCTTTGCCGAACAACTGGCCACCAAAGGGATGCACGATCTGGCAGCCGAACAATTCCGGCAATATGCAGAGAAATATCCATCAAGCCCGCGGTCGGCTGAAGCACTCTTTCGTGCAGGTAAAAGCCTGGAAGAGCTGGCCAAGTGGAATGAGGCGGTGTCGGTCTATGGCCGGCTGCTGCTGAATTATCCGCAATCCGCCTTGGTTGACCAGGGGCTTTATCGCCGCGGAACAGCGCTGGTCAAATTGGGCTCGAATTGGGAGGCGGCAAAATCCTTTGAACGAGTGGCTTTGTTTGCGCCAAAAAGCGAGTGGATCCCGCAAGCGCAACTCCAGGCCGGCATCGCCAATTTCAGGGCTGGTGAGAGTCAATCCGCGCTGGATGCGTTGTTTGTTCTGCTTGAGAATTATCCCAGCCATCCCTTGCGCCTGCAGGCGCGATGTGTATTGGGAGAGATATTTGCCCAAAAGGGCGACTATACGCGTGCTCTTGCTGAGCTCGATCGTTTGGTCAGCGAAAGTTTGGACAACCATCTGGCTATCAAGAGCGGGTGGTTGCGCGCCCAAATATATCAATCCATCGGTCGCTACAGCGCCGCTGACAGCGTGCTGCAAAAACTGATCACCAGTGGCATCCAATCGGATACCGTGGGTATCGCTGCAGCCCAGGTGGCCCAAACTCTGCAGTTGCAGGGCAAATTTGCTGCTGCAAAGTCAACAACAGAGCAGGCGCTTAAAAGAGCCTATGCCGATTCGATTCAGAATATTCTATACCGGATCAACAGCGACAACAACTATGCTTTGGGATTGTTCGATGAAGCCCTCGCGTATCTGCAAAAAATGACCGTTCCACCTCAAAACGAGCAAATCGCCATTGCCTTTCGCCGGGCAATGGCGCTGGTCAAGTTGAACAGAGAGGCGGAAGCTCTGGCGGAATTCCGCCAACTGCTTGGCGAGCCGATGAGCCTGCCCTGGCAAGGCCGGTTAAAAACCGAGGCTGCCTTGCAGGCATCGGAAATTTTATTGCGGCGCAGCCAGAGCACAACTGCAGTGCAATTGTTGCGCGAAACACTGCGTCAGCCGGCAGTCGCTCCATACGGCGATCGGATCTTGTTGCGACTCGCAGAAATTCAGGGATACACCCAGGACGACTGGCCTGCTGCGAGACGGAGTTTGACTTCACTGCTGGAACTGTATCCGTTTAGTCCCTTGACCGATGACAGCCAATTAAAGATCGCCAGCAGTTACGAAATGGAACAAAACTGGCCGCAGGCGCAGACCGAATACCAGCGTTATCTGTTGAATTATCCGGGTGCCGATGAAACTGAACGAATTGCCCGCCAGCAACGCGGAATGCCGTCGAGTGGCAACGTCGCTGCCAGAGATGCCGACGAAGCTTTTAACCGCATATTCGATCTCAGCCTCAGCGGTCAACCCCGTTCTGTGATGCTTTCTCAGTGGTTGCACGAGCAGATCTATACTTTTCGCAATTATCGTCGCGGTTTGACGATTATCCGTCTGCTTCTTGGCGAGGAGGTGGAGAGCCAGGTGTCGCTGCAAAAATTGCTCTATGAAATCGCCCATTGCCACGCTCAATTGGCCGCCCTGCCCGATCTGCCTGCGATTCAGCAAGCGCATCTGGATACCCTCAACCAATCGGCTGAGCTGTTGCGCACCAATTATCCGCGCAATCCATGGACTTTGAAAGCGGTTGCACTTGCTGCTGATGCAAAAATTGCCCGCAGTGCCGAACCGTCAGAGAGAATGCAGACCTTGCGGCAATCGATAGGCTACTTTGTCGATTCAGGTGCCGATTCGTTGGCCAATGACCATCGGTTGCAACTGGCGCGTGAATTGCTTGCGGATAACAGCGAAGCGGCGCTTGCTGAATTGAGCAACACCATGGATGCACTGCTGCAGGGCACTCCGTCCTTGATGCAACGCGCACAGGCTCTCTACTTTCAGGCGATGGTCGAACTTGGTCATGCAAAAAACGAGGCGGCAGGTCCCTTGTTACAGCAAGCTTTGGAGCTCGATCTTCATCTGCCACAGCAAGTCAGTGCTCGCTACATGCTGGCAAAATTGGCGATGGAGCGCAAGGAATGGAATACGGCAATGGCGGCTTTTGCTGATGTGGCGGACCGGTATTCCTATACCTCGCTGGGTCGAGAGGCTGCTTTGCAAAAGTGCCAGATCCTTTTGCAAATCGACCGGAGACAAGACGCTGCGAATTGTGTCGAAGAATTGCGAACACCGGATTTGCCGTCTGGTCTTTGGCTCTATATCGATGATATTGTCGATGGCGAGGAAAAAAAAGAGTGGCTTTGGCTGCAAACCCATCTCGATAAGAAAGATCCGCAACAGCGCTACTTGGCGCTGGTCGGTTTTCTGAATCGGTATCCCGGCGGAGAGAATCGAGATCAGGTCCTGGCTGAGGCAGGCGCTTTAGCATTGCAGATGCAGCAGTTGGATGTCGCCACCGGCTATTTTACCCAGATTGCCGAAAATGGTCGAGATGCCGAGTTGGTCATGCAAGCCAGAAACCGCATTGGTGAGCTCTATTATGAGCGTGAGATGTACAAAGAAGCGCTCGAGCAAACGCTGCAGAGCATCGCGCATCTGAATGGTGATTATCTTATGGCAGCCAAGGCGCGCGCTGCCAAATGCGAATACAAATTGGGAAATTTGGCGCGCGGTGATGCGCTGGCAGAAGAATTCAGGCGCAATTTTACCCGCAACGACCTCAAGGCCGAGATCTACTATGAACGCGGGCTCTTGTTGATGAACAACAAAGAGTTTAAAGAAGCGGAGAAGGCGTTTAAATCCGTGAGCGACGATTATGAAAAACGCGCCAGCGGCGGATTGGGTGAGCTAGGACTGGCGCGTCTCTATGTTGTGCTCAATCGGACAGAAGATGCGTTAAAAAGGCTGACCGATCTGACCAGTCAGTCGCAAGATCCGCAAATATTGGCAACGGCCTACCTCAATTTGGCTGATTTTTACTATGAAAACCGGCAATTGGAAAACTGCATCACAGCCGGTTTGCGGGTGTTGGCGGTGCAAGAGCGCGGCGAGCAGCATCGGTTGGCGCTGAACCTGCTGATGAACGCCTACGACGACTTGCGGTTGTGGGATCGCGCGATTCAGATGGTGCGCACCTATCTGGACCTCTACCCAAATGCACAAGATGTGATGCAAAAAGAGACCAAGGTCGGTATTTTTCTCTATTATTTAAAAGAGTATGATCGATCGCTGGCGATTTTGCGCGATCTCAAGATCAAAGTCGACGCCGATACGCAGACAGAAATTCAATATTGGATTGGCAAAGCCGAGGCAGACCGGGGCAATTACCAGACGGCGATCGCAGAATTCCTGAAAGTCAAATATGTATGCAAACAGACCCGTTGGCCGTGGGGAGTGACCGCACTTTATGAAGCTGGACAATTGTATAGAAAAATCGGCGAATTGGAGAAGGCCAAAGGTTTGTTTCAGCAGATTGTTCAGGAAAGAGGCTCGGCCGATCAATTCGGCCGGGTAGCCTTGCAGAAAATCGAAGAAATCGATGCAGAATTGCGCAATCCGTCATGAGGGGCACAATGAAAATTACACCAGCGATTCAATCTCTGATCGATCAGGCGCTCGCCGAAGATCTGGGCGAGCGCGGGGACATCACAGCACTCGCTATACGGCCTCGACCTTACAAAGCCAAGGCAACCATAACAGCCAAAGAAGCTGGCTGGATTGCCGGCGGTCCAGTTGCTGCAGCAGTATTTCATACTGTGCAACCCAGGCTTAAAGTTCAACAGCTCGTCTGTGATGGATTTCAGGTCCAGGCCGGCACACCCATCATGACTATCCATGGCCAGGCACAGGATATTTTGACCGCTGAACGTACAGCGCTCAATTTTTTAGGCCATCTCTCGGGCGTGGCGACGCTCACGGGCAAATTTGTGGAGACGATTGCCCATACCCGTGCAAAAATGCTCGATACCCGGAAAACATTGCCGGGATTTCGCTATTTGGAAAAATATGCCGTGCGCTGTGGCGGTGGAATCAATCATCGCCAAGGGCTTTATGATATGTTTTTGATCAAAGAAAATCATATCGAAACCGCTGGCGGAATTGCTGCGGCTGTAAACGCATGCCGTGTCTACCAGAAAGAAAAAGGCTTTCAAGCGGAAATCGAAGTCGAAACAAATTCATGGAAACAAGTTGCAGAAGCGCTGGAGCTGGACGTCGACCGCATCATGCTCGATAACATGAGCATTGCCCAGATGGCGCGCTGTGTGGCCAAGGTGGCGGGGCGGGTACCTTTGGAAGCCAGCGGAAACATCACCCTGCGACGCGTCAAAAAAGTTGCGGAAACAGGAGTCGACACCATTTCAGCCGGATCGCTAACCCACTCCGCCCCCAATCTGGATTTGAGTCTGCTCTTGCAAATCTGCGAGTGACAGACCGCAAGGACGGTTGACTGATCGGAACAAAATATCGGTATATATTGTTTAATGCGCAAAAGAATGTATCGTTTGAATTATCGGTTATCGAGGATTACATGAGCAACAGCAATATACCTTCTCCAGAAGAGATTCGCAAAGAAATATCGGAATTTCTGGAAGACAAATATGGCAGACGGGTCATTGTTCCTCCGGCGACAGATCGAGAGAGCAAAGAGCCGAGCGATGAGACCGTCGGTAAAAAAGTTCAGGGGCAAATCAATTTTGATCTCAAGCCTTCTGAGCTTGAGGCATATTTGCAGCAATACGTGGTCGGCCAGGATGAAGCGATTGAAGTGTTGGCCACCAAAATTTGTACCCATTTTAATCGAATGCGCCTGGAAAATTCGCGTCCCGATTTTGAAGAGTTGGTCGGCAATATCAAGAGCAACATCTTGATGATCGGTCCGACCGGCGTGGGCAAGACCTATCTGATCAAACTGATCGCCAAAAAAATCGGTGTACCCTTTGTCAAGGGAGATGCGACCAAGTTCAGCGAGACAGGCTATGTCGGCGGCGATGTCGAGGATCTGGTGCGCAGTCTTGTGCATGAAGCCAATGGCGACATCAAATTGGCCGAGTATGGTATTATCTATTTGGATGAAATCGACAAGATTGCCTCTTCAGGCAGTGTTTGGGGTCCGGATGTTTCCCGCACAGGTGTCCAGCGCAACTTGCTCAAATTGATGGAAGAATCTGAAGTCGATTTGAAAACCCCCACCGATCTTGCCGCCCAAATGGAAGCGGCCATGGAAGCACAGCGCACCGGAACGGTTAAACGCAAAAAGGTCAACACCAAGAATATCCTTTTCGTGATGAGCGGAGCTTTTTCGGGATTGGCGGATCTGGTGCGACGGCGGCTGAATCAGCAACCTGTAGGGTTCCGCGCAAACGAAGAACGCGATTCCCTGAGCCGGCTTGAAGAATTCGAACTGCTAAAAAATGTCAAATCCGAGGATTTGCTCAAATACGGCTTTGAATCTGAATTTATCGGCCGTTTGCCGGTCGTGCTGACCTTGAATGACCTGGATATCGATGGCCTTTACCAAATTCTAAAAAATCCGCAGAGCACTGTCGTTCTGGGCAAAAAACGCGATTTTGCAGCCTATGGTATCGACATTTCCTTTACCGATGAAGCCCTGCGGAGTATGGCAGAAAGAGCTTTTGCGGAAAAAACCGGTGCACGTGGACTGGTCAGTGTGGTGGATCGGTTGCTTCTCAAGTTTGAAAAAAAACTTCCCGATACCCAGATCCGAACCTTGCTTGTCACCCAGGCAGTGGTCGATCATCCTCAAACGGAACTCAGAAAAATATTGCACAGTTTTTACCTTAAAAATTTTCAAAAGCGATTTCTGGCCAGCAACGGCATTATCGTCACCTTTACCGAGGAAGCGATTCAGTTGATCGAAGAACGGTCGGCAGCCGAGAGCAAGAATTTTGAAGAATTTTGCTCCGATCTGTTGCGCGATTACGAATACGGACTTCGATTGCTCAACTGCGAAGAGTTCACGGTGACCGCAGAGCTGGTTACGAATCCAAAGGAGACTTTGGAGAAGTTAATCAAAGCCACCTACGATAAACACTGATCGACAAAAAGTCTTTCTGTCTGCAGTCAACCCAGACTGCCAATGCGATTCGCCGAGAATGCTTGCTGTTGTCGGAATACGATTGCTGCACAAGTACGGATCTATCGCTCAGATTGTGTGAGGAAGCGGAAAGTTTTTTGTTCTATTTCAAGCCGTTTTCATTTTATGAGAACGGCTTTTTTTGCGTTTGTGCTTAAAGATTTGTACTTTCAAGGTGGAAAATTAGGGATTGGCGGTTAGCTCCCCCTCTGATCGAAGTCTGTCAGAGGAAAAGATAAGCGTACCATTTCAAGGCGTCAACCATGCGTAGCGATAAAATCGCTGTCGAAGAAAAATTGCAAAATTTGCCTGGCAAACCGGGTGTCTATCTTTTCCGCAATGCCGATGGGCAAATTATTTATATCGGCAAGGCCAAAGTTTTGCGAAATCGGGTTAGAAGCTATTTCCAAACCAGTCGAAACCGCGATCAAAAAACCCGGCGTTTGGTTTCGCAGATCAGGGATCTGGAAATCATCTTAACCGATTCCGAAGTTGAAGCTCTTATTCTCGAATCGAATCTGGTCAAACAGCACAAACCCAAATACAACATCAATCTCAAAGACGATAAAACCTGGCCGTACATCTGCATCACCAAGGAACCTTTTCCGCGGGTCTTTCCGACCCGGCGTATCGTGCGGGATGGATCTCGCTATTTCGGTCCCTATACCGATGTTGGTGGAATGAAAAATTTGCTGAAAACTCTGAAAAAGATATTTCCCCTGCGCAGCTGTAAACTGGCGTTAACCCGGGAAAGTGTGGCTGCAGGCAAATACCACCTTTGCCTGGCCTACCACATCAAACAATGTCAGGGACCATGTGTGGGATTGGTGAGTCAGATAGATTATGGGAAAATGATCGATCACGTGAGCAATTTTATCGAAGGACGCAGGGAAACCATCCTCGAGGAACTCCGCCAACGCATGGCCGAAGCCGCTGATCATCAGCAATACGAACAAGCCGCCTATCTGCGCGACCAACTGTTCGCTTTGCAGGATTTTCAAGAAAAACAAAAGATTATTGATCCTGGATTAGGAGATCGAGATCTATTTGCCATTGCCCATCAGGGAGAACAGGCCTGTGCAGTGGTTTTTCAGGTGCGCCGGGGCAAAATGATCGGCCGCCAGCATTTTTTTCTGACAACCAGCACTGACGATGTCCGAGAATCGATTCTTCAGGCATTTTTACCGCAATACTATTTACAGGGCGCCGATGTTCCTGAAGAGATAGGTTTGCCTTTCGAGCTGCCAGAAGAGAGCTCAGCCTTGCAGGAATGGCTTTCCGAGCGACGCGGCTCGCGAATCTCCATGGTCGTGCCCAAGCGCGGGCTAAAAGCGCAATTGTTGCGCCTGAGCGAAAAAAATGCCTCTCTGTTGCTCGAAGAATTGCAGCTCCACAAAGATGCACAAGCGCTGTCCGACAGCGCCTTGACTCATTTGCAGATCGAACTCGACCTGCCGACCATGCCCAATCGGATTGAAGCGTTCGATATTTCGACCTTGCAGGGGAGCGATGCTGTGGCATCAATGGTGGCTTTTCAGAGCGGACACCCCGACAAACAGAGCTATCGCCGGTTCCGCATCCGCACAAAGGATACTCCTGATGATTTCGCCATGATGCGCGAGGCAGTCCGACGGCGTTACCAAAGGGTGGTGGCGGAAAAGGCGCCGCTTCCCGATCTCATATTGCTCGATGGCGGCAAAGGACAGCTTTCCGCTGCTTTGGCTGCTCTGGAAGAGCTTGATCTGCAGAATCTCGCCGTGGTTGCCTTGGCCAAACGTCTCGAACAAGTTTTTCTGCCGGGGCAATCTGATCCTGTGCCGCTATCGCCAGAGTCTCCGGGCGTTCTGCTGCTGCGGCAGATTCGTGATGAGGCGCATCGTTTTGCAGTCTCTTACCATCGCCAGTTGCGCAAAAAACGCAATCTCGAATCCGTTCTCGATGAAATAACCGGCATTGGCAGACAGAGAAAACAGGCCTTGCTCTCCACATATGGTACTTTGGAAAAGTTGCGCAGCGCTTCAGCTGCGGACATCTCAGCTTCAACCCACATTCCTTTAAAGACCGCTCAAACACTGGTTGAAAAACTGCAAACCGAATCGAGGTAAGATGATGAAAGTGGGGATCGCATTGATCGGGTGTTTGCTCCTTTCTTGTGCCGGCCGTGCCTCTCTCTCCGATTCACAACGGCAACACACAACCCAAAAAGCGCTGGCTGCTGCACAAAGCGACCCGAACAATCCGGATCTTTGGATCTATTTGGCAGAATTGTACACACAACAGGACAGCTTTGCCCGCGCGGCCCAGACTCTTGACAAGGCCCTTGACTTGCGGCGCGGCAATCCACAAGCGATGTATTTAAAAGGCGCGGCGCTTTATCGCATGGGTGAATTTACACAGGCTATTGCTCTGTTCAAAAGTGTGCTCTATAGTCCAGAACATCCCTTGTTTTGCGCCAAGATCGGACAAGTACTGGGGCAACCCTTTCACATTGTACCGCTCTGCGATAATATCGGCGATAATGCCTTCCCCTGGCCATCCCCGTCACAAGATGAGATCGTTTTTCAGAGCAATCGCGACGGCAACTGGGAAATCTATCGACAATCTCTCGATAAACGACAGGTGCAAAGATTGACTTTCCACAATGACCGCGATGAATCTCCGGTTTTTTCCATGGATGGCGAATCCATTTATTTTACCTCAACCCGCAACGATACCCACAAAGTCGGACACTCCTACGGGCAAATGCGCAAGATTTATCGTTTGCTAGGAAATGGGACAATAGAACAAATCACTTTTGGTCCTGGAGACGATTGGAGTCCGCGAATATCGCCAAATAATAAAATGATGATTTATATGCATCTGAAAGAGAATCAACCCGGGGTTGCAGAGAGCAAAAGCCAGATCATGGGGATCGATCTGGAGCGACGGCCCTATCCGAGGCTGCTGGCAGACACGGCCGGAGAGAAAGTATTGGGTGGATTTGAACCCAACGGTGACTGGATTTACTATTCGGAAAGCCGAGCAGATGACTATGCCTGTCGGCGCATCTCGGTGAGTCGACCTCTTGAGGGGCACTCTTGTGATCTGTTTTGCTCGGCGATTGGATTGTATCAGTGGCGCGATGGCAAGAAATGGGTCTATTTTCGCCAAAACAAGGGGCAATTCGATATTTTCCTGTATGATTCCGCCAGCCAAAAAGAGGCTCGGTTGACCGCCTGGTCAACCCATGAGGCTTTTCCGGTATTCTCACGCGATGGAAGAAAAATCTTTTTCCATTCCTATCGGGATAAAAAATATCGTCTATATGCGATTGATCTGGACGAAGCTGCAAGTCGCGATGAGCTGTTGTTGCTGCTCAACGAACTGAACAAACAACCGCTCCAGTCATGAGCTATTGTTCAGTGCTGTCCGGAAAGAGATTGGGCAGCATTTTATCCAGCGTGCTGTTCATCGCTTCAGAGTCCTGCATCAAATGTTCCAGAACCCGATCAAAATCGGCTTTTTTCATGTTGTGGCTCTGCAGTGCCTGTTTCATATAACCATCCCAGCGGTCGAGTTTGCTGGTATCTGCCGTAATCACCGAGAGATAATCTGTATACACCGCGATAAAATGATTGATCTCAGCCTCACTGGGAGGGCGTTTCTCTCGACAGGAGTTCAAACAGAACACGATTGACAAGATGATCATCACAATGCGCAAGTGTTTCATGGCCTCACTTTCTCCCTTCAAGTTTTAACCGGCCTCTGTGGTGTCTCTTCTGACGATGGAACATGAATGCCCAGGTCTGAATAGTAAACAAATTGAACCGCTCTGCTCGATCGGGCAATGTCGGCAGACCGCTTTGAAAAAAAGAGTTGTCGGCTGCCGCCGAATGACAAATTTAGTAAATGAAATGATTCTGGTCAAGTTATTGTTTCACTGTTCAGTAAAACCAATTGCGGGCAGCTAGCCTGATTAATTCATAAACAAAGGAAAAAAACAAAAAACAGAATTAATTTACTAAATATTTTTCGATTTTGGCATCTTATTCAATACCTCTCTCTGCTATAAAGACAAAATATACTTTTTGAACAGTTTCTCACTTTAAACC
>JAKQNP010000006.1 GCA_029565675.1 bacterium
TCCGCGGCATGGCCATGGGCGAGGTCGAGATCACCGGCACCGCAGAGCCGTATCAATTGGAACTCATTGCACCACTCACCGATGTCCCTTGTGTTTATTACAAATATCAAATTGAAGAAAAACGCGGCAGCGGAAAGCACAGCCATTGGGTAACGATCGCCGCCGGAGACAGTTGCGCCACCCCCTTTTTCGTCCGCGATGAAACCGGACGAGTCCTGGTCTCACCGGCCAAGGCAGAAATGCTTTTGCCCAAAGACCTCTCCACCTCATCCTGGACAGGATCATCCACCATCGCGCGGTTCATGGAACAAAACGGGATAAAATGCACGTCATTCCTGGGATTCCACAATCCCATGCGTTTCAGCGAATGGCATATCTGCAAAGACGAGCCAGTCTACATTCTCGGTTTTGCCCAAAAAAATTCCGGGTTTCAACAACAGCGCGAACAGGCCCTGGTTCAGCGGCTCAACGAACTCAAAAACGATGCTCAGGCCATGAAACGATTCGATTTTAACAACGACGGAGAGATCAGCGAAGATGAATGGTCTTTTGCCGTCAAGCAGATCGAACAGGATCTCATCGAGAAAAGCATGGCCTCAACCGGCAGCGGGGAACACGCCGATGTCATCATCTGCTATAATCCCAATACCAAAATTTTCCTGATTTCTGATAAAAGCCAAAAAGACCTGCTCAATTCCATGGGCTGGCAAATTCTTTTATACGTCTGGGGCGGGGCCGCCCTGGCAGTCGGCGGATTATTTTTAACCTTATTACGATTAAATCTTCTTTAACGAAAGGATTAAACATGGGGCTGGTAATTCTGGCAATCATTGCCTTTCTGGCTATTGCAATCGTGATGTATTTCGTCACGATCTACAACGGCCTGATCGTGCTCTCGCGCAACATCGACAAATCCTGGTCGAACATCGATGTGCTGTTAAAACAACGGCATGACGAAATCCCGAAACTGGTCAAGGTCTGCGAGGGTTACATGCAGTTCGAACGCCAGACCTTGGAAAAAATCACCCTGGCGCGCACCGCCTGTATGAACGCGGGTTCTGTCGCGGCCTCGGCCAAGGCCGAAGGTGAATTGAGCGGCCTCTTGAAAAATTTGTTCGCGGTGGCTGAAAATTATCCGGACCTCAAGGCCAACGCGAATTTCACTCAATTACAAAACCGGGTCAGTTATCTGGAAAGCCAGATCGCGGACCGACGCGAGTTATTCAACGAATCAACCAATGCCTACAACATTCGCATTGCCCAGATCCCGGATGTGTTTGTCGCCAATATGCTTGCGATGAAACCGCGCGATCTGTTTCAGGTGGCAGAGTCCGACCGGCAGGATGTAACAATCGATTTCAAAATGCCGTGATAAAATCATTTCTGTTGTAGGGACAGGTCGCGACCTGTCCCTACAGTTCCATATTCCTGCGCAATGCGTTGATTCGACGCTTCAAAGGTCGACATGATCCGTTCCCGTTCCTGACGGGAAAGCAATTCAGGAGAGATGATCCAATCCGGAATATTCTTAGACAAGCCATCAAGGCGTTTTCGGGCCGCTGC
>JAKQNP010000031.1 GCA_029565675.1 bacterium
ATCCCGCAGGGACAAGCCCTGCGGTGATGGGGGTGGTCGGCTTTCGCGGTCTGGCTGACAATCATCGTCCCCCGGGGACAAGCCCCGGGGTGACGATCTGCGTTTCGAGATTGTGCATATAAACCGCCTTCGCGGGGCTTGTGCTCGCGGAACGGTGAGTGAACGCCAAAAATTGGATAAATCGCCGGGGGCTGCCGCCCCCGGACCCCCAAATAGACAAATAGTCAAATAGTCTAATTATCCCTCACACAACGCACCGAAAACCCATAGCGCTTATTATGGCTGCCGCGGTTGATGTTTGAATAGCTGGTATACAGGGATCGGAACCACGCGTCGTCGCTACTGTTCTCCGAAGAAGACCAAAAGTAGGCGTTGTTGCCGAGAATGACGTAATGGCCATTGTAGTAGTCGCGGCAACCACCAGGCAACGCGCGAAAGCCGAATGCATCAGTCGCACCCTTGTTGGGAGTGTCCCAGCGCGAGGTGCCCGTCTCTTTCAGTTTGCCGCCTTCGTCCGTTCCCCGCCAACCGTCAGCGTCTGCAGCAGACCGGCTCATGCCCAGATACATCTCCAATTGTTTCCAATCCGCATCGCTCGGTATGCGCCAACCTGCAGGCGCCAAGCCCCGGCTGTCGTTTACCGCATACCAGTTGTACAAACACCCATAGGTTGATCCATTGGAAGTTCTGCTGCCATAATAACACCAGGCGCCGCTGCTCAGGTTGCTCCATTGGCTGTCACCGGTGATGTTTGGGATCGTATCGCCGTTGCGGTAATGTTTAACCTTTAAATTCTCCGCCATCCATACCTGATTGCCGATCCTGACCGTTTTGTAAACATTGCCGTCGATGTCGGTTACAGTTTTTGTGGCCAGAACAGCGGTCGTTTTCTGAGAGACCACCGCTACTGCCTTTTCCAGCGTCACGCTGCGGGTCAGCTTTTCCCCCTCATTTAAAACCAGCGTCTCCTGTTTGTCCGCATAGCCGCTCAGGCTAACCTTGAGCGTATAGTTCCCCACCGGCACATCGCTGAAACTCCTGGCGCCCACTGAGCTAAAGCTCTCTCCCGCGTCGCCGCGCAGCTCCACTTTGGCGTCGAACGGCACCACCGCCACCTGGATCGTGCCGGTCGGCACCTGCGGATAGAGCTCGACGGTTCGCTTTTCGCCCTTGCGCAGCACCAACCTTTCTTCCACTGGCGAAGCTTTGGCCATCTCCGCTCTCACCGTCACGACAGACGGTGCCAGGCGAATATTTTCTAAAGTTTTGATCTCCTTTCCGTCGATTTTCACTTTGGCGGCGCTGTGGGTAAGGACGGTCAATTCAGCAAAATTGGCGCTGCTGGTCAACTGAACGGTTTTTTTGTCTCCGCGCGCCAGGTCGATCGCTTGCGTGTCGGTCTCGTACTCCGCCGATTGCGCCCGCACCTCGTAAGTGCCGGGGCGCAGGCGGTCAAAGGTATGAGGGGTCACAGCGTTCTGCGGCACACCATCCAGCAAAATATCCATGCCCGACTTTGGCGACGAGGCAACGGTCAGGGAAGCAAAATTTTCCTGCAGCCGGATGGTCTGCGCCGCCTTGGGCATTTGAATGTCGATGAGATCCTCATAGGTCACATACCACGCTTTTTCCAGCCGCAGCCGATAGCGCCCGGCGGGATAAAAATAGCTGTACGGCGTTTCGCCAACCTTGACGTCGTCCAGATAGATCGCCGCCCCGCCCGGCTGGCTGTCGATCTGCAGCGGCACCTCCTGCTGTTTTTCCATCTTGACTTCAAACAGGGTTTGGCTGGCGTCAACCTGGATGCGGCGGATGACCGGCTGAAAGCCCTCCTTGACCAGGCGCAACTCGTGCGAACCGCTCGGCACGGTCAACTGCCTTCCTGTACCCATGTTGCGGCCGTCGATAGAGATCTCGGCGCCCGCCGGATCGCTGATCACCACAATGGGGATCTGGGTCAGTTTCTGCTCGCCGGTCAGCCGGATGCGCCACACCTGCCTGCCCTTGAGGTGGATGCCGATCTCGGACAGGATCAATTTGAGCGGCTCGTGGCCGCTGTGCAGGATCTCCAGCACCCTTTCGTCGGGCGACAAAAAGACCATATCCTTGCCCGGATGGTGGTCGACCCGCACCACGCCGTTATAGGCGTCGTACGCCAGACCGCTGAGGTCGGTCAGGATCTGCACGGCGGCGCAGTCGCGGCCGTTGACGTCGCGAACCCCGACCAGCTCGTCGGTCGCCAGCTCGGGCTCCCCGAGCAGCTGCAGCTGCGGCAGATTCTGTGCGAAGCCGCGGGTGACCAGAAAAATCAGGAACAACAAAATGGAATGGCGCATCTCGAATCCCCTTAATCGGACTATTCCACTGGCAAAGTTTCGTTGTTCAACTCTATCGCCCCCTGCGGGGGCTTGTCGATTTTAAGCCCTCTCGCTTTCCACGGGCTCGCGCCCGTGGCTGTTATCTATCGCCCCCTGCGGGGGCTTGGCGCATCTTTGGGGTGGCTATCTCATTCCGCACGTTCGCACGTTAACACGTTGACACGTTGACACGTTCCCACGTTCACTCTTAAAATTCTCCAATGCATCCCAGGCCCGGCCGGTCGGGCAGGATCAGCCAGCCGTCGCGCACCTCGACGCCCTGAAAGGGGTCGTCGGAGATGAGCAGATTGCCGTCGAGATCCGGGAAATCGACCAGTGGCGACAGCTGCGCCGCCGCAGTGATCGACAGCGAACTGGAGATCATGCAACCCAGCATGATCTTCATGTCGAGCGATCGCGCCATCCAGATCATGCGCAAGGCTTCCTGCACTCCACCCGACTTGTCGATCTTGATGTTGATGCCGTCAAAGGCTTCGGCCAGTTTAGGGATGTCGCTGGCGCGTTTGACTGCCTCATCAGCGAGCACCGGGATGGGCGAACGTTCGCGCACCCAGGCGGCTTCTTTCAGCATGTCCGCCGGCATGGGCTGTTCGACAACGTCCACTCCATTTTTCGCCAACCATTCGATTTTGCGCAAACATTCTTCCTTGGTTTTCCACCCTTCGTTGGCATCGACGCGCAGCGTCTTGTCGGTTTCGGCGCGCACCGCCTGCATGATCTCCTCGTCGTTGTCCTTGCCGAGCTTGATCTTGAGCAGCGGATAGGGTTCGGCTTCCTTGACCTTTTGCCGGATCACCTCCGGGGTGTCGATGCCGATGGAAAAGGTGGTCTGCGGCGCTTTGCGGGGATCCAGACCCAGCAGTTGGTAGTAGGGAATGCCCAACGCCTTGCCGACCCAGTCCATCAGCGCCATATCCAGGGCAGCCTTGGCCGCGGTCTGGCCCTCGCAGATCTTTTGCAATTGCTCGCTCAGGTCGACAAAATGGAAGGGCGAGCCCTGCTCGAACAGCGGCTTCGCCTTTTCGATCGTCGCAAAGGTCGATTCAAGGGTCTCGCCATAGCGCACATTGTGCGCCGCCTCGCCGAGGCCGACAATGCCGTCTTTTTCCAGACGGACAAAGACATTGTCCTTGTAGGTGCTGGTGTTGCGCGCGATGGTCCAGGCATGCTTGAGAGTCAGACGCTTGGTTTTGTAGTCCACTTTGAAGCCGCCGCTGGAAAAAGATCTGACAGCCGGTTTGTCTTCCGAACATCCGCTGGTGGCAGCCACGGCACTCGCCGCAAGCAGGCCTTTGCCGGTCTTGCGCAAAAAATCTTTTCTCGACATAGACATATCCTTCCTCCATTTCGATCCGGATTCAGCGCCGTCGAATCCGGACATGTTCCTTTCGATGGGAAATTTGTTTTACAAATCTATTGTTTTGTACCAACATTTGGTGTTAACCGAATCAAAAAATATTCAATCGTTTATTTTCTGCGATTGCGAAAAGGCCACTTTTGATCCTTTGTGTATTGCCAGCAGATTGATTTTCTGTGACATTCGGTGCTGCGCACCGAATTCGGGTTAGTTTGGTTGAAATCGGCATGTCGCCGATTCGTCAATCCTTGTCTCTGTCTATCGCGTGCACAGATCAATCAACAAGCGGATCAACGGCCAGATAAAAAGCAACACCAGAATCAGGGCTACCCATTTGATCGAGCCTTTGGTACGGGCGAATTCATAGCCGCAGATCGGACAAACCGGTGCGCCATCCTCGATTTCCGTCGCACAGGACGGGCATTCCTTTTGCATGCTTTTCCTTTGGTCAACAGTTGCTCAAGAGTAAGAAAATCAAATAAAAAAAACAAGCTGAAAACCTGGTGATCAAGGTATGAAAAAATTTCCTTCATTGTCCCTGCAATTTTCCCAATCCGGATAGAATCCCACAAAAAAGTTGCTGAGCGCGATCGCCGAGCAGCACAGGCATCAGAGAGGGTTGCTGCCAGGACCAAAGCCGGCGTCGGCTGCAAAAAACAGAGCAATAGTGGGCCTGTGCTGCGAGGAAGCGCGCGACGCCCGCGCAGGCTCCTGGCTTTCGCTCTGCGAAGAAGAATGGTTGAAAAGCCTCAACTCTTTAACCGCAAAGTTGTGATGACCGAACATTTTCAAGTCCGTCCTTTTCCACTTATCGTTGACAAAGCAAGCCAGGTTTGGTATATTAAAAAATGAAGCCGTGAAAGGAGTGTGACGATGAAAGATCCGCGATTCGACAAGTTGGCCGATGTCTTGATCCGCCACTCGACCCGCCTGCAAAAGGGTGAAAAGTTGTTGATCGAGGCGATCGACACGCCGCCGGAGATGGTGGTGGCGCTGATCCGACGGGCGCGCCAGGCCGGCGGCGAAGTCTTTACCACGGTAAAACAGAACACGATTTTGCGCGAACTCTACCGCCAGGAAAGCCAATCCGCCATGCAACTGACCGGCGCCTGGGAAGCGGCCCGCATGGCCGAGATGGACGCCTATATCGCCTTGCGCGGCAGCCACAACATCACCGAATTGTCCGATGTTTCCGACACCGGCATGAAACTCTATCAGCAGCATTGGTGGAAACCCGTGCACATCGACATCCGGGTGCCCAAGACCAAGTGGGTGGTCCTGCGCTGGCCGCATCCTTCGATGGCGCAGCAAGCCATGATGAGCACCGAAGTTTTTGAGGATTTCTATTTCAATGTCTGCACCCTCGATTACAGCCGCATGGCCAAAGCCATGGATGCGCTGGCCAAACGCATGGACGAAGCGGACAAGGTGACGATCACCGGCCCGGGCACCGATCTGACTTTTTCCCTTGCCGGTATGCGTTCGGTGAAATGCTCGGGTGAACGCAACATCCCGGACGGTGAAGTTTACAGCGCGCCTGTGCGCGATTCGGTCAACGGCGAACTGACCTATACAGCCCGCACCATCTATCGCGGCGTGGTGCACGAAAATATCCGATTGCGTTTCGAAAAAGGGCGCATCGTCGAGGCCACCTCCAGCAAAACCGCGGACCTCAATGCGGTGCTCGATACCGACGAGGGCGCGCGATATATCGGCGAATTCTCGTTCGGACTCAATCCCTATATCACCGATCCGATGCTGGACATCCTGTTCGACGAAAAAATCAGCGGATCCTTTCATTTTACCCCCGGCGAGGCCTATGAAAAGGCCGACAACGGCAACCGTTCGCAAGTGCATTGGGACATGGTCTGCATCCAGACCCCGGCTTACGGCGGCGGGGAGATCGAATTCGACGGCCAGGTGATCCGCAAAGACGGTCTCTTTGTGCCAAAAGATCTGCAGCCGTTGAATCCGGAAAATCTGCGATGAGACCGACCGGCGCAAACGCAAATCACCAGAACCACCTGCTTCGCAGAACAGGACGCCATATTCTATTGTTGGGGTTGCTCATGATCGTTGTCCAGACTGGTTGTGCATCCAGGAGCGATGCTCGTTTTCTGGCGCTGCAAAAGAAACTGCAGACTCGGTTGACCGGAGAAAGCGGGACCTATGCCGTCGCCCTGCGCGATCTGCAGACCGGTGAACAGCTGCTGATCGAACCTTATCGGGGCATGCATGCGGCCAGCACGATGAAAACCGCGGTGATGGTCGAGGTCTTTCGCGGCGCCGAACGCGGCCAGACGGCGCTGGATGACTCGATTCCGGTGCACAATCGATTTCGCAGCTTGCTTGATCAGTCGTTCTTTTCTCTCGACCTCGATTCCGCCTCCAGCGATCCGACCGCCCAACGCATCGGCGAAAAGATGAGCAGACGGGAACTGGTTTTCCACATGATCACCATCAGCAGCAATCTGGCCACCAACCTGTTGATGGAAGAAATCGATCCGGCAGCGATCCACAAGACTCTGCAGAGCCTCGGAGCCGCGGGAATGCAGATCCGCCGCGGAGTCATGGACCTCAAGGCGTTCGATGCCGGATTGAACAACACCACCGATGCCTGGAGCCTTCTTCAACTCATGAGCGCGATAGCCGACGATCGCGCTGCATCACCGCAATCCTGCGCAGAGATGCGGGAAATACTCAGCCAACAAAAATACCGCGACCGCATCGCCGCTGCTCTGCCTCCGGGCGCAGTATGGGCGGGAAAGACCGGCACGGTTTCCGGCATCAACCACGACAGCGGTCTGGTCAAACTCGCAGACGGCCGCCGGTTTGCCCTGGTCATTCTTTCCGAGGGCGAGGAAGAGACCAAAAATAGCACCCAGGTCATCGCCGACCTGGCACGGATCATTTTTGCCGACCTTGAACCGACGTCAGTGAAACCAGTCGATGAAAGACAATCATGAAGACAGCTGATCCCACCAAAATATTGCACCAAGCGCGACTCTGCACAGAGCGGAACGAGGTGTCAGGCGCATTGCCGCTGCTCGATGCAATCCTGGCCGACAATCCTGATCATCCCGAAGCACTTCACCTGCGCGGCCGTTGCCGGCTTGTGAGCGGCAACCGTGAAGCAGCGCTGCAGGATTACCGACACCTCGCTGCCCAGGCCTCTGCAGAAGCAGACGTACGGGTCGCTGAAGCCAGGCTTTTGCTTGGCCAACCGCAGAGTGCGTTGCAGGATTTCAACCGCTTCTTGCAGCGAGATCCGCAGGAGGGCGAACCGTTGTTTTTGGCGGCTCTGGCCGGATACCGAACCGGTCTGATCGAACGCAGTGTGGAACGGCTGCGCCAGGCGATCGAGCGAGGATTCGATTGGCAGGAGGAATCCACAGTCGATGCAATCGTGCACCATTGTCTGGCTGGAGCCTTCTTTCTGGATTTCGAACAGCTCTATTTGGATGTTTTCGAAGCCAGCGAAGGCAATCGCAATCCCCAGAACCGCTGGTACAGCCTGAATATGCCGATCTATGACCTTTATACCGCCAAAAGTGCAGCTGAACAGCAACAGCGCGCCGAACAGCTGGCCCGTCTGCTTTTGCCGGATGAACAAAAATTCGAACCGACCAGGCATGTCCGGCGATTGAACGAAATGATTCGCGATTTCATGCGGAGCGAAACCGATGCCCGTTTTGGATTGGAAGCCAACAAACTGCTGCAAGAAGGACAGCTGCACGATCTTGCCCGTCTGATTTTGGCGATGCTGTTGGACCATTTGCAGCAGTTCAGCAACTGGTTGGGCTTTGAAAAAGAGCGGATTCACAACAGCCAGTTGCAGGACCTGGCACCGTTGCTGCCGCTGCGGCTGGCTTTGGTGATTCTCTTTCTTTATGCCGGCGCCGCCAGCGACCGTTTCCATGCCCAAGTACACCAACAGGAGATTGAACCGAATTTATTCAAAGCGCTGCTGGGAGTTGGCTTTTTCGCTTTTTATCAGGAGATCGAAGCGATGCGGCCATCCACTGACTCGCCGGCATGATCCACTTGCTCACAGGACAGGTTCCTGAAATCACTTGTTTTTGCTCGACCGCCGAATGGCAGCCCACTTTTTCAGCCGAGGAGGTTCTATGTTAGGCCAATTTGTCAATGAACCGTATACCGATTTCAGCGTGCCGGAAAACCGGCGCGCCCAGGAAGCCGCTTTACAGGAGATCAGCAAAAAATTTGATCGTCAGGTCCCTCTCTTTATTGGCGGCAAGGAGATCACCAGCGAACGGAAGCTCAAATCGTTCAATCCTTCGAACAAGGATCAGATCGTATCGACATTCCATCGGGCAGGCAAAAAAGAGGTCGATCTGGCGATGGAAGCGGCGCTGCGGGCTTTTGAAAAATGGCGCTGGGTGGCACCCAAGGA
The DNA here is from genome assembly GCA_029565675.1 of bacterium. GTDB lineage: Bacteria > Zhuqueibacterota > Zhuqueibacteria > Residuimicrobiales > Oceaniaggregativiventaceae > Sulfursilanivivens. The sequence continues at coordinate 8,150 of JAKQNP010000031.1, forward strand.
ACGAGCTCTGGTGTTGATGCGCGCCGCAAACATCTTGCGCCGCCGCAAGATGGAGGTCAATGCCTGGATGATCACCGAGGCAGGTAAAAGCTGGATCGAGGCCGAAGCCGATACTTCCGAAGCGGTCGATTTTCTTGAATTCTATGCCCGTGAAATGATCCGCTGGAGCGAAATCAAAGGCGTCACCCCGTTTCCGCGCGAATATCCGGAGCTCAACTATATCCCGCTGGGTGTGACCGCGGTGATACCGCCCTGGAATTTCCCCATGGCCATTTTGACCGGCATGACCGTCGCGGCCATCGTCACCGGCAACACGGTTCTGCTCAAACCGGCCAGCGATTCTCCCGCTATCGGTTATTTGCTGGTGGAGATCATGCGGGAAGCCGGGTTGCCGGACGGCGTCTTGAATTTCATCCCCGGCAGCGGCGGCGAAATCGGCGACTATCTGGTTGAACATCCGAAAACCCGGTTGATCTGTTTTACCGGATCGAAAGAAGTGGGCTTGCGCATCATCGAACTGGCGGCCAAAACTTCTCCAGGCCAAATATGGGTCAAACGGGTCATCGCCGAAATGGGCGGCAAAGACACCATCGTTGTGGATCATGAAACCGATCTCGATGACGCTGCCCGCAATATCGTCGCCTCGGCCTTTGGCTATCAGGGACAAAAGTGCTCAGCCTGTTCGCGGGCGATCATCGTCCAGTCGGTCTATGAAAAAATGATCAAAAAAATCGCTGCGCTCACCGAACAATTGACCGTCGGACCAACAGAAAATCCGGAAAACTACATGGGGCCGGTGATCAACCAGGCTTCCCAGGAGAAAATTCTCTCCTATATCGAAATCGGTAAAAAAGAGGGTAAACTGGTATCCGGCGGTGAAAAAGCACCCGGAAACGGATATTTCCTCAAACCGACCGTCTTTCGCGACATCCAACCCGGCGCACGTCTGGATCAAGAGGAAATCTTTGGTCCGCTGTTGGCTGTGATCAAAGCCAAAGATTTCGATCAGGCAATCCAGATCGCCAACAGCACCGAATACGGCCTGACAGGCTCCGTCTACACCCGCAACCGCTACAAAATCGAAACCGCAAAGAAACTCTTTTATGTCGGCAACCTCTATATCAACCGCAAGTGCACCGGCGCCATGGTCGGCGCTCACCCGTTCGGCGGTTTCAATATGAGCGGCACCGATTCCAAAGCCGGCGGCATGGACTATCTGGGGTTGTTCATGCAGGCCAAATCGATCAGTGAAAAAATCGGCTGATCGAATAGATTGCAGGCTGTCGGCGGTCTCCACCGCCGACAGCTTTACCCTCCTATCCAAACCTCCCGGAATTGAAACCTTCATCCTCCTTTGGCACGTTTCTTGAACAAGTTACAGTGAACAACGCCTGATCTATTTTTAATCACTTGTTTTTGATTCACTTATGGAGTTCACTGATTCAGCGGCTAACAATAAAAAAGTGACAGGCGGAATAAATTCACTGCAAAAAAAGGAGCCACATCGTGTTTCACGGGAGGTGTCTTATGGCAAGAAATCGAATGATCGACTACAACCGGGTTGGTTTGCAGCTGGTAATTGGAGCACTCCTGCTCTTTTCACTGGCCATTCCCGGTTCGGCGGTGCAGATCACCTTTCCTCTGTACGAGCACATCTTTTTTCAGGCCAGCGGCCCGCAGGCGCCGGTGGACAACGGGGATTGGTGGACGAATGCCGACTACGGCAATCAACCGCACGAGTTTCAAATGGAAATCCCGGCCAGCGCAGATCCCGAATTTACGGTGACCGTACAGGTCTATGATCCGGAGTGTTTTGATACCAATGGCGACCTGGACGAAATGGACAAGCCGAAAATCAATGGCAACGGCCGGTGGGACGAAACCTATTTTCAGGTTCTCGCTCCGGATGGTGTGACCCTGGTTTCGGACATCACTTTTCCACCCGATGCTTCAACATCCGAGACATGGCAAACCATCGCCCAATTCCAGATCAGTGAATACGGCCCTGGCATCTACAAGATCTTTGCCAGCACCGAACAGGACGATGAAAACGGCTACAAATTGAGAATCGTCGACAACGATCCGGATGGTCAGCCCCACAACGGCGATGAGATCAGCCTTTTCGCCTATAAAACGACACTGCAGAGCAACGGTGAAGGGGCAGTGATTCTCTGGTTTTATGTCGCGCCGGATGAAGAGGTTCTGAACATTTGGAACTTTGACATGGATGGTCCGGAATCCATTCTGCAATACGACATCACCGATCCCAACGGTGTGACTGTCGCCGGCACACTCTCCGGAGAGGCGGAATGGAATACGGGCTCGATCGATTTTCCCACCTCCGGTGGAGATGAATTCATCGATCCGGTTGCGGGCTGGTGGCGCCAGAACATCTTTTTGGGCGATCTGAACCAGATCATCATTTACGGCAAGCCCTTTTTTGACAACTGGTATGCCCTTCCCCATCTGACCCTCAGCAAAGACGATGGTGTTGAGCAAGTGCGCGCCGGCGAGACCCACAGCTACAACTTGCGTTTGACCAATACGGGAAATGGCATATCCTACAACACCCGGGTCAGCGATGTGCTGCCGGCAGGAATCGATTTTGTTGCGGCTGACAACGGCGGCGTCTACGATGAGCTCACCCGTACCGTCACCTGGGAACTCGGCATGCTCGAAAGCGGCGCGGTCATGGATCTGCTGTTGACCTATCTGGTCACTGCCGGGCCGGACCAGACGATCGAGAACATCGCCCGAGCTTATTACGAAGATGAGCTGGGGCTCTATTTTCCGCTGGAACTGGGCACTGATGTAAACGTCACACCCAAAGAACCAGCGACAGTCGGCGATCGCGTCTGGCTGGATGACAACGGCAATGGACTGCAGGACGATGGCGAATTCGACCTGGCCAACGTCCAGGTCAACCTTCTGGATGGCGAAGCTGTGGTTCTGCAAAGCCAAACCACCGGCGGTGACGGATCTTATCTCTTCACCGATCTTGAACCAGGCACTTATCAGCTCGAGTTCCTCTTGCCGATGGATCACTTTTTTACCGCGCAGGATCAAGGCGACGACGACGCACTCGATTCGGATGCGGACATCGAAACCGGATTGACCGCTCTCTTTGAGCTGAATTGGGGCGACCATCCGATGATCTGGGATGCCGGTGTACAAAAGAAAAAGGTCTCGGATCTCAAGATCGAAAAGAGCGTCAGCGCTGTCAATGTCAAATTCGACGAAATTTTTACCTATACGATTCGCGTCTGGAACGCTGGACCTGATCCGGCTTATAACGTCCAGGTCATCGACGATTTTCCGCCTGACCTGCAATTCATCGGCGCCGAGCCTGCGCCGGATGCCGGTCCCAATCCGATCGTCTGGGTGTTGCCCGTTCTTGAACCAGAAGGCGAACCGGTCGAAATTCTGTTGACCGCTCGTGCAGCCGATGTGAGCGGCGGTATGGATAACAACGCTTTTGTTTCCAGCGAAAATCGCGATCCGAATCTGGAAAACAACAGCGCAGCCGCGCAGGTGCACGTGCTGGTGCCCATTGAACTCTCCTCGTTTTCCGCCAGTTGGGAAAACAATGCGGTCTGCCTGCGCTGGGCCACACAATCAGAGACAGAGAACGTGGGCTTTCACATCTATCGTTCCGAATCAGCTGAGGGCGACTTTCTGCGCATCACCGAGAGCTTGATTGCCGGAGCCGGCAACAGCCAGTCGGTTCACACCTATTCCTTTGTAGACAATCAGGAACTCGCTGCCGGCAAGACCTACTTCTATAAACTCGCGGATATCGCCTATAACGGTGAGATCACCTTCAGCCAGGCCATCTCGCTGCAAACCTCACAACCGGATAACTATTTGCTCGAGCAGAATTATCCCAACCCCTTCAACCTGGAAACCCGGATCAAATTCATCCTCAAGGAAGCGGGGTTTGCAGAACTGTCCATCTTCAACACCAACGGGCAACGGGTGCGCTCGCTGATTGCCTCCAATCTCGAGGCCGGCAGCCATACCATCGCCTGGGATGGTCGCGACGCTGAAGGCAACGTGGTGCCAACGGGAACCTATCTCTATTCGTTGCGCATCAACAATTTCGAAAAGATGCAAAAAATGATTCTGCTGAAATAAGGAAAGTTTTCCTAAACTAAAACAAGATCCTAACAGCAAACAACACAACCGCATTACAGCATTGGGGTGCAAGGGTGATTTTTTTCCATCCTGGTGGGGCAAAAAAGCAACACCAACGGTGGGAAAGGGGGCCCTTGTACCCCTTTTCTTTGCTTTTCCAGCAATTCAACCGCCTCTGAGCAAATTCCAGCATGTTTATTATCTATTATTTTTATTGTTTTTAGGTTGTTGACTATTTTTTTTCAGGAACTTTGCGTTGCGCCCGCCATTTGTGGCGCGCTATTTGCGTTTCTACCGGACAATGAGTTCTCCAGGTCCAATCAGGGTGAAATATGCGCAAACTTGTGTTCCTGGGCATGTTGTTGTGGATTTCCCACGGCTTTGCCCAGGTTTCCATCAAGCCAGAACCTCGGCTGACCGAATGGCGAGACAGCAGCAGCCAACCCAAAACCATGCACAAATCGCCGCCATCGCAGCTCTTCAGCGGGCCATTGCAGGGACGCATCGTCAACACCTTTGCCCGCCAATCGCTCTTGTCGCAGGGGCGCGCGGTTCTGGTGATCCACGAACGGGTGCGGATTGATCTGGCCGAAGAGTTGGACAGATATGCCCGAGACCTGGCCAATTCGGGTTATGATGTGCTGATTTTTGCGTATCAGGGCGGCAGCGCAGAGAGTTTGCGCTCGTTTCTCTTGACGCTCTACCGGCAACCAGAGAGTCTGGAAGGAGCGGTGTTTATCGGAGAAATCCCCTATATCTTGTTTGAAATCTTGCAGCCGGAATATACGACACCGCAATACGAGGATTTCCCCTGCGATCTCTTTTTCATGGATCTCGACGGCGAATGGCTGGATGCCGGAATAGATGAGATGCTTTTGCCGGACAACGGCAAGTACGATTTGCGCAGCGGCAATCTGGAGCTGGAAATCTGGATCAGCCGGATTGCTGCCCACAATCTCCCATCCCTCGGCAGTGAAATCGAGGTATTGCGTACTTTTTTCAACAAAAACCGCGACTGCCGCAGCGGTGTCTACAAACCCGAACGCCGTGCTTTGATCTACAACGACGACGATTGGGCAAATCTCACGGCAGAAGACCAAAGCAATGCCTGTGCCCTCTATACATCGAATGCCGTGCATGCCTTTAACGAACCGAATCTGACCACTTCGCGGCATTATAAATCCGTGCTTGCCGACAGTTCATTTGAATACCTGCACGTTCGTTCGCATGGCACTTCTTCGTCCCATTTTTTTTATGAACGGGATAAAACAACGTTTGAGCGCATACATGCGTTCGACTATCTGCGCAACGATCCTACGCCGCTTTTTTATTCTCTTTATATCTGCGCCGCTGCTGATTATACGACCAACAACTATCTGGCCGGAACACTGTTGTTCAATCCGGATCGACCGGGGCAGGTCGCCTGGTCGAGCAGCAAAATCGGCGGCATGTGGAACGATCAATCCTTTTACAGCAGCTTGGAACAAGGGGCGAGTTTTGGCGCTGCTTTCCTCATCTGGTTGAACCACGTCCTGGCAAATCCCTCTGATCGCGATGCAGCGTGGTGGTATGGTATGGTTTTGCTGGGAGACGGTTTTCTCACCGCCCATCCCTATGAACCATTTCAGGCCATCGATTTGTCCTCGCCGGTGGAGGAATCACCGAAAATCCATTATTGGCAGCTGGAAAAATGGACGAGCCTTCAGGACGAACAACTGTTGTTGGTGCAGGAATCCCAGGATCGATCGGTCACTTTGGCAACGCTTCCACTCACCGCCGCTGATCGCTGGCAACACCAGTATCTTAACCACGACGGCCAATTCAATCTCACCGATCAGAGCGTGGTGACCAGCGCCGATATGGACCGCAACGGCTGGCTGGATCTGCTGGTGGCACAACCGGATCACGGCAGTATGGTTTTAAAACTCTGGTTGTTGAACGGCGATGGTTTTGTTGCAGGCGGGGTATGGCCGCTGGCGTTTATGCCGTCGGTCTTATCGACCACGGATATCAACATGGACGGTTTGCCCGATCTCGTCCTGGCCGGGCAAAATCAGCTCCAAATCTGGTTGGCCAAAAGCGATGGAAAGAGTGATAAAGCGCTGGAATGGCAGCCGTTTTATGCGGATGAGAGCGCAACAAATTGGACAGCCGCAAGCACCTTCGACGGCGATCGAGACAGGGATCTCGATGTGTTTGCGGTTGGCCGACTTGCAGATCAGCGCTGGATCGTGCGCTTTGCGGAAAATCGCCAATCAGGCCTTTCTCCGACGGTCCAAGATATCCCCTTGCCCGATGGCTCCTATCGTCAAATTCACCAGCTGGACACAAATGCAGACGGCCTGCCGGACATCGCCGTGGCAGGACTCTCCCCTGCCGGGCAAGCACAACTGGTCATGTTGCGCAATCCCGGCACTCTGACGCCTGCAGAATGGCAAATCCATGCAGTGCTCACCGGTGAGGGCACTCTCAGCCAAATCCTTTCCGGCGATATGGATCAGAACGGCAGTGTTGATCTGGTTGTTGTGACTGGTTTGCCTGACAACCGCACTCGGATCCAGGTCTGGCTGTCGGGCGCAGCCGGTCAATATTTCAAAGACTCTGCCATCGAAATGGCTGCAGAAGGCCGTCTTGCGCAATTGGATTCGGACGATGACGGCAATATCGATCTCTTTTTCCTCAGCAACTGTGGCAAAACCTGCCGTCTGCTGGTGAACCAGTCGCCGTTCGAGAACCAAAGCCCTCGACCTCCCGCCATCCTCGAAGCCGCTGTACAAGGCGATACCGCAATCTTTGTCTGGCAGCCAGGCACCGACCAGGAAACCCCGGCTGCAGCTTTGCGCTATCAGCTCTCGATCGGCACTTCAGTGGGTGGTGATGAAATTTTATCTCCTCTGAACCAGCCACAAGGGCAAATGATCGGTTCAGCCAGTCGATGGGCAATTTCAGGACTGGAGGCAGGGCGTTACTTTTGGCGGATTGCCTCCATCGATGCCGGCGGCAAAACCTCTGCACCGTCACGGGAGATGACCTTCACCGTGCAAGGTGTGCCTTTAATCCTCACCTGCAAAATCATGCTCGAAGGATTTTACGATCCGCTTCAGCAACGTCTGCGCGCTGATCGCAGCGACAGAAAACTGTTGCCGGCTGTTTCCCCCTACCATCACTATGTCTTTGCCGAAAGCAATCGACAAGGTATCTGCGATTGGGTTCATCTCGAGCTGCGGGACACCCCTGGCGGCGAGACAGTGGCTGAATACGATGCGCTGTTGCGCAGCGACGGCATGGTCGTCGATTCCAACAACTTGATCGATCGCCTCAACTTTGCGGCAAAGCCGGGCTCTTATTACCTGGTGGTCAACCACCACAACCATCTGAGCGCAGTCAGCAATTATCCGCTAACCTGGAACGGCGGTGAGATGGTGAGCTACAACTTTAGCGACCGAGCCGATCGCTACTATCAGAGCGACAACTGCACACCGGTATCGCCAAACCTATGGGCCAGCAAATGCGGAGATATCGATCGCGACGGGATGATCGGTTTGGCTGACTTTTCTCTCTGGTTGCAGGCCATGGGGCAAACCGATTATACCTTCGATCCGGCTGACCTCAATGGCGATGGATTGATCACCACCCACGATTACCTGTTGTTGTACAACCGATTGCCGCAATAAGACAAGCGCTCTGCATTTGTCGACCGGTGGCCCGGGTGCACTCGATCCTGCAGCATCCAGAGCTGCAGGTGCAGATGTCGAACCGATCGCCTGGGCGAAACGAGATCACGGCCGGGCGAGGAGCTTTCGCCTGTTGTGCGCTTAGAGGATTGATTCCGCGCTGATGCGCGAAAGAAGGACAAGCGGGCCGTCTAGCGAGGCGGCCGTTTAGCCTGCAGGCGGTAGAGGGCCGAATTTTCTTCGGCTTGTATGTCGACAAAACCGATTTCTATCAGCTCTCTGGACAAGCTGGACACCGGCGGCAGGACATCGTCACAGATGGGTTTCGGCAACCTGGCATGTATGGCATTCAGTTCTTCGCTGCCGCAGGTGTGCAAGATCAGCACTTTTCCCCCGGGTTTTAAAACGCGGAACACTTCGCGCAACGCCGATTGCAGCGGCCGGCAATGGGGCAACACAGCCAGACACACCGCCTTATCGAACGATTCGGAAAGCAGCGGAAGCGCGCAAAGATCGGCGCACAGAGTGACGGCTGATTTGGCCTGAGCTGAAAACCGTCCGATGCGCAACATCATCTCCGCCGCATCCAGGGCGATAACCTGCCCTGTTCGCCCGACCAGAGGCAAGAGGAAACGGGTCATCCGGCCTGTGCCGGCGCCGGCATCGAGAACGCGATCGCCGGCCATCACATTGAATTGGAGCAAATAATCCAGCAATTCCGGACTCTCGGGCCGATGCAACCACTTTTCTGCAGTGGCATTGAAATAACGCCGGTGGGATTCAGACATCCAACATCACCTCCGATAAGGCCTGGTTTGCAGTGTTGAGATCGTTCCGGAAGTTTGAAGCATCTTGACGAGCAGAGGAACCAGGATGAGCATCACGACTATGCCCGGCAGACCCCGAGCCACCATCACCACCGAAAGGACTTCGGCCGGGATTCCCAACAAGGGTATAACCAGCAGCAAAATCAGCAACAACACCAGTCGCGAGAGCAGCAGAGCGACAGCCAGCAGCAACACGGCAGGCAACTGGCGATATCGCCGCAGGATGACGATGGCGGCGCTGAGCACCAGCAATTCTGCCATCATGATAAAAACAATCGGCGGAGATAGAGCGGGCATGCCGGTCAACAACATGGAGAGAAAGGGTGTCAGGCAGCTGACCAACAGCGCCAATCCCAATGGCATGAAAAAACTGCCCACCGCGATCGGCCAGAACATGGGCAAAAACACGGGACCCAAACCCAGGGCGTGAAAAAGAATCGGCATCAGGATGCCCAATGCCATAACCATGGCGCCAAAGGTCAATCGCCCCACCGTTCGATTCATCTTACCTCCATCAGAGCTCAATTTGCGTGTCAATCAGCAGAACTCGGCGCGGCATGGGATAGCCGTAGAGCGTTTGATAATCCGCGTTGAAAGCGTTTTGCAGACCGATCTGCAGTCGCACGCGATGAAAGATAGGCAGAGCCAGGCTCAGATCGGTCACCTGATAATCCGACAGCGGTTGCAGACGGCGGTCGCGCCCATAGAGGTCCTTGACAATCGCGGTATTGGCTGCCAGTTCCAACAGTCCGATCTGCCAGGCCAATGCAACGCTCAATTTTTTGCCGGGTGCATTCTGCGTTTCATCGGCCAAATCGTGTTTGGACCAGGCGAGATAGATCTCAAACGTATCGAAAGGCATCCACTCGGCGGTGATTTCGTATCCCGTATGGACAAAATCTGCAGAATTGACCCATTTGCCATCCATCCAGGTGCCCTGCAAACGGATCAGGTCGCTGCCCTTGGCGCGAAAAAGCGCAACATCGAAACGCGCGCGTTCGTGTGGCAGATAGCTCAAGCCAAGCTCGCTGTTCCAGACCTTTTCCGGCTGCAGCTCTTCATTGTGCGGCGGAAAAAGATAGAGCTCGCGGATCGTTGGACTGCGAAAACCTTTGGCCGCCGACAAACGCAGCGAAACGTCGGAAGCGGGATGCCAAACCAGGCCGGCACTGGGCAACAGCTGTCCGCCAGTTTGCTCGTGCTTTTCCGCCCGCAAGCCGGCAGATACCAACAGATGCTGGGACAGCATCTGCTGCAGATGGACATAAGGCGCATATTCCGTCATGGAAAACTCGCCGGAACGGTAGGCGTTGCTCTCGCTGGTGATCTCACCTCCATAGCGTTTGATATCGAAGCCGATGGTCAGCTTTTGCCCCTGCCAGAAAGCGGCGGTATGGTAGAGCATCAAACCGATTGTTTGATCGGTTGAGCGAAAATGATCATAAACTCTGTGACGGCCAAAGTTCCCATGCGCTTGCAGGGTGGTCTCCCCTGTTGCGCTTTCCCGCACCAGGGTCAGATCGACACCCGACCGCAACAGATCATACCAGTGATCGGTATAAGGATTCGTGCGGGGGCCGGGATCGTGCATCAGAATATCAGAGCAATTGGCATGGATCTCAGCGCGAAAACGCGGCGACCATCGATAGCTGCTGGCCAGAGTTGCCACCCGGGATTCGTATGCCGATTCCGGTCGATGGCCGTCGGTCTGTCGCTGCGCCAGGGAAACCTGATAATCAAATCGGCCGTTTCTGCCGCCGTGATTCAAGCCGAGCTGCCGCTGCGAATACGTTCCCCAGCCGCCGCGCAGGCGGGTTTTGCTTCCATCCTGTCTCGGTTTTGCCGAGACCAGATTGATGACCCCACCCATGGCGTTGGTGCCATAAAGAAAAGAAGCCGGACCGCGAACCACTTCGATGCGCTCGATGCCGTCGAGAGAATAGGCATCCGCAATCGCGTGCCCCATCAATCCCATCATATCGGGACGGCCGTCGCGCAAGACCAGAATGCCGGTAAGCGGCGAACCGCCGATGCCACGGATCGTGATACCGCCCGCAGCACCGTCAGCCACTCCATAACCCATCAAATTTTTTTCCGTCAAAAACAATCCCGGCACGCGTTCGTTCACCAACTCGAGCGACGAAATCCGCAGAGTGCGTTGAATGGTTTTCGCCTGGATGACACTCAGGCTTGCCGCCAGGTCTTTTTGCGCACCAGCCACTTTGGTGGCGGTCACCACAATGGGATTAAAACGATAACGCACTGAATCAGGCCGATCCGCTTCGATGCCAAAAACAAATCCCGGCAACAATATGATCAAAACCAACTTGCCCAATTTCATCGCAGCATTCCTCTCCTGAAAAGTCAGCGGACAGCCTGACCGGCTGAAGTCTTGACCATTTGTCCGTGCTTGACCCCCTTTAAGCTGCACAATTCGTTGACCAATTCATGGATCTCCTTCGCAAGACCGCGAATTGCCAACATCTCCAAACAATGGTGATGATCCAGGTGGATATGCAAGGTGGCCTCGATATGCGCCGGGCTGTCGTGCTGCAGCTCGACCAGTTTTTGCACCAGTTCGTGGCGATGGTGATCGTAGATCAAGGTCAGCGTGGCCACTTGCTCGCCTTCAGTCTCAGCCCACTCGTCGGCCACCAATTCCGCGCGGATGAGGTCGCGAATCGCCTCGGAGCGATTTTTATACGATCGGTTATGGATCAGGCGATCGAATTGCTGCAACAAGTGGTCTTCCAGCGAAACGCCGAAACGCACCAACATAAAGCCTCCGTGCTACATTTTTGTAAAAAGTAGCACGAAAAAACAAATTTAGCAAGCAAAACAATGCGTTTCAGGAAAAAATCATGCTGCAAAAGGTGACCGTTGAGCGTTGGCTGTCCATTTGCGCACTGCCGTATTCGAGCAAATCGCCGCGTGAGGGTGGGAGCAGTTCCAGGAAAGGCACCAGAGCAGCAAATCCGCAGACGTGGTAGGGATTGTCACCATCGGCGATCAGATGCAACAATCCTTGCACATCGTGCTGCTGCAGGCAGGCAATAATGGTTCGGTCGTGTTGTTCGATTCTGGCGATATCCTGCTGCGTGGGTGGATGTTCGTCGCCATACATCGGTCCGACATGGCTGAAATCGACCGAGGCGAGGTAACAGATCCGTCCGGCATAAGAGGAGAGAACGGTTTTGAGAGCGGTCATAAATTCGCGATAGTACTCCAGCGCAGGATCGCTGCGGCTGGTATCGCTCAAAAGGGTATGGGGAAAAGAGCAGAGGATCGGCAATATCTTTATGTTGTTGTTCAACGCATAGCGGAGAAACACAGTCTGGAATTCGATGCTGTGTTCCTGGAGATGCAAAAATTCCTGTTGATAATAATCTCGAGTCGTCAAACGGTCGATTTCAGCCAAAACCTCGCGATCGGTCTGGACTGTGCCCAGCGCAGTCTCGAAATCCAAAATTGTTGGGCAAAAGACGGTTGTCAAGCCCTGATGAGCAATCCCCAGGATGACATAGAGGTCTGCAGGCTGACTCTGGGCTGCGTAGCGGTAGGCGTGCGCATAGGCGCTGCCGCCGTTCCGCAGATCGATATGAGGCACAACCAATCCGTGGATCGGCCGGTTGAGGATACGGTTGACGAGAGAGTGACTCTGTTGGATCGGCTGTTCAAAAGCCGCCATCTCTCGCCGCAGCTGATCCGGTTTATCGCTGTAAGAGATTCCGCTGTGCTGTGCCGGCCGCACACCAAGCCGGCGGTAATCATCGCGCACCTCCTCCATCCGGGCCAAAAAACGCTCATTTTGCAAATAATAGTGTTCATCAAGCGCTTGCACGAGCGAATCCAGTTGCTCCGGCAACAGCAGAGATTGATACTTTTTGAGGTATTTGAGGCAAATCTCCCGGGCAGTATGATGGCCGTCAAAAAATTGCAGCACATAGAGCAGATCTTCTGACATTGCGACGAGTTGCTGACTCAATTTCCACACATCGCGCAATCCCCAGGCGGTATGATTTTGCTCAGCGGGCAAAGCGATGACTTCCAAACCAGGGCGAAGTGAGGGGATAGAATCGCTGACAGCTGGATCCTTTTCCGCTGCCATTCTTTTTCTTTTAATGGTCATCGATGGTTCCGGTTGTTGCCGACAAGTTAACAAGTGCTTGCCTGGATTCGGTCCTGTGCACCGAGTCCGGTTGTCACCCTTTTGCGCTGCTGTCAAATTATTTTTTTGGTAGAGCCTGGTGCTGCACCCCGCATCCGGGCTTCGATTTATGGATAGATAAGTGCTTTTTTCCTCTGCTGCATAAACTCGTGCAACTCACTTTGCCATAGGGAGATGAGCTCATCGGGATTGCGTTCGTTTTTCAATGCAGACACGAGCAAATCGGTGCCCAGCAACTTGTTCAACCGCTCCTCGCGCAGGCTAAACTCTTGCGGATGCAATTGGTGCAAAGCAGTCATCAACCCAACTCCCAATTCAACAGCACGAAAGGAATCGGGATCGGTAACCGTAAAATAGAGCCCCTGGCAGAGTTGGTCCATGTACTTGGGATGGAGGGATTTACCGGGGATGGATCTGGGAATGAAAGACATCGTATCGAATTCCACACCGATAGGATGGTTTATCTTTAACTGCCGGCAAAGTTCGGTTGCATCCAGCCACGGAGCGCCGATCAGGCGGAAAGGATCATCTGTTCCTCGTCCTTCCGACACATTTGTGCCCTCCAGCAAACCTGTGCCGGGGTAGAGCAGAGCAGTTTGCGGGGAGATCATGTTGGGCGACGGCGGAATCCAGGCCAAGCCGGTTGCCGAAAAAGTTCGCTGACGTTGCCAACCGCTGCAGGGAATTACGGTCAGATCGATGGGCGGTCCGGCAGTAAGCCAGCCCGTCTGATTGAACAGCAAAGCCAGTTCGCCTGCCGACATGCCGTGGCGCAAGGCGATGGGGGCAATACCGATAAAGGAAGAAAATTCCGGGGAGAGAACCGGTCCTTCGACAACTGTGCCGCCGATCGGATTGGGTCGATCGAGGACAAAAAAGCGCAGATCATGCTCTGCGGCAGTCTGCATGCAGAGAAACAGGGTGCTGATATAGGTATAAAAGCGGGTGCCCACATCCTGGATATCAAAGACCATAGCATCGAGGTCTTGCACCATTTCAGCAGTGGGGCGACGAATTTCGCCGTAGAGGCTGTAAACCGGCAACCCGGTTCGCGGATCGCTCGCTGTTGAAACGGCATCGCCTCCCTCCTGCTCGCCGCGGAATCCGTGTTCAGGACAGAAAATGGCTTGCAGGTCAACTGAATCTGCTTCGGCGAAAAGATCGACTGCATGCCTGCCGTCAACGGCACACGATGTATGATTGACGATCAGCCCGACGCGCAATCCCCGAATTTCAGCGAATTTCGTTTCGATCAAACGATCCAGACCGTTGCGAACCGGAGGTGTGGCAGGAACACAGCAACAAAAAAAGAGAACGACGAGAGCAATTGCAGCTGTTTGGTGGCGGGCGCTCACTCTATTCCTCCAAATTCAATGCTGCCGGATGAGCAGTTCTCGGACGAGTGATGGGCACACGCACGATATCGCCTGGATGAAGCCGTGCAAGATCGACTCCAGGATTGGTGCGCTGCAGCAGCCAGAGTGGGATCCCGAATTTGCTGTTGCACAGCTGCCAGAGGTTGTCACCGCTGTTGACTTTGTATTCGCTGACCGATTCGATGGTGAAATGGGAAAAGAAATCTTCCTGAATACTTTTGTGATATTCCAGGCGAAATCGGTGAAATTCTGCAGGTGAAACTTTGGTAAAGATCAAATGCATTTGCTGGCCGATCTGAAGTTCCTGGCCTTGGATGAGGTGGTTGACATCGCGCAACCGTTGGGCGGGCAGGTTAAGCCATTCAGCAAAGTGGCCCAGCGTCTCTTCAGGTTGAACGATAACTTTAGAATCTTTGGGCTCTTCAAAATCAACGCGAAAGTCGGCAAACGGCTCGGCCGGCTGAGTCATGCGCAGCGGCAAAATCGGTTCCGCAGAAAGAGGTGACTGCGGGTCCGCAACTTTTGCCTGACCGTGGATACTGGAGATCGGTTCTTCTTCCAGACCGCCTCCGAGGGTCTCTTGTGGCGGTTCGAGCGTATCTTGCGGCAAGGTCAGCGACTGAGCCAGTTCCGGCAACTCGACAATCTGGCCAACCCGGATGAGGTTGGGATTGCGGATATTGTTGAGCGCCATGAGGGTTCCCATGGTGGTGCCGAATTGTCTGGCCAAATTGCTCAGGTTGTCGCCTGCTTTGACTCGGTAGTAGCGGTCGTGGACCTGATCGTTGAATTTTTTGCTCTCAGGGATGCCGGCATAGAGGGCAGAGTAATCGACACCCGCCTGCGCGGGCAAACGCAAGCGAAATCCTCGTGGAATGCGGCGTTGGGATTTGATAATGGGCGTGCGCAAAGCCGGATTTAAATCAGCGACAAGCCGGGTGTCGAGGTTAAAACGTTTGGCGATCTGATCAAACACAATATAATCGGGCAAAACAAATATGGTGTTTGCCGCAGGCTTTTCCAGCTCGAGCATGCCAAAATATTTATCAAAATTGTCGGCAATCTCGCGGGCAGCCAGGAATTCAGCATAGAAATTTCGCGATGCAAAGCCAAAAGTGCGGCTGTTGTAGTTCGAGGCGATCACCCCCAGATCATCGGTTCCGCACTGCTGTTTTGCCCGTTTCATCCCCGCCAGTCCATGATTGTAGGCGGTGATGGCCAAAGGCCAGCTGTTCAGCTCTTCATAATTTTTGCGCAACAGTTTGGCGGCCGCGATTGTCGACCAGATCGGATCGAGACGCTCATCGATCGCATACTCGACTTTCATGTAAAGACGTCCGGTCGAGCGGGTAAACTGCCACATCCCGGCAGCACCCAACTTGCTGTAGGCTCGATAATTAAAAGAGGATTCCACATGCGGCAAATAACAGAGGGCATCGGGCACCTTATGATCACGCAAAATTTGCTTGATCTGCTCCAAATAACGCCCGGACCGCACCAGGCCTTCGATGAATTGCTGTCGCAGACCCTGCTGGGCTCGGATATTCTGACTGGCAAGGAGAAAAGTCTCCGGATCGACGGCCGGAGCCCACAACTGCACCATTCGGTTTTCTTCAGGGGTCAAAAGAGCGGGGACAATCGATTTCTTCTCGGCCAGCCGTTCCAGAATTGCAATAATCTCTTTTTTGATCTCTTCAATCTGGTTCCATTGAGCACGTGACAAAACGCCGCTCGAATCCGAATTAAAGGAAATCACCTGATAGATCACCTGCAGGTGAGTTTTGTCGTGCAACACAACTTCATGGGTACCATATTCGGAATAAACTTTTTTCCAAAAATCGACATTCGGACGCAAGCCTTCGGGCAGCGGAAAAGTCGTCTCAGCCGAAAGCGATGAACTCAAAACGAACACTATCCCCAGTACTTTTCTACAGCTCTTGAGAACTTCCCAACGATTCATAATCCATCCGTGTTTCCAATGGTGCAAATTTTCTGCTAGCTAGACTAATGCTCCCCTCAAAATCGGCCAAACTGTGCAATTGCCATTGTCCCATAAAAAAACAAGCGTTTCCGCTCCTGGACAACCCCCCTCGCTGCGAAACGCAAAACCAGGCTGTTTTTACGGTATTTTGCACTTTTCGCCTTGTCGTTGCTCCTTGCGTTTTCTGTTGCATAAAATGCGCCAAAAAGTCGACAGGCAAAAAGCAGGTGAAGAGGCGACCGACACTCTGCCATCACAAAGCCGCCGCAGGTGCATCAATTCAGATCGTTATCCTGCTCGGCATACCATTCATCCCAATCCGATCGATCTTTTTCGAAAAACAGGTCCAGCAGACCAGGATTGAAGCGCAAAATATTGCTGATCACTTCGATCAGCCTGTCGTGATCGAAGTGCTGCAATTGGGCGATTTTTTCACCGATATCGATAAAATCTTTTCCGTCTTGTACCCAGCTGTAGAGAAGGGCAAGGATATGGCGACAAATTTCTCGAGATTCTCCGCATGAGCACGTACCGCTGATTTGCTGCCGGTGTACAGTGATGCGCACATCATAATATTCCGCCAGGTCGCCTACCCTGCCGGACAAGGTGTTGCGATACACATTGGCGCGGGAGATCTGGACGCTTTCATAATACGCAAGACCTTGCCCTTCGCTGACCTCGCGATCCAATTCTTCAACCTGATCGAACCGAAGGTCCAACAGGTCTTTAACGATTTGATCTTTGCTGTTTTTTTCTGTCATAGGATTCCAGGATGATCGATCTGCTTTGGTGAGGCAAGCAGCTGTGATCGAGCAAAAGCCTGCTGCCTTTCCGAGTTTCCGCGATGGTCGGCGAATTCGACGACACCTCCCTTTTCTATCATACAAATAGTTAGTTAAAAATTCAAGGCAAATAAATGAGTCCACTGTTGCTGCAATAACCGGCAAAACAAGCAATTGGCTAAATTCTCCGGCATACCCTTTTCATCGAATCCAACCCCATCCCTCTTTGATTTCTACCCGGATTCTGTATCAACAAAATCCAACAAAAAGTATCTTTATAATTCTACACTCGTGTCCCATCGTCAGATGGGACACCTTTCACCAAATCTAACAATATATAAAAGTTGTAACGATTTTCGACAAGTATCGATTTGAATTGTATCCGATTAAATTATTGCTGTAATTATTATAGTTAAGTTGGACGGTGTCCCTTGTTGGGACACCAGTGATCATTCTATATTGTTTACAGAAGCCACCATTCCCACCCGATTGGCGAAAACATAGCATTGTATTTATTGGGGATCCGGTGCTTCGCACCGAATCCGGGTTCAAATTTTGGGGGAGATACAGAAGGCAGAACTCTTGCAGGCTAGCATGAGCGATGAACAGCCTTTGCAGTCGCGGTTGACCTTCATCGCGGGAGGTGGCTGCTTAAAGCCGCTCATCATTCGCCAAATCGGGCAAAGGCGGAGCCGCTTTGCAAACCTCCTGCGGCAGTTTGGTCAAGGAATCGAGCAACAAGCGAACCGGATCTTCTCCGCGCTGCAATCCCTCGCTGATCGCACGCCGCCAGATCCGGGCAGCCGGCTGACCCTTGAACAGTCCGAGCATGGGTCTGATCGCGGCATGACTGGAAAAACACGCTCCGCTCGGTTGGGCGCTTAGATGGTCAGCCATGTTCTGTACGATGCTGCCGCGGCTGGCAGGTGGGTTTGTCGCCCCAAAAACGAGTTGATCTGCCAGTATGAATGCATAAGGATCGCGATAGGCCGCTCGTCCCACCATCACGCCGTCCAGCCAGTCGAGATGCTCGATGACTTGTTCCAGTCCGGTTACGCCGCCGTTGAGATCGATCGACAGATGCGGGAAATCGGCTTTCAAACGATAGACATCGGAATAGCGCAACGGCGGGATGCAGCGATTTTCTGCCGGACTCAATCCGTGCAGAAAAGCGACACGGGCATGGACAATAAACCGATCACAGCCGCTCGAGCTCACCATACGGACAAATTCACCCAATTGTTCAAACCGGTAAGAGTCCGCAATGCCGAGACGGTGTTTGACGGTCACCGGAATCGCGACCGCCTTTTTCATGGCGGCGACAGCTGCTGCAACCCGCTGCGGCTCTGCCATCAGGCAGACGCCGAACCGGCCGCTTTGCACGCGATCGCTTGGACAACCGACATTGAGATTGATTTCGTCATATCCCCAATCTGCCGCAATGCGGCTGCATTCGGCCAGCTTGTGCGGATCTTCTCCGCCCAGCTGCAAGGCCAAGGGTTTTTCGAAGCTGGAATAGGCGAGCAGTTTATCGCGATCGCCGTGCAGCAGCGCAGCAGTCGTCATCATCTCGGTATACAGCATCGCTTGTTTGGAGATCTCGCGAAAAAAGCGCCGAAAATATCGGTTTGTCCAGTCCAGCATCGGCGCGATACTCAACCGATGGGAAGCCCTCCAGCCTTGGCCGATTTGCGATTTTCCGACTGCCATTTTCATCCGCCCATCAGATGGATCGCCCAACGGCCGATCATCTGGCCTGCATAGATGGCATCACTGGTGCGGCTGAGGATATGATCCGCTCCGTCGAGAGAAATCAGACTTTTTGCAGTCCGGGTTCGGCTGAAGAGCCGAAAAGCATGTTCGATAGGCACGATTTCGTCCTGAGGAGAGTGCACGATCAGCAGCTGCAGAGGATCTTCGATTGACGGCGGCAAATGGCTGTCAAGGTCCTTGAAAAACTCTGCCTTCAATTTGAAGCGATTGCCGCCGATGCTGACCTCTGCTTCGCCATCTTCCAAAGCCTGTTGCCGGGTATCCGCAAGGAGGTGTCCCACATGATTTGGATGGTCGGGGGTAGCGATCAAAACCAATCCCCGGGCAGAAGGAATCTGTGCAGCCGCCGCTTGCATGGCTGAGCCACCCAGGGAGTGGCCGATCAGGAGACTTGCAGAGACAAAATTCTCGGCTAAAAACCGGGCGGCCGCCAATACATCGTCGATCTGTTGACTGAGAGTGGTCGATGAAAATTCTCCCTCGCTGTCGGCAAGTCCGGTGAAATCAAAACGAAAAACTGCGATCCCCATCTCCGTCAAAACCCGGCTGATGTGGACAATGCTCTTCAAATTTTTTGAGCAGGTGAAACAATGGGCATAGAGAGCAAATAAATGCGGCGAATCCGACTCGGGCAGATCCAAATTCGCCGCCAGCCTCTGCCCTTGTTTATTGTAAAAAAAATGGCGTCGAGTTGCCACCGCTTCTCCTCTCCCGCAAAAGGGGACACAGGTGTTTGCCGGGTGCTGTTCAGGAAAATCAGCAACAGACCGGCGGCTTAAAATGAAATGGCTGTGTTGGGTAAAAGCTTGCGCAGGCGCTGCAGTTCCGCTTCAGGCAGGGGGTTGCCGTCGAGATAGAGATAGCGGAGACCTCGGAGATTGCTCAAATCGGCCGGCAAATGGGTCAGCCGGTTGTGTTTGAGGCTGAGCAGGCGCAGACCCTTCATCTGATTGATCGTCACAGGCAACTCCTGCAGAAAATTATCATCGAGATAGAACTTGCGCAATCTTTGCATCTGGCCAATCGAGCTGGGCAAGGCTGTCAAGCGATTCTTTTCGGCATTGAACTTTTGCAGTTTCTGCAAGTGACCGATACTCGAGGGCAATTGCGTCAAACCATTGCCCGCCAAATAGAGCTGATTCAGATTGACCAGGCGACCGAAATCGGCTGGCAGCCGGGTCAAGCGATTGTCATTCAGAAAGAGGATGATCAAATTGTGCAGGTCAGCAAAAGTCGCCGGCAACCGGGTTAGTTGATTTGCGTTAAGCTGCAAATGGCGCAATTCCGTCAACTTGCCGATAGACGATGGCAGAACTTGCAGATTATTTTCAGCAAGAAACAAATATTGCAGATTGCGCAATTCGCCGATTTGGGGGGGCAACTCGGCGATCGCATTGCTGCGCACATCCAGCCGCTGCAATTTGACCAGCCGGCCGATAGATGCCGGCAGCCTGGTCAACTGATTCGCAAAAAGCAGCAAATCGACCAGTTCAGACAGCTGCCCAACCTCATCAGGCAAAGCAACGAGCAAATTGCTGGCCAGGTTGAGTTCCTGCAGACTGTCGAGGTCAGCGATCGTTTGCGGTACCCTTTTGATTTGATTGTTGGAAAGATTCAAGATCCGCAATCGCCGCAGCTGAAAAATCGCTGCAGCCATACTCTCAAAACGGTTGTTGTTGGCAACCAAAACCCGCAGATTTTCAAGCCTGCCAAAACTCTTTGGCAGCGCCTGCAATTCATTTGCAGCAACATCGATAGATTCAAGCTCCGTCAGCAGGCCGACATCGATGGGCAGCTTTTGCAGCTCATTGCTCCAGACTTCCAGATGGCGAAGAGATGTCAATTTGCCGATTGCCGGCGGCAGCGTTTGCAATCGGTTGCCATTCAATTGCAATGTCTGCAGCCGATTCCGCCGGAAAACGTAAGCAGGCACGGTCTCCAGATTCTGCAGGCTGAGGTCCAGTTGCAGAGAGTACGTTGGCTGGTCGGCAGCAGGTGATTCCTCTTTTTCCACACCTGCAAGCGGCAGCGATTCTGACAGGGATTCGACGAAAACAACCGGGGCACCGGGATTTTCACCCCTCTCTTCGACCCGGGAAGACAGGGGCACGGCGCCAGCGAGCACACCGCAAAGGATCAGCAAAGTGATCCTGCCGTGCGATTGGGCAGAAAACGCTCCTTCGCAAGTGTGCAAAATGCCATACTTGATGTTTGCAGCGAATGACATAAGAGAGACTCAGGATTGGAACGAGATGGGCGCAAATGCAACGCTTTCGCATGCGCAATCAGTTTACTCATTGCCTGTTGCCGCTCGGTTGCAGCTCCAAAAATCAGCAAAAACAAATCAGCAGTGCTCCGTCGTCAGACGAGACGCCACCAAAAACAAATGTAAATTAAAGTTTTTTTGCTGTGAAGCAAGATCTAACCTGATTAATTCATAAACAAAAGAAAAAAACATAAAACAGAATTAATTTACTAAATATTTATCGATTTTGACATCTTATTCAATACCTCTCTCTGCTATAAAGACAAAATCTACTTTTTGAACAGTTTCGCATTTTGGTT
>JAKQNP010000035.1 GCA_029565675.1 bacterium
ATTCCAGTCGTCATCGGAAGGTGTCTTTTGTTCGGTGCTGTTCTCGGAGTGTGGATCAGTATCGAATCAGGTTAACAATCTGATGCGCCGTGGAGCTCACGATGTTCAGGATTCCGAGAATCAGGACTGCTGTCTTGATCAGTTGATTCCGCACACAGAATGCCAGCGCCAACGGCACAGCCGCCATCAGCAACGTGAGCGGCATACCGAGCAGTTGCGGAATCTTCCATCCGATTCCGAAGCGGGTGACAATGAAAGGCATGATCCACCAATACAAGGCATTGATAGCAAAAAGGAGCGCAATTCCGAAAAACAGGACATCCTGTTTTTTGGCCAGGGATGATGCCGGCACGGCAGGTGAAGGCTGATGCAATGGCGATCCGCATTGACTACAAAATTGATCCTGGTCAGAATTGTTGGCTTTGCATTTTGGACATAACATAGCTGCCCTCCTGTTGTACTAGAGATCGGTCATTGCATCGATGCCTGGATCAGTGCCGAGATAATATTGAGCACAATCCCAACACCTACCCCCCAGAGTGCGAGGTTGCAGGCTTTCTTGGCTTTCAACGGTTTCTCATCCTTCCAGATAAAGTACATCACCGCTCCGACCAGCGGAATGCAAAAGAAAAGGATTCCCAGTGGACCAACACTGGCTTCATCACCTGTTGGGGTTGGGCGTACCACATTGGCAGTGAGAGGTTCACCACAGTGAGCGCAGAACTGCGCCGACTCGGCGTTTTCTTTTCCGCACTTTGGACAATTCATCAGACACCTCCTTTGATCAAACCAGCGAGCCAAAAGCCGATCCCTTGACCGATGATGGAGATCAGCGGCATTTGTCCGAACCCACTCAAAAGCCCGGTGAAAAACCGCAACGAATTCGTGCTCTCCCGCAAACCAACAGCCTGGCTTGCGCCATCGATATACGCCGGGAGATTACAAACAAGAGCGAGCCACCATACTATCTGGATAATATTAAAAGTAAAAAGAGGCATGGATAGATAACCCAGCAAAACCCCGGTACAGCGCGCGCAAACGGGGAATTGTCGCCCGCGAAAAAAAAAGGATCGTTCCGGCAGGCGATGACAAGCCACAAACTGAATTCTGGGTAGGGTTAAGGGTTTCATAATTCAGCTGCGACAAAGCCGATAACAATAGCCAAGATCACGACCAGCACCCACAAACCAAACGCCCACAATGTCAGGGAGCAGACCTCATGCGACTTTTGGGGCTTATTGTCCTTCCAGACAAAATAGAGAATCGTTCCCAAAAGAGGTGAAATGCAGACATTGCCAAAAAAGATCAATGTTTTTTCATTGCTCTCCAAACCGATATTCGAAGTCGATGACGGTGAAACACCGGCGTTTGCGGTTGTGGTCGAAGCGGACAGCACCGCACCACAGTGACTGCAGAAACAATTCTGCGCGTCGTTCTCAGCACCGCATTTCGTACAGTAGCCCATTCAGCCTCCAGCTCATTTCACTGACATGAAAAAAACCGGTTTTTTTACGGGTTTCGACCATCGAAAGTAGACCAGCTTTTCGTGACCGGATTACCGCGAATACTGAGCGCTGCCGGTCAAATGCACATTCGCCTGTCTTGCAGCTGCCCTCTTGCTGCACCAGCGATGCAAGGCAACAACAGTTACAATTGGAACCGTATAAGAATGATTGTACTTTAACGGGAAATTAACGACTCGGATTCTCTGTTCGCAAGATTCAAACAAAACAAGCAGTCAATCGTCGGCTAGGCAGTGTTTTAGGGAATTAACCCTTGGGCAGTCATCATCCGCTTGAATCTATGCTAGATAAGGTATTCCGCGTCAAATGCGGAATCGATATGCACGGCATCTGGAGGCAGGAATCCTCCCAGATGTCCCGTCTGACAACGGGACATCAGCGAGGACACATATAAATATAGTTTTACTTTTCTCGCAGCGCAACTGTTTTTTAACTTTTTTTTAATTTGGTCTGAAAGTGACTGCTACTCAGAGGCAGCATCTCGTTCCGCTTGCAGGCGAGCCGAAAGCGCGACGATAAAGGCTTCTTCATCCTGGTTGTTCTGCCTAATGCAATCGAAAAACGGCTTCGGCA
>JAKQNP010000022.1 GCA_029565675.1 bacterium
TTTTCGATTCTTCAAACGCCCAGAGCGGGGCCTGGCAGGTCGCTTGTTCATAAGGCAGCACAATTTCAATGTCCATGGAATATCCTTATCTTCGATTGAGCATCATAAAACAGTAAGATAGGGGTTGTTCAGGTTGGCCCATCGATGCGGCCGACGTGGTCGGCATGGCCGCCGTTGTCATTGCTGACATCATGTGGGTACTCGTCGCTATCATCACGATCAAAATCAATTTTGCCGGAACCATCGGGTGTTTTCTCATTCATAAATTCATGGTTAATTTCCCCGCCATGATAGTCAATCCCTTTACACCTCGCAACGCTTTAGTTGACCCCGTGCTCAGTAAGCGGATTTTGCAGGGATGGACCGTTGAGTAATTTCTTCAACCAGAGAAACCACTCTCGGATCGGGATCGTAGAGCGCTCTTTGCAGGGCGGATCGGAACGGCGCGATCTCCTGCCGGCTGATCCAATGACGCCAGGTTAAATATCGAAGCGAGTTCTGGGTTCCTTCGCTTTGCCAGCGAGTCAACGCAGCCTGGGAAATCGATCGCCAATCGAAGGATTTTTTAAAGGGGGCGTAATCCCAGAAGATAATATTAGGAAGCTGAATCACGCGATAAAAACGTTCGGTTCGCACCAGCGCCGGACCGTTGAACGATAGCTTCGGATCGGACGATCGTCCTTTCATCAGGTCAAGATCCGCCCGGCACGCCGGGCATAGATCAAATGCTTCCCGGTAGGCTCGCGACGCCAACGCACGGGTCTCCGAATGCGTGGGAAACATCAGACAAGAGGTATTCCGGCAATGCGCACCATCGCCATGCCGGGTGTTTTTCACCAGACCCAGAATATGCCCCGCTTCATGACAAACGATGCGGGGAACAAACCGATGAAAAGTGGAACCCCAGTAGGCGGCATCGACAAAAATCGCGCAGGGATAACGGGGCGTGGTGTAGGGTTCGACGCCCTCGTCCGAGGTCGCGGTACCGCTGAGTCGGCTGTCGAAAAATAAGACATAAAGATAGGCGGCTGCGGCTTTGTCACTGCCCGCCGGCAAACCATCCATGTATCGCCAGGTCAATACCTCTTCGGGAACACCCCGGGCCTCGGCACGAGGAATGGATTTATGCCGGGCAATCTCAATCCCGTCCGGTTTATCGCAGTATCGATTCAAAAACTTTTCCAGGGCCTGAATGATTCCGGCTGAAGGTTCAGCCCCTTCAACGGCATCGACCTCGACATGCAGTTTTGAGTACGGCTGAGATGTCAAAAAAAGCAACTCCGGATTGCGTTAGGTGGGAATGGGCGCACTGGTCGTTTCAAACTGCTGAGCCGGGGCCTGCACACAAACAAAAGTAAAAAGAAATAAAACCGTTGCCCATATCGCGCGTAACGAGAGATCAGATCGATTCACCTTTTGAATATCCTTTTCTGTAAACTACCGAAACATTCTGGCGGCCAGATTAAAGCGGTCAGGATATTCTATGCGCAAAAGTGAATCG
>JAKQNP010000060.1 GCA_029565675.1 bacterium
TCGTGACCCGATCAAATTCCGATGAGCCGGCGCTATTCTGTCGATAGTGGCCCAGTTTGCCATCCTGACTGCCGACGATCAGGTCCAGCAAGCCATCCTGATCGATGTCGCAGAAAACCGGGACGCTGTAATTGATCCCCATACCCCAAACATTGTCGAATATTTCCGTGTACTGCTGCGGGAAAAGGACAGAGGCCAAAAGCAGGGGCAGCAATAAGAAAAATTTCTTGGTCTGCATGGCATCACCTCCTGTTGCACGATTTGGCATCAAACGGGACTGCCGCACAACTGCCGGCGCAAGAACAACCGGCGCGTTAGAAAAGGACACCTTCGATCCTATGGATTTTTTAGGAGACTTTCCCGGCCGCCACCGCAAAGGCAAGGCGCTGTGCGGTTTGAAAAAACACCTACCCCATCCAGAAACCTTTGCGATGCGAGACGCCGAGCGTTTTTCGGCAGTGCGGACAAAAATAGATGTAGCGCTTGCCCAAAAAACTCTCCAACTGGCGGCAAAAGATTTTATGCAATTCCTGGCCGCAATGCGGGCAGATGGGATAGAGATCGTTCTTTTCTTCAACCGGCAACATCGTTCGGTCCTCTCTTGTTCTGGTCACTCATTTAAACATTTTCTTGAGCTCGATCAAGGTCTTGGTTGCCTGCAAATCCCTCGGTTCTTGAATCTCGACGGTTATCCCTTTTATTTTACCGTATTTTTTCCCGTCAATGAATTGATCCATATATTCTTTTGCCAACGCACTGTTCACGATCATCTCTGTCGCCCGATCCGGAAAATAAAAGGTGGTCTTGAATTTTTGTTCGTAGACGGAAATCCAACAGATCGTTTTTTTCTTTTTTGTCAGTTTATAAAGCCAACTCTTGCCGTCAGTGTAATAGCGCCATTCTCCGCTAAAGTCCGGATGGTGCGCCTCTAAAAAACGGATCAATTCATCCCAGCTGCTATTCGCTTGTCCGAGGCAGCGCTGCAGCACGCTGTCATCGGGAAAGACAGCTGGATCGTTCAAGCACGGTTTTTCCATGAAATTTTTCCCCTTGAATGAACCTGCCCCAAATAATGATAGCGATTGCAGGCGACAGGTGCAAGAGATTTTCGGTTTTTCAACTTAAAAATCCGGCCAACTCGCGCGGCTATGCAACTCGCCAGGTCCGGTAGTCTCCGTATTGGCGCAATCTTTTGTTTTTATTAAGACTAAAATGGCCAGGCAATCCTGGCCTGACATTATTTTCTTGCTTTATTTCGCCGAATTGAATACAATTCAACACGTCGTCGAGGAGGCAACATGAAAATAAGAAGCTTTATCTTTTGCCTGGGATGGTTAAGTGCGTTTTTCGCGGTCAAGCCGGCGGCAGCGGCACCGAATGCCGATTTCAGCGCACTGGCTCTGCACGAATCCCTGGGCCAGACGATCGATGCCGTAGAGAATCTCCGCTACCACATCTTCGGCGATATCGAGGGGTTCACCGCGGCGAAAATCTATCCGCACGGTGCGGACAAATACCGCCTGCATCTCCTGCGCAATGCCGAGGAACGAGCCCAGCTGCTGTTTGTCGATTTGCCGGCAGAAAGCTTTTTGCAGTTGCGCGCGAAGTTCGAAACCCGGATCGATCGAGCTCTCGATGAAGACAAGCACTTCGAAGAACCGCTCTTGCCAATCGAGGCAGCGAAATGGACGGAGAGCGGAGTCAATAAAAAGGTAATCCTGCGCGACGGCAGCCAGCTGATCGCTGTATTCAAACGGGCGCAAGGAGACACCCTGATCGTCGAGACCGCCGGCGGGCTGCAGA
>JAKQNP010000044.1 GCA_029565675.1 bacterium
CACCATCCAGACGGGCACCATACAAATTGCAGCCGAACATAAAAGCGCCGCTCAGGTTGGCATGGCTAAAATCGGCTTCTTCAAGATTGGAATTTTGCAGATGAGCATCGGTCAAATCAGCGCCGCTGAAATCGATTCGTCGCATCGATTCATAAGAAAGATCGATATTGCGCAGATCGAGACCGGCCATCGATTGACCGCTCCGAATTCTTTCGAGGGCTTGTTCGCGTGTCAGTGCTGGCATAAACTTTCCCCTATTTATAACTTTTCACGGCGCTCTCCACAGAATCAAACTCTTTAAAAATCGAATCGAGCTTGGTGATTTGTATCGGTCTGCGCAGACGATCGTTGAGATTGGCCAACTTGAGATCTCCGCTGCTGCTCCGCAGACTGGTCAGTGCGCTGATCAGCATTCCCAAGCCCGAACTGTTCATCCAACTCACCCCGGCCATGTCAACCACCACATTGACGGTTTCTTTTTCTATTGCCTTTTCAATGGTCTTGCGAAAACGGTCCATCTCGCCGCCGCCCATCAGTTCACCTTCGAGGTGCAAAACCAATACATCAGCGATCATCTTCTCGGTGACTTGCATAGCTCCTCCAGAGATCATCTCCCTAATCTCCCTGTAGACCGCCTGTTCCACTCGGCGGACCCTTTATGGATCACTCAAAACGCAGGGCAACGATCGGATCCAGGCGGGCGGCTTTTGTCGCCGGATAGACGCCAAAGATCAAGCCCACGGCCGAACAAAAGAGCAATCCCAAAATCACTGTCCAAACCGGCACGGCAGCCGGAATCGGCGAAACCAAAGCGACCACTTTGGCCAGCGTCAATCCGAGCACGATGCCGATCACTCCCCCGACTTCGGACAAGACGATCGCCTCGATCAGAAACTGCCACAGGACATCGCGTCGTTTGGCGCCGATCGACTTGCGGATGCCGATTTCTCGGGTTCGTTCCGTTACCGAGACCAGCATGATGTTCATAATACCGATGCCGGCGACCAAAAGAGATATCGAGGCGATGGCAACGGCCACAATGCGCACATAGCGGGTCAAATTGTCAAAAAATTCGATCAACGTGTCGTTGGAAAAGACATCAAAATCGTTCGGCTCGCCAGGCGGTACTTTGCGCACAACGCGCATAACCCCCGTGGTCTGTTCCATCGCGGTGTTGTACAGCTCTGCACTTATGGCCTGAACCGTGATATTCAGCGAACGCTCTTTGCCGAACACTTTAACAAATGAACCGATCGGGATCACCACATAGGTATCGCGCGATTGGCCAAAAGTGCTGCCGCGCGATTGCAAAACTCCGATCACTTCGAATCGGCGACCGCTGATCTTGACCTCTTTCTGCAAGGGGTCATCATAGGGGAAAAGCTGCCTGGCCACATCGGCACCGAGCACCACATATTGCCGATTGTAATCAACATCCTGCTGAGTGATGAAACGTCCATCACCGATTTCATAGCCGTTGTTTTCGATAAACTCTGGCGTACCGCCGCACACACTGATAATCGGCAAGGTCTTGTGTTCGCCATGCCGGAGCTCCTGTCCCCCCATCCAGTATTCTGCGCCGACACTCTTGGCCGCCGTGACAGTTTCCTTGACCGCTTCGTACTCTTTCAGGGTAATGTTTTTCCGATTGCGATACTTGCGGAACATATCGCCGCCGGTGTGAATCGCCGGAAATTTTTGCACTTGAAAGACATTTGAACCCAAAGCCGTAACCTGCTCGTGAATGCTCTTGCGCAGACCGGTGATCAGGGATTGCATAGTAATAATCGTCATGACACCGATAATTATTCCCAGCAACGTCAATATGGAACGCATTTTGTTTGCACGAACCGCCGTCAGGGCGATTGGTATATTTTCACCCAGTTGCACAACCCACCTCTAGCTTTGATCACCTGTCGCTGCATTGCCGTTATTCATAACGCAACGCCTCGATCGGGTTAAGACGCGCCGCTTTGCTCGCCGGATAGATCCCAAAAAAAAGACCGATCGCAAAAACAAAACCAAGGCCGAGAAAAACCACCCACAGGCGAATCGATGCCGGCAACGGCGTGGTTGCCGAAATCGCCTTGGCCAATCCAACCGCTAAAATAACACCGATGGTCACCCCCAGCGCACAAATCATAGTCGATTCGATCAGAAATTGCAGCAGGATATCCCCGCGCCGGGCGCCAACCGCTTTGCGCACACCGATCTCCCGCGTCCGCTCGGTAACCGAAACCAAGAGGATGTTCATGATGCCAATGCCGCCAACCAAAAGAGAAATCGCCCCCACCCCGATCGCCACCGCCCACAAGACCCCGGTGAGCCGCTGATAGGTGTCCTGCAAGGCGACTTGTTTGTTGACGGCAAAATCGT
>JAKQNP010000054.1 GCA_029565675.1 bacterium
ACCGACTACTCAGAAAAACGTAAGCATGCGGGCAATGAACGCCCATGCGATATTGTCACAATATTGATGTTGTAGATTGCATGTTTATGTGTCACAGAGCTAAAATTATTTTGGGTTACATTTTATTTTGAGGCAACGGGAAGAGCATACTTTTTTTGCCTATCTGCCTATTGCAAGCAGGTAGGGAACCCGGCAATTCTTTGAATCAAGCAGCTCGTTGGTCAAAACACCAAGAACCGGGCCAGGTCTACCCTGCTGCTCTTTGCCAAGTGGGCAAAACGGGTAATGGTCATACGGCTATCGCTGTGGCCCATCATCTCCTGCAAGCGCCGCAGATCCAGGCAGAATGATTATTATGCATCTGTCACAGAACTGTCACAGTTTTGTTGGCAAAAAAACCCCAATTCCTGGCCAAACAGGGGAAAAGACAAAAAAGCCAACACAGATAACTCATTGTGTTGGCTTAATCTAGAGTGGTCGGGGCGAGAGGATTTGAACCTCCGACTTCCTGCTCCCGAAGCAGGCGCGCTAACCGGACTGCGCTACGCCCCGAATCTTTTATTGCTGTCTAATATCGCAAAAATTTATTAAAGTGTTGCTTTAAATGGTTCAAATCAATCTTGAATTGCCCTAAACCGAGTGTGACCGGATTCAGCAAATTAAAGCAAGGAAATCACGCCAAGCGACGCCAAGGTGACGATGATACCTGCGATCACCACACCGGCGGCAATGCAGGGAAACGCATGACGAGGTTTGATCCCGAACAAAAACGCGGCGAGCGTTCCGGTCCATGCTCCGGTCACCGGCAGGGGCACGGCGACGAAAAGAATCAATCCCAGGGCCCGATACTTTTCGACCACCTTTCCCCTTTTTCGCGTTCTGGCAAAAAGCCAGGCAAAAAAACGCTGAAAAACCATGTAGCGGTTGAGCCAGAGGTACATGCGTTCGAAAAACAGCAACAGCGGCAAGACCGGGATCAGGTTACCGATCACCGCATACAAATAGGCCGTTTGCCAGCTCAATCCCCCACCGATCGGCGGATTGGCCAACGCCCAGGGTATCGCGCCGCGAAGTTCAGCAATTGGGATCAAGGCGATAATCAGCGTAATCCATTCTTTGGGCAGATTTACAAAGAACGAGGCGATATGTTCTGCCATTTATTCTCTACCGGAAAGTTACCAAAACAAGCTCTTTAAAACAAGAGCAATAAATCGAACCGTATCGCGAAAGGGCCGAATCGAGCTCAGTTCATCGCCGTAATGGGTGTTGACCGATACCTGGCTAAAACGACAGCCCATCTTGCCCATGCGCAACAACACTTCGGATTCGAACTGAAAACCATTTTCGCAGAGTCTTGTCAACGGAATACAGCCTGTTCGCAGCGCGCGATATCCGCATTGGCTGTCGCGAATGCGCTGGTTGCCGGCACATAACGAGAGAAAGATTGAACTGACGCCGTTGCTCAGCCGTCGCTGCAGCGGCATGGAGCCGCGGTTGCGGCGATCACCGATATACACATCGTAATCTTGTGTGCGGATACAGTCAAAGAACCTGGGAAAATCTTTTGGGTCATGCTGACCATCGCCGTCCAGGGTAAGGATCCACTCTTTTTTCGATTCGATTGCCAGCTGAAAGGCGCGTTGCAGCGCTCTTCCTTTGCCCAAATTTCTATCGCAACGAATCACCTGAACCGGAAAAGCCGCGCTGATCTCAGCGGTTCCATCGGTCGAGCCGTCGTCGACCACCACAACGCAATGCGCCGGCACCTGTTCGAGAACTTGCTGCAAAACATGGGCAACAAAAGGCGCTTCGTTATAGACAGGAATCGCGATCAGAATCGAGTTAAAAAACGCTGCGTTCAAAGTCCTCAATTTTACGAATAATTATAACGAGTTGCAAGTAATTTTTGGACTGATCACTATTTAAGCCGTTTGAAGAGATGAAAACCATTGGCGGTCTGGATGATGCCGCTGACCTGGCCGACTGAAAGTGCAGCAATGGCTTTGCTTATTGCAGGGTCAAAATCACCCGGCTCGAACATCCCCAAATCGCCTCCCTTGGCGGCAGTCGGTGAAATCGACATCTGTTTGGCTACCGTTTCAAAGGCTGTGCCTTGCTCGACCATTCGCAGGGCTTCTTCAGCCTTGGTGCGTGTCTCGGTCAAAATATGCAAAGCGCGCATTTGATTTTTGCTGTTGCGCGTTTTGACCAGAGACAGCGAAGGCTTCCAAATCCATCCGCTCATGATCACTTTGCTCCAATTTCCCTGTTCTTCGATAACCACCACTTCGGTCCCTTCGAGCAAAGTGCCGATTTTCACTCCATTCGGGGCTGCCCGCAGATTTTCTTCCGGAGCGGTCACATATTTGCTCAATCTTCCCTGGCCGTGGAGCAGCGATAAAGTGCAAAATAACAAAATAGCCGCAGTCAACAGGGCTTTGTTTTTCATCATTCTCTCCTGATTTGCATCCAAACGCCGCAAAACCGCCGATCTGCTGTTTGTGGGCAAACAATCGACGCACAAGTGCTGCCATTCGGCGATTAAAGACGATGCAAGTAACGCGAAAATCTCTCGGTTGTTCCAATTTCCGGAATCATCTTTTGCGCGAATCGGTGATCACTTTTCCGGGTTCCAATTGTCAATTTCTTTGAGCAATTCATCGATGATTTGATTCTCTTCGATGCGGCGGATAATTTGTCCGCGTTTGAACAAAACCGCGCGATGTCGGCCGCATGCAACCCCGAGATCCGCCTCCCGAGCTTCGCCTGGACCATTGACTTCGCAGCCCATGATCGCGACGGTCAGAGGCTTCTCAACCCCCTGCAGGCGTTTTTCCACTTCTTCGGCGATCGAGATCAGGTCGACTTGAGTCCGGCTGCAAGTCGGGCATGAAATCAGCCGTATTCCCTGGCTGCGCAGATCCAAGGTGGTCAATATCTGGCGAGCGACCCAGACTTCTTCCACCGGGTCGCCGGTCAGCGACACCCGCAGGGTATCGCCGATGCCTTGCGCCAACAGAGCACCAAGAACAACGCTCGACTTGATCGTGCCGATGCGCACCGGCCCGGCTTCTGTTAACCCGATGTGCAGCGGTATATCGGTCTTTTGGCTGATTTCGCGATAGCAATCGATAGTCTTGCGCGCATTCGACGATTTGATCGACAAAACCAGGTCATGTACACCCAATTGCCGCATCCGATCGATGTTGCGCAGGGCGCTGGTGACCAGGGCATTGACGGTGGGGCCTCCCTCCTGTTGCAACAGATCCTTTTCCAGGGAGCCGGAATTGACCCCGATGCGAATCGGAATGCGACAGGCAAGCGCCTTTTGCGCGATGGCCTGCAGATGTTCGGCGCGTGCGATATTGCCCGGATTGATGCGGATCTTGTCGGCTCCGGCATCCATCGCCGCCAAAGCCAAGCGATAATCGAAATGGATATCAGCGATCAGCGGCACACCCGTCTGGCGGCGAATTTCGGCAAACGACTGCGCCGATTCCTGGTCAGGCACCGCAACCCGAACGATTTCGCAGCCGGCTTGCTGCAACCGTTCGATCTGCGCGAGCGTATCTGCCACATTCAATGTATTGGTGTTGGTCATCGATTGCACAGCGATCGGCGAACCGCCGCCGATCGCAACCGAACCGATCATCACTTTTCTGGTCATCGCTTCACCATTTTCACCGAGTAAAAAATGCAGTCAAGTATACGCAAAAGGTGGGTAAAAATCAATTTAATTTCTCAGGCAATAGCGGCCATGTTTCCGCAACAGATCAAGGGTTGGGTTGCGGTCGACAACGGATTTGCATCGAGGGATGGGGCGTGCCTCCACTGCTCGCCTGTTCGTCAAAGAAAAAGGCATGATTCAGGCTGGCAAAAGATCAACGCCAATTTGTGAGAGGATGTGAAAAGCAAATGAAGGAAAAAATATGTAACAAGATGAAACAGCGCGGCGGGTTTGAGAAAAATCCACACCGCGCCAAATGCAGAGTTCAACGGCCGTCCAAAAAGGCATAGAGCATCAAACCGCTCAAGCCGCCGATGACCGCCGCAACACGGTATTTGCTCTTTTCTTGCGATTCGTGCAAAACTTGTTGTTGGTTGTTTTCCATTTGCCGCTCTTCGTAAATTTTCTTCTCTTTGTCGCTGCGCAACCGGACTTTTCCCCAATTCAGCGCATTTTCATCGAATTTATCGCGAGGATAGATGATTTTACCGCGGTCATCGACGACGGCCAAGAGGTCTTTTTTGTAAACTTTTAGCCACTCTTTTTCACCTGGATGTGGATAATTTTCAAATTCGATATACTCGTGGGCAATCAGACTGAGCCGGCCGATAAATTTTTGCTTGTCCACGGTGATCAACACATCTGCCTGTGCTGCTTGAAGGGTGAACAAAAGGGCGAAAAACCCAAAAATTCGATTCATGGTATGCCTCCTTCCTTTTCACAACTGGATTTGCAAAACGCATGCCATGGATCGCAGGGCAAAAACGTATAAAAAGGCAGAAACCAATGACAGACGGCCACAAAAGAGTAAGCTAAATTACAAATCGGTCATCGATGAGTTTAGACTTTAATCACTCCCAGGTCGCGTGCGACACTGCTGAAACTCTCCACCGCCTTTTCCAACTGCATTTTCGAATGAGCCGCCGAGATCTGAACACGGATTCTCGCCTTGCCTTTGGGCACCACCGGAAAGCTGAATCCAATTACATAGATTCCTTTATCGAGCAACCGGGCTGCCATTTCATGCGCCAACCGCTCTTCATAAAGCATGATCGGTACGATCGGATGCACTCCTGGTCGTATATCAAAACCAGCAAGGGTCATTTCCTGGCGGAAAAAGCGCGTATTCTCTTCCAGCCGATCGCGCAACGCGGTGGTGTCGGTTAACAGGTGAAGAACAGCAAGCGTCGCACCGACGACAACCGGCGCAAGCGAATTGGAAAACAAATAGGGACGACTTTTTTGCCGCAGATATTCAATCATCTCTCGGTGGCCGGCAACACAACCGCCAGATGCACCTCCGAGCGCTTTGCCAAATGTCGTGGTGATCAAATCGATGCGCCCCTCGACACCGCAATATTCTGGTGTGCCCCGACCGGTTCGACCGACAAAACCAGTCGCATGGCTGTCATCGACCAAAACCAAAGCGTCGTATTTATCCGCGAGATCGCAAATAACCGGCAAATTTGCGATATCACCGTCCATCGAAAAGACACCATCAGTGGCGATCAGACGGAATTTGCTCGATTGCGCTTCCTTGAGTTTGGCTTCCAGATCATCCATTTCGGCATGCGCATAGATCAAACGCTGCGCTTTGGTCAAGCGAATACCGTCGATCAACGAAGCATGGTTGAGCGCATCGGTAATAATTGCGCAGTCCGTGTCGAAAAAGGGTTCAAAGACGCCACCGTTGGCATCGAAACAGGCGGCATAGAGAATCGTATCATCGGTGTGCAAAAATTCTGAAACTGTTTCTTCCAGTTTCTTGTGGATCTGTTGAGTTCCACAGATGAAACGGACCGATGACAAACCATACCCCCATTCATCAAGAGCCTGATGCGCTGCGGCAACGACTTGCGGATGATTGGCAAGCCCTAAATAATTGTTGGCACAAAAATTAATGACTCGTTTGCCACCCTGAACCGTGATATCGGTTCCCTGTGGACTGACGATGACTCGTTCTTCTTTATAAAGACCTGCGTCATGAATCTGCGCAAGCTTTTGCTCCAGGTCAACCTTGATTCGATCATACATAATCGCCTCCGTTTTTTTGGCGAGCCGGCTCCTGCGTGTGTCGGGCAAGTCTTGGGTAGATAGATATGGCTGCTCGTTAAAACCAAACTTATTGCCGCAAATATTCTAATTCAAGTATTACTTTACCACAATCGCCCAACAGCATGTGTTCAAATCCTTTTTCATAATCCTCGAATTTAAAGCGATGGGTGAGAACCGGCTGCAGATCTAAGCCACTTTGCAACATGGTCTGCATTTTGTACCAGGTTTCGAAAATTTCCCGTCCGTAGATACCTTTGATCACCAGCCCTTTGAAGATGACTTGATCCCAATCGATTTTTGCGCCCCTGGGCAAAATGCCGAGCAAAGCGATCCGACCGCCGTGATGCATGCAATTGAGCATTTCTTCAAAGGCTTCCTGGTTTCCGGACATTTCGAGGCCTATATCAAAGCCGATCATCTGCAATTTGTTCATGCACTCTTTGACCGTTTCGCGCTTGATGTTGATGGCGGCAGTCGCACCCATCTTGCGCGCCAGTTCGAGCCGGTAATCGTTGATGTCGGTGATCACCACATTGCGTGCACCGACATGTTTGGCGATCGCCACCGCCATGATGCCGATCGGACCCGCGCCGGTGATCAAAACATCCTCCCCCACCAGATCGAAAGAGAGGGTCGCGTGGGTGGCGTTGCCGTAGGGATCAAAAAAGGCAGCGATTTCAGAGGGAATGGAATCGACAACAGACCAGGCGTTTGATGCCGGCAAGCTCAAATATTCAGCAAAACAGCCATTGCGGTTGACACCGATACCGATGGTGTGGGTGCAAAGGTGGCGTTTTCCGGCCTTGCAGCTCCGACAGAGTCCGCAAACAATATGACCTTCGCCGGAAACGCGCTGACCGATTTCATATCCTTGCACATTTTGTCCTTTGGCCGCAATGGTTCCCACAAATTCATGGCCGATGATCAGTGGCGGATGAATGGTTCGTTGTGACCACTCATCCCATTTGTAGATATGCAAATCGGTGCCGCAGATCGCTGTTTTGTCGATGCGCACCAACAAATCATTGTTGCCGTATTCGGGGATTTCGACCTCGCGCAGCCATAGACCTGGTTTCGCTTCCAGTTTGACCAGAGCTTTCATTGTTTTTTTCGACATCTTTGCCTCGATTCACTTTTGGTCGCTTGATCAACGTATCAACAACACTTTGTGTTTGTGCAAAATGCCGGGACCGGATAGATCGATGAAATAGACACCAGACGGAACAGAATTGCCGTTTTGATCGCAGCCACGCCAAACAAACTGGCGAAGCGGTTCTCTATCAGCCGGCAAGCACCATTCAGCCACGACTTGACCGCGAATATTGGTAAGGGTCAAACGACTCCCTTGCTCGAGTTTCCCCTGCACGACGATGCATGTTTGAGAGTTGAAAGGATTGGGATAGTTGGCGATGACAAGTTGCGGCTTAGCGGGCAACGGCGAGTCTACAACTCGGGTCGAAAAATCGCCTGTCCCCCCTGCTTGCACATAGCGCGCCGAAAATTCCTGTAAAAAGAGGTTGGCGATTCGCGCATCGTGGATGATGAGGGTGTTTTCGTCGTTGTGGGTGTTTGCCGCATAGCTCCAATTGTGCGAACCGGTTACCACCAGGGGGTCGGAATCCGGCTGATCCGCATCTACGACAAGATATTTGTGATGCATCAGGTTGTTGCCGCCCATATCGAGCAACAATACATCGACAGCAGCCGAACGCAGTTGGCCGGCAAGCCATTCGTTTTCGTCTTCTGCGTTGAGGACGCCGCGCAAATCGATGTGCGGTGCTCGGTTCATGAGTGCCTGACGCATGGTGCTGCTGGTGATCGCCAGTTGCGCAAAATAGGCGGATCGATCGGCGCTCGCCAAAGCCCGCAAAATATGAGTTTCGGTCCGGTCGCTCGGACTCATAAACTGCTCGATCCAAACGCCGTTGACGTTGAAACGGTGCGGTGTGTTGTCGATTTTATTTTTGCCCATACGCGAAAGGCGGCCACTCGGGACTTTGCCTGTGCTGCCCCACATTTCGTTGAACTCCCTGGTATAAGCCGCACACAGCGATTGGTCATTGATTACCAGCCAGTTTTCGGCATTGGTGCGGGTGCCGCTGTAAGTGGCATTTGCGGATCCCAGAGCCAGCCAGTCGTCGCCGCCGATGTTGCCCAAACGATGGTCAAAGACAAAGAATTTGTTGTGCATGGCGCCGCCGCCGTCATTGTCGCCGAATCGGTCGTTGATGGCATAGATTCCGACGGTTTCACGCAAAAAAGTGATCATCGAGGATTCTGTTTCTCCCTCGCGCCAATCGGTGATCATGCGGATTTCGACTCCGCGAAGCTTGGCGCGCTGCAAAGCCTGGGCAATCCCTTGGTGAGTAAAGGAATAATAACACAAATCGATGCTGTGTTGCGCGCGGTCGATGCGGTCGATCAGGATTTCAGAGAGATCGATATTGCCCATGGCGGGTTCCGCTACCGCCAGATCGTTGTCGACTGAACGGGTGAAATAGACCTGGATTTCGCCACTGCTCTGGTCGGCGGCAGTGACAAAATAAAAGACACTCGAAGTGTCGCTGCTCTGCGGGGTAAGGGCGATGACGCGCGCTGCATAAAGAGTTGCTGGTGTCAGGGAAGCCAGGCTGAGTGAGTGGCGTTTGACCCGGGCAGTGTCTTCGATGGCACCCAATTCAAAATTTTCGGTCAAACCAAATTCGATGCGAGCAGTGGATGGAGCATCGGTTTCCCAGGAAAACTCGACCAGAGTCGGTTCAATTCGCGTTTCGATAGGATCAGAGATGATGCAGATCGATTCAGGTGTCAAGATATCGAATGGGCCACGGGGACAAATGCAGTAGCCTTCGTTATAAGGCAAAGAATCGTCAAACTGACGCAAAATTCCTCTCACATCAAAAACGCCGTCTGGAAGTTCGGTGATCGATGGTGCAGCGATCAGCATATCGCATTCGCCGCTGTAATCTTGCAGCCGATATTGCGGGTGGTTGTCAGCAGCGATCCGCACATTTTGCAGCAGAATCAAACGATTTTCATTCAATTCATCGCCGACACTGTTCATGCTCTGCGCCACCTGGGTGCAAGTCAGAACCAGCGGCAAAGGCAGTTCTTTTTGTTCGGCCAAAATTTTGATGCCGTCAGAATTAACGATTTTGATGCGCGTTTGTCCACGAACCTGGTCGACCAAGCCAGTAGCCTGTATTTGCATGCCCATGTCCAGGCTGCCAGGCCAGACAAACGGAGCAACCACTGCGATGCCGCCGGTCCGATCTTGGATAGAGATATCCAGATTATCGCCAAAAATTCCGCTGGCGACCGTCACAATACCCTGCACGATTTGTTCGCTGCCGATAAAAAAGGCGATCCCTTGCGGTGAATTGCGGTGCAACCGATTGATGTCGATGGGTTGTCCGGCCGCCAGGGTTGCGGCAAACATCTCCATCACCAGCCAAAAAGAGAGCGAGCGTTTCATGAACCGCCTTCCAGAAATTTGCAGGTC
This sequence comes from bacterium, assembly GCA_029565675.1. Taxonomy (GTDB): domain Bacteria; phylum Zhuqueibacterota; class Zhuqueibacteria; order Residuimicrobiales; family Oceaniaggregativiventaceae; genus Sulfursilanivivens. The sequence continues at coordinate 9,285 of JAKQNP010000054.1, forward strand.
TGCCGCACATGGAGTTGTTTAGCGCGGCAGGCCTTTGCTCAAACCGAGGTGAATAAAGTTGACGGGTGAATATAGGGATTGGGCGACTGATAGTCAAGAATTTATCCCGCTGGTTTCTTCTGCACGTTATCGAAAAGAAAACCCCGGTCTCAATATTTCGCACCAAAACCGGGTTATTTTGACGCGCAGAATGCAGAGAAACATTTTCATTGCAATTTTTGAATGGATTCAGTATATTTATGCCCTTAACTTTGTTATATCCGTCTAACTTTAATGTGATCGATATGAACTTAACCCACGACACCACAACACAAGAATACATCGAGCTGATTCTCGACATCGAGCGTGAGAATCGGGTCGCGCGGGTCAAGGATATCGCCGATCGCCGCGGCGTATCCAGATCGAGTGTGTCGATTATTTTGAATCATCTGCGGCAAAAAAATCTGATCAAGCATGAACATTACAGCCACGTCACCTTGACTGAAAAAGGCAAAAACCTGGCATTGATGTTGGAGTCGCGCCATCAGGTGCTCAAAGCCTTTTTCACCAATGTTCTGGGGATCGAAGAAACTGTTGCAGAAAAAGATGCGTGTATCTTTGAACACATGATCAGCCCGGAGACTCTTGATGCGATATCGCGGTTTCTCTTGTTTATCGAAAAATGTCCAAAAGTAACTGCTCAATCTCAGATCTTGTTTCGCCAATGCGATAAATTCAACGATCAAGCAGTCGGATGTGATGATTGTGAATTGCCCAAAAATGACGATCCAGTGGACTGAGCGAATCGAACATTCTACGAGGTGAGCGCTTGCGGTTTTTCTGCAACAAACAGGTTCCCTTGGACCCTTCCCATCTCCCGTTGACTCTGGCCAGCGGCAAAGAGAATCAATGCGCTTTGATAACGGCTATCTGTGGCGGCTGGGGAATCCGCCAGCACCTCAATCAATTGGGTATTAGGGTTGGTGCAATTATCCGCGTAAAACGTGAAGGCGCATTTGGCGGCCCAGTACTGGTGATCGTCGATCATAGCGAAATCGCCATTGGGCGGCAAATGGCCAATAAAATTCAGATACAAGTGATCAATGGCAAACTCGACAAAGAAAAATAACACTCGGGCATCTATCCACTACCCTCGCTTTGTGCTGGTTGGACAACCCAATTGCGGTAAAAGCACGATTTTCAACAAAGTGGCGGGCTATCATTCGATCGCAACCAACTTTCCCGGCGCCACGGTCGAGTTCACCAAAAGCACGGTACAGGTACAGAATCAAACCTGTGAATTGGTGGATTTGCCCGGAATTTACTCTCTGACAGCCTGGGATGGCGCGAGCGAAGAGACCAAAAAATACTTGCTTGAGCAAAAAGTCGACGTCATTATCAATGTGGTCGATGCGTCGCTTTTAAGCAGAAGTCTGGAATTGACCATCCAATTGCTCGAGCTCGAAACTCCCGTGGTACTTTGTCTAAACATGATGGACGAAGCTCGGCGCAAAGGGGTGTCGATCGATTCGGTAAAACTTTGCCAGAAACTGGGCATTCCAGTCATCGAAACAATCGGTGTCAAGGGACAGGGTGTAGACGAATTGTTCGCAGCTTCATATGCACTTTCCCGAAACCCGGTAATTGCCAAATGCCCAAAGATGAGCCGCCATGTCGAAGAAACGGTGCAAAATCTGGCAGCTGATCTGCAAAAATCGACTGATGGCCGAGCCGAATTGCCGTTGCGCCTGCTTTCGATCAAACTATTGGAAGGTGATCCCTTTTTCGCAAAACTGGTGCCCGATATTGTCAACAATATCTCTGGCAGTATCGAAAAAGCACAAAAAGATTTATCTGAAGCCCACGGCGAGCCCTCTGATGCGGTCATTTCAGCCGAACGCCACTCGCAGGCGATGGCGTTGTTCGAACAGACTTGCCTGGTGCAACATGCGGAAAAATCGTGGAAAGATCTCATCGACCGCTGGATCATGCATCCGATAGCCGGCTATTTGATCATGCTGTTGGTCCTCTATTTGTTTTTCAAAACGGTTTTTTCTCTTGGCTCAAGCGTCGAACAGTGGCTTTTCGCTGGTTTTGATGTGTGGATCGAACAGCTTTCGGCTTTGATTGGCAGCAATTCGTTCATTTTCCATCTCGCCTCAGGTATTGTACAGGGAATCGCCGGTGGAATCGCCATCGTCCTCCCCTATTTGCTGCCCTTTCTATTTGGACTGGCTCTAATCGAAGACATCGGTTATCTGCCCAGAGTCGCGTTTCTCATGGACAACGTGATGCATCGCATCGGCTTGCATGGTACTGCAGTGATACCGGGCATTTTGGGCTATGGATGTTCGGTGCCTGCAGTTATGGCCACCCGCATCCTCACCAGCCCGCGCGATCGATTTATTTCCAGCGTGGTTGCCGTTCTCACCCCCTGCTCGGCGCGCATGACGGTTATTTTTGGCCTGGTCGGCTATTATCTTGGCGCCAGCGCAGCACTGGGAATCTATATCCTGAACATGTTTGTCATCGCTGTTACGGGATCGATTCTCGCACGTTTGTTGCCGGAAGACACTCCGGGCATGATCCTGGAAATTCCGTCCTATCAATTGCCTAGCTTGCGAACGGTTCTGGCCAAAACCTGGCTGCGCATGCGTGAATTTATTGTCATTGCCTGGCCGCTCTTGATTCTCGGAAGCCTTGTTCTCAGTCTGGCCGAATGGTTCTCTTTGGATCAGACCATCAATATGATTTTTCGACCAATCACCTACATTCTCGGTCTGCCTGCGGCGGTCGGCAGCACTCTCATCTTCGGCGTCCTGCGCAAAGAGCTCTCCATGCTCATGTTGTTCCAGGCATTGGGGACAACTGACGTCGCGTCCGTCATGACCTCTGGACAATTGTTGGTTTTTACACTTTTTGTGGTTTTTTATATGCCCTGTGCAGCGACCATCGGGGTGCTGGGCAAGGAAATCGGCTGGAAAAACACCTTGCTCGCCAGCCTGTTGACCGTATTTATCGCGCTGGTTATTGGTCTTTTGGGGCGTATTCTGTCCATTTTTATTTTTTAGCCAGCGTCGTTCGCATAAACGGCTGATTTTCGAAAGTCACAAGTATCCGGAACTGCAATCGGAAGAATCAGGCGAATACACCATTCCTACAGTTGGAGTCTTGCAATGAAAAAGCATCTTTTAAGTTTGGGGGTTTTTTTCTTCTCTTTCATCAGTTTTGCCCTGTCGGCAAACAGCAGTCGCATTGTCGGCACTGTAGTCAACGGGCAGACCGGTGAACTTTTACCGCGCGCCAATATCATCATCGTCGATACCGGTTTTGGCACCGTCAGCGATCACCGCGGCAGGTTTGTGCTGGAAAACGTCCAGGCACCAGCTGTTTTGCGTGTGACCTACATGGGATTCGAATCGCTCCGTATCCAGGTGGATACACCGCAGGATCATGCTGAAGAGCTTAAAATCGTTTTGCAGCCGACCATCGTGCCGCTGCAAAACGTGATCGTCACCAGCAACAAGTTCGCGCAGGAAGCCGATCAGGTTTCCTACCCCTTGAGTGTGGTGCGTGCTGAAGCGATCAACAACACAGCCCCGGTGACGCTGTCCGATGTTCTGGACACAGAACCAGGCATTGCTCTGGCTCGGGATGGGATTTGGGGCACGCACGTATCGATACGCGGCCTGAGCCGGTCAAATCTGGTGACGCTGGTAGACGGCAATCGAATCGACACGGCAACCGACAATGCCGCGGGAATGTCTCTGGTCGATGTGCACGATATCGAACGCATCGAGGTGATCAAAGGCGCCGCCTCTGTTCTGTACGGCTCTGGTGCAACTGGCGGTGCAGTCAACATTATCACTCGTGACGGCTGGTACCAGGAACAGTTCTATTTGACTGGTCATCTTGCCAGTTCATTTGGATCGGTCAACAACATGGGCAGCGGCTGGTTGACTGTCAATGCCGGGTCATCGCGCTGGTATGCCAAGCTGAGCGGTTCGTTGCGCCAAGCCGACGACACCCAAACTCCGCAGGGAGTGCTGGAAAACAGCCAATTCAGCGATGACAATCTGTCGGCAAGATTGGGAATTCGACTTCATCCAAATCATGAGTTGCTGTTCAACTGGCAATGCTATCGCGCCACCGATGTGGGAATTCCAGGCGCTTCTCCCCTGTTTCCCAGCCAGGCCAAAGTGAGCTATCCGCAAGAGGATCGGGATTTGGCCAGCCTCGAATATGTCAGCCGCAATCTCACAGACCAACTGCTTAAATTATCCGTCAAAGTATTCACCCAGGATATTTTGCGCGACGTTCTCAATAATCCGTACACGGTACAATCCGTGCCCGCGCAAAACGGTCAGCCGGCAAAACGAATTCATGTGCTGGCAATCGCTCCAGGCGCCACGCATAAAATTCTCGGTTTTCAGACGCAAGGAGATCTGCAGATCTTGCCGGGGCACTATCTGGTCGCCGGTTTGGATGGATGGGAAAAAAGATACGAGGGTTGGCGCACCAAGACCATGCGCATTGATGTGCTCAGTCCGGTAGACGAGTCGGTGATGAAAAGCATGTCACAAACCATCGGAGAACTTCCGTTGCCCAATTCGAGCTATCGCAGCATCGGCTTTTATCTGCAAGACCAGGCCAACTTGTGGTCGGAGCGCCTGCTGTTGACTCTCGGTGCTCGGCATGATTGGATCCACATTGAAAACGATCGCGCACTGAATCCTCTTTATCAGATTCTGGATGGCGTGCGCAACGATTCTCCGATCAACCAAATCGTGATGTGGGAAGCGTCGTCTGCACAAAATCGGTCCTGGAGCGGTACGGCCAGCCTGCTGATGCGGTTGAATCCAGCCAATGATTTGACCTTGACCTTGAGCCGCTCCTTTCGCTCACCTTCATTGGAAGAACGCTACCAGTACATCGATTTAGGCAATCTGCTGAAAATCGGCGATCCTGAGCTCGATCCTGAAGACGGCAGATTCATCGACTTTGGCTGGCGATTCCGCGCGCTGCCCCTGGCGTTGTCGGCAAATGTCTTTTTAAACCAACTGGACAATCTTGTGGTCGAGATGCCCGGGCTGTATGAGAACAGAAACGCGCTGCTAAAAACCAACATCGGCAAGGCACAACTCTATGGAATCGATGCGCGCGCCGATTTTGCTCTGTCTTCTCACTTTACCGCCTATGCCATGATGGCCTATGTGAATGGTCAAGATCGCGACAGCCAAAAACCTTTGCCGGCAATCGCGCCTTTAAATGGAATTGTGGGAGTGCGCGGTTCGTTAACCCCGGTGTTCAGCTTTGAAATGGTCTCGTATCTTTTTGCGACCCAGGATCGACTGGCAAATGGCGAATTGCGCACACCCGGGTATGCCATTTTTGATCTCTATGCGCGATCGAAAGCGTTCAAAATCGCCACAACAGACACTCGTGTTATTCTTGGAATCGAAAATGTGCTCGACAGGTCGTATCGCAACCATTTGGCGACCAACCGCGGCTATGTCACCGCTGAACCGGGCCGCAATTTTGTTGTGCAGTGGATTATGGGTTTTTAGAAATCGAGGATGAATCAATCCGAGGCTTTAGTTCGGTTTGGGAAAGAATCAACATGACCAGCCTGTGAATCGCTCAGTCCGGCAAAACTGCAGGGGAAGTGTGAACCGATCCGGATTTAAAGCAGGCGCAGAATCGCTTTGTTGATCGGCTTTTGTCGATAGTTGGGGTTGTTTTTGAGTTTGAATTTTTCCAATAGGGTTGATGAAGCGAGGCCATAGATCAATTCCGCCTCTATTCTCGCTGCTGTGGCCAGCGGCAGCAGGTATTCACAGGTGTACGGAGCGCCGGGTCGAAGCCGCTGATCAAAAGCGATACCTGAGGCAGACCACGGCAGAGCATAGGCGGCGCTCTCGTCATCCGTCAGTGCCTGGATAAGCAGGGATTGTGGATCTTCCTTCAGGGGATCGTTCTGCCAATTCGACCAGATCAGGCTATTGTTGACATCATAGGCCTTGACGGTTAAATAAAGCATGCGCAAGGGTGATCCCGAAGGAATGGAATGGCCGGCTTTTTGGTTGGTCAGGGTAACTTTCAAATGAAAACCATCCTGGATGGTTTCGGCAGTCAAATCGATCGAAACTGAATTTCTAAGCATGGCGGCCGACCGGCCGGCCAAAAAGCTGTGCGAATGAATTTCATTGCGCAATTTGCCCAGTTCAGCAGCAACCCCGGTGATCGCCGGCATGTGACAATCCTGACAACTCACCCCGATCTTTGCCCATTTGCTCGCGTGCCACTCTTCGCCGATACGCGGGAAAAACTCACCGTGCGACTCTTGTGCAGTGCGATGACAAGACAGACAAAATTCGGCTTTTTCGAATAGAGGCGAATATTGGCATTCGTGGCTGCTGGCAATGGCATCCTTAAGTGGACCATACTTCGTCTTGCCGTCTTTTACCCGAAAAACCAGCCTTCCTTGCTTGCGTTTGAGGTCTGTGGCATGGCAGAAATCACAATTGATGCTCTCACCGCTCAGTTTTTTCTGCAAAAGAGGATCGAGTTCAAGCGATTTGAGTGGCATATGGCACCCCTGGCATTTCGCCAGGCGGCCTGACTCTTCTTCCTGCAGAGTTTGCAGCATTTGCAAAAAGAATGGATTGGATTCGGATTTGGCGTGTTGAGAAGTTTGCCAATCGAAAAATGAGCGTTTGTGACATTCACCACAGGTTTGTGAGGGTTGAATGACCTGCGCAGTCGAGATCTGAGCCAGCAAAAAAACAACGCCGATGAATGCACTAAGGTGGTTCATGATTCGGATTTTTTACCTTTTTTCTTGCTCGGAAAGGTCAACAACAAACCAATCAGCAAACCATAGAGCGTGCTGATCCATGGATTACCGGTAATCGGACAAGCTCCAGTTTTGCAGCCGATAAAATGATAATAGGCATAGCCGGCCGCAGAACCCAAAACACCACCCAACAACAGTTTTGTTCTTGCGTTCACAGACAACCCCGTTTAGACTCCAGTTTGTGCCATACGAAGCAACTGCTCCGTTCAAATACCTCAAGTAAAACCGCCGGATCCGCATTTCGCCGATGAGCTCGAATTGCCAGAAGCTCCGGCGCCTGCTGCAGAGAATGCAGAAATCATCTTTTGGGGATTTGGCGATCCGCATGCCGGGCAAGTCAAATCAGTCCCGTCCGCTCCGATTCGCTGCAGTGCCTCAAAAAGTTTGCCACAGACTTGGCAGCGATATTCATAAATCGGCATTCATCACTCCCCGTTTTGCTCAGAGTTTTTCTTTTGAGTCTTGGAATCTTCACCCGGAAGATCGCACCGGCTGGACATTCACGTTGGCACTCCCAATCGTGGCAAGATATATTTCATAGCGACGAACCAGATCACCAAAAAAAGAATAATTGTCGTGTTGTTCATCCATCTTCCCCTGAGAAATTGTTGGTTTAAACCCTGTATTTGCATAAAACGCGTTTTTTGCACTGATAATTTGATGCCAGAGAAACAAAAAAGATTCAAACCAAGAACGGGAATAGACCGGTTTGCCCGTCGGCTGTATCGGCAGTGATGGAACGAAGAACAGGGAAAGACGAAACGAGCGAATCAGGTAGATTTTGCTTTAAGCCGGTCAATTTTTCTTTCATTTGAAAACTGTTGACCACCGCCTGTCCCCTAAAGTGATTATTAAAAATGACGAACGTTTTTTTGGCTTTTTCGGCGCATTGAGAAATCGCCGGTATCCAGGCATCGAGTTCTGCAGGTGAATAGAGGTAATTGTATCGATCATCGCGGCCGGCGGATTCGTTGAACCAGTTTTCGCGATTTCGGCCATGGAAGCGAAAATAGGCGACAGAAGAGGTATGGTAGTCTGTAGGCGGCAAGGAATTGCCGATGAGGGGTTGATCGATATTGACAAATCCAACCCCAAGCTGGCGCAAGGTATCCATGAGCGAAACGGTATTCCAGCTATTGTGGCGAAACTCGATGACCAGCGGCAGTCCAGCAAGGGCGGAGCAGAGATTCGTCAAATCCGCTAGATTTTTTTCGCAATATTTAGTACGCCATGGATATTGAATCAGCACGGCTCCGAGTTTATTGTTTTCATGCAGTGGTTGCATCACCCGCGAGAATGATTCGAGCATTGCAGGTTCAGCGACACGGCTGCTGTGGGTAAATCCCTGCCAAATTTTGACGCAGAAAGAAAAAGACTCTTTTTTCTTGCTGATCTGCAGCCAATTCTCGACAGTTTTAAGGTTTGGCATGCGATAAAAGGTGGAATTGATCTCGACAGTGTCGAAATAGCGGATCACATAGGGAAGCATGCAGCGGTTGGTTGCAGAATCGGCGGGATAAAAGGTGCCGTGCCAATCGGGGTAACTCCACCCGGCCGGTCCGACGGCTATCCGTTGTAAAATTTCAGATGGCAGTGCGCTCATCCACCCACTTCAATCTACAAAGCGAATTCCAATCCTCCCATGAGGCTGAATTTATCGACATTGATCTGCAGCTGTTGGTCGCCGGCGGAAAAGATATCGTCTTCGTATTGGTAAAAACGATATTGCATGGACAAATCAAAATGAATTTGGGAAAAATGGAGACCGATGCCGCCAGTAATGCTGTGCGAAGAGATCTGATCGCCTCTTTGGTCTGTGCGCAACGGATCGAATTCGAAGAGTTGCTCCGGCTGGTTAAAGAAACCAAATCGCAAGGGGACTTGCACCTCTTCTCCTCCGGCGATGTATTCAACTCCCATATGAAAAGAATTCGAATCGCGAAAGTAACGATCTTGCTGGAGATCATCGATGTTAAGGCGAACGTTGTTCCAGGGTCTGCGGCCGTAATCGAAAGCAAAAGTCAATGTCTTGCTCATCATCACCGACAGACCGATGGTATAGCGCATGGGGATTTGGGCAAATATTTCGGCATCCAATTCCCTTTCATCATCGTTTGAGTCTATCATGCGGATCTGATCGTAGTGGATGGTATGCGGAAATTGAATCGTGCTGCCGACTGCAATTGCCGGATTGATGCGCCAGATGAATCCGGTTTCAATCAGAAGACCGGAAAATTTATTTTTGATGGTTTCCTTGCCAATGAGCAAAGAGGTATCGGCATCGATCTTGTATTGTTCATAACCCCGTTCGCACTTGCCGGAAAGCAAGTTCAGAGAACCTCCGACCTGAAGATTGTCAAAAACAGCCACACCCAGGCCGCCGGACAGAGAAAACAAGCCGCCGTTATTCTCGAAAAGGTCATCGGTTTGGGTGTTCGTCTTCTGATTGAAGCGCTTGTAGGTCACTTTATCGCCGAAATCGCAAATGTTGCGCATGGCAATAGAGCTGACCACGGTAAATTCGCGCGGCTGCAGCGGAATCGGAATCGTAAACCCGATATAATTCAGACCAGCACTGCTGCCCTGCTTGACGTCAAAATTGAAATCGCTGTTTGTTCCGGATGGCAGCGTCGGATCGATGTTGCCGAAATTCAGGGTGCCGCTGATGGCGGCGCGATTTTCTTCGACCCTGGCCAGGCCAGCGGGGTTCCATGCCAATGCGGTTGCATCGTCAGCTATGGCAACAAAAGCTCGCCCCATCGCAGCGGCTCGCGGGCCGATGGGTACCACCGACAGAATCGATGGGTCAAAAGAGAATGTCTGCGCGTAAGTTGTCGCACAAACCAGAATTAACAGCAGAATGACGCTTGAGTTCTTAATCAATCTTTCTTTCGTCCTTTCGCGGGCAATGATGGGCGCGGCCAGATGCTGATGAATGAAAAGATGCAATCAACACCACACAGAAATCGGTGATGTCACATCAAATTGCGATAGCTCGGCTCTTCCTTGTGCTGTCTGCTTCACTCGGCCTCGAGAATGCTCAGACAAGGCGAACTTGTCACAGTCCGCCTTGTCCTTTAATTTTTCGAATATGATGAGACTTACTCCTCTTCGGCAGGAGAATCCTTGCTGGAACCGAGCAGAGGTTTGATTAAATCGAGCGGCAAGGGGAAAATAATCGTCGAGTTGTTTTCCGTGGAGATCTCGGCCAGAGTTTGGAGATAGCGCAATTGCAAAGTTTTTGGACTTTTATCCATCACTTTCGCGGCATTCGACAATTGTTTGGATGCTTGAAACTCACCTTCTGCGTGGATGATCTTGGCGCGTCTCTCGCGCTCGGCTTCCGCCTGTTTTGCCATGGCGCGCTGCATGTCCACCGGCAAATCGACGTGTTTGACCTCCACCATACTGACTTTTATTCCCCACGGATCGGTATGAGCGTCGATGACGCTCTGCAATTCCTGATTGATCTTGTCGCGCTCCGACAACAACTCGTCCAGTTCCGCCTGCCCCAATATGCTGCGCAGGGTAGTCTGGGAGAGCTGCGATGTTGCATAGAGAAAATCTTCCACTTCTACGATCGCTTTGCTTGGATCAATCACGCGGAAATAGAGTACCGCATTGACTTTGATGGAAACATTGTCTTTGGTGATGACGTCCTGGGGAGGAACATCCATCGCAATGGTGCGCAAGCTGACTTTGACCATGCGATCGATAAAAGGCACCAAAAGAATGATGCCTGGCCCCTTGGCGTCGATCAACCTGCCCAGACGAAAAATCACCCCACGTTCATACTCACGCAACACTTTGATGGCGCTCAGCAATAGAAATAGCGCAAAAATAATCAAAACAGTTAATGGGGAAATCATGGTTTCGCCTCCTTTTACGATGAGCGTTGTCGCTGAAAAACAACCAGTTGCCGCACAATAGGCGGAATTAATGAGCACCACATAAAAACAAGATCAACGGCCAACCTGCCTGGGCAGTTTGCGCACATGCAGAACCAACCCTTGTACCTCGACGACTTTTATGGAATCGTTTTTCTTGATCGTTTCGTTGCTCGCAGCTTGCCAGATTTCGCCTTTTACCTTGACTTCACCGTTCTGCTTTGGGCTGATGGCACGCAAGGCGATTCCGGTCGACTCGATCAAACCTTCTTTCCCGGTGGTTGGTCGTTTGAGACGAATTTTCATCGCCAGCCCCATGGCAAAGAGAAAAAAGAGTCCACTCGCAACAGCGACAGTCAAAGCAACACGCCAATCGACACCCAAATTAAATCCGGGTGCCTCCTCGTAGAGCATCAATGATCCGAGAAAGAGCGATGCGACTCCGCCAACGCTTAGAATACCATAGCTGGTCACATAAACCTCCAAAATAAACAAACCAACCGCCAGCATAACCAACAACAGCCCGGCTGTTCTAACCGGCAGTGTCTGTAAGGCAAAAAAAGCGAGGATGAGAAAAATTGCCCCGGCAATGCCCGGGATCATGGCGCCGGGATTTTGCAGTTCGAAAAAGAGACCATAAACGCCAAGCATCAACAAGATGTAAGCGATTGTCGGATTGGACAGCTTGTACAAGACGCGGTGATGCCATTTCATTTCATAGATGGTCACCTCGGCGCCGCGGGTTTTCAGAGTTTTGGCAGGCTCATTCTCCAATTCGACGGTCAGTCCGTCGATAGCTGCCAGCAAATCGGCTTCCGAGGCACAGATGTAATCGATGACATTCGATTCCAGCGCTTCCCGCTCATTGATCGAGACGCTTTGGCGAACCGCCTGCTCCGCCCAATCGGCGTTGCGGCCGCGTTTCTCGGCAATTCCACGGATCCACGCTGAGGCCCAGTTGGTCACCTTCTCTTTCATCACCTGAGAGGTGTCTTGCTGGCCGCCGATGCCCACCGGATGCGCAGCCCCGATATTGGTTCCCTCCGCCATCACCGCAATGTGCGAGGCCATGCTGATGAAGACACCGGCCGATACGGCTCCGGAACCGCTCGGTGCAACATAGACCACCACTGGAACCGGCGCTGCCAGCATTTCTTTAACGATGGTCTTGGTCGATTCCAGCAACCCACCCGGGGTATCCATCTGAATAAGCAAGCATTCGCATCCCGTTCTATGGGCTTTTGCGATATTGTCGACAATGTGTTTGGATGCGATTGGATTGATGTCGCCGTCGATCAAAATTTTCAGAACTTTAGGGGCTGTCTCATCCGGCGCGGAAAGCGAGACACCCAGGCCCAAAATGAGCAACAAACATGGAAGGATATGAAATTTTTTTAACTTCATATGGTTAACCGTTGTTTTACATCTGCATTATGTTTTTAAATGTAGCAAAGCATAAACTTAAAAGCAATCGCTTTTTACCCATGAGACACACAGTCACGTGACCCAAAAAACGTCGAATGGCAAACTCTTTCCCCTGCGACCAAAGGGTGCAGGTGATTTCCCTTGACATTTTGTGATAATTTCCCCACATTACTTTTGTAGGTCATCTCATTTTGCCTGTAGGTAGCGCTCGACATTTAAGAACCAACAACGATATAGAGGGAACTTGCTCTGAGTATGTATTACAGGCCTCCATTTTTCCGGCGAAAAGTGTCGAGGAAGTAAAAAATACTCAGGCGGTGCCCACTGTGTTCAAGCGGGTTCTTTACCTCTATAAGTCGCTATCTACAGGTTTTTTTTTCCTCTGCCAATTCCTTCGCTTCTTTTACAGAATCGACCACCGTAAAAAATTCCTGCAGTTGCATGCGGTTAAACACTTCCAGAAGCAAGGATCGCAAACCACAAACAACCAATCTTTTCTGCTTTTTTTTCAGCTGATCGCGCGCCAACAGCAAAACGCCGATCGCGCTGCTGTTCATGATATTGACTGAACTGAAATCGATGATAAACACATCGACCGGGGCATCCAACTCATTCAACAGATCCTCACGAAAGCGATCGGCGATTTCCAGGTAGATCCGGCGCGGCAGGATGGTAAGCACCACGAATGAACTCTCGCGTTCGACTTGAACGATATCAGGTTGAGCGACTAACAACGGTTGCTTCTCCTTTTAAAAAATACGCAAAAGCTTCGAGACACATACCGATCACGTGGTAATAGACTTTGCCATAATCGCTTTTGTTTTGGTCTGCAGGCGCAATTTCCACTCCATCCACACAGGTGTACCACCCACCGCGCTTATGATCGATAAAATAGCGGTCGACAAACCGAACGATTTGCTCGAGGATGGGTTCCAAATCGTGCTTTCCATGTGCGCGTATATAGCGCAGGATCGCCCTGATGGCTTCACACTGCTCCCACCAACATTTCTTTGCCCCCTCCATGGAGCGATCCATCGACAAGGGACTCCGGACTCCTCCATCCTTGCTGTCCACGGCGTTCGCAAGTGCCAGATTGAGCATCTGATGTCCGACACCGAGGAATTCCTCTGCATGGCCCAAATGAACCGCTTGCGACAACAAATACGCCCATTCGAAATGATGACCGAGATCAATCCTTCCGCCCTGTTGACGATCGCACGGCTGCCAATCTGCAGTATAGATCTCCGGCAGGTATCCGTCTTTATCCCGCAAATGGCAGACGACAAAGCGGATCAGGCGGTCGACCTCTTTGTGCACCGTTCTGCTGCTGTCGAGTTTCTGCAACTCGAGCAGCGCTTCCAAAAGATGCATCAATGGATTTTGCGAATTTAACGATGGCAACAGGACAAAGTTTCGCGTAAGCAACGGCAGCAAGCCGCCGTTTTGGTCGGCAAACCGATCTTGAATGGTCTGCCAGGCGATAAAAGCCGCCTGGCGGTAGCGATCGTCATGCAGAGTTAAGGCGGCATGAGCCAGGGCAAACAGAGCAAAACTCTGGCCATAGCTCGCCTTGCAGTCATCTGCGACGATTCCGCTGCGACCGCAGATATTGTAAAATCCGCCTTTTTCATGGTCCCAAAAGACGTGCAAGAGAAAATCGGTGCCTTTCACCAGCGCGAGTTTGTATTCGGGGCGTCCGGTAACGCGATAACCAACCGAAAAATTGTGGATCAGCCGCGACTGAGCGACCAAATGGGTATTTTCGGATTCGAGACAATGCCAGTCGGCATCAAAACGCGCCAGAAAAGCACCTTCCGCGGTCACAGCGATGCGCAAATAGCGGTTGAGAAGGTCGTCAAACTGCCCGGCAAACCACTGCAGTTCTAGCACGAGTTCAAATCTCCTATTTCAGCTGCATTTCTTTGCCGGCACGATTACAATATTCGCGCAAGAGGGACAGGAAAAGGCGGTATTCCTGCAACGACACCTGCGGAGGAGTCTGGTGATCGACGCCTGGAATGTACCCCCCCTGAGTCATCACAGGATACAGATTTTCAAATTCCGCGCGCATTGCCTCTTCGCCTTTATTCATGACCATTTTGTTGAAACCGCCAATCAGCACGCTGTTGGGGTGCTGCTGGCGTATGACCTGCAAATCATTCCCGGCCATGCGCTCGAGCGGCAAGGTTCCTTCAAATGCCGCTTTCTCCAGCCACGACATCATCGGCATCACGTTGCCGTCGGTATCCATCATCGCCACCATTCCCGCCTTTTTCAGCTCCGGGATAAGCTGCCGATAAGCCGGCAAAAGAACTTGATCAAATGCGTTTTCCGACAACATGGGACCGCTGCGGTAAGACATATCTTCAGCAATGGTCATGAAATCGGCCTTGCAAATGGTATTGAATTCCTGCAACGCGCGCAGATTGAACTCGAGCAAGTCTTGATTGATTTCGTTCATCAGCTCTGGCTGATCGTAAAAAGCGTACAATTGCCTTTCAACCCCAAAGATTTCTCGCGGAAACCAGTAGAAACCATTCAGAGTCAACCAGATGGTTATTTCGCCGGCTTGATGTTTTTGAGGCCAGCCGGCTAGACTTTCATAGTCGAAAGCTGGATGGGGAAAGAGATATTTTTTCTTGAAATCCAGATAATCCTGGCGGTTCTCGATAAATCCCGGGCAATGTTTGGGGACTTCCGGCGCTTCTTTTTTATAGGGCGAGATCCAACATTGCCATAATGGATCGAGCTCAAAATAGTCTTGTATTTCGGCGACTGTTTTAAGCAATCGCGGCAATCCCTCGCCATACCAACGCTCAATGGTCTCATCCCACCAAGGCGCCCATTCAACCACCGGCAGACGATCAACCGGTTTAAAATGCAGAGCAGCGCGAAATCTTGCGGTAGTGTTCATAAATCCATCCTTTTTAAAGGTCTTTTCCGCAATTCCGGACTAAAAGTCTGCAAGCCGATGCAGAAAAGAGGGAAATCGATCAGCTTTTTCCCTTGCCATCAGGCAACAGCCAGTTGGGCTGCCGTCTGCAAGATCAAACGCAGTCGAGTCAAATTTTCCCGACTCGATTCGAGAAATGGATCCACGTGCGTTTCAAGAGTGACAAAAGGCAGGTTGTGTTCACGGATGATCGCAGTCAATTGCCCGAGCCAATTGACACCTCCGTCATTCACCAGCCGCCATTCTATCTTCGGAGTTGCAACCCCATCTTTGACATGCAGGTTGACCAGATAGGGCTTGATCTGCTCATAACCGTTGGGAAAAGGAACTTCTCCCGAGGCCAGCGCATTGCCGGGATCCCAGTTGATGCCAATGTTTTTCATTCCGAGGGTGCGGATGATGCGAGCGCTGTTTTCGCCGGTGTCGCAATAAGCGCCCGGCTCATTTTCGATGGCCAGCAGCAGTCCCTCCTGCAAAGCCATCCGGCCGGCGCGACCGATCAATTCAACAACCTGTTCCTCTGGGGTTTCATCGCGTAAAAAACCGAAGGTAATAATCTTTTTTACTCCCAACCGATGCGCCAGCGCAAAAGTGCGGGGCAAGGTTTCGTTGAGCTCGCGATGCAACTCGTTTTTTTGCAGAGGTTTGATTTTAAATGTTCCCGGCGATAAGGCGCTAATTTCGATTTTGTTCTCCTTGCGCAGGCCATCGATATAGTCGAGATCCGCGGCATCAACAAAAGGGATGCGTTTTGCATAGCTGCCCAAACATCGCAATTCGTATTTGCGAAATCCCCATTGCAAACCATAACGCATGGCTTCGCGAATATCAAGCGCGATTTCATCGCTTACCACTGCCAATTCGAGCATGAGCTTCTCCTCACTCATTGGACTCGTTCTCCCGCTTTGCGAATGATATAATTGTCGTCGAAATAGGGTTCATCATCGATGTGTTGTTCCATCAAACGGATGCGATTGCTGAACAGAGAACCGGTGTTTTCGCCATAGACCAGAGGGGTTTCGCCTTGTCCGGAAACGATCATGAATTCCACATTGGATTGCCACAACTCCTGCAACTCACGCGTATTGGCAATCTCGCTGCGGATTGCTTGCATCAGGTTTTGCTTTAAGGTTTGCTTGTCCTTCAAGTTTTCGCTTTGCCGATATCCATAAACATTTACAATCCAATCAGCTACATTGCGCTGTGTAATAAACCAACACTTTAAGGCGCGCAAGCGAATCCACTGATCGGCAATGACATTGGTTTTGCCAAGGACAGAATTCGCGTCTGCAAGTCGGCTTTTTAGCCGCGCAATCGCCTTGTCCAGCGGTTTCCACACATTGGCATCGATGCGTTCCACAGTTTGCCGGCATTTGGCGGAATTGGTCAATTCAAACAAAACATCCCGGCTGAGATCGATATTGTTGGGATTGTGCGGGGTTGTGCAGCAGAAATCCTCATAATAGGCGCGTTCAGCGGCCGGGATGGCTTCATAGTCCGGCACCAACGGCCGCAGCCACAGTCTATACCAGGTAAAGCCAAAAGATGAATAGAGCGGCGTGACATTGGGAAAGGCAAGGATCGCTTCCTCAGCATCGGCCCAAGCCAGTCGCAAATCGGCGGCGAACTTTTCGCCAGCCCACTTTTTCGCCAACTCATCGATCGTGTGATCGATATCCATTTCTGAATCGTATTGATACCGCGAGACGATTTCATGGTTGACATTATAGGGAACCAGGTTCGGCGGCAACGTACCGCTGAGATGTGCCAGATAGTTGACGCCGTTTTTTTTCATGCGCTGCAATTTTTCCCAGGTCGCGCGTGGATAGGGAACTCCCATGAGCGGTTCAAACATCGAGTGGGGACCAACGACAAAATAGAAATGCGACCAGGAATTGCGCTCTTCCAGCTCGCGGATCTTTTCGGTTTCCTGACTGGAGAACTGGCCTTGATAGATTGTTCCGCCATTGATATCCTTGACGTCGTCATAGCGCGGGTGGGTGTAAGGCATCGACCAACCTTTGGCGATCAGCGAGGTGGTTTCGATGTCGAGTCGATCCTTGAATTCCTTCCACATATATTCATGTTCGCCATAAAACGGTTCCATACGGGTCATCAGGCGAAACTGTGGATTGATCTTGGTCGCTGCATCGCGCAAATTGGCAAAAAAACGAACGACATTGGCGATCGCCTGTCTGGCGATGGATTGGTCGTCATTCCACTCGCGGATCAGGTAGGCACCGCCATTGCGGCCGACGTAAAGCGATTTGACGTGTTCGAATCCGGCTCCGCTGTCGCTCGTCCACACCGCCAAAAAGCCCAACTGCGGTGCGGCAGTCAGCAATTTTTCGATCATTTCCGCATAGTGGCCAAGGACCAGAGGGTGAGTGGTCGTCATGTTGTAGCGCGGTTTGAAACTGCGAAAAGGATGGTCGACACGCGCCCCGCGCAACATGGGATAGCGTTCAAAAAAATGTTCCGGGACCGAGCGGGGTTCAAAACAGGTCATTCCAGGCACCATCCCATAGCGATCGGCCAGGGCCGCCATTTTCTGCAGGTACTGCAGATTCGCGGCGAGGTAATAATAGGGATAAATGCCCTTGTTCAATTCGCTGTAGACGAACTGATCCAACGCCGCACAATAGGTATAGAACATGGGATACGTTTCGCCTTTGGGGCCGGTTTCCAAAGCCATCGGACTGGCCAGGCCATTGACGTCGATATGCGTAAAACCCATTCGGGCGGCGTTCCGGATATAGGCCGCGTGGTCGAGTTTGCGCTGGATACGTCCTTCCTGGCTGATAAAATAATCGTAGGAAGAGCGCTGCCAGGCAAAAGAGGGCTCGGAAACCCATCCGGCGGCAAAATCCGCCCCCGTGTCGCTGTGCATGCGATCGATCAGATTGCAGACGAATCCATAGAGATGATAACTTTTGTTGGCGGCTATACAACCCGAGCCGTCGTGGTGCAGGCGGATATAAAGCGCATTTTCGGGTGTTTTTTGCAGGTCAGCAAATCCATAGTCTTCCAAAGGCAGATCCTGGGCCAACCCGATTGCCAGGACACCTGCCTCTGGCTTTGTGCGCGGCGATTGAACGTCGACGATTTTTATCTTCAGAAGGCTCTGCAGCTCTTCTGCAGCGGTGCGGCATACCGGTTTGCCATCGGCTTTAATGTGAATTTCACGCACATTTTTCAATTGCTGAAAAAGAGTCATAGGACATTCCCTTATACTGTGTGCTGATGCTGTGTTTTACGCGGTAAGCAGAGCAAGTGCCTAAAAATCAAACACTTGCAGCTGCTGCAATTCCCTGCAACAGCCTGTCGATTTCTTCTTCGTCGTTGTAGAGATGGACCGAAACCCGAATGCCCTCGAGTTGCGCTTCTGACACGATGCGGACGCGGAGCTGCCGTTCGTTGATCAGGTAATTGGCCACCTGGCGATAATCTTTGCCTGGAATGCGAAAAGTGATCAACGATGTTCTGAATTCTTCCTCTGCCGGGGACAGCGCTTCGACACCGGGGATTTGCAGCAGGTCGGTATATAATTTTTCTGCGAGCAGTCGATTGTGTTGCCATATGCGTTCGATGCCGATCTGGGTAATAAATTCAATGGCCTTGCCGAGTCCGTGATAGAGCGCGCTGTTTTGCGTCGCATATTCGTAGCGTTGCGCGGTGGGATTCAAATCCATCGTCAGGTTTTTCAGATCGCCGCCGTCAGCCGAATAGGCGCCGACATTGATCGGCCGCAGGGTGTCCAAATGTTCCTTTTTTACATATAACATGCCCGTGCGTTTGGGACCAAGGACCCATTTGTGCCCGCCGGCGGCATAAAAATCACTGTTGTACCTGAGCACATCGATCGGCATATTGCCGGCAACCTGGGCGCCATCCAGGGCAAAGAGTATCTTTTTGCTGTGCGCCAAATCGGCAATCGCTTTTTCCGGGAAGAGCTGTCCGACCGTACAAGTGATATGGCTGACGAAAATCAGGCGAGTGCGGCGATTGATCAACCGTTCGATGCGCTCGACATTCCCAGGTCCCCTTTTCAGGTCCGGATCGAACACCTTGATCACGACTCCCTGGCGTTGCATCAGATTCAACAAGGGGATCGACAAACCGACATGCTCATGTGTTGAGGTAATAATCTCGTCGCCTTTTGCCAACGGCAATCCATTGACGATAATGTTGTTGCCTTCGGTGGTGCTGTTGGTGAGCGCAACCGCATCCGAGGGAGCCCCCAGCAGTTGCGCCGCAAGACCTTTTGTTTTCGCCCACAACTCGGGATCATAACCCGGGGCGGGATAGATTTCCAAATTTCGCATCATGTTTTGGGTTTCTTCCAGAACATGATAGGGAGAAGCGCCCAAACCGCCGGTATTGAAATAGGCATAGCCCTCTGGAAGAAGGAATTGCTTTTTGATCAAACCCCAATAAGCGGTGGAATCTTTGGGCAAAGCTTCCAGGGCTGCAGGAAACTGGCCGGCCTGACTGGTTTTCTGCAGCAGCCAGGCGCTGGAACCCACTGCGGCCGCAAGGCTTTTGAAAAAAGATCTGCGTTGCATGATTATTTCTCCTTGTCATGAAAAGAGAGTCAGCGATCTAAACGCCGGGGCCCAACTCTATCTGGACGCAAGATCGTGGGCAAATGGAGCAATCGAAATCGACATAATGACTGTTCTCGATTTGCACGGGATGAAATTCAACCGGCTGGCCGTTGATTGTAACTTTGGCGCAACGCCGGTTGTTTGGTAACAGGATATGGCATTGAGCGTCTGAATGCCGGCTTTCCAGGTCGATTTGAATAAGTGTCTCTGTGCAGCGGTATTTATAGCCTACTTTTTGGCCAGAAGTCGCATAGCCGATCTGGATCTGCGCTTCTTCTACCTGGGCGGCAGGCCAGCGCGGCGCCAAACGGATGTCCTCGAACAGTTTCCCACGGTCTTCGATGCCGACCAGCCCTTCGATGAACGCATAGAGCATCGAACTGGATCCCCAACCATCAGTCGGCATGGCATCAGGGCTGGTGCTGGTCTCGACTGTTGAAGGTGAACCGTCTGGAAAATACCACAAGTAGGTCTCCCCTTTTTCCGCGATAAGGCGATAATAGTGCAGCAGTGTTTCGACAGCATAGGTTTCGAAACCGTGTTCAAAAGCCGCGCGCGCCAATTCGCCGCCGACGAGCGGCATGATGCCGCCGTTGGAATAGGCGCCCTGCACGATCAGTTTGTCGCCGAAGATACCGTCCGGAAAGGCCGGATCAATGGAAAACCAATCGGCAAACGCATTGCTTTTCTGTTTGCGTTTCTGGTATTCGCGCAAGATGGATACGGCCTGTTCGTGAGAAGCGACACCCCGATTGATGTCCATGGGATTGCTGAAACTCAGCTGTTCCCCTTCATCGACGCCGGCAACCGTTACAGGAGTGAGTTTGACAAAGTGCGTGTAGAAACGACCGTTCCAACATACGCGGTTCATGCGCTCTTTAAGTCCTTCTGCTTCCCTGCCCCAATGTTCAGCGCGCTGATCATCGCCGAAATGACGGTACAACAACTCCATAGTCCTGAAAGCCTGATAATAGCCGCTGTTGTCGCCGTGCATGATCCCCCAAAAGGTATGCTCATCGATCTGAAATTGCAGCCATGGATGTCTGCCGGCGGTATAGGCAAAATCCCAACTGTCGATGGTGTAGGCGCGCTTGACAAGACGGTGGTTTTCATCCCAACGCCAGGGATGGGTGAGGATATATTGGAGCGCTTTTTCCATAATTGGCAGGAGTCGATGAACCCATTCGTCATTGCCGGTCGTCTGCCAGGCGAGAAAAGCTGCTTTAATAAAACGGTATTCCACATCCGCCTCAACCGGAACACGCACGTACTTGATCCAGTTTTCACGCTCGCACGGCAATTTTTCCGGAAAAGCAGTCACATAATCGAACAGCCGGCCCGATTTTGCCTGCGTATCGGCGAAATGTTGTACGGCGGAGGTCAAATCTTCTTCAAAATAGCGGAATCCGCGCATCATGTCGCTGTGGTCGCGTATCCAGATCGATTTGCTGTCAGGCGATCGATATCCATGAATGTGTTGCGCATCGATCACCAAATCCAGGGAATCCTGCAAAAGGAAGTTGCGAATTCGCGGATAAAGCTCATCAAACTCTTTTTTGCCGGTTTTGATAAAAGTCAGATCGGACATTGAGTTACCCTCGGCTTCGGATGAATGACCTGCGATCTTGGGCACTTGATCAGGAGGTCAGCTTATTTTGTTGCTGACGTCAGGCAGAACAAACAAGCGCGATCGTTAAGATAGGCAAAAAGATAACAAGTGTCAATCACCTTTTCGTTTCCACAGGGTTCCGTCCGACGACGGGGCTTTGTTGTCAATTCACTGGTGACCGGTCGAACGACCGGACACCAGTGTTGTCAATTATAATAATACGAGAAGGTATGCTTTTTTGGTTCGATTAACACTGAATCTGAATAGGCCAACAAGTGACAGTATGCGGTTAAAACAATTGACATTTACGGCAAATAGTGGTATACTCTTTATCGAGTTGAATCGAAAGCAGATGCTTAATCGGAAACCTGCGGTACTGCAAAGGAGGCGAAAATGGTCTTTTTGGGTTTGCACCTTCTCGATATCATCGTAATCGTCCTGTACATCGGGATCGTGCTCTGGATTGGTAAAAAAACCGGCGAAAAAACGTCGGATACGGAAGACTTTTATTTGGCCGGCCGCTCGCTGGGCAAATTTTATCAATTTTTCCTCAACTTTGGCAACTCGACCAATGCCGATCAGGCGGTTGCGGTCTCGCGCGAGACTTATCGCATGGGCGTCGGCGGCATGTGGATCCAATTTCTCGTCCTCTTTCTAACCCCCTTTTATTGGTTTACCACTCTCTTTTTCCGCCGCGTACGGCTGACCACCATCGGCGATTTTTTTACCGAACGTTTTAAAAGCCCCTTTCTCGGCGGCAGTTTTGCCGCATTTACCCTGTTGATGGCCTTTATCGGCGGCGGCGTTGGATATATGGTTGCCGCCAAAACCATCATGGCCCTGACGCCGATTCCACAGGAAAAACTCACGATCGAGCAACGGCAAACCATCGAAGACTTTACCCGCTATAAAGAATTTGAAAACAAAATCGACAGCGGACAAGCGCTAAGTGATGAAGATAATTACGATTATGACATTCTGTACGAACGCAACAAATTGGGTCAACTCAAATCTTTTTATTCCTATATCAAGCCCTGGCAGTTCTATATCATCTATGCCTTGTTGGTGGGCATCTATACCATGATGGGAGGATTTCGCGCAGCTGCGATCACCGATGCCATACAGGGATTTCTGATCATCGGCTTTTCGATTATTTTGATTCCTGTAGGGTTGAGCAAGATCGGCGGCTTTACCGGCTTGCATGCAAAAGTACCTGATTTTATGTTCGAACTTTTTGGCTCAGCCACACTGTCGGAATATGCCTGGTATACAGTCTTCGGCATGGTGCTTGCCAACCTGGTATCGATTATTGCCAGCGCACCGATGATGCAGACCGCAGGATCTGCCAAAAACGAAATCACCGCTCGTTTGGGCATGATCGGCGGCATGTTCTTCAAACGTTTCCTGATGATTTTCTGGGTACTGGCGGGCCTGATCGCCATCGCCCTGTACGCCAACAAGCTCCATGACCCGGATTTGGTCTGGGGCGTCATGACTCGCGATCTGTTGGCACCGGGATTGATCGGTTTGATGCTGGTCGGAATTTTGGCCGCCAATATGTCGACGCTGGATGCCGGCTCGGTTTCCAATTCGGCGCTCTTTATTCGCAACCTCTATCAACCCTTGCTGCCCAATAAATCGGAAAAGCATTATCTTTTTATCGGCCGAATCGCCATCGCGGTGGTCTTGCTTGGCGGCATCATCACGGCGCTCTATATCGACAATTTGCTCGACCTGTATAAATATTTTATTTCGATTCCGGCCATTTTTGGAGCACCGATCTGGCTCGGTTTCATCTGGCGCAAACTGAGCAAACCCGCCGTGATCATCGAGGTGTTCATTGGCCTGCTGATTTATGCCATCATTCCCAATCTCTTTCCCGCGATGCAGTGGTCGCGTTCGAGTGAAAATTTCCTGAAGCAAACACAGCCGCAAACCATTACCTATTCAACCAAGGCAACGGTTGAAGATGTCCAAAACGGACTCATCGATGTACCCGGAAAAGAAATAACCAAAACCAAAATCATTCCATCAACCGGCGTTTTCTACGAAAAAGTCGCGCGACAGAATCCGGATGATCCCAATTCGCCGCTGATCGGCGTAGGGCGGTTTCATGCAGAGATCTGGGTGCTCTCCTGGCTTGGGATCGACTTTACCAAGTGGAAAAAATCGGAATTGGTCGCCACCCGTTTCTTTTTCGATGCTCTCTTTCCATTTTTGCTGCTCTTTATAATCTCGTTTTTAACCCGCCCGGTGGAAAAAACGGTGCTGGATCGATTCTTTGCCAAAATGCACACTCCTGTGCAACCGACTCCAGCCCAGGAAACAGCCGCTTTGCAGGCAGCTTATCAAAATCCGGAAGTGTTCGAAACCAACAAGTTGTTCCCCGGCAGCAGCTGGGAAATTATGAAACCCGCAAAAATCGATTATTATGGTTTTTTTGGCAGCTGCGCCGTTGTGGTTTTGATCCTTTTGGTGCTATTTTGGGTGCTGGGACTCGGCGCCTAGTCAGGCTGGAAAAGAAAGACAAAGCCGCAACGGTTTGTATCAGCCGCTGCGGCTTTTTTTTTACGAGGAAATACCCTTGCTGGCTTGCTTGTCTTTGTCGAGCGCAAAGGTCTTGTTTTTGGGAAGCGGTAAAAGTCTACTTCTGAGCGGATGGAAAATGAGAATAGTTGCGCAGGTCAATCTTTTGCCCTCGTACTGCCCAGCCGAGTTCTCTTTCGCTTGGCAGTTGATATCGCTTATAGCACTCCTGCATTTCCTCCGCAAGACCGGCGCAAACTGTGAGTTGTTTGCCTGCTTCGCCGGTTTTGGACAGCAGATTTTGTGGGAATTCAACAATTGTCGGCATCGATTCTTGCGCGCCATTCATCACACGGGTCTGTTCGCGTGCCGCTTCGATGCCGCAGGCGATCTCTTCGCCCGAGGTCACTGCGCGAGTACAATCCCACATTTTTTTGATCTGCTGTGGATCAGGCGAACCGTAATCCTTTTTTGTTCCGTCGCTGAATCGGGCGATAAAATGGCTGTTCAACCCGGAAAAAGTCAATGTCGCATTTTCAAACTCATAGTGCTTGATCGGACCGATCATTTCGGGTACAGCGTGCGACACCAAAAAGAGAATTTCAACATCGCGGTCGGTCAGCACGCGCAGCGCCGCGGTGTCGTAATTTTCGATTGGGTTGGCGCGATAGAGCTCCGCCTCGACCGAAAGCAGCCGTGCACTGCTGGTCATTTGATCGCCGAGCACAAAGAGCATGTTGTGCAGATAATGGGCTACCGCATTGTTTACCGGGCTGTCCAAAATCCAGCGCCCATCTCCACTTTTTTGCCGCCCGGCCCAGTTGTTGCGATTGTAGTATGCAAAGTCCCGCGGCCACAGAGCCAATGTTTTTAATCGTTTGGGGGCACCGAACTTGCCGGCGAGCACATCGCGTTTGATCGCCTGAATGGTATCGGTAAAACTCCATTGATAGCCAATTGCCACAAATTTGCCGTTGCGATTGCGCGCTTTTATCATCACATCAGCTTCCTGGATCGATCCGGCGAGCGGTTTTTCGCATAAAACGTTGCTGCCTTTTTCCAGCGCCAGACAAGTGTGAACGCTGTGCAACTGAATCGGCGAAGAGAGCAGGACCAGATCGGCCTTGCCGCCTTCTGCATAAAAAGAATCAAGGCTGGAATAAATCGGCACGCCGAGTTTCTTCAGCAGGGGTAATCTGGAACAGTTTTCCGGCTTGGGATCAATGCCGGCTATCAGAGCAAAATCGACTTTTTCAGGCTGTTCCAACAACCCTTGCAGATAGACCTCGCCATAGCCGCCCAAGCCGACAACTGCGATGGTAACTGTTTTCTTCAAATCAGACTCCTCTGGATTTTTGCTTGACGATTTCTTGAATCAGATCGACATTTTCAGGAGGAACATCATAGGCGAGCACTCCCGTGCCAAGACAGACGCGTTGTCGAGTTCCGGCGAGATCGAAAATTCGATCGATTTCGGCAACGATCTCTTCGCGTTTGCCGTAGGAAACAACTCGAGGATTCAAATTGATGCGCACCATGATCTCCGGAAAAGCTGCAACCATTTCCATAAAACGCTGCTGGTCGGTTTCGGAAGGGCAGATCAAATAGTTGCTGCCGATCTGGATCAGCGCCGGCAAAATGGTACAGGTATCACCGCCCATCACCAACGCAATTGGCTCGCCGGAAATCGCCTGGATCTTCTCGTTCATCTGTTGGAGCACCGGCAAAAGAATGCGTTCGAATTGCTGAGGTGAAACCAATGGCGGCGTGGCGGCAGACTCAAAAAAGGTAATTTTTAATCCTGCCTGCAAAATCGCCCGGCAGAACACCAACTGGTTGTCCGCCAAACAGGTCAAAGCCTGCAAAGCGGATTGTGGATTGAATGCCAACTCCAACAGCAACGGTTCCATACCGAGCAAATTGGATGCGATTGAAAATGGGCCGCTTACCGGTATGCGGATGTCCGTGGACGGATATTTGTTCTTGAGCTGCTTCCCGGCATCGATCACGAGCTTTAATCTGCCGCTAATCACCGGATCGAAGGGGGTTAGCTGCAAAACCGCATCCATATTGTCGCATAACGGTGTTGCGATGGTTGGAATATCGTTTTCTTGTGGTTCGGCTACCTGTGCACCGTAAGCCTCAGCCTCGAGATTGTAGATATCGATCCCCACGGTGATCGGTTGATGTCGATAGCGCTCGTAGGCAGCGGCATGTGCTTGCACCATGAGGTCCAGATTGCGGGACACCTGCCAAGGCGTGTAAGGAACGAAACGCGCAGCATGCTCATAGACAGAGGGAGAAAATTGCATCACATCTCCTGAATTGTGCAGCAACTCTAAGACTCTCAGTAAGCGCTCAAACGATGGTATTCATCCAGCATCGCCATATAGTTGTCATATTTGGTGCCGACGGCGATCGAATGGCTGGCGCCGAGGATAAATTTTCCCCCATTTTTGGCGCACTGCATGCTGCGCCGAACATCTTGGCGAACCTGTTCAGGCGTGCCGCTGACCAGATTTTCCAACGAAACTCCGCCCCATAGGGTGATGCGGTCGCCAATCGATTGCTTGAGACGACAGATGTCCATGTCTGCCGAAGCCTGTATCGACTGATAGGCATCATAGCCGATCTGCAAAAAGGCATCCAACAGCGCAGTGATGTTACCGCAACAGTGCTTCATGACTTTTTTATCAAAGCGATCGTGAATTTTCCTGACGCGGTCGCGATTAGCAGACAGAAAAAAGTCGTCGAACATACGTGGGCTGATCAATGGACCGGTTTTAAAGCCGAAATCGGCACCCCAAAGGACAGCGTCGCTGTCTGGATGGATAAAATAGGGGTCTGCTTCGTTTTGTTGTGCCAAATAAAACGCCGTTGCCTGGCGAACCACGTCTGGATTTTGCAGCAACTCCAGGCAGCCGCGCTCGATACCGCCGAGGAACAGAATACCGATTTCACCGCCCGAAGGACCGCATATAAACTTTTCTTTTTTAAAAGCCTGGATCAGGGCGTCGAGAATTTTCCAGGAACGCGGATCCGGGCGCAACAGCGGCGGCGGGCAATCGAATTCTTCAACGGTAAAGACACGCTGCTCGGCGACCGGATCATGAATGCAGGTGATATCAGCGGTCATTTCGCTGTATTTATAGACGCGGCCGTGCCGATCCTCCCAGGTAGCCGCATCGATACGGCGCGGCGCCGGCTCGTCCGTTTCAGGCGGAATCTCCCAGGTCGCCATCGGAAAGGTGATGATATCGATATCGATTTTGCGATACAATTCGAGCTGATCGTTGAGATAGCTTTCCGCCACTTCATCGTGGCGCCCTTGCCAAAAAGCGATCTGCGATTTGGCTTTGGCGCGCACATAGGTTTCATGGCCGATAATCTTCTCGACCGTATCGAAATCGATGGCAAATTCACCTATGGGAACACGGTCGGGTTCCTGGCCGCTCAATGTCGTTAAAACGCGTTCTTTGCCAGTCATCGGATTTCCGTTGAATGGTAATAATTGTCATTTTTTTTATATTCAAGGTAATCAACATAAGGGAAAAAATCAAATCATATCTGGGATGAGCGAAAGCGAAAGATAATTTCAGGTTAGCGGGAATGAATATTCCGTCCCTAAAGGGACGGTGAACGAGTGTTGATGACGCGTGGCTATAAATATCGCACCCCTGACGGGGTGCCCGGTGTTCAGCGGCTACGACTGTGGTACATTGATTGCATCCTGGACATGCCGCTCAGTATAGGTGTTTGTCCCGGTAGGGACAAGATATTTGTAGCCTGTGATCCCGAAAACCACACCCTGCGTCCCTTTAGGGACGCAATTCCCAAGCGTGAAATAGACTATCGACTAGAGATCCAAACGAATTAAAGCGTTGGTTTACGCAATCGCTTCCGCTTATTATTATATCACTTGCTGCAATCTTTTAAACTTTTGCTTTATGTATTATTTATCTCATGCTCCAAAAGAGTGTTTGGCAAAAACTGTTTCTTTGCAATGGAATAACGAACCGTCGCAACTTCAAACGGATGGAGAGTGATCTCGGTCTCGGCATGGTAATAAGGTAGAATTATCCTGACTTGGCGTATTTCACCGCAACTTTCATACAAGCGAATGACGAATCCATCTCCGTCTTCTGCTCTTTTAAAGGCTCCGAGTGTTACCCTGGGATCGCTGAGCAAAATTCCGGGAAGCGGTTTTTTACCATCTCCATGCGGAAAAAAGGACAGGGCAAAGGGTTTTTCGTTGTGTGCAAGCGCCTCAAAATCGATAAGGTCGAGACGCGTTTTTCTTTGACCGCCATTGAGCCAAAAATGAAAGATCCTCTCCCCTTGATCGATACGCGGGGTAAACCGGTCCTGCGGAACGGTCGGAATTTTGACTTCTTGCAAGCCGCTGTAGGCGGCACCGCGCAACAACGACAATCTGAGTTCATCGTGCAAAAAGTCAGAACCGTAAATGCAATCGTTGCTGATGGTCAATGCCATTTCCCGGCTTTCCGATAGGACCGCTACCCATTTTTGCGCGACCGCCTCATTGCCGTTATTCGGCAGTTGAGTGATCGCATAAGCGGTTTGCCCGATGTAGCATCCGTCGGTCATACCAGTCTGAAAAGCCAATTTGAGCATGCGGTCTTTTTCTTGCCAAAAGAATCGCGCCTCGATTTCGATTTCGCTGCCTTGATTCGGGATCTTGTAGCGCAGACTTGCCCAGGAATGATTGTAGCGAAAAAGCGCTTCAACCACCGTGCGAACCGAACCTTGCTCGATGATCTGCACAGGAGCGATTTCTTTGGCCTTAACCCCGGCGAATTCGGCTGCTTCGCCTGGCGTACACAAGGAAAAAGCGCCGATCTGGTCGCGGAAGGAAATATCGAGATGTCCCCACGGATCTTCGGTATCGGCAAAAACCAGCGGCAATGCCGAGGATTTGCCCAAAAGTTCATCCCCATTGACGGCATAGCGATCGAGCAACCCGGTCTGGCCGTTGATTGCCACTTGCAATGTTTCCGTCTCTATGGTGAACTGTTTGGGGATCGGCTTGGTGGCCATCGATGGCTTCTTGGCAATCCATTGCAGACGGCAGTCGAACCGATTGACGCATTGCGGCTCCAACATGGCTTTGAAAACAACGCGTTTGCGCCATTCGAGCGGCAGATTGGAAAGTTCTTTTTCCACCTGGCAATCCAATTCCACCCCGTTTTGGTAGATATGGGGGACATGGAAGGATTCGGTTCGATTATCCATCGCCAGATTGAATTCGCATTCGATGAGGTGCTCCAGGGCGACGGGGTGCGGATTGTAGACCAGGATCGGTATATTGTCCGGTTCAGCGCGTTTTTGACCGGAACAGAGGCTGAAGAAACCACGCATTTTTAGTTTTGCAGCGATTTCCAGTCCATGATCGAGGAGACGCAAAGCCGCTTCTTCTACCGGGGCAATCGATGAACCCGGCAATATATCGTGAAATTGACAGGTGGCCAAATCCTTCTGCACCGTGAGAAGCTCGGATTGCGGATACTCGAGGAGTTTTTGCATCGATGCACAAGTCATCATTTTTTCGACAAAAAACAGTTCATTCTCGAGCAATCGATGTTTTTGTTTGATGCGCGCTTGTGAGGTGTAGCATCCGGCTGCCCAGGGATTGAGGTCGGCATTGTGCACAGGCAAATCTTGCCGCTTTTTTGCCAGACGGTCAAAAAATTCTTCCGGGGTGGCATGCCGAACAACAAATCGCTTTTCTTTGGCGATCAATTCGCGCAAATTGTGCAGATCCTGTCGCGAAGCTCCACCACCGTGATCTCCGACACCCCACAGCTCGAGGCCAAACGGTTTGTCCTGATTCTTCTCGATCCAGTCGAGGATTTTTTCATGGGCTTTGCCAAGTGAAGAATTGTAATGAGCGCGGCTGCGACAAGCCATAACTTGCGAACCGTCTCTCCCCTGCCAGACAAATTCATCAGCCGGTAATTGACAATAGCTGGAATTTGGCCGGCAAAACAGATAGGAATCATAACCTGCCTTTGCCAAAAGCTGCACAAGACCTTGCGAGTGACCAAAAGGATCAAAATTGATAGCGGTTTTTGGTTTGACGCCAAACTTGTCCTTAAAATAGCGGGAGCCGAGCAACATCTGCCGGACAAACGATTCGCCGCTGGGCATGTTGCAGTCGGGTTGAAGATACCAACCACCCATGATATGCCACTGTCCGCTTTTCACCAACGATTGAATGCGTTTGAATAGAGCAGGTTCATACTGCTCGATCCATTCGTACAAAATCACTTCATTGTGGTTAAAAACAAATTCATTGAATTCCTCACAGAGATCAGCTGCAGTGCGAAATGTTGAAATGGTCGCAGCGACTCCCTCTTCCCATTCCCACAGCCAAACCGGATCGAGATGGGCGTTGCAGATGAGCAACAATTCTTTTTCAGCCATATCCTCTTCCTGTGCAACACTTGTTTAAGGGTTAAGATGACAATCAAGGATTTGCAAAATAACGATTAAAATATTGATAAAAAGTAACTGCTAATTTGAGTTCAGGCCGGTTGACAGTTGTGATGGAGCCCTGCCTGATGACTCTACGGTTGAGTCGACGAAGGCTGCTCAGCTTCAGGCAATAAAGCAGCGATTTGCTGATCTGCACGCCAACGTATCCACTGCATATAGCCATTGATCTCGGGATTGAGCTTTGCCAACTGATGAAAAAAGCTGTCTTCCGGAAATCGTTTTTCCATCCTTGCCACGTGCAGCACATCGGTTTGCAGAACTGCCTGGCATTCCGAAAACGTTGGATATCGCAGGGTTGTAATGGCTGGCAAAAGTTTTTTTTGCAGCAGCGTTTCAGCAAGCAAGCATGCGATTGTATAGTAACCTTCCTGGTTTGGATGCACATGTTCGAGAAACAAGTCGCGGTGCGGCAACGGCACAGCGTCGGAAATGCTGAGCAAGCGCGGCAGATCGACCAGCACCACCCCCGGTGAGTTCCTCTGTGCTTCTAAAGTGTGATGGACAAAGCTTTTGGCCCGGAACGGCAGCCCGTCGCAATTGCGAGCCCGAATCAAGTTTTGGTATCCGGAAGCCAAATCATCCAGAGCTATTTCAGCCATGCCGCGATAAAAGTAAGCGATGGCATAACTGGAATCGAGTCGAGAAGCAGCTTGACTGTATGCAACAGCCTTTTGATAATCTTGCTGTTGAAAAGCGATTCGGCTCATCATGACCAAAGAATCACAGGATGCGATGATGTCGCGGCCTAGATTTTCATGATGCAGCGACAGAAACGGCGGAAAAAACAGATTTGCCGCAGGTTGAACAAGGATCAGAGGAATCCTTTTCTCGCGACAGTATGCGATGATAGAACGGATATTTTCAGCATAATTTTCGGCAACCTGCAGATTAATCGGATCCTCCGGGTGAATGCCGTTTTTTAGAGACCATTGCAAATAGTCCTGAAATTTGGGTGCCACTGCAGGAGCCAGTTTATGCAGCAGAGATCGCAACCCCTGATAGAGATAGGTTCTTTTAAAACGCATGAAAGGAAAATAGACACTCGGCTTCTGGTAAATCAGAGTTTTCTCTTTGCTGATGGTAAATTCATTGGGGCCAAAATACTCATTATGACCCGAATAAAGAATAAAAATATCCGGTTTGTTGCGCTTGAGAGAAGCGACCAGCTGCCGTATGTTCAAACTGTTCAGGGCATTGCAGCCCATGTTCAGCATCTGAATATCGGGCATATCTGGGTGGTTATATTGCAGGATTAAACGCAGGTAATTCGGAAAAGAGGCGCCGCTGCCAAAAGCTGGCGCGGTATTGTAGGGGTAACCCGCGGTGGTCGATCCGCCCAGGCAAACGATGCGCAAAGCGGATCCCTTTTTCCGCAGAACCGCCTGATTGGCAAGCGGCAATCCCATAAAATCGGTGATGCGATAGAGAAAAAAATCGGTGAAATAATCGCGGTTGACGTACAGCGTCTGTTCGCGCTCGTCGATGCGCAAAGGCTCAAAACGACGAGTCATTCGATTGGCGACTGACTCTGTCGCGATCCACAGCGCAACCGGAAATGCGAACAACACAAGGTAAAATACAATTTTTTTTGCGCAGCCTTTTGCCATACTCAAAACTTTGCACTTTCGACACAATTCCAAGGTCAGCGTTTATAGGTTACGATGGATTGCTGTGGCTGCGAAACAGCAAAAATAAAGCGATCATTCAGATAGAGAAATTTGTGGTAAGTCAGATACCAATGGCTTAAGGGATCGGTCAGAGTGATGGGTTCCGGCAATTGGTAGACATTGACCAATTGCAGATCGCGATTGTATTCTTCGATAATTTGAAAAAATAAAAAATCTTCTGACAGACCATCGTTGTTCAAGCGGGGCAAGAAAAAATGGTCGCCTGAAACCGCGATATCTTCAATTTCGAAATCCAAGTAATACTCGGAGGAACGTTCGTTTTTAAGTGAAGCGGACCTGAGCAGCATGCCTCCGAGCGAGTAGAGATAAACGCTGTCTAACTGGGTCGCGACACACACCATGGTGGTATCATCCATAAGTGAAGAAAGAAAAAAATCGGTGTTGTTGTTCTGAAACAATCCAAGTCGGGAAAGATGAAAACGCGACAGTATGTTTTTGTTTTCATCAGCGACATGATAGACATAATTGAAATGATGCGCATCGAGACCGCGATCCACAACGACTGAACCGAAATTGTTTAAATGGACGGTCCCACGGCCAACGAAGTCGATTCGATTGATCAGATTGCCTTCAAAATCGATCGTGTCGAGCTGTTTTAACCTTTGCACAACCATTTGTTTGCGAGCAGTGGCGATAGAGATAATTGGATTATCCAGACTTTCAATTTGATCGACGCGGTAAATTGTTTTTTGGTATTCGCCTTTAACATCGAACTTAAAAATTGCCGAATGGTCCATGTCGAAAACATAAATGTTGCCATTCGGGTCGCTTTCGATATCGATGATTCGTTTAAAAGACAAAGAATCTTGTGGAGCGAATTTCAGTGTAAAGTCCGTTTTTTTTAACTTGATGACTGAAGTCTTGTCGGCATCTCGTTGGCATGAAACTTCAATCAGAGCGATTGTGATAACAGCGAGTAAGGCAAACACCTTTTTATACATTGACATGAGAGACATCCAAACTCAATAAGGGTGATTATCCTGAACAGGTTGGATTTAGCAGAAAATATAAATGAGGGGATTTGCCAAAACCGGCAAATCCCCTCGATTTTACCCTGAAACCTGTAGCTAGAGATTTCTTAGAACGAGAATGTCAAGGAGAAGCGATTGACATTGTCGAGCAGATCAAAGGTGGTGTAGGCATAGTCGATCGACATCTTGTAGTCGCTGTAAGGAACGACCAGGCCTGCGCCAAAAGAGATACCTTCGTCGGTACGGTTGCGTTCAGCTTTGTTCCACCAATGATCGCGGTAAACATCTTCGATCTGCTGATGGCTGCTGTACGGAGTATATTCGTCGCGGATACCGAAATAGTTGAATTTATACCCGGTGCGCAGATAAAAGTGCTTGTAGAAATTCAACTCACCGCCGACATACACCAGCTGTTCATTGTCGATGGGTTTTGCGGCATCGAGAAAACCTTTGAGGTTCAGGTTTTCGGTCTGGATCGCGCTCATCGACACGCCAAAGCTGAAGACCATCGGGAGTTTGAAAGGAACGTAAAAATACTCGAGATCGGATCCGATATTCTGGATGCGTCCGCCGATGGCCAGATCACGGTAGCCGATAAAGTAGACAACACCAAAATCAACTGCAAAAGCGTTCACCGGATCGTCGTCGATGGTTTCGGAAAAGTATTTCGCCGAAACACCGAGAGACAATTTGTTGGTGAATTGTTTGGCAAAGCTCAGTTGAATAAAGTTGGTGTTGAAATCATAGGTGCTCCCGGTATTGTAGGTCACACCTTCCAAACCAGGCTGCAGATCGCGATCGGCTTCGATGCCCGTGACACCTGCCATCATGCCACCAAGAGCAACGGTACCAATGTTGCCGAAGGTATGCGAAACAGCAAAGGCGTTGTGGCTCAAATCGGCAATCCAGTCATTGTAGGAAAAGCTGAACTGGGTTTTGCCGGGCTCGATGGCGATACCAGCCGGATTGTGAAACATTTGATTTACATCGCCGAATTCTGTGGTCATTGCACCGCCCAAGGCTGTCGCTTTCGCGCCAATGGGTACCTTGAGGATGGCTGCGCCAGAGTTTCCGGTCTTTTTCATCGTTTGTCCAAAACCGCTGCCTACCACGACTAGTGCGAGGATAAGCAGCGAGGAGAATATTTTATGTCTCATAGAGTATTCTCTCCTCAATATTTAGTCGGTTGAATCCATTTACATTATCCACTAAGTAGTGGGCTGCTTATCGCTGAATGGCCACATAACCTTGCTGGCTACCGCCCTGATATTCAGCGACCCAAATGTACAATCCGCTGGCGACTTCCGGACCATCCTTGGTGAACATATCCCAGAAGACAGAACCTTGAGTCGGATTGGTTCCCTCATACTCCAGCACTTCGATAATCTGGCCAGAGAGGTCCAGGATGGTGATTCGGGTATCAGCGGTCAGGTTATAGAACTGCACTTTGTGTTCCAAACCAACATCGTGCGGAGCCTGAACTTTGTACGGATTGGGTTTGACGCCGATTTTCATCTCGCCGCTGATCAGCTTTTGGCGATCAACACGGGCCGGCTGCAGCACAAACGGTACACCGAGGTTCTTCTGGTTAACCAAGCTGTAGGTCGGGTAATCGGAGTTGCCCGGAGCAAAGTGGTAGGTACCTAGCCATTCGCCGTTGCGGCCGTTCCAGTTGTCCTTGCCGCTTTCGAGATGGGTAAAAGGAACACCACCGAGCTCACCGGATTCGTTGTCAAAAGCGGCGACATAATAGTAATAGGTGTAGCCGATCTTGACTTCTTCACTGGTGTCGATCCATTCGTATTTGTAGGCGGCATTGTCAGCTGTATTGGTGTTGGCATAATTAACCAACTGATCTTTGGTGATGTACGCCTGCAGTTTCCATGGACCGGCCGGACTGCCTGAGCGTTTCATGATGCGGCTGGATGCGACATTGTAGTTCGGGTTGTTCGGTGCGGCGTAATTCGCTGCCAATTGGTCGTCGGCCATGCCGATGGCTTCCGGGCCTTGCAGGTGCTGGCCATCCATGAAGCGGATGCCCAGGACCGAATAATCGACCTGCGGATAGGCCGTGACGCGATAGATCTTGTAACCGGCAAAGTCCGCTGCCGCTTCGGCACGGGCGTCCCAGATGATCCGGTTTTTAAATTCACCGGCTGGTGTCTGGGTCGGACCGATTTTCATATCTGGCATGGATGGCGGTTCCGGGATGACGAAATTTTTCGCATAGACGTCGCGAGCGGTCTTGACTGCCTGACGTGCACCCTGCAAACGATGGCCGGCATATTGCGTCCAGACCATGGTAATGGTTTCGCCGACTTCCAGGGAGAAGGGGCCAGCGGCTACCAGGGCTTCGGTGTCAAAGTTGTAATAGTCGACCGTCGTTCCACCTTGCGTCCACTCATCCAGGGCAGGAATCTTGGGATCCGGAGTTTGCGGGAAATTGCGTTCCCAGTTTTGCAGCCATTTGTTGCGGTATTTCGGGCTGCCGTTCGGGCGACCGCGCGAACCCTCGGGCTTTACGATGTTGACCCAGGTCAACGGATTGAGGGGATCGTATTTTGTCGGATCAGAGGTATCGAAGACATTGGGATCCGGTTGCGAAGCGACAAAAGATGCAGCCGACTGTGTGCGCCCACCGTCTTCCATAAAGGTGCCCATGCTCTGCAGGAACGATTCGCGGGCGCCGCCCATACTGGGAACACCGCGGCTCCAGGAAGCATACCAGCCGCGCTCAACACCTTCGCCGATACCGTGCGTGTCAAAGATGGTCTTTTTGTCCGGAGCGCCTGAGCCGTCGTCAATGCGGCCACTTTTGACGGCGATAAATTGGTTGCCGTCAAAGATGTCCCAGGGAATCATATAGTTTTTGCGGAAACCAATGCTCCGTTCGCCGTCAAACCAGGTGTTGCCGCCGGTGGCGGGGTCTTCGGAAACGCTACCGGGCTGGATATTGGTGTGATAGTTGACGGGAACAGCCCAGGGGTTGCCCTCGGCATCCGGGGTTGCATCATAACCGCAGAGGCGGGAGTTGGCCCAACCGCCGGCATACGAACGACCGCCGCTGGAGGTGGCGCTGAAAACACCGCCGTAAGCGCCGTTCTGAATTTCAAGAGTCACGGCATCGATGCGATGGTTCGGAAAATCAACCACGCCGTCGGCGTTGTAATCAGCATTGCCGGTGTTGGTCATCTGCAGTTCGAACATGATCTGATTGTTCAGATTGGCATGATTGTTCGAAAAACCGTGCACGCGGAACTTGCAATCAATGCCTGAATTGGTCGGGATGATAGCTTCATAGACCTGCATCGTGCGAGCGGCGCTCGACCACGGAGCCCGACCAATATCGCCGCCGTTGCTCGTCTTGGCGGTACCGGCCAGGTTGTTGTGGTTGTATACCCGCATGTAGTGTTTCAGATCATCGCTAATGCCGGTTTGGATGAAGTTGATCGGCTGGGTGCTGGCTTCATACATATAGAGAGAGCCGCCCCAGTACATGTGCATTTCTTCGCCTGCTGGATACATACCACCAGGGGTGAAAAAGCTGATCCCGGTGATTCGGCCGATGTATCCGCTCCAACTGGTCGGCGGATTGACATTGATGATGTTGCCAAAACCGCTGGGCGTGAGAGTCGACCAGTGATCTCCGCAGGAGACAACACCGATACCCGGATATTTATTGGCGAAGGAGGTGCCGATAAACGCCAACAAGAATACGAGTAGCGGTAACAATATACGTTTCTTTGTCATATTTAATTCTCCTTATACCAAATCAATTTTTCTGCTCGACAATCGATCAGAAAGAGAATTCGAACCCGGCATAGAGCTCACGAGCGATACCGGCGTAGGGAATACCATTGTTGTTGACCGGTCGATTCAACGGTCCCCAAGGAATTCCCTCTTTTTCGTACATCACATTGCTGACATAGGTCTCATAAGAGAGGATGTTCAGCCGATCGAGAGCATTGAGCGCTTCGACAAAGAAACCAGCGCGGTATTTGCCGAGCGAAAAATACTTGCTCAAACGAACATCGGTCTGCAAGAAATAATCGCCGTCAAGTCTTTCTTCATAACGGCTGTTGGTGAGGCCGATGGTCTTGGCAAAACGCCAGGGGCTGCGGTAAGTGGTGATGGTCGACAGGCGAAATTCAGCCGGAAAATCGAACATCATGGTCAGCTTGCCGTTCCAATCCGAATAGGAGCGCGAAATAGTCGGATAGAGGAAGCGCAGATCCAGATCGAACAACTCGTCCGTTGAGCCGGCGATCAAGCTGGTTTTGACATTCTTGTCTGCAACCAGGCTGGTGCCAAGGCTTGCCGGTGAATCGTAGGAGAATGATGCGCTCAGCGTTCCGGAAACCCCGACTATACCGAAGTAGCGATTCGGAGAGGGGCGTTTCCACAGCGTCAATTCCAGACCGCGGCTGTCGCGATAGCCGAGGTTGGTGTAATAGCTCATACGGGTAAAACCGCCCGGCTGGCCAGAGAAACCCGAAACTTCGATACTCATGACCGTGCTGTTGCGGTTGTCGCGGTAGAAAGCGGTCAAGTCGGCACCGATTTCGCTGGTCAAAGCGGTGGTTACACCGATCTCATAAGCCGTCGATTTTTCCGGTTCCGGATCAGAATCCCAGATACGCGGCAGGCTCAGGTTGGCCAGAGCGCCGTAATCCTGCAGCCAGTAGGCTTTGTTCGGTTGGGTCGTGTAGATGCCCCAGCTGTAATGCATGGTCGATGTCTCGCTGATCGGGTGGGAGATGCCCAGACGCGGGCTGAAGTAAAAATGCGCGTCGTTATCTTCGCCCAGATCCTGCGCGACATAAACCATACCATAAGCGGTGGTGTCCCAGACGCCAGGTTTGTAGAGATTTCTGACGCTCTTGGTGTCCATGCTGTAGCCGTCAAAACGCAAACCGAGGTTGACGATGATGCCTTCATACTCGATTCGATCCTGAATGAAGGTTCCCAAGCTCCAGGGATTGACTTCATATTCGTTGATAATGAATCGGTAAGGTGCGGGCATCCATCCAGCGGACACGTTGTGGGTCATCACGTCGATGGTGTTGTAGGTGTACTCGCCACCAGCTTTGATCTGATGATTAAAGTTCACCTGCTTGGTAAAGTTGCTGGCGAACGTCATGGCGCTGGTCTTGTAATCTTCATACGAGTAACCGGCTTTGCCGAATCGTCCCTGATTGCTGGCCAAACCCTCGGTGACAAAAGTCTGGTTGTTTCCGGCATCATGGATGAAGATATTGTTCGGGCCATTCAGATAGAGTTCGCACTCTTCCGGGGTGTCGAGGATCAAGAAATCTTCACCATATTCGCCATAGACCAGCTTGCCATCCTTGGGGGAAAAACCGTAGGTGCGGTTGTTGCCGACCAGGCTGAGCGTGCTTTCCAGAAAAGTGTTGGAGTCGAAGACATGGCTGTGTTTCAAATAGGACAAATAGCCGAGGGTCTGGCTGACCGGCTGGCCTTCCAGGAAGAACTGGTTGGTGTAGGTGTAGAAACGGTTATACCAACCGCCGAGCTTGCCGCCGTCCTGCAACTTGCCCATCAGCGTCAGCTTGTCCGATTTGGTGATGTTGTAGTTGATTTTCAACGATCCGTCGATGTTGCGGTTGAACTCGCCCGGGAAACGGCCGTGATCGTTGAGCATGTTGCCGCTGAAAAAGAAATTGCCCTTGGAGGTCAACGGGCCGCCGAGGTAAACTTCAGCGTTGATACGGGGATCTTCGCCGTATTCATAAGCGCCTGGTTCCCAGGTCATAAACTGGGCAGTGGCTTTCTGTGCGTCATTGCCAGCCAGCAGGGCTGCTTTTTTAGCCAGAAAAACCTCTGCAGCCGACATGCCGGACATCACGTCGGCGTCAGGTTTGGCGTCGTACACATCAGGACCGGCATGATCGAGTCCGCCGAGACTGCTGCGCACGTAGACTTTGGCCGACAAATCGCTGCTGCCGCTCTTGGAGGCGATGTTGATCACGCCACCCGATGCGGCATATTCGGCATTGATGGTACCGGCAACGACATTGACTTCCTGCACCGCGCTCTGGGCAACGTCGACCAGGGTTTGCACCATGGTGACATCGCGGCCCGTGGCGTTGAGAACGCTGTTGTCCTCGAAACGGCCGGAAGTGCTGCTGTTGGCTGTCATTTCACGCTTGACCATCGAGTAGCCTTGCGAACCGGCACCGGTGGAAGCATAAGGATCGGCCACGTTGACACCGTCGATCATATAGCCGACACCAACCTTGTTGGCGCCGCGCATGTTCTGCGTGACCACCGAAGAGCTCAAGATTTGATTCAAATCAGAGACCGGCAATTGGTTGTCGATCACTTCATCGCTGAAGGTCACCTTGGTGGCGGTCATGGTCTTGTCGACAATCGGCTGCTGTGCGACGACGGTAATGGTTTCACCTTCGATCACGGTTTGGCTCAACTGACCGTTGACCGTGGTGGTTGCGTCGATTTGCGAACGCACACCGGTTACTTTCTTTGTTGCATACCCCATGTAGGTGAAGACCACATTATAAGTGCCAGGGGGAAGGTTAATGATCGTGTACTGGCCCTGCAAATTGGTGGCAGCACCGAATGAGGTTCCTTCGATCTGCACATTGACGCCGGGCAGAGCTTCTCCGCTAGCCGCATCGGTGACAACACCAGCGACTTTACCGAGAGCGCCAAACGAAGGAGTGGTGGTGAACAGTACCATGGCAAACAACAGAATTGGTACTGATAGCAACTTGATTTTTTTCATCATAGTTGAGATCCTCCAAAATTCTGACAACAACAGCGCAAATCAGATGGGCGGCGAATTCTCACATCCCCAGTGGGATGCGTGTTGCGTCTGTTCGGTTTGTTTGATCTTTCGTGGTAGAAAAGCGTAGCGGGATAAGCCGTTGCTCACCTCCTTTCAAATTTTAATTGATTCTCATTCGATCCAGCCGCCATTGGATTCATATGTGTTTGGACTACAAAACTAAATAAAAAAAAGAGGAGGTCAATCTCCTGTACTCAACGTACTGGACAACCAACCCCCTCTTTTGTCGAGGAGCATGCTTTAATTTTGAAAGTAATCGCTGTCTTAGGCTCTTGAGCCACCTCAGTCTGAAAATTTCGCTGGTGGATCGTGCGCTGAGGGGCATTGCTGGCTGCTGGGACCGTTGTCATTGGCAACCAACTTTTCTGCTGCGGATTCGCATTCGTAGTCATTCTATCATCGCTTTGTGCAGTTTTGCGAGCAGATCTCATCCTGTCTCCAGACTTGTCCCTTTTCACAGGAAACTGAGCTGATCATGCTGAATCAAAGAGCTCTGAAGGAAAGTACCGGCTCCTTTTCTCATCTTGCCGTTGCGGTTTGCCCTAATTCCTTCCGCAAAACGCACTTGCCTCTCGCCGTTGCGGTTCTGAAATCGTTGGTGATAAAATGTGATTTTAATCAACTTATCACAAAAAAGAGCCGCTTCGTTTAGACAACTTAAATAATTCTTTCTAATTATGCAAGGAAAAAAGTATCTATGGCGAATTCTTTTTTTGTCCAAAACACCAGAATTGGTAACTGGCAAAATATTCTGGAGATAAAAATTGCAGACCTCGTGAACGAATGTCGTTTCTGCTATCGAAACGCTTTAATTTAAAACCGTTTTACAAAATTGCAAACTATTTTTTACCGCCTCGTCTTCTTGCTGCAAACCGCCAGACGCGGGCATGGGAATCTCGACAAACAGCCGCTCGAGCCGCGGCGCACTCTTTAAAACAGCAGCAATGCCTGGCAAATCGATATTTCCCTGCCCAAGGGAGACACCGGTGATCGCGCAACCTGAATAGGTCATCTGTACCCGATAATCTTTAAAATGGCAACTGACCGCATACGGCGCCATCCGCCGTGCCGCTGCAACAGGATCTTCAAAGACGCACAAGCTGTTGCCGACATCCAGGCAGATGCCGATCGATGGAGAACCGATGGTTTCCAGCAAATCGACGAGTTCCCGGCTGGTCACATCGCCGTGGTTTTCGATGGCCAGCACCACGCCCTCGTCCTGCAGCGCTGGCACAACGGTCTGCAGAGCCGTTGCTGCCTTTTGCAGGCATGCCGAGATATCCGTCGTCCGCGAAAAGCGATCAAAGCCGATAAACGTGCGAAGAACCGGACTTGCGAATGCGCGGCAGATCCGCAGCCCGTCGAGAATCACGGACTTGTCGATGCCGATGATCCCGGCTTCGAGAAACAGGGACAACTCATCAGCAACATCGCGGATGCGTTGCAACACCGCCGGTTTGTGGTCTGGCAGGTGCATCGGATCGATCTGCACACCGGCAAAACCGATCGCAGCGGCGCGCTCAAGACACGCCACCAGATCGAGCGGCTTATGGGGCACAAAATCGCCGTGCGCCCCAAATGCGAGATGATAGCTGTAGGTGTCCAGACCGATCTGCATTCTACTCCTCCGGGACGACAACCGCCTTGACCACTTCGCCGCGCTGGATGGCGGCAACCGCCTGCGGGTAGTCGCTGAAAGCGAACCTATGGGTGATCATGGGTGCGGTGCGAATTTCGCCGGATTCCATCCAGGCAGCGACGGCGCGCAGATCGTCGACCGTGAGCCACTTGGAGCCCACCAGGGTCAATTCGCGATCAAAAATCGGATAGGCATCCAGACAGAGCTCGCCTTCGCTGTATCCGAACAGGATCACGCCTTCCCTGGCGCACTGCAAACTCTGCCGGATGCTGGTTGAGTTGCCGGTGGTTTCGTAGACACGATCGAAACCCTGGTTTACCAGCAGCTTATGGGTTTGCGGATTTCCGGCGTCGACTGCGCGGTCGACGCCGAGCTGCTCGGCCAGCGTCAATCGCGCCAGACGCAAATCGCTGCCCCAAACCACCTGCGCGCCTAGGGCTTTGACCATTTGCGCAGCGGCCAGGCCGGCGGGCCCGAGGCCGGCAACCAACACCGATTTGCCCTGCCAGTCGGTCATTTTGCGCAAACCGCGATGGACACAGCCGAACAGCTCTGCCATGGCGACCTGTTCATAGGGCAGCTGCGCTGAAAAACGGACGATTTCAGCGGCATCGCGCAAAACATATTCCTGATAGAGCGGCGGACCACCGAGACCGGAGAAAAGAACTCGGTCGCCGATGCGAAAGCCGTCGACCTGACTGCCGACCTGAACGATTTCACCTGCGCCTTCATGACCAGGAAAACCCGGGATGCCGTATTCGAGATACGCGAGTTGATGATAGCCGCCGGTCCAGACTTTGAGATCGTGTTGGTTGCACAAACTGGCGGCGTGCAATCGGATGAGAACTTGCCCGTTTCCCGGTTGTGGGCGGGGCACGTCGACAATTTGAAAATCTCCCGGTTTTTGTATGAGAATGGCTTTCATGGTTCGTCTTTCATTTTAAATGCGGTTGGGTGGCGATGGTCGTTTTGCAAACAATATCGGCGTTCATTTTTCATAGGCGAAAATTCGGCCTGGATCCGGCCAATGGTTTCCCATCCTACTTTTCGGCAACCATCATGATTTCCACCAGCCCGTTTTTGGGCAGGCGGCCAACCTGCACAACGGCGCGCGCCGGTGGATTTGCAGGAAAATAGTCCGCATACACCGCATTGAAGGCGGCATAGTCGTCCATATTGATGAGAAAAACCTGACAAGAGACCACATCGCTGAAAGCAAAGCCGGCTTCGGCAAGCACAGCGCGCTGGTTTTCCAATGCCTGGCGGGACTGTTCGGCGACACCGCCGGCAACAAAATCGCCGCTTTGTGGCTCGAGTCCGAGTTGCCCCGAGAGATAGAGCCGGTTGCCTATTCGCACGCCCTGCGAATAGGGGCCTATCGCGGCGGGAGCATTTGCAGCCACAACAATCGTTTTCTCTGCCTGTGGTTGCTGGCAGGCAGACAGCAGAACCAGTGCAGCGCAAGCTGCAGAACAGATCTTTTTCATTGTCGTCTCCTAGTCCATGCGGGGTTAATCGTCCCGCAGCGAGTCGATTATGGCTGCGGATTGGGAATCATCTCCAGATCGACCTTGTTGCGATTGGCGAGATCGAGGACCACCTGAAAAGTCAATCGCCCGATGCGTTCCATAACCTCTGCATCCAGGGTCTCCGGACGATCGCGCGGCGTATGATAAGTTGACACCCCGCCGAGAGCATAGATAAAAATCGCGGGAATGCCTTTTTCGTGAAAAGGAAAATGATCGGAATTGGCTGCGGTCCAGCGATCGAGCACCGGTACCTGTTCATGGGCAGCGCTGGCGCGGCGAAAAAGGTCGAGCAGTTCGGGATAGTTGTTGCCGCCGACGATCATCATGCCATCGGTGCCGGAACCGACCATATCGAGATTGATCATAACGCGGGTTTGCGCCACCGGCCACAGGGGATTCTCGACGGCAAAGCGGGAACCGAGCAACCCCATCTCCTCGCCGGTGAAAGCCATAAAAACAATGGAACGCTTGGGAGCTTGCGGCAGAGCCGCAAAGGCTTCGGCCAGTTCCATGACCACCGCCGTACCCGAGGCGTTGTCGTTGGCGCCAGTAAAAACCGCATCACCGATTTGGCCGATATGGTCGGCATGTGCGCCGATGACGATGGCTTCATGGCGGAGTTTGGGATCGCTGCCGGGCAGATAACCGACAATGTTCATGGTCTGCTGCTCTGCGGCGAGCTCGCTGGCGATTTGCAGGTGAACCCGATGCGGCAGTGCCATGGAGACCTTGCGCGGCCGTTGCTGCATCGAATCGCGCAAGGCCGCCAGAGTCCAGCCGCTGCCGGCGAGCAAGAGATCGGCAGCGGCAGCGGAAATGGTGGCCGCCGGAACCGATTGACGGCTGGAAATGCCGCCGATCGGTTCGCCGACCAGGAGAGCGGCGCGTGCGCCGGCATCGGCGAGAAACCGCAGTTTGCGCCTGCCGCGAAAAGAACGGTCGAAATGGGCATCGGGCAGCAGCGGGGTGCCGTCGAGGACCAAAGCGACGGCGCCTTGCAGGTCGATATCGGCGAGGTCATCCCAACCGTGTTCCGGCGAGCGGATGCCATAGCCGGCAAAGACGAGCGGCGCGTTGAGCGTGCACGGTGCCGATGACGCGGCCGGCAAAAAATCGTCTTGCAGGCGCAACGGCATGCGCAGGGTGTCGCTGCCGACGGGTGAAGCGATGGGGGTGAGCAATTCGAGAAAAGGATTGGCGGCGATGCGGTTGCGATCAACGGCAAAGCGCTGAAAATAAGAGGAATCCGCATCCAGCGGCTTGAGGCCGGCGCGTTGAAATTCGGCGGCAATATAGCGGGCGGCGGCGATAAATTCGGAATCGCCGGTACCGCGACCGCCAAAACGGCCGTCAGCAAGTGTGGTGACGCGCTGGCGGCAGTCATCCGCGGTGATCGTCCAGGCCGCCAGCCGGGCTGGATCGGTTTGCGAAAAGACAGAGACAACGGCACTCAGCAAGAGCACATAGAGAGAACGATAGGACATGAATCACTCCTCAATTGCAGGGTTAAAATGACCCGAGCCTGGCATGATCAGAATAAACTAAAAATAAGCGGGTGAGAGTGAGGGTGAACCCAGGTTCCCCCCTGCCCACTCGCTTGAAAAAGACCAACACCGGCTCTATTCGGTTTGCAGCTCAGCGATTTTGGCGAGCAGTTTGCTCAGCAAATCGGCGCGATCGCGATAGGTCACGCGAAAGGTTTTGAGCGTTTCCTGACCCTTGAGTTCGCGGGCAAGAGCCAGGGCCGCATCGCCAGGGATGGGGTCGCTGGATTTTTTG
Organism: bacterium; assembly: GCA_029565675.1. Classification (GTDB taxonomy): domain Bacteria; phylum Zhuqueibacterota; class Zhuqueibacteria; order Residuimicrobiales; family Oceaniaggregativiventaceae; genus Sulfursilanivivens. The sequence goes on from JAKQNP010000054.1 coordinate 54,075, forward strand.
ATGCGGTCGTAGAGCGCTTGTTGCTGTTGCGGCTTGTGGTTGAGCAGCAGCAGCGCGCGCGCGTGTTTTTCGGTGATTTGATTTTTGCTCGCCCGGCCGCCGGTTGCCACCAGTTCACTTTGCAGGTGGGGCGGCAAATTGAGCAGAGCGAGGATCTGTTTGCGCCGACGGCTGCTGAGGCCGACGGCCGTCTCGACCTCCTGCCAGACGGTGTCAGCAGGCAGAAGGGATTTGTAATGCAGCAGCGCCCGTGCCTTGTCGATCGGCGACAAATCCTCGCGCTGCAGATTTTCGATCAGCTGACGGGCGTAGCGATCGGCCTCGGCAACATCGTTTTGCACAATGCACGGCAATTCGCTTAACCCCACCAGCTGTGCAGCCCGATAGCGCCGTTCGCCGGAAATCAAACGAAAACGTCCGCCTTCGACGGCTTCCACGGAGATCGGCTGCAAGAGGCCGTAGCGCTGGATCGATGCCGCCAATTCTTCCAGCGTTTCATCATGCAAAGCCGTGCGCGGTTGTTGCGGATCCGGATCGATCGAGTCGAGCGGAATCAGTTTGGCGTTGCGCATGCGCTTGACGCCGTCTGCACCCCAGGGTTCCGGCGGCAACAAGGCTTCATCAGGTCGTTCGAGCGTCTGCGGCTGCACAAGCGAACCGCGCACTTGTTCAAGCAATTTGCTCTTTTTTGACATGGTCACGCACTTCTCTGGCAAATCGACGAAAACAATCCGCCTGGCGCGAATGCGGCGCGTAAAAATTGATCGGCATGCGCAAAGTGGCGGATTCGGTGTATTGCACATTGTTGTTGAATTCTGACGCAAACATCTTGTTCGGGAAGGTTTCGCGCAAAACCCGGTTGTAACTGCTCTCCAGCGATCGACGGGCGTCATATTTGTTGATCACATAACCGAGTATTTTCAGACCCGGATTGGCCCGCCGATTGACTCGGTCGATATAATTTTCCAATTGCGCCGAACCCTTGACCGCCCATTCCTGGCACTCGATGGGAATGATCAATCCCTGCGCCGCCACCAGCGCCATCCGGGTCGCACGGCTCAAATTCGGCGGACAATCGATCAACATAAAGCTATATTCGGCCAGCACTTCCTGCAACGACTCGATCAGATAGAATTGCGCATCGTCATCCCCGGCCAAGGCGCTGTCCAGATTGGCCAGATCCAAATTGGCCGGCAGAATATCGATGCCCGAAAAAGCGGTCGTGCGGATCGTTTGCCGAATATCCGCATCGCGAATCAACACGTCGGCAATCGTCGGTTGCACCATATGGATGTTGTCGATAAACACCGAAGAGAGATTGCCCTGCTGATCCATATCGATCAGCAAAACCCGTTCGCCTTCTTCGGCCAATACCCCGGCAAGCCCCATCGACACCGTGGTCTTGCCCACCCCACCCTTCTGATTGGCAATCGCCAAACGTATCCCCATTGCCGCGCTCATTCGCTTATGTTCGTTGGTTGTGGTGTGTTCCTGGCCTGCTGCACGACGGCGGTCCAACAACCGGCAGTTGCCACCATCACGCATGCCTGTCACACTATTCGACAAACTCACTTAATGTAAAAAATTTAACCGCGATTGCCAACGCTTTTTCTTGCCACCCCGAAAACAAAATCGTCCGTATGCCCCAGATTCGGTGTTAACCGAATCAAAAAAACTGTCAATCGCTTATTCTTGCTGCGGTTGCGAATAGGACACTTTTCACCCAACGTCCATTGCCATCAGATTGATTTTCTTTGAGATCCGGTGCTGCGCACCAAATCTGGGTTTGCTCAATTCGCCACAAATGTGGTGATGCTCGACGGCGGCAAGGTCGCGCGAAAAATCCCACTGCGAACGGGGATCTCTCTTTGCGCCGCACAATTCTGGCTTTGCGAGGTCACGTACGGCAGAACCACCTGCGTGTGACCATCCTGAAAAATAAAGGTCTGCTTTATCGCCTGTGCAGCGGTGTTGATGGCGATGAGGACGATGCACCCATCGCCGCGATAGGCTGAGAGATGAATCTGGGGTTGGGGGTTTTCCTCGACATCCACACACACGAAACCCGGGCGAATAAAGCGCGAAAACTGTGACATCACATAACCGCGTTTGGTTACCCTGCCGTCTTCATCGATCGGACCATAGAAACGGACGATGTACCACCACACGTAGGCACTCATCCCCGCCACCAGACAATCGTTGATCTCCTTGCCGGTGGCCAGAACCTTTGCCCAGCCGATATCGGTATCCAGATGTTCGGTCATCCACACCTCTTTGCCCTTTTGTCGAGCCGGCGGATAAGGCACCAGCCCACCGCCATAAATGTGACCGGCGATAATCGCGGTGTTTGCGGTTGCCAGAGAATCGCGCAAAATGACGTCGGAAAAGGTGCGGTCGAAATGAAAGGATTCAGGAGCCATCACCGGTACCCCGATTGCCGGTGCGTTTTCACTGAGAAAACGAACCATTTCCTGGCTGCTCCAGTCGCAGGATTCATAGGTCACCTGCACATCCGGCTCATTCTGCACAGAAATGGCATAGAGCGGTACTCCCTGCTTTGCCATATAGACGGCGAAGGAGGCCAGGTGTTCTGCATGGTCAGCGTAACAGGTATCGATAAGCCGACCGCCTACAAGGCTGTTGTTGGTTTTCATTCTGGCCGGCGGTGACCATGGCGACGCGATGATCATGGCGCCCCGTTCATAGGCCGCTTTGGCAGTGGCCACCTGCAATCGGAAGTCATTGGTATTGGAAGGAATCCGCAGACGCAGGATGGTGAAACCGAGCTGTCCCGGATCGGTGCCAACGGCCGTCTGGATCTGCGCCGCAGTCATATCCGGACGCCAGCCGACGATGTTGGCGGCACCAAATCCGCGGATGGTCTGCTGGCTGTTGTGCAAGAAAATGGTGGCGGCGTGCGGACTCAATTCTTCGACGATATAGTTGAGTGGAAAATTTTCTTGCACCGGCTGATCGGTAAATTCGGCGGGCAGGATGCGCGGCACTGTGGTTTCCGTGTTTTCGATGCGCACGATAAAAGTCGGAGCTTGCTGAAATTCCGAAATCGCCGGCAAAAGACGTTCTGAAGAAAAAGGAAAAAATGGGCATCTCGTGTTCCGGTATGGGGAGCCGTATCCGGTAGATAGAGCAGTTTTTTTACCCGTAACTCTCTCCCCACCTGCAGCCGATAAAAATAAAGACCAGGTGCGACTTGGTTGCCGAAACGATCTGCACCGTCCCAAATCACCTCCCGCACACCACCACCCGCAAAGGCGGAAAATCGTTGCACCTCTCTGCCCAACACATCGTAAATCGCGATCCATGCTTCTGCCGGATAATCATGAAAATAGGCGATGGCCGTTGAAACAGAAAAAGGATTGGGATAGTTTTGTGCCAAAAAATACTCCTCTGGCACAGATGTTTGGGATTCGACCAGGGTTTGAATATCGATTTGGAAAGCACCATCGCCATCGGTCAGGGTCGAAAATAGTCGATCCCGATCGTCGCTGGCGATAAAGGTAATCCTGGCGTTTTGCACGGGAATGCCGGCAGCGGTTACCTTACCGGCGACATGGATAGACTGCGCCTGCAAGGCTCCGACTACCGCCAGGAAAACAACAGACAAAAGCGTTTGCCCTGCCCGCATCTTTAGCGAGTGTATTCGACCGAGTTTCATCACAACATATCCAAGTTATCCATTATAAATCAGGGGCACCAAATTGTCAATCGATAGGTCAGCAAAAATTCGAAACAAAGCTGTTTCGCTGCGTTGAGGTTCACTTGGTGCATCAATAACCCAGATTCGGTGTCAACCGAATCAAAAATCATTCAATCACTTATTCCTTATGCGGTTGCACAAATGGCAGTTTTCACCCTCTGTGTATTGCTATCAGATTGATCTTCTGTGAGGTTCGGTGCTGCGCACCGAATCCGGGAATGACTTGCACAGCTGTTTCCGGCCAGATAAAAATAACAATTAAGGGTAGGCATTCCTGATAAATTTGTCAAGTGATTTATCCGTGAAACCGAGTCGGAGCGCACAATGGCATCCTTTAGAGAATCTGCAGCCTGTCCAAGGTGCGATATTGTATGGCTTCGCTGATATGGGAAGCGCTGATTTCGCCACAACCATCCAGATCGGCGATCGTGCGCGCCAGTTTGAGAATTCTGTCATATGCGCGCGCCGACAAGCCAAGCGATTGGATGGCGTTGCGCATCAGAGCATGCGAGTCGCGGTCGATGCGGCAAAACTGACGGGTTTCGCGGGATTCCATGCGCGCATTGCAATAGAGATGGGGATGCTCGCGAAATCGCGCCAGTTGACGATTGCGAGCCTGTATGACCCGGCTGCGGATCTGTTGCGAATTCTCGCCGTTTGAAGTGCTGCTGAGGTCGCGATAAGGCACCGCGGGCACGTCGAGATGGATGTCGATGCGGTCCATCAACGGTCCAGAGATGCGCGCCAGATAGCGCTGGATCATCTGCCCTGTGCACTGACAGGCGTGATTGGGATCGGTATGATAGCCGCATGGACAGGGATTCATCGCTGCGGCCAGCATGAACGACGCGGGATAGGTCAGCGAAATCGCTGCGCGCGCGATGGTGACTTTGCCGTCCTCCAAAGGTTGGCGCATGACGTCGAGGACATTTTTTTTGAATTCAGGCAATTCGTCGAGAAAAAGCACGCCGTGATGCGCCAGGCTCACCTCGCCCGGCCGCGGCACAGTTCCACCGCCGATCAGACCGGCATCGCTGATCGTGTGATGCGGGGACCGAAAAGGCCGGCAGGTGATCAGCGATGCACCGGGTTTGAGCAATCCGGCAACCGAATGGATCTTGGTGGCTTCCAGGGCCTCCTGCAGGGTCATAGGCGGCAAGATGGTCGGCAAGCGTTTGGCCAACATGGTTTTTCCCGAACCAGGCGGACCGATCATCACCACGTTATGGCCACCGGCTGCTGCAACCTCGAGAGCACGTTTGACGTGTTCCTGGCCTTTGACATCGCTGAAATCGACAGCGCCCGGAACCTGATGGGTGAACACCGATTGAATGTCAACGACAAACGGATCAATTTTCTGGTGGCCTTGCAGAAAGTCGAGCGCTTCGCGCAATGTATCGACCGGATAGACTTTCAAATCGCGAGCCATGGCGGCTTCGCGGGCGTTGCCGCGCGGCAACACCAGTCCCCTGTTTTTTTGCCGCGCCACCATCACCGCGATCGGCAAGACGCCCTGGACCGGACGGACGGAGCCGTCCAGTCCAAGCTCACCGATAATCGTAACTTGCTCAAGGCCGGTGTTCTGCAAAACACCGCTGGCTGCCAGGATACCGACAGCGATCGGGAAATCAAACGCCGCCCCTTCCTTGCGAATGTCCGCAGGAGCCAGGTTCAAAGTGATGCGTTTGAGGGGAAATATAAATCCCGAATTCTTGATCGCGGCCTGCACACGCTCCTTGGACTCCCGCACCGCTCCTTCCGGCAATCCCACCATGACAAAATGTGGCAGGTTTCCTTCCAGATGGGTCTCCACCCTGACTTCATAGGCGTTGATTCCCAACACTGCCGCGCTGTGCACAGCCGATAAACCCATGCAAGCCTCCCGAAACAACCTTCGCATCACCCAAACATGCGACTTTCCTGATCTTTGAAGATCGAATCGACCGACCAGACTCTTTGCATGATGAATTATACACTATTTCGTTAATTATAGCAAGTCTTTTCGCAATTATATTCGATTTGATCTGTTTAAAAGGATGCGAATAGAGGTTTTTCAATCAGCTGTTGCAGTGGAAAGTCGAGCGATTGCGGGGGATGAGAATTTTGCTGTAGCGGCAGGAAGGCACGCCAGCAACACGTGGTCGCTGGCGTGTTCGATCAAGTTTTCAACCACTCGGGAAGATGAGCGGCGATAAATGCATCGTCGTTCAGGTGCGGATAGGCGTGATAGACGCGATCGATTTCCTTGGCTTGTGCCTCCGACAAGGTCTCATCTGGATCAAGAGTCCACGTGCCGGACATCAATCCCTGCCGGCGCAGCACTTCGTGAATGCCGACAATAACGCCGCGAAATTGATTGGCGACATCGAAAAACGCACCGTTGCAATCGGTCACTGCCGCGGCCAGGGTCAAAAGATCGGAAGGAATAGCCCGATTGGATTGGACAAGACTTCGGACCCGGTCAAAGTGTTCAACGGCCTTTTGTGTCCACACTGCATAATGGCCGAGCAAGCCGCCGACAATTTGCATAAGCGTGGTCCCGGCGGCCGTTTTAAGTTCCACCGGTGTCAGCAAGTCGACGATAATCGAATCGTCGTTGCCCGTATAAAGGGCGATCTCCCCTGCTCTGCCAGATTCAGCCACGCCCCGCAACACATCGAGAGTATAATATCGGTTAAAAGGTGCAATTTTGATTGCCAAGACATTTTCAATATGGCAGAATTGGCGCCAAAAATCGGTATCGAGTACGCGTCCGCCAACAGCGGTCTGCAAATAAAAACCGATCAGAGGAATTTTTTCAGCGACACGACGGCAGTGGTCGAGCAATTCGCTGTTGCTGGCGCCGGCAAAAGCCTTAAGGCTGAGCAGCGCGGCGTCATATCCCAACCCCGCCGCCAGGTCTGCCTCTTGCAGCGCTTGCGCTGTTTTGCCCACCACCCCGGCGATTTTCACGATCGATCGACTGTGCTGCTGTTCATATTTGATCGCTTCTTCGACAGCCAGACGCAAAACAGGTTGCAGCAGGTTGTGTTGCGGCAACCGTATTTCGAATTGGGTGGTATGCACCGCCACAGCCAAACCGCCGGCACCGGCCGCCAGATAATAACGGGTCAAGGCCCGTTGATGCACTTCGTCCAGTTTACGGGATTTGTCGAGCGCCAGCGGATGTGCAGGACTAACCACACCCTGTTGCAGAGCGCGAAGCACCGCATCTGAGGGCATCGGCAATTTTTTCATGCGCCAGATCCTTATGCTAGAATTTTCCCTTGCGCTCTTGAAAATGAGTCGGCTTGTTGAGCAATGGCATATCCCGTTTGAGCCAATCGGCAATCCACAGAATCATTTGCGACAGTGAAACCGAGGGGTAGCCGTACAGGCGAAATGATTTCGCGGCATTGTTCAGAAACGCAGTCGACTCTTCTTCACCGATAAAGACGGCCGGTTTGCCAAACAGTTCGGCGAATTGTTGCGCAGCCCAGCGCAACGAAACCGTCTCCGAACCAGCCACATTGAGGTAAACGGCCGGCGAAGCACACAGAGCCAGCGAATTGAGAATCATCGCATTGGCATCGCCCTGCCAGATAACATTGAAATAGCCCATGCTCACATCGACCGGCTGTTCGTGCAGAACTTTGGTCGCGATATCAACCAGAACCCCATAGCGCAACTCGACCGCATAATTGAGGCGGACGATGCAAACAGGGGTGTGGTTTTGCCGGCTGAAAAATTGAAACATTCGTTCCCGGCCAAGACAGGATTGCGCATAATCGCCGATCGGCTCGGGGGGTACGTTTTCCGTGCAGCCGCCGCTCTTGAGCGGCACCATCGGATAGACATTGCCTGTTGAAAAAGCGGTGATGCGCGAATCTTTAAACCGCTCTGCGACCAGAGTGGGAAGAAAAGTGTTTACCCCCCAGGTCATCTCGACATTTTCAACCGAACCGAATTTCATGCCGGCCATATAGACGATATTTTTGATTTCCGGCAGCTTTTCGATAAACTGGCGATCGAGCAAATTGCCCTGGATTGTTTCGATTCCGTGCTGTTCCAGGCGCGCACGCATTTCTGGTTGCGGGAAAAGATCGACTGCCAAAACCCGGCGTTTGTCGTTCTGATTTTGCAAAGCGCGTTTTGCCATACGGGTCAAGGTCGGCCCCATTTTGCCGCCAGCGCCCAATATCAAAAAATCGCCGTCGAGTCCGGCCATCGTCTTTTCCAGGATTGCTGTGGGCTGCGACAACAACTCTTCCAGTTCATCGATACTGACAATCTTCTTTTCCACCACGGTTGTTCTCCTCTTTATTCAGGCCAGATTCGGTGTTAACCGAATCAAAAATTATCCAATCGCTTATTCTTTATGCGGTTGAGAAAAGGGCACTTTTCACCCAACATGCTTTGCCATCAGATTGATTTTCTTTTAGATCCGGTGCTGCGCACCGAAACCGTGCAGAACAAATTAGGCCAGCTGAGCATCGCTTCGCCTGTCAGAATCTTGCGGGCCCGCCGATCCTGCAGGTGCAGACAACCGCAAAAAGTCAGTTAAAAATCCGATTAAGGTAAAAAAAATATCGACAACAACAAAAGACTTTTTCCCCGACCGTATCTTTTGGCGATCGTCCCGTCGACCGTTCCGCTCTTTGGGCATATCGTTTAATCAAAAGCGCCGCGGAACAGCCCGGGATGATGCCCGGCAACATCGATTGGCCTGTTCGATTGTCGGACCGATCCATAACGAACGATCGCAATTCTATCGAATAAACAGCCGCGAGTTGAATAAAGCGCGATTGGCATTCACATCGGCGATCGCCAGACGGGCTCAACGCCCGCCATCGGCGCTGAACGGTGATGTGGGGGCTGTTGTGGTGGATGCAGAGCGGAATCAAGATCGACTGATGTTTTGGCCGGAGGCGACATGCAGAATATCGGCAAGCACCCCGGCGGCGGTAATCTCTGGGCCCGCTCCCGGGCCCTTGATGACCAGAGGAGAATCGAGATAACGCCGGCTGGTGATTTTGATCAGATTTTCACCGGCGCGACAGGCGGCGAGATCACCAGCGCCGGCAACTTCGTGCAAGGCCACTCTACTGCGGCCGTTGAGCCATGAAGCCACATACCCGAGTCGACTGCCCTTTTGGCTTGCAGACACCCGCATTGCTTCAAATTGCTTGTCCAATTCCGGCAGCTTTTGCCAAAACTCCGCCATTGCAAAGCCAAACCAGACCGGCGGCAACAGGGATTCGACCTCAATTTCATGCAATTCCAGAGGCAACCCGACTTCGCGCAGGAGGATCAACAGCTTGCGGGCCACATCCAGGCCGCGCAAATCGCTGCGCGGGTCGGGTTCAGTCAATCCGCGGCGATGGGCGTCTTTGACAAGAGCGCTGAATGGCTGCTCACCGGACAGGGAACTGAAGAGCATGCTCAGGGTTCCTGAAAGGATGCCTTCGATGCAGGTGATCGCATCGCCGGTGTCGAGCAGGTCGCGCACAGAGCTGATGATTGGCAAGGCAGCACCGACAGTGGTTTCGTAGCGGTATTGCACGCCGAAATGCTGCGCTTTCTCGAACAAACCGCGATAAAAAGCCATTTCAAGGGTATTGGCAATCTTGTTGGGAGTCACGACATGCACCCCGCAGCTGAACAGTTGCGGATAAAGCCGTGCCACCCTCTCGTCGGCAGTGCAATCGATAAAAATGCGCCGCGGATGGGGGTCAGCGCGGATCGCCTGCACGAATAGATCCAGGTCTGCAGTTTGGCCGCTCTGCAACACCGATTGCCACTTGGCGGGCGACAGCGGTTCGCGGCTGCAAACCATTTTACGGCTGTTGCTGAGACCCCAGAGCTGCAGATGGGCAATCCGGGTTGCTGAGCTGTGCTGTTGCAAGATTTGCAAAAGGGCAGAACCAATCTGGCCGACACCGATCAGATAGAGATGGGAAACTGCCGATTGGTTCAGGAGCATGGCTCGACCCGTTTCCCATTTTGCATAAAAGTGAGAATCTCGGCTTCGGAGCGCATGGCGCCGGTGGTCGAGGCGTCGCGCAGACTGATGGCGGCGGCTGCAGCGGCAAAATCGAGGCAGCGCTCGATTTCCCAGCGCTGATGAAAACCATGCAAGAATCCGGCGGAGAATGCATCGCCGGCGCCGGCGTTGCCGGCGATCTCTTCCGGTTTGATGACAAAATTCGGCCGTTGGATCAAAGTTTGCCCGGCGCGGTAAGCATAGTTGGGACCCACCGCCCCGCAGTGCACCACCGCCATACCCGCGCCGTGGCGATCGACCAGAGCACGGCAGGCAGCGGCCGGATTTGTGCACCCGGCAAGCGCCATTGCCTGATCGTCGTTGATGCAACAGATATCGACATATTTAAGCGTCTGGCGATATCGGATAAACTTGAACAGGTTTTCAGCAGACGGAGAAACAAAGTCGACTGCGGTCAAATGGCCGGCTTGCTGCAGACGCTGCAGCAGAAGCGCCATTCGCGTGCCGACTTGAGCCTCTTCGAGATCGAATTGCGGCAAGAGCAATCCGTATCCGACCATAACGATGCGATAATCGGCAAGCGGTTCGAGTAAGACCTCCTCTGGCCGAAATGCACCCATAGCGCCCAGCGTGTGGCGAAAAATTCGTTCGATTCTTTCGTCCGCCATCTGGACATAGATCACCTGCGTCCAGGAGGTTTCATGCTGCGGATCCACGAGCAAAAAGTCGCTCGATATCCCGTGTTGGTGAAGAATCTGGCGGATCAGGTCGGCACGCGCATCAGCGCCGACTTTGCCGATAACCGCAACCGGATAACCGGCAGCGATTTTTGCCAAATCCACTCCAACATTCAATGCCATACCGCCGACACTGTGCTGTCGCCGCTCGGCTTTGAGCTCGGTATCGGAAACAAATCGATCGGCATCCACATAAGTCAGTTCACCGGGATGTACAACCGGCAGCAATTCATCAACCAAACAGCTGCCGACAAGAGCAACACCTCTCTTTTCCATGCCATTCTCTTTGATCTGGGTCAGGATCTGCTGATTTTACCCAAAGCTGGTGCCAATGGAATTAAACCTGGATTCGGTGCGAAGCACCAAATCCCCAATAAACACAGCAAGGTATTTGCACCAAGCGATTGGAAATGGTTCTTGCTGCAAAGATGAACAAGAACGCGGCAGGACCGGTCCTGCGGAACTGGGTGAACCGAAGGCCCACCCTATTCGCTGAATTCATTGCAGTCCGCTGATGGTGTGTAAACACCTGCGGCTTGCTGGTAAACCAGCTGTGCGCCGAGATGGCCAGTGCGCACAAGAACGGCTGATCCAATCAGCATGCAAATGATCATAACAACGGATAGCACAGAACGAATCTTCAAAAGCTTGCCATTCAGGCCGAGCAAGGCAAGCAAAGAGGCGCCGGTAAAAAGCGAACCCACCCAATAGGCTGCATGTTCATGCGCTTCGAGCACGGTCGGATCGCATAGACCTCTTACGACAATCGCGTCCGCGAGTTTACCGGTGTAGATGGAAACCCAGGCACCCGCCGTACCGATGAACAAGAAAACACGCCCGACGGTCGACCACATGTTGCTCTTGATGATCAGGCCCAGCAGTGAAAACAGGGTTGAAAAAATCAAAAGGACCAGCGGCAAATGGACCGCAAGCGGGTGCCAGATTTCCGTGCGCCAAAAATTGGGTAACTCAGTCATGCTGTCCCTTTATCGCAACGGAGATGGGATCCAATCGCTTTCCGATTTTTTCAATCTGCACTTCAACCGTGTCGCCTTTGGCGAGAACGGAGAATTCAACGGTTTCGTCATTTTTTGTCAACAGGGTTTGATCGGTAAAATAGAGTTCTAGAATTCTGCCATCCGAGAGCTCAACGTAAATCTCTGTTTTTTCCGGCTCGACTTTATAAATCGTTCCCTGATAAATACCCGATTCAACGACAGCGGTTTTTTCCCCACAAGAATTCATGGCAATCAGCGCGACCAGGACAACCAGTGGCAAAAGTGCTCTTTTCATATGACAGCTCCCTCTCTGTACGGAAAATTCGATTAAGGTTTGTTCTGAAAACAGGTGTGTCCCATTTGAAGACGGAATACATTTGTTTTGAAATTATCGTAAAGTTTTTATCCAAAGTCAAGTGCTTTTGAAATTCAACAAAGGTCAGGATTGCAGCAAAAAGTCGGTATGGGATCAAAGCATTGGAGTTGAATGGCTGGCCCCCTGAACAATGGGCATTGAACCAATCGGACCAAACTCAAGCGATTCGATTCGGCAAGTCTTGCATCGATCGAACCCACAGCCTCGCCTTATGGAGATCTGGGTAGCGAAAAGCGCTGGCCCCAGTTTTGCGCAGACACGCCCAATCCCCTTGCGCTTGTCTGCAAGACCCGATAGTGCCGGCACAAGATTTGAATTCCGCGATTAATCAAAGGCAATCCATATAGCGCTATTAATACCTTATTCAAAACGATCAAATCGATAAATAATTTAAGGTTAGCAAGAAAAAAACATACTTGATTCGTCAAGTGGAAAAGGCTAATATAACAATAGATGGAAAATCCGGAATCGGCGAGCAACCGCGCACCGGAACACACAACCATCAGGAATGCGACTCGAGAAACCAAGCCAGTCGAGCATGTGTGACGCTTGCTTCAGGCTCAGCAAAGTTGGGTGCACCGATTGCTGAATTCGATTGAAACACGAGAGAATATTTTGATAGTTCTTGGGGAGGTTAAACATGGTCGATTTTTCTGCAAGTGTGAAAGCAATGCGCTCGTCTGCCATACGCGAGCTGCTCAACACGGCGGTCAGACCGGATATCATTTCTTTTGCCGGCGGGATGCCCAATCCCTCGCTCTTTCCGATCGACGAGGTTGACGAGATTTATCGATCCCTGACAGTCGAACAAAAACAAACCGGTTTTCAGTACGGCCCAACCGGAGGCTACCCGCCCCTGGTCGAGGCAATCAAAGCGTATCTGCAAAAGAAAGGTTTGCCGCTGGAAGGCAACGAAGTAATCATCACCACCGGTTCGCTGCAAGCCATCAACATCATGAGCAAAATCTTTATCGATCCCGGCGACACCGTCATCTGTGAAGACCCCAGTTTTACCGGTGCGGTGACTGTTTTTCTCTCTTACCAGGCGAATCTGGTCGGCGTACCCCTTGACGCCGATGGGATGATTCTCGATGACTTTGACCGGATCCTGGACAAGACGCAAAAAGTTAAGTTTGTCTATATCACGCCCAATTTTCACAATCCGGCCGGTATCATCTACAGCCGCGAAAGGCGCCTGGCTCTGTTGCAGCGCCTGCAGGCCAAAGATCTCGTGCTGCTGGAAGATGATCCCTACAACGAGCTTTATTTTGACCCTGCGGATTGCGCGGTCACCACACCGCTTAAAACTCTCGGCAAGGAACAAACGCCGATCTGTTATACCGGCTCGCTCTCCAAGATATTCGGCCCCGGCATGCGTATCGGCTACCTGTTGGCGCCAAAAGAGATCATCAACAAAGCCGAGCTTGCCAAACAATCGATGGATGCCTGTACCTCGACCTTTACCCAGGTACTGGCATGCGAATTCTTCCGGCAGGGCAAGCTGGAGCCCTATCTCAATCGGCTGCGGCAGGCTTACAAACACCGCGCCGACATCATGCTGGCCGCTTTGCAGCAGCATATGCCGGCAGACGTGCGCTGGAACACGCCCAAAGGCGGATTTTATGTGTGGGTGGAAATGCCGGAACACATCGATGCCAACCAGGTGCTTAAAACTTCGCTGGCCAAGGGAGCCATATTCGTGGTGGGCAAAGCCTTTGATCCCTTGGGTCAACGCAACCATTTCATCAGACTGTCGTTCTCACACATGCCGGAAGCCAAAATCAGCAGAGGCGTCGAAATCGTCGCCCAGGCCATCGGCGAAACTCTCTAGCGAACCAATCGAAGTGGCGACAGGCATGCCACAGCGATCTCGATCTGCGACAATTGTTCAGTTCCGGGAACCACCGATGTCAACTTTCGGCGATCGACTCTGTTGAGCCGGATTGCCAGAAGACCTGTTTCATCCGATCAAACCCATCTTTTTTGCCTCAGGACAAAAGGATGGGTTTTTTTATGGTTTTGCGATGGTCCAGGCCAGGCATTGACTTGAAAACCAAAACCGAACAGAAAGATTGACCAATGAATGGAATTTTCTTGCATATGAAAAGTAAATCTTATATACTTAATCATATCAGTCGGC
>JAKQNP010000010.1 GCA_029565675.1 bacterium
CGCTGAATTTTTTTGTGATTCTCATTTCATCCCACAGGGTTTAACTCCGCGGGATAGGGATTGGCAGCCAGAACGCGACGTGGGCAAAGCCCCATCACCGCAGGGCTTGTCCCTGCGGGATGATGATCGAAAACCAGAAAAATGCCACACCATTGCCCATCCCCCCCAAAAAAGGATGGTTTAGGGTCTCGTTTTCTGGCTATCAATCACCGCTCCGCGGGGACAAGCCCCGCGGGGGCGAAAATTGGGCACACCCGCACCCGGCATTGCCAAACACCCTGGAACCAGACGCCGCAAACAAAACAACCCAAGCCGCACAGCCACCCCACAAAATCGAGCGGAGCGCGACCCCGCAGGCCGCCGCTCTTGCGGCCGAGGAGGCGCGCGCAGCCGCCCGAGGATCACGGCTTGCGCCCTGAAAGTTCAAAGTCAAAGGTAAAAGGTAAAAGGTAAAAGGCAAAAGGTGCCAAGCTCCAAATACGAAAAGAGATAGACGGAGGTGAAATAGAGAAAGTGAAAATTTTAAGTGCCAAGTGCGAAAGTAAAAAAACCTTTATCGAGCACCATTGTTGGGATTTAATTTGCCGGCAGAGCCGGCGAGATGCATTCCCAGGCATAGCCTGAGAATGAGAAAAAAACCCTATGAAAAAAAGGCAAAACATTCTTGACATTTTACCCCATTATTAGTATATAAATATCGTGCTGTTTTTTTTTCAGTTAAATTAGGTGCTCCAAATCAGAATCCAGGGAGATCTGAGAAATGGGAAAAAACCGAGCAACCCATGCCACAGTCGTTCTGTTTTGCTCTTGGATGCTGCTCTTTTCCGGCGGTTCTCCTGCCTCTTCAAACATACTCGATGCGGAGCGTGAATCGCCGCGGTCCGCCTTTGCCGCACGATCGACAGCGCCCCGTCTGTCCGAACCGCCTGTAGAGCCGACAACCCTTCGGACGGTTATCGCCCCATCGCTCGAAAACCGGGTGCTTTTCGATTCGACCTTGATCGATCATCAGCTGCCCGTCCTGGACCTCAACGCCCTGTTGCTCACCTCGATCGCTGCCCAGGACATGCGCGGGGCCAACAAAGTCGGCGTCGAGTACCGAATCGACGGGGTCAACATCACCGATTTCTTTGCACCCAGCGGCAGGGGTTCGCAGGGTTATTCGATGATCAAGCGCGAGATCACGGCGCCGAGCAGCCTCACCGGACGGTTTGAAGACAATTCCATTCTTTCCCCAGGCGGCCGAAACATCGGCATGGTGCAGACCCTCCTCGCGGTCCCGACTGGATTGGTGCAGCAGGTGCAGGCCATCGCCGGCACAGTCCCGACCGAATACCCTGCGCCGGGCGGGTTGATCGACATCGCCTCCCGCAACGGCGGCAGCAGGCTTTCCGCCCGGATCCATGCGCGCTCCAGCCTCGGTGGCCTCAAGCATGCCGGGCCGGACGTGTATGACGCCAAATCCTCCGACGCCCTTGCCGGCCAAAGCGCTGCTGAGGCCTATCTGAGGTATAAAGCATCAATGATGGCCGGAGACGCAGGGTCACAGGCTGAGGCTGCATATATGACCTGGGAACCCGGCAAATATTCTTACGGCGAAGAGCCGCGCCTCGACGCCGAGTTCACTCTCGGCGGACCGCTGACCTCCCGGGGCGATTTCTTTTTCTCCGCCTCGCTGCTCAACGATCACGGCCGCTTTCCCGGCGAGTTCCAGCGCCAAATCGAGGGATCGCTCAAACTCAATTACCGCCTCACTCCTTCCAACCAGCTGACCGCCATGGGTATGCTGCAAGACGGCGGCAAACTCGGCGGCTGGTACAACCGCTATTACACCTACTCTTACCAGTTTTTCCTCGAAGGCCAGCCGGTCAATCAGAACCTCGCCTATCTGGGCTATCTGAAACACCGCCATACCTTCGACGCCCGGACGGTGCTGGAAAACACCATCAGCCTGGTCGGCAACCAGCGCACCTATGGTTTTGCCCCTAAAAACGGCAAACTTTTATACGACGATTATGGCGACGAATTCCTCATCATCGACTCGGCGGAAAAAGCGGAACACTATTTGATTGATCCAGACCGTATCTTTCATCCGTTCGGCTCTGGCGGTAGCGGGTTCTTTGAGTTGCCTACTTTCGGAAATCTGGGGCGTTATGGCAAGGCTGCCTATTCCTATGAAAACTACGAGACCCGTTCCCTTAGCCTTAACACCAACCTGTCCAGCCAGGTCGATCGGCATCATCAGATCAAGACCGGTTTGGAATACACATCCACTTCGATCGACGTTTTGACCCACAACCTTTCCGCCGGATGGATGCCGGCACCCTTTCAATTCGTCATGAACGACTATACCGTCCATCCCTGGAACCTGGGCGCTTTTGTGCAGGACCGCATCGAATATGAGAGTCTGATCGCCACGGTCGGCCTGCGATTCGACGGCTACAGCATGGACACCCGCAGCGTCAAAGATCTGTTCAACCCCGGTCTCTGGGACACCACCGCATATGGCATGGTGTTTCTGGCGCAGAATCTGGGCGACAAAAACGACCCGCGGTTCTTTTTCAGCCCGCGCCTGGCCGTCTCCCACCCCATCGGCGAGAACTCGTCCATGCACTACAGCTGGGGCATCACCACCACCCCGCCGAACAAGGCCTACTGGCTGCAGGATTACGGCGTGTTGGGCAATATCAGTCTGCCGCAAATCCGGGATGCCGATCCGCAGCCGGAAAAATCCATTGCCTATGAAATCGGCATGAGCGCCGCGCTGACTCGGGAAATCGGCGCTGACCTGACCGCATTCTATCGCGATAACCGCAACACCCAGGTCCTCACCTACGAGATCTCGGCTTATAAGGGTCAGCCCTTTGCCCGGTCGAATTTTTACCTGAACAGCGGCTATCGCGACAGCCGCGGACTGGAGCTGACGCTGTGGAAACGCCCTTCCCCGGATCGCGTTTTCGGCATCGTCGATCTCTCCGGCACCCTGAGCGCGGCGTATGCCATTGACTCGCCAGCCGCCAGCGCCCTGTCGCTGGTGGAGGACGAGCCCTTCCGCACCGATCTGGTCGCCGGCACGGAAGACGAGCTATTCGACCCGGACCTGCGATTTATCTTTCCGTTCCTGACCCGCTCCTACCCGGACTGGAATGCCAAGCTCACCCTGTTGTTCGATTTTCCCCTGGATTTCCGCCTGTCGACGGTCACCACCTACCGCAGCCCCTGGCGCTACAGCAAGACCGTCGGCGTCACCAATACCCGGTACGAGGAAAAACTCGATGGGGACATTTTTTTGCAGACCGATATGCGACTGAGCAAAACCTTTGCGATCGGAAAATTCCACGCCGGGTTCTTTTTCGAAGCATACAATGTCTTTGATCGGTTGAATATCCTGGCATATGAGACCTATATCTCCAACAAACTGTACGAAACAGACGGCAATCCCTGGGGACCCCTGAACCGGCCGTGCAACAATTTCGGCATCCCCTATGCCGGCATCACGCGCGAGCTGTATGCGGGATTCGAGGTGTCGTTTTGAGATGCAGACGAACGGCGAGGTGAAAGATGGAGCCGAATGCGAATTGAACAATCCTTTTGTAAAATTTTTTAATCTGGTTCCGCTCCGGCCCTGTCCCGATGTTTTCTATCGGGGCTCTGCCCCGCTTGGGAGTGTTGTCGCGAAATCTGTTGAAAGGAAACAGCCGAGCCCGTCGTATTTCAAAAAGAATTCGACTCAACATAACGACATCATATTTAAATAAGCTAATAAGGTTAGAGTCTTGGGGGCGCCTGTTTGCTACTAAGGTCTTGAGAGCAAAAATAAGGTTTTGAACGGTGCGGAATGATACAATAGGCCAAAGAACCCGTCTTCAACGACAGAGATAAATTGGGGCAGAGACTCCAAAATGGATCCCCAGGCAGAGCCTGGGAACCAGATTGAAAAACGTTTTCACACAGTTCTTAAGCCCGTGGCTATATGTGTCGAGCGCAAATCTCCTGACGGGAATCGATCAGCCCCTAAATCGTCTGATCCGTTTTATCTATCAAACCCGCACATTCCGCCCCCAAACAGAATGCGGAGCGCGACCCCGCAGGCCGCTGTTTTTGTGGCCAAGGAAGCTCGCGAAGCCGACGGAGGCTCACGGATTGCGCACGCGAAATTCAGAAACGTTTTATCAGAGAGGTATTTTGCTCAACACAAACATTGACAGATTGTCCAGGAGCAAGACGTAACCGGAGGCGAACCAAATAATCATAATCGAGTTATTTGTCAAGATTTGCCGCCTCCATACCATCTGCGGAGCCCCGATAAAAATCATCATGATGAGCCGCCGAAGGCGAACCAGCGTACAAATGTGACGAGCGCGGAATGACAAAAATAAAAACCAACTGGCAAAGTATGGCGCCCCTGTCCAACCTGTATTCCTGGAAAGGTAAAATAGCATGAAGAGCAGAATGGCCTTTCATCTCGTGCTTGTCCTGTTGTCTGCAACGGGTTCTGCTTTCGCCACTAAATATCCGGGTACCGGTGTCATCTCCTGCGGCGACTTTTGGACGAGCGTAACACCGACCGGTTTTGCCGGGATGACGACCACGAATACCGGCTGGAATCACCAGCGTCTTATCCGCACCGGCAACAACACTTTTTTTAGTCCGGGCGCCATGTATCCGGCCGGTGAAGAGATGCATCTGTATTGGGGCAGCTATGTGTGCATGTATGAAGCCAGTACCCGGGTGATCAATCTCACCGATACGGAACTTTCTGACGCGGATAAGCATTACATGCCCGTATTTTATCATAATAATCTGGCTGCTTCAGCGCCCTCCAGCAACGGCGGCGAAATCGGTGTTGCTCCCTGGGTCGACGACAATCGCGATATGCAACTGTACACGGCATCCTGGCCGACCAACAACGGTCTCAAGTGCCGACTGCAGGTTCGAGGTTATACCCTCAATACCGCCAATCTGAACAATCAATTGATCTACGAACTGCAGGTGACCAATACCGGCAACGCCGATTTCAATTGCGACGGTTTTATCGATATGCCGAATCACCGCATCGACGGTCTGACCCTGGAATGTCAGAACGGCGGCGGGGTCGGCGGGGTGTTCAGCAACACCAACAACGGCGGCCGCTCCTACTCTGGCGGTTGGGTGGAATCGCGCCTCTGCGGTTACGACGCCACCCCGGATGCCGAGGGCAATCCCTGGGCGATCGGTTTCACCTTTCACACCAATATCAAGCCCGACACACTGACAACGGATCCGCTCACCCATGCCAATGCCTGGTTCGACGGCGAACGGAGCATCGGTTTCCGCAAAGCCTGGATGATTCCGTGGGATATTTTTGACGGCAACGTGTTTCTTGCCGTCAAACGCGGAACTATCGAAGACGGTCCAGCGGCGGCCGACAAAAAAACTCTGTATGACACCCATGCGATCGGCCAGGGCCCGCAGCGCGGCTGGTACTCGACCTATGTACACGGCGTTAAGGGCATTTCCGGCGGACAAAAGACCTTTCTGCAGAGCATGGGTGTTTTCTGCCAGGACGGTGGACGGACCCGGACCGCCGAACCTTTCGAGGCGATGCACCCGGATCCGAACCACTTTTCCGTCTCGGATACCACCCGGTACACGGTTGGCGATCCGCTGAGTTGGGTCGATGTGGTCAAACCGGAAGCCGAGCGCGGCCGTCTGAACGGTGCGGTGAATTATCGCGGAGACTGGCTGCAAAACTGGGAACGCAATTTCCCGCAAACTCCCGAGCCCAAGATTCCCGCTGCAGATGAATGGCTGGCAGGCGGGACCTCGCGGGAATATTACGATTTTGACACCGAATACTTGTCTTGTGTCGGTCCTTTCGCCCTTGAAGTCGGCGAAACCATCACCTTTGTCTGGACACAATTTGCCGGCCATCGCCTGCAAGGTGCCCGCCAGGCGGTGAAAACCGCGCGCGAGGCCTATGCGAACAACTTTGAGCTGCCAAAACCGCCGCCTATGCCGGATATGAAAATTTCCTCCTATTGGACTGCCGATAACAAAATGAAAATCCGCCTTGTGTGGGATGACCGGGCCGAAACGGCGGCCGACTTTGGCGGTTACAAGATCTACCGGGTCACTGTTTATTTGTTGGTCGATTATTCCCAGCTCGGCATCCGCTTCATGGACGCGCAGCATCTGCAGGGACCGGAAGCCATCGGCATGACCGATGATCAGCTGGTCGCTGCCTATGCGGCACCCAATAACCCGAACAGCAACGTTGATCCGAGGCGGGTCAGGAAACGAAACGGCTCTCCTGCCGGTCCGTGGAAACTGCAGGCCTATATCGCCAAGGATCAACTGGGGAGCTATGCCAACACCAGCGAGGATGCCGGCACCTATGCGTATGAATGGTGCGACACGTCGGAAGAAGTCAATATTGGCTATAGCTACTATTATTATGTGGCGGCCTTTGACGACGAATCGGGGACCCTGGGGGGTGTCGCCTACGATCATCTGGAAAGCGGCAAGGACAACTGGAACGGGCGCTCGGGCGAATGGCAGGGGTATTATCATTTTGCTCCGGGCAGCACCGATTGGCCGACCTATAGCCTGCCCGGCCAGAAGGATCTCGGCGCACCGTTTTACAACCAGCTGCCCCGCGAACCTTCTACCCTTCCCCAGCCACAGAACGAAAATAAAATCAGAGTTAAACCGAATCCATACAAGGTACAGGCAAGACATGATATGGATTTTGAACACCGGGTCTGTTTTTACAATCTGGTCACCGACCTGCGCATCACCATCCTGGACCTGTCCGGCCAGATCGTTCAAGTGATCGGACACGAAGGATCCTACTATAACCGTTCGGTGTTTTGGGATCTGTGCAACGGGGCAGGCAAAGAGGTGGCCAGCGGCATGTATATCTGGATCGCCGAATACGAAGGCGGGAGTCAGCAGGGGTATGTGGCGATTCTGCGCTGAGATTTTTGGGGGGATGGATTAAAAAAGGATTCTCGCGTTGGTTCGCCAAAAGACCGAATTCCTTCAGGCACCGCAGCGGATCATCATCCTGCGTTCCATCCTTGAAAGGACGGGGTGAATCGGGTTGCAGCCATTTGCTATAAATATTCCATCCCTGACGGGATGGAACAACCGGTCAGGGAAATCAATCGCTCGGAATGGCAGCAATAGACTCTGTAATGGCATACCTTTCATCCCGAGTCTGCTGGTTCTGTCTCGTTCGCCGGTTTTTTTGTCCCGTCAGGGACAACATATTTATAGCATCGAAACAGACAAACCCTCCGAGTCCCTTTAGGGACGAAATAGGTATCTTGGGATTATCGCCAACGGGATTGGTTAGAGCATATACCGGAGCGTTGTCACATGGTGAACGGAAATCGCATCCTCAGGGCTCCCATCTTCCGGCGGGAATCGGTCAAACCACTCACATCTCCTGGCCTGATTTATCCACAAAACCCGCACTTTCCCTCCCCCGAATCCTGCGGAGCGCGACCCCGCAGGCCGCCGCTCTTGCGGCCGAGGAGGCGCGCGCAGCCGCCCGAGGATCACGGCTTGCGCCCTGAAAATTCAGAGATCTTTTATCAACAGGTTAACTGGAAACACGAACAACAATAAATCAGTTATGCGCAAGCCGTAGCCGAGGGCGAACTAAAAAGAGTAGCAAGTTCAAAGTCAAAGGTAAAAGGTAAAAGGTGTGAAGTTACAAATGCGAAAAGAGAGAGCCCGAGGCGAACAAGGAAAGAGAGTGCCAAAATCAAAGTGGGAAAGAGGGGCCAAAGGTAAAAGGAAAAAGGAAAAAGGAAAAAAGTGCCAAGTGCGAAAGTAAAAAAACCTTTATCGAGCACCATTGTTGGGATTTAATTTGCCGGCAGAGGCGGCGAGATGCATTCCCAGGCAGAGCCTGGGAATGAGAAATACCCGCTTTTATAGTCCCTTGCCGATTATAACCGTCCCGCCCGACAGCGTTTTGACCTCCTTCAGCGCGTCCATCACGCGCTGAAACAACGAGCTAGAAAAATGCGGCAGCGGAATGCGCCGCTGGCCGTGCGCCGCATAGAGCCTACCCTCCTGCAGCAGGGTGTGCAACAACTCGGCGCCCAGAGCATTGCGGCCTCCGGATTCGGCGGCCACCTGCAGCGCCTCTTCAAGGGTCAGCAATTCCTCCGGCAGTTTCAATCCCTTGAGAAAATTGATCATCCGGGTGATGATGAACAGGGTATAGAGATCGTCCCGCCGCACCGCCTCGGTTTCGATGGCCATGGCGCTGGAGCGGGCCCGGGTATACTGTTCGGGAGTAAAAGCCGGAAAATCGGCTGCCAGGGGCATACCAGGGGTGAGATAGAACACGGAAGCGCCGAGCAGGACCGGCAGTGCGGCGTTGAAAGCCAAAGTGCGGATCTGCGAATCGAGCGATTCCTGCGGCAGTCCGAGTATCTGATAGGAAATAATGCGGAATCCGATTTGCACAGCCGCATCGATCACCTGAGCGTATTCCGCCAGGGTATGCGGCCGGCCCAGACTTTTTCGCACCCGATCGTCCATGCTGACCAGCGCCAGGTTGAGCTGGCGAAATCCGGCCCGCCACATCGCCTGCAGCAGCTCACCATCCAGATCGCGATAGGACATACCGTTCATGGCCAGGAACTCGATTTCGCCCACCGGAAAGCGTTCGACCAGCATCTCACACAATTCGAGCATGCGCCGGCGGTCAAAGCTCAGATTGTCGTCCTCGAAATCGAACAGCCGATAGCCCTGCGCGTTGCGCTGCTCGATCTCGGCAACAACCGATTCGACGGTGCGCGGCCGGTAGCGGTCGCCGAACACACAGTGCACCGCACAAAAGGCGCAGCGATAGGGACAGCCGCGCGAGCTGAGCACAAAGCAGAGAGGCCGGCCATCGACCGCATAACGGTCGCGCGCCAGGTCGGAAAAATCGGGCATCGGCAGGTCATCGATAAGGTAATTTGCCTGCTCCGGATTATAGACCAGCTGACCGTCACGCCGCCACACCAGGTTCGGCACCTCGCTCCACGCTTTACCGGCCAGTTCAGCGCGCAGCCAATCGACCAGGGGCCGCTCGCCTTCCCCTCGCACCACCGCATCGATGACCCGCGACTGCAGCAGATGCTCCGGCGTTGCCGTCGCATGAAATCCTCCGGCGATGACCGGCATCGGCCAGAGGCGCTTGATCGCCTCGGCACAGTCGATTACCTGGCGCCAGTAAGGTGTAAACATGGCCGAGATGCCCACCCAGTCGGGTTTTTCTGCCGCCACCTTTTTGGCGATATCTTCGGGATCGCTGCCATAACGCGAATAGCGGTGAAAAGCGGAAAAAGGACTCTCGTCCACCTCGGCATAATAGTCGGCCAGATAGCGCAATTCGCGCGGCAAGGCTACGGTGCGTTTGCCGGCAGCAGCATGAAAATCGATTATTTAACCTCGACCTCCGGGAGCCATTTGCGCACCGCCGCCTTGAGATAGGCCAATCCGAGCGGCTGCAGCCGAATCGGAGTGTCGTAAAAATCCTCCACCGGAGGCTGCAGCAACAACAGCTTTTTGCGCTTCATGCCTGCGCTCTCCCGCTGCCCCATTCGTCCGTCTCAGCAGCACCACATGTCCAGCGGCGGGCCGCAAACCAATGCGCCGGCTCCGCAGCTGTCCAGACCATCGCCTGCAACATCAAACCAGCCGCTGTTTCGCTTGTGTCCCAAGTTGTGTTGTTTGTCCGTTGTTGGCCACAGTTTGATCTGCGCCAACCCTCCAGACGCAAGCGAACAACCGAGCAGCCACACCGGTCACAGCAACATGGAAATACTTTATATCTTTTTGTCATTGATTTATAATAGGTTAAACAACTTTTAGAGTCCGGTAAAATAAACAACCAGCAACGCCATTCTAAAACAGCTCTTCGATCTGTCCGGCAAAACCGCCGGTTTTCCGGCACAATTGTTGCCTAATTAAATGAGCCGAATGGAACTGCACCGACATCTGCTGCCAGCGCACCCCCCTTCCTTTGCATCGCTGCCCGGATTCAGCGCCATGCACTGAATCCCGCAAAGTACATGTGTACCGCAACACACAGAGCGAAAAGAGCACAAAACCACGAATAACAAATTTTGCACTGGTGTCCGGCTACCGGACACCAGTGCAAAATTTCAACTGATCGGTTTTATTGGGATTTGGCAAACACCCAATGTGAGTTGATTCGAACCTGCGACAAAGCAATAGCAAAGTGGAGGTTTTCATGCGCAATACAGCCGCATCCCGCGAATCCGGACAGGAAAAAGAGGCGCTGTTTCATTGGCATGACCTCTTGGCTTTTTTCCTGTTCCTGTTGATGGCGATCTTTTTTTGGTCATCGATGAGCGGATGATTGTGTAGCGGACAGGAATTGGCTCACCAGCGATCGTAGCGGACCAATTCGGAAAGAGATCTGCGTTTTTTCTCCCTTTTCTCATCCGCCGGATAACCAAGAGGGGTAAAGGCAACAGGTTCAGTCTCTTGCGGCAGGTTGAGAACCTCGCGAGCAGCCTGAGAATCAAAGGCGGCCACCCAACACGTTCCCAATCCCAGCGCTGTCGCAGCCAGGATCAAGTGATCCATCGCGATGGTGGTGTCGACCATCGCGTAATTTTTGCCGTCTCTGCGGCTCCACGCTTCTCCAGGCAGAGCCACGGCGGCGATCAGCAGCGGAGCCTGGGTAAACCACTCGCGATGATAGATCCGTCGCAACTCCTCCTCGCGCCCTTGTGTCTGAATCACGATGAATTGAAAGGGCTGGCGATTGACCGCAGTCGGAGCCAAGCGCGCGGCATTCAGACACGCCTGCAGTTTTTCGTCCTCAACTTTCGTCTTGTGATAGGCGCGCACACTGAAACGCTCGGCGATGACCTCTAGACAATCCATCCCCATGTCCTCATTTTATTTTCCGTGCTGCATTCATTGAATCGCCTCGGCGGATAGCCGAGATCGTATTTCTTTCACAGCGCCAGATAAATCGCTATCTGCACCGCCAGCAGCAAAACGCTCCAGATGCGCAGATCGCGCCAGCGTTTTTGGTTTGGCGATTCGTGATAGACAAAAGATTTGGGCCGCAACGCCGCCCAGATGGCGACCGCCGTAAAAGTGAGCAAAGAAATCCATTTTGCCAGCGCCAGATACGACCAGGTTGTCCAGTTGATCATTCTTCCCCTCCCGACTCGGCGCGATCGCCCAGGCGTTTTTGAATTTCAGCGTCCGACATGACCAGGCCGTAGACCAGGCCCTCCAGTTTTTCGGTGGATTCCGGTCTGGTCAGAGCGCTGACCACCAGGGTGATGAGCAAACCGGCGACAAAAGACCACCAGGAGTAATAGAAATAACTGATCTCCATTTTCGCAAAAAGATAAACCGCAATCGCCACCCCGCCGAACAGACCGCAGGTGGCGCCGATGCGATTGGCGCGACGCCAATAGATGCCCAGGAGGGTGATGGCAAAAGTCGGCCCCTGGAAAATCGACAGCACCGCCTGACCGGCGACGAACAAGCCGGGAAAGCGGGTCATGACCGGCGCGATAAAAATCGCGATCACGATGAACGATGCGGTCATGATGCGGCCGACCAGCAGATAATGTCTGGAGCTCGCTTTTTTGACGATCAGGGCCTGATAGAGGTCGCGAGTCCACAGGGTGGCCGCGGAATTGACCACCGAATCGACGCTCGAGATCAATGCGGCGATAAAAGAAGCAAAAACGAGCCCGGCAAGTCCGGTGGGCAGCAGCGTTTTGATCAACCAGGGGTAGGCTTTGTCCATTTCAGGGCCGACCAGGTTGGGATTGAGTGCCAACGCGATCAATCCCGGCAATATGGTGATGACCGGTATAAGGGTTTTGGGTATCGCGGAAAACAGCATGCCGGCCTTGGCATCCCACTCGCTGCGCGCGCCCAGGGTGCGCTGAATGATCGCCTGGTTGCAGCACCACCAGGCCGGCGAGGCCACAAACGCCAGGCCGAAAATCACCCCCGGCCACGGATAGACCGGATGGTCTGCCGGCAAAAAAAGGCGCAGATGGTCCGGATGGGATGCCGACAGGGTATTCACGAGTCCTGACCAGCCGCCCAGAGCCCACAAGCCCAAAACAGACAGCATGATGCCGCCGATGAACATCACCAACACCTGAATGACATCCGTCATCGCCACCGCCGCGAGTCCCCCGGAAATCGTGTACAGGCCGATGATCAGCGCGGTTAAGACAATACCGATATAGACCGGCAGGCCGAGGATCTCCACGGTCAACGGGATGCCGATGTACTCTTCCAACATCAGTCCGCTGGCCCAAAAGAACTGCCCCAGCAGAAAAACCATAAACGCGCCCCAGAGGATGGTCTGCACCACCCGGATCAGCTGGTTGTAGCGCCGGCCGAGAAACTCCGGCACCGTATAGATCCCCGCTTTCCAGTAATAGGGGATGAACAGCAGCGCCGAGAGGATGATCGCCGGAATGGCGCCGATCCATTCGTAATGCGCCTGGGTGATGCCGAAGCGATAGGCGCCGCCGGCCGCGCCGACATAATCGGTGGCGCCGATATTGGTGCCGATAATGGACAGGCTGATGATCCACCACGGCAACATGCGGCCGGCGAGAAAATAGTCCTGCTCGTCCTTGACAAAGCGCTTGAAGTAGAATCCAAAAGCCGGTATTGCAGCCATGTAGGCGATGACAATAACCAAGTCGATCCCGTGGATGTTGATCTGCTGCAAAATCACCCTCCTATTCTATGACACTCGTGTCCCATCTTCAGATGGGACACCTTTCACCAAATCTAACAATATCTGAAAGTTGTAACGATTTTCATCTAGTATCGATTTGAATGGCATCCGATTATTTTGTCGCTGTAATTATTAGAGTTAAGTTGGGCGGTGTCCCTTGTTGGGACACCAGTGATTCTACGACAGCGTTGGTTTCGCTCCCCGGATTAGGAGCAGTTTGATCAACTCGCCTTCTCCAAGTCGCGCAGCGCAAAGAGAACCGCTTTGCGCATCCGCAAACCGGCATGAGAGCCCGAGACGGCATCGATCGGCAAAAAATCGTAGCGGTTGCCTTTTTTGAGATAGGCAATCCAGAAGGGATAACCGATCAGAAACGGCCGGCGCAGTTCAGTGCCAACCAGAGCAGCCGATTTGAGTCGACGCGATCGCAGAGCCGTATCCTGCAACTCTTGTTGCGCCAGTTTATGCGCGTTTTCGCTGGTCAGACGCGGCGCCAAACAGAGCGGCGGAGCTTTAACCGACGGCGGCGGCAAATCCGGATCCAGAACAAAAGCCGCTCCGTCCATCGCCTCGACTCCAATGGCCGCCGAGGCGGTTGGTTCGCCTGTCTTGCCGCAGGGGAAAACCCACAGAGGCAAGACCAGCACTTCCAGTCTGCGGATCACCGGCGGTTGCCGCCAGAGCATCCAGCGCCGCGGACGCGAATAGACGGTGGCTCGTTCATGCGCCTCTGCCTCAGCAACCAGCACCGGCAATGAACCGACCGCTTTTGTGTCGGCAGGATCGCTCACGATCGCCGCCGACCTTTGCGGAGCATCGTGACCCCGATGCCGATCAACACCAGTGCAGCAACCAGGTTGGCGCCGACGGCGCGGGTATGCGGGACGTAGCTGGTGCCGCTGACAAAAAAGATAGAAATCAACACCAACACCCCAAAGACGGTCCAGAAAGTGCCGATGAGCAAAAACGGGTTGAATGCAGGCTTTGGTGCGGCAGATGTTTTTTTCTCAGTCAATTCATTCTCCTGCGGCTTGATCGATCTCATGGTGGTCTGGAAATCCCAGTTGATTGGCCAAAATCGATGACGAAAGTCAGACATTCAGACAAAAGTTAGTGCAATATAAAACACTGTCGGCACTCACGCAAGCAGCAAATCGATGCTGGCTGCTTTTTGTCGTTTCCAACCCCGCAAGGTCGTCGACCGATCGCTCGCTGACAATCGCCTTTTCCTGTTTTGCTGTTCGTTTTCTCTTCCCCTGGCGATCAGCAACGGCAGCCGGCGGGAATGCGGGGGGATATAAAAAAGAAGATGAGGATGGGACCCGGATTCGGTGCAAAGCACCAAAATCCCAATAAATACAATGCTATGTTTTCACCAATCGGGTGGGAATGGTGGCTTCTGTAAACAACATAAAATTATAAAGATACTTTTTGTTGGATTTTGTTGACACAGAATCCGGGTGGGACTTGAGGTGGTTGTTAACAGTGGAAGTATTCTTGTTGGGGTCAGGATGGCGCTGTTCGCGATAGCTGTGAACAGCCGATGGTTAAAAGCCAGATGGGAATATCGCCTGCAGAGACAGCGATTGACAGAGATGACAACACTTCGCGGTCGTTTACCCTTGTGAAATCAATCATGCAGCAAATTGCCTGCAGAGTTTGATTCGGACGCATCTTCAGGAGCGCACCGTGCCGATTTTGATCGAACCTTCCTGAGCGATCACGTGAAAACCAGGTTCTTCTGCGATTGCCATGAGATGTGGCTTGGGATCTTCATTGACCCACGAGGCCACGACCTGGCCGACAAACAACGTATGGTCGCCGGTGTCGAGTTGGGCCACAAGCTTGCATTCAAAGCTGCACAGGGCGCGTTGGACCAGAGGAGCTTTGACAATCGTGCCGGGATCGCGGCTGAACCCGCATTTCTCGAAGCGATCCACGTTTTCATTGTTGGGCAAACCGCAGATCAGCACCTCTTTGGCCAAATCGGTTCCGGGAACCGCCAGGACAAATTCCCGGCTGCTGCTGATGATCTTGTTCAAGCGGCGCTGCTTGCCGATGGCCACGGCGATCATCGGCGGTCGAAAAGAGGCGCGCATTTTCCAGCCGACGGTCATGATGTGCTGCCGGCCGTCCGTGTCGATTCCGGTGACAAACACTACCCTTTCGGGTGTGCTCCACAGCTCCATGGCTTCTTTAAAGGTCACCTGTTTCATGCGCTTGTTCCTCAAAAAGGTATCGCCCCCTGCAGGGGCTCTAAACATCTTTGGCCTCTCTCGCTTGCGAAAATCTGCAACAGCCCGCAACAGCAATCAAACAGAACTCCGCATCCCGGCTTGTTGCGGAACAGTCATTCTTGTGCGATCAAAGATATCAAAAAGCGGGGTGAAAAGCAAAAATAAAAGAGCAAGATGTGAATTATTATGTTTGGTGTGATGGCTGCCAATCACCATCCCGCAGGGGCAAGCCCTGCGGGGATGGGGGCAATAGATTTCCAACTATCCAAAACCTGTCGCCCCCTGCGGGGGCTTGGGGCTTTCAGCCCTCTTGCTTTCCACGGGCTCACGCCCGTGGCCAATATCCGACGCCCCCTGCGGGGGCTTGGGGCTTCCAGCCCTCTTGCTTTCCACGGGCTCACGCCCGTGGCCAATATCCGTCGCCCCCTGCGGGGGCTTGGGGCTTCCAGCCCTCTTGCTTTCCACGGGCTCACGCCCGTGGCCAATATCCGACGCCCCCTGCGGGGGCTTGGGGCTTCCAGCCCTCTTGCTTTCCACGGGCTCACGCCCGTGGCCAATATCCGACGCCCCCTGCGGGGGCTTGGGGCTTTCAGCCCTCTTGCTTTCCACGGGCTCACGCCCGTGGCTAATATCCGACGCCCCCTGCGGGGGCTTGGGGCTTTGGGCCATCTCGCGTTCCACGGGCTCGCGCCCGTGGCTAGAATCTATCGCCCCCTGCGGGGGCTCAATCATGAGAGTGCAAAATTGACTGGCTTTGGAGTTTGGGCCGTCCCGTCAGGGACGCGATATTTATAGCAACCGATCATGTGATTCTATCCCGCGTCCCTTTAGGGACGCCATATGCAGAGCAATGGCTATCACCTGTCGCCTCTTGCAGGGGCTTGCCCAACCAGGCAAAGATCTCGTAAGAGAAAGACAATTCTAAACGTCTACATTCGTTGATCACGCGTTGACGAAAACCCGCGCAGCGGGCGGCGGATCCTGGCCCAGGGCGTCAGCCCTGGGAATCAGGCGATCCTTACAATCCCCAAGCCCGCGCAGCGGGCGAAAGACCCTGGCCTATTGATGGATTTTATAATTCGCGGTGCGGATCAGCTCGTCCTTGCTCCATGCATTGGGCTGCCAGGCGCGCACATAGATGAGCGGGTCCGTTTCGCGAAAATCGATGAGCAGAAACAGATAGCCTTCGTCCGCATAGGTAGTGGATGCATAGCTCTGCCGCATTTCCACCCCATAGACGCTGTCCTGGGTGTTCTTTTTGACTATATCAAAGGTACTGAAATCGAGTGAGATATCCTGATTTTGAGTAAAAATCTGTTTCTGGCGCTCCAGATAGAGTTGTTTGCTGAGGCGAAGATATTCATGGTCTGGCTGAGCGCCCAGTTTTTCATAGCGAACGACATTTTCGGCTAGTTTGCGCCGTTCCAGTTTGCGGCCGACAATAATGATGGCGTCCTCGGCAAACATCAAATCCACGGTGGGCAAATCGCGTGTCAAGTATGCGGTGCGGTATTTTTCCAAAAACTTGATGATCTGCTGCCGGTTTCTCCAATCTGCACCGATCTTTGCCTGGCGGACAAAATGCTGATAAAGGTTTTCGGTGATGCACACATTGAGATCGCAGAGCTTGCCTTCCGGAGTGAAATCGAGCGTCAGGTATTCGGTGCTCTCCTTGTTCAGCGTGGGATAGCGGTGCAGCATGCGGATGCGCCGCAACTCCCAGCCGTCTGCAGTTCGGGTCAGCGCAGCGGCTATGTTCTGGTCGAGCGGCCGCGGGCGGTTGTACTTGAGGTAATCGGCGATCTTGACCGCCAAAAAATCATCGCTGGCAAAGGCGTGTCTGGCACCGGCCGGATCGCCGGCAGCGACGACATCGAGGAATTTTCGCACCTGGTCAAGAATAAGCGGTGCTACGTCAACGTCCTCGGTAAAATCCAGTTTGACGGCAAATGTGCCCGGCGAAACGCTGCGGATTAGGGCGCGCACGGGCGTGCTGTTTGGCACAGGTGACTCATTATCCTCGTTCGGTTCAACCACGGCCGCATCATCTGCGGTGGAGAAGAGGCGCACCTTGTGCTGGCCGGTGAATTCGGGTTTGATCACGAGATCCCACAGGGTGGCGACGCTCTGGATTTCATTGCGCGATTCATAATAGGCATATTTGGGCTGCACCTTGATCTCGGCAAAATGGACAGCTGCGCCCAACAGTTGAAAGGCGGCCCGGCCGTCCCGGCCGCTGACCGTCACCTGGCGGCTGCCGTCCCAAAAGGTAAAATCGAGAGTCGACACCGGCCGACCGCCATAGAGGATCTCCACCATCACCTCGCGTTCCTGCGGCGAAATGTCCCGGGCGGAAATGAAACGAAAGGCAAGATCGGAGACGAGGCGGTCGATGCGCAGCGGGATTTCAGTGGTATAGTTGATGCCGTTGTGGACCACAAGTTGATCCGGCAGAGAATTGATCAGTATGGCAACGAAATAATAATATTTCAATGCTTGAGCCAGATGCAGTTCCTCAGCCAGAGCATTCGCTTTGGCAGCCATCTCGGCAATCAGCTGTTTGCGCTCCGCGAAAATCTGTTCCACCTGGGATTTTTTCAGATAGACGAAAACCTCGTACTTGTTTTCGGCGAGCAACCGGGGCGGCAGTTGTTCGACATTTTTCAATGTGGCCATGGTATGGGTCTTGACGATACTCTCGACCTTTTCCTGATAGTTCTGTTCTTTTTCGGCGACAACGCGCTCGAAAGAACTCGAAACCTGCATTGCGATCATTTTGCACAGGTTATCAGCGGCCAGATTGAGTGCCTCAGCAACAGTGGTGGCTTCGCCCGAGCCATAGTAATAGTCACCTGATCGGATGATCAGCTCTTTTTCTGCCGCTGACAATTGGCAACAGCCGAGCAACAGCAGTGTCAAAATAACTCTTTGCATTCCGATCCTCCACCAGCTGGTCATTTTTTGGTCCGCATCAAGATATCGAAAAGCTGCAGCAAAAGCAAAAATAAAAGCACCTGGGTGTAAAAAGTTGATCTGGTTTGGCTTTAAATCAAGTCACATCCTGAAAATATCTTTTTCCGCACCCGAAAACTGTCAGCCTGAATCGCATGTCCCAGCCAACCCGAAATGGACAGCCGAATTGTCTGCAAATCGATTGCACCCTTTTCATACTCGTGTTTCATCTTTTCTAAACGACGGCGAAAACGCAGGATATTTTCCTTTGGCAATATCCGATGATATGGAAAAATTCGATAGCCAAGAAAGGCAAAACCGCAACGAACCGGCATCACCTGGAATTTATTGGGGTGAATAATCAGGCGATACCGCAATAATAAGGACTTGATCGCCTTCCCCCATTCCCAGAGTTCTTTTTTACTTCTACCAAAAACTATAAAATCATCAACATAGCGAATGTAACCCGGACAGCGCAAATCTTCTTTGACAAAATGATCGAGTGGATTGAGGTACACATTGGCAAAAAATTGCGAGGTTTGATTGCCGATCGGCAATCCGCGCCGCCTATCCAAGGGTGTAAACAGATTGTCTCCTGGGAAATAACAAAGACAGAATTCCTGTTCATTGCTGCCGTCGATAATCCGGTCGGCAAGCCACAGCACATCGCGATCTTTGATCCTGCGTCGAATTAGATTTTTTAAAATCTGGTGATCGATGCTGGCAAAGTACTTGCGGATATCGCACTTGAGAACATAGGTGAATTGTGCTGCATAGTGCGAACATCTTTTGACGGCAGCATGTACCCCTTTGCATTTGCGATTGGCATAGGAATCAAAGATAAATCCGGGTTCAAACAGCGGCTCGAGGATATTGCACAGGGCATGATGCACCACGCGATCCCGAAATGGAGCGGCCGAAATCATCCGCGTCTTTTTTTCATAGACGAAAAATGTTCGATAGCCTCCAGGCCGATACTGTTTATTCTTAAGATCGGCTTGCAGGCGAAACAGCTCTTCTTCCTGACGGAAGGCATAATCGGCGCAATCCGTGCGCTGTTTTTTACCCAGCAATGCTTTGTGGAAAGCCAAATACAGATTGTCAAATTCGACCAGGCGGTCGAACAGATTTCCTGTTCTCTTCATCTGCAGTCCGTTTTCATGCTAATTAGGGCAATAAGGAGCGCACACTCACATGCCGCAGCAGTCTCGAAAAAAACGGCTAGACCGTTCAAGGGGCTTTCGACAGTGCTACTCGCCCCTTGCCGGCTGTTATCTCTTTCGGCCCGCCGTTGCGGCTGACCAGGGAACAGATCTGTGAATCCGCAGCACCAGCCGTATCTTCGTAAAGAAACAGCATTTTGGCTCGGGGAATAACTGCGCAGGGCGGGCCACCCGGAACCCGTTGTTGTTGTTCCTGTTGTCGGGGTTATTCCTGTTGCGATTGGAAGCGCGGCAATTGTTTGGATTGTTGTTCCACGAGCCGCCGCGCAGCACCCGCGCCGCCCTTGCCGATCTATTCCCTCCTGGCTCGCTTGAGCCAAGCTCCCAAAAGATTGCCGATCTCAACCGACATCCGCGCGACGTGTTCGAACTGGCCGAGGGACAGCAATTTCATATCGCGACACAGGCGCAAATGGTGACGCAATTTTTCCATCTCGATGTCGGCCTGTATGAGGTCGACTTTGGCTTCACCACGTTTGACTGCAGCGATCAGATATTCGTAAAAATCCAGCGCGCTGTTTTGCACCCGCAGTGCCATCACAAAACGCTGCGATTTTGGGAACTTGAGCGTCGTTGCCAAAAGCCAGACCAGCAGATCGTGGGTTTTCAAAAAAATAGGCGACTCTTTCATCCAGCCCCCGAATTGGATAAATCGCCGGGGGCTGCGCCCCCGGACCCCGGACAGAAAACAGAAAACCAGAAAACAGATCACAGAAACTCAAACCTCACTGCGCAGGGCGGGCCACCCGGAACCCGATGCTGCCGGACCTGCCGTCGGGGTTATACCAGGCGCGACTGGAAGCGCGGCAATCGAGCGGACTGCCGCCCCACGAGCCGCCGCGCAGCACCCGATACTCTCCCGAAGCCGGCCCCTGCGGGTCGCGCGACGAACTCTCTTGGTAATAATCACTGGCATACCAGTCCGCGCACCATTCCCACACATTGCCGCTCATATCGTATAACCCCAGTGCATTGGCCTTTTTGCCGGCAACCGCATGAGTTGTACGGCCGCTGTTGCTGTTGTACCAGGCATAATCGCCGAGTTGGCTTTCAATGCTGGTCCCGCTCCATTTGACTTTTTTACCCCCTTCCCGCGCCGCATACTCCCACTCCGCCTCGATCGGTAGCCGCAATCCCGCCCATTTGCAGAACGCCGTTGCATCTTTCCAAGTGACTCTCACAATCGGATGGTTATCCTGCCAACCCCAGGATGGCGCATCAGGCATCGAACGGCCGGTGGCGCTGCAAAACGCCCGGTATTGCCCCACCGTCACCTCGGTTTTGCCCAGATAGAAATCGCCTACCGTCACCCGGTGCACCGGCTTTTCATCATCCTGCCCATCGCCAAAGGTGTCGCCCATGTCAAAGCTGCCGCCCCTGACCAGAACAAACTCGATGCCGGTTTTGGGGTCGCGCCAGGTCCCGGTCGCCGAACCAGCCGCCGGCGGCGATACCGCCACGACCGCCTTTTCCAGCGTCACGCTGCGGGTGAGCTTTTCCCCTTCCTTTAAAACCAGCGTCTCCTGTTTGTCCGCATAGCCGCTCAGGCTCACCTTGAGCGTGTAGCTCCCCACCGGCACATCGCTGAAACTCCTGGCGCCCACTGAGGTAAAACTCTCTCCCGCGTCGCCGCGCAGCTCCACTTTGGCGTCGAACGGCACCACCGCCACCTGGATCGTGCCCGTCGGCACCTGCGGCAGCAGCTCCACCGTCTCGACTGCGCCTTTGCGCAGGGTCAAACGCCGCTCCACTGGCAGCGCCTTGGCCATCTCGGCGCGCAACACCACCACCGACGGCTCCAGCCGGATGTTTTCCAGCTGCTCCACCTTGCTGCCGTTCAGATAGACCGTGGCGCCCGGTCGCGTGCGAATGGTCAACACGGCAAAACTCGCCTCGCTGACCAGTTCGACCGTTTTCTTCTCCCCCCGCGCCAGCGCGATCTCTTGCTCGACGGTCTCGTAATGCGCGGATTTGGCCTTGATGCGATAGGTCCCGGGCGCCAGCCTTTGAAAGGTGTGCGGAGTCTGGACGTTTTGCGCCCGGTCGTTCAAATGGATTTCCAGACTGCTCTGCGGACGGCTGGCGATCGTCAATTCGCCGAAATCGGGCTGCAGGGAAAACCGCTTGCGGCCCATAGCCGGCTGAATGTCGAGATAATCCTCATAGGGCACATACCACTCTTTTTCGATGCGAATGGCGTAACGGCCGCTGGCATAAAAACTGCTCACCGGCGTCGTGCCCAGTTTCAAGCCATCCAGATAGACCAACGCGCCCGACGGCTCGCTCTCGATCTGAATATTGACTTCCTGTTTGATGTTGAGGGTATATTCGAAAAAGTTGTTTTTCTCGTCCGCATAGATGGTGGTGTTCATCGGTTCGTAACCCGGCTTGATCAGCCGCAGCGTGTGGTTGCCGACGCTCACCGTGTGCTTTTTTTCTTCGCCGCGGCTGACCTCATCGATAAAAACCTCGGCACCCGGCGGGTTCGTGAGAACGGTGACCGCGACCTCGCCCGGTTTGGCATCGCCGGCCACCTTGATCTCCCAGATCCGCCTTTCCTGCAAAGCGATGCCCACCTCGGAGAGAATGAGCTTGAGCGGTTCAAAGCCGCTGTGAAAAATCTGCAGCACCCGCTCGTCGGGCGACAGGTAGACAAGATCCTGGCCCGGCTGGTCATCCACCTTGACCACGTTGTTGTAGGAATCGTACTTGAATCCCTCCATGTCCGAGACCACCTTGACGGCGCTGCAAATGCGGCCGTTGGCGTCGAGATTGGAAGCGCCGACAAATTCGCTCTCCAAAAGCTCGGGACGGTCGACCAGGCGCAACTGGTTCAACTGCGCCCCACAAGGCGAGACAAAAGTGAACAGCATAACAACAAGCAAAAAGCAAGGCAGGAGTCTGATCGTTCCGTTCATCGCATAACCCCGCTGGTAGACAAATCTGCTGTGGATATCCCCTTTGCAAAAAGGTACGAAAACGGTGTGTCGAAGCCAAGAAAATTTTGCGAAAATAGGTTATTTTTTGCAAGAGTTCTGTTGATAGATTTTTCGTTTCATTTTTCGTTTCATTTGTTCTGGCCATCAATCACCATCCCGCAGGGACAAGCCCTGCGGGATGGGGGCAATAGATTTCCAACTATCCAAAACCTGTCGCCCCCTGCGGGGGCTTGGGGCTTTCAGCCCTCTTGCTTTCCACAGGCTCGCGCCCGTGGCCAATATCCGACGCCCCCTGCGGGGGCTCAATCATGCGAGTGCATAATTGACTGGCTTTGGCGTTTGGACCGTCCCGTCAGGGACGGGATATTTATAGCAAACGATCACCCGATTCTATCCCGCGTCCCTTTAGGGACGCCATATGCAGAGCAGATTCGCGAAATCATACAAAAATATCACATTCCTGGACAATTGAGTTCTTGCAGCAGGCGAAAAAGATTTCACGGTTGAGCGGCAGATGGTGGAATTCGGTAGACAAAGTAGCGCTCATCCGTGACGATGGCGCTAAGAAAAGTTTTTTCTGCTTGTTCACCGGTCAGCAAAGCATAATTCAGCACCAGCACCGCCTCTGTTCCGGCTTCCCGAGCCATTCTCCGGGCGGTCTCGAGCATCAGGTGCTGGCGGGTAGTGTCGGTTCTGACCCGTTTCAGGGGCAGATTTTGCCGGGACGGGTGGCTCCATTTGATCTCATAACCCATAGAACCAATTTCCGGATAAAAAAACCGCCGCCCCAGCCAACCGGCCACCGGCATGGCGGCAAAGTCCTGATCGCCGATCAGTGGATTTGCTTCTGAAACGGTCTTTTGCAGATAGCGGGCAACCTCCCTGCTGGCGGAAAAAGGATAGCGGCCGTCGATGATCAGAGCCGGCAGCAGTGCCAGCGCGTTGACAGCGAGTAGTCCGGTTTCTATGGCAGCGCGCCAATCGATTCTCGACCTGTGTGCTTTTCTCCTTTCCGAACGAAGCGATTTTTCACGAAACGAACTCGACAGAATCAGGGCAGCGATGAAATGGAGATAGAGATACCCATGGTGTCGCTGGTAGCCGGTATAGACTGAACTGAAAAAAAACAGCAGAGCAGCCCACCCGAGAAGTAAAAAAATCACCAACACCGGCCGTCGCGCAAACAGCAGCGGTACGACAACGAGCAGGAGGAGCGACAGCGCGTTCTGCGCCGGGCCGTCGGCTACGATCGAGCGGTTCCAGAAGTCGATCCGCAAGGGCGGCAGCGGCACGATGCCGCACCATACGGTTTTGAGCGCCGCCATGGCCCGCGACGGTTCCCACTGCGGCTGGATTCCGCTGCTCCAGGGCACCTCGTCGACTGGCATCGACTGCCAAATACTTAATCCAACGGCGACCAGCAGAATTCCTGTTGCCAGCAGCAATTGAGGGCGTCCGATTTGTGCCGGATGGACGGCGATTTCCGGACGCCACCGTTCCGCAAACACCAGCCAGGCGATTCCGCCGGCGAAAACCGCGTTTAGGATATGCACGTTGATCATCAGCGCCAGGATCACTGCAATCAGCCAGAGCCTTTTCTGCCGCTGCGGGTAGAGCAGAACTGCGCCGATCAACAACAGCAGCGACAAGCCATAGGAACGGGCGATGGTGCCGTATTCGTAGACCCAGTAATAGCTCATCACCAGGAGCAGCCTTCGCCCGCGGCTCAACGGCGCATGACGCAGCAGCAGAAAAGCCGAAAAAGCCACCACCACCCCGTTCAGAATCGCCATGGAGAACAGGGTCCCGCCAATTCGCTGCAAACCGGCCAGCAGCAGATACCACAACAGGGGGTGACCAACCTTGCGCAGGGTTGCAATGAGTTCGGGCATGCTGCGGTTTTGCGCGACCATCCAGGCTTCAAGTTCGTCGCGCCACATCTCATGATTAATGACGCTCAGGGCGCAGAGCACGGCAAACAGCAGGGTGCCGAGCCAGGCAAAGGTCGCCGGCGTCAAGCGGTCAAGCATGCATAGCTTGGCTTCTGAAAGATTGAATGTGGGATTTGCGGATTTCATCATCGATATCGCCCCCAAAATCATGGTTGATCGCAAAAGAAATGGAGTTCAGATGAACTTGAGTTTGCGCGCTGCGAAAATGGACATGCGTAACAGCAGCCAGCCATGGGCGAAGCGGCGGATCTGCGTCTCGCCATAACGCCGCTGGCGATAGCGAACCGGCAGATCGACAATCCGGAGATTCAGATGCGCGGCTCCGAAGAGCAGATCGAAATCGCCAAAGGGATCAAAATCACCAAAAAAAGCGCGCTGGTTGCGGATCGAGATATAATCCTCGCGCAGCAGCACCTTGGTGCCGCACAGGGTATCCTTGAGCCGCTGCCCGAGCAGCCAGCTGAAGAGCAGTCCGAAAAATTTGTTGCCCAGGAGGTTGAGCGTACGCATGGCCTGGGTCTCCATGGGATAGATCAGCCGGTTGCCATTGATCAGTTCGCCGCGGTTCTGCTGCAGGGCGCGATAGAATTTCGGCAGGTCTTCCGGTAGCACGGTGAGATCGGCGTCGAGGATCATCAGCACTTCTCCGGTAGCGGCAGCAAAACCTTCTCGAACCGCGTTGCCCTTGCCCCTGCCGCCTTGCTGCAAAACCCGGATGGCGTGTTGTGGATAGAGTGTCTGAACCCGCAGCATCTCGTCGTAGGTTCCATCCGCCGAATGTCCTTCGACAAAGATCATCTCCTGGCAACGGCCAAATGCCGGCATGCGCCGCACCGCATTCTCGATATTGCCCTTTTCGTTGCGCGCCGGAATGACAACGGAAACCGACATTTCGCGCTCCATAGCCATTGGACGCATGCTGCGGGCAACCGTGATCTGCACCAGGCAGAGGCGATTGAGCAGAGGCAGATTGGCAAGGATACGGTTGAAAACCACATCAAGCAGCGGGATATATTTGGGCAACAGAATCCTGCGCTCTTGGCGGATGACCTGCAGTTCTTCCAGAGCCAGAAAAGCGGCGATATCATGCAACGAGAGCCAGTTCTGGATCGCTTCCGGCTGCTTGAGGCCGAGCCGCTCCGCCATCCGGAGCATGGGTTGCCACAGATAATTGTAGTTCGTGATCACCACTCGGGTCCGGTGAGAACAGAGCGCACACACCCGTTGCAGAACGGTCTGAATATCTTGCAGCGAGCCCAGTGTATCCGAGAGCAGGATATAGTCTAGCGGCGGCTGCACCTCGAGTTCGTGCGCATCCTGCACCTCGAAGTGCAGCTGGGGAAAACGTCTGCGGGCGAAGTGGATCATCTCCGGAGAAAAATCGATGCCCACCCCCCTTGCAGGCTGCAGTGCAGCGAGCAGATCGCCGATGCCGCAGCCTATCTCCAAAACGGTACTGCCGCGGGGGATTATCGCAGACAGGTAGTGCTCGAGTAAACGATAATAATGGCGGTTTTTCCGCCGCCAGCGCAGCCGATGTTTGGCCAGACGGTCGTACAAGTCCCACGATGTGGAGTTGGCTGGATCGGTCATAGACAGGGTCTTTGACGGTTTGCAGATCGATGCTATTTTTACTGTAAAAAGAAAAATCGAAAGTTACAAGGGCAAAAAGGCTTTATGCCCACACCTGTTCCCCATTCCCTTTAAACGCTGCAAAACTCTGCCGCCGCGACCGCTGTGCGTTCGCACAGGAAAACCATGAAATCCTCCCTATCGCTTTTCTCTTGTTCTGAAAAATCATTTTTCGTATTGTCAAAATGGTGATGCAAAAAGCAACCGATCCGCTGAATCCTATTCCAAGGACTGCCGCATGTCTGTCGTGCCGCATTTTTCTCTCGAATCCCTGCCGCCCCATTCCGCAACCCGGGTGAAGGCGCTGTTGCAGCGTTTGGGCGCCACGCCGAATCCACAGATCGCCGTGCGGGCGCCGGGCCGCGTCAATTTGATCGGCGAACACACCGATTACAACGGCTATCCGGTGATGCCGATCGCCATGGAACGCGAGATCCGGGCAGTGGCGTCGGCCACCGGCGGGCACACGATCGAGATCGCCAACAGCGATCCGCATTTTTCACCGCGCCGCATCGATCTGACCCGCCCCCTCACCCCCTTTGCCGCCGGCGACTGGGGCAACTATTTTCTCGCCGCGCTCAACGAACTCGAGCCCGATCTAGAGCCGCGCGGTTTTACCGCCATTTTCGACGGCGATCTGCCCGAGGCAGCAGGGTTGTCCTCTTCTTCCGCACTGGTGGTCGCCTCGGCGCTCGTTCTGATCGGCATGAGCGGCGTTGCGATCGATCCGCTGCACCTGGCCGAACGGCTGGCGCGGGCGGAGCATTTCGTCGGCACCGCCGGCGGCGGCATGGATCAGGCCATCTCGCTGATGGGCAAAGCGGGCCGGGCCTTGCGCATCGATTTCTTCCCGCTGCGCACCCGCGCCCTGGCCCTGCCGCCGGATGTGCGCGTGGTGATCTGCCACTCGTGCGTCCGCGCCCCCAAGAGCGAAGCGGCGATGCAGGAATACAACCGCCGGCCCATCGAATGCCGGCTGGCAGCCGCACTGATCGCCGCGGAAATCCGCCGGCGCTGCGCTTTCCCCGCTGCAGTCGAGCGTCTGGCCGATGTGGACCGCAGCCGGATCCCGCTGCCGGCAGCCGAGATCGACCGGATCATCGCTTCGGCTCTGACTCCGGCCGCTCAGACTCTGGCACAGCTGGCACAAAAACTGGGGCGCAGCGAAGCGAGCCTGCTCGAGACCGAGCTCTCCCCCTCGCCCCGCTTTCGGCTGCAGCCGC
This sequence comes from bacterium, assembly GCA_029565675.1. Lineage (GTDB taxonomy): Bacteria > Zhuqueibacterota > Zhuqueibacteria > Residuimicrobiales > Oceaniaggregativiventaceae > Sulfursilanivivens. Next base: position 26,907 of record JAKQNP010000010.1, read on the forward strand.
CAGCCGACGGATTCCAGGTGCAACGGCGCTACCGCCACGTCGTCGGCGAAGCCGAGCGCGTCGAAAAGGCAACCCGGGCTCTGGAGAGCGGCGATGCAGCTGCTCTCGGCAGGCTGATGGACGCCTCCCATGCCAGCTGCCGCGACGATTACGGGATCAGCACACCCGAACTGGACGAGCTGGTCGCCCTCGGCCGTGAGGCGGGTTCGCTCGGGTCACGTCTGACCGGCGCCGGATTCGGCGGCTGCACGGTTCATCTCGTGCCCGCGGAACAAGTCAAGGTGTTCAAAGAGAGGGTGTGGCGCAGTTATTATCGCACCTATCTTCCCGGCCGGCGGCCCGACCTGGCGACAGGGGATGATCCGGATAAAGTGATGTTCGAAACAGGAGCGGCGGCGGGAGCGGGATTTATTGATCTGATCGAGTAGATCCGGATTCGGGCGAAGAATGTCGCGCAAAATGAAATTGCAGCCCGGTTTCGGTATCCAGCAAAGGTGTGCGCAAAACCTGTCGGGCGCGGTCAATGCACAGCGACACGTCCCGTGGCCGCGGCGCCGCCTGCTGATGATCATCCATGCTCACCGGCTGCAGCAGGCTTTCGGGATAGCCGCCGGTCCGACACAGTTGCTGCCCGAAAGCAAATCGATCGATGCGGTTGGCGCCGCCGAGATGGAGGGTGCCGACAAAATCCGATTCGGTCAGCTCAACAAGCGCGGCGGCCAGATTCTCCACCCAGATCGGCGTGCGGTACTGATCCACATAGAGCGAGAGCAGATCTTTGCGCCGCAGCGCGGCTTCCATCCATTCGCTGAAGGAAGTGCCGCCGTAAAATGGCCGGCCATAGATCAATGCGCTGCGGATGATGACGTGGTTGGGACAGCTGTCACGAACCAGCTGTTCTGCTTCGACTTTGGTGCGGCCGTAAACCGACAGCGGTGCGGTTTTGTCGGTTTCCCGATAATTCCCCCGGCGACCGTCGAAAACCATATCGCTGGAAAGATGGATCAGACGGCAACGATTGCGGCCGCAATATTCCGCCAGAACCATCGGCACCAGGGCATTGATTTGCCGCGCCGCGGCAGGCTCAGCCTCACAGCGATTCAAATCGCTCCAGGCCGCCGTATGGATGATAACCGTCGGAGAAAGACGCCGCAACAACTGCTTTAGGGCGGCTCGATCGGTCAAATCGATCGCCAAAACCTCCCCATCGATCGACGGCTGCAGCGAACCACCGCTGATGCCGACCGCATCGTCGTGCAAGTGACGCCAGAGATGTCCTCCCAGAAATCCGCTGATACCGGTTACCAGAACCATAGCAAAATCTCCCGCCAAAAAGAACAGGACAGCGACGACCAATCGTCAAATGCGAAAATCGCTCCCTAGATTTGCCGTCCCGGAGTTCTATTGTCGACAGCTCCAGGTCATTGGTGAAGCATTTCACCGAATCGCAACCCGGTCGAGCATCGGCGATTTACTTTGTCCCGGACAAACTCTGCAAGTGAAAAAAGGGTTGTATTTCAGTTTCGAAATAGGTAACTTTTTCCCGCTTGTGTTTCAATCGACAGCATCAGGTGTGGATTGGCTGTCGAATTCTTCTGACTTTGAAAATCGCAAACTATCCGCAGGAATCGAATATGTGTTTTGCCCGTTTGTCTTTATCTCTATTGTTCCTCTGCATGGCCTGTCGACCGCAATGGGAAGCCAGGGAAAACCTGGCCCCGACAACTGCGGATCCGATCCAGCACAATCTGACAACCACTTCCGGCTCGGTGCGTTCCGGCGATACTCTGGACAAGATTTTGCAAAGCCTGAAACTGGATAACGGTTCAGCTCAGCAGATCATCGCCGCATTTGCAAATGTTTATGATGTCAGAAAAATTCAGCCCGGTCGTTCTTTTGCCCTGGCAACCGATTCCTGCCAAACCGTGCACGAATTCGCCTATCATGCCTCACCGGAATTGACAATTGTGGTAAAACGCGATTCCAGCGCCGCCTATTCGGCGGAAAAGAAAGAGATCCCTTTGCACATCGAAGTGGTTTCTCTATCGGGGATCATCGAAACTTCGCTCTATGATGCTGTGCTCCGATTGGGCGAAACACCCGAGCTCATCATCGCTTTCAGCGATATCTTTCAATGGGACATCGACTTTTTCACCGATCCGCGGCAGGGGGATACCTTTCAGCTCATCTATGAGAAAATCAGTTCAGCCAACGATCGAAACACCTTTCTCCGCTACGGCCGCATTCTGGCGGGCAGCTATACACAAAAAGACACGACCTATTCGGCGTTCTATTTCGAAAACAGCGATGCAAAGGGCGGCTACTATGACGCGCTCGGCCGCACCTTTCAAAAAACATTTCTCAAGTCTCCGCTCAATTACACCCGCATCTCTTCGCACTTTACCGGCGCACGGCGCCACCCTATTCTCAAGATTGTCAGACCGCATTATGCAGTGGATTTTGCCGCGCCGACCGGCACACCGGTATCGGCAGCGGGCGACGGGGTGGTGATCGCAAAAGGCTATGACAAAGGGCTGGGCAATTTTATCAAAATCCAGCACACCAACAAGCGCTATGTCACCCGCTACGGCCATCTGAACGGATTTGCTCCGGGCATCGAAAAAGGCAAACCGGTTCAGCAAAAGCAGGTGATCGGCTATGTGGGCAAGACCGGACTGGCGACCGGCCCACATCTCGACTATGCGTTTTATGACAACGGCCGCCCGATCAACCCGCTGAAAATCAAAGCCAGTTCCGGTGAGCCAATTGGCGAAAAAGATCGCGATCGTTTTGAGCAACTGAAAATCGGGAGGATGGCACAGCTCCACCGAGCCGCTTTGGCGATGGAGTATATCAACATTTTCACCACCCGTTCGGCAACGGATGACACGCTGGAAATCGCCGCCGGCCGCGGGCCTCTAACCGCTTTTTACAAATAGAGATAACGCCGTTTACCGACAAATTCGGATTCGAAATGGTCGCGCAAAAGCTCGAACGCGTCGTCTACCGAATCCACCTTGTGAAACAGCTTGAGATCCTCTTCGGAAATCACCCCCCAATCAGCCATCTGCTGAAAATCAACTATCCGATCCCAAAAATCGCTGCCGTAGACGATAACCGATATGGGTTTTGATATCTTTTGTGTCTGCCGCAAGGTCAGCAACTCAAAAAGCTCATCCATGGTGCCGAAACCACCCGGAAAAATCACAAGAGCTTTGGCGAGATAGACGAACCAGAACTTGCGCATAAAAAAGTAGTGGAACTCGAAAGACAGGCCATCGGTGATGTAGGGATTGGGATCCTGTTCATGCGGGATGCTGATGTTCATGCCGATGGACTGGCCGCCGGCTTCCGTTGCGCCCCGATTGGCAGCTTCCATGATCCCGGGGCCGCCGCCCGAGCAGACGATAAAGCGCTGATTGTCTTCCAGGCTTTGGCTCCACTGGGTGAGGCGAAAAGCCAGTTCTTGGGCATCCCGATAATAGCGCGACATGTCGACCTGGCGCTGCAAGCGATTCAGTTCCTGGCGCCGGCGATCGTTTTCTTTGCCCTGGGTCTTTTTTTGCTTCCGCGCAAAACTTTTCAACTGCTTTTCGGCTTCTTCCGGCGAGAGAATACGGGCTGAGCCGTAAAAAACCACCGTGTCCTTGATCGAATTCTTGCGCAAGCGCTGCAGAGGTTCGAGGTATTCGGCCAGGATACGGATCGGCCGCGCTCCGGCACTCTTGAGAAAAAACGTATTCTCATAGGCTTTGAACAGATGAGATTTTGGCGAGTTGTCGTTTGCTACCTGATCATCGAGCGGATCGAATTCAACTTTATCGGTCATCATTTCTCCCGAGTTTGAAGTGGAATTAAAAATGGCGTTTCAGCCAGATCGCGGTTTGTCGAATCACCTGTTGCCGATGTGCGGGCTTTTGAAAGGTGTGACCGCCTTCCGGAATCTCCATAAAATCAGCCGGCGGCTGCGCGATCTTTTGCAGCTCTCGGAAACCTTGCACAAAGAGCGGAGCATCAGCCGTCCCCTGGAGAACCAGTTTGGGCAAGGTGATGGCGGCGAAAGCCTTTTGCACGTCATATGAGACGGCATCGAACAAAAACTCGCGCCGGATCAGCCAGCCGTCGTGTTCATAGACTGCAGCAGTCTCTGCAGCTGCCTGGGGATCTTTGATAATCGACTCGAATAGTCTTTGCATATCCGGAACGGTCGACCACAAGACAAGCGCCTCAATATCCAAGTCGGCAGCAGCCAGGATAGCGGTAGCCGCGCCCATGCTGCTCCCCAGTACCGCACAACGGGCAAAGCCTTTTTCGCGGGCCCAGGCCAGCGCATCGCGCAGATTGACGATGTTGCGGCTGACCAGAGTTTCGGCAAATTCGCCTTCGCTGTCACCAGACCCATAAAAATCGAACCGAAAAACATTGTAACCATGCCTGGCAAATTCACGCGCAGCTTCAACAAAAAGCCGTCGATTTTCGGCTTTATGGCTGGTAAAGCCGTGGCACATCACGATCAGCTTGTCTGTCTGCGCCGTGTGCAGCATACCGACGCACTGCTTTCCCATACTTGTAAAAACCTGTGGACTTTCTTCACGCAAAGCCATCAAAGCTGCCTCATGTTAATCCAAACCATCAACAATCACCCTCTGCCACTCGTGTCCCATCGTCAGATGGGACACCTTTCACCAAATCTAACAATATCTTAAACTTGTAATGATTTTGGTCTAGTATCGATTTGAATGGTATCCGATTAAATTATCGCTGTAATTATTAGAGTTAAGTTGGGCGGTGTCCCTTGTTGGGATACCAGTGACCCTCTGCAGACGATTACAGGCGACCGAACAAGCTCATGAATTTCAATTTCCAGACCATCCAGATCGCTTCGCGGACGATTCTTTTGGACATCTTGGAAGCGCCGGCCACCCTATCGGTAAAGATAATGGACACCTCCCGGATGCGATAACCTCTTTTCCAGGCGCGAAAATTCATTTCGATTTGAAAAGAATAGCCGTCGGATTGGATCCTCTGCAGATCGATGCTTTCGAGCACGCGGGCGCGAAAGCACTTGAAGCCGCTGGTGCAGTCGCGGATCGGCATACCGGTGATCAGGCGAGTGTAGGTACTGGCGCCGACGCTGAGCAAAAGCCGGCTGAGCGGCCAGTTGACCACATTGACCCCGTTGATATAACGCGAGCCGATCACGAGATCGGCTCTATGCGCCGCCTCAAGAAGTCTGGGCAGGTCTCGCGGATCGTGGGAGAAATCAGCGTCCATTTCGACGATAAAGTCAAATCCCGATTGCAGCGCGTAGGTAAAACCCGCCACATAAGCAGTGCCCAGGCCGAGTTTTTTTTCCCGCTGCAAAAGATGCAGCCGGGGTTCGTTTTTCGCCAGTTCAGCGACACACTCACCTGTCCCATCCGGAGAATGATCATCGACGATCAAAATCTCCAGGCCGTCGATATTCTGTCCAAGCACCGCCGGAATCAGTCGATCGATATTTTGCCGTTCGTTGAAAGTGGGAATAATGACAAGCGTTTTCATCGGCTCTCTTTCAGATTCGGGTGGTCTGGTTTTACGTCTTGGAGCGGGCTGAAAACGATTCGACCTGTTTTTTGAGTGTGAGCAATCCGCCGCGGGCGTCGCTCAATTCGATTCCGAGCTGTTGCATGGCCTTGTCCACCACCAAACCGGAATTCAATGGCCGAGGAGCGGCCTGATGCAACTCGGCTGTGGTGATCGGCAAAATCAACTGGTTGTCCAATGCGAAAATTTCAGCGATCAGTCGGGCGAAAGAAAAACGATCGATCAGCTCACGGCCGGCAATATGATAAATTCCTGATGCATCTTCATCGATGATTTTCCACAAACCAAGCGCCAATTCATCGGCTAGGGTGGTGTTGCCGATCTGATCAGTTACGATGCGAATCGTTCGGCCGCTGGAAAGTTCATCGATCACCCAGGTAACAAAATTCGGGCGGCCTTCTGCTGTCAAGCCGTATAAAACCATGGTCCGGACAATGGCGAATTTAATCGTCGAGGATCGCAACACATTTTCGCTCGCCAATTTCGAGCGGCTGTAGAAACCTTGCGGGTTCGGCAGGTCCTCTTCGCGATACGGTCCGTTCTTGCCGTCAAAGACATAGTCGGTCGAAATATGGACGACACGCGCGCCGATTTTCCGGGCGGCATAGACGAGATTCTCGACTGCCGTCACATTTGCGTTCCAGCACAGCTCGCGTTCGGTTTCTGCGCGATCCACATGAGTGTAAGCCGCTGCATTGATGATCCATTGCGGCCGCCACTCCTCCAGCTGTTTGTGTACCGCCGAGCGATCGGTCAGATTCAGCGAGCGATAGCAGTCAGCCGGACACACCACTCCCTTCTCGTGCAAATCCACTCCCCATACATCTACGCTATTGGGGCGCAGTTCTACACACTTTTGTCCCAGCAAACCGTTGCATCCGGTGACGAGCACACGCATAATCTGATCCTTGTTTCATAAATCCTTGACCCAACCCAGTTGAGATCGGCAGAGGTCGCACGGGTGATTTCCGAGCTCCTGCTCCAGAGAAAAACTAAAGTTTGCTGCCCTGGCGGCGAAAATCAGCCAACCGCTTCCGGACTCGTTCATCCTGTAGCGCCACAATTTCCGCTGCCAGAATGGCGGCATTGCCAGCGCCGGCTTTGCCAATCGCCATACAGGCAACCGGGATGCCCTTGGGCATCTGGACGATCGAATAGAGCGCATCGACTCCGTTTAAAGCCGATCCTTCGAGAGGAACACCGATAACCGGCAAAGTGGTAAAAGAGGCAATCACGCCCGGCAGATGGGCGGCCATGCCGGCACCGGCGATGATCGCCGAAAAGCCTTTTTCCCGCGCCGAGCGGCTGAAAGCGGCGGTTTCTTCCGGTGTGCGGTGGGCTGACAGCACCAGCGTTTCAAAATCGATGCCGAAAAAAGTGAGAAATTTTTCCGCTTCGGTCATCACTTCCCGATCGGAGGTGCTGCCCATAACGATTGCAACTTTGGCCATAGGGTGCTCCCGTCGATTTTTGTTTGTGCAAGTGGACAAATTTACATGACAAGTTGAGCAGCGGTCTTGAAGGTGTTGGCCATTTGATCCAGCTGGCGCATAAAAAGCCATTTTCGTTCGCCCGGCCGCAAAACGCTCAAATCGATCAAATAGAGGCGATTGTCGTGCGGGCTGAAAAAACCATAGGTGCGGAAAGGACCGCCTACCGAGTATTGCTCGTTCAACCAAACCCCATCCAACCGGATGGCATACAGCTCCTTGAATTCCACATCTTGTTCTTCAATGCGAATTTGCTCATCTTCATAGATGATGTCGCCACCAAAATGGTCGGCAGCCAGACGATTTCGGTTGGCGATCATCCACTCGCGGCTGAGCATGGAGGGATCTTCACAGGGCTCCCAGTAAACCGCCAGATTGCGCTGATCGCCGAGGCTGCCAAGCCGGCGCAGCCACAGGAAACGCGCCGCCGCTGAATCGACGGCCACAATATAATCGTGTTGAACACGGATTTGATAACCCTGGCTGTCGAGAATTTGCTTTTCGATATCGAACTGTTCGTGAGAGGAATAGAGAGATTGCTGGACAATCGAATTTGCATGACCGTTGATGATGTTAAAGATCACCTCGCCGTTGGTGGCAAGCCGGCTCTTGAGCGTTTCCAAATCGCGGCCGATCACCGCAACCAAAAGCTGCCCGCGCGACCAGGCATCCTTTTTCTGAAACAGAAAACTGCTGTCCTGTTCCACGCGCTCCCGCGCGGCTGGAGTCAGCAGTTGATCGACAATCTGTTTGTCAGCTCCCTTGGAATCAAGCGTGCTGATAAAAAGAATATGCGGATAGCGCTTGAGATTGCCGATCGCACTGGGTGGTTGCACGACAACATTGAGCATTTTTTCCGGTTGAGGGGTAAATTTTTCCCGCTCGACTGCCGACCGCACCAATGGTTCAATTTGAAGCCACAGGGTCGAATCGGCGAGCGTGATGACCCGATCGACAGAGCCCAACGTGCGCGGCTTTTGGTCGCAGCTGCTGAAAAAGGACAGCGCCACTATCAGCAGCAACATCCAGACTCCAAGTGCAAATCGATTTGCAGAGTTCATTTTCCCTCCTTGCGAACACGGTTTGCTGCACGAAAAAAATGGCAGAAACGCAAAGCGACCCAGCAAATGGGATCGCGTTGCGGATTGGCGATTAAAAAGTCTTGTTTTGCCGTATTCGTCTGTGCTGATCGCATGATGCGATGCTGAATGCGCCGGCGCCGACCATCAAGCCGCCTTGTCTATGGCTCGCTTCGACGACCTGGTTTTTTTCTCGCGGCGCAGCATAAAAATCAAACCACCCGGCACAGATGATGCAACGCCAACCAGATAAGCCAGGAGTTCAAAAGCTGTGACCTTGACTGGTGGAATTGCAGCCTGACCGAACAAAACGACCGCGCTCTGCTCACGGACACCGATTCCGCCCAGGGAAATCGGTAAACTGGACAGCAGAGCGACAACCGGAATGAAAATAAAAAACAGCACCAGATCGACTTGCGCAGAGAGGGCCCGTGCAGCTCCATAATGGGTTAAAATTCGCAGAGCCTGCACGACCATAGAAAGACCAAAGAGCCCGACCAACAATCGGCGCTGCTTGCGAAACGAATGGATGCCGAAATAGAGCTGTTTAAGCTTGCTATAAAAAGCTGTGGGAATCATCCATCGGACCAGGCCAAAAGCGCGACGCGCCGTTTTTTCATCAAAGAGGACAACCAGCGCCAAAATCCATCCTGCCAGGATCACCGCGATCAGATAGAGCATTTGTCGTGAAGCCAAAGACTGGATCCAATAAAGACCCATCGCCATCGCCAGGGTGGTCAGCGCAAAAAAACCCAACAAGCGATCCAAAAAAACCGTGGATACCGCGCTGGTCAAATCGCCAGTGGTTTTATTGATGTCATAAACGCGAAAAGCGTCGCCGCTGATGTAACCGAGTAGAAAATTATTAAAGAACAAACCGACATGATAATAGGACAACACCTGCCACCATCTTAAGCGCGCTCCATATCTCTGCAACAACAGGTACCATTGCATGGCACCGAGCACGTTGCTGCAGACGATGGTCGCCAGACTGACCGCCAACCACACCCAGCGCAGACCGCTGAATTGGTGGACCATGTTTTCCAGTCCGATCCTGTGCAAAAGCCAGGTGATCAGCAAAATGCTGACCGCGACCTTTACCAGCGGCACCCCCCAACGTCTGCCCAGAGATGCTCTGCTGCTTTGCTGCCCATTCAAAAAAACTCTCCTGTCCTGCCCGGCAAGTATGGCTCTTTTCATCTCAGTGTGTGGCCATCAAACCGATTTTTTGTGAGATTCGGTGCTTCGCACCAAATCCGGGTCCTATTCTCCGGAGGAGAGCGTTTGGCTTGTGGTGTCGGCGCGCTGAGAATCCGCTTTCGCCCGAATCGATCCCAATCGGTTGGCCGCTTCGCGGTCCTCGGGATGATCTTTGAGCCATTTTTCCAAAAGCTCGATCGCCTCATCATACTGCTTGATGTTCTCGAGAGAAGAGATCAGCGATCCATAGGCAAAGACATTCTCGGGATCGCGGGACAAGATCAGGCGCAAACGGCTGATATATTCTTCCGGTCGATTGACCAATTCATACATTTTACCGAGCTGCATGGACAGGCGAAAATCGGGAATCGGAATAACCTCTTCAGGGATAACTTTTTGCATAAAGTCGAGAGTGCCTTCGAGCTTTTTGTAATCCTCCTTGACGAAATATTCGCGTACCAGGCGCAGATAAGCAGCGCGATAATTCTGCAACAGTCCGACGATGTTGTCGTTGAAATAGACATCGGGGTTGTTCAGATTGCGATATTGAAAACGCTCAGTCAGATTCTTCTCCAGCAGCTCTGTATCGACGCGGTCGACGCGGTAAGGGACGAGTTTGAACGTCAATCCGTCCATGCGCAGATAGTCATCGAAATTGAGTTTGTTGTCATTGGAAACCGTGACGGCAAAATAGACCGGTTTGCGCCAATTGTTGGCGTAAATGATGTTCAAGATCATGAAATCCTGCACCCGCAAACCCTGGCCGAGAATCGTCGGTGCCACTTCAACGCGAATATGGTCAACGGGCGGTTCCGGAATTTCATCGTCGCCGTAGATTCTCTGCAGACCGGCCAGGGCGCTCAGCCGTTCAGAATCGGGTACAGGAATTTTCAGGGTTTGTTTCTGCCAGCGCATAATATCCAGCTGATCGATTTCAGCCAAAGAAAGCGAAATGGGCACTCGAGGTTCTTCTGTCTTGAGCTGTTTGATGTACCAGGGAGTGTTCAAAAGGCTGAGGTTGACCACCCGAACATCCGGTCGGATGTTGTTGACAAACTGCAAAAACCAGAGCGGAAAAGTATCGTTGTCGCCATTGGTGAACAAAATCGCATCCGGTTCGCATGATTGCAGGATGTTGTAGGAATAGTCATAGGCGACATAATTGCCGGTTCGGTCGTGACTTTCATAGTTAAAAGCCAACAGTTTGACCGGGGAAACGATAAACAACAGAAGCGTGATTCCTGCCATTGTCAACCACAGCATGCGCGGCTTTTTGATCGCCTCCTGGACCCACTCCAACAGGGCGGTCAAGCCCATCCCAATCCAGATCGAAAAAGCAAAAAACGATCCGACATAGACATAATCTCGTTCACGCGCCTGCGGATCCTCCTGATTGAGATAGAGGACGATGGCCACTCCGGTCAGAATCAAGATAGCGAAAATGCTGAGCGCATGACGCCAATGGCGATAGAAATGGTGCACCATGCCGATCAGTCCGATGAGGAACGGCAAGGCAAATAGGCCTCGCGCGGTTAAATCCTCCTGTATGAAGCCATCCTGACCGAGAGTTGCGCCTTTGCCTATAAATTGCCAGCTGAAATAGCGCAAATACATTTTCTTGATTTGATAGTTCCACAAAAAGTCCATTTGCTTGTTGAAACTGTGCATAGCGTAAGAGCGGTTCGGATACATCTGTTTGTATTCATACTCATGGCGGATTCCCGGATACCGCCGCGGCAACCATCCCCACGTTCCATATTGCTCGCGGTTGACATATTTCACCATATTTTCCATGGTTTCGGGATCATTCTCATCAATCGCCGGATTCAGTCCTGATCGGATATAGAGCATTGTATAAGTTGAGTAGCCGGTAACGACCAGGAAAAAGGCCATCAACGAGACTGCCAAAATGGTTTTTTTATTCTTTACTGCGTAGATAATCAGCGAGAAGACAAAAAGCAGCAAAATAACCACCGACCAGATCGAAAACTTGCCGGCCATGCGCGGGAGCCATTGTACGATGCCGGGATAAATCGCCGCAAAGACAACGGCAGTCAACAAGCCCAGAACCAGTACGTTGACCAGGGTAATTTTTTCACCGCGCAGTTCGATCACTTTGTAGTAGACAATCATAAATACAGCCGGCAACATGAGGATCATTTGCAGATGCACGCCAATGGCCAAACCGACGAGATAGGCGATCAACAACAGGTAGCGCTCCGAGCCGTTCTCTTCAGTTTTTTCCAGCCAAACGAGAATCAGCCAAAAAATGATCGCCGTAAAAAACATGCTGATGGCATAGACCTCGGCTTCGACCGCATTGAACCAAAAGGTATCAGTGAAAGCAAAACTGAGCGCTCCCAGCAGACCGCTGAAAACCAGAATGAACAAATCCTGGTTGGACTTTGGTGTTCCGCGCCACTGTTTGATCAATCGAACAATGATCAAGTAGGCGAGCATGACTGTTAGAGCGGAAGTCAGAGCGGAGATCAGATTGACTCGCAGAGCGATATCCTGTGCAAAAGGAATCATGGAAAAAATCCGCCCGATCAGCAGATACAAGGGCGCACCCGGGGGATGCGGAATACCCAGAATATGGGAACAAGCGATAAACTCACCGCAATCCCAAAATGATACGGTTGGAGCGATGGTGCGCAAATAGATGAACAGGGAAGCCAAAAAGGCAAACGCCGCTGCGATTCGGTTGATCAGTTTTTCGTTTTGCATGAATCTCTCCGCATTAGGATTTGTGCAGCCATCGAAATCGAATACTGCAGGTGCAGGGTTCGATTCCAGTGGATCGAAATGACTTCGATCAAGAGTGTTTATTTTTAACAAGGATTCGTTCGATGATCTTCTGGGCGATGCCCGCCGAGGCATCCCAACTAAACCGCTCAGCCCATTGCCGCGCCTGGTGTGCCATTTCGCGCCGCCGTTGTTGGCGATTGAGAAGGAAGAGGATCTGTCGGCTCAAGGCCGTGACATCTCCATAGGCATAGAGCAAGCCGGTCTTTTCGTGCACGACCGAGTCGCGCAAACCAGGTGAATCGGCAGCCACCACAGGCACGCCGCAGGCATTGGCTTCTATCACGGTCAAACCCCACCCTTCCTTGGATGATGGATTGACCGCCAGCCATAATTGATTGAGACGCTCGATCTTTTCGGCCTGAGTGACAAAGCCGGAAAACTCGACGCGGTCCTGCAATCCCAGCTCAACGGTCAGACGCTGCAGGCGGTCGCGGTCATCACCATCGCCGACGATGACCGCGCGCAAATCCGGAATTTCCGCTGCCACCGCCGGAATCGCGCGCAAAAAATGATCGATGCTCTTGTATTTTTTCAATCGCCCTATATAGCCGATTGTCGGCTTTGCCGGTCGAAGCTCTTGTCGCACTCTATAGCTTTCGAGATCGACGCCGTTGGGCAAAAGATCGATCTCGGTCTGGATCCCCAGGGAGCGCAGTTCACTGCGGGTGCTCTCGGAGACAGCAGCAAAAGGAGTATGGCGATAAATGCGGGGGATCCATTTTTCCGCGCTGTAAACATATGCGGCAGCCGGCCAGGCTGCCTGAAGAAAAATGCTCTTTTGAAAAAGATGGTGCACCAAAGCCAGAATCGGTTCACGCACGTATAGCGGCGTATAGAACGGAATTTTATTGATATCGTCGATCACCAGATCGAAAGCACAACACCGCCGCAATTGTCGGTAGGCATGCGGTACGGCAAAATTAAAAGCGGCGCGGCTGGACCGTCGCACGATCGCCACGCCGTCGATCTCTTCCTCTGCAGCACTGTCTCGATAACGGCTGCACAGTACGGTCACCTGACAGCCGCGCTGTACCAATCGTCTGCTGATCTCATGCAAATGGACCTCGGCACCGCCGCCCAAAGGATGCGAGATATCCTGCCAATTGATGGCCAGAATGTGCGCCGTTTCGCGATGTGTCATTTGCGCCCGATCAGCCCGATATCCATGAATGTGTAAAAGGCCGGGCGCATTTTTTTCACCTTTTTGCCCGCCTGTTCACGCAGCCACCGTAAACCCGGAATTGAGGGCGGATAAAGCGGCAGATGCACTCCAACTTTTTTGCCGGTTTCGCGCATGGATCGATAGAAAAAACTCGGCCGCATCCAGTCGCCATAAGCATGGTGTATGGAAAACCCGGCGGTGCGGAAAAGCCTTTCGAGATCACGGATTGAAAACTCAGTTTCCCAGCCGGCAAACCACTTGTTGAGACGGATCAACAGGTGCTTGACCGCCGTATAGAGATGGTAGCGCTGCGGCACGTCGGCGAGGGCGAATCCCCCTTTTTTGATCACCCGATAATTCTCCGCCAATATACCTGAAGGATCGGCAAAGTGTTCCAGCAATCCCTGATGATACACGCCATCCAGGGATTCGGTTCGAAATGGCAAATGAAAAGCATCACCCTGAACAAGATAGACCGTTTTGCCTGTCTCGCGCGCCAATCGCTGCATAACCCGCAGCGAATTTTCCGCATAGTCGAGCAACACCACCCGGGCACCGCAATCGACCAGGCGCAAACCGTCACGGCCGCTGCCGGCGCCCACTTCACAAATCCAGCGATTCTCGAGCGGCATGGTGTTTTGCAGCTGTTCCACAATCCGCTTGCTGTTCGAATAGACGTCGCTGATGTCGCGCTTTTGCTGCCAAAAGCGTTCCCAGACGTTGCGGCTATGCTGTTTTTCTCTGTTCTGTGGGCTCATGCATCCGTCTGATCAACCGTGATCGAATCCATGTCGGCGTAAAAACATTTTTGCCGACCAAAAACAATCGCATAAAAACCATCCTCTCCAGCGGCAAAACAACAATGCTGAAGGTTGCAGATTGGCTCTAAATTGAATCTGGACAAATAGATTAAGGACTTTAAACAATGAAAACAAGCTCTTTTTGACGTCAAGCCGCTTTGGGAAAAAGTTGCCTTTTCAGGCCATCCACACCATTTCGCGGGCATATTCCTTGAAATAGCCGGCAAAAAACCGATGCAGCGGCAGGTGGGCTTCGTCGCGCAGCTGCGGATCTTGTTCCACCAGGCGAAAAGCTTCGTCCCGGCACAGGCGCAACAGTTGAACGTCCCGCACCACATCGGCCATTCTGAATTGCGGAAAGCCGTGTTGCCGCACACCAAAAAATTCACCGGGACCGCGCAATTCGAGATCAACCTGAGCAATTTCAAAGCCATCGGTGGTTGCCGCCATCGTATCCAGGCGCTTTCGGGCTTCGTCATTGAGTTGGCCGTAGGCGATGAGAATGCAATAGGACTGCTGTGAGCCACGCCCGACCCGCCCGCGCAGTTGGTGCAGTTGGGTAAGGCCAAACCGTTCAGCATGTTCGATCACCATGACCGTCGCATTGGGCACGTCGACGCCCACTTCGATGACCGTGGTGCTGACCAAAATCGAGAGGTCGCCGCGTTTGAATGCCCGCATGACTTGCTCTTTTTCGTCGCACTTCATGCGGCCATGCAGCAAACCGAGCTTTTGTTGCGAAAAAAAGGTCTTTTGCATGATTTCATAGCTGTCCACAGCGGCTTTGAGATCGAGTTTTTCCGATTCCTCGACCAGCGGAAAAACGATAAACGCCTGCGATCCCTCCATGACCTGTTTGCGCACAAAGGAATAAACCGCTGCGCGCTTGCTGCTCGACCGCCATGCGGTTTTGATCGGTTTGCGGCCGCCGGGCAATTCATCCAGTATCGATACATCCAAATCGCCGTAGAGCGTCAGCGACAGAGTGCGCGGAATCGGAGTGGCGGTCATGACCAGAACATCGGGATTCATGCCTTTTTCGCGCAGCAGAGCGCGCTGCATGACGCCAAAGCGGTGTTGTTCGTCGATGATCACCAGACCCAACCGGCGATAGCGCACATTTTCCTGGATCAACGCATGGGTGCCGACAACGACCTGTGCAGCGCCGGTCTCGATTTCGGCCAGTATTTCTTCACGCACCCGTTTGGTTTGACCGCCGATCAGCAGAACGGTTCTCACCCCGACCGACTCAAGCGACTGGCGCAAGGTCAGATAGTGCTGTTCGGCGAGGATTTCCGTCGGCGCCATCAAGACGGCCTGGTAATCGTTTTCCACCGCGATCAGGATCGCGATCATGGCAACCACGGTTTTCCCGGAGCCAACATCGCCTTGCAGCAGCCGGTTCATCGGTTTGTCGCTCTTCATGTCGGCGCGGATTTCGTGCAGCACCCGTTTTTGCCCGGCTGTCAGTTCAAATGGCAGCTGTTCGACCAAAGTTCGCACTTGTTGGCCGACGCGGGTAAAAGAAATGCCGTTGACCGCTTCCGTATCCTTTTTTTTGCGGTGCGCGATCAGCAATTCGACGAAGAAAAATTCGTCGAACGCCAGGCGATGCCGCGCCTTTTCCAACAAATCATAGTCAGCAGGAAAGTGTACCGCATAGAGCGCTTCGGGCAATGGCAACAGATGGTGGCGATCGCGGATCTCTTGCGGGAGGATTTCAGGAATGGAAATCCGATATTCTTGCAACGCCCGGTGCAGCAAACGCCTGAATCCGCGGCTGTCCAAGCCCACCCGCGCAAGCGCCTCTCCGGACGGATAAAGAGGGATAATCTTGCCGGTGTTGAGCAACTCACCGCCGCCGGATTCTGAAATCCGATCGAATTCGGGATGCACCAATTGCGGGCCGCCGAACAAAGTGATCTTGCCGCTGACCGCCAGCCATTCACCGGCTTTGAACAGTTTGTCCCAATAAAAAAGGCGAGAAAACCAGACACAAGTCAGGTAACCGGTGTCGTCGGCCAAAACCAGGTAAAACCGGTTTCGGCGGCCCTTTTTGATACCCATGTTCTTGATCTGGGCAAAAACTGTGGCCTCCTGACCGTCCTGCAATTTGCCGATCGGCACCACGCTCGAGCGGTCGAGGTACTTGCGCGGGAAATAATAAAAAAGGTCGCCGATGGTTTCGACACCCACGCCGGCAAGGGCGGCGGCCTTTTTCAGTCCGATACTCGGCAGATTTTTTACCGATTGTGCGATCAGGTTCTTTTGCGTCTCAACCGTCATTCCTGTGCCGATTTATATCTCCAAATCTCAGCTCTTGATCAGGACGGTGTATTCGAAAACCGCCTCATCGCCTTTGGCAACCGGTACGGCGAACTCAACCATGTTGGCATCTTGCTTGACAATCCGCGGCGTCTTGCCGATGAATTCCCAATCGCCCCAAAACCTTTCCACCACATTCACCACCACATCCTCTTCCTTGTGGTTGCGCAATTTGATCTCGATGGTTTCCCGCCGGACCCGCTGGTCGAGTTTTTCCATCCGTTTAACCGTGCGTTCCCCGACAAGGTCAAAAGCATTGCCGATGTGCAAATCGACTTTTTCATCTTTGGGCGTGTGATCGATCATGTCTTCGCCGATGAATTCCTGTGATCCGTCGCTGTCGGTTTTGTACACCCGGACCTTTCCTTTGGGCAGCGGCATACCCAGGCCTGCGTCCTGCGAATTTTTGAATTCCAGAACAACCGAAACATCCTTTGGACTGCGCTGACCGTCGTAAACAAACTTTTTCTCGATTTTGGCCTGCGCCTTGGGGAAAAGAGCGAGCTGTTTGATCTGCCGGTCGTTCAAGGTTGTCCGCCGCGGCAGGGTATAGAGATGGTATTCGAAAAAGGCTTTTTCTTCAAAACCGAAATCGGCCTGTGCTGCCATGGAGTTCTTCATCATCCGCGGCTGTGGCACAGCGGGCTGCGCGATATTGACATCGCCGGCGACCAGCTTTAATTTGGCGTTCTCGTAGGAAGCGCCCGAGCGGTTGTCGATCGACACCCAGGCGCTGAGATCCATTTCGGTATCATTGGCGTTGGTTACCGCCACATATTCAGCATGCCAGCTCACCCCACGGGTTAAATAACTGATTTCACAGTTGTGGGAGCCGGCCTTTTTGTTCTGCAGGAGCCACACCAGGGTCGGTTGGGTCACCAGACCATCGGGGAGTTTGGGGAATTCGATGCTGGTAATGGTGGTGGCTTTGACCGTCAGCACTTTCTGGTCGCGGGTCGATAAAATCACGTCGCCGCCGCCGCTGTTCAACAGGGTGCCGGTGAGGATGTCGCCTTTTTCGGTGGCCACGACAACGGTTTGGTTGATATAGCGCTCCAACAACCGTTCAGTGCCGACGAGGTCGAATTCATAATTTTGCTCGATCAACTGCACGCTGCTGGGAGCGGTCAGAGATTTAAAATGCACCGAGGTCGGATCGATCTGCGCCGCCACTCCGGCAAAACGATAGAGCTGCTCGCCGGCCGCCAGATCGATCGCCCGAATATCGCGAACGACTGCCAGATTGTTGTTATAAACGGTTATGGCGACTTGTGATTGTCCGGAAGTGGCCAACAAACCCATCAAACCGACGACTTGCATTGTTTTCTTCATATGGTGATCCTCCTGTTGATCGCCCACCCACGCGCCCCCTTGGGATCGTCTAATTTCCCGCCAAACGGCTGAGATTGGCGCGCAATTTGACCAAATTTTCCTGAAAATCGCGCTGTTTCTGGCGTTCGTTCTCGACCACCGCCTGCGGTGCGCGAGAGAGAAAGCTCTCATTTTCCAACTTTTTTACCAAACCGGCCAACAGTCCTGAAAGTCGCTCGATCTCTTTGGTCAGTCGATTCTTCTCCACCTCGATGTCGATCAGATCGGCCAGTGGCAAATAGAGTTCGATTCCTTGAACCACTGCGCTGGCAGACAGTTCCGGTTTTCCCGCACTCGTTTCGATGGTTTCGATCCGCGCCAGACGCTGAATGGTTGCGGCATGGTTCAGCAAAACCGATTTTTTGCGATCATCGGTCGTGCGCAAGATCAACGCGGCAGTCTTAGCCGGCGGTACGTTCATTTCGCTGCGCAAGGTGCGCAGAGCAGTGATGGTCTGTTGAACCAGTTCCATCTCTTTTTCCGCTTCAGGTGCCCGATAGCGGCGATCCGCTTGTGGATAGGCTTCCTTCATAATGGTCGGGACACCGGAACTGCTTCGCCGAACCGCGGCAGGCAGGGCTTGCCAAATCTCTTCGGTGATAAATGGCATGTAGGGATGCAACAAGCGCACAATCTGATCCAGTACCGCTACGGCCACACTGCGGGCGTTCTGCCGCGCTTGTGCATCTTGTGCGTCGTACAACCGCATTTTGACCATCTCGAGATACCAGTCGCAATACTCAGACCAGACAAAATCATAAATGGCGTGCACGGCATCATTGAAGCGAAAAGCGGTGTTGGCCTCGTCGACCACCTCGATGGTCCGGTGCAATCGGCTGAGTATCCATCGATCGGCGTGTTCGAGCTGATCGCGCTGCACCTGCTCGAAAGGCGGCAGTTCCTCTTCGCCGTGGTTCATCAACACAAAACGGGCGGCATTCCAGAGCTTGTTGCAAAACTTTTGCCCCATCTCCACCATCTGGTGGTCGAAGCGAATATCGCCTCCGAGCGGCGTCAGATAAACCATGGTCAAACGGATTGCATCCGCGCCATAGGCAGGCACTCCATGGCTGTAGCTTTCGTTGGATTCGCCGAAGGTTTTGATGGTCGTGGCGCTGTCTGCACCGTCGATCAACCACAAAGGATCCGGCGAATTGCCCAGCGATTTGGACATCTTGCGATTGTCTTTGTCGCGAATCATGCCATTGAAATAGACATCTTTGAAAGGAATCTTGCCGGTAAACTCCAACGACGCCATGATCATGCGGGCAACCCAGAAAAAGATGATATCCGGGCCGGTCACCAATGTATCGGTGGGATAGAAATAGTCGAGTTCACGGGTTTGTTGCGGCCATCCCAGGGTGCTGAACGGCCATAGCCAGGATGAAAACCAGGTGTCCAGAACATCTTCGTCCTGTCGGAGATCTGTGCTGTTGCAAGTCTGGCATCGATCCGGATCGGCAATCGCGATGGTGACGTGTCCCTTTTCGCAGTACCAGGCAGGGATTCGATGTCCCCACCAGATCTGTCTGCTGATACACCAGTCGTGGATATTTTCCATCCAGTGGAAATAGGTCTCTTCCCAGTGTTTGGGATGAAAGCGTATCTTGCCCTCCCGCACAACCTGTATGGCCGGTTGTGCAAGCGGTTCCATCTTGACAAACCATTGATCCGAGAGCAGCGGTTCGATCACATCATGGGTGCGATAACAGCGGGGCACTGGAATGATTTTGTCTTCCACCTGGCGCAACAGGCCGTTTTTCTGCAGATCAGCGAGAATCCGGTCGCGTGCCGCAAAGCGATCGAGGCCGGCATAGACGCCCGCGTCTGCGGTCATTCGCGCATCGGGACCGATCACCGAAATCTGCTGCAGACCATGGCGCAATCCGACCGCAAAATCGTTTGCGTCATGAGCTGGCGTAATTTTGACCGCTCCGCTGCCCTTTTCGGGGTCCGCATGTTCATCGGCGATAATCGGAATATCCCGATTCATCAGGGGCAGGCGAACCGTTTTGCCGATCAAATGAGCATACCGCGCATCCTGCGGGTGGACGGCGACCGCGGAGTCGCCCAACATGGTCTCCGGGCGGGTGGTGGCGACAACGATCTCGCCGCTTCCATCGCTCAGCGGATAGGCGATATGCCAAAAATGGCCATTTTCATCGCTATAAACGACCTCCTCATCGGCCAGCGCGGTGTTGGCGGCAGGCGACCAGTTGATCAGGCGTCTGCCGCGGTAGATCAATCCTTTGTTGTAAAGATCGACAAATACCCGGCGAACCGCAGTGCTGAGATTGTCATCCATGGTGAAACATTCGCGATCCCAGTCGCAACTGGCACCCAATTTGCGCAGTTGTTTGAGGATGATGCCGCCGTACTCATGGCGCCATTCCCACACCCGTTGGATAAATTTTTCCCGACCGAGCTCGAAGTGTTTGATTCCCTGCTTCTGCAAAGCAGCGATCACCTTGCTCTGCGTGGCAATTCCCGCATGGTCGGTGCCCGGCATCCACAGGGTTTCAAAACCCTGCATCTTCTTCCACCGGATCAAGACATCCTGGATGGTGTTGTTGAGAATATGGCCCATGGTCAGCATACCGGTGACGTTGGGAGGCGGAATCATAATGGTATAAGGTGTCTTGCTGCTGTTTGCATCTGCATGAAAAAATTGATTCTCTTCCCAATAGGTGTACCATTTGCTCTCGACCTGGGAGGGATCGTAAATTTTGGCCAATTCTTTTTGTTCCATTCAAACCCTCTGCAAAATGCAGTTTTTTTATCAAACACCGAGAACAGCAGATGATTTCGGCAGCCCATTTGCTGACATCTGCTCGACTTGTGGATTGACTGCGCAACAGCGAGATCGGAAAGACTGGATCAAGGCGCGGATCAGTAAAAGAGTTGATTTTGCAGCCAGCCAATGCTGGTCGTCAATTCCGGCGATCAGAGTCCAGATAAATTTTAACTAATTTAAAAATGTATAAAACAATACATTAATAGTCAACGCAATTCTCGTTTGCGCTTGATCGCCACACGGCTCTGTGGCACTACAGCCCGCACGCCACGCGAAAGGATGCAGCCGCGCAGGCTTCTTTGGCGGCAAGAATTGACTTGCAGAAAAAGAGATAAAGACGTAAACTGAAATTCACCTGCACAGAATCCAGACAAAACCATCTGACGAGTTTTTGCTCTTTGCGGTTTTCACCCTGGGTAGAGCATGATGGATCTGACCGGGATTCTGCGCGTGGTGCCAAGATAGGGAAAAAGAGGCGAACAACAGCAACGAGACCAACCGCAGGAAAAAATGAAAATCAAATTGTTGACAGTCGGCGAAATCAGCGATCCCTGCTGCCGTCAGCTGGCTGACAAATATGGACAGCGCATCGACCATTATTTCCCGTTCGAGCGCACAGCAGTACGAGCGGAAAAACTGGCATCACTGCCGCCGCAGGAAGCGCTCTTGCGGGAGGCCAGGCGCATAGCCAATCAGATGCAAGAGGCGGATCACAGCGTTGTACTGGATCGCCGGGGCAAGATGCTCGATTCTCCGGGGTTAGCAGAATGGCTCAATCGCTCCGCTCTGCGCAGCATCAAGACGCTGTTGGTGATCATCGGCGGTCCCTACGGCGTCCATGAGAACCTGCAGCAAGCAGCTGACGAACGGCTTTCACTGTCGTCGATGACCATGGGGCACGAGTTGGCGGCCGTGCTTTTCCTCGAGCAGCTCTACCGCGCCTGCACCATTCTGCGAGGCGAAAAATACCACAAATGAGCGAAAATAAAAAATGCCTCTGTTGTCCACAAAGGCATTCATCGCTTTCTGGTGTGCCAAAAAGGCAATTTACTGCAGAGCCTTGCCAAATAGAGCACGGCAAAACCGGTATCACAACTTTTCGAACACTTTTTCTTCGAAACCGACCTACTCCAGAATTTCCAGAGTTGCATGTTTGCCAGCTTTGCGGGCGACTGCGCTGAGCAAAACACGGATCGCATGAGCAGTTCGACCATTCTTGCCGATCACTTTGCCCATATCGGGTTGCGCAACTTTGAGTTCATAAACAACTGTTGTTTCACCGAAGACTTCAGAGACCTTGACTTCATCGGGATTATCCACCAGGTGTTTTACGATATACTCGACGAATTCTTTCATGCTGGTCCCCTTCCCTCAAGCTGATTGCATAGCGCGCTACTCCGCAGCGGCATTGACACGGGCTGCGTGGCATGAATTAACCTCCCCACCTGTTGCAGTAGCCCAATAAAAATATATACACATCCACATCAATTGTCAAGAGAAAATGAATATTTTTCATTTTGCAACCGAGTTTTTGCGCTCGCCCTCTATCTCCCTGCTGCTCACGCGCGGCAAAAAGCGATGCAGAACGGTACAGCACCACAAAAAATACTTGACAAATTGATCAATTCTGCTATATTTAAGCTCGACGATTATCACTCGTCACAAGTGAGTGCCAACAGCATCATTGTTTTTATTATTTTTAACTATTTTTATGGAGGTTGTTCTATGAAACTAAAACCATTGGCGGATCGCGTGGTGGTTAAGCCCTTTGAGGCAGAAGAAAAGACACACGGATCGATCATCATCCCCGACACAGCCAAAGAAAAACCGCAAAAGGGCAAAATCGTGGCGGTCGGACCGGGCAAAAGAGCCGAAAATGGCACCGTGATACCGATGGAAGTCAAAGAGGGCAATATCGTTCTCTATGGCAAATATTCCGGCACCGAAGTCACTATCGACGGCGAAGATTATCTGATCATGCGGGAAAGCGATGTGCTGGCGATCATCTAGTTTTGCACAAATTGTTGTTAATGAGAAAAATCGTGTTTTGCTGCAGATATCATGACTGAATAAAGGAGTTATTGTATGGCAAAATTGATCCAGTTCAACCAGGAAGCCCGCGAGGGTCTGAAACGCGGCGTCGATGTTTTAGCAGATGCCGTCAAGGTCACCCTGGGCCCGAAGGGTCGCAATGTGGTGATCGATAAAAAATTCGGTGCACCGACAGTGACCAAAGACGGTGTTACGGTTGCCAAAGAGATCGAATTGGAAGACGAGTTTGAGAACATGGGTGCGCAGATAATCAGAGAAGTGGCGTCAAAAACCAGCGACATCGCAGGTGACGGCACCACCACCGCGACCGTTTTGGCGCAAGGCATTGTCCGCGAAGGTTTGAAAAACGTCACTGCCGGGGCCAACCCAACCGCGATTAAGCGCGGCCTCGACAAAGGTGTCAAAGCGGTTGTCGAAGAATTGAAGAAAATGAGCAAGCCGTTGCCCGGCAAAAAAGAGATCGCGCAGGTCGGTGCGATTTCCGCCAACAACGACGCTGAGATCGGCAAACTGATCGCCGACGCCATGGAAAAGGTCGGCAAAGACGGCGTGATCACCGTGGAAGAAGCCAAGAGCACCGAGACATCGCTGGAAGTGGTCGAAGGCATGCAATTCGATCGCGGCTACATTTCGCCCTACTTTGTCACCAATCCCGACGCCATGGAAGCCTCGTTGGAAGATCCCCTTATTCTGATCCATGACAAAAAGATCAGCACCATGAAAGACCTGCTGCCGATTCTCGAAAAGACCGCGCAGATGGGCAAAGCCCTGCTGATCCTTGCTGAGGATGTGGAAGGTGAAGCGTTGGCGACCCTGGTTGTCAACAAAATTCGCGGCACGTTGAAAGTCGCTGCGGTCAAAGCGCCGGGTTTTGGCGATCGCCGCAAAGCCATGCTGGAAGACATCGCCGTTCTCACCGGCGGCCGGGTCATTTCGGAAGAAGCGGGTTTCAAACTGGAAAATACCACCCTCAACGACCTCGGCTCCGCCAAACGGGTCAATATCGACAAGGACAATACGACCATCGTCGAAGGCGCAGGCAAAACCGAAGACATCAAGGGTCGCATTGGGCAGATCAAGAAACAGATCGAAAGCTCGACCTCTGATTACGACAAAGAAAAACTGCAGGAACGGTTGGCCAAATTGGCCGGCGGTGTGGCGGTTCTCAATGTCGGCGCGGCCACTGAAGTGGAGATGAAAGAGAAGAAAGCCCGCGTCGAAGATGCTCTGCACGCCACTCGCGCTGCGGTTGAAGAAGGTATCATTCCAGGCGGCGGTGTGGCGCTGGTTCGCTGCATCGAGGCCCTCGATAAAGTCAAGGTCGAAGAAGAAGAAAAAATCGGCATCAACATCCTGCACCGGGTCCTTGAAGAGCCAATGCGCTTGATCGCTGAGAATGCCGGACACGAAGGTTCGATCGTGATTCAGAAAGTCAGAGAAGGCAAAGGCAATTTCGGGTTCAACGCTTCGACTGAGGTCTATGAAGATCTGTTCGAAGCCGGCGTTATCGATCCCACCAAGGTGGCGCGCATTGCGTTGGAAAATGCCGCCAGCGTTGCCGGCTTGTTGCTGATGACCGAAGCCACCATCGTCGAAAAGAAAGAAAAAGAACCGGCAGCTCCGCCCATGCCTCCGGGCGGCGGCATGTATTGATCTTGCCAGGCAAAAAAACCAAAAGCCCCGGCCGATATCGACCGGGGCTTTTCTATTTCTGGCATCGGGGACAATAAAAAGTGGACCTGCCGGCGAGGGTTATTTTTTTGATAGCCGTGCCGCAAGCCAAGCAGGGTTGCTCGTGGCGACCGTAGACCGACAACTCGAGTTGAAAAAATCCAGGTTCACCTTCGGCCGAGCGAAAATCGTTCAATGTGGTGCCGCCGCGCCGGATTGCATCGCGAAGAACTTTGCAGACCGCCTGGACGATGCGCTCCGCCTCGGCCTTGTCAATCGAATGAACCGGACGAATCGGCGACACGCCGGCATGAAAAAGCGCTTCGTTGGCATAGATGTTCCCCACTCCCACGACAAAACCGGCATCCATCAATCGGCTCTTGATCGACTGCCTGCCGCGCAAAGAGAGCAGATATTCGGCAGTAAAGGCAGCGGACAGCGGTTCAACGCCAAGATGGGCAAAGCGAACATAATCGGCCAGG
The DNA here is from genome assembly GCA_029565675.1 of bacterium. GTDB lineage: Bacteria > Zhuqueibacterota > Zhuqueibacteria > Residuimicrobiales > Oceaniaggregativiventaceae > Sulfursilanivivens. Next base: position 51,727 of record JAKQNP010000010.1, read on the forward strand.
GATGCCGGCGCCACCACTTCAACAAGGCCAAATCGACGCGGATCGCGATATCGCATCTGCCTATTGTTCAACAGATCGAAAATGACGTGCGTATGTTTTTCTATCTCCGCTGCAGCCGGCACAACAGACAGCCTGCCGCTCATGCCCAGATGCAGCACCAGGGCAGCCTGATTCTGCAGACGGATGATCAAATATTTGCCGCGGCGATCCACCGCATGAATTTCCTGGCTGATCACCCAGCGGTCAAAATCATCCGGCACCAGCGGAAACCGCAACGGTTGGCCGCTGAACCAGACGGTGATGATGCGGTTGCCTATCAACAGCGGGCGCAGCGAGCGCACCAGGGTTTCGATTTCCGGCAATTCCGGCATTCGGGCACCTCGAAGATGTTCATGCAAGCCAAGAGTAAACGCGACAAATCATACCGACGACAATCTCGGCATCATGCCCGGAACCCTTGTGGATCGGCTGCCTTCTGCGGCCGGCTTTTTCCTGCGGCATCACGCGCACCGTCCGGATGGCGCGGCATCGAATCGCCTTTTCGTTTTCGGCCGGGCGTGATAAAAGGCGCTCAAGATCGATTTCAGGGATCAGGCCGGGGCCCGCAGACAACCCTAGAGGACAGAGTCGCCGGTCCGCCGCCAGCCGGGCATCGACCCGGATTGTGGCTGGGTGTTTGCTCTTGGACAGATTCCAGACTCCGCCAAGGCTATCGGTTAGGCTGGAATCAGAGGCTTTTCCAATTGCTGCGCCGGTTGGGTTTTGCAGGTATCGGGCCCTGTTTTTCAAGTTCTTGCGTTTGGGCGAGACTGATACACTCGCGCACGATTGAGTAGATGCCCATAACATTGACCGGAACCGGCATCCGCGTTGTGCGAGCGAAAGGCTGAACAGGAATCAATTTGATGCCAGACGATTCGACTGTGCAGGTTTTGTACTCTTTCCAATACCCTGTTTTGCTTTCGCCGGAGTTCTGGCGAGAGAGGTAACGCACCCGATAACCATTTTTAAAAAGGGTCCATTCCTGTTTTTTGCCCTGATTGTTGAAACGTCTGACCAGTGGTGCGATGAAAAAAATGAGCCCATAGAGCAGGATTGCCGGTATCATTTTCAGCAAGGGCAGAAAATCGCGCAAAATCGGCCAGGCCACTATCGCAAGAGTCACGAGAATTCCCACCACAGTAAAAAACGTGCGATTGGCACGGCCAGGATTGACCATCCAGGATGTAATTTCACTCCCCAGATTGTGCAGATCCGCACCGCCAGAATCTCGATTTAATATCATTTTCATGGATGTTTTTTCGTCATGTTTCTGATTCAATCGCTCAAACAGCGCTGGCTTTCAAATTGTCTGCTCAGCAATATCCCTGTCGAAGAGACCATTTTCTCAATCAGAATCTATCAAGATTGAATATCTTTTTCATTGACATGAACTTCAGTAGACAGATGGCGGAACCAGAAAAAGTAGAGGCCAAGCGATAAGGCCACCAAAGCGATCAAAAGCCCTACCAGGTTATCCCAACGTTGCATGACCAGCATCATCATAAAGAGGAAAAGCACGATCTGCCAGGGGACCGCAAAGCTCGTGGCGATGATATCGCGTCGGTTTTCAGCATTGATCGCTTTCATCAGCACCGGTGAAAGTCGGTTCCGCACCGGGTTCCACAGACCAAATGGCCGGGTGCGGCGATAAAAGTCCAAAAGAACGCCAGGCGCGGTCGGGCGGGTGAGCAACGAAACCACCACCATACCGATCAAAGAACTGCCGGCGGCGAACAGGAAACTGAAATACTCGGGAATCATCGGGAAAAAGAGCCGCTGCAAAACGGCTGCGATCATACCGCATATTGTGCCGGCGGCAAAGCCGTAGCCATTCAGGCGCCACCAGTACCAGCGGGCCAGCATTGGGATGATCAGGCCGGCGCCGATGCTCATGGTGATCCATCCCCAAATGTCGTTGATGTTGCGAACAAAGACAGTAAACATCAAACCGAGTAAGACGATGATGATCGATGACCAGCGGCTATGCCGCATCAGCGACTTGGTGCTGGCTTTGGGATTGATATAGGTTTGATAGATATCCTTGACCCAATAGGCAGCCCCGGCATTGACGGTTGAGTCAAAAGTCGACATGGCAGCAGCCATGAGGCCGGCGATCAGCAAGCCTTTGATGCCGGTGGGGACCAGTTCATTGATAACCGCAGGCAACACCGTTTCCGGATCCAGCACTGTTTGCTGGCCGGTTCCCAAAGCAATTCCCATCATGGCAATCGCCGCGATGAAGGGCCAACGAAAGGAGAGCAAAAAGATCCACAGCATGGAAAGGAGGCCGGTGTCGCGGTCGCTGTGCGCGGCCATGAAGCGTTGCAGCATATAATTGCCGGTACCGCCGCTGCCTTCGATAGCAGTTTTGAAGAGATAGAAAATGATGGCGATGCCAAAGAGATTGTAGATTGAATAAGCGCTGTCGGCCGGCAATCCGAGATGCCATTTGGGGATTATGGAAGTCCATGCTTGACGAGTGGTTTCGAGGAGTTGAAAGGTGTGGTCCTTCATCGGTATGGAAACCGCGAATGCTTCCGGCAAAGCAAATCTCGATACAGCCAACCAGCAGATATAGAGAATGGTGCCAAAGATCAGCAATCCCTGAAACACATCGGTCCAGACCACTCCATACAATCCGCTGAGAACGGTATAGATCATTGCCAGCACAATCATGATGGTCGCTGCCCAAAATTCTGAAGAAAGGCCGAGCCACGCCGGAATGCCGAGAAATTCGCCGATAAATTTGCCTGCCCCGATGGCGAAATAGGTGATCATGGCGATGGTCATGATGATCTGAGTGATCGCAGAGATCAAACGGGCGATATCACCCTCGCGTTCTTTGCCAAAGCGCAGATGCATCCATTCTGCCAAAGTCATGACTTCTGCACGGCGGTTCCACTTGCCCATAAAGATCATCAAAAAGGCCATGATCAGGGTTACGCCGCCGCGGATTTCGATAAAAAACCCGCTGGCACCGAGGGCAAAGATAAATGCGGTATTGATCATTGTGCCGCTGATATCCAGATTGGAAGCCATGCCGGAAGCACCCAAAGCCCACCAGGGCAATGAGCGGTTGCCAAGAAAGTAGGAATCGATCCCCTCTTGCGCGCGTCGCTGCATGAGCAAACCGATCACAACGATTGCCAACAGATAGATGGACACAATGACATAATCGACGACTGCCACGGTTCAACTCCTTCCCGGATTCAAGGCTGAAGAATAGCGAAAAATGGTCAACACTTTTATTGGGCAACAGTATCGACCTGACGGTCGATCTTTCAATAGCGCAGAAAAATAAATTGTGATAAAATCCAAGGCAATACTTCCAGGCGCGATTTGATCTGACAGGTAGTCAACATTTACAGCAGATCGATCGTTCAAGCAGCAATAAAAACCGGGGCGCCGCTGATTAGCAGCGCCCCGGCAATCGAGTTATTTCATGAACATCATCTTGTAGGTTTTTACAAAATCACCGGCGATCAGTTTGTAGAAATAAAGACCGCTGCCGACCAGCTGGCCAGTTCGATCGCGGCCGTCCCAGGTCGTCTGATAATAGCCGGGTTGCATTCTCTCACTCACCAGGGAAACCACTTCCTTGCCCAGAATGTCATAGACTATCAGGCGAACGTCGGCTGTATTCGCCACGCTGAAGGAAATGCGGGTTTCCGGGTTGAATGGGTTGGGATAGTTTTGTTCAAGTGCAAAGGTTGTCGGCACTTCAACCGCGATTTGTTTCACACCGGTCGGCATCTTGGTGTCGAAATCCCAGGCGCTGTAGAAAATCGGGTCGATGCTGCCGAACTGGGCGTTGATCGTAAAGGTCGGCTGCGCATCGTCTATGTTCTCGATGTGGTTGTTGCCGTAGCCGCCCTCATTGTCACCGCCGCCAATGCCAAAC